>CANPVE010000027.1 GCA_947581635.1 uncultured Clostridia bacterium | reverse complement strand
GGTTTTGTTTAGGTAACACTGAAGAGCTCCCACAATTGCCGAAAGCGTTTGTGTACCAAAAATACCATCAATAGTACAGTGCGTGCCATATTCGCTATTACACCAGCGCTGAACATCTTTGATTGCATTTTTCCCTGTGCTACTGTATGTAGGCTTTGAGCCATTAGAACCACTTTTTGAAACAGTTGCCCAATTTGGTCGATAATAACCATTTATATACACATTGTTGATTGCGTATTTTTTGGTGCATACTTTTGATGTATCATTCGTGCCACCTGCGTTTCCTTCAACTGTATAAACATAACCACCTTCTACCTTAACGACTATTCCTACGTGATCGCTGAAATATATATCTTGACCAGGGTAGCGACCTAAGCCATTCCAGCAAAATGTAATTATGTCACCTACTTGTGGCACAGCGCCGCCTTCAATCCATGTGCCCAATGATTTGGCAGTACCCTCGCGGGCAAAACAACCCGCACCGTCTGTTTTTATAATGATTTTGTTCAGTAATCCATTTACCTGAGCGGCAACCCACGATGTAAATACCGCGCACCACGCAACACCAAGGGCGTTGTAGCCGTAGTACCATGTGCGATACTTTGTAGGTCCGTTGCCCACCTGTTTAAGTGCTATGTTTGCAAAATCCGTGTTTTGTGCCATTTTTAATTTTCCTCCTTATTTTTATCGTTATTTAGCTCTGGCAGTCCTGCTGCCGATGTCAGCAGTGAAAGAATACCTGCTAAAAGGGATGCGGATACTCTGAGATTTGGCAATCTCATCGAGTTGAGATCTGAATGAATCGAGTGTCTCTCTTTCATCTTGAAATGTCTCGCAGTTTTCAAGGGCTTTTTTCTTCATTTCCTCCTGATATTCGTTGTATTTGGAAATTATGGTTGTAACAAGGGAAACAGCGACGCCCAATCCCGCTACTATTCCAGAGAATATTGACAAACCTTTACTTCCCGTTGACGATGCACTGTTTTTCAAATCATTGATTTTCGTTATGAATTCACTTACGTCATCTATGGCGTCAGGAAACACCGTATCTGCTGTACGCAACGCCGATGTAAGGCTTCTGACCGCCGAATCGAGATTACCCTTTGCCTCCTTGTTTGACATCTGCTGATTCAGCTTTTCCTGCTTTTTCGCCGCTGCGTCCGTCGCCGCCTCCTGCTTCTGGAACGATTTGACCTGCTTTACGACCCAACTGTCCTGTGCCGCGTAGGTTTTATCAAATTTTGCCTCAAGTTCCTGAAGGGCTATTCTTTCCTTGTCAATAGAGGCAGTCGCCTTTTCTATCTCCTCCCAGTCGGACTTAAATTTTGGTTCTTTGCTCATTGTTTTTTCAAGCTCTTGAACCTTTTTCTTTTGAACATCTATTTTAGCAGCAAGAACATCAAGGCTGTTCCTATATGATTTCAGTCCGGAGGTATCAGAGAATGCCCCTGAGAGCACCCTCTCTGCTTCAGTTCCTTTTATTCCAAGGGTTTCGAGTACACCCTTGATATATTCCAAGTCTTCCTCGTGCTGTACATTGACCTCCAATGTGACCTTATTGTTTTTTGCCGCGTTATTGACTTCTTTAATGTGATTAATAACTTGGTCTGCCGCAGTTGTGTCACTCTCGAGTATTATCTCTGCTACGAGCTTGCCTACATTTAATTCGTCCGCCACTAAAATTCCTCCGTTTTCTTAATTTTCTGTAATATTAAAAGCACCTACTTCCGTAGATGCTTTTAATAGTTCTGTTTTTTTGTTTTGCTCCGTTGCTTTATTTTGGAATTATTGATACATCCAGATACATTTCACCATCGTCCGAAACTGACATATCTACATAGATTATCATATCGCTTGTTATGTCAATGTCGGAATTTACTACAGCCACTGATCCATCCTCGTCATTGCCATCTTCGCCCTGCCATTTAGTAAAGTCATCGTTTGGATTGCCCAGGGAGATAACTTTAATGGTATTTGCAGATGACCAATTTTTTATAATCAATGGCATTATGCTGTTTAATATTTTTTCCGTGTTTTCTTTATTTTTTAATTGGCGAATCAAGAATCCAAACCCACCGCGCTCATATAAATTTTCACTGGGGTTGTATGCGGTCGAATGAAAATATTCGCTTGTTTTTTCATCTTCAAAGAAATATAAATGTTCACCCTTTCTTTTACCGACCGCATCTTCCGTTATGTGTGCCTCAGGAAAATCCTCCTTAACCATTTCACAAAATTCTTCAATAGTCAACGTCTCGCCGCACCCTGTAAAGCAGCATACAACAAGCAATACGGCGGCAAGAATTAGCGATAACATTCGTACTGGTTTTTTTGTCATAGTAATCTCTCCTTGCCTTAAGGATAGCATATTATTCACAAAAATACAATATTTATAATTACTTTTTTGAGATTTTTTCCGAGGCGGGAAACTCCCGCCCCGGAAATATGCTTGAATCAATCCAACTCGTCGGCATAAACCTCACGGTCGCCGCCGTCCGTATCTTTGTCAAGCGAGTGCATATCATTATATGCGTCCATCATCACAATGAATTCGTCATAATAATAATTATTAAGCAGCTCGCTCTTCGTCATATTTATAGACTGCGCTACCGCAAGCCATCGCTGGAGCCAGTATTCGCCGTCTTCGTTTCCCGAGCCTTCGGCGGTGCGGTCAGCTTCTTGAGCCTCCGCACGTTCGCAAAAAAATCACTGTAATCGTTAAGCTCCACGAACTTAACAACGATCTCCATAAGCTCGTTTAAGGCGAGCGCGTTTTCACATTCGGGATCCGTCAGCCGCTCAATTGGTATGTCGAGCAGATCTGAAAGCAACAGACAGAGCTGCTCCGGCGCTGTCTTTAAAAGATTGCCAAGCACCCTGAGCGAGGCTGTTCTGTCAAGCTCTAATAGCTTAGCGAGAAGATCCCCGAAATTATCTACGTCGGGAAATACCTTGTTCATAAGAATGTAGGGCAGATCATCCGCTTTCTTCAGATATTCAACATACTTACCGACGGGCAGCTTACGTATCTTTACACCATAAAGCTCATATTCCTTCGGAACAGTAAGCTCAAGGCTCTTGTCATGCTTCTGAAATAATCCCATTTTTATTCTCCCGGCGCCTCAGGTATCGTGTCAAGCCAATCTGTGGTTGTGCTTCCATCCGTATCGGCTGTAGTTCGGATATTGTTGTCAAGCTTACGTCCATAGCAGGTGAATGTAAGCTCATAGTTTTGAGCCTCCGGCGCACCCTCCTTCTTGGTGTTGTGCGTGATCTTGTAGCTCGTGAGTTTTGCGCTGTACCAACGGAACATACGGTAATTTTTCCCATCGCCCATTAGAGCAGCATATGTAAGTGCAACCGGAACAGCATTGTCAATCGTCGTTTCATTAAGCTCTTTCTTATTTGTGTCGAACTTAGCGCCAGTAAGAGCCGAAATAACCTTAAGCTCCGCCTCAACTACGTTGACAACAACGGTCGAGGTATCCCACACAGACCCGCTACGCTGCCGCGATACTTGTTTTGAAGATACTGCGATATAACAGCTGCGCTGTATCCTATCTTCTTGGAAACTGCTGATTGAGATCC
>CANPVE010000026.1 GCA_947581635.1 uncultured Clostridia bacterium | reverse complement strand
TTATTCTTTCGCCTGAAGGGACTTTAGCTTCATTTGTTTCAGAAATTTCCAAACGCTACGTCGAAGAAAACAAAGGGATACTTAACTCTTATCATGATATTACCGAATATGACGGCTCGACGGTGGACAGGGTTATTTACAGTCTTAACACTAACAATGAACTGATTGCAGACGAATATGACGCTTTAATCACCGCAATTGCAAGACCGGATACAGAACTTGATCCGTTGGAATTCAAAGCAAGGGCTTATATCTTGCGAGGGATAGTACATCTTGACGGAGAAGAAAAGCCAATTAAATTAATTTCTATGCAAAATCCCGTGACCTCTTTAAAGCATAAATTTTTGAGGGCGAACGGTACTTTTACAGAAATCACCGATAAGGTCTTATCTCTGCGTACTTCAATAGACGTTGTCATCATGGAAAACACTATTTATATGCTTACACTTGCAGGGGAAAACCTTTTTAATATGAAACGTGCATATAAAGCAGCCTGTACAAAAAAACTTGTCGAGATTGAACGGTGTAATATAGTTACTGATTTTTCTACGTTTTCATCTATAGCTGGAAGCGGACACAATCCCAGAAAGTTTGTGTCATTCAATGACGCCCATCTGCAAAAGCTGAAAAATGCCAGAAGCAGAGCAAAAATGGCGAGAAAATTCAATATTCCTATGGTTGGTGAATTGTTTGATACAACACAACCCGGGGCTACAGACAAAATCGTGAAGCTACTCTGCGATAGAGGTATGGTTGATCCGTTTGATGATAATCCCATGGAAGTAGCTGGTTCTAAAAAATGGGAGTAAAGCGGAGGTGCGCTAAGTGTCAAGAATATTTTCGTTGAGCCTTTACCATACTTCATTTGCGCCGCTTTGGATCTCGATACTGTTTATTGATATAAAAAGTTGCATTGAAAATCCCTCAAACCTATGGACGGAGTATATCAGCATTGGATGTATTTTAATTTCCTGCCTTATAGCGTTGATTGTGTTGCTGATAGCATTATGTACAAATGGTAAGGAAGGTGCATCACCACACAAAGTAGTTTCGGCAATCGAAGAAAAAACAATCACCGCAGAATACCTTTTGTCGTACATTCTGCCATTATTTGCTTTTGATTTTACACAATGGAGTCAGGTTGTTTTATTCTTAATTTTCTATTTAACATTGGGATTTCTCTGTATTCGGCACAACTATTTTAGTGTAAACATCGTTTTAGAGGTTGCAAACTTTCGCTTTTACTCCTGTACTACGGAAAATGAAGATGGGGAACTTTTGGAACAAAGAATCCTTAGTCATCGTCGATTAAACGGATGCGTCGGCGAGATGCTTTATCTGAAGTCCCTCAATAATGAGTATAAGTTAGATATAAAACAATAAGAACGACCATGTAAGAACTATACTGTTCCTACATGGTCGCTTTTCTGTTGCCTCGCTTGAAGGTTGTCAGCCTGAATTTACTTGTCTTTTGTAAATCCCTATGTTGAACCCTCAAATGTGCGGGTGCTTTCCAAAGGGTATTCGTTTTTAATAAAACTCTCCGTCCCATTCTCTCGGCGGGGTCGTAAACATTCCGCCCATCATATCGTAATTCAGATTGAAATACCGCCCCGATTCGCCCTGATCCATAGCTCGGATCTGTTCCATTTCTTCATCGGTCAGCTCAAAATCGAAGATCTCAATGTTTTCCTGAATATGATCAGGGTTTGTTGAACCGGGTATTACAGAGAATCCCTCCTGAATATGCCAGCGAATGATGATCTGCACCACGCTCTTATCATGTGCCGCTGCAATCGCTTCCAGCGTTTCAGCGTTCAGAAGCCGCTGATCCCCGTGTCCCAGAGGATACCAACATTCCACCTGAATGTCGTACTGCTCGGCGAGCTTTCGGGTCTCCTGCCGCTGTGCAAACGGGTGACATTCGATCTGCATGATCTGTGGCTTGATCTCCTGCTCCATGATGGCATTGAACGCATCCATGCGGTTATCGAAATTACTGATACCGAGAGCGCGGATCTTTCCCTCACGGTATGCCCGCTCCATATCTTTCCAAGCCGCAATAATCGTTTCTATGTCGCCCGCAGGATGATGCAGGTAAACCAAATCGAGGTATTCAACACCGAGGCGATCCAGCATTTGTTCGATAGCATGATAAGCGTCGCCGTACTCGCTTGGTCACAGCTTGTCCGTGATCCAAATTTCTTCGCGCGGCACACCGCTGTCTATGATCCCCTGACCGACGCCACGCTCCTGAAGATAGCCGTGTGCATCGTCAAGATGACGATACCCTGTCCTAAGCGCCGCGGCGACCGATTCACGGGAAGTCTGATTGAGAACGCCGAGGTCGCCGTTTTCAAGACTTTGGATCTGTGTGCCAAGCCCAAACTGCGGCATCTGTACGCCGTTGTTGAGTGTGATCAGTGGGACACCCTCGACAGAGGTGATGTTAGAAGCATCTGCGGGACCGCTGCCGGGCGCTTCCACGATGTTTCCTACTGTCGGCGTGTCCGACTTGTCGTTTTCAGACGGACTTGTCGTTTCCGAGTTTGCGGGAGCGGAGTTCGCAGGGGCTGCGTCCGTTCCTGTACCGCAAGCGGCAAGACCGAGAACAAGCACAAAACTTAATATCAACGCAATCAGTTTTTTCATAGACTGCTCCTTTCCAAATCGACAAGAACACATCGCAATTTTTTGCTTCATCTTCATCATCCTTCTTGTGGGTGCAATTCATTCTGCCTATCCACGATATGATTATAATAAAATCGAGGCTTCCGGAGAAGTCTCGATTCAGTTGATTAGTTCTAACCTGGGGTTAGAACTTCTGACCGCAGGTCATTACCGAGTATTTTCTTTTGAAGAGGCCAGTACCGTTTCCAGTGCAGAGAGGAAACGGCGGACAACTTCCGTCGGATGGGGAGAATAAAGAATCCCTACGGGCATGACATGATCCCACTCTACCGGGATCACGCGCATCAGCGGATGTACCATGCTCCAGCTTTTAATGGCGACCAGAATATCCTTGTTTTCCTCACATAGATTGAAAACGCCAACATTGTACAGATCAAAATTCACGAGGTTTACCTGTGGATGGTTTTTCGTCAGATCATCCCGCAGGTCGTCCATATGACGGCACCATCCGCGATGGATCATCATCAGGTCATTCCCGTACAGATCCTGCATCGTCAGTTTCTCTTTCGATGCCAGCGGATGATAGATGGACACCGCGCAGCAAAGCGGCTCATTTTCGATCAACAGTCCCCGGCAATTCCGTTGGCTCATGAGAAGCTCGTCCACAAAGCCGGTGACGACGTCGATATTCTGCCCCAAATTTTTCAGAATTTCTCTTGCATTGTCCGAAGTGTTTTCAAACGGAACCAGCTTAAAGCTCACGTCGGCACAATGCTCATGGATCTTCGGCCACAGATCCATCAGCATTTGAGCGGGCATAATAGGAGAAGTACCAATGCGGATCACCTGTTCGTGCCGAAGCCCCGCGCTTCTTGCGCGCTCGACCGCTTCCCGGCAGTAGTCCGTAATGTACTTGGCGTCTTTGTAAAGGGACTCTCCGGCTTTTGTCAGTGTCAATCCCCGATGCGTCCGGTCAAAGAGACGCACACCCAAATCGTTTTCCAGCAGATTGATCTGTTTGATCAGCGCGGTGGAAGTGATATATAGATCCTCGGCGGCCTTGTTGAAGCTGCCTGCCTCTGTGACACGGATAAAGGACGTAAAATTGATATTATTAATGTTCATTAGCTGCGGCCACCTCGCTTCTGTCAGCCTTTCGGCGATTTCTTAGATCACAGGGCTCTTTCGCATCTGCGGGAATCATCCAAGAATGCCCGAAACGCTTCACGCTTTCCATTCTGCCGCTTTCGCAAAGTTTCTGGAGCCGTCGTTCGGAGATCTGCTATTTTTCCGCAGCTTCCTGTACTGAAATTGCGTCGAGCATAAGTTTTCTATCTAAACAACAAGATTGACCGCCAACCCCGTGACCAGGGAGAACGCCATCACAAAGACCAGGTAGAGGAGGAACCGCTTCACCCCCAGCACGATCTTCAGCGCGCCCAGGTTGGTGATCTTGGTGGCGGGACCGGTGATCATGAAGGCCGACGCGCTGCCCATGCTCATGCCCATCATCAGCCACTCCCGGATGAGGGGGATGGTCCCGCCGCCGCAGGCATACAGCGGCACCCCGATGGTGGCCGCCATGAGGACGCCAAAGCCCTCGTTGGCCTCGCCGAACAGGGCGGCGAAGTCCTCTGCCGGGACGTACCGCTGGAACAGGGCGGAGAGGAATACGCCCAGCAGGAAATACAGCCCCGTGGCCTTGATATTCCTGCCCAGATTGAAGATGAACCGAAGGAGCAAATTGGGGTGGGTGTCATGGCTGGCCCCGGGAGCGAAGCCGTCAAAGTTGAAGAAGGGCTTGTTCCTGTAAAAGATATGGAGCAGCAGTCCCGCCACGATACCACAGACCGTGCAGGACACAATACGGATCACCAGCGCCGTGGGGCCCAGTGCGGTGCTGTACATAATGAGCTGAGGGTTCAGCAGGACGCTGGACATCATAAAGGCGGCCAGCCAGTCCTGCCGCATCCCGCTGCGGGAGAAGGAGGCGGCGATGGGGATGGTGCCGTACATACAGAGGGGCGACGC
>CANPVE010000025.1 GCA_947581635.1 uncultured Clostridia bacterium | reverse complement strand
AATCCCGACAAGTCGATAATACGCCTCGGCATAGGCGACGTCACCAAGCCGCTTGCACCCGCCGTGGTTGATGCTATGAAAAGGGCCTGTGACGAGATGGGCGTGGAAGAAACCTTCCGCGGCTACGGACCCGAGCAGGGATATGACTTTCTGCGCGAGGCCATTGTCAAGAATGATTATGAGGCGCGCGGGATCGATATAAAGACCGACGAAGTATTCGTGAGTGACGGCGCAAAGTCGGATACGGGCAACATCGGAGACATTTTCGGCAAGGACAACGTGGTTGCGGTGTGCGACCCCGTGTACCCCGTTTATGTCGATACCAACGCAATGGCAGGCAGAGCGGGCGACCTGAATTCCGACGGTAAATGGAATAGACTGGTCTATATGCCATGTACCGAGGAGAACGGCTTTGCCCCCGCTGTTCCGGAAAAGAGAGCGGACATGATTTACCTCTGTTTCCCCAACAACCCCACGGGCGCTTCCATTACACGCGAGGGTCTGAAGAAGTGGGTGGAATACGCGCTTGCCAACGGCTCCGTAATCCTCTATGATTCGGCGTATGAGGCGTTCATAACAGAGGATATTCCACACAGCATATTTGAGATAGAGGGCGCCAAAAAGTGTGCCATAGAATTCCGCAGTTTTAGCAAAACCGCAGGTTTTACCGGCACACGCTGCGGCTACACCGTAGTTCCGAAGGAACTTGAGTGCGGCGGAATTTCGCTCAACGCACTTTGGAACAGACGTCAGACCACAAAGTTCAACGGCGTGCCCTACATAGTGCAGCGCGGCGCGGAGGCGGTTTATTCCGCCGAGGGGCAGAAGCAGATTCGCGAGACGATTGCCTACTATCTCAACAATGCAAAGGTTATTCGCGAGGGCCTTGCGGACGCGGGCTTCACGGTTTACGGCGGCGTGAATGCACCGTATATCTGGCTTAAAACTCCAGACGGACTTACCTCATGGGAATTCTTTGATGAGCTTATCAACAAAGCGGGCGTTGTGGGCACACCCGGTTCGGGATTCGGCCCGAGCGGTGAGGGATACTTCCGTCTGACTTCCTTCGGCTCCTATGAAAATTCCGTGGCCGCCATAGAGAGAATAAAGAATGCCTTTTAAAGGCAAGCCTTTACTGCTGAACTTCAGGCGTCAGAAACCTTCATTCCAAAGGCTCGCAGGCAATACGCGCGAGTTTTTATGTTCGATTTTTATGTTTTTAATTGAAGTTTGGTATAAGTCGAGCGGACTGGATTTGTGAATTGTTATCACCGTCTAAGCAAAACAATACACTAATTCCCGATTTGGGATTATTTGAATATTTGATAATTAAAAATAATAAACGGAGGCAGTTTAAAATGTTCCAGATCAACGAAAACTTTGTTAAGCTCCCACAGAGCTATCTTTTTTCCGACATAGCCAAGAGAGTCGCCGCATACACTCAGGCAAATCCCGACAAGTCGATAATACGCCTCGGCATAGGCGACGTCACCAAGCCGCTTGCACCCGCCGTGGTTGATGCTATGAAAAGGGCCTGTGACGAGATGGGCGTGGAAGAAACCTTCCGCGGCTACGGACCCGAGCAGGGATATGACTTTCTGCGCGAGGCCATTGTCAAGAATGATTATGAGGCGCGCGGGATCGATATAAAGACCGACGAAGTATTCGTGAGTGACGGCGCAAAGTCGGATACGGGCAACATCGGAGACATTTTCGGCAAGGACAACGTGGTTGCGGTGTGCGACCCCGTGTACCCCGTTTATGTCGATACCAACGCAATGGCAGGCAGAGCGGGCGACCTGAATTCCGACGGTAAATGGAATAGACTGGTCTATATGCCATGTACCGAGGAGAACGGCTTTGCCCCCGCTGTTCCGGAAAAGAGAGCGGACATGATTTACCTCTGTTTCCCCAACAACCCCACGGGCGCTTCCATTACACGCGAGGGTCTGAAGAAGTGGGTGGAATACGCGCTTGCCAACGGCTCCGTAATCCTCTATGATTCGGCGTATGAGGCGTTCATAACAGAGGATATTCCACACAGCATATTTGAGATAGAGGGCGCCAAAAAGTGTGCCATAGAATTCCGCAGTTTTAGCAAAACCGCAGGTTTTACCGGCACACGCTGCGGCTACACCGTAGTTCCGAAGGAACTTGAGTGCGGCGGAATTTCGCTCAACGCACTTTGGAACAGACGTCAGACCACAAAGTTCAACGGCGTGCCCTACATAGTGCAGCGCGGCGCGGAGGCGGTTTATTCCGCCGAGGGGCAGAAGCAGATTCGCGAGACGATTGCCTACTATCTCAACAATGCAAAGGTTATTCGCGAGGGCCTTGCGGACGCGGGCTTCACGGTTTACGGCGGCGTGAATGCACCGTATATCTGGCTTAAAACTCCAGACGGACTTACCTCATGGGAATTCTTTGATGAGCTTATCAACAAAGCGGGCGTTGTGGGCACACCCGGTTCGGGATTCGGCCCGAGCGGTGAGGGATACTTCCGTCTGACTTCCTTCGGCTCCTATGAAAATTCCGTGGCCGCCATAGAGAGAATAAAGAATGCCTTTTAAAGGCAAGCCTTTACTGCTGAACTTCAGGCGTCAGAAACCTTCATTCCAAAGGCTCGCAGGCAATACGCGCGAGTTTTTATGTTCGATTTTTATGTTTTTAATTGAAGTTTGGTATAAGTCGAGCGGACTGGATTTGTGAATTGTTATCACCGTATTATCAGAATGGGAAACCGTGCCCTCAGATAAAAATTTGCAAATATATGAGTTGAAATATTTATAAATTAGATATTGAAATTCCAGAAGCATTATGATAGAATGATACGAAATGTGTTTATTGCAGAGAAGTCGCAAGCCAATTAAAAAGTTGATTGCGGCGTCTTCCAAAAATTGTTAGAAAAGGAATGAACAGCGAAATGAAAGCATGGCTGATTCTGGAGGACGGACAAGTTTATCAGGGCGAATCCGTGGGCGCGGAAAAGAAAACTGTCTGCGAGATAGTGTTCAATACGTCGATGACAGGCTATCGCGAGCTTCTCACAGATCCTTCGTATGCGGGGCAATGTGTGGTGATGACGTATCCCATAATAGGAAGCTATGGCGTCTGCATGGAAGATACCGAGTCCCGCAGACCGTGGGTAGAGGGCTATATAGTGCGAGAGCTGAACAGAACAGATTCAAACTTCCGCTCGGAAGGATCCTTGCAGGAATATTTGATAAATAATGACATTCCCGTTATACAGGGCATTGACACCCGTGCGCTCACCAAGCACCTGCGCGAATCGGGTACAATGCGCGGCATGATAACTTTCGGCGAGAATTTCGATATGGATGAATGCATGAGGGAGATCAAGGCATACACACTGCCTGAGACCGTGCCGACAGTAACCTGCCCTGAAAAATATGTTCTGGGCAAGGGCGGCAAGTATAAAGTTGCCCTTCTGGATCTGGGAGCAAAGCATAATATACCGCGTTCTCTGGCCAACAGGGACTGTGAAGTCACAGTTTACCCCGCCAATACCACGGCCGAGGAAATTCTCACGGCAAAGCCCGACGGAATAATGCTCTCCAACGGCCCCGGCGATCCAAAGCAGTGCGGCAGTATCATTGAGGAGATAAAGAAGCTCATAAAAGCTGAAATTCCGATTTTTGCAATTTGTCTGGGGCATCAGCTCATGGCTCTTGCCAACGGCTTTGACACATATAAATTAAAATACGGTCACAGGGGCGCGAACCACCCTGTCAAGGACCTCAAAACCGGTCATATATATATTACGTCTCAGAATCACGGCTATGTGGTGGATGAGAAGTCCATCGACCCCGAGAAAGCCGAACTCAGCCACGTCAATGTAAACGACGGGAGCTGTGAGGGCGTGCGATACAAGAACGGATACGTTTTCACCGTGCAGTTCCACCCCGAGGCGTGTCCCGGCCCGCTGGATTCGGCGCCGCTCTTTGAAGAATTCATTGCTATGATGGGAGGCAATAAATAATGCCCAAAAATCCGAATATTAAAAAGGTTGTAGTCATCGGCTCAGGTCCGATTATAATCGGTCAGGCCGCCGAATTCGACTATGCGGGTACACAAGCCTGCCGTGCTCTTAAAGAGGAAGGCATTGAGGTTGTGCTCATCAATTCCAACCCGGCTACCATAATGACAGACAAGGATATTGCCGACAAGGTTTACATTGAGCCGCTCACTACTGATACTGTCAAGAAGGTGATTCTTGCCGAGAATCCCGACTCTATTCTCCCAACCTTGGGCGGACAGAATGCGCTGAATCTCGCTGTTGAGCTGGAGGAAGAGGGATTCTTCGCGGCTCACGGCGTCACCATGATAGGCACCACTGCCGAGACTATCCGCAAGGCGGAGGACAGGCAGGAATTCAAGGACACAATGGAGAAGATCCATCAGCCTTGCGCCGACAGCCTTGTGGTACACACGGTGGAGGACGCCGTAGCGTTTGCAGATAAGATTGGCTATCCTGTAGTTGTGCGCCCCGCCTTTACACTTGGCGGCACGGGCGGCGGAATTGCCCACGACCGCGGAGAACTGGTGGAAATCTGCGGCCACGGTCTTCAGGTCAGCCGAGTGACCGAGGCGCTTATCGAAAGGTATATCGGCGGCTGGAAGGAGATCGAATACGAGGTTATCCGTGACAGTGCGGGCAACTGCATTACCGTGTGCAACATGGAAAATCTCGACCCCGTTGGTGTTCACACGGGCGATTCAATCGTTGTGGCGCCCTCTCAGACGCTTGGCGACAAGGAGCATCAAATGCTCAGAAGCGCGGCGCTCGCCATTATTGAGGAGCTGAATATTGCCGGCGGCTGCAATGTGCAGTTCGCGCTCAATCCAAACAGCTTTGAGTATGCCGTCATAGAGGTCAATCCACGCGTGAGCCGTTCTTCCGCGTTGGCCTCAAAGGCAACAGGCTATCCTATAGCAAAGGTGGCCGCAAAAATTGCCCTCGGTTATCGCCTTGATGAAATTAAAAACGCGATTACTCACAAGACATATGCCTGCTTCGAGCCGACATTGGACTACTGCGTTGTAAAAATTCCGCGCTGGCCGTTTGACAAATTCGTCTATGCCAAGAGGAAACTCGGCACGCAGATGAAGGCAACAGGCGAGGTTATGGGCATCGGAATCAACTTCGAGAGCGCCCTCATGAAGTCGATACGCTGCCTTGAAACCAACATATTCAGCCTTCGCATGAAGGAAGTCATGGAACTTGACGATACTTCCCTTGAACAGGCGCTTTATCTGGTGGACGACAGAAGAATATTTGTAATCGCGGAAGCGCTTCGCCGCGGATTCACGGAGCAGAAAATTCACGAGATAACCACCATTGACGTGTGGTTTATAGATAAACTCTCCTCTATCGTGGAAACCGAGAAGGCGATTGAAGAAAATTTAAGTGTTGACACTCTGCGCCGTGCCAAATTGCTTGGCTTCACCGATAAGGTTATCGGTGAAATATGCGGCAGGAGCGAAGATGAGATTCGCTCCATGCGATATGACAATAACATCAGAGCGGCATATAAGATGGTTGACACCTGCGCCGCCGAGTTTGACGCTGAGACGCCTTATTACTACTCGTGCTATGAAAGCGAAAACGAAGTCGATCCCACCACCGACAAGAAAAAGGTCATGGTTATCGGCTCAGGCCCTATCCGCATAGGTCAGGGTGTGGAATTCGATTACTGCTCGGTTCATTCCGTGTGGGCTCTCAGGGCGGCAGGCTATGAGACTATTATTGTAAACAACAACCCCGAGACGGTTTCTACAGATTTTGATGTTTCCGACAAGCTCTATTTTGAGCCATTGACACCCGAAGATGTGCGCAATATAGTTGAATTGGAGCGGCCTTACGGCGCGGTCGTTCAGTTCGGCGGACAGACCGCCATCAAGCTGTGTCAGGCTCTTGACAATATGGGTGTGAGAATCCTCGGAACTTCTGCGGAGAACATGGACAAGGCGGAGGACCGCAAGCTCTTCGACCAAATCCTCACACAGTGCAATATCCCCAAAGCCCCCGGCAGAACGGTGTTTACCTGCGACGAGGCGATTGCCGCCGCAAACGAAATCGGATATCCCGTGTTGGTCCGTCCGTCGTATGTTCTGGGCGGTCAGGGTATGCACATAGCTTTCTCCGACGCTGAGATTCAGGAGTATATAGGCATAATTAATCGCATACAGCAGGATCACCCGATTTTGGTTGACAAATACATCATGGGCAAGGAAGTTGAGGTCGACGCAATTTGCGACGGCACGGACATTCTCATTCCCGGTATTATGGAGCATATCGAGCGCGCGGGCGTACATTCCGGCGACTCAATCTCTGTGTATCCCTGTCAATCCATAAGTAAAAAGATTCAGGATAAGATAGTTGAGGATACACGCAATCTGGCGCTTGCGCTGGGTGTGCGCGGTATGATAAACATACAGTTTATTGTCAAAGACGACGTTGTATACATCATCGAGGCCAACCCGCGTTCCTCCAGAACTGTGCCATACATTAGCAAGATAACGGGCATTCCCATTGTAAAGCTGGCAACACAGTGCCTGTTTGGCGACAAAAAGATAACCGATCTCGGTTATGAATACGGACTCCAAAAGGAACAGCCTACCATAGCCATAAAGATGCCTGTATTCTCCTTTGAGAAGCTCTACGGTGCGGACATCAGCCTTGGGCCTGAAATGAAGTCCACCGGTGAAGTGCTCGGCATAGCTTACAGCTATGAGGAGGCTCTCATCAAAGCGTTTGTCGGCACCGGAATTCGCCTGCCCCGCACACATAAAATCGCAATTACCGTCAAGGATATGGACAAGGACGAAGTTGTCCCCATAGCCCGCGACTTTGCGGACCTCGGTTATGAGATTTACTGCACCGAAGGAACGGGCAGATTCCTCGAAGATCACGGCATTTCCAACCATGTGGTCAGGAGAATTGAGGAGGGTTCGCCAAACTATATCGATATGATTATAAACAACGAGCTTGACTTGATTATCAACACGCCTACGATGGGTATGGAGACCAACCGCGACGGCTACCTTATCAGAAGAAATGCTGTGGAGTGCGGCGTTCATTGCTTCACGTCTCTTGATACGGCAAGGGCGCTCGCTACCTGCCTCAAGAATGCGGGCAACACAGACCTCTCTGTAATAGATATCGCTAAAATCTAACCTAATTTATCATTGATAGATTATATCAAAAAAGAGGACAAGCCTGTAGGATCTATGTGTTCCGAATGGCTGTCCTCTTTTGTCTTTACTGATATTATTATGCGATAAATAATAAATACCGCCCTTGTCTTTTTGATTTGGCAAGAGCGGTATTTTTGATTTTTATTGTTTCTCAACTGAGCTTAGCCGAAAATCTCATTCCAAAAATCTTCGTCAGTTTCATCTTTAGGTTCAATGCCCTCACGAAGCATATTAATTTCATCGTAGAGCTTGGAGGGGTTGATCAAATTCAATATATCCTCCACCGCGCTGCAATAGCCCTGAATGTACTCAGCCTGTGGATCGTCGTCCTCCAGTTCAAACATATCGTCGCCCTTTTCGATGCTGACTTCCTCGTATTTGGCCACAAATTTACGTTCGGTCATGTTCTCCATATCGCGGCGCATTTCGGTGAGCGCGTCGATGACGCCGTCATTGTAGCTGCCGGGACAGTCCGAGGCGTCGGCAATTCCGCTGAACATTGAAAAATTCAGCATACGTTCGGTTATATCCATAATGGTGAGTTCGGAAACTGTTTTATCGCCCATTTTAGAATTCCTTTCGATTTTAACGTGAAATTACTCCTCGGTCTGAGAATCCATGTGCTCGGGAGCCGTTACCTTGAGCATATTTAGAATATTTGCGATGACCTGGCGCACGCAGTCGCAAAGCAACAGACGAGCGGCAGTGAGATTATCGTCTTCGTTGCCGAGCACGCGGCAGTCGTGGTAGAATTTGTGGTACTTAGAAGCCAGTTCCATGGCATAGCGCGTCATTCGGGCAGGCTCGTATTCCTTGGCCGCCGCGATAATCTCGTTTGGCAGGGAAGAAAGGTATCGTATAAGTTCTATCTCCGAGGGGTGAGACAGCAAATCCAACGCCTCAACAGGAATTTTGTCAAGGTCAAATTTACTCGCCTCGTCCTTGCGGAAGATCGAACATATGCGGGCGTGTGCGTATTGCACGTAGTACACGGGATTCTGAGAATCCTCGCGCACGGCAAGTCCCAAATCGAAATCCATCTGAGTGTTTGCCTCGCGGAGATTGAAGAAGAATCGGGCCGCGTCCGCCGAAACTTCGTCGAGCAGGTCCGCAAGCTGGATCGCCTTGCCTGTGCGCTTGCTCATCTTAACGGGAACGCCATTGTCCATCAGCCTTACAAGCTGCATTAGAACGATGTGCAGCTTTGATCCGTCCAAGCCTATGGCGTTCATGGCGCCCTGCATACGCGCCACGTGACCGTGGTGATCGGCTCCCCACACGTCAATGCAGGTGTCGAAGCCGCGCTTCTGGAATTTGTTGCGGTGGTACGCGATATCGGCCGCGAAGTATGTGGGATTACCGTTGGCGCGCACAAGCACTTCGTCTTTCTCGCCGCCGAATTCGGTCGCTTTGTACCAAATCGCGCCCTCCTTTTCGTATGTCAGACCCTTCTTTGTCAGAATGTCGATTACTTCCGCAACTTCTCCGCTCTCATGCAGCGTGCTTTCGAGAAACCATGTGTCATACTCTATGCGGTACTTTGCAATATCTGACTTCATTTTGGCTATGTTCTTGGGCAGAGCGTAGTCCACAAGAGCCGTGCGGCGTTCTTCTTCGCTCTTGTTAATGTACTCGTCTCCGTGAATATCGGCAAATTCTTTTGCGAGGTCGATTATGTCCGAGCCGTGGTAGGAATCCTCGGGCAGCTCGACAGCGTCTTCACCCTTGAAAATCTGCTGATAGCGTATGTCGAGCGACAGTGCGAATTTTTGAATCTGGTTTCCCGCGTCATTTACATAGAATTCCCGCTCGACATAGTACCCCGCGTGTTGGAGCACCGCCGCAAGGCAATCACCCAGCGCGCCGCCGCGCGCGTTGCCCATGTGCATCGGCCCAGTGGGGTTTGCCGAAACAAACTCTACCATCACGCGCTTGCCCTTGCCATAGTCGGATTTGCCGTATTCGTCGCCGTCCGCGTGTATTCCTCTGAGAACGTCGCTGAAATAACGGCGGCTTACAAAAAAGTTGATGAAACCGGGCCCGGCTACTTCCACGCGTTCGATATATGTTCCCGTGAAATCCATGCGCTCACAGAGAATTTCGGCGATCTTGCGCGGCGGCAGGTGGAATGCCTTTGCGGAGACCATTGCCACGTTTGAGGCAAAGTCGCCATGAGACGGGTCGGCGGGTGTCTCTATGGCAAACGCGGGCGCGGCATTAGCGGGAAGTGTCTCATCGGCTACGCCGCGACCCATGGCCGCCATGATTACTTCTTTGATTTGTGAGTGCATTTCATTTATAGAATTTGTCATGTCTTTCAGTCGATCCTTTCTGATGGGGTGAGCCTCATTTTAACGCTGTTTATCTGCGCCGCGCCGTCAATCTCTACCTGTGCCGTATATTCAAAGCCGCCGCCCTGCTCACCGAGTGTGCAGCTTGAATTTTGCAGCGTGAATGTCATGGGAATGGTTCCATAAGGTGTCTCGCAATCGACGCTGTAGGAATTTCCCTCGCGCATTATTATGGTGAATGAGTTTCGGCGGCGTATCTGAATTTCACCTTCGGGCAGCACCTTAAAGACCGTGAATCCGTTTTCTTCATCTTCATATTTAATCCTGTAGGTGCCGTTTTGAAATGAGTATGCGCATGGATAGCTCACCTCAATGCTGTCTTGATAATCTTCGGATTGTATAGAGGTGGATATTTTGAGCGTGTATTTATTCGAGTTCATAGATTTATTTTTTCTTGTTCGCTCTCTCTATGGCGAATTCTATTATCTTGTCAATAAGCTCGGTCTTACTTATGCCCGAGGCCTCAAAGAGTTTTGGATACATACTTATTTCGGTGAAGCCGGGCAGCGTGTTAGGCTCGTTGAGCATGGGTTCGCCGTCTCTCCTTCTGATTAAGAAGTCAACCCTCGTCAGACCCGAGCAGCCGAGTATCTTGTAGGCTTGAATTGCCCTCTTTTTGACAAGCTCTGCGGTTTTTGGACTGAGGTCGGCAGGAATTACAACGCGGCTTGATTCGTCGTTGTATTTTGCGTCATAGTCGTACCAGTCGGCGGCTGGCAGAATCTCGCCTACAACGGAGGTTATCGGGTCGTCGTTGCCCAGCACGGCAACTTCAACTTCGCGGCCGTCTATGCCTTCCTCGACAACGATTTTTTCATCGTGCTGCGCGGCAAGTCTCACCGCGTCCATCACCTCGTGTTTATCGCTGCACTTGCTTATGCCGACAGACGAGCCTGCATTGGCGGGCTTGACGAAGCAAGGATAACCCAGTTTATCCTCAATTTCATCAATGCAGCGGTCGATGTGCCGCTCGAAATATCTGTGATAAAACCAGAGGAATTTTGCCTGTGGAATTCCGCCGTATTCAAGCACGGTGTTGGTGAGCGCTTTGTCCATGCATACGGCCGACGACGCGACGCCGCAGCCGATGTAGGGTATCCGTGCAAGCTCAAACAATCCCTGCATTGTGCCGTCCTCGCCGTTTCTGCCGTGCATTACGGGGTAGGCGACGTCCAGATACACGGTTTCGGCTCCGCTCTCGCGCATGATTATCATTCCGTGAACAGCCGCGTCGGGAACGATAAATGCCTGCGTGATTTTGCCGGATTTTTCCCAATCTCCGCTTGCTATGAGACTGACATCACCCTCATAGAGGTACCATTTACCTTCTTTTGTAATACCCAGCATATATATGTTGTATTTTTCTTTGTCCATGTTGTTGAGAATCATTGTTACCGAGGCTCTGGATACCTCGTGTTCTGAGGACCTGCCGCCAAAAATAACCGCGACGTTCTTCTTACCCATAGTGTGCTTCAATCCTTTCAGTCATTTTAAAATAAGTGTCGTTCTTTATATTATACAATAAATTCATTGGTGTTGCAATAGATTTATTCGTGCGCGGAACAAAAAACGACCACCGCACCATCGTCGGTGCGGCAGTCATAGAATATAATTTTTATGTGATTAGTGATTAACGGCCCAAGGGTTAATTTTCCTGAATTTTATCCCTGGCGATCAAGAGGGAATCTCTTGCCTGCCACATGGCGTCCATAAATTCGCTGTAAAGCGCGTTGAGTTTTTCCTCCATAGCCGCGCTGCCCTCGTCGGGAGTGGAATATAAGTGGAATTCCGCATCATAGCTGCGGTAGAATTCCATGAGTATTTTGCATTTTTCCATTGCGTCTTTATATTCTCCCATGGACTTTGCAACAGCTTTCTGCACATCGGAGTAATCCTCCGGGGCGCGTAATGTCTGTATTTCGCCGCACACTGACGACAATTTGTCAATTCTGCTTTCAATTTCATCAATCTGCTCCACGGTGGGAACCGTGCGAACCTCGGAAATTGTATTCAGGCTGTCGGTTAATGCGTCAACACAATCGGCGAAAGACACCAGCTTGTCGTTTATATCGTCAACATATCTTTTGTTTTCGGAATCGCACGAGCACAGCACAAAAACCAAAGCAACCAAGCCGCAAATCAGAATGCTGAATTTTCTGATTTTTTTCATTATTCCGTTCCCTCCATACATTCATTTATCAGTAGCCTGTAAACATATTGAGGAGATACGGCAAAAAATCCGAGACGAATATTGTCAGCAGCATGAACGATACAAAGAAAATCATACCGCCCGACGCCAGACAATTGATAAATTTATTTCTCACCAGATTGAACTGGGGAATGCGTCTCTCTTCGGGTATCTCGAGCCTTGACCAGTCGCTCTCGTCTTTGGAAATTTCAGTACTTCCGCAATTCAGACGAATGCGGCGAGCCGCAACGCCTTTGTGATGCTTTACGATAAAATAAATCAGCGCACATATCGCGAATAATATGGTTACAATATCTATTGCCTCATACATATATTGGAAATGCTCGTAGTACTGCGGACAGAAATATATCACAATCTCAGGAACCGTGGCCACAATATTATTAACCATGTGTATGAATATTGTCTGTCTGATGTTGCCAGATTTCATCGCAACGTAGCCCATTGTCAGACCCAGCATGAATGCCATTGGTGTCTGAGCCATGTTGCCGTGCATCAGCCCGAAGAGTATGGCCGAGATCACTATTCCAAAGGCGGCGCCGTGCTTGGAGAGTGTGCGTAGAATTATTCCCCTGAACAGATACTCCTCGGTCACGGGGGCGATAACACAACTCCATATTACCATAAGTATAAACCCGGCCAGCGGAATTGTTGCTTGAGTATACAATTCGGATGAGGCTTCCATCGACGTTCCCGTGAGGTCTTGCAGCCAGTTTGTGCAAAAATAATACACATAGCCCCACAGCGAATTAAGTCCCAGCGCCGTGACAGTTGCCGCGGCAATAAAGCCTCCGCTCAGCTTATCTCCGCGGAACGGATCGGCAAATTTTATGCGCCATTTGTTTCCGTGCGCGCGGGCGGGAATCATATGTGAGATAATAGCGGAAAGTCCCGCCGCAAACATGGCTATATTGGAGGCTGCCGAAGTTACGTCAAGCCACGGGAAATACTTGTCTCTCAAGAGCATATAGGATATCATTCCCACAACCAGTATAATTATCTGTATCGCGAGCATCATGCCTGCGTCCGCCATGAGCATCAACCCGACCCTGCTACAGTGCTTCTTAAAAATCTGTTTGTTTATACGTTCGGGAGAGACATAATAATACATGGGAATCGCGTAACTTGGGGGCGGCATATAATATACGCCCTGTTGCGGTGCCTGTGAATATTGCGGCTGCTGCGGATATTGCGGTGCCTGCGGATATTGCGGTGCCTGCGGATATTGCGGTGCCTGCGGATATTGCGGTGCCTGCGGATATTGCGGTGCCTGCG
>CANPVE010000024.1 GCA_947581635.1 uncultured Clostridia bacterium | reverse complement strand
TGACCGCTGCTGTCTTTCTTGGTGTCGAGATACTTGTACTTCTTGCCCTTTGAGGTGCTGCCGATCTTGGAATAAGATTTGCCTGCGCCGGAGCGCACAACGACAGGATTGCCCGTAATTTCAACCTGCTTGGCTGTTTCGGCATTTTCGGTGGGCTTGGTGGTGGGTTTAGTCGTGGGGTTGGTCGTGGGGGTGGTTGTGGGAGCGGTGGTTGAACTGCTGTTGACCAATTTGCTGAGAGAACCCATTACCCAGCCGGTTTTATCGGAAGAGAATTGAATTTTGTACCAGACCTGACCGCTGCTGTCTTTCTTGGTGTCGAGATACTTGTACTTCTTGCCCTTTGAGGTGCTGCCGATCTTGGAGTAAGATTTGCCCGCACCGGAACGCACGTTGACAGGACTTGCTGTAATTTCAACCTGCTTGGTTGTTTCGGCATTTTCGGTGGGTTTGGTTGTGGGTTTGGTTGTCGGAGCAGTGGTTGAACTGCTGTTGACCAATTTGCTGAGAGAACCCATTACCCAGCCGGTCTTGTCGGAAGAAAATTGAATCTTGTACCAGACCTGACCGCTGCTGTCTTTCTTGGTGTCGAGATACTTGTACTTCTTGCCCTTTGAGGTGCTGCCGATCTTGGAATAAGATTTGCCTGCGCCGGAACGCACGTTGACAGGACTTGCTGTAATTTCAACCTGCTTGGTTGCTTCGGCATTTTCGGTGGGCTTGGTTGTGGGTTTAGTCGTGGGTTTGGTTGTGGGAGCGGTGGTTGAACTGCTGTTGACCAATTTGCTGAGAGAGCCTATTACCCAGCCGGTCTTGTCGGAAGAAAATTGAATCTTGTACCAGACCTGACCACTGCTGTCTTTCTTGGTGTCGAGATACTTGTACTTCTTGCCCTTTGAAGTACTGCCGATCTTTGAATAAGACTTGCCCGCGCCGGAGCGCACAACGACAGGATTGCCCGTAATTTCAACCTGCTTGGTTGTTTCGGCATTTTCGGTGGGCTTGGTTGTGGGAGCGGTGGTTGAACTGCTGTTGATCAATTTGCTGAGAGAACCCATTACCCAGCCGGTTTTATCGGAAGAAAATTGAATTTTGTACCAGACCTGACCGCTGCTGTCTTTCTTGGTGTCGAGATACTTGTACTTCTTGCCCTTTGAGGTGCTGCCGATCTTGGAATAAGACTTGCCCGCACCGGAACGCACGTTGACAGGACTTGCTGTAATTTCAACCTGCTTGGCCGATGCCGAGGTATCTGTAGTTGAATCGTCCTTGGTCACGGTTTTAGCGTATTTTGCTGTTATCCAGCCCTGCCGATCCTTTGAAAACTGCACCTTATACCAGCGTTGACCGTCTGAATCTGTTTTTTCGGACACATAGGCATATTGATCGCCTTTGTGAGCCTTGCCTATAGAAGAATAAGAAGTACCGGCATCGCTCCTGACATTTACCGGATTTCCCGTAACCTCGACATATTTTGATGCCGCAAACGCCGGCATCGCAGAGCACAATGAAAACGCGGTGCTGAATGCTACCGCCGCTATTAAAGCCTTAAAATCTTTCCCCTTACTGTAATTTTCTTTCATGTTATACATTCCCTTTCACAAAAAATTTGGTTGAGGAATTTAATCCACAGATTGGATGAATCCACAAATCAAGAATAATGCCTGCCGCATATTGCTCAATGCCCCGGCTATACCGTATTTTCATCGTACAGGCAAGGCCAGGCAGACCGAGCCGACGCGTTTTGGGTTGTGTATTTATTTCCCATGGTTATCGTTCCCTTCCGGATGAATTTCTCCGTAAATAGTTTGGACAAAAATTCCGCAAATTTACATTCTTTTCCAAAACTTATTTACCGTCATCATTGTACTACAATGTGTTAGACAAAATCAACAACAAATCGACAACAAAACTATAACAATTTATTCACTATGGTTACATTTTAATTACATATTCAAAGTTAGCCGTAAAATAAAATCGAGCGCCGACGGAAAATTGCTCTGTGAATTTCCGTCAGCGCTTCGATATTAAAATTATTTATGTGTCAATTGCAGAAAAAAGCGACTGTGTGCTCTGTGTTCGCCCGAGCAGCATTTAACTCTGACGTGTCTTGCCTGCTCAACTTCAGCTTCCGCCATGGACGCCATCCCCGGACCCTGCCAAGAGGCGTCCGGAATTCATCGGATTCCCATACCTTCGGCTGATAGCTCCGCTCGCTTGACTTTGAACTTTGCCAAAATTGATTCTCCTGTAGCTCAACAGGTTCCGCAACCCGTTATGCAAACACTCAGAACTGCGCCTCAATGTAATCTCCCATTGCGTGACTTACTTCCAGTATCAACACCGGCTCGAGCGTGCCGTCAAAGTAAGAATTGCAGAAGGAAACACCGCTCACCGTGTATTTACCCTGTGAATTTTTTCTGACGGAAATTACATCCTTTACGGACATAAACGACTTCATTTCCTCCTCATTGAACTGATTGAAGTATTCGATAACATCCGATTTGCTCACACCGTCACCGGCCCTCACGAGCGTCCAACTGTTGTTTACAATGGAATCGGCGGCCTTGCTGATGTTGATGGAATCGAAGGGGTTGACAGTCTCGCCCGTAGACAGATCTATGGTGTAGGCGTATGCATACGAGCTTGGAAACAAGCCGCCCTTCATGTATCCGCTGCACCTGAAAACGATGCTCAATTTGTCCTTATTCTTAAGGGTGACTTTATACTCCCCGCTGAAAGTCTCCAGTTCTCCCTGGCTGACAGCCTTATTGGCGTCGGATTTAAAAAGCTCATTGTAGAAATCCTGCATATCTTTGTCGTAAAGTCCGGTTATCTGTGGATAAGTAAATGTTATGCTTCCGTCGTCGTTTGAATATTTCTTATCGACTATCTTGTAGCTATTGTCGCGCTTGACAGTTGATGTTGTCGCTTTGGTTGAAGCGGCGGTGGTTTTTTTCGCGGTGGTATTGGTAGTCGTGGTGGTGGTAACGGAGTTATCATCATCGGGAGCGCTGCTCTGGCCGCCTTCGTCCTCGTCGTCGTCAAACGGAATAATGGATACAGTGTCGTCGCCGTCCTGTCCGCCTTTGATCGTGTCGGAATTTTGCGTCTTGCCCTGGGCGGCCTTCTTTTTATTATCCTTGCCGCAGGCTGCGAGCGAGACTGCCAACGCGGCACATATCAACAATGCCATGGCTCTTTCTATATTGCTGTTCTTCATAACGAATCACCTTTTCTCTAGTATTTTATGGCGTTATAATTTTCACTGAGGAGAATAATAAGCCTCTTTCTTCATTTTATTACAGATATTTTCAAATGTAAAGATAGTTAATACCGATATGAAGAAATTAATTTTTTACAGCGGCATCGGGCAGGGCTGCTCTAAGCAGTGTCAATTAAGCAAAGCAAGACGGTATAAGGCAAAACACATAGTAAATTTGCCCATTTTATGCCATGTTGATGGGTTGTAATTGGCGGTAAAATATGTTATCGTGTGTTATATTGGTGATGGTGTCTGTCTTATAACATATAATGCGCTGGCACTGTTGGATTCCTTTGGCAATCAAAGGGTATGAGACTGAGAGACAGCGTTTCATATTTTTTGATTGCCGAAGGGCAGTTACTTACAGGAGGTGGGTGTATACTCCCAAACTTTGGTTAATTTAACCAAAGTTCCGAGGAAAAACACAATGAGATAGACGTGCTCCGATTTTGGCGTCATTTTTCGGTGGGTGTCTTGCCCCGGAAAAAGCCGACAAAATACACAAAGGAGCAAAAAAAATGACAAAACACAAAAGTCCTAAAAGAGCGTGGCTCATGAGTGTCATTTCGATGCTTATGTGCTGTGCCATGCTCATCGGGACCACATTCGCGTGGTTTACCGACACCGTTACCAGCGGCAAGAACATAATCAAGGCCGGTAATCTTGATGTGGAAAGGATAGTAACAGGATTGACACTTTGAAGGCAGTTTTGGATAAGGTCAGTACCACCGATATGGGGGTCGGAGCTCTTGAATCAAGTGAAGAAGATATAGTCACCATCGCGCTCAAGATGAAGGAATCAACCGGAAACGACTATATGAATATGTCTATCGGCTTTAAATTCGCGATTCAACTAATTGCTACTCAGTATACTGTTGAATCCGATAGCTTTGATTCGGATTACGATGCGAAGGCCGAGTTCCCCTCAGGTACGGTAGAGACAGATAAAGGTACAACATGAGATAAATTGGCACGAGATATTAAAAATACAACTGAAAATGCAACGGGCAAAGTGTGTCATGGCTGTTCGATGGCTGCTCCAGTTTGACTACGATTTATGCTACGGCTGATTTCGATTTGAGTGTAGTTGAACCCGTGAGCGGCTCCACACTGATATTTTACGGATGCAAGAACCTCGAGGGAGGAAACGGCACGAAATATAGCGCCATACGTGTGAACCAAGGTATATACACATACGGTAAAATTGACGGCGGTACATCAAACCCCGGTTACTTTACATTAAAATCAAAAGATTGATTGCATCAAATCAAAACATTCGCATGACGTCAATTTTGAATTCAATAGCATTTAATGTTTTTAAAACCGTATAGCGAATAACCAAAGCCCCCGCAGCGGCGGCAGACTAACATCTGCTTCTCCGCTGCGGGGGCTATTTTAATTTTAACTTTACCCATGATAATCCGGCGTATCTTTTATTTCAGAAAATACATTTTGAATAGCGTGAGCAAATGTGAAAAGATTCGGATAACCGCATACGTCGGTTTGAAAATGGCTGTTATTTTGTGTTTGACTTGGTTTCTCTTTAATTTTGGCGCGTTTTGCCCGCTCAGCCTTTGACTTCCATGTAGCTCCGCCTGCTTGCCTTCAACGCGTCGTGAATTGCTCAAATTCTTCCTGCGTCATGTAGTCGTTTATCACTCCCAGTAATGCATTGGCCGTCATTCGCGAGGGTAGTCCAAGCTTTTTCAACAGCGCGGCGCGCTTCTCAGAACTGTTTGCCTTGCCCGACAGCCCCGCACGAAAGAAATCGGCGCGAGTTATTTTTTGTATCTCGTCTGTGTCACCCGTGTGGGCTTCTGCCGAATGTCCGCAGTCGATTCCCGCTCTTTGCAGACATTCCACGAGCACTTCGGTGGACATTCCCTCCACACCGAGCTTGCCTTCTTTGGAGCGTTCGGTCTTGCGCCGCTCCTTGCCGAAAATTTCCGGAATGTATGCGTGCTTTATATATTGCGGCGGTATACACGCTTTGAGATGGTTGCGTATTACAAATCCCGCCGAGTCGCTGTCGGTGATGACGAGCAGTCCGCGGGTCTGGGCCAAATGCCGAAGCATCCGCATTTTTTCTTTATCTTTGAATATTCCGAAGCCGTCGGTCGTGATTATAAGACCGTCTATCAGAGATTCGAGACGTATTTTGTCATAACGTCCCTCAACTATCACAGCCTGATTTACTTTTATTTTCTGCATTTTTACAAATATTACCTCTGTCTTTCTGCCATAACAAAAAGCCCAACAAGCATTTTTTCGAGAAGTATTTTGCCGTCAACGCTGCTGCTCTTTAACTGGGCGTCCGTCTCGCTCAGCAGCGTTGACCACCCGCGCAGGAGTTCAACAGAATATCGGCGGCTGTCGCGGAATGAAAAGCTCAGTCTTTTTTCCCTGCCATTATATTCGCCGCCGAATATCTCCGCGACATCGTCAGCCGTTTTGCGTTCGGCTGATGCAATCTTTGCGCGATAGAGGTCGATGAAAGCGCCCGACATTATAGCCAATACGGCTACAGGTTCCGTTCGCTCCTCAAAAAGCTCCTCCATTATTACAAACGCCTCGCGCCGCTTTCCCTGAATCACATTTGAAGCCAGCATATATGCTTTTACGTCTATGCTCTGGGTGGTATTGTCATCGATGGCCGCACGCGTTATCTTGCCGCCGCAGAGGGAATTGAGCTTGGCAAGCTCGCTGAGCAGGTTTGTTATATCATTTCCGCAGCGCTCCACCAGATAGGCGGCGTCGGCGCGCGATATCGCGGCGTTCATCTCCTGGGCTGATGCCGTGATTATATCGACAATTTCTGAGGGTGATGGGGTCTTGCAGTTTATGACAGTACCGTGTTTCTTGATGAGCGCGCGCATTGCTCCCCGCCTGTCGCTGCCATTTGCCGGAGATTTGACCGACACATTGAAAAATATCAGCACACAGGTGTCATAGAGCGAATTTAACAGTGTTTCGAGCTTGCGGTATTGCGCGGAGTTTATATCCGCCGCGTCGAGATCTTTTACAATCACCATGCGGCGCTCGGCCATCATAGGCAGGGTTTCGACGGCGGCGGCTATTTGATCCACCGTGCATCGGGATCCATCAAATTCGACGAAGTTGAACTCGGGCATGAAGGCGGGCATATATTTCTGCTTGAGCATTTCCAGACTGCGGCGGCGCAGATACCCGTCGTCCCCGCAAATCAGATAGACGGGCGAGGGTTTGCCAGTATCGATGTCACTTTGGAGCGAGTTGTAATTTATTTCCGGCATAAAAGTTGCAGTTCCTTTTCGTGCGAATAAATACACGAAGCCCGACAGGGGGTATCGTGTTTATATCATTGTAGCATAGTGCGCCTTTAAAGTCAACGCGGAAACGCTTAAGCGTTATGCAAGTCGAGGTCAAGCGGGCGGAGCTGCATGGGAGTCAAGGGGGATAATTTCTCCTTGCGGGGTCCAGGGGCAGGGCTCATGGCGGAGGGTGAGGCGGAGCCTCACAAGCGAAGCCGTAGGCTGAGCGGGCAAAAGGCGTTAAGATTAAAAAAGAGCCGGAGCGAATACAAATGGATTTTCAAAGGTAAAATAATAATAAAAATCGTCCCCGTAACGGAAAGCAGATTTTGCTCCGCTCCCGTTACAGGGGCTTTGGTTATTCACCTACAGGAAAGCAGGGTGCGAGATAATTACTCATCTATCTCAAACTGTTACATTTACCAGCCGCATACTTCTTGGGGATCTTCAACTGTTTCATCATCAACAGTAACGGTGCCTTCAAAGACGACCTTTACATGGCCACCATCCTTGTTCAATCCGTCCAATTCTTTCTGCCCCATGCCGCAGACATACGCGGTGTTTGTAAAGGTGCAGTTCTTGAATGTAACGGTAACGTTTCCGGTATCGTTGTCGTTAATGTAAACTGCGCTGAACATACCATTAAATGTGCAGTTCTCAAAGACTATGTTTGCATTAGAGTTAAATCCGAGCGTAGTCACATAGCCGTTTTGACCTTCTTCTTCATTCTGGAAATTTACATTTTTGAAGTTCAGAGTACCGCTTGTGATGCCTTCAAGTCCTAAATCGCCATAGTTGTTGAATGCGGTGTGACTCAACGTGACGGTATTGCCGTTGCCGTCGAGGTTGACATCTTTACCGTCATCTACAATAATGCCGCTGGTCAGATGAGATTCAGAGTTACCTTTGGTAACGTCGACATCATCATTCAGCGCAATATTATTATTGCCATCGCTTTCACTGTTGATCGCGCTTGCGAGATCTCCAGGCCTGCTTACAGTAACGGTGGGAATATCCTTAGCGGCATCTGCATCGTACTCATTGTTGAAGCTGTCTTTCTCGTAAGTGTACTGGGTTGCGAACAGATTGATGTTAAAATCAATAAACAGCTCTGGCTCTGCTTCTTCTTCTACAGCAGGGGTGACCTTTTTATCGTTGTTCATGTTGTAATCGTTGTCGTTTTTAACATTGGGTTCCCAATAGAGAATAACGGCAAGTTTATCTTCATTTTCACCCTCACTTGGCAGGATGGAGACTTCAGACGACTTTACATTGGTAAGGGGTTTAAACTCTCCTTTAGCAGCAAGCTCGTGTACATAATCGCGTGTGATTTCTGGCAAAGTTCCCTTTTCTTCCTGAACCACAGCAACTTGGATTACGTCAGCCAGCGATTTACCGGTGGATTTGCCATCAGCTGTTGCCACATAATTGCAGTCACCCACGGTCAGATACAGCGCATACTTCAGCGCCAGAGTGCCGACGTTCTCTACAGTGAACGTTTCATAAGAAATGACGCCGGGCTCCCATTTCTCCACTTTGAACAATTCGGTATCCTTTCCAACTGGTTGCTTTTCGCCAGCCGCATCGTTATAGTACAGTTCAACGTCCAAGTTGCCGGCGACGATCTTGTTCTTGCCGGAAGTCACTGTGTCGGTGAACCACGCGAACGTGGTGCCTACGAGCATCGAACCGCACATAAGTACGGAGAGCGCACTGGTAATCAGGGCTCTTTTTGTGCTTGTCTGTTTTTTCATTTTTCTGCTCCTTTATTTATTTTGTCGGCTTTTTCCGGGACAAGACGCTCACCGAAAAATGCCGCCAAAGTCGGAGCGCGTCTATCTGATTGTGCTTTCCCTCAAAAATTTGGTTAAATTAACCAAATCTAGAGGATGTGTACCCCCCCTCATTGTAAATTTGCCGATTGTGCAATTTTCATAAAGTCGTCTACTGTCAACCAATCGTTAAGTAATTGCCATTCGGCATCCCAAAGGCATAAAAACCTTTATGCCTTTGGAGCACCGCCCCATTCGCACACGCAATATATGCACAAGGCAAATGCTGCTTCTACCGTAAATCATAGCATATTTTATTACGATTTACAACCCTCTGAGCATAGGATTGAATAAAAAATTGTACTTTGATATTATGTATTGCTGTTTAGCTCACCTTGACTCCAATATAGCTCCGTTCGCTTGATTTCGGTTTTTTCTAAATTAGTTGCATTTGCCGCTTTCTAATGTTATAATAAAAAGATAAAATGTCAAATCTGAAAATTTAACCCATGAAAGGAATTAATGAAAAATGGCTCTTATTACTAAATCTATAAAGGGGACGCAGGACGTTCTTCCCTCGGAAAGCTACAAATGGCAGTATGTTGAAAAAACCTGTCTTGAGGTTGCGAGACTGCACGGGTATTCGGAAATCCGCACCCCCGTCTTTGAGCACACCGAACTCTTTACGCGCGGTGTTGGCGATACTACGGACGTAGTTCAAAAGGAAATGTACACCTTCAACGATCGCGGCAACCGCTCGCTGTCGCTTCGGCCTGAGATGACCGCCTCGGCTGTGCGTTCGGCCATTGAGCACGGGCTTATCAACGACGCTCTGCCCGTCAAGGGCTGCTATGTAGCCTCATGCTACCGCGCGGAGAAGCCGCAAGCGGGACGTATGCGCGAATTCCACCAATTTGGCGTGGAGCTTTTCGGTGCGCCCTCTCCCTCGGCCGATGCGGAGATAATTTCGCTTGCCAACGCCACGCTGAACGAGTTGGGGATTACGGGCTGCGCACTCGAAATAAATTCCATAGGCTGTCCCGCCTGCCGCGCAGAATATCACAAGGCGCTTAAGGAGTTCTTTGAGGGCAGAAAGGAATGTCTTTGTGAAACCTGTCTCGACCGTCTGGACAGGAATCCAATGAGAATTATTGACTGCAAGGTTCCCACCTGCCGTGAGGTGGCCAAGGACGCCCCCAGAATGATCGACTATCTCTGCGACAACTGCCGTGAGCACTTCGACAGCGTAAAGAGGTATCTTTCTGCTATGGGCATTGAATACACGGTGAACCCCTCTATAGTGCGCGGTTTGGATTACTACACCCGCACAGTGTTTGAATTTGTCTCGTCCGACCTCGGCGCTCAGTCGACCGTATGCGGCGGCGGACGTTACGACGGCCTGTTCGGTCAGCTCGGTGGACACGACACCCCCTCGCTCGGCTTTGGCATGGGCCTGGAGCGCATTATGCTGGTGATGGAAGCGCAGGGCGTGCAATTCCCAGAGCCGGAGAAAACCGACGTCTATCTCGCGCCGATGGGCGAAGCGGCGGCAGTCAAATGCATGGAGCTTTGCGCCAAACTGCGTCAAGAGGGTTTCTCCGCTCAAACCGACCTCAACAACCGCTCGATTAAAGCACAGATGAAGTACGCAAACAAACTCGGAGTGAAATACACTGTTGTAATCGGAGACAGCGAGCTTGAATCGGGCATTGTGCGCCTCAAGAACATGGAGAACGGCGAGCAGGCCGAAGTGACCATGGATTCGGGCATTGTGGAAGCACTCTACGACATGGGAATAAACGACACTATCGAGCGCTTAAACGAGACAGTTGCGGCATTTGAGGACCTCGCGGGGCTCGACGCGCTCTTGGGCGACTCGAATAATGAGGAGGTATGAGAGAAAACAGAAAATGAATCTTTTGTGAGGTGGGGGATTCTTTGAAAAATTTAATAAAAGGGCGGAACAGGAGCAGACTGCTTTCGTCAGTTATGCTGGTTATATTTACTGTTGTGAATATTGCAGCGCACGTTCTGAACGGCGGTTTTGAGCGAACCTATATGGACGATCTGCTGGCGGTACCCATGATCTATTTCACAATAAAAATAATATACACCGAGGAGATAAAATTTCTGCCCGAGATAATATTTGCCGTAAAGGCGGCGCTCAAGGGTTTCAAATATCTGTCGCAACTCGGTATGCCGATTGTCGACAACATCAACCTTTCCGAGGTCATGAAGGACGTGATTCCATACGCGGAGGCGACATTTTACTGTTTCGTGGGAATGGTGGGGCTTCACTGTGGCAGGATTCTCTTTAAGATACTGCGACGCACATACGACCACCGCTCACGCCAAAGGCGCCGTCTGATGATAGCGGAACTTACGTGTATAATGCTCGCTGTCTCGACTGCGGCAGGCTATGTGATGTGGGAAGATAACGCGATATGGGTGTCGCATTACTCATATAAATCCGAGAAGATCAGTTCCGCGCTTGACGGTTTTAAAATCGTGCAGGTTTCAGACCTTCACAACAAGTCATTCGGAGCGGATTCCGTTTTTCTTATCCGAAAGATAGAGGACGAGCGGCCAGACATGATAGTCGTAACGGGCGATTTGGTTGACCGCAACCGCACCGACATCGACATCGCCCTTGAATTCATCAGGAATGCCGTGCAAATAGCTCCCGTGTATTACGTCACCGGCAACCATGAGGAGGATCTTTCGCTCCCGAAATTTTACAGGCTGATTAACGGCATAGAGGAGGCGGGCGGCGTTGTTCTCGACAGCGAATTTGCGGTCATATCCCGCAGCGAGGGAATAATATATCGCGGTGATGACAGCGTTGACTTCGATGAGGCGTCGATATTAGAAAATTCACCCGACGACATATTTGCGCTGATAGGTCTTGCCGATAAAAATCTGTTCCGCAGCAAGATCAATTACATCACGCCCCACTGGGACAATCTCAATATACTCCTCGCCCACCAGCCGCAAGGCGTCGAAAACTACACGACTGAGCCTGTGGACCTGATATTCTCAGGACACGCTCACGGCGGTCAATTCCGCCTGCCGCTGATAGGTGCGGTATACGCGCCGGGGCAGGGCTTTTATCCAAAATATACCGAGGGCGTTTACCGCGTAAACGGGGCTTCGATGGTGGTGAGCCGAGGTCTTGGCAACAGCGTATTTCCGATAAGGATAAACAATCGCCCCGAATTGGTGGTGGCAGAGCTGAAAAGCGGCACGTAATTTCTCACGGCCGCGAAAATTTGTAGGAATCGAATTTGGATTTGGTGCGTACTACTGCCGTTCGCCCTGCGATATGGGTGCATATCGGCTGATGTTTTACCGCTAAATATATTAAATATGACGAAATAATAAAAATGAAAAAAGTTCAAAAAATCTCATATCAATCCGGCCGTGTGTTGTTATATAATAGATAGTAAATAAAACAAATAGGAAACAGCAAATAAAAAGCATAAAAATATAAAAAACACAAAATTTGCAAATATTGTTTTTTTGGAGGATTAAGAAATTATGGCAGAGACATTGACGGGACTCAAGCGCTCCCACTACTGCGGAACGCTCAGGGCTGAGAACATCGGAGAGACAGTCACCGTTTGCGGCTGGGTGCAGAAGCAGCGCGACAAGGGTGGTCTTATATTCATCGACCTGCGCGACCGCACGGGCATTCTTCAGCTCACGTTTGACGATACTACCGCGCCCGAGGTATTCGACAAGGCAAAATCCTGCCGCAGTGAATATGTATTGGCGGCGGTCGGTACGGTGCGCGAGCGCTCCTCAAAGAATCCTGACATTCCCACCGGCGATATCGAGATTGACGTCACCGAACTGAGAATCCTCAACAAGGCGATTACTCCCGCGTTCGAGATAACCGACAACTGCAAGACTGCCGAGGATATCCGTCTCAAAAACAGATACCTCGACCTGCGCCGCCCCGCTCTTATGAAAAATATTCTCTTTAAGCATCAGGTAATGCAGATGGTGCGCAGATATTTCTCGGACAACGGCTTCATTGAGATTGAAACCCCCATGATGATTAAATCCACTCCCGAGGGCGCGCGAGATTACATCATTCCCAGCCGCGTACACAACGGCAGCTTCTACGCCCTGCCGCAGTCGCCTCAGCTCTATAAGCAGCTTCTCATGGTGTCGGGCTTCGACAAGTATTTCCAGCTCGCCCGCTGTTTCCGAGATGAGGATCTCCGTGCCGATCGCCAGCCCGAATTCACCCAGATAGACGTTGAAATGAGCTTCGTCGATATGGAAGACGTGCTCGCGGTGGGCGAGGGTTTCATAAAATATCTGTTTAAGGAAACAATGGGAATGGATATTCCAACACCCTTGCCGCGACTTACTTACAATGAAGCAATGTCACGCTACGGCTCGGATAAGCCCGATACCCGCTACGGCATGGAGATAACCGATATTTCCGACATAGCCGCCCAAACCGAATTCGGCGTATTTAAGAGCGCATTGGAAAACGGCGGCAGCGTTCGCGGCATATGCCTCAAGGACGCCGCTAAGGTCTACACCCGCAAGGAAATAGATAAACTGGTGGAGTATTCAAAGGGCATAGGCGCCAAGGGTCTGGCGTGGATACGCTGGGCGGACGAAAAACCTTCCTGCACATTTGCCAAATTCCTAGCGGAAGGTCAACTCGAGGCTATTCTCGACAAAATGGGTGCGCATCAGGGAGATGTGGTCCTTATCGTCGCGGATAAGAACGGCGTTACGCTTCCGGTGTTGGGCGCACTTCGTCAGGAGGCCGCAAAGAGACTGGATATAATTCCCGATACATTTAATTTCCTGTGGGTGGTTGAATTCCCGTTCTTTGAGTACAATGAAGAGACGGGAAATTGGGACGCTATGCATCACCCCTTCACCTCGCCGCTTGACGAGTGCATACCTTATCTCGATAACGCGCCCGACAAGGTTTATGCAAAGGCATACGACCTTGTGCTAAACGGCATAGAGCTTTCTTCCGGTTCGATAAGAATTACGGATCCGGAGCTTCAGGAGAAGATGTTCGAGGCCCTGGGCTTTACGCCAGAGCAGGCTCAGGAGAAGTTCGGCTTCCTAACGAACGCATTCAAGTACGGCGCGCCGCCCCACGGCGGATTCGGCATAGGTCTTGACCGCCTTGTAATGCTGATGTGTAAGGCCGAATCGCTGCGCGACGTGGTTGCATTCCCGAAGGTTAAGGACGCGAGCGAACCTATGACCAACGCGCCACAGCCTGTAGACGACGCTCAACTCGCGGAATTGGGAATAAGCATAGTTAGGGAATGAGCTGAATACGGACAGAGCTATTAGCCGAAGGCGTGGGATTCCAAAGGGGCGAGCTCCTTTGGCGGGGTCCAGGGGCGGCGCCCATGGCGGAGGGTGAGGCGGAGCCTCACGAGCGAAGCCGAAAGGCTGAGCGGGCAAAACGAGCTGAGACTAAAGCAGAGCCAAGGCGA
>CANPVE010000023.1 GCA_947581635.1 uncultured Clostridia bacterium | reverse complement strand
ATTGTTTTTTGGTCAGTTTCATGATTTTATTATACTGTATTCTTACACGCTTGTAAACCTTTATGTGAACACACTCTAAAAGCACTCCGGATACAATATAAAATAAAGCGGCCATTCGCTTGGCTGCTTCATTTTGCATTATTCAGTTTTTTCATAATGCCGAGGATGTATTCCACAGATTGGGAGTCCAGCTTTTTTGCCTCTGCCATAAGAGTTCGCAAGGCTTCCGGGGAAGGGTTCTCTTCATCAAAAAACTCTTGGGGCGTTACACCAAGGTATTCGCAGATATAGAAGAAAGCCTGCATGGAGGGCAGGGACTTTTTATTCTCAATATTGTTGATGTAGTTATTCGCTTGCCCCAGCGACAGGGACATATCACGGGCAGACACGCCCTTTTGCGTCCGCAGCTTTGCAAGTCGTTCCGGGAGAAAATCTTCGTACATTTCCCTCACCTCCACTCTGTATTAGATTGTACCTCACAGAGCTTGATTATTCGCAGAGTGAAAGAGGGTATTATCGTTGGCCTGCTAATATAAATCTATTACTATACGCATTGATAAAAGGTTTAATCTATCTGATGTGATGGGTTCCTGCGACATCCTTGACTATCTGGGCCGTGGCTAAGTATGTTGATGTGGGAGATGGCACTATAAAAACTGACCAAGCTATCAATAACAAAGGGAGGAAAACAGATGGAGAAAAAGACTTTTTGTGTCACTGGAGCACAGGAACCTTACCGCAAGAGAAATCAACCGGGTAAAAGCAGCTCTGCGGTGGGAAATTGAAAAGGCGATTGCCGATGGCTTCAACTGCTTTATGAGCGGTTTTGCTGAAGGCGTGGATCAGTATTTTGCAGAAGTCGTGCTGAAACTGAAAAAGTCACATCTGGCATTGGAGCTTATTGCCGTGATCCCGTATCAGAAACGGCTTGTCAGCTTACGGGAGAAAAAGGTGACTTATGAAATGCTGGAATGCTGTGCGGATGTTGTTGTCATCCGGGAGGAATATTAACCCAGCGTTTACTCCCATTGCAACCGGTATATGGTGGAACACTCCGACCGGGTAAATGCCGTATACGATGGTCGGGAAAATGGCGGTACTGCTGGAACCATCCGGTTTGCCCATGCGCTGAAAAAGGGGTTGCGGGAAATCCCTATGCGTGATATTAACGTGCCTGACCATCTTAAAAAATGAAAAATACGTTCTGTCCGATGCGCTCACGATGTGTGGGCGCTTTTTTTGCGTCACTGACATCGGGGAAACACTTGAAAAAATTTTTTGTGCGACAAGTGCCATGGTATTTCACTACATTATGTGCCTGTTCCGCTCTGGACGTTTGACCGCTCAGGTAAAATAGAGCATCAACCAAGGGGTATTTGTTTTCAAAACATATTTCCGTAATTCGCGGCCCGGCCATAATGAAGGCGGGGAGGTTGGATTCCTATGGAGCGGCACAGCAGACCGCCGCCTGATGACTTCCCGCAGTTCAGGGGTGTCGAGGACAAATAGGAACCAAAAACACGCTTTATGAAATTTCCGAGGCAGCCGCATACGCAGTTTTCGCTGTGCGGCTGCCCATTACATACCAGAAAGGAGGGAGCCTTCCATATGGAACACAGCTTTCACGATTTCCAGCCGGAATAATGTAGCGTTTCGGGTGGAGTTGCGGTCAGAATACCGGGTCTACACTTGATGTTCTGGTCGCAGCCAATACGGCCTTGGGAAATATTCTGACGGAAGTAGATTTCTTCACATTTGGGTGGTATAATGATAAATGTTGAATGTTGAATGAATGACTGTTCGACAAATCGGTATTTTTCGGGAAAGAGTGGTTTGAATCATGCCGTTAAATTTTCTTTTATCAGAGAATGGTTGAGTGTGTGAAACTGGATTTGAGGAGTATTTATGAAAAAGAAATTATTTATGAAAGGCAACGTAATAATGACAACTCCGGCACAAGGATATTATGGTGTTGCGATAGTTTTGGATGATGCAATCAAGAGAGAATTGTCGCCAGGAAGATTTTCATACCCTTTGAATCATATAGCTATAACGCCATTGATATTTACAAAACCGATTTCTATGGATAATATTTGTGCGCAGGAATTGAAGCCTTTGGTCTTTACGCGATATTTTGATAAACAAGGTGAGACAATTTTCTGGCGTAACGAGATATGCGTACATATTTATACCAATCGAAATGAGGCAAATCTTCAAGTAATTGGAAATATTGATCCATCCCAAGTTTGCGATATGCCGTTGCTTTGGGAACCACAAGACGATCAATTTCATTTCTGTGGTGATGTCACCGGTAAACTGGGCAGAGAAGCATATATACAGTATTGCAGAATCAATAATATAGATTTAAAACGGTAACTTTCCGTTTGTCGGGAAGTAGATGAGAGCGAAAAATCGGGATTGTTTGAGAGGAATTTTACCTATGAAAATAAATTTATCTAATTTTGAGACTTCTGATATCTCACTATTTGATGTTTCAATCGTTCAAAAAGATGTTGGAGGCGGGAAAACAAAGAAGGAAGACATAGATTGTTTAGCGGAATATCCAACAGCAAAATCATTGATTATATCGGGACTAAATCAGGAATGTTTTGAATATTTAATCAGATATTATGGTAGTCAGTTTGAAGCTATTTCCTTTTGGAAAAATAAACTAATTAGTGATTTTTCGCCATTAGAGAACCTGGTAAATATTAAATATATTCACTGTTTCTTCAATCAAAGAGCTACAAAATTATGGAGCATGAAGAATAACAAGGAATTAAATAGCTTGGCAATCTACGATTTTTCTAGATTACATTCGATTGATGAAGTTGCTACCGCACCTCATTTGAATTATTTTTCTATAGGGAATCGTGTGTGGTCAAAAATGGAATTAGATAGTCTAAAGCCTTTAACCCATAGTCAAATTACACACTTTGGATGGTGGGGAGAAAAAATTTTGGATAATGATTGTCTATGTTTAGCAAATAGCCGCATTAAAAGATTAGATATGTCTATTGCGCACTTTAAGTTAGACGAACTTGCTCAACTGGTTGCAAATATCCCAAACTTGACAGGAGAAATAACGAAACCTTACAAGGAGTTTACAATTATTGAAAGTGGAAAAAAAACAACCTATTATCTTCTTTGTAAAGGAAAACAAAAACTAATAAAGGGAAAAGATGATGATAAATTAAAAAGGTATTTGGAGGATTATAATAATTTAGTTGATAAGTATTCAATAGTATAAAAACGACTGTGAAATAGAAGATATTACGAATTCTGTTGTAATAGGAAAGCGCCCGAAATTTATTCTTTTAAGATTAGGGTAGCAAATTCCAGCTTGCCGAGGAGTTGCAAATTGCATACTTTATTGATCCAACTATCGAAAGAACTCCATACGGAAGTACTGGCGGTAATGCAATATGATGTGACTGGCGCATGGGGGTATGCGGAGATACTTGAAGGAAAAGTAGTCGGAAGCTATTTTAACGAAGAAGATGATAAAATTGAAGAATTATTAGAAAGTAAATTAAAGAAAAAGAATATTTTCCAATCACTTTATATGTTTAAGGAGATTATAAACGAAAGAGGAACTGATACGCTAAAGCAGATGATGGAGAGCAGAATATGAAGAGGCGGCAAATATTATGAGATATAACTTTTATCATAAAAATCGAAATTTGTGAAGGAGGTCTATTGATGATTGATAAACTATCAAAATGGCTGGATGATGTATTGGAAACCGATATTCCGCATGAAGTTGTGGCATTCGGCTTTAACTTGTATGATGATGATAACTATAATTGGTCAATAGAATTAGTTGGTACATCCGAATTTGATATCAATGATGATGACTGGCTTTGTAATGAAGTAACTGACTTCGATACAAGAGAAACCCCGTTTCGCTGGAAGAAAGAAGCAGACTGGAATCAAATACTGATTGAGATTGTTAATTTCTTAAAAGAATATTTGCAAAGTGGGAAATATGCCAACACTTTAAAATCAAAGGCCGGTGTAGGTGTTGGTTTTGTTGATGGAGACATAGAAATTCTTTATGCAAAATAGGAAGATAATTTCAGGCTTGTAGAGGAGTTGCAAACTGTATAGGACATTAAATCACAGCGTTCGAGTGTAAAAACTTGCACGCTGTTGTTTTATTCATTTTTGAAAGGAGCCACGCCAAACTCTCCGCCCCGAAATGGAGGACTGCCGCAGGGCGGCGTGTCCTACATACTGGACAAGCCCCGTCTTTCCGTCCGGCTCCAGTCACCGTACAGCGAGGAACGCAGGAAGAAATCAAGCGAGTACGCCAGACAAAACGGTTTCAACAGCCAGCCTGAATAATGTAGCGTTTCGGGTGGATTTACGGTCAGAATACCGGGTCTGCACTTGGTATTCTGACTGCAAATGATAAAGGTAAGGTTTTTGTATATGTTCTATAGCAATATAGCCTTCCTTTGATGAAGTAGCCGCTTAAGTGAAATTTTCGTGAAATTTTGAAAAGCACTCTACCAATCTGAAATCAAATATACTACAATAAAGCAGAGTCTATACTATGACGAGAGAGGTGCCGAGAATGAACCCGGTATTAAAATATAGAGGTGGAAAGTCGCGGGAAATTCCCCGCTTTTTACAGTATATTCCTGACGATTTTGATCGTTATATTGAGCCCTTTTTCGGCGGTGGGGCTGTATATTTCTATCTTGAGCCTGATAATGCTATCATAAACGATGTAAACGAAAAGCTAATGTTGTTTTACCGTCAATTACGTGACTGCTACCCAGAAATGCGGTTACAGCTTGATGAAATACAGCGCCTATATGAATCAAATCAAGCTGAATTTAAGAAATTGAAAGCAGAAACTCCTGATGAGCGTGTACCAAACGCTAATGAAGAATTATACTACAAAATGAGGGGACTTTTCAACCACCCTAACGGCAGCTACCTTGATGGTGTGGTTTATTTCTTTATCAATAAAACAGCATATTCTGGTATGATAAGGTACAATAACAGTGGTGAATACAATGTACCATTTGGACGTTATCCAAACCTTAACACGCAATTAGTTACAGAGCAACATAGTCACTTATTACAGGGAGCAGAACTTTATAGTCTTGATTATAAAAAAATATTCGATATGGCAGGCGAGGATGATTTTATTTTCCTTGATCCACCTTATGATTGTGTTTTTAATGACTATGGAAATATAGATATGATGAACGGCTTTGATGAGACTGAACATAGAAGGTTAGCCGAAGATTTTAGAAATTTACCTTGCCGTGCGCTTATGATAATAGGAAAAACGCCATTGACCATGGAATTATATGGCGAGTATATCTTTGATGAATATTATAAAAACTATGCTGTTAATATCAAAAATCGCTTTAATAATGATAAAATGCACATAGTTGTAAAGAATTATTAGGCAAGGAGGGCGAACATATGGCATATTTGAAAAACAAAGCCTTATTCTTTACTACATCGCCTCGAACGCCATCTAAAATGATTCCGGAGATACGTCTACTTAGTGAACATTTTACAGGACGAAGTTGGAATAAACAATCACAGGTTGAGTTTATTGATCTATTAGCTCAATCTGATTTTTTCGAGGGAAATGGCTCACCCAAAAATAAGGATTTCAGTGCGAGGGATAGAATAAATCGTGCACCGAAGTCTTTAGGATTTGTTAATCTGTCTCCACATATCGAATTAACAGACGCAGGGAAAGCGCTGGTTTATGGAAAACGTCCTCAAGAGGTGTTTTTGCGTCAACTGCTGAAATTTCAGTTACCGTCGCCGTATCATATTGAGGCAGAAACCATTGACGGCTCGTTTTATATTAAACCGTACTTGGAAATTATGCGGCTCATAAGAGATTTGGGTAGTCTTTCATTTGATGAATTAAAGATTTTTGCGCTAATGCTAACAGATTATAGACAATATGATACTGTCAAGAACGCAATACTTGATTTTAGAGTGGAAAGAGAAACGCACAAAGGTCAATACAAAAAATATGTGGATAAAAAATGGACTGATGCACTTTTACAGACATATTCAGAGGATATTGACGCAGGAAACACCAAAACTCGTGAAACAACAGATAAAAGCCTGAAAAAATTTTTGACTACAAAGAAAAGCAACACAAGAGACTATACGGATGCCTGTTTTCGGTATTTGCGCTATACAGGTCTTGTTGCTATTTCTCATAAAAACAGATCGATAGAGTTCTACCCTGACAAGCTAAAAGAAGTTGACTTTATTCTTAATAACGTAGATCGCAAGCCCATTTTTGTTAATGATGAGGAATGCTACAAAGAATACTTGTTTAACTCAACCACCCCGATGCTGTATGTTGATAATATTGAGAATATTATTGATCATATAATGCATATAAGCGATTATACACAGCGACAGCTTGCTGGCAAGAACATTGAAGAATTAAAGGACATCCGAGACGATATTGTTGCAGAACACAAAGAGGCTGTGATTAAAGCACAGGTGACAGAAATTAAGTCGTATGCTCTTTATTAAGAAATAATAGATACCTACAATGAAATTATTTCCGATGGCTATTACGATGCTCCGCTTATGCTGGAATACAATACATGGCGAGCTATGACAATGCTTGATGGAGGAAATATAAAAGGTAATTTTAAGTTCGATGATGTGGGACAACCTCTTTCAACGGCGTCTGGTAATATGCCCGATATAGAATGTGATTATGAAGATTTCGTTTTATCAGTAGAGGTAACAATGCAGCAAGGGCAGCGGCAATATGAGAGCGAAGGTGAACCAGTGGCACGCCATTATGGACAAATGAAGAAAAGGACAGGGAAAGATGCCTATTGCCTGTTTATTGCTCCGACCATAAACAAGGCTTGCTTAGCACATTTCTTTGCTTTGAATAAGATAGGAATTTCCTACTATGGCGGCAAAACAAAAATTATTCCACTTGAATTAGATCAGTTTATGCGACTTGTTGAAAACTCCTATAATTATCACACGCAACCTACGCCGAATAATATCAAACAATTTCTTGATGAAGTCATGCAGCAAGAGGAATTTGCCACTGATGAAAATGACTGGAATGATAAAATTCAGAATTGTGTTTCACAGTGGTTAGTTGAATAAAATAGAATATTTATGAATAGCAGAGGCGGCCAGCCGTAAAAAAAGTTGCTCGCTTTTTACCCATTTTTGAAATGAGCCGAGCCGATGGATAATAAAAAACCGGAGAAACTGAACCAAGATTGCTACGTTGCGGAAAAGAAGCTAACCGCCGCCCAGCACAAGGAAAAGCGATTGAGGAACGAGTTGAAACTGCTGACCCGAAACGAGAGGACGCACCGACTTTGTACCCGTGCCGGAATGTTGGAAACCTTTTTTCATGAGCCGACGGTCCTGATTGACGATGATGTGACAGAACTTCTGAAATTCCTCTTTCACGGTGAAGCCGCTCAAAAAAAGCTGGACTTGCTGATTGAGGACAGAAAGAAAACGATGAAAACGGAGGTTGACACAGACACTCGGCTTTGACGAGTGCGCAATTATACACCGCCCGAGGCGGTGAATTGCGTTCTGCCGGAAGCCCCTTGCAAGGAGCCGATGATTTTCGCAAAAGGTTTTGCTCCAATCATCTAGGGAAAGCTACACTTCCCCTGCTCTGGCTTGCGCCAGCTACCCCTTAGTGGATTTGCCGTCCGGGGACACCTTGCTCCGCAAGCTGTTCCCGTCCGACAAGTTTATAAAAATTCACAATATCCTGCTATACTTTTCTTGTTGGAAAGAGTATAATGTTCTCAGCGAAAAATCGGAATTGCTGGAGGTTGTTTTATGATAGATAAAAGCGGAAAATGGTGGACAGGAGATTGTCAGGATGACATTGATGAATATTTGAAAGCATATTCAGAGGATAATGCTTTGGATATTAAGCCTGTCAAATGTAATAACTGTGGCAGCAATGCTTTATTTGTCCGGCTTGACCATGATGAAGATGTTATTCAGGTAGTATGCCCTGCATGTAAAACAAAAAAAATCCTTCTGGATTGTGAAGAAGTATGGAATGAGGCAAAACCAAAAGCGTATAGGTGTCCAATATGTAAAAAGAGAACGACTTATTATATTAAGGTGGGCTTCTCAAAACGTGAAACCGGTAGTGTAAAGTGGGTATATATCGGGGAAATGTGTACTGAGTGTAAAACGTTGGGTTCATTTATGGATTGGAAAATCGACTATGAACCAACTGACGAAATGGAAAAAAACATTTGAAGATTCAGAAAACTTCCAGCTTGCAGAGGAGTTGCAAATTTCATGCCTATTTGAAGGAGGTGTGCATGAGGATCCGTGATTCTTCCCTTTAGCCGATGCTTTTCGGTTCCTTTTCCGTTTCGCCGCCCACGCTATTCCGAGCAAGACAAACATGAAAGAAACGCTCTGTCGAGGACAAATCGCCAGAGCGTTTTCTATTCGACATGGACTGAGAATAATTTGATTAAACAGTAGATTTCTTTATATTTGAATGGTATAATGTTAAACATCGAATGGGTGACTGTTCGACAAATCGAAGATTACAGAGGAGCAATACATATGGAATCAATCAAAAAATTGAACAACGGGGAACATATTACCATCCATTTGTTTGGGAAAGAAAAGGATGTTGAGGTTTTTTCCACGGGAGATAATCAGTTTGATGACAATGGAAACGATAAACCTGCCGGATTTGCCCTGTCTGAGGAAGAAGTTACTTGCCTGAATTGGTTCATTGAAAATGTAAAAATCGAAGATTACAGACAGGAGATTGCGGAATATTGCAATGAACGATATGACGAAATGGGCGAGGAACCTATTGCAGAATCAGACGTAGAAAATGAAATTACTATTTTTGCCATCGCCATCAATATCAGCGAAATTACCCAATCAACAGACGACTTTGATTATCCTGAAATATCTTTCTTTGGGGATTGTAAATGTGATCCAGAGCAAGGAATCTGTATTGGATTTAGAGATAAAAAGTTTTTGGGAATTGACGCACAGGATTGGACGTTATAGATGGAACAATTCACGTCTGTTTAAATAGCCATTACTACCATCACAGCTAGAGCGTGTTCACATAAAGGTTTACAGACCAGGATGAATACAGCATAATAAAGCTATGAAACTGACTAAAAACAATTTAGAAAAATAGAGCATTTAATGCCAATACTGAGGAAACCACTCGAAATTTCAAATTATCAATTTTTGTGTGCATTACTTTACATGATAGAAAACGGCTGTAAATGGAGAGCTTTGCCGAAAAAGTTTGGGAAGTGGCACACCATTTATATGAAATTTAACAGGTGGTCAAAAAACGGAACCATACAAAAGATTTTTGAAGAAATGCAAGAATTGAATATCATCGATATTCGTACCGACACACTGTGTATCGACAGCACAAGCATTAAAGTTCATCCTGATGCCGCAGGTGCCCGTAAATCAAGCGGAGAACAGAGTATCGGGCACTCAAAAGGGGGCTGACAACAAAGCTGCACTTATATTGCGCGTCTGCCTGTTATGCCTTTGTTTTTCACCTCTCACCGGGTAATCACCACGATGCGCCGGAAGGTAGGAAACTGATAGAAACAATATACTCGGAAGATAATCAAACCCGTGCTTTAGCTGTAGAGCAGGGGTTTGATGTTGTTATCCCTCCAAAGAAAAATCGTAAACAGCCTTGGCTCTATGATAAGGAATTATACAAGCGTCGTAATGAAGTAAAACGATACTTCATCAGACTAAAGCGCTTTAGAAAAGTATTCACGTGCTATGATAAACTTGATACCATCTTTCTATCCGTCATCACACTCGCTATGATTTTTGATGTTCTTTTTATGTGAACATACTCTAATTCACTAAATATCGCTTATATCAAAAAATATCCAAAAGCTCCGTGAGAGATTCTACTGTGCAATCGGGTCTTTCATCGTCGGTTTTTATATCCCAATATTTTCCAAAACCGTTTTTTATCCATATTGTTTTCATTCCCAATAAATTCGCAGGCACAATATCGTTGTCAATCCTGTCTCCAATCATCACCGAATTTTTTGATAAACAATTGGCTCTCTTGAGTGCAATCTCAAATATTCTCCTGTCAGGCTTGGCAATACCCTCTTCAGCTGAAGCCACGATTAAATCTATATACTTTAATATTCCGTATTGTCGCAGCCTACCCTTTGTACCAAAGCTCTGATTTGCTATAACTCCAAGCTTATATTTTCTGCCCAAAAATTCAAGGCACTTGACTGTATCACTGTATAAAAATTCGTCCTCTTCATGCCATTTTGGCAGTTCCACTCCCAACAGCCTCGCAGTCTCCAAATCCCCTCTTTTATTCTGTCGGTAAAAATTCACAGCTGTATCCAATGCAAATTCGTAGCTGACCCTCGCTGAATCAGCTATATCTTTAATTCTGTGTTCATATGCGGTGTGCTTATCAACTAAAGTTGAACCCACATCAAAAAATATCCAATCTATACTTTTAAACATTTGTTACAGTTCCCCTATCGTAATCTAATGAGGCAATAGGCATTTTCACTTTTTGGAAAAAATCTTACCTTTTCAAACAAAACAACTCTTGATTGCAGCAATTATAAAAATATATTTGCTTGGTTTGACTTTGACGGTTAAAAATTATAGCATACACTCCAAAAAAATCAATTGTATTGGGACAATCTTTAGGAATTCTTTAGAATCTCTGCCTTTCATCCGGGCAAACTCAATGCCCGCTTAACAAATATCCCTTGAAATACTCTTAATTTTGCGGTATAATGATATTTGGGGAAGTGATTTACTTGTACAAGGATAACTCAATTGTCAAACTGAAACTTGACGTAATATTCAAGAGAGTGTTTGGCGACGATAAAAATAAAAATATTATAGCTGCATTTATTTCGGCGCTGCTTGAAATTCCGAGGGAAAGCATAAAGCAAATATATATAAACAATGTAGAGCTTACGCCAGAGTACTTTGACCAAAAATTCAGCAGGCTCGATTTGAGACTTGACGTCGACGGCAGAACGGTAAACGTAGAAATGCAGGTGAACTACGAGCCTGATTTTAAAGAGCGCACATTGTTCTATTGGTCGAAGATATACAGTGATGAGCTTAAGTCGGGAGAGGAATACGGCACTTTAAAACGTACCGTATGTATCAATATTATAAATTTCAATCTGTTCGATTGTGCGGATTATCACTCTAACTTTAAGGTTATGGAAAATGAACGGCACGAGGTGCTGTCTGATAAATTTGCCATTCATTTTTTTGAGCTAAAGAAAATAAACAATGTCAAGAAAAACAAACCTATGGAAGATTGGCTTAATTTAATCAACGCGGAAACGGAGGGAGATCTTATGTCGATTCAACAGACAACCAATATTCCCGAGGTCAAAGATACCATTGTTATGCTACGGCAGCTCAGCGCAGATGAAAAGGTAAGACAAGAAGCATATTACCGCGAAAAGCGTCTGCATGATGAAGCCACAGCTCTAGGCAATGCAAGGCGTGAAGGCAGAGCTGAAGGCAGAGCCGAGGGCAGGGCCGAAGGCAGAGCCGAGCGCGATGATGAACTTATCGAAAGGTGGCGTAAAAAGGGTATAACGGAAGATCAAATAAAGGAATTACTCGGTGAGTAGAATCAAAAAAATCAAAGGATCGTTAAAGCGTTTTTTCACTCATTTGACGATCCTTTTTAATATTGCCGATGTATTTCCAGAACTAAGCAATAATTCTGTATCCTGATCATATTTCTTTTCCGAATTTTATATTTCAAAAGTTATAGAACCTCAAGTTTCGGATTTCTGCCGAGAAATGCGTCAATTTCAAGAAATTTGCGAGTGAACGTCACTGCATAAACGGTGGCTGCCGCTCTTAACATCGACACCAAAACGAGATTTTGTGTAAGGTATACGTCAAAAAGGAGATTGTTTAATTGAAAGTATTAGAGATTGATTATGATATGTTTATTTATCCGGAAGGAATAAGCACCCCCGCTGAATTTGCCGAGTATCTTGAGAAAAATCGAGGGAAGTTTGTGGAAATGAAATACTATTCCACACACAATTGTGTTGCCCCATATTATATCGATGAGGAGGTAAGCGTCAAATACATCAATGCGTCGATGGTGAGTTCGTTTGGGGAATCCGACATCACAGTGATGCCGCGCGAAGAATACGACGAAAAGTTGAATGCGATGATTTCACAAAAATGTGTGAATTGTGCCAACTATTGTGTGAATTGCGCCAACTATATAGATGACGGAAATGATGAAAATATACACGGCAGGCTCTGTCTCGACGGTACCTGTTGGGGATTTGAGCAAAAATCCGACTGTGACGAGTGATTCAATATTTTGCCAAAAATAGCAAAAAATCTTGACTTTATATGGAAATCCAATTATAATGGGTGAGAAGGTATTTCAGGCAGCGCTTTGAGCGTTGGCAGATCGATTTTCAATCTGCTGCTCGGGCTATGTCTTGATTTACAATAATCGTTTGAAAGGTTGAAGATTTATGAAACTGGTATTGATCCGTCATGGCGAGAGTGAATGGAATAAAGAAAACAGGTTCACCGGCTGGACTGACGTTGATTTGTCTGAAACAGGTAAAAAGGAAGCCGCACAGGCGGGCTTGACCCTCAAAGAAAACGGCTTTGACTTTGATGTGTGCTACACATCTTACCTCAAAAGAGCTATTCACACTCTGAACCTCGTTTTGCAGTCTCTCGACAGAGAATGGCTGCCCGTAAATAAGAGCTGGAAGCTCAACGAGCGTCACTACGGTGCGCTGCAGGGTCTCAACAAATCAGAGACCGCTGCCAAGTACGGTGACGATCAGGTTAAAATCTGGAGAAGATCTTTCGACGTTCAGCCTCCCACACTGACCGAGGAAGATGAGAGAAGCCCCAGACTTTCCGTTCAGTACAGAGATGAGGATCCTGCGGTTCTCCCCCTTACCGAGAGTCTCAAGGACACAATTGCCAGAACCGTTCCCTACTTTGAGGAAGTTATAAAGAAGGATATGCTTGCCGGCAAGAGAGTTGTCATCGCTGCGCATGGCAATTCACTCAGGGCTTTGGTCAAGTACTTCGATAACATGACAGATGATGAGATTACTGAAGTCAACATTCCCACGGCTACACCATTGGTATATGAGTTTGACGACAACTTTAATGTCGTAAATAAGTATTACCTTGGCGATCAGGAAGCTATAGCCGCAAAGATGAACAGTGTTGCAAATCAGGGCAAGGCAAAGTAATTTTTTACTTAGAACAGGTTTGAATTGAAGCAAGGACGCCGCCGTTCTCAACTTTAGGAACGGCGGCGTTTTTTGCTTCGGCACGTATTGAGTTGGTTCCGCGTCTACGCTGTCAGTGTGACGCTTAACTTGCTCTGTTTCGGTTTTTTAAAACTCATTTCCATGAAATTTTTCCGAAAGTGCTTGACACGTTATGGCAAAGATGTTATAATCATTCAAGCCGCTTATTGCGGGCTTTTTGAAGTCGGACGGAATTATTTGTCCGTCTGCGCCCGTCAGTAGCGAGACTTATGTATAAGGCAGGTGCCGTAAAATGTACGCAGTTGTTGAAACAGGCGGAAAGCAGTTCAAGGTTGAGCAGGGCGATGAGATTTACGCGGAGCTTCTGAACGCGAACGCAGACGACGTCGTAGAGCTTAAGGTTGTTGCTCTCGGCGGTGAGGACGGAATTAAGGTTGGAAGCGATGTTGCCAACGCAAAGGTTCTGGCTAAGGTTGTCAAGAACGGTAAGGCTAAGAAGATCACAGTTTTTACTTACAAACCCAAGAAGAGCTCGTCGCGCAAGATGGGTCACAGACAGCCCTACACCAAGCTGGCTATCACCGAGATTATCGCATAATCCCATACTGTGATTTCAGTAAGTTTTTTTCCTGTGGGCGGCAGCGGATGCGAGCTGGCAGGATTCAGAGTAAGCGGTCATACGGGCGTAAGGGGCGAATCCGTCGTTTGTGCGGCGGTGTCGTCGGCCTGCTATATGGCGGCGAACACGATTACGGATGTTTTGATGTTGAACGCAGACATCTCTCTCCGCGACGGATATATGAGTTTGACGCTTTGTGGCAGTGAGGCCGGCAGGGCGCAGGTGATATTGCAGGGTTTGCGTATTCATCTGGAGCAACTCGCGGAGCAGTATCCAAAAAATATCAAGATTAAATTTTCGGAGGTGCAGCAATAATGCTTAAGGTAAATGTACAGCTTTTCGCTCATAAGAAAGGTATGGGTTCCACAAAGAACGGCAGAGATTCCGAGTCCAAGCGCCTTGGCGTGAAGAGAGCAGACGGTCAGTTCGTTCTCGCGGGCAATGTGCTCGTCCGTCAAAGAGGCACGAAGATCCATCCCGGCGCAAACGTGGGCAAGGGCGGCGACGACACGCTCTTCGCAACCTGCGACGGTATTCTTCGCTTTGAAAGACTTGGCAGGGATCGCAAGAAAGCTTCTGTCTATCCCGTGGAGCAATAATTCAATCTGTATTTGCGTTTGCGCGGTTTCCGTGCGAACGGGTTTTGTAGGCGTGGAAAAACCTGAGACCTTTTGTCGTCTCGGGTTTTTTTAAATAATTTTAACCACATAATAACACAGGGAAATATTGCAGATAATATTTTTGCCGGTGTAAAATCAGGGGGGTTTTCAAATGAAATCAGTTTGTAAATTGATTTACGGCTATCTCTCGGTCACTTATGCCATGCTCTTTCTGGGCGTGTTGGCGAGCGACACGCTGTATGCGGAGAAATCCAGAATTTTGTGCGCATCATCGGTGCCTAGGAAATTTGTTCCCGAAATATTCAATGTACCTACGGCGGTTCCGTGGGCCCTTCTGGCCGTGGGGCTGGTGGCTACGGTATTTTGCGCAAAGGTGCTCAAGCAATTCACGTTGGGCGTCGGTATCTCAAACGGAATTCTGGGGCTCTATACGCTCATAATCTACTCGCGCGAGCTTAAGAATTTCTTTCCGTTTTCCATGGATCAGCCTACGGTGCGCTCGGCGTTTCTGGTTATAGGATCCTATCTCATAGTCATAATCACACTTGTGATGGTTCCGCTGATATTATTCAGCAAGGATGAGGATCAGTTCGACAGAATCTGGTAATTATTCCTGATATTAATTTATTCAGAGAGAGGTCGGCTTTGAATTATGTTTATTGATAAGGCCAAAATCAAGTTGAAGGCAGGAGACGGCGGCGACGGGGCCGTCTCGTTTCACAGAGAAAAATATGTGGCCGCAGGCGGTCCGGACGGAGGCGACGGAGGCAAGGGAGGCAACATAGTGTTTGTGGTTTCCACCCACCTGTCAACCCTCGCGGATTTCCGATACAAGCGCAAGTACAAGGCGGAAAACGGAGGCAACGGCAAGGCGGGGCGCGGCTCCGGCAAAAAAGGTGCGGATCTTATTGTAAACGTCCCTATGGGAACCGTTGTGCGCGACGCCGAGAGCGGAAGAATTATCGCCGATTTATCCGACACAGAGCCGCATATAATAGCCAGAGGCGGCAAAGGCGGCTGGGGCAACACCCATTTTGCCACACCCACCAGACAGGTGCCGAAATTCGCCAAACCCGGCATACCGGGTGAGGAAATGGAAGTCATGCTGGAACTCAAGCTGCTGGCGGACGTGGGATTGGTGGGATTTCCGAATGTCGGGAAATCTTCCCTGATAAACGAAGTGAGCGAGGCAAATTCGGTTGTCGGCAACTATCACTTTACCACCGTGGAACCCGTGCTTGGAGTTGTGCGCAGGGCGGAGGGACAGTCCTTCGTCATGGCAGACATTCCCGGTCTGATTGAAGGTGCGGGCGACGGTGTAGGTCTGGGTCACGAATTTCTTCGCCATGTGGATCGCTGTCGATTGCTCGTGCATATCGTCGATGTTTCGGGCAGCGAAGGCCGCGACCCTATACAGGATTTCGAGACCATAAACAGCGAGATTGCCAAATACAGCGGGGAGCTTGCCAAACGCCCGATGATTGTGGCGGGCAATAAAATTGACCTGGCAAGCGAGGAGCAGCTCAAGTCGTTCGAGGAATACGTTCGCGGCAAGGGATACGAATACTTTCCGATGTCCGCGCCGATAAATTACGGCGTTGACGAGCTTATTGCCAAAATCGTGGAAATGCTCTCCAAGCTGCCACCAATAGCGGTGTATCAGCCTGATCCGTTCGTGCCGGAGCAGGTAGATGAAAAGCGGGAATTCAGCATAAGCATACAGGACGGAGTGTATTTTGTTGAGGCGCCATGGCTGCTCAATATCATGCGTTCGGTCAATTTCGACGACTATGAATCTATGCAGTATTTCGAGCGGGTGCTGAACTCCAGCGGAATTATTGACTGTCTCCGCGAAGCCGGAATACAGGAGCGGGACACCGTAAGCATATACGACTTTGAATTTGACTTTGTAAATTGATTTTTTGGGAGATATGTTGAAATGAAAGAAAAAACATATGCGGAGCAGCTTCGCGAGGAGCTTGCATATACGCCTAAGAACGGCAGCGGCACTCTTACAGCAGATGAGATAAAGCGCGCGGACGATTTCTGCGAGGATTACAAGAACTTTATCAACACAGCAAAGACAGAGCGAGAAGCAGTCGAGGAGGCCGTAAAGCTGGCCGAAATAGCCGGCTTTGTACCCTTTGAGAAGGGCAAGGTTTATAAAGCAGGCGACAGAGTGTACCGTGTGAACCGCGGCAAGGCGATAATACTGGCAGTAATGGGCAGCAGACCTCTGAATGAGGGTGTACGCCTTGCCATCGCACACATAGACTCACCCCGTCTTGACCTGAAGCCAAATCCGCTTTATGAGAATGATGAACTGGCGTATTTTAAAACTCACTATTATGGTGGAATTAAGAAGTATCAGTGGACTACTATTCCGCTTTCAATGCACGGCGTTATATGCATGAATAACGGCGACAAAGTTGAGATTTGCATTGGCGAGGAGGACGACGACCCGCAGTTCTGTATAACCGACATTCTGCCCCACTTGGGCACGGAGCAGTCAAAGAAGCCGCTGGGAACGGCGATTCCCGCTGAGAATCTGAATATTCTGGTGGGCAGCCGTCAGATAAACGACGAAAAGGGAAATGACTTGGTAAAGCTTAATGTGCTGAAAATGCTGCACGACAAATACGGCATAGTCGAGTCGGATTTCCTTTCGGCGGAGATCGAATTCGTTCCCGCCGCCAAAGCGCGCGATGTGGGCTTCGACCGTTCGATGATAGGCGCCTATGGACATGACGACCGCGTGTGCGCATATCCTGCGCTCATGGCGGCGCTTACCTGCAACGCCCCCGAGCATACCGCTGTGACCGTGTTGACCGACAAGGAAGAGACCGGCAGTGACGGCAACACCGGCTTGAATTCCGCGTATATGAAATATTTCATATATGATTTGGCAGATATGCATGGACTTAACGGACGCGACGTACTTACCGCTTCGCAGTGTCTTTCGGCGGACGTAAACGCGGCGTACGATCCGATGTTTGCCGATGTTTATGAGAAACGCAATTCATGCTATCTCAACAAGGGCGTATGCATAACCAAATATACGGGTTCACGCGGCAAGGGCGGAACCTCGGACGCCTCTGCGGAATACATGGGCAGAATAAGAGCGCTGCTTGATCGCAAGCATATTCTGTGGCAGATAGGCGAGCTGGGCAAGGTCGACGCGGGCGGAGGAGGAACAGTGGCCAAGTACGTCTCAAACCTCGATGTGGAAACGGTGGACATGGGCGTTCCGGTGCTTTCGATGCACTCTCCGTGGGAAGTTGTGTCTAAGATTGATGTGTATATGGCATACAGGGCTTTCTATGAATTTTTTCTCGACTGATTCAAATTGCTTCAATATTTAAATAAAAGAACCGAATTTCGCGGAAAATGAAAGATTCCGTGAAATTCGGTTTTTTTGGTTGACTGCCTTTTTTATACGATATTGTCAAAATTTATTGAATTTGGAATATATATTTGATATAATAAACGTGGAAATTGTCAGGCAGCCGATTGACTATATCGCTTCATTACAGTGAAGAAAGGGGACTCCTTCCGATGAAGAAAATAATCGCCTGCATTATTGCCGCTTCGCTTCTGCTTGTAGCAATGACCGTCATGGAAATAAATCCCGAACGGTTTGACAGCGACAGTATTTTTGTGGACGACGAATCCGGTATTGAAGAATTTGATCAGCAGTCTTTGTATGATGAGCTTTTTGACTTGAACAGCGTAGTTCAGATCGATGTAAATATATCAAAAGAGGAACTGGCAAAGATCCAGCAGGACTATGACTATTACTTAGCCAAGAACTCAAAGTCTCCGATTTATCGAAAGGCGGACAGCGTTACCTTCACAATAAACGGAAAGAAATACGTCATAGAAGAAGTGGGAATTAGAATGAAAGGCGGTTCATCGCGAACCAGTTATTATAACGATATTCTGGGAATTTACAACATTGTGTCTTTTAAGCTCAGCTTCGATCAGGCATTCGACGACGCCCGATACTATTCCGCTGCCGCCAGGGAATGGAAGAACGATGAGGAGCGCGAGAAACGCCTGAACCGCACATTCGCCACGCTGAAAAGTCTTGAGTTAAAGTGGAACAGCAACGCTGACAATACATATGTACGCAGCACGTATATGGAGGAAATGTTCAAGGACTTTGGAATATGCGCACAAAAATGCCGCCTGGCGGATTGCAGGATTGGCGGATGCAAAATGGGCGTATACCGCTTCCTTGAGCCTGTTGACGAGATCTTTATAAAGAGATATATGCCCGAGGAAGACTGGGGCGGCGATCTATACAAAGCCAGATGCACGCAGTACACGCCTGCAAACTACAGTCTTATGAACACTTATGGAATGGACAGCAGAAACAACGCCGTGTTTTACAACTTCGATTTAAAGACCAATCAGCAGACATCAAACCATGAGTCTATTAAGAGGCTGATCCATGTCGTCAATAAGGAGGGGGTGACGCGGGAGGAATTGGACGAGGTGGCGGACGTTGATTCCCTGGCACTGTTTTGTGCAATAAATTTCGCTGCGGGCAATCTGGACGATATGCGCAATAATTACAATAATCACTATGTTTATTTCAGAAAAAGCGATGGCAAGGCTTACTTCATTCCCTATGACTGTGAAGTGTGTCTCGGCATTACCGCTTACGGGATTGATTCGTCGGGCGGTTGTCTTACGGATGAGTCGCCTTATGTTGATTACAACTACAGATATAAGACGGGTCAGGAGAATAAGCTGGTAAGGCAGATTGTGCTTGAAGGCGGGTACTACGTTGACCAATACGCCGCATATCTTAAAGATATATGTCAAAGCAAATGGCTTACAGAGGAGAATTATTTAAATTATTACAGCGTTGCCGAGAAGAATTATAGCGACAGTGTTGTATCTCCGTATAATTTTTTGAGTACGGTTGGCAAGAATATGGAATTTTCGATGAATGGCGGAGAAAATTATAATGGCAATATGTCAATTGACGAATTTATGACCAAAATGAGAGCAAATGTCGATAGATATATTTCACAATGATTTGCAATATTAAGTATAACATAAGACGTAAACTCGAATTTTTATCCGATTTTGGTATTTACACACTTGTGTGAATGTGGAATTTTAATTGAGAAATGAAAGGCGGAATTAAAAAATATGTATGGTAAGAATGAAAAGAAAAAGATGCTTTCGGGCAGACTGTATACCCCCAGAGAAGATGCGCAGCTTGCGGCTGATGTGAAAAAGTGCAGAATGCTTGTCAGGCTTTTCAACGCGACCACAGAGGAGCAGATGGATTACCGCCGCCAACTTCTTGGTGAGCTTCTGGGCAGCTGCGGAGAATTTTGTCACTTTGAGCCACCGATTCACTTTGATTACGGCTGCAATACATATATAGGGGAATATTTCTACGCAAATTTCGATTGCATAATCCTCGATGTGAATAAGGTCGTCATAGGCGACCATGTGATGTTCGGTCCGCGTGTGAACGTGTTCACGGCGGGACATCCCATTGATCCGTCAGTTCGCGTGGAGGATCTGGAATACGGGTATCCGATAACTATAGGCAACAACGTATGGGTGGGAGGAAACACCGTAATAAATCCCGGCGTCACAATAGGCGACAATGCGGTTATAGGTTCAGGCTCGGTGGTGACAAAGGATATTCCTCCAAATGTCGTGGCTGCGGGGAACCCGTGTCGGGTAATTCGGGAGATTACCGAAAAGGACAGAGAATTTTGGCAGAGACAGAAAGAAGAATATTTTTCAACAGATGAATGAGCATATCTTTTGTAAATTGTGCAACATTGCGTTGATTGAAATTTGTTGAGTGCGCGGATACCATGTTGAAATTACGGTCAATTTGGCAATTACAGAATAAAATCCAAAATACGGCGATTAATTTAATTATATTTGTAATTTTGACCAATTGAATTAATATGCCGTTTGAATTATAATAGCGTATGTTATTATAAGTAAATATGGGGATTTTTTGGATTTGATTTGGATTTGATATTGAAGGTGAAGGCGGGTTTGAGGTATGAGTAAAAAGGACGAATTTGAGAATAATAATTCAAACGGTTCGATGGGGAAATTTGTTTTTGTTGATGAAGGAGCCACAAGTGTTGCATATGATTCGGACAATGAAAATGTTGTCAGCATAAGCGACGATATGTTTTACCACGAGTTGGCCCAAGATGTTTTGGAAAATAATGTCCGCAGCAAACTTGCCAAGGAGAGCGCTGCCACAGAGGCTGGCGAGGGCTTTGACGACTCCGACGATGATGGTATTCCCGAAATAAACGACACGTTTGTAGAGGAGTCTGACAATTCTGATTCAGACGATGATGTTATTGAGATTTCAATTAGTTCGCAAGAGTATGTGAATGAATTTCTAAAGGATGAAGAAGCGGAAGAATCGGAGGACGAAGAAGTCACCGACGAGGACGAAGAAGTCACAGACGAGGACGACGAAGAATCGGAGGACGAAGAAGCCACCGACGAGGACGACGAAGAATCGGAAGACGAAGAAATTACCGACGAGGACGACGAAGAATCGGAAGACGAAGAAATCACCGACGAGGACATTAACGAACCCGAGGACGAAGAAGTCACAGACGAGGACGACGAAGAATCGGAAGACGA
>CANPVE010000022.1 GCA_947581635.1 uncultured Clostridia bacterium | reverse complement strand
CAGAGCCTCACAAGCGAAGCCGTAGGCTGAGCGGGCAAAACACACCCAGATTAAAGCAGAACTCAGGCGAACCCAAAACAACCCCTCATTTTTATCAAGCCTTTCTCAGCTTCTTAATATGAAAAATACGCGTCAACAATAAAATCTAAAATTCTCGGGTAGACAGATAAAGTCAGCCAAAATTTTTAATTGCCTGACGCTGTTATTGAAAATCGATTTTACTTGCATTAACTCTACCGCGTTTGTCCCTTATAATTGTGTTTTAAAATTTTCCCAACCAATAAAAAACGTCTCTGTGCCGATACACAGAGACGTTTTCTTTTAAATATTCCTGCCCTTGATAAAAAATCCAAGACAGCTGTCGATTGTATATTGTTACATTATCCTGATATAGCGGCTGTAGGCATAGCCCACGACCTTGCCCATCGTCTTGATCATGTACCAATCCGGGTTAGAAGTGTCGAGTACGGTCACATATGTGCCTTTTGGAAGCACAGTCACCACCATATATTTCATACCCGGACCCGAGCGGACATTGAGCGGTAACCGACGTGTGCTCACCGTGCCTCGCTGAGAATTCTGCGATTCATCATTCGTCACATTCGGAAGTACTGCCGAATTTTGCCTGCTCCTGGTTGTAACCGCAGGCAAGGTGGCCGTAGCCGAGCCCTGATTCTTCACTGTGGTAGAAGACGTGGCTGGGACTGACGACGTAGTGCTCGACGGCGCGGAGGTCGACGTGGATTTTGAATCCGTGGAGGCAGAGGAAGCGGTTGTAATTGTAGTAGACTGCGTAACTGACGTCACTATGGGCGACGCACCCGCAGTTATCTTAGGCTGTGATGTGGTGGTAAGGTAGTCCCAGACATTTACGGTAGTGGTTCCCTGTGGATTGTCGGATTGAGGAGTTGCCGTCGAAGTTGCCTGAGAAGCGGTAGTTGTTGACTGGTTATCCGGCGTCACTATCATTTCATCAGACGGTGCAGAAGATGAAGTGGTCGAGGAAACAGAAGATGACGTCACGGAAGGAGTAGTGGCGGCAGTTGTGGTCTGTGAGGTATCCGCAGTAGTTGAGCCGTAATGATACTGTATATCCGAGTTGGACGCCACATTGTAGCTTTCGTCCTTGACGTAAATCAACTTAGGCGCGCGGAAACAATACTTTAACTCGGAATTTATCATCAGGATTTTTACGGTCTTGCCATTGATGACCTTGTCAACGTAGTCCTCCTCCATAACTATGGAGGTATAAGCGCTCTTCCCGTCATCAGAGAGCTTTATCTCATCGCGTCCGGAAAATACGCCGCTGAGCGAATTATATTCCGATATGCTATACACATAGCCCCTGTAGAGGTATTCAAACGATTCCTCCACGGATTCATAAGCCGGATAGGCGGTCAGAACCGTGGGATTGGCCTCACTGCCGCAGGCAAACACAGCTTGGCGCTCACTGGTCTCGGCAACAAGCGTGCTGTCCGAAACCAAATCGCTTCGGCTGACATAAACCATGCTTCCCGATACCGTCACGCCGCAGGCATTAAGTTCGGTATTTATCAAATTAAGCGATTTTTCGTTGAGATTAATGCCGCTGCTATATATGAATTTAACCGTGGCAAAATTACCGTCCGCCTTGGGTACACGCGCGGTGCCGACAAGCATTGTACCTCCGTCGGATTCGACATTCTCAAATCCCACACCGGAAGTCTTGTTATAATCGTCCGCCTGCGCCGTTTGATCAACCTGCCCGGCCTGAGCGCCGGAGGGGTTATCGGAAAGCGGTTGCGCAAAAACAGCGGGAGCAAAGGCCACCGGTATGCATATTGAGAGGAGAAAAGCCGTAATTTTATTTCGGAGGCTTTTTTTATTTAATTTTTTATCCAAAATATTAACCCCTTTCTGTACGCGGCAATGTATTATAGTGCAAAAATATACATATTAATTATAACAGCATAAATTGCAAATTTCTACTGATAAATTAAATAATTTTTTGAAATATTTTTATACTGATTCTCGATCAATAATTTGATGGCTACAGCGGTTCGGATAAATACATACAGATTATTACAAAAGCGATAAAAAGTCTGTATGCCGTTATTGATGAGCAATACACGGAAATCAATTTTCAATAACAGCATAAGGCAATACGAAAAGGTTTGGCTGACTTTATTTATCCACTCGAAAATCTTCTATTTTCTTGTTGATGCGTATTTTTGCAACTCAAAAAGCCGGAAAGATTTGATAAAGATGGGGCATTTTTGTGTCCGCCTTGGCTCTGCTTTAGTCTCGGTCCGTTTTGCCCGCTCAGCCTGCGGCTTCGCTCGTGAGGCTCTGCCTCACCCTCCCCTTTTGTGTTCGCCTTGGCTCTGCTTTGGTCTCAGCACGTTTTGCCCGCTCAGCCTGCGGCTTCGCTCGTGAGGCTCCACCTCACCCTCCGCAATGGCGCTGCCCTTGACCTGCCAGGAGGAATTATCCCCCTGGACTCCCATTGTAGCTCCGCTCGCTTGACTTGTTACTCAAATATAAATCCAATGTATAATTATACAGCGGACGGATACCAAATTGTAACCAAAAATCTCTTTTATACGGGGTTTATCTCACATACAATGTGAATAAAATGTAAAAATCAGAAAAGCCCGATAACTTATTTTAATTAACGCTTTTTTTTTTTGAAAATGCATGATATAATCTATATTGTTGTGATTATGAATTGGAGGTATATCCTTGGATATCTTTGTTGTTGAAGGCGGCAAAAGATTAGAGGGGACGATTACCGTGGGCGGCGCAAAAAATGCCGCCGTGGCAATTATCCCCGCCGCGATCCTTTCAGGTGACATTTGTAGAATAGAAAACCTCCCCGACATAAGCGACGTGAGCGTGATATCACAGATTCTCATTCAGCTCGGCGCAAAGGTCACTCAGATAAGCAAATCGGTTATTGAGATAGATTCCAGAAATGTAAATTGTACTCAGGTCAGTCAGGAACTCGCTAAAAATATGCGCGCCTCGTATTATATGCTTGGCGCTCTGCTTGGGCGGTTCAACCGAGCAAAGGTTCCAATGCCCGGAGGCTGTTACTTCGGCGTGCGCCCTATTGATCAGCATCTAAAGGGCTTCGAGGCCCTGGGGGCAAAAACAGGTCTTCGCGACGGCGTCATCTCATTGACAACAGACAAGGGACTGAAGGGAGCACGCATTTCGCTGGACGTCGTCTCAGTGGGCGCCACAATAAACCTGATGCTTGGCGCCGTGAGGGCGGAAGGTCTTACGATAATCGAAAGAGCTGCCAGAGAACCGCACATAGTGGATCTGGCCAACTTTCTGAATTCCATGGGCGCTGACGTTCGTGGCGCGGGTACCGACGTTATCAAAATCCGAGGAGTAAAAAAGTTGCACGGCGCAACATACTCAATAATTCCCGACCAGATAGAAGCGGGCACATACATGATTGCTGCCGCTGCCACGGGCGGTGACGTTACGATAAACAACATCATACCGAAGCACATGGAGAGTATTTCGCGGAAACTCGTCGAGATGGGCGTTGAGATATACGAATACGACGACGCTATCCGCGTAACGCGCTCGAGGCCGCTCAAAGCCTGCAATGTCACCACGATGCCGCACCCGGGTTTTCCCACCGACATGCAGCCGCAGATGGCGGTTATAATGTCAATCGCCAACGGCGTCAGCTCGATCACCGAGGGCGTGTGGGAGAATCGTTTTCAATATGTCGAGCAACTTTGCCGCTTAGGTGTCAAAGCAACTGTGCAGGGCAGGGTTGCGACATTTGAGGGAGTGGAGAAGCTTGTGGGTAACCACGTCAGGGCGACCGACCTTCGCGGGGGTGCGGCAATGGTGATAGCTGCGCTGATATCCGATGGGGAAACATCTATACGGGATATATACCACATAGAGCGGGGCTACGAGAGGCTTATAGATAAGCTGGTGCGCGTGGGAGCCTGTATAGACCGCAGAACCGTGCCCGATGATTATGAATGATTGTGAATAGGAAATAAACCGCCTCCGCAGCATTTGGCAGGCGGTTTTATATTGGTACTAAAGTCAAGCGAGCGGAGCTACAATGGGAGTCCAGGGGGATAATTCCTCCTGGCAGGTCAAGGGCAGCGCCTTTGCGGAGAGTGAGGCAGAGCCTCACAAGCGAAGCCAAAGGCTGAGCGGGCAAAACGAGCCGGGACTAAATCAAAGCCACGGCTAACTCACATTAAGTAACCCTCTTGACCAAGGTAAAACCGGAAAAAAGAACGCACGAACAAAAAATCGAAGATTTTCGAGTGGAAGCATCAAGCAAATGTGTTTTTCAGCGCAAGTTCAAGGATAACAAGGAAGGAAGTTAAATTTTGGCAAGATTCTGTTCACTTTACAGCGGCAGCAGTGGCAACAGCATCGCCATAGGCTGCGGCGGAAAATACATATTGATAGACGCGGGCAAAAGCGCCAAGAAGATTAAGGAGAGACTTGCGCAGGAGGATATTGACCCGTCTGATATAGCGGCAGTATTCATCACGCACGAGCACACAGATCACATTGCGGGCGTGAGAGTTCTCGCTTCGTCGCTGAAAATTCCCGTGTACGCCACCGAGGGAACCGCAGAGTATTTAGAAAATTACGGACACGCAAAGAATGTGGATTTGAGAATAATGCCTAGCGAGGGAGTGGACATTTGTGGAATGGGCGTGACCGCATTCCACACTTCACACGATGCGGCTCAAAGCTGCGGCTACTCGGTCAGATGCTGTGACGGACGCAGGATAACGCTTGCCACAGATACGGGAATTATAACACCCGAAATACACAACGCGCTGTGCGGCGCTGATTTGGTATATCTTGAATCAAATCACGATATCGGAATGTTGTACGCAGGCTCATATCCCTACGCTCTTAAAAAGCGCATAGCTTCGGACAAGGGGCATTTGAGCAACGATGTGTGCTCGGCGGAGCTTCCCGCACTGGCTCGAAACGGCGCCACACGTTTTGTATTGGGACATCTGAGCGCCGAGAACAATATGCCTATGCTTGCGCGCCAAAGCGCGGTGTGCGAATTCACCAAGTGTGCAATGCGCGAGGGTTCCGACTATCTGTTGTCTGTAGCAGGGATCAACGGACTGAAAACAATGGTCTTTTAATACTGAATTTCTACAAAAATACTACAAAAAATATTCGTCCAAACCCGTATAAACAGATTTTTGCACTCGATTTTTTTCTTATTTCTTAATTGAAGTTCGGTATAATCAAAAAGCAATTCCCAAATGAACGCACTCCGGTTCATTTTGGAATTGCTTTTTCAGATTTATGATAACACGATGGTTAGTCCATAGCGCCCTTGATGGCTTTGAGAAGCCCGTCATAGCTCTCGAACGCGGGGATATCAGGATTGTCTGCCTTTATCTTGTCTGTACTCTTAAAGAGAAAACCCGCCTTGCTGGCTCTAATCATGGCGAGATCGTTGTAGCTGTCGCCGCTGGCTATGGTGTCGTAGCCGATAGACTGCAATGCCTTGACAGTCGTGAGCTTGGAATTCTCAACTCTCATTTTGAAGTCGACAACTTCTCCGCTCTCCGACACAACAAGCGAATTGCAGAAGATAGTCGGCCAGCCAAGCTTCTTCATGAGCGGCGCGGCGAACTGGGTAAATGTGTCGCTGATGATGATTACCTGACCGACAGCGCGCAGTTCGTCGAGAAACTCTCTCGCGCCGGGCATGGGATCTATAGTCTCAATTACGTCTTGAATCTCTTTGAGGCCCAAACCGTGCTCTTTGAGAATGTTTATTCTGTACTTCATGAGCTTGTCGTAATCAGGCTCGTCGCGGGTAGTCTTTTTAAGCTCCGGAATTCCGGTAGCCTCCGCAAATGCAATCCAAATTTCCGGAACAAGCACGCCCTCGAGATCCAAACAGGTGATATACATAAAAAATCTTCCTTTCGCAATTTATGTGGTAACAAATGCCATTATATCATTAAAATTACGATTAGTCAATTTTTTATTTTTTATATGGGGGAATCAATCGGAAAACTAAATTCAAGCCTGGGCAAATGCAAAATAAATGCCTCCTTTTTTATCGCACCTTTCGCAATTTTTAAATTAAAAAATACGCATACACACTAAAATAAAGGATTTTCAGCCGAAAAGTGAAAAAATCAAATCAGCTAAACTTTTTATATTGACAGATGGTACTATCGAAAATTGATTTTCATTTATAACATATATTTTCTCTTGAAAACCTATAGAATATGTGGTATTATGTTTATGAGCAGGCGGTATTCCATTCGGAAACCTGCGATAAATCATAGGGAGGTATTTTGGTAAGATGAAAATTTCAACCAAGGGAAGGTACGCGCTGAGACTTATGCTGGATTTGGCGGAGCACCAGAACGACGGCTTCATAGCTCTAAAGGACATCGCCGCGCGTCAGGGAATCTCAAAGAAATACCTCGAGCAGATAATTCCAATGCTTAACACTCCCGAACTGTTGCGCACAAACCGAGGCTTTCAAGGAGGCTACAAGCTGGCTAAATCCCCTGACCAATACACCGTGGGCATGATACTCCGGCTCACAGAGGGCAGTCTCGCGCCCGTCGCCTGCCTGGGTCAATTGCCGAACAGATGCGAGCGAGCGGGGGAGTGTCCGACTCTCTATGTGTGGGAGGGACTCAACAAGGTGATAACAGAATATCTGGACGGTATCACTTTGCAGGATATTATGGAAAAACAGCGCGAGGGATATTCAAACAATTATATTATATAATGTAATACGATTTAATAATACTACGGTTAGTAATATCAACTGTCTGTGGAGGGCAATATGAAAGGTTTTGTTGAGGTAAAAAAGGCTGCTTTGTTTGCTCTGTCGATCGCCATAATGATGTCCATGCTTGCATCTTGCGGCTATGACGCCGCGATCCGCCGCATAAAACAAAGCGGCTCGCTCAATGTGGGCTATATCTCGTGCGCCGCATCGGAGGATCCGCCCTTTGTCATGGACAATAATGCCGGACTGACTGCGGAACCGGCAGAGAGAGCAGCCAAGGCGCTCGATGTGGGCCTAAAATTCACGCGCATGACTTCTGACGAAGCATATGCCAAGCTGCTTGACGGCAGTGTGGATTGTCTTTGGAATGTTATGCCGCCAAAAAAAGATACTGCGTCGTCAGTCAGAACTATCGAGACGGGAATATATTACAGGCAGTTGATAATGACTGCGGCAAACAGCGACATCTCGCGGCTTGCGGACGTCAGCGGTAAGACAATGGCTGTGGTGAGCGGCTCGGACGCTGAGACGGAGCTGCACAATGCCCCAGTGATGGAAAGCAGCCTGCACGGGATAAGGAAATACGCCGGCATACGTGAAGTGATGGCCGCGCTGACTGCGGGCGAGGCCGATTGCGCGGCGGTAGACGAGCCACAGGCGTTGTATTGGATCTCCAAAAGCGAGAGCGAATTCAAATTCATAGATACACCCATAGCGGAAAATCAACTGGTAATAGCCACAAGAGCGGAGGACAGCGAGCTTTGCGGCACAATTGCCGAGCAATATGTGAAGATGGCCCAGAATGGCGAGATAAAAGCGCTTTGCGCCAAATACACAGGCGGAAACGAATTGAATGCGCTTATGCAGAATAATCCTGATACGGTTTTATGATAAACTTCAATTACAACAATTATTCCCCCTGTATATTGAGACAATGAAAAGAAACCATTGTCGAGTATACAGGGGGTATTTTCCATGGCAACAGTATTTATTTTTGCAATCGAAAAAAGGTATTTGTTTTGTGTTGGCCAAAGTTGCACTTTAACCCAGGTGTGTTTTGCCCGCTCAGCTTCCGCTTCGCTAATTATTTTAAATGCTGTTGACACTGCGGGGGGGAATTATCTCATCGATTCCTATGTAGCCCCGCTCGCCTGCCTTTAAAATTCCAAGATTGATTACCGTGGGTCATATCTTTATGCTCCTAAACTCAACACGCAAAATCAACTCATATCCAAATCGCTGGCGCTCACGGTCACATCACTGTCGTCGACGCCGCCTCGTTTACTGTAGCTGAAGCCGGGCATAAGTACCTTTTTTGCTATTTCCGCCGCGCGATAACGGTCCCAAGTCCAACCGGTAAGCGAGTAGTCATCACACAAAACCGAATGAATGCTTGCTACGTCCATAATAGCATTTTCTGCATCTTCTTTAACAGCCTCGTCAGAACTTAATTCACCCAGTCGGTTTAATTCGGGAATCACAGCCGACGATAAATTATATTTTATATAGCTCATATCAAGCTCGTCGGTCGTGCCGTTTAAATATCTGTCTATATTATACCTCGCTATAAACCCATCGACATTGAACACGGAATAAAATGCCATAGCAACAATAAGCGCGCCGCCCACCACTACGGAAATCTTGAATTTTTCAAACATGATTTTCAGCGACATCACAATTACGCATACAGCCATGAACGCTATCACCACAGCGGCATTGAAGCGAGCCACTGTCATACTATATTCTCTCACGTATATGACAAGACGATATGCCGAGGACGCTACCATAACGCAATCACACGCCGAAATCAGGAGCAGTGCGGCTTTGGTGTAGGCGGGCAGCCTGCCTTTGTCATTGTGAGTGGTGAACATACACACCAGCGCTATGACGGCTGTTGTGGCAACCGTGATAAACACCAGCTCAAAAAATCCCCTGCGGCAGTACTCCGCATAAAACCCCTTCGGAAGACCGCTTACGTTGGCAAAAAGGTAGGCGAATTGTACGGCAATAAATGAGAGATAAATCACACTCGCCGCAAAAAGAACTGTTGTAGTGATAATTGGGTCAAGCGGGCGGTTGACGGCCCGTTCAACATATTTGCTGTGATATCCGCTGCGCAAGGTGACGACAAGCGGCATCACATACAGCATGGTAACAGCCGTCAATATGACGTCCGACAAAATCCTCCAAGGGCTGATATCAAGCAAGTCTATAGCCCTTTCAATGCACATATGGAACATAGTGTCCGCGCCTGAGAACATAAGCATAAGTACAAACACCACAGGAATTGATATAAGCAGGCCGATCAGTATCTTTGAGGCTACTTTGCCCTTTTTATTAACGGATTTATCCTTTCCCAGTCCAAATACCGCCTTGAGCGTCTGTCCCATGTTCATGAACGGATAGGCGAGGTAGGAACAGCAGGCGTCGCTCAACAGTTCCTTTGAGAAAGGTCTGCCTTCGGTGCAGCCTGCGATGAGCGTGGTCTGTACTATGGCTATGGCTAACGATATCAAAAGTCCGCATGTTTTATTTCTCGGGCTTGAATACAGCGCAAATGAGACGAACACCGCAATTTGAGGTATGAACAAAAGCCAGGCTGACAGCGGAACTTTTCTTTGCTGCTTGTGCATAATAAACGGCATGAAAAACGCATAGAACAAAACTCCCATCACAGTCATGCCTATGCCGATACGCCCCACCCAAACAGTTCGACTGCAAATCCATCCGAAAATTATGGAGAATATGAGCAGAAGCGGCAGGTTCATGGTGCTCAGGGCCTTCTCCGCCGCAAGCGCGTAGCCCTGCTTTTTTGGGGAATAGCTGCCCGGGGCGGGGCTGCCGCTGCAGCCGTACTGCTGATAGTAATTTGGAGGCTGATAGTACGGACCCTGATTGCCATTTACGCCATTTGTATTGTTGTTCATCACATATCGCTCCTTTGATTAAATTTATTTTATCTCCCGTCTTTCGACACACTGCAACGCTACACCGATATACTCAATAATATTGACACATTGATATCACGGAACCGAAAACTATCTGTTGCTCTCAAGCTGTTCCCGATATTTCTTTGACATCTGCTGATATGCGCTTTCCTTCTCGGGCTTGACTTCTTTGCCGATATAACGTCTCGCCGCCTTCCACGCCTTATTCATATCCGCAGAAAGAAAACCCTCGACATATTCTATACGTTCGTCACCTGTGATGTTGTTGAGAATGGTCATCGTTATTATGCTCTTGACGTCCATATCTCCCGAATTGTACATCTTTTCAAGAAACGTAAAAAACTCTTCGGTTTTTGCCTTCTGCTTTTTGTCACTAAGCAGCTTGGCTACCGCAGCATTTACTACCTCGTCACAGAATTTATTCGGGAGCAACATTTCATAATGCTCCTTGTGCTGAAGGAGCGGCTCGCGGCATTCGGGCAGCACACTGGGAATTCTGTTGGCGAAATAGACCGCCGAGGTTTCGTCGCTCTCTCTCTCCTTCTTTGACGCAATTCTCGATGAAGATGGAATCGATACCACAATAGGCGCTCCGCTGCCAAAATTTTCGCTGAATTCATTTGCAACCGATACAGCCTCGCGCAGATCTGACGCCTTGTCGCCGGACAGCTCGAAGAAATAAGACTGTACCTCCGAAAAATCGTCCTCACCGCAGTCCGCTTCGCCCTTGAAGAGATAGAATCTCTTGACGTCGGGCGCATAGACTATCTTTGCGCTGGACTTTCCGTCGGTGAGAATCGTGCTTTCATTTCCGTTTTTTTCATCGGACGATACCGACCTGAAATTTTCAAGATTTTCGGTGAATTTGGTCACTACAGTTTCAAAATAAATACTCATGCTCGCTCTTTGCTCCTCTGTCTTTCTTTATATACCTGTACTACAGATATTGCAGGCGTGTGCCAAACGCCAAACATCAAAATCCGCTCAAATATTATGAATATATCCAAACAAAAGTATAATACATCAATCGGTGTTTGTCAACAAAATTTTGCTGTTTTTCAATAAATTAACAAAATCGTAATCTCATAAATATCGGAGCGGTATGATTATACCATAAACTTTTGCAATAATCAATGACATAGCGGAAGAGAAAGATTAAAAAGGTCCAAAGTCAAGCGAGCGGAGCTACATGGGAGTCAAGGGGGATAATTCCTCCTTGCGGGGTCCAGGGGCAGCGCCCATGGCGGAGGGTGAGGCAGCGCCTCACGAGCGAAGCCGCTGGCTGAGCGGGCAAAACACATCGGAATCAAAGACCGGACTCTGGCGAATAAAAAATAAAATAACCTTTTTATCAAGTCTTAGCCTTTGTTCTTCGCAAACAGCGACAGATTGTTATTGTTGTCACAAACTCCCAGAAAAATCTCCTCCGCGCTCTTATAGCCCTGTTCATCTAGCTGCTTTTTGAGCCATTTTGTGTTCAGCCCTATTCGCTTGAGATTTTCGTCAATAATCCTGCCGTCCATTATAACCTCGGTTGAGATATACTCCGGCTCAGGCGCGAGGTTCATATCAGTGGGGTTCATGGGACGCTTACCGCTCACAGGCAGGATCGAAAGTCTGCCATTGTATTCAAACACCGCCGTTTGAATGTCGTTCAGGTTGAAATACCCCGCCTGTCTACACATCATCATGAATTCACTGAGACTTAGCTTCGCTTTTTTCATGTTTTCTCGGTACAGTTTTCCGTTGTTCATTATGATCGAGGGCATTCCGTTGATATACTCTCGGGATCGGAAAAATTTTGCGGATACAATATCCAGTGTAAAGGCGATCGCACCGTAAACAACCATTGCAATGAGCGGTTTCCAAGGGTCTTCCAGTTCGGTGGCAAGCTCTGCGGCACTCGAACCGATTGTAATACCGGTGATATAATCAAAAAAATCCAATTGCGCGACTTGTTTGTGCCCCAATATCTTTGCGATAATAAATAATACTGCTGCGGAAAGCAACGACGTCAATATAACCTTTACTATATCCATTTATCAAACATCCTTTGGTATATTTTTTATTTACTGTCCCCAAAAATTTGTAAAATAAACACGCGGCATACTCAATTGCCGATAATTCATAACAGAGGTAAATACTGTTTGGTTTTTACCGTCTAAAATCATATCCAAAAAAATTTTAAAAAAAATCAAAAAAACACTTGACAAATTAAAACAGGTGTGGTAATATATTGAAGTCGCTGAGGGGAACACAAAAAACAAAGTGTTGAGGCGGCAGAACAAAAATCAGTTAGTGTTGATGACGGTGAGGGTCCACCCGTTCCCATTCCGAACACGGAAGTTAAGCTCACTTGTGCCGAAAATACTTGACTGGCGACGGTCCGGGAAGATAGGTAAACGCTGACATTCAAGTCAATCGCCCAATAGGGCGGTTGGCTTTTTTCTTTGTTTCCAAAATTTTATAAAAGTATGAATTTATCGGAAAATACTTGTAAAAATGTGAATGAGAATATACAATTATATACAATAGAAAGGAGCTGTTTAAAGCAAAATGTCAGGTAAAAATCAAAAAAAATATTACAATAAACGCAAAAAGAGCGCTTCCGCGCGGGCAAGTGAATCCGCAGCGGCAGCGAACACAAAAAATCCGCCTGTCGCCGCGTCGGAGAATAAGCCGGCAAAAAAGTCGGTTCCGCCTCGTTCGCCTTTGTTTGACAGGGACAACCTGTACGAGATATTCGCACGGCTGTTTTTAATAGCGATGTCGGTGGCGTTCCCACTCGCGATAGGCTCGGAAAAGTATGCCAATATAACCCACTTTAAGAACATGGTGTTCTATCTGATAGCTGCGGCGGCATTCTGCGCGATCATAATTACTATGATTGTCAAGCTGTTGTCTGCTCCGTCATATGAGGCCGCGTCTATGCCGAGCTTAAAAAATCTAAATCTCGTAGATATAGCGGTGCTGCTTTATTGGGGATTTTTGCTGATATCCACGTTGGCGTCAGATTATAAAGAGGTTGCTTTCAACGGTCAGGGCGTGCGCAACGACGGATTCATAATACAAACCTTCTATGTGACGACGTATTTTGTGATATCACGTCTGGTTCGTATACGCAAATTCGACCTCAATGTATATTGTCTTGGCGCCACAATAGTCTCAGTGCTGGTAATGCTGCACTTCTTCGGCTTTGATGTGCTGAATACTGGATTCAGCGAGCCGAATTGGGAAAGCGGTCTGCTCTTTATGGGGCCGATGGGGAATATAAATCTCACTTCATATTTCGTCGCAGTGTCGCTTATAATAGCCGCTTCGATATACATTACCGAACAGCACCTCGGATTTGACAAACACGGCAACATCACTCTATTATGCTTTGCCGTAATGCTGTGGGCGGAGCTGAATCTGAACACCGACGCAGGCATAGTGGCAATCGGTGTGGCTTTGGCAGTCGCGCTTCCGCTCATGCTGGTGTCGTTCAGACGAGTAGGAAGGTTTTTCACAGTGCTGTCCGTCGCATTGGCTGTGGCAATATTCAACCGTCTCACGGTAGGCTCGGACATTCTTGGCAAGGATTTCGGAAAGCTCGGCTGGATCATGACGGCGGCGGAACTGGCATGCATAGGAATTGCTGTAGCCATAAATGACGGCACATTAAGTTTCAATCCCTCGCGCAAATCCCTGCTGATAACCACACTCTGCATTGACGGAGCGGCGGTAATAGGCGTGGCTGCGGCTGCGGCTGTGGCTGCGACGCACGAGAGCAGCGGTATCCTTTATGAGTTTGGACAAATTCTGTTCCACGGAAATTTCAACGACAAGTTTGGCACTAACAGAATGTTTACTTGGAAGCGCACAATCAAGCTGGTTGGCAAACATCCGATTTTCGGAAGCGGTCCCGACAGCTTCTACAATGTATTCAACGCGCAGTATGGGGACGAGGCAAAGGAGTTCTTCAACGGGAGAAACCTCGACAAAGCGCACAACGAATATCTCCAACTGCTCGTGTGTTCGGGTATTACCGGCCTCGGCTCGTTCCTCGCGTTCCTCGGAACGATGGTTGTCGACGCGTTCAAACGCGCCCAAAACAATCCGCTGCTGGTATGCTGTGCCATGGGCGTTGTCTGCTATGCGGTTCACGCGTTTTTCGGCTATTCACTTCCGATAAATTCACCTCTGATGTGGGTGCTGTTCGGATTAACAGGCGCGGCAATGAGAGTAAAAGATGTCGATGCCTGACAGAGTAAAATAAAGAAACAGATAAAAACAAGCAAATGCCGAAGTCAAAAGGCACTTGCTTGTTTTTTGCGTATTCTGCCGATGAATTTAATTTATTCGCCGTTTTTGAGGATTTTATCTAAATAAAAATTAAAAATTATGCATTCCGCTATAATTATCTTATGGTTGTGTCTATTTCTTGTGGCACACACCCGAGGAGGGACAATTGTCGCAGCCGCAGCCGCAGGTAGACTGACCCTTTTTCTTCTTGTTGATCAGATTAATGACAATGAGCACGACTATGAGCAGCAAAACCGCGCATACAACAATCGTTCCCAGATTGGCTGTCAAAAATTTCAGCATAAAATTTCCCTCCAAATTGCCATGGGTTCGGACACGGGTACAATACCCCGCGCCCGAATCCAACTGACACAATGATTGAACAATACGATTTACGACTATCGAAAAATCCTATTTCGTCTTGATTTTCTTCTCCAGCTTGGTGCTCTCCTTGTAAGGACGGAAGAGCATGAATCCGAAGAACGCAACGAGAACGATTGCGGCGATAAGACCCACAATGTTGAGATTGCCCGTAACAGCCGAGCCGATCTGATATACTATGAGCGACACCGCATAGGCAAAGCCGCATTGATATCCGATGGCGAACCAAGTCCACTTGGCGGAATTCATCTCGCGTTTTATAGCGCCGATGGCCGCAAAGCAGGGGGCGCAGAGCAGATTGAAGATGAGGAATGAGTAGGCAGAGAGCGCGCTGAAACTAGCCTGCATACTGTCCCAAATCTGCCAGCCGTTTTCGGCCACTTCATCAAATCCGCCGTAGAGAACGCCGAACGTACCCACCACATTTTCCTTGGCGATAAGACCCGTGACAGCGGCGACAGCGGCTTTCCAGTCGCCCCAGCCAAGCGGAGTGAATATCCACGCAATAGCGCTGCCGATATTGGCGAGAACGGAGTTTTCAAGATTTTCCACCATGCCAAAGCCGCCGTTTTCAAAGCCAAAGCCCTGGAGGAACCACAGAACAACGGTGGAAAGAAGGATTATTGTGCCTGCCTTCTTGATGAATGACCAGCCGCGCTCCCACATGGAGCGAAGCACACTGCCGATCGTGGGCAGATGATAGGCGGGAAGTTCCATGACAAATGGGGCCGGATCGCCAGCGAACATCTTTGTCTTTTTGAGCATGATGCCCGACGTTATAATTGCCGCCACGCCGACGAAATACGCGCTTGGCGCTACCCATGCCGCCCCTCCGAACAGAGCGCCCGAGATAAGTCCTATAATCGGGAGTTTGGCTCCGCAGGGGATAAAGGTTGTAGTCATAATCGTCATACGGCGGTCGCGCTCGTTTTCAATTGTACGCGAAGCCATAACGCCAGGGACGCCGCAGCCTGTGCCTATGAGCATGGGGATAAAGGATTTGCCCGAGAGACCGAACTTACGGAAAATTCTGTCCATAATAAATGCGATACGTGCCATATAGCCGCAGCCCTCGAGAAATGCAAGGAAGATAAAGAGAACCAGCATCTGTGGTACGAAGCCGAGAACTGCGCCCACGCCGCCTACAATGCCGTCCAGAATGAGACTCTTGAGCCAGTCGGCACAATTGATGGCGTCCAGACCTTTCTCAATCAATACGGGAATGCCAGGGACCCATACGCCGTATTCGGCGGGATCGGGTTCTTCCATTTCTTTGGCCTCGGAGTATTTGGCGTAGTCAACGGGGAACTGTTTTTTAACATTGCCCTCGTCGTCATATATTTCGGCTATCGGGGCGATAGAGGACAATGCGGCCTCGTCGGCGGTTTCGAGATCAACTCCCGCTTCCTCGGCGGCGGCTTCATAAGCCTCGATAACGGCGGAAGGCTCTGTATATTCTTCGGCGGCTTTTTCGTAAGCAGCCGAGCCTATGCCAAAGAGGTGGAAACCTTCACCGAATACGCCGTCATTAGCCCAGTCTGTAGCCCATCCACCTACTGTAGTCACCGACACATAGTAGACAATGAACATCACAACCGCAAAAATCGGAAGAGCCAGCCAGCGATTTGTCACGACCTTATCTATCTTGTCAGAAGTGGAAAGCGAACCCTGCTTCGCTTTTTTATAGCAGCCTTTGATAACCGACGCTATGTAAACATATCTCTCGTTTGTAATAATGCTTTCGGAATCGTCATCAAGCTCTGTTTCGGCCGCTTGTATATCCTTCTCAATGTGAGAGAGTTTATCAGCGTCCAAATTGAGTTGTTCAAGAACCTTCTCATCACGCTCGAATATCTTTATCGCGTACCATCGCTGCTGTTCTTCGGGCATATCGTGAACGGCTGCTTCTTCAATGTGGGCTATAACGTGTTCAACGGGACCCGAGAAACTGTGCTGCGGAATTGTGGGAGCGCCCTTTGCCGCCTCTATAGCAGCCTCGGCGGCTTCGGTGATTCCTGTACCCTTGAGAGCTGAAATTTGCACGACTTTGCAGCCAAGCTCACGCGCAAGCTCCTCTATATTTATCTTGTCGCCGTTCTTTTGCACGACGTCCATCATATTGACAGCCACGACAACGGGGATTCCAAGTTCGGTGAGCTGAGTTGTCAGATACAGATTTCTCTCGAGGTTAGTGCCGTCGATTATATTCAAAATCGCGTTGGGGCGCTCGTTGATGAGGTAATTTCTTGCCACGACTTCCTCCAGCGTGTAGGGCGAGAGCGAATAAATTCCGGGCAAATCCATAATAACCACGTCGTCGTGTTTTTTAAGCCTGCCTTCCTTCTTTTCAACGGTGACGCCGGGCCAGTTTCCCACAAACTGATTGGAGCCTGTCAGCGCGTTGAACAGCGTAGTCTTGCCGCAATTGGGGTTGCCGGCAAGGGCAATCTTGATATCCATAGGTCAATTCTCCTTCAATTTATTTTACTCGGCAATTTCTATCATCTCTGCGTCCGCCTTGCGCAGCGAAAGCTCATAGCCCCTTACGGTGATCTCCACCGGATCGCCGAGCGGCGCAACTTTGCGCACGTATATTGACACGCCCTTGGTTATGCCCATATCCATAATTCTGCGCTTGACCGCGCCCTCGCCGTGAAGCTTGACTACCGTTACGGTATCGCCAACCTTCGCCTGTTTCAATGTGTTCATTGATTTTCCTCCTCAATACAAAATCATTTACACCATAATCTTATTTGCCATTTCCTTGCTTATCGCCACTCGTGAATCCTTGACATTCACGATAAGGTTGCCGTTGATTGTGCTGATAACCGTGACGCTTCCCCCCGCGACGAAACCCATATCCGCCAGATGCGAACGGACTTCGGAGCTGCCGCCGACTTTTTTTATGATGTTTTCTTCACCGATGTCTGCCAGGCTCAAAGGCATCATACCAAATCCTTCCTTAAATCAAATTTCTGTCAATAATACAGAGAAACCTCGCGCTAAGTAAGTGAATATTAACTAACTTAGTTATAACAAACGCGATTAGATTTCACTAACCTCATATATGATAGCACTGACTAACTGCTTTGTCAATAGTTTTTTTCATAAATTTCTATTCCTGTTTCCGTACCGCCTCTGTACTGATTGCCGCAAATATGTAAATGTGTGGCGCAATATCAAAAACAAAAAAGCCCTCCGAAAAAATCGGAAGGCTTTGTGCTGCATAATAAAGAAGGTTTATCCAAATTTATTTAATTATTTTAATTTATTCTCATTCAAAATAATTATAATGCTTTTTGACAGCCGCGAGCATTGAAATTCCTTCAATCTCCACCTCTCCGCTCACTGTTTCTATGAAGAGATTGCCCGCCTGCTTCGCGTTTATATAAACGTCCCACTGACCTTCGGGCAGCTTGAAAGTCTTGGCGTCGCGATTGGCATTGTATATCAGAATCAGATCGTTCACCGTTCTGGTGGTAAAGGCAATCATGTTAGGTGCGGGGCAGTCGAGGAACTTCATGTTTTCAATCACCTGGCTCCTCTTGGTAAATCTGAGCGAGGTGTGGGCCTTGCGGAAGGCTATCAGACCCTTGTAGTAATTGAACACATCAATGTATTTGGACTTGCGGTTCCAGTCGATGTTATTTACCTTATCGGGCGAGCGGAAACTGTTTTCATCAAATTCGCCCGTTTCCTCGTTGTACTTGGTGCGAAGGAAATCCTGACCGAGTTGAATAAACGGAATTCCCTGAGCGGTGAACACTATGCCGGCGGCGAGTTTATCCATCTTGATGCGGGTTTCCTCGTCGTCCTCAGGGTTGGACGTGGCGAGCTTATCCCATATAGTGAGATTGTCGTGGGCCTCCACGTAATTGACTGCCTGCGAGGGCGAACTTGCCCACGCCCGCTCGGAATAATTGACTTTGCTCATATCTATGCCCGGATAGTCAATGCAGCCCACAAGACCGAACTTCACGGTTTCCTCAAAATTTTTGGCGCCGCTTACGAATCCTTTATCCTTGAGATTGAAAACGTGTCCTTTGATTCCGTCACGGATATCGTCGCTGAATGCGCCGACATTTGGGTATTGCTTTGCATTGCACTTGAGCGCGCGCAGGCTGTCGGATATTCCGCATTCTCCTCCTGTCCAGCCCTCGCCGTATACTATAATGGTTGGATCTATGGCGTCAAGCTGCTTTCGTATTTCATTCATCGTCACTATGTCGTGAATTCCCATGAGATCAAAGCGGAATCCGTCCAGCATGAATTCAGAAGCCCAATATACTACCGAATCCACTATGTATTTGCGGCACATTGGTCTGTCCGAGGCGGTTTCGTTGTTGCAGGCGGAACCGTCGTAGAAGGTGCCGTCCTCGCGGGTGCGGTGATAATAATGCGGCACGGTCATGTTGAGGTAAGACCCCTCGGCAAACATCGTGTGATTATAAACTACGTCCATTATGACGCGAATGCCGTTTCTGTGCAACGACTGAACCATCTGCTTATACTCGTTTATGCGGACGGCGCCGTTGTATGCGTCGGTGGAATAGGAGCCTTCGGGCGCGTTGTAATTGAGCGGATCGTATCCCCAGTTGAACTGCGGCACATCAAGTTTGGTTTCATCTACGGTGTAATAATCGTAGGAAGGCAGAAGCTGCACATGGGTAACGCCCAGTTCCTTGAGGTGGTCAACTCCTATCTTCGTTCCGTCGCTGAGCATATTCCCGGTTTCGGTGAAAGCGAGAAATTTTCCGGGGAAATTGCTGCGGGCGCTGTAGTGATTGGAGAAATCGCGCACATGCGTCTCGTAAACCACAGCGTCGGTGGGAAGACAATTGCCGAACTTGGGACGCGCGGTTTCGCGGAAGTCCTTGGGGTCGGTGCTTCTGAGATCCAGCACCATGCCGCGCAGACCGTTGGCCCCCACCGCCTTTGCATACGGATCCACGACCTCGTTTGTACGGCCGTCCACCGTAACTTCATAGGTATAGTAAATTCCGCTTTGATCGCCCTGCATTTTGCAGACCCATGTTCCGTTCTCGGCGGGAACCATATCTACGCAATCCAGCTTGTTGTCCCCCAGACCCTCGCGGAATATGTTGAGCACAACCTTTGAAGCCGTGGGAGCCCACAGCCTGAATTCTGTCATTTTTTTTGAATAAAGCGCTCCCAGAGCGCCGTCGTAATAATACTTGTCATGGAATTCTTTGGTGTCAAAAATATTCGCCATCGGCAATAAATCCTGCCCTTTCGATATATAAATTAATTGGCGCAAACTCAACCGCAATCAAACATTGTTTGCGAGATTAAGTTCACGCTCACTGTAATATTATAACACAGCGCTCCTCTTTTTTCCATAATATTTACAATAAATTCAATTATTTTAAGGGCTGAATAGTATACGAATTATGTAAAAAAATTTTATGCAATAAGCTGTGCTTATTTGTAAGAACACATATTTGGCAATTCTGAATGTAGATTTTGAACGCCGCACGGATGCAAAATAATTTGACCGCAAAATAGTTAATAAACGTGGAAATTCAAAAAAAGTAAAAAAATTAAAAAAAACACTTGACAAATTCAAGCGTGTATAGTAAACTATATGAGCACTCGGCAGTGAGCATTGAGTATGCTGGTGTAGCTCAGTTGGTAGAGCAGCTGATTTGTAATCAGCAGGTCGGGGGTTCAAGTCCGTCCACCAGCTCCATTTTCATTTTTTTTAAATTTATAATTATGGGAGAGTTCCCGAGTGGCCAAAGGGAACAGACTGTAAATCTGTCGCGTCTCGCTTCGGTGGTTCGAATCCACCCTCTCCCACCATGACCGGACGTCGGCTTTAGCAATCATCGAATTAAAGCTGGCGTTCGTTTTTTTGCAAAATCAAGCCCCGTAGCGTTCCAAAACGGCTCGCTACGGGGTTATTTATGTTTCGTTCATTTTGCAGCCTTCAATCATTTGATTATTAAGAAAAAAGCGGCTTCCGTTCTCAATTGTTGTGGCTCACAGCCTTTATCATCTGTAACGCCGCCGCTTTCTGTTCAGGAGTCAACGGCCGCCAACAATCGAACAATTCCTTCAACTCCCAAATCATTCCGATCATTTCTTCTTCGGCAAAGAACTGCGCCATGGTAATGTCAAACCCTTTACATTGGGAATTGTATCGCGCCGAACAGGACATCATTTTCATTTAAAAAATATACTTTAAAGTCCACAAAAGTATAGACAACTGGGAAAGTTTATGATATAATTAACTGCGGTAATATTATTTATAAGATGGGCATACTTTGTATTATAGCAGTATGCTTATAAATATTAGAAATTTTTCTCATTTGTGGTATTAAAATTTATAAAGAGAATGTTTACAAGGTGCGTATTCCAAAGCTCTCAAAATATTACTGACCGGCGGCAAACTTATTGTAGGCGATAAAAAAAATAATTGAATCACAGAAACATGACGACAGTGCCACAGAAACTGATATCTTTGTTGTTTGATAATACAGATTCCCTCGCAATTTTTTTGGAATAAAGGAAAAAATAATAAAGACTATAAAGCAAGGAGATTGTTTCTTGTATTATTCTTTATTTGCTGTTCTTTATTCTTTTTTAATTTAAGGAGGATTTTATTCTTAATTTTTTTGACACACCGCAATATTCAAAAAGGAGATTAATTATTATGAGAAGTATAAAGTATATTAAAAAACTTTCGGCGCTTGCCGCGGCGTTTCTGCTTTGCATAGCCCTCGCATCATGCAGCGCATCGCCGGTACACAACGATGTAGAATCTAATGACGATGTTTCGTCAACAGAATCAACCCAGCCCGAGGAGACAACACTGGAGATAATGGTAAAAAGCGAGGATTTCCAGAAACAGGTCGAGACCCTTTCCGAATCTTATGAATCCAAAGGCATGAAGCTTGAGATAACCGCAGAGGGCAACACACTGATATACACCTGCTCATACACCGTAGACGGCGTTGACATTGACGAAGCAAAGGAGACGCTTGAAGAGTACCTCCACAGCGATACCATGACTAAATCCATCGAAGAAGTTCTCCAGTATGTCAAAAAGACTGTTCCCGAGACCGAATCCGTCAAAGTAGTCTACGTTGACAACGATGGAAACGAGATTGTCTCTAAAGAATATAAATAATTTAATAAAAATAAAAATAAAAATGTCAAGTCGGACTTTCTGTAAATCCAACCTGACGTTTTTATTTTTTGCGCTCTGTTAATCAAGCACAGGTTATGAAGATGAAAGAAGATGAAATTTGAAAAACTAAAGTCAAGCGGGCGGAACTATTAACCGGGAAACGGTTAATCATTATGCATTAGGAATTAATGGAAACCTTACCCATTACGTCACTGATGGTAACGGTGTGCTCAGCCTTTTCGCTGCTGTTGGCAGTGACCACGCCCATAACGTCTTTCTTTTTGATTTCTACGAGACTGCCTGTAGGCAAAGTTATATTGACAACTCCAACCACATCGTTTATCTTGCAGTCATCAGCGATATAGGCGTTAGACTCAACGCTGATATTTCCGGCGATATTGTCAATTTCAAAACGTCCCACATTGCCTGATATTGTGACATTTCCGGCAATGTTCGATATATCCAATCGTTGAGCGGAAACGCCGCTGAGAATTATCTTGCCCGCTGTATCTTTCACAGACAAGTTGTTCAGTTCAAGCGGAATGTCGCCGTTAACCGTGCCTGCTACATCTTTGAACGATATGTTCCCCTTGAAGGAGGCGGGAATGGCTATATTTACATTCAGCTTCACTTTGGAATCGGTTCTTAGCCTCTTGAACTGTATTGTCGCTACGTCGGTGCCGTCGTTGTATTCAAATTCAACATTTGGGATATGCTCGCCCGTGAGATTTGCAGCTGAGGATACGACAGAGGATTGTTTGATATTGCCGTCGAAGGTAAAGTGAATAAAATCATCTTGGGATTGCGTAATAGTGACGTCGGCAGGAACGTCCTCAATTTCGATCATTCCGCTGTCGGTGGGGACGGGAATCTGTCCCTCGGCGTGGCTTTTCACCATAGAGGAATGATCGCTGAACGAGAAAAGATTGCTGATGTGCGAATCATTTATCTGCACAACGTCGCTCATGGAGACGTATTTCGATACGATATCCCACGAAAAATCTCCGGCGCCTCGCACTATACAGCCAACACCAATGGCGAATGTCACAACAAATGTAATAAAGAGCGAAACTGCCCCGATAATTTTCTTAATCAAAACGACCCCTCCGTTACAAGTTTTTTGCCCTCTTTGATACAATACTTAATCAGTTTAATAAACAGCTTTGTACCCTCAATTGAACCCATGACAAGCAGTCCTGTAAGCGCGATAAAGGATATGCCTATAAACACCAGTCCCACGCATACCCACAAGCTCTGCGCGCTGAAAGCCGCTCCCACTGCTATCAACGAGCCGCCAGCCGCGGCGAAGCCTATTACCGAGCCGTAAAGTCCGAGGAGCAGACTCACAAGCGTGCTGCCTACCGTGGGAATGAGCAGCACACAAAGGACAACGAGAAGTACTATGCCAGTTGTACTGTAGCCGCCGCTTTGAGCCGTGTTTGATGAATACTGCTGTTGTGCGGACTGACTGTCGTAGTCCTCATAGCCGTCGTCCTGATACTGCCGCTGAGGATATCCGGTCTGTGTATAATCCTGAATACCTGTTTCATAAACCTCTCTCGTGCGGTTGAGTTGCTGGGAGGTATAGCCCTGCGGCGCTTGTGTCGGGCGCGGCTGATTGGAATAGCCTTGCGGTGCTTGTGTCGGGCGCGGCTGATTGGAATAGCCTTGCG
>CANPVE010000021.1 GCA_947581635.1 uncultured Clostridia bacterium | reverse complement strand
GGAAGAATCTGTAGAAACTGATGAGGCAGCGGAAGAATCTGTAGAAACTGAAGAGGTGGCAGACGAATCTGTAGAGCTTGAAGAGGTAGCGGAGGAATCCGTAGAGCCTGAAGAGGTAGCGGAAGAATCTGTAGAAACTGATGAGGCAGCGGAAGAATCTGTAGAAACTGAAGAGGTGGCAGACGAATCTGTAGAGCCTGAAGAGGTAGCGGAAGAATCCGTAGAGCCTGAAGAGGTAGCGGAAGAATCCGTAGAAACTGAAGAGGTGGCAGACGAATCTGTAGAGCCTGAAGAGGTAGCGGAAGAATCCGTAGAGCCTGAAGAGGTAGCGGAAGAATCCGTAGAAACTGACGAAGTAGCGGAAGAATCTGTAGAGCCTGAAGAGGCAGCGGAAGAATCCGTAGAAACTGAAGAGGTAGCGGACGAATCCGTAGAGCCTGACGAGGTAACGGAAGAATCTGTAGAGCCTGACGAGGTAGCGGAAAAATCCGTAGAAACTGACGAGGTAGCGGAAGAATCCGTAGAGCCTGATGAGGTAGCGGAAGAATCCGTAGAAACTGACGAAGTAGCGGAAGAATCCGTAGAAACTGAAGAGGTAACGGATGAAATTGTAGAACAAAAGGATAATACGGATAAGTAAGGACAGATTATATAGTGAGGAGAAAAGGCCGCAGGTGGCTGCGTATTTGTTGCTTTTAAATGCAAATAAATGTGAATTTGCCTTTTCCGTTGGGAAAAAGATGGAAAGGAGGTAGTAAGACTTGAGAAATTGCTTCAAAAAGGTATCTGAAATTCCATGGCGTGATAAGATTGTTGGCAGCGAGGTTCTCATGTCTCTGCAGAACTGCTTCAAGAAGGTATCTGAAATTCCATGGCGTGACAAGATTATCGGCAGTAAGTTTGTCATGTCTCTGAGGAATTGGTTTAGAAAGGCGTCCCAAAGTTCCTGGTATCAGAAGATCGTACAAAGTAAGTTTGCGCTCTCTTTGAGGAGTTTCTTCAAGAGGGTGTCTGAAATTCCGTGGCGTCGTAAGATCGCGGATAACAAGTTTGTGCGATCCTTGAGAAGTTGTTTGATGGAGGAATCTCATACTCAAAGGCGTGAGAGACTTACGGAGAAAAGCTTTATGATGCTGTTGTTTTCCTCCGTCTTTGGAATTGTGATTTGTGCCACCTGTCTTACAGGGCTGACGCTTGCGTTTTTCAGCACGAGCGTTACCGTTTCATCGAACAAAATTACAGCTTCCAATTTCTCGATATCGTCGGTTGTGATTACTCCCAAGGAGGCAAAGTCATCCGGTCAGGGTGATGTCAAGAACGTTGAGAGTGCCACTAAGCAATCGCAGACAACCACTCAGCCGAGCAAGGCCGTTGAGAGCACCACTAAGCAATCGCAGACAACCACTCAGCCTAGTCAATCTGCTGAAACCACCACTACTCAATCGCAGACAACCACACAGCCGAGCAAGGCCGTTGAGAGTGCCACTAAGCAATCGCAGACAACCACTCAGCCGAACAAGGCCGTTGAGAGCGCCACTAAGCAATCGCAGACAACCACCAAGCCTAGTCAATCTGCTGAAACCACCACTACTCAATTGCAGACAACTACACAGCCGAGTGAATACGTTGAAAGCGATCCAGAAGAGTTGGGGACAAGCGAACCGATTGAGGAACCGGTGATAGAAGCGGAACAACAAGAAGATGGTACATTTTTCGCAACTTTGACTAGGGAAGGGAATTATACTGTTGAAATAAATGCCGGTGGTACCGGCTCAGGCTATTGTATAATAAATTACGGAGATGAAGTAAAAAGAACAGAAAGTTTTGAAGAAAAAGTTTTTTCTTTCAGTGTAAATGTAGAGGGAAAAGGAACGCAAGAAATCGTATTCACTCCCGTTTGGGGAACTCCTTCCAATAGCGGTGACAGCATAAAATATGGCGGGACTATTGATGTTGCACTCAAATCCGATGACTCCGTCGAGGCGGGGGAATCTCAAGCCGCAGTTAAGTCGGTTGATGGGAAGTCCGAGGAAACCAAGGCTACGTCGACTGATGATGAAGCGGGGAAGGTGGAAGCTTCGTCGGTTGATGGAAAGTCGGAGGAGACCGAAAATCTGCCAGACGATGAAGTGGGTCAATCGGTCCAGACGGCTGTTGACGCTGCGCAGAATTCGGAGCAAGGTGAAGCCACAGGTGCTGACGGTGCGTCGATCAACAAATGTATTGCTGCTGACAGCACAAATACCCGGATTCAATGTCTGGAGGAAGGCGAGTACAAGGATCTTGACGGTGCTCCGTTGATTGACGGGCAGATAAATTGGCAGCCCGGAGATTGGGTTTGCAAACAGCTCAGAATCAAGAACTTGTGTCCGCTTGCCACCAGGTTCAGCATTGGCATCGACGAAGATACGTTTGCGGCAAACTATGTTTTGACTCCTAATCTTGAGGCCGACAGTGACAGTTACCCCTATTTGGGCACATACCGCTCCGTTGCCGACGTGCTTCAAGTTGCGGTATATCCGGGTACATTCAACGATTTAGCCGCTGAAGTCAAGGAGAAAACGGGCAAAGAGTTGAGCGGCAGAGAAGTAATAGATGAGGCTATAAGCGCCGGCATTCTGCCTATCTACACGGATTTGCCCAAGGCCGAAGATGAAAGCGAAAACCAGGACGAAAACGGGAACGAAGACAAGACCGAGCTTGAGGATAAAGACAAGCATGAAGATGAAATTCCCGAATACTATTTCGCACCTATCGGCGGCAAGGATTCGTATCAAACCAGACGTTACACAGGCGTGCTTGCACCTGCGGGCAATGAGATTGAGGGTGTGTCCGTAGTATCTGAGGAAAGTGACGGCCAGCCGAAGACATACGAAAATGTCACTGATTCTGTCGAAGTTACATTTATCGCCTACTGGATTCCGGAAAGCCTTTCGTCAATTGGAGTGCTTGACAGTGATTACAGTTTGGAGAACGGCTGCGCGGCTTCAGAATCCACCAGCGCGGAAGATTTGTATGACTTTAATTCTTATCTTCCCAAACGGCTTAAAGAAGAGGATGCCTCGTACGGAGGTCTCTATATAAACTTTACTCTTAAGGTTTGCGCCGATTAGTTTGGTGCGGGCGGAAATGCAATTTTGCCTTTGGGCGTGTTGCCACAGCTGAGATTATTTCTGAAGCATGAAATAAACTAAAAACAAAAAATTCGGGTCATGTCTTTCTGTTTGCGAGAGACATGGCCCGTTGTTTTTATTTTAACGTGACGCAATCGCGGGAGCAATTGAATTCGGAATTCATTTGCAGAGCAGTCTGAAAACATCATTGAGATTTGTCCTGATTCTCAGGTTTTGCTAACCATGAATTCTTGTCCTTCTTCATTTCCACGCTTCGCTGGTTATTTTAAATATTGTTGCGGTAATTTAATAAACACACAAGTCAATTTTTAATAACAGTGTCATACAGAATAAAAAAACGCCTGACTTTATGATTCCACTTTAAAGCCATCTGTGTTTTATCATATATCGCGCACGCGGTAGAGTTTGGAGCGTCCTCTTCTGCCTGTGACTTCTGTCACGTTCAAGCTCGTGAGAATATTCAATATCCGCCTTGCTGAGCATATGTCGGTGGCGGCGGCTGCGGCAAAATCCGACGAGTCAAATCCTCCGGACAATTCCCTGCATGAAGGCGGGACAAATATATTGTAATCGCTTGGATTGCAAAGTGTTATTTCGTCAATAATATCGTTGGGTACAATGTCCGACAGATATTCCCCGCTGCGAGTGTGCTGTTTCTTGCGGCGTTTAGTTTTGACGCCGAATACCCTCACCTCATCGGCGCAGAGCATCGGCATTTTTATTGTCAGTCGGGGATTTGGCAGAAGCTCACGAATTGCATAAAGCTCATGAGCCGACGCATATATACTGCCGTGCTTTGGCGATTTACGCGAGGATATCACCTCGCCGGTATCGACAGAAGCGTTTATTATGCGTTTTTGAATTATTATGGGATAAACCACCGTCACATCAGCCGCCTCCAGCAATTCTTGCAGCTTTGGCTTGAGCTTGATGAAATTTCGAGTCTGAATTTCTATTATCCCGTGTTCACCCACTATATCCACGATGTATGATCCTATAGGTACCTCATGGCGGCTGCTATCGGCCTCATAATACCATTTGAGCACCGCGTGAAGCGATTTTTCGCCCAAAGTTCCTATCGAATCCCGCGTATTACGAATTGAGACAAATTTATCGCAGGCGGCGCGAAAATTTTCTCTGTCTATTTCTCCCATATTTATCACCTTTTTTCCACGAAAATCAAGTTTTGACAACAGCGTCAGTAAATTCAAGAAGTTTATGTGATTTTATACTTTATCGGAAAATCTTCGGTCTTTTGTTGGCGTGTTTTTTCGGCCGAAAAAACAAAAAAGGTTGGTCGAAATTGGTTACTTATTCTGTGCTCTCCAAAGTAGGTTTTTAATTCTTATGTGTTTTGTTCGCTTTGCCTTCGCTCGTGAGGCTCTGCCTTACCCTCCGAGATGGCGCTGCTAACCATGAATTCTTGTCATTCATGGTGTCGATACTGCCGGGGGGACTTGTTTCCTGTACTCCAACGCTTTGCTATTTATTTTAAATGCTGTTGCTGTGGCTTTTTCTCAAAAATTTATTGTAATTGTAATCGCAAAGTGATATAATTATTATAAGTGCGATATGTGGGAAATTCAACAGAATTTTTTAAGTCTATCGGCTATTCTTACGGAAAGGTATTGTGTTTTATGGCAAAGAGAGTTTTTCCGCATACATATATACCGATTCCTGACACCGTGACAAAGGTGTTGAAGAAGCTGAGTGCAAATGGCTTTGAGTGTTTTCTGGTGGGGGGCTGCGTTAGAGACAGTCTTCTCGGCAAGGAGCCAAAGGACTATGACGTCACTACCAACGCCCGTGTGGAGCAAATCAAGGCTGTGTTTGAGGGAGTCGGGGGGTTCCGGGTGATAGAAACCGGAGTAAAACACGGCACAGTTACAGTGCTGTCCGACGGTTTTCCGATAGAAGTAACCACATACCGAATAGACGGAACTTATTCCGACGGCAGACGCCCCGACGCTGTCACATTCTCGGACGGCATAGAGGACGACCTCAGTCGGCGCGACTTCACGATAAACGCGATAGCTTATTCACCCGAGGCGGGCTTTGTGGATATGTTCGGCGGCGTCTATGACATAAAACGCGGTATATTGCGCTGCGTAGGCGAAGCCGACAGGCGCTTTGACGAGGATGCATTGAGAATGCTGCGCGGTATGCGCTTTGCTTCCGTCTTGGACTTTGATGTGGAGAAAGATACAGCCGAAGCTATTCACCGCAACAAATCGTCGCTGGACAAATTGGCAAAAGAGCGGATAACTGCCGAGTTGTTTGGCCTGCTGTGCGGAGAACACGCGGCGGACGTGCTGGAGATGTACAGTGATATCATAGCGTTGATACTGCCGCCCATAGCCGATATGTTTGGAGTGGAACAGGACAACCCTCATCACATATACGACGTTTGGAATCATACTCTCCATGTGGTCAAAAATATACCTGCCGACATTGTGCTCAGGCTTGCGGCCCTGCTGCACGACGTGGGGAAACCCTACTGCAAGACCGTCGATGCCGACGGCATAGGGCATTTTTACGGGCATGGCGATGTAGGCGCCGATATAAGCCGATGGATATTTGACAAGTACCTTCGCACGGACAGGAAAACCGCCGAGCGGGTCATATTGCTCGTTAGGAATCATGACGAACTGATCGTGCCGAACCGCAGCACAGTGCATCGTGAGCTTGCGAAATACGGTGAGGATGTGCTGCGTCAGCTCATAGCGCTGCAAAAAGCGGATGTGATGGGTCAGTCGCCCAAATTTCTTTGCAGACTTGCGGAATTGGACGAGGCGGAACGCATATTGGACGAATTGGTGTCGGAAAACGTCTGCGTCACGCTAAACGATTTGAAAATAAATGGGAACGATCTCATAGACCTCGGATTTGAGCGGGGGCGGCGGCTTGGAAATACCCTCGATGCACTCCTTAACGAGGTTTGCGATGGGAAAATTAAAAATGAAACCGAAGTGTTGAAAGCAAGGGCCTTGGAAATGCGGGAATGATTTGTCAACACAATCATAAAAAGGATTGGTGCTTGTATGAATATAAAACGATATGCGTCGAAGATATTTTTTGCCGCCGTAATAATAATATTTATCTTGATATTGATTTTATTGCTGCAATCGTATACGCGTGACAGCGATGATATTTCACTTGAAGTAACAACCACAAACAACGGCGTCAGCATTCCAGTTGTGACGGGTCTTTCGGACAGTGACAAAATAAACAAGAAACTGGCCGCAATATTTACACCATACGCCGAACTGGCCCGGCAGACCGTGGAAGATTCAAATGGCACTCTCAGTGTCAAATATAATTTGTCATCTGCAGATGATTCGGGACTGTTGGCAAAAAAATACGACATTGATATGAACATTTCAGACGGATCGGATTTTATCAACATATTAACGGTTCATGTACAAGGTGCCGATAAGCTCAAGGCAGATGAGCCGGAAAGTTTGGACTGGCTGCATTCGGCAGATTTGACCGAATGCGCAATCATTCTCAAGCACACTGGAATGAAAGTGGATCTGTCAGATCTTGATGAACAGGTGGGCGAGAAATTTGCGGTTGAAACTTTCATTAAACTGTATGAAGCATTTGCAGGCAAAGAGTTAGATGTGTCAGATATAAAGGTGGGGGACTCCGGCGGAGACACACTCAAAAAGGCGCTTAAGCTGGATTTGGTGGCCGCATACGGAAATTATGACGATTTCAAGTACACGCCCGACGTTGACTTGAACAGCGTCTTGAATATTGCCGACGCCGTGATTAACGATATAGAGCGCGATGTTTACGGCAGGCAAAGCGAATCGGTGACTGGTGGAGAATTCGCGGATATGTTGCGTGCGCTCTACAATGTGTGCAGGGTACAGGAGCAGGAAGGCTCAAAATACCTGTGGTCCGCACTTGGAGATGTAAACTTTCACCAAATTGCGGACAGCATGGAACTTGAGAGCGATCACGAGTTTTCGCGCAGAGACGGAGCAGAAATGGTGTGCAGAATAACAAGCACCGGTCCAAAATTCAGCCAAACATACGATGACAATCAGCTTGACACAGTCGAAGATTCCGAAAGCATATGGGTCAGACGAGCCGTTACATATGACTTTATGGATTATTACGGCGATTCAGTGCTCTTTGCCCCCGACGAGGGTTTGACGGTTACAAATGCTATAGAGAACGCCAAGTTTTACATCGTCTGTCGGTACAACGATTGGAGCTTCGCGACAAATTATGAATGGGACGGGATATACAGCAAGTCTGATATTCTGATAGCGGCGGGTCGAACGGCGGAGTACTTCGCAAATCGTCCCGAGGAGGACAAATACAATTTTGAGACCAAAACCGTAATAAATGACCGCGATGGCTCCTGGTTTTTCTCGCAGAAGGACACCGGAACTTCATCAAGTGTAAACTGTATGCCTTCAATTGCCGCCATGGCGGCGCATTGGTACGACGAAAACAGCACGGTGACGGTGCAGGATATGCGCAATACAAGCAACACCGACAACGGGTGGACCTATAAGGAACTGCGTGCCGCCCTCGACGTGTACAATATCCCCTACACGTCCGACGTGGCGAGTATAGACACGTTTGTGAGCCTGTTGGACGATGGCAAAATAATTCTCACCCAATACAGCGACCGACCGTCTTACATGACGGGGCATTGCTACGTGGTTTACGGTTATAAGAAATTTAACAACTCGATTACATTCATAATAAATGACTCTGATTCCATAGCCTACAGGACTGAGATATTCGGCAGACCCAACGGCAACGGCGACGAGGTTGAGGCAAATTTTGCCATGTGGAGTATCGATCGCTTCTGGAATTTGGTGACGGTTGTCGGATAAAATCAAACAGGTCTGCGAAGTGGCATTGTATTAGACGCCCTACCCGCAGTCCTGTTTTTCTGATTTCGGGCATATTATCAAAATATAGACGCAGGAGGGTGATGTTATGCGTGATGTTCGCGCGGAGAATGTAGAGAACATAATTTTAAAATATTCTTCGAGAGGCATGGATAAGCTGCGCCAAAATCTGCCGCAGGATTTCTGCCGACGTGCTGCCGAAGCCCTGTTGACACTTGAGCGGGGAAAATTGATTATCGTTACGGGCTTTTATGTCGCGGGGTTTGGCGAGACCGACGGTCCGCCGGGCGCATTCTTTCTCGCAAGAGCACTGAATTCCATTGGATTTGACTGCACAATAATCATGGACAAATTCTGCCGCGATTTTTTTGACGGAATTAACACAGAATATGTGAATATAGCTTTCTCCACACGCGATTGCTCCGTGATTTTGGACAAATACCAGCCAAAAGCGTTAATTTCAATTGAGCGGTGCGGCATAAATTCTCGCGGGGATTATGCGAATATGCGGGGAGTGAGCATCGCGGAATACACGGCAAAGCTCGACCCGCTCTTTGACATAGGCAGGCGGCGTGGAATTCCCACATTCGGCATAGGTGACGGCGGCAACGAGATAGGCATGGGAAATTTCCGTGAGATCATAGAACGTGAACTCGGGCTGATTCCATGTATCACCGAGGTGGACTATCCCATAATCGCTTCAGTATCAAATTGGGGCGGCTACGGACTCTGCGCCTACCTGAACTTACTTAGCGGGGCGGCTGTGATGCCAGATTATGATGAAATTGAAACATATCTAAGGCACATAGTGTCGCTGGGCAGCGTGGACGGAGTGACAAGGCGGCATACACCTACAGTTGATGGATTTTCCGCAGAGGTTGAACGGGAAATCGTTGAGAATTTGAGAGAGCGTATAAGAGTTGTGAGATAAAATAATTATCAAAAAATCATATAGCCCGTCGTGCCTTTCTTGTAGTTTAAATGCTGATCTCCAAATGTTGCGGCGAGATACTTTTGTCAAGCGAGTTTATACAAAAAACACCTCGCGGGATTATTTGCAGACCCGCAAGGTGTTTTTGTACTTCTTAATTTATAATTATTGTGTCATACAGCTCAAACTGTGTGGAATTCGGGGAATCAACCGATGAATCTCACGCGGATAACACCCTCGATATCGTTGAAGGAAGCCTTTGCGGAGTCGCTGATATCGCCTGCAAAGTCCAGAATACTGTACGCATAGTCACCCTTGGACTTACTGAGCATATTCTCGATGTTAAGACCCTCGTTTGAAATGATAGCTGAGAGTTTTGTCAGGACGTTGGGGACATTTTTGTGCAGCACGCACACGCGCTTGGCGGCGACTGGACCCGCATCAACATCGGGGTAGTTGACTGAGTGAAGGATAGAACCGTTTTCAAGGTAATTTTTAACCTCGTCAACCGCCATAACAGCACAGTTGTCCTCAGATTCAGGCGTGGAGGCGCCCAAATGGGGAATGGCGATAATGCCGTCAACGTCAAGCACCTCGTCGTCGGGGAAGTCGATAACATAGCCCGCGACCTTGCCGCTCTCGACAGCGGCCTTGATGTCTGCGGAATTTACCAGACCGCCGCGCGCGAAGTTCATTATTCTCACGCCGTCTTTCATTGTGGCAATGCTCTCGGCATTAACCAAATCCTTGGTTTCAGGAGTGAGCGGAACATGAATAGTAATGATGTCGCTCTGCTCAAATACAGTCTTGATGTCATAGACGTGCTTTACCTTCGGGGAAAGTCTGAGGGCGACATCGACCGAGAGGAAAGGATCATAGCCGATTACGTCCATGCCGAGAGCCGCGGCGTCATTAGCAACCAAACCGCCTATAGCACCCAGACCGATGACGCCGAGTGTCTTGCCTTTGATTTCGGGACCGACAAACTGGCTCTTGCCTTTTTCGACCATCTTGCCCACCTGATCGCCGTTGCCCTTGAGACCCTTGGCCCAGGCCGTAGCGGGCAGCACGTTTCTGGAAGAGAGGATCATAGCGCCCAAAACAAGCTCCTTAACTGCGTTTGCATTTGCGCCGGGTGTGTTGAACACTACGATGCCCTTCTCCGCGCACTTGTCAAGCGGAATGTTATTCACGCCCGCGCCGGCTCTCGCGATGGCCAGAAGGCTCTCGGGAAGCTCCATGTCGTGCATTGACGCGGAACGAACCAGAACTGCCTCGGGATTCTCAGCGCTGTCGGAGCAGGTATAACCCTCGCCGAAGCGGCTCAGACCGATTTTTGCAATTTTATTTAATGTGAGGATATTTGCCATTTCTATTCAATTCCTTTCACAACTGACTTTTTCAAACCAACAAAGGAGTTCGACAAACTGAGTTGACGTACTCCTTTGCGGCGTATAATCTTAATTTAAGTGATAAAATGATTACTTGTTGTCTGCCTCGAACTTCTTCATAAAGTCAACCAGAGCGACTACGCCCTCATAAGGCATGGCGTTGTAGATGGACGCCCTCATGCCGCCGACGGTGCGGTGACCTTTGAGATTGACGAGACCTGCGGCAGTAGCCTCTTTGACGAACTTGGCGTCGAGTTCCTCGTTGCCTGTGACAAAAGGTACGTTCATGAGCGAGCGATCCTCGGGAACAACTGTGCCTTTGAAAAGCTTGGAGCTGTCGAGGAAGTCATAGAGGAGCTTTGCTTTCTTCTCGTTGGCAGCTTTCATAGCCTCAAGACCGCCGTTCTTCTTAATCCACTGGAACACCAGACCCGCGATATAGATGGCATAGCAGGGCGGGGTGTTATAAAGGGAACCGGCGTCCGCGTGAATCTTGTAATTGAGCATAGTGGGGGTGAAGTCCATGGCGTTGCCGATGAGATCCTCGCGTACTATGACAATTGTAACGCCCGCGCCGGATACGTTCTTCTGAGCGCCCGCGAAGAGCAAACCGAATTTGCTGACGTCAATCGGCTCAGAGAGAACGTTTGAAGAAATATCAGCAACCAGCGGCACGTCGCCTGTCTCGGGCAGTTGGTTCCACTTTGTGCCGTAGATTGTATTGTTGAGGCATATGTAGAAATAGTCTGCATCGGGAGTGAAATCGGCTTTGTTAAGCTTGGGAATATATGAGAAAGTCTTATCCTTGGAGGAAGCGATAACCTTCGCCTCGCCGTATCTTGCAGCTTCCTGATAAGCCTTATTTGCCCACTGACCGGTGATGACGAAATCTGCCTTTTTGCTTTTGTTCATGAGATTGAGCGGAATCATGGCAAACTGTGTAGAGCCGCCGCCCTGCAAAAAGAGAACCTTATAGTTATCAGGAATATTCATTATTTCGCGGAGATCGGCCTCTGCGTCCTTGATGATCTTGTCAAATACCTTTGAGCGATGGCTCATTTCCAGAACGGACTGACCGCTGCCCTGGTAGTCAAGCATTTCTTCCGCTGCCTGCCTGAGAACCTCTTCGGGGAGCATGGACGGACCTGCCGAAAAATTATAAACTCGTGCCATAGTACAATTAACCTCCAAAAATTAAATCAATGTGAATCCGCCGCACAGCTCCGCTCGAGGGAAGCACGGACGGACTCTTCACACGTTACCTACCATTATATGATTATTTAAAGCAACTGTCAATAATTTTTGCAAATTTAGGCAAAGAATTTAATAATTTTTATTTTGCCCGGCCGCCCGTGGCCAGCGTGCTGGACCTTCTTCACTTTTTATTGTAACGAATCAGGGCGATGTGTATTTTATGTGCGTAAGGACGAATGAAAGAATATGGAAAGAGTATTGCTTTGCCGGATAGTCAGGAACGAATATCTTTATATAATATCTATACTGCCGCATCTCTCTCGGTTTTCACTATTGCAAAAAAGTAAATGTTGTTGCTGTGTTTATTAAATAAATTACGTTGATTTTTCATAATATGTATGTTATAATCAAAATCAAGTAAAATATTTCGGAGGTACTACAATGAAAAAGATTATTCAGGAATTCAAAGAATTCGCGCTCAAGGGCAATATGCTTGATCTGGCCGTCGGCGTACTCATAGGTTCATCTTTCTCCGCGCTGGTCACGTCGCTCACCAATAACATAATTCAACCGCTTCTCAACTGCTTCGGCGCTGAGGACGCGACGAGCGGTGTCGGTCAACTCGCCATAAAGTTTGGTAAGCTCAATATGCCTGTCGGTCAGTTTCTGGCGGACGTCATCAACTTCGTTATTATGGCGTTTGTGATCTTCATGATTGTCAAGGGCGTGAACAAGCTTTCCACACTCGGCAAGAAGAAAACTGTCGAGGAAGAATCTGCTCCCACAACTAAGATCTGCCCCTTCTGCATTTCCGAAATTCCGATTGCGGCCTGCAAATGCCCGCATTGCACAAGCGATCTGCCGGAGATAGAAGTTGAAAAGTCAGAGGAAAAAGTCGAGGACAAGCCAAAGGCAGTACCTCGCAAAAAGACCGCTAAATAATTTAAGCACATGAATCGGAACTACGTCAGACATATGCTCAAACATGACGCGGATTATCTCAGGGCTTTCAAGCTGGCGGTGCTGATTCCGACAGTGGCAGCTGCGGCCGCCGTAATTGTGGGGTTGTGCTGGCGTTGGATATCGGAGTTCATACCGCCGTGTATGTTCGAGACGATTACCGGTCTGAACTGCATGGCGTGCGGCGCCACCCGCGCTACATTCGCGCTTGCCCGCGGCGATTTGCTCACGGCGGTCTATTACAATCCGCTTTATGTTGTCTTGCTGGGCTGGGCGCTGTATTTGTATATTCGGCTGGTGCTCTCGCTGATAGTCCGGCCCTACCGCAAATACAGCTTTAGCCTCACTCTGTCGCAGGGAATAGCTGTATCGGCAGTCTGTATTGCATTTACATTGATACGCAATATGTCGTTTTACAGAGTGATATTCTACTAATCATGAGGTGTATATCCATGTCTAATTCAAAAAAGAAGTCTAAGTCGGGTTCTGCGGCGTCGGCAAAAAACGCAGCCTCAGTGAGGAAAAGCACGCAGACAAAGAGTTCATCGTCGGCAAATGGAAAGAAAAAGCTCACTGCGGCACAGCGCCGCGAGCTGGAGCGTCAAAAGCAGATAACGCAGGTTCTCACGACGGTGGGCTGTTTGGTTGTGGCGCTTGTTATCACAATGGTGTTCGTAATGCTGTATGAGAATCGCAATAACTCCAAGCAAGACTACACCGCTGTTTCAAGCAATCCCTCTTCGGCACTTGCCGAGGGAGTTTACCCCGCGTCGAAGGATTACAAGACTGCGCCCGATGGCGAACAGCTCGAAAAGCCGAAATCGGGCGAGGAAGTTGCCGTGCTTGAAACCTCAATGGGAAAAATCAAAATTCGTCTCTTCCCCGAGTATGCGCCCACTGCGGTAGAGAGTTTCAAGACGCTTATCAAGAACGGAAGCTATGACGGAGTTGCTTTCCATCGGGTTATCGACGACTTTATGATTCAAGGCGGACAGATAGACGAAGTTAAATGTGCATTTGAGGGCTACAGTTCCTTCCAGGACGAGTTCAACCGCAACCTTTATAATTTCCGAGGTGCGCTCTCAATGGCGAATACAGAAGTCGACAATACAAACGGTACCCAATTTTTCATAGTGCAGTCGAAGACGGCGGTATACGGCAGCCTTGGCAACGTCGAGGGTTTCACTGCCAACGGAGGTGCCAAGTGGGCGGCTGACAAATATGAGGAAATTGGCGGAACACCTTATCTGGACGGGCAGTTTAAAAGCATAACAGGCAGCGGACACACGGTATTCGGTCAGGTGTACGAGGGTATGAATGTGGTCGACAAGATAGCCGCCGTCAAAACGGATCAAAACGACGCTCCTGTCGAAGATGTAAAGATAAATAAGGCATACCTTGAAAAAGTGAAGTAATCGGCGGGTTTAATAAACAAATAAAGAGACAAATGCAGGCGTGCGGGCGAACAATTTTGCGCGGACGTTTGCATTTTTTATCCATAAGTGATAATTTATAACAATTTATATTAACTGGGGAGAGAATATAAAATGAGCGTAGCGATATTGGTGCTGCTTATTGCCCTTTCGGCGTATTTTTCCGCGACCGAGACGGCTTTTTCCGGTGTGAACAAAATCAGGCTCAAAAACATGGCCGCCGATGGCAACAAGAGGGCCGCGCGCGCGCTCAGGCTGACCGAGAATTTTGACAAGCTGCTCACCACAGTGCTGGTTGGAAATAATGTTGTGAATATAGCCGCGTCATCAATAGCTACGTTTTTGTTTACCTCGATGTTTGGTGATGCCGGCGTGACCATATCCACATTGGTTATGACCGTGCTGCTGCTGGTGTTCAGCGAGATCACGCCAAAGAGTATGGCAAAGGAAGCTCCCGAGAGCTTCGCTATGTTCTCGGCGCCGATAATATCTCTGCTTCAGACGCTGCTCACGCCCATAAATTGGATATTTACTATGTGGAAAAAAACAATATCAATGCTGTTCCACGTCAAGGGCGGCAGCGCAATCACCGACGATGAGCTTATTACAATAGTGGACGAGGCTCAGAACGAGGGCGGCATAGGCGAAAATCAGGGAGAACTGATACGCTCCGCCATAGAATTCAGCGATTTGGAAGTCGTACACATTCTGACGCCGCGCGTCGATATATTGGCGGCGGAGATATCGTCGCCGCCCAAGAAATTTGCCTCTATGTTCAAAAACAACCATTACTCCCGAATCCCCGTCTACAAGGGGACGATAGACAATATCGTCGGCGTACTTCACGAGCGGGATTTTTACGAAAAGATGTATTTTGACAAGGATATCGACATTGAATCCATGTTGATACCGGTGGAATACATTCCAAAGAACACCAAAATATCCGAATTGCTGAGAATATTCCAGCACTCGCGCTGTCACATGGCAGTGGTGGTAGACGAATTCGGCGGAACGGTGGGCATCATCACAATGGAGGATATTCTGGAGGAACTTGTGGGCGAGATCTGGGACGAAAATGACGAGATAATCAGCGAAATTGAAAGCTGCGACGACGGCGGTTACATTGTGTCGGGTATCGCCTCAATCAGCAAAGTGTTTGAAATAATGGATATCGAGGAAGACGGGAACACGCAAGCCGTAACAGTCAGCGGCTGGCTGGCCGAGCGCATGGGAAAGATTCCCGCAGTTGGCGAGGGCATAGAATTCAAGGGATTCCGCATATCCGTATCAGAGGCAACACCCAAGCGCGTAATATGCGTTAAGATAATCAAAATTGCCGACCAAGGAGATAAAAAATAAATTTTGTCATGATGTTTCACCTTAATTTTTTATTGGGTCGCTGAAAAAATTTCATATTGGTATTGACTTGATATAAAAAATGTGTTAAAATTGTCATGTTGCGCAGATATTAGCGCGGCTATCCTTGCTCCGAGCAAAACGGAGCCATATGCCCAGAAGGAGGTGCTGAAAGATGGAAAAGATTAAAGAAGCTTATGAGTCCATCCTTATTGTGTCCTGCAAGAACGGCGACGAGGCCATTGCAGATGTAGTCGGTAAGTTCAAGAAAATGATCGAGGACGACGCTACTCTCGACAGCGTTGAGGAGTGGGGCAAGCGCAAGCTGGCTTACCCAATCAACAAGGAGTCTGAGGGCTATTATGTCCTCTTCAACTTTACTGCCGATGCGGAGTTCCCCGCAGAGCTTGACAGAATCTACAACATCACGGACGGTGTGCTTCGCTCGATGATCGTCAAGAGAATCGAGAAGTCCGAGACTGTCCCCGCTGTTGAGGAAGCTTCCGCTGAAGATGTTGAAGCCGAGTAATTGACAGGTTTTAAGAGGTAACGCAAATGCTCAATCGTGTTATTTTGATGGGCAGACTCACTGCCGAACCCGACTATCGAACCACCCAGAACGGCACGGCAATGGCGAGATTTTCATTGGCTGTTGAGAGGGATTTTTCGGGTCCCAACAATGAAAGACAGACGGATTTTCTCGACGTAGTGGTGTGGAGACAGCGCGCTGATTTTGTCAGCAAATACTTCCACAAGGGACAGCTTGTGGCTGTGCAGGGAAGTATCCAGGTGAATTCCTACACCGACCGCGAGGGTAATAAGCGCAAATCGTGGGACATAGTTGCCGACCAGGTTTACTTTGCCGAGGGCAAACGCGACAGCGGCCATCAGAGCAACTATGACTACAGCCGCTACGACCAGATGACTCCGCCTCCCGAACCCGCTCAGAACTCCTACAGCGAGCCTGTAAGTTCTTATCAAAGCGGCGATGAAGGCGATTTCACGCCCGTTGCGGACGACGATTTGCCTTTCTGATTTGACAAAAGACACAATATGATTAAGAAGGAGGATTTATCATGGCTGAAAGACCTGAACGCAGAGGCCGCAAGGGCCGCAAAAAGGTTTGCAATTTCTGCGTGGAAAACATCAAGGAAATTGACTACAAAGATGTAAATAAGCTGAGAAGATATGTTTCCGACAGAGCCAAGATTCTGCCTCGCAGAGTTACAGGTTCCTGCGCATTTCATCAGCGCCAGCTTACCACGGCTATTAAGCGCGCCCGCTGTGTTGCGCTTATGCCCTATACGGCTGATTAATTTTTGATTATTACGGCATATTGATGATAGAACTATCGGATATATGCCGTTTTGTTTTTATTTTCACAATATTGCGTTTAACTGTGCAGGGAGGGATATTTTTGGATACACATGAGGAAAAAATGACGGCTGATGTTGTTCAAGAGAATGAAGAGGATAAAGAGGATAAAGAATACACACAGGAGAAACAGGAAACCCAAACGGGCGAAGTTTCGGAGCAGTCCGGCGGGCAGAACGAGAGTGCGTGCGATGAATCAGTCGTGGACGCGGACGTCTCCCGCACGGAGCCTGATGTGGATTCTCCCGAGGAAACACACTCGGAGAACGATGGGAAACATAAACGCGGCAAGTTGAAATTGGCTTTGAAATGCGCGGGTGTGATCTTGCTGTTAATATGCATATCGGGTGTAATTTACTTTAATTTCCTGCTTGACAAGATAGATTACAAGGATGCAAAGGAATTTCGCCAGTACTACAACCTCAGCGATACAGACTATGTCGAACAGAATGAAGTGTATGAAGTTCCGCTTTACTACAATGAAAGCACGACGCTGGACGGCTTCGACCTCTCCATGATAGACATACCTGATGAGTGCGTATTCAACATTATGCTTATAGGCACCGACCTGCGCACCAACAGCTACAAAGGCACAGGCAACACCGATTCGATGATACTGCTGTCGATAAATACCCGCGATAAAAACGTCAAGCTGACCTCGTTCATGCGCGATATGTATGTCGAAATTCCGGAGCGCGGGAGCAACAGACTGAATGCCGCGTATTCTTTCGGAGGCCCTCAGCTGTTTTTCGACACGCTTAAACTTAATTTCAATGTAGATGTCGATAAATATGTGCGCGTGAATTTTTCAAACTTCAAGAAGATAATAGATGAGGTCGGCGGCATTGAGATAGAACTCACCAATGCCGAGGCAAATTACATGAATGAATACTCCTATAAATACAAGACGAAGTACGTGGAGCCGGGGCTTCAGCGTCTGGACGGTGCTCAGGCATTGTCATATGCCCGCTGCCGCAAGATAGACAGCGATTTCAAGCGCACCGAGCGCCAGCGCAAGGTCATACTCTCCTTTGTCGAGGAGGTCAGAGACAAGAATATCGCGGAGCTGAACAGCCTGCTCAACGTGATGCTTCCCATGATACAGACAAATCTGAGCAAATCTGAGATCGTGGGACTTCTTGCGGACTCCGCAAGGTATATGAACACGGGTATAGAAACTCTCAATATTCCGATTAAGAACAGTTACAAGCCCCTCACAATTAACAAAAGGTCGGTTATATGTCCGAATTTCGAGCTGAACAACATGGCGATACTTGCCCACATCTACAGCACTTATAGAGTTGATGTGAGCGGGGTTGTCTTTGAGGATTTTGAGACCCCTCCGGACGACAGCAGTTTGGGTGACGATGATGGCAACGTGTATTACAACAGCACAACAACTACAACCGCGCCGTATTATTATGCGTATGGTGACGAATAGGCGTAACATTGCGCAGCCTTGATTTGTAAATGAATTTTCAAAAACTCAGTTCAAGCGGAGGTATAAAGTCATTTAAATTTTTTATATCACCCGATATTATTATTAAAATGGATTTCCGTTGGGGGTGTAAAAAATTTTACTTGACAGCGGCGACGAAAGGTTGTATAATCTTATGGCGTTCAAGTGTAAAGATTTTTGCTTTACAATCCGCGCCTTGTGGACGGGAGGGGTTTTTGTTGGCGGTTAGTCCGGAATTTACGGTGCTTCTTGATGTTTATGGCAATATCCTCACCCAAAAGGAACGCGATATGCTTGACTATTATTACAACGACGACCTTTCGCTGCGCGAGATATCCGACAACGAGAATGCGGAAAGGCGCAAAAGGCGCGAGGACGGCGGCGCAGATTTCCGTGAAAACGACACCATAACCCGTCAGGGCGTGCGCGATACTATAAAACGGGCCGAGGCAAAGTTGATCTCAATGGAAGAAAAGCTCGGACTTGTGCGCAGGAACCGCGAGATGGCTCAGATAGTGACGGAGATACGTAAAAATGCCGAGAAGGTGGCGGTTCGCGCGTACCAGATTCGTGCGCCGAGGGAAATTATCACCACCGTATCTGACATTGACACTCTGGCTGAAAAGCTGGAGGATTATTTGAAATAGTTTACTGTAACAGAGATTCGGAAATTTAAGATATTAGTGGACGGGAGATGGAAAAATGGCGTTTGAAGGACTTACAGAAAAGCTGACAAATACCTTCAAGAGACTGCGTTCCAAGGGAAAGTTGACCCAATCCGATGTAAAGGAAGCCATGCGTGAGGTTCGTTTGGCTCTGCTTGAGGCCGATGTAAACTTCAAGGTTGCTAAGGATTTCACAAACCGCATTACCGAAAAGGCAGTGGGCACTGAAATTCTCGAGAGCCTTACGCCCGGACAGCAGGTGGTCAAGCTGGTCAACGACGAGCTTACACAGTTGATGGGCGGCGAGGCCGCACGCATAGCCATTCCAAATCATCCGCCGTGCATCGTTATGCTCTGCGGCTTGCAAGGCTCAGGCAAGACTACCCACGCAGGCAAGCTGGCGTACATGATGAGAAAGGAAGGCCGTCACCCGCTTTTGGTGGCGTGCGACGTTTATCGGCCCGCAGCCATAGAACAGCTCAAGGTCGTGGGCAACAAAGCGGGAGTTCCCGTGTTTGAGATGGGCCAGATCAACCCCGTCAAGATCACGCAGGAGGCGCTGAAATTCGCCAAGGATCACGGCAACGACACTGTTATCATAGATACCGCCGGACGTCTGCACATTGATGAGGCTCTCATGAATGAGCTTAAGGAAGTCAAGGCGGCGGTCAAACCGCACGAAATTATGCTCGTGGTTGACGCTATGACGGGACAGGACGCGGTCAATGTCGCCAAGAGCTTTGACGAAGCGCTGGGAATCGACGGCGTTATACTCACCAAATTGGACGGTGACACACGCGGCGGAGCAGCGCTGTCGGTGAGAGCGGTCACGGGCAAGCCGATAAAATTTGTGGGTACGGGCGAGAAGCAGGAAGATTTGGAGCAGTTCCACCCCTCGCGAATGGCCTCAAGAATTCTTGGCATGGGCGATGTGCTTAGTCTCATCGAAAAGGCTGAGCAGAATATCGACGAGAAGAACGCGCTCGAATTGCAGCAGAAGCTCAAGACCAGCACTTTTGACTTTAACGACTTGCTTTCCCAGTTCCAGCAGATGAAAAAAATGGGTCCTCTCAAGAATCTTGTTGCGATGATACCGGGCATGGAACAGCACATGGGCGAGATCGATGTGGACGACAAGATGCTCGACCGCATAGAGGCTATTATTTATTCGATGACTCCGCGCGAGCGTGAGAAGCCGGATTTGCTTAACGCCAGCCGCAAGCGCAGAATCGCAGCGGGCAGCGGCATGAAAGTCGAGGACGTAAACCGTTTGGTGAAGCAGATGGAAATGATGCAGAAGATGTTCAAGCAGGTCGGCGGCAAGAAGGGCAGGGCAATGCGCGGAATGATGCGCGGAATGGGTGCGCCCGGAGGTATGGGCGGACCCGGAAAAATGGGTAAAAACAAGCGCTGACAATGCAGTGTGGGGCTTGTTTTGACTCCCATTGTGAATTCCTCGCAATGGGAATATATACATCAAAAAAATATCCTGACATGGAGGTGAATACAAATGGCAGTTAAAATCAGACTTCGTCGTATAGGTTCCAAGGGCAATCCGTTCTATAGGGTGGTTGTTGCTGACTCCAGATATCCCAGAGACGGTCGTTTTATTGAGGAAATCGGCACATACAATCCCATGGTCGAGCCTTCCGAGTTTAAAATTGACAAGGAAAAGGCACAGGCATGGATCGCCAACGGCGCTCAGCCTACAGATACGGTTAAGACATTGCTCAAAAAGGAAGGCATTCTCTAATTTCTGACAGGGAAAAATTCTTATGCGGCGATTCGATTTGATCGAATTGCCGTATCGTTTGCCTTAATTGAAGTAATGCGGGAGGTACGTTGATTATGAAGGAATTGCTTGAGGTTATTGCACGGGGATTGGTTCAGAATCCCGACGGCGTAAGAGTTGAAGAGGCTGCTCCCAATGAGGAGGGCATAATTGTTTTCACCCTCTTTGTTGACGAGGACGACAAGGGCCGCGTTATTGGTAAGCAGGGCAGAATAGCCAAATCTATCCGCACTGTCATGCGCGCGGCGGCTACCCGCGAAAACAAAAAGGTCATGGTTGAGATCAACTGATTTATACCTTGACGGCAAAATATAACAATTGATTTTGTTGAGAGCGCATAACGCTGTCGGTTGATTATTCGGCAGTCGGTATGTGTTTCTCTTTTTTATTGTAACAAAAATTGATTTTCATGTCTTAAATCCTGCCTCCTTGTTTTTTTGCGTTAAGTATGATATAATGTCCTTAACTCTTGAGGAGGCTTGACAGGAACTGATTTAATGTCGCGAAGTATGAAAGAATTACCCCGAGCGATTTTGACTTCGTTCCCGATTTAGTAGACAAGACCGTAATGCGAGAAGTATTCCGCTTCGTTTGAGGAGAAGTTTTTTGAAATACTCTCCAACGGGTTGGATAAAATTTGATGCAGTTAAACAAGGAGTATTGACAATGAAACAATTTCTGGAAACAGGCAAGATAACAGGCACTCACGGTCTTAAAGGCGAAGTCAGAGTGCAGTCGTGGGCTGATTCTCCCGAATTTATGACGCAGTTTCGAGAGCTGTACCTCGACAGAGGCGCAAAAAAAATTGAGATAACTGCCGCACGGGTTCACAAGAATATGCTTATAATGAAAATAAGGGGAATTGATTCAATGGACGAGGCGGATAAGCTGCGCGAAAAAGTGCTCTATATCAGCCGCGACGACGTTGAATTAGATGAAGGCACATACTTCATTCAGGATTTAATCGGACTGAATGTTCTGGATGACGACACGGGCGAGCGTATAGGCCGGTTGGACGATGTGAGCGAGACAGGAGCGAACGATGTGTATCACATTAGAACCGATGACGGCAGAGTTTATCTTATTCCGGCTGTTCCCGACGTGGTGAGGGATATTTCTGTTGACGATGGCGTTATGCGTATATTCAAGATGAAGGGCCTGTTTGACGAATGAGAATAGATATTATGACGCTCTTTCCTGAGATGTGCGAGCGGGTGTTGGGCGAAAGCGTGATCGGACGGGCGCGCAGGAACGGCATTGTGGAGGTCAACTGCCATAATATCCGTGACTACACCGCCGACAAGCACCGCCGTGTCGATGATATACCGTATGGCGGCGGTCATGGAATGTTGATGAAGCCCGAGCCTGTTTCCGCTTGTTTTGACGCGATTGCCCGCCAATGCGGCAGCCGCCCGCTGCTTGTCTATATGTCGCCCAAGGGAAGAGTTTTCAATCAAAACATTGCACGCGAGTTAATGGATTATGATAATATATGTCTGCTGTGCGGCCATTACGAGGGAATAGATCAGCGCGTTATCGACAGTATGGTTGATATGGAAATATCTGTGGGAGACTATGTGCTGACGGGCGGTGAGCTTCCCGCCCTCATAGTTGCCGACGCGGTTTGTCGAATGGTTCCCGGAGTGCTGGCAGACAATGTATGCTTTGAGGACGAGAGCCACTATGGAGGACTGCTTGAGCACCCTCAATACACGCGTCCGCCGGAGTGGAGGGGCATGGCTGTGCCAGATGAACTTATATCGGGACACCACGCGAATATAGCCAAGTGGAAACGCGCGAAATCGTTGGAGCAGACCGCTAAGTATCGTCCGGATTTGTTGGAAAAGGCAGAGCTGACCGATGAGGAACGGCGTTTGTTGAAACATCGGTAATTTGTTGAAAACATCGTCGCGCGGTCTGCGAATTTTGTATCACAACTCTATCGGATAGTGCAAGTTCGACTTTTTTCACTGAAATTTTCGCTATTGTAAAATATTTAAATAAGTAATAGCATTGAAGGAAATTTATGTGCATTATGTACTATTTACAATATTTGTCGAAAAATAATTGTTATAGAATGTTATTTGTGAATTGCGCTTAAAACTTTAAAAAATGTGAAAAAATTATTCCAAATGTTGTGCAAACGGCACTAAAACCCATAAAAAAATAAATGCAACTTGCTTAGTTTTTTTAGACTAATAGTGATTATGTACAACTGGAGGGTGTGTTCACAAGGACTTTATTGTTTATCAATCCAAAGTTTGATTAGGGTTGTTGACGAATGTAAAAATTGTGGTATAATATCAGTATCAATTGAAGTTGACGAATCAGCACGTGTTCGTTGATTGCTTCGCAGCATGGTGTATTTGCCACCTCAATTAAATTATCTTTATTAATTTATAATTCCCGTTGGGAGGTTGTCACAATGTATGTTGATGAAGTAACGGTTCAGAATCAGGTGGGTCTGCACGCGCGTCCTGCTACTTTCTTTATTCAGAAGGCGAACGAATTCAAGAGCACCATCTGGGTTGAGAAGGAAGAAAGAAGAGTTAATGCAAAGTCTCTTCTCGGCGTGCTTTCTCTTGGCATCGTGGGCGGTATGACTATCAAGATCATAGCCGACGGTCCTGATGAGAACAATGCGGTTGAAGGTCTCGTAAAGCTGGTCAACTCCGGTTTTGCAGAGTAATTTTAGGTTTTTGTTTTAAAAGGAAAGCGGATGCTTCGGTAATGCGGTCATAATATTGGGCATGGGGCAGGGAAACGGCGTTAAGCAGCTGTGGGAGTTGACAGTAACGCCGAAGGAACGTTTATGCTTTAATTGTGTCGGCTGCAGGAGTCTGAGATTTTCGATGTGTTGAGCTGTTAAGCTGATGTTTTACAATTGAATAATCTTGTTATTCGTTTAGGAAATTCCGGTGATAAGTTTGCAAACGAACGAGCGAATTCGTTGGTGAATTTATACTGTAATTTCCTTTTTCTTTTTATCTTGAACAATGTCTAATAGTATTATACAATAATGTTATTGTATAATACTATTATTGCACCTGTTTGTATGATTTAATTGATCTAAAAAATTAATTTTTTGTTAGAGGGTGAATTTGAGCATGGCGGCTCTTAGAAAAAACGACGTTATTACGGTCTACATAGAGGGTATGACCGCTGAGGGCAGCGGCGTGGCCCGGCATGAGGGAATAGCGGTATTCGTGCCGAATTCCGCTCCGGGCGACACTTTGAGCGTCATTATAATCAAAGTGTCAAAAAATTATGCCATAGGTAAGATACGCGAGATAATTTCGGGAGGTGAAGGGCGAATTCAGCCTGATTGCCAGTCATATCCAAAATGCGGCGGCTGCACTTTCCGCCATCTGAGCTATGCCGAGGAATGTCGCATAAAATTGCAGCGTGTAAACGATGCGATGAAGCGCATAGGTGGCATTGATGTCGAGGCGGAGGAGTTTATAGCCGCTGAGAATCCCGATCGCTACCGCAACAAGGCACAGATTCCGTTCGGTGATGACAATGGACAGGCAGTATTCGGATTTTATGCCGAGCGCAGCCACAGGATAGTTCCATTTTCGGATTGCAGACTTCAGCCCGAAATATTCAGCACAATAGCTAAGGCGGCGGCAAATTTTATAAACGACACGCCGAACGATATTTACGATGAAACCACGGGCAACGGGCGATTCAGGCATCTTTACATTCGGCGTGGTTTTGCCACAGGCGAAATTATGGTATGCGCGGTGATAAATGCCAACGGACTGGTGCTCGAAGATGAGTTTGTAAAACGGATGCGCGCCGTATCGCCAGAAATCAAAAGTATTGTAATAAATACTAACCGAGAGAGCACTAATGTCATAATGGGCTCCAAATGCCGGACAGCTTGGGGAAAGGACGCCATTCGCGATATGTTGTGCGGTGTGGAATTTGAGATATCGCCGCTTTCGTTTTATCAGGTAAATAGAGAACAAGCGGAGCGGCTTTACAAGCGCGCCAGGGAATATGCGGAACTCGACGGAAATCAGGTGCTTTTTGACATATACTGCGGCACCGGAACCATAGGGCTAAGCATGGCGGCGAGCGTTAAGAAATTGTACGGGATAGAGATAATTTCAGACGCCGTGGAGAACGCCGGGAAAAATGCGGCGATGAACGCAATAAACAATGCGGAATTTATCTGTGCAGACGCCGCGCAGGGTACTCGGCAGCTCAGAAAACGCGGTATTTTGCCCGACGTGGTGATAATAGATCCGCCGCGAAAGGGATGTTCCTCAGATGTCATAGAGCTCATAGACGAGCTTTCTCCGCAGCGTGTGGTTTACATTTCATGTGACCCTGCGACACTGGCGCGTGATGCGGCAAGACTTATTGAGTTGGGCTGGCGGGTTGAACGGTTGACTGCCGTTGATATGTTCCCACGCACAGCGAATGTGGAGACGGTTGTTCAACTTTCCAAGGGAGAAATCCAGTCAAAGAAAATCAGGGTTGACTTCTCTCTGGAGGATATGGA
>CANPVE010000020.1 GCA_947581635.1 uncultured Clostridia bacterium | reverse complement strand
CCTCACGAGCGAAGCCGAAAGGCTGAGCGGGCAAAACGAGCTGAGACTAAAGCAGAGCCAAGGCGAACACAAAAGGGGAGAGTGAGGCGGAGCCTCACGAGCGAAGCCGAAAGGCTGAGCGGGCAAAACGAGCTGAGACTAAAGCAGAGCCAAGGCGAACACAAAAGGGAAGAGTGAGGCGGAGCCTCACAAGCGAAGCCGAAAGGCTGAGCGGCCAAAATGAGCTGAGACTAAAGCAGAGCCAAGGCGAACACGGAGCAGCTTACGCGAGAGCCATCAATCCTACACATCGTTTAAATCATACAGACAAATCAACTTGCAGTTTTGGGCATTAACCGTTATCGAAAGGGTGAGAAATCATGTCGGAAAAGCGTACTATGTCGGACGAAAAAATTTATCTCAGGCCGTACAATGTCAGCGACGCGCAGGCGCTTTCCGCGATGACTCTGCGTGACGAGATTTACAACACAACCTACAATATACAGCGCAATTTTGACGTCCAACACGCGCGATGGTGGATAAAATTCAACGCAAACTGCCGCCGCACGGGAACTTCATACGAATTTGGCATATTTGAAAACGACACCGGGGAACTTGTGGGAGATATCGGTATAGTGAATGTCAACAGCCGTTGCAGTCATGCCACGCTCGCTTACTACGTCCTGCCCGAAAAGTGGGGGCAGGGTATAGCCACCCGCGCCGGCAGGATTATTCTGGATTACGCGTTCGACACGCTATCACTCAACAGATTGAATGCGATCTGCATGGTGCATAACGCCGCCTCACGGCGTGTGCTGGTGAAGCTTGGCTTTGAATTTGAGGGCGTCGCGCGGCAGGAAATTGTAAAGGACGGCGTTTTTTACGATGTTGCTCATTATGGGCTGCTCAGGGAAGATTACAACAGAGGAATTGGAAAGTGAGGCAACTATCACATGAGGTCATCAAAAAAAGGAACCTTTATAAAGGCGATTAGAAAGATAAACAGTTTCAGTGGATTTTTGGCACTGCTGCTGTTGGCAGTCATGCTTATCTCAATATATCAGGGACATAGATCCACCCTGTACTACATAAGCGGCGGTTTGTTTATGCTATTCGGTTTGATATTTGCCGCTACCGCCCTGATGTTCATGGTTCGCAGCGTAGTGTGGCACATCAAATCAAAGCGAATGAGATATCTAATTCGCCATTATCTGTACGGATTGTTGGTGGCGTGTGTGGCGCTGCTTATCCTCAGTCATATCACGTTGGGTAAAGTAGACTGTGTAAACAATCTGTTTTATTCGCCGCTGTTGGCCTTTGGCTCGATTTATCTGAGCGGTTATATGCTTGCGCCGGTCCGCTCCGACCCGACATAAGCGTTACAACTGTCTCGATTTTTGCGAATATCCTCATTTTGATGTTTCTTTTTGATAAAATTTCAATCATTATTGGGGCGCGAAGTATTAGTTTTTTGTGATAAACTGCCAAATATAAAAATGCTTTTTGTATATATTTGACATTTCGGTTTTTTAGGTGTATAATATATCCATGTCAGTGACATATTAATCGTCGCATTGGCAAATAATATTATTAAAAATTTATCCGAAAGAGGGTTTTTAAATGCCTAGAAAGAAGAAAGTTGAGACTACAGCAGAGCAGACAGCAGTAAAGGCAGCAAACGCAGTCGCGGAAGTTGTTGAGGCTTCGGACAAGAAACCGACCGAAAAAAAGACTGTCGTCAAAAAAACATCTACTGCGGCAGAGCCTAAGAAAACAGCCGCCGTCAAGGCTGAGTCCAAAGTCGAGGTCGAGGCTCCTGCTCCCGCTCCCATCGCTAAGGCCGAGGTATTCATCGAGTACGGCGGAGCTCAGGTTTCGGTTGATGAGATAGTCAACAACGCAAAAGCGGTAGTGGGTGGAGACAAGGACATCAAAGTTTACGTTAAGCCCGATGAGAGCAAGGCTTACATCGCGTTTGAGGATCAGTCCGTGGCAATGGACGTATTCTTCTGCGAATAATTTCCGCAAACAATCATAATGAGACGGCACGGCGGTTCATTGCGATCCGCTGTGCCGTTTTTTCTTATCGACAAAAATCCGCCGCACACTCGGAAATTCCCGAATGTACGGCGGATTTTCATTTCTTAATTTTTGTCCTTTTGTCACTCAGTCCTATTTCTGTGACATTAGACATATTTTACGGTTTGGAGCGGCTGATACACGCTGGTCCACATCAGTTCCTTTGAAATCTTTACGTCGTCCTTGTAACGCACGCGATAAATCTCAATGGTAAGTCCGGGATCGCCCCACTCTATCTTTCCGGCGGGCTTGCCTGTGGTCGCTTTTTTCTCCACGGTGGTAGTCTTAACCATCTTGATTGTCTTGTTATCAAATTCGCACCTGTAGCCGTCGTTGGTGCCATAGACCTGACAGGTGATGTAGCCTTTGCCGCCCTTGGTGGTATAGTTCATCTTTATCTTGACAGGATAGCTCTTGCTGTTCTGGAACTTGAAGTCTATAGTACCCCAGTTGACCGTGGCGTCCTCGCCTGGAGTTGTCCAATAATGCACCTTATACATATGATTGGTCCGGCTCACTATCTCCAGATCCGCTTTGAATACTGCGGAGAATATCGCGGAGGACACCTGGCAAATGCCGCCGCCCACGTCGTTGGTAGTACCTGTAGTGGTATAAACCGTCGCCATCGAGAAGCCGTTGGCCTCGCTTCTTTCGCCCACGGTATCGTTGTAGGAGAATATCTCGCCCGGCTGCAGTACATAGCCGTCCTCAAAGCTGCCGTAGGTGTTTATGCGGTTGGCGGCGTTCTTGATGTTGGCGGCACGCGACTTATTGGTGGCGTCGAACGAGGTAGTAGTCTCCGCCAAAAGGTCGGGGCAGGTGGGAGCCTTCAGTTCTACCAGCGTCAGCTTGGGTTGAGTGAGGCTGAGCTTGATGTTCCATGTGTTGCCGCCGCCCGCTATCTTGGCGCGCGCGTCCTCGAGGTTGAATTTCTTCCCCACCACGTCGGAGCTGTACACGGTTTCGCCGTTTTCGTCCACGTATGAGGAGGCGTCTTTGACGTCGCACACGACTTCTTTGTAAATCTTGTCTATATCCACATCGGGTGCCTGCGTGGTAACCATTTCCTCCATGAGACGCTCGCTATAGGTGCCGAGCTTGATGTGCTCGAGAATTTCTCCCATCAGACTTTTCTCATCTATGCCCACGCCATCGGAACCCGCCTTGATGATAAGCTGATCGCCTTCAATGGTGTATGAGGGCTTGACCATGATCTTGCCGTATTTCTCAGAAATGCTGTCCAAGAGTTCCTCGAGTTTTGTCTGATTGTAGCAGATATTTTTATAGGTGACGATGGTGGTCTTGACTTCTTTGCCGTCGGCGGTAGTGTCGGTGGTAGTATTGCTGGAGCCGTCGGCGTCCGATGAATAATTGAATCCGTATTCGCCCAGATTTATGGAGAAGGTTTCGCCGTTGACCACAACGTGTACGGTCTTGTCGCTCAGCTCGGCGCCGATAACGCTGCGCAGCATGGTGGTTGCGTCCGCCGTCTGTAAATTCACTATTGAATTTTGAATTTCCACGGGGCGATAAATGTGTACGGCTGCGAAGTAATATGTCAGCAGCGACACCAGAGCGACGCATCCCGCCACTATGCCCGCCATCTTGATACGCTTGCGTGTGCGATAGCTGCTCAAACTGACGGAGTTGTTTTTCTTGGCGGTTTTTCCGTATTTTTCCTCGAAATACTCGCCGCCGCTATACTGTCCGCCGCTGCCGTAACCAAGGTATTTGGCGTATATCGGCGGAATCTCCTCGGGAGTACGGTCTGCGGGTGCGCGGCCTCCGCCATAGTAGCTGTCCGCATCGTCGTAATCGTAACTGCCGCCGTCATAATAGTCGTCTACGGGGGCATTGTCATAAAAATAATCCGCTGAATTCGATGGGGCGGGTTTTCGTCCTTTGCGTCTGCGGTTGTCGTCGTAGAGATCATTTTGGGTGGACCATGCGCCGCGCCGCGTGTGCTCGGGAATCACATTGCGCGACACTCTGTGCGACCGTACGTCATCATAGCCGTAATAGCCTTTGTCCTCAAAATCGTCGTAATTTATTCTGCCGCCGTCTTCGCGATAATCGCGCCGTCCGTCGGAGTTGGCAATGCGGCCACTTCCCCGCCTGTCGCCGCCGTAATCGTCGAAATCATCATCAAAGTCATCGTCAAAATCGTCGCGGGCAAAGTATCCGTCGTCACTGTAGCTTTTCGGATCGTCGTAATCATAGCGGTCATCGTCAAAATCATCGTCGAGACTGCCGCTGCGTTCGTCAAAGTCGTCGTAAAAATCCGTGTCGGCGAAATCGTCGTCAAATTCCTCGCGGTCGTCATTGTCAAATCGATATCCGCCGCTGCCAAAGCTGCCGCCCATTTGTATCAACTCCTTTTCAAATGTCTAAAATTTCATATCTTTAATCCAAACGCGTATACACGTCTACATCATTATATTAAAATATTTTTCCGTTTTTTTCAATAGTTTTTTATTACATTTAACACAAACTTTAGGATTTTCAGATCCTTTTTTTCACTCATTGTAAGAATTAACCTTGAGTTCACACTTAATTACAATTATTTTCAAACAAAACACCCGATAAATATGCACTAAGCACACAAGAAATACACAAAAATAATTTATAATTGTGCTGTGAGAGAATAGGCGTGTTGACTTTGATGGCCGTGCGGATTGCCGAAAAACGGCGAGGTTAAAGGATGTGTGGTTGAAATGGCGCAAAAAGGCAAGTATTATTCACCGGTGTATGTACCCAAGGCGCTGCCTTCAAAGGTCAGACGTATGCGGATTATAAGACGTTTGGTGCTGGCGACGCTTTCAGTGTCGGTGCTTGCCGTCACATTTGTTTTGATAAACTCAAACCGCTCCGAGGATAATTCGCTGGTTGCGCAAGCCGCGGCCGAGAAGTTATTTGCGGGCGTGTCCACTTATCCGCGCGTGGTGGATTCACAGAATCCTATAGGCAAAAGCTATGTGCCCGAAAATCTTGTTTCGCTCAACACCGTGCCGAACGGAGAATCCGTCTATCTGAGGGCGGACGCAGCGCAGGAATTCCTCGACATGGTGGGCGATATGTCCGCCGAGGGAATGGCGGTGATACCGGTGAGGGGCTATGTTTCTTATGACGAGCAGAGCACGCTCCTTGCGGACAGTGTGGATAAATTAATAGCGGAGGGGTATTCGTCCGACGAAGCTCACGAGAAAATATCAAACGAACTTCCCGCTCCCGGCGAGAACGAGGCTCAGTTGGGCACGACAGTCGATGTGTCGACGGAGCTTGATTCTGTGGAAAAGTTCTCGGCTACCGATCAATACGGCTGGATATGCCAGAATGCCTACAAATACGGCTTTGTTGTCAGAAGCAGCTCCGTGCCGTGGAGGCTGAGATATGTCGGAAGAGATGCGGCCGAGCGTATGCAGTCGGCGGGGTGTTACCTTGACCAGTACGTTTTTTATGTGAAGATGGAGAACCCGTCGGCCCGTCAGGAGATGTTTTGAGTATTTTATTTTAAGCGCCGACCGGAAACACAGAAATAAAAATTAAAAATCGGGCCTCATTGCGCATTTCCCGTAATTGGAGTGTGCGATGAGGCTTTTTTCTGTCCACCTGTTTTTTCGTACAAAGGCATATAACTAAACGGGCTGTCCTCCCAGCAATAGGCAGCCCGTTTTTGGTTATCCTGTATTATTTTTTATTTTTAAAATGGCCAACCAGAACTTAACCAAACTTTTTCAAAATCAGTTGGGGCAACACCTGAACCGCAATGGTTTTCATCAAATCGAGCGTGCCCATACCCGCGTTTTTCAAAGTTTTCCAAACTAATGATTCATCACGTTTATCTACAGCCGATTGAAGGTCCTGCGCGGCGGTTTGCAAGTTTGACTTTGTATCGCCCTCGGCAAACTGCGCGGCCACGTTCTTTATTCTGAGTATGTCGTTTTGCAACCCGTTCCAGTCGAAATTATTCCCGTTGTACTTTATGATATTATTGCGCTCGCCGGAAACAATATCTCCGTGGTTGTCTCCATTGACAACGATGCTGTTGTCTATGTTGCCGTTGTTAATATTGATACTACTGTTGTTTGCTTTCCATTCCATAATCAGTTCACTCCTAATTGGAGGAGGTATTGCCTGTGCCGGTTACCGCACTTCCCAAATTATTTCCGTGAATGATTAGGTCGTTGCTTATCTGGCCATTGTTGACATTGAATGTTGTCCCGTTGAGTGTCATTCCCTTAGATAAACTTCCTATGCTCTGTTCGAGATAATATAGAGCGTTGAGAAGAATATTCATATTGGGAGATGTGTACATTTCGACCGAACCCGAATCCGACTCTATACATAGAGCGTATTCGTTTTTGCTGTTGACTACCAGAAAATATACAAAATAAGCAACGGCGATCGCAAATGATATGAATCCCGGTACGACGAATATCTCCGAGCCCGAACCGATTCCGAGTATCCCAAGTATCAAGCACGCCCAGAACCAGCCTACCAGTTTGATCCTCCTGGAGATGTCGCCTATCCTGATTTTGCTTATATTTGCCAGCGGTATAGTTGCCTGCGTGGTAAAAAGCATACCGTCTTTTATGCAGAAATATCCGCCGTTGTATTTATTGTCGTTGTTACCTACACTGTGATCTGAAGATGCCACAGCTATCAACCTCCTTCTGTTGCAGTAAAGTGATGTCATAAGAATAATACAGGTTTAACCTGTATAGAGTATAACATAAACCTCTAAAAAATACAAGTATAAATTGTATAATTGTTTTTGGTGAATGTGCATGAATAGAATCAAAGAGCTTAGAGAAGAACACAATATGTCGCAGATAAGACTGAGCATTGAATTGGGTGTAAGTCAGGAGACCGTCAGCGCTTATGAAAACGGCAAGCACTATCCCAGTGTGCAGTCACTTATAAAATTATCCGATATATTTGGAGTGAGCTGCGATTATATACTGGGCTTGTCCGAAGAACGGCATGATTTAATTTATCACTCGCTCAGCCAGAGCGACAGGAAATTTTTCAATATATACAAGGCTCTTTCCATACAAAATAAGCAATTGGTTATGGCTTATGCTCAAGGTCTGTGTGACGGCAAACACACATGATCTCTTGATTGCAAAATATTTACAAGACAGATATATACAAAAAAATCGGAGGCCGTATCATTCGGGATAAGGTCTCCGATTTTTTATGTCAATCACTCTATTGCTTCATAGTAGAGATATTTGCGCGAAACTTCGCTGCCGTTGGCTGTTACCGAGGAACGGTGTTTGTTTAAAAACTTAACCAGTTCATAAGTGTCTACCCAAATTTCACTGCTGCTGTTTTCATCAAATATCAACTGTATGCCGAAGTGCAGGTGGGGACGCTGCATTCCGTTGAAGTCCTCCTGCTCGGAATATCCTGTCATGCCCATGTAGCCTATCACCTCGCCCGCATATACCAGCTTGCCTTCTTCCAGCCCCTCGACGTATGGGTGTCCGCTGCGCAGATGGGCGTAATAATAATACCGCCGGCCGTCGAGACTTCTCATGCCTATGCGCCAGCCGCCGTAGCGGTTCCACCCCAACGCCTCGACAGTGCAGGTTTCAACATTGACTATAGGGGTGCCCACGTTGCTAAAAAGATCATGTCCCAGATGCTTGCGCTTATATCCGAAGGAGCGCGCCGAGCAAAAGTCGTCGCTGTGAGAAAACGAGTATCCCTGCGCTATGGGAGAATAGCCCTTCAATCCGTATTGCTGCTTGAACGCCGGTGTGCCGCCGAGTGATTCGTCGGTTTGCAGGCTATAATAACCTACCAGTCCCCCCAGCACCGATTCATACGCTACGCTGTAGTATTCAAAATATTTCATATCGGCGGTGATATCTTCTATGCTTTCACCGCTGCTCAGACGTGAGGCAATTTCGTCCATATGCTTCTTTTTGTATTGCTTGAAGTCGTTGCCGTAACGCGCTCCCAGGCAGGCGAGCAAATCTATCCAATCTATGGGATATTCGGTTTCTCTGCTCGATATGTCATAATTCAGCGCGTCCTCCATGGCATCGGCCGTCACCTTAAAATCGACCCATGTGAGTATGCGGCTGCTGACTTCGCGCTGCTGTTTTGACATGAACGAGGCTATATTGAAAAGCAGAGCAAAGCACAGCATAAAAGCAATTACAACGATAATACTTCTTTTTTTCCACAGATAATTCCAGCGCAAACTACCGCCCCCGCATATTTTTGCCGTTCTTCAACTATAAATATGCGGAGATGTGGTTCATAATGCATTTTTTGGCAGAATTATGCCGATATCCTTTATTCCTGTTTGGCGGAGTTTTTGTCTATAGTTTCCCTTATCTGAGCGTAAGTGACGCCGTATTTTTTGGCGATGTCGCGGGCGTAGCTCTGACCGCAGGGCGGCGCTATGGATACCTTGTAGGAACGCTCACCGTTCTCTATGCCCGTGATGAGACTTGCCACATTGCTGTCGCTAGGCTCGGAGGCATTGAGAGCGTCGAGATTCATGGCGAGCTCATGCATATGGGTGTTGAATATTGTGCGCGCCCCGAGATAGTGCAGGGCCTTTACGACGTCCTTGGCTATGTAAAGACCTTCCTCGAAATTGGTGGTGGCGAGAGATTCATTAAACAACAGCAGGCTGCGGTTTGTGGCTTGGGAGAATATCTCGCTCATTCGCTTGGATTCCTCTCCAAGCCGTCCCAAATCCACCGTGCGGTTCTCGTCGGCGGGAAAATGGGTGAAAATGCTGTCGGCGGGTGAGAGCATACACCGATTGGCGGGTACATATATGCCGTGCTGCGCCAACAGAAAGATAAGCCCTATCGCCTGCGTAAATGTGGTCTTGCCGCCGCGGTTGGGCCCCGTCATAATATACACACGGCGCTCGGCGCGGAAGTCTATGGAATTGAGCACCAGATCTATGCTTTCTCCGTCGGTTATCTTGAGGCCCAGTTTGAGATTATAAAGCCCATCCGCGTAGAATTCGCGGCGGCTCTCGGAGAGTACCTCGGCTTTGCACATGGGGACGCCCGCGCCCGTGAGTTTTTCCACCAGCTCTGCCCAGCGGAGGTAGAATGTCAGCTCGGGTATCAGTGAAATCAGCGAGTAGCCGCTCACGTCTACATACTTTGCCAAAACGTCGTTGAGCTTGCGCACGACCGGTTTGAGCATATCGGTAATTACCTCGTTGAGATTGTTCATTAGAGGATTGGATTCGCCGTCGCCAGATGAATACACCCTTGCCAAACCCGTAAAGGCGCCGTTCATCGAGGGTATCTGCTTTATCACGGCAACGCCTGCGCCCGCGCTGCCGGCGTTTGGAACGCGGTACTTCATAGAATCGCTGCCGGCGCCGTCGTGCAGACCGTTCTTTGATGAGGCGAATTCGTAGAAATTGGTCAAGACGCCCGCATGGGTGTATGGCTTGTTGTTTATGGATACCACGCCGACCTCTGTGGGCGCAAGGGTTCTGTCAAGATTTACGCCGAGGGTGACGCTTCTTATCTTGGAGGTTTCGGAGGCGGTGCGTTTGATGTCCTCTTTTAGGGCGGGAAAACCGCTTTCGGAGTATATCTGCCTTACCATGGCGAGCAGCGACTGCAATCCTTCGGAGTGAATCTCCTGTCCCTCAAGCGAGTTTTTTATTCCTGTAACGCAGTCTATATAAGAATCAAGCTCATTCAGACGGTTGATTATCTGCCATATGCTTGCGGCCTCGCTGTCGCGCGCGTGCTTGTGCAGGCTTTTGAGAAATTCGAGCTGTTCGAGAAGTCCGGCGATATTCTGGCGGAGCTGCGGGTGGCGGAGTATGTCGTCAAACACGTCTACGCGGTATTTTACCACGCGTGAACTCGACGGTATTTTTCTGAGAATATCATAAATTACATTGCGATCGTACTCCTTTTTTGAAAGCCGCGAGCAGATGTATTCAAGCGAGAGATCGTTGCAGCAGTCGTCGCTCAACTCCTTAAATTGGCGCGGACAGTCGGAGGGCCACATAAGGCTGAAATCTGCCATGAAAAAGACTCCTTTCGATATTACGGGAAATAAAATGGATTTTAAGAAGCTCAAGTCAAGCCGGCGGAGCTGCAATGGGTTTCCAAAGGGGCAAGGCTCCTTTGGCAGGTCAAGGGCAGCGCCCTTGCGGAGGGTGAGGCAGAGCCTCACAAGCGAAGCCGCAGGCTGAGCGGGCAAAACGCGCCGGGATTAAAGGAGAGTTTAGGCGAATACAAAATGAATAACCCTTTTTATTACGACATTCCCGTTTTTTTAATTGTAGGTATAGTAGGTATATATTGAAAGACGGGAAAATTTTTTGTCAAAGGGGAATACTTGCTTCGTGTTCGCCTAAAATTACTTAGTCACCATTTTGAATTGCACAGATATTGACTTAAACCCCAAATTCGGATATATTTATATATAAAATATTATATAAACCGTATTTTGGATTGTCAATAAGGAGCGTTTTAAAATAATGTCGGACTGCATCATAATAAAGGGCCTGAAAATATACGCGCATCACGGCGTTTTGGCAGAAGAAAAAAGCAAGGGGCAGTACTTTTATCTGGATATAACGCTTAACGCGGATTTGTCGCTGCCGTGTCTCTCGGACAATGTTGAGCACACGGTCAATTACGACGAGGTTTGCCGCATTGCCCAGCAGGTCATGACCGAGAATACATATGATCTGATAGAGCGCGCCGCGCAGGCTGTGTGCGATGCAATACTAAACAGATTTGCGCAGGTGAGCGAGGTTGAAATAACGCTCAAAAAGCCCGACGCTCCCGTGTGCTGCGACATAGAATACGCCGCTGTGCGCGTATGCCGCGCGAGGGGGCAGGTTCGGTGAGAACAGTACTTGGATTGGGAGGGAACCTCGGCGAGACGGAGAAGAACCTGTCGCTTGCGCTTGACGCCATAAATTCACTTTGCGGCACGCGGCTGCTGCGTGTGTCGAATTTTTACCGCACCGAGGCGGTGGAGGTGGAGGGACCTCAGCCGCCGTATATCAACTGCGCCGCCGAAGCGGAAACGAGGCTTTCGCCGAACGCGCTGCTCGGCGCGTGTCTCGGGATAGAATCCGCGCTCGGGCGCGTGCGCACCGGCTTCAAGTCGCCACGCACGGTGGATATAGATCTGCTGCTCTATGAGGACGTGTCAATGGTTTCCGAAGAGCTGACGCTGCCGCATCCGCGCATATTGTATCGGGCCTTCGTGCTAGTGCCGCTGAGGGATTTGTACCCTGACTGCCGTGCTTTGGGGCTGGATTTTTCGGACGGCTTTAAAAATATCGCAGGGCAGCAAATTGAATTGATAACGCGGGAGAAATATTACAGCGGTGAATAGGCGTGAGGCAGGACTAAGCTTTTGGGGAGAATAATGTTTATGCACGACATATGGAATCCATGGCACGGTTGTGTGAAATGCAGCGAAGGCTGCGAGCACTGTTATATGTATTACCTCGACGGCTTGCGCGGCATAGACTGTTCGGTTATTCACAGAAATAAGGCGGGTTTTGACTATCCGCTGCAAAGAGCGCGGGGAGGCGGATACAAAATCCGCAGCGGCGAGCTGATACGGGTCTGTATGTCGTCGGATTTTTTCCTCGAACAGGCCGACGTCTGGCGCGTCCGAGCATGGGATATCATACGAATGAGGCCAGACGTAAAGTTTTTTCTTCTCACTAAGCGCCCGCAGCGCGTGGCAAACTGCCTGCCGGACGACTGGGGCGACGGGTGGAACAATGTGATGCTCAACGTTACCTGCGAGAATCAGCGCCGAGCTGACGAGCGCATACCAATACTGCTTTCGCTCCCGTTCAGGCACAAGGGAATTATGTGTGCTCCCTTCATCGGTGAGGTGAGCATAAGCAGATACCTGCCGGCAGGGCAGATAGAGCAGGTGATGTGCGGCGGTGAGAATTACGACGGTGCGCGCCCTTGCAATTTTGACTGGGTAAAGAGACTGCGCGCCGAGTGCGGGCAATATAACGTGACTTTCACGTTTTTTGAAACAGGTTCCGTGTTTATTAAGGACGGCAGGCGGTATAACCTGCCCAATAAATCGGTGCAGAGCCAAATGGCTCACAAATCGGGCATGAGCTTTGTCGGGAGGCCGGTGAATTGGCGTCTCACAGATGCCTTGGGGTTTGAACTTCCCGAGCAGACGCTGTATGTTCCTCACTACAGAGAAAACTGCCGCAGTTGTGGCAGCCGACCTATGTGCAACGGCTGTTCTGATTGCGGAATGTGCTGCGAACACACAAAATAACGAAAATTATGCATTGATGCGTGTGAGATCGTTGTAGAAAAAATTAATAAAAAATTGGTTTATGTAGCGTTATTTGTGCTGTTTATCACGTTGACAAAAAATATGCAGAGTGATAGAATATACCTGTATCGTGTTTATGTATCTACGTAAAATGCAGGAATGACAATTTTGATGGAAGGTTGGACAATCATGAAACGAATTACTGCGATTATTTTGTCGGTGTTGTGTATCGTCGCTCTGACGTCGTGCGGGAACAGCGGCGCAAAAGGCAAAAACAAAGAGGACGGCCAAGGCGAAGGTTTTTCATCCGCTTCGCTGGTTATAAGGTACGACGGCAAGAACTACGGTGTGAACGAAAAGGTCGATGATCTTAAGACAGCCCTTGGAGAGCCGACAAATACCATAAATCAGCTAAGTTGTCATTACGGGGAAAACGGCGACGAGTATTGGTTTGATTATTATTTCGGAAGCGGTGAATTCGACCCCGACAGCGAGGACTACACCGATGTCCTGAGAGTTCATACCGTTCCGCTGAATCCCGGCGAGGATTACATATGTGATGTTGAGTGCCACACCGACAAGGTGACTACCGATAAGAATATCACCGTCGGTAGTACATTTGACGATATAGCCAAAGCATACGGCGACGGCTACGAGGACGAGGGCGATGGCTTCTACACCTATTATGACGGCGAGGTGCTGCCCGAAACGCCCAGATTGACATTCCATTTGATTGACAATGAGGTGGAGTATTTCTCGGTATCGGCGGCAATAAATTTCTGATTTTCCGATGTCGATATTGACTTAAATTTACAACTTACACCTTGCCGGGCAGCTATGCTTGGGTTTTTACGGAGGAACACCTGATGAGCAGAAAGAACAATAAAAATGTTGAAGCCGCAGATTTTGACGGAGCCGAAGAACTTGACGAAATCCAAAAGTTTGGCGGCGCGGAGAGTGTAGAGGGCGATGAGCCTGACGAAGTCGAGGAAATTTACGGCGACGGAGAGTTTGAGGAAGTCGACGAAGCTGACGGGCTCGACGAACTCGAAGAGTTTGAGCAGACCGACGAAGCTGACTGGCTCAACGAACTCGGAGAGTTAGAGGAAGCCGACGAGGCTGACGGGCTCGACGAACTCGGAGAGTTAGAGGAAGCCGACGAGGCTGACGGGCTCGACGAACTCGGAGAGTTTGAGGAAGTCAACGAGGCTGACGGGCTCAACGAACTCGGAGAGTTTGAGGAAGTCAACGAGGCTGACGAGCTCAACGAACTCGGAGAGTTTGAGGAATTCAACGAGGCTGACGGGCTCGACGAACTCGGAGAGTTTGAGGAAGTCGATGAGACTGACGAGCTCAACGAACTCGGAGAGTTTGAGAAAGTCGATGAGACTGACGAACACGAAGAATTTGCAGAGGTGAGCGCCACTGACGAATCCGAAAATTTTGACAGTGAGCTGAATATAGACGCGATAGTCGGCAGCCTTCTGAATCTCACAAGTGAAGTTGATTCAAACGACGCAGTGAATAGCGTGGACGGCGACAACCAGGAAGACTCTGTACGCGCCAAGCCTGTTGGCACTTCGTCTGCCAAAAAGGCAATGAGCTTGTCTGCGATTTTGGTAGCTTCCATTGTCGTGGTATTCTCGGTCATATTTAATGCCGTTTTTAAAAAGCCCCCTGTGAGTACCTCCGGCGTGACATACGGATATGTGAGCGACAGCCAGTTTGTCACCGACAGCGATAGTATAAGCATTGACGATATAACAGACGACGTTATCGGCATGGGAGTACTTTACAACGATGCTGATGTGTACGATGATGCGGGCGGCAATGTTACAGGACATATGACTGCCGGTGAGACGCTGATGATATATGAGGCGAAGGACGATTATTACAAAGTAAGCGGCAGCGAAAACAAAGTCAGCGGTTATGTGCTCAAAGAGCAGGTAAATACAGGCGGCGTTGATGTGGGCAATCCCAACCCGGATATGGAAATAGTCGACGCCGAGACGGGCGAAGTTCTGGACGTTGTCGAAGGCGACACCACCGAGAAAACCACCGCGTCCACCGTCAAGGGCACAACTCAAACCACCAAGAAGAACGCCACGAGTACCAACTCCAAAACGTCCAAATCCACCACGACGGCGAAAAATTCTGACCAAAAGACTACCGCTACTACTACAAAAAAGACCACTACAACCACTAAGAAGAATACGAGCAGTGTATCCCCCGAGAATTTCCCTGTAAATTCATCGCCGTACTTCATATACGTTGAAAAGGGTTCGCATACCATCACCATCTACGCCAAAGACAGCAACGGCAAGTATACCACGCCGGTGCGTACCTATCTGACCGCCACCGGAAGAACATCGTCGCTCACGCCTGTGGGTATATTCTCGATCGGCGGCAAGGAAAGATGGCATCGCTGGGGCACCAATTCCTACTCCCCCTATTGCAGCAAATATTACGGCGGTTTGTTCTTTCACGGACCTATATACAAGAAGCAGAATTTCGGCTCCCTCATGGAGAACAGTGTGAGCGCCATAGGTACAAACGCTTCGTCAGGCTGCATGAGAACCAGCGCGCAGGCGGCTTACTTCATGTACGCATTCTGCCCGTCGGGAACCTATGTCAAGATAGTCAACGGATCTCCGCTTGGCAAGAGCGCCAGCAAACCTTCAATAAGCTCGCAGTATGTTGACCCCGCTACCAACAAGGTACCTGTTGCGGGAATAAGCCTGAAATCCACCTCGAAGACAGTGAAGGTCGGCGAGAGCTTCACGATAAATGTGACATTTGAGCCTTCCAATGCCAGCGAAAAGGCGTGCTATTGGGTGTCAAACAACACCAGGGTTGCAACCGTCAAAAGCAACAATGCATCCTGCACCATAACAGCCAAGGGCGCGGGTACCGCTGTAATTACCGCGACTTCGGTTGACGGTTCCTACAAGGCAACCTTTACCGTGACGGTTACAGAGGTGACGACCACTACCAAGACCACTACCACCACCACGACGAAGTCGACCGAGAGCACCAAGTCGACTTCCAAGCCTACTGAGAGCACCAAGTCGACTTCCAAGCCCACCGAGAGCACAAAGCCGACTTCCGAACCCACCGAGAGCACAAAGCCGACTTCCGAGCCCACCGAGAACACCAAGCCGACTTCCAAGCCCACCGAGAACACCAAGCCGACTTCCAAGCCCACCGAGAGCACCAAGTCGACTTCAAAGTCCACCGAGAGCACCAAGTCGACTTCAAAGTCCACCGAGAGCACGAAGCCGACTTCCAAGCCCACCGAGAGCACCAAGCTTACCACAAAGACGACCACGACTGCAAAGGCAACTGCAAAGTCAACTACAAAGTCAACTGATGCCGCTGCAACCGCTAAGTCGACTGAGAATGCGGCGACGACCGCCTCGGCTGAATAAAATAATCCAAATGAAGAACACATCGCTGAAACCGACAGGCGCGGACTTGGCGATGTGTTTTTGTGATTTTGGAAATCTAAAGAAAGTCTAAAGAATCGCTCCAACCGCTTGAAATAGTTTATTCATAATGATATCATTCTATTGTAAAATTTTAGAAGATGGAGTTGAGTTGAGAAAGTGATACAGGTAGAAAATTTGCAGAAATATTTCAAGAAGACCGTCAAGCAGCCGGGATTCATGGGCAGTGTAAAGTCGATTTTTCACAGCGAGAAGGAAACGGTCAAAGCAGTGGACGATATATCTTTCCATGTTGATAAAGGCGAGATTTTGGGCTTTATCGGTCCGAACGGCGCGGGAAAATCCACTGTAATCAAAATGTTGACCGGGATTCTCACCCCTACTGCGGGAAACTGCATTATAAATGGGCAAAATCCGCAGAAAAATCGAAAAAAGTACGTCAAGGAAATCGGCGTTGTGTTCGGTCAGAGAACGCAGCTGTGGTGGGATCTGCCGCTCACCGAGACATATGCCGTGCTTCGTGAGATATATGAGGTGGACGAGGCAAAGTTCACAAAGCAGATGGAATTTCTCAACGAGGTGCTGGAATTGCAGCCATTTATAAATTCCCCCGTGCGCACGTTGTCGCTCGGGCAGAGAATGAGGGCGGACATCGCCGCGTCGTTGCTGCACAATCCAAAGGTGCTGTTCCTCGACGAGCCGACTATCGGTTTGGACGTGGTGGTAAAGGACAATATCCGCAGGGCTATATCGAAAATCAACCGCGAGGAAGGTACTACCGTCATTCTTACAACGCACGATTTGGAAGATATATCATCTTTGTGCAAACGAATTGTGATGATAGACCACGGCAAGAAAGTGTATGACGGCAGCCTTTACAATCTCAAGCAAAAGTACGGCCAGATGCGCGAATTGAATTTTGAAGCGGCGGACGAAAATTCCATATTGGCGCTTGACTATGAGAATGCGTTTGCCTCAAACGGTCTTGGCGAAGGCGATTTGACGTTCAAGGCAGATGGCACAATGGTGACGGTTGCTTTTAATACCGACAAAATTTCTGTTGAGCAAATGTTGAATTATACACTGGGTACCGTTCATGTCAAGGATATCAACGTCAAAGACGCCGACATCGAGGAGATAATCCGCCGACTGTATAAGGGCGATGCAGAACACGGCGGCAGCATTTAAAAATAATTAACGAAGCGCGGTACCGTTTTTTTGACCGTAAGGAACTGAACACCGACGTCCGGCAGAATAGAGGATAAACAATGATTTTTTTTGACAGAAATAATTTTGAAATTCGGACGCGTCGTTTGACTCTTGTTCCGCAGAGCGTGAAGTATCTGTATTCTACCCATGAGTACGCCTCCGATGCGGAATTGACAAAATATATGATTTATCTGCCAAACAAAACATTGGCGGATACTCTGGAATTTCTGCTGGAAGCCGAGCGCGATTGGAGCAATGAAAATCAGCGGCGTTTTGAGTTTGCGGTGCTGCTGGGTGAAAGGCACATCGGCGGCGTTTCGGTTTATATAGATGAAACCTTTCCCGACGAGGGAGAATTGGGCTGGCTGCTGCTCGGGGATTGCCACGGCCCCGGATACGCCACTGAAGCGGCGCTGGCACTAAAAGAATTTGCGTTTGATACCTTGGGTCTGAGCAAAATTTTCGCACGCTGCGACGCGAGAAATATCGCTTCGCGTCGGGTCATGGAGAAAATCGGCATGACAATCGAGGACGACACGGGTGTGAGGTGCTACCAGGACAGCGGAGATCATGCCAAGGAACTGAAATATTCACTCAGGCATTTTGATGAGGGTACGGCGGGTAAAAAATGATGCTCGAATTTGTGATATCGGATGTTATATGACAATGAAAATAGGAATTGAAAGCAATATATTAAAAAATATTTTAAAAAACGTCTATTTCATCAACGGCACGGCCTATGCAGGCAAGTCCACTATGGTGAAAATGCTGGCTGAAAGGCACGGCGGCATAATCTGCGGCGAGAATTACATAGAAAGGCTGTTTGATCTGACAGACAGTCGGCATCAGCCGAATTTGAGCTATTTTGAAACAATGTCGGGCTGGCAGGAATTCCTAAACCGTACGCCCGATGAATACGCCGCATGGATAGACGGGTGTTCGCGTGAGGGCGCGGAGCTTGAAATAATCGAGTTGATTAAGCTCAGCGCAGAAGGAAAGAAAATCTTTGTGGATACCAATATTCCGCTCGATATCCTGGGCGAAATCTCCGATTATCGCCGCGTAGCGATAATGTTAAGTCCGCAGATAATGTCGGTGGAGAGATTCTTCGAGCGCGGCGACCCCGAAAAGCAATTTCTGCTTTCAAAGATAAATGAGTCCGAAAATCCCGAGGTCACAATGGCGAACTTTAAGACCTGCATTGCGGAAATCAACAGCGGGGAGCGTTACAGAGAATTTGCCGAGAGCGGATTTTTCACCTGTGTGCGCGATGAACAATCCACGATAGAGGGTACATTGGAAATATTGGAAACACATTTCGGATTACAGGAGTAGGCATAGGGAGAAGAGACAATTTATGTATGACGTTGGCAGAAAAAAGCAGCGTTGGTACAGGCGGGAATGTCGGCGTCTGCTGGAGTTAATAGAAAACATCAAGCCCAATTACCGCCCGGAACCGCCGTTCAGCGACGAGACAATAAAGCTTTATGGAAATTTATTCTTTAAGCCCAAGGGGAAATCGCGCAGAGATATAATGTCCGCTCTTTTGCAAAAGACCGAGCAAATCATTGTTGCCGCGCCTTATGATTTGCCCTTTTGCAGAGTGGTGCTTGTGGTGTATGAAAATAATGTTGCATGGTCTCAAATAATACTTTTTTTTGAAGAGCGATATTATCGCACATTTTGGGACAGAACAGATATCCGATACCAGAAATGGACACGTGTTTACGAGCCGTCATTTGCCGAGAGAATGGGACTGCACACCCGCCTGAACGGGCGGTGTTATCTGGAGCAGGTTTGCAACGATGAGGAGAATGAAAATTTCAGCCAAAAGATTTGGTTTTACGAGTGAGTTTATGGAGTGGAAACAGTATGAGAAAATTTTTGAAAACGTACCTGCCCTTTACCCGGGCGGGAATACACGGCGCGACTGCCTACCGCGCAAATTTTATAGCGTGGTTCATCGGAGATATAATGTATTGTTTCGTGATGTATTACGTCTGGCGTGCGGTGTTCGCCTCATCGGGAAGCAGCACATTCAACGGCTTCAGCATGACGGATATGGTGGTGTTTCTCTTTGTCACTAACCTGACGGGATATCTCACCGAGAGCGACGGTTCGTTTGCAGTGGGCGAGGAGGTGCGCGACGGCAATATCGCGATGCGTCTTATCAAGCCTGTGAGCTTTGACATGACATTCCTTTTTAACGAGCTTGGTCAGAAGTCGCTCACCTTTACACTGATATTCGTGCCGATGCTGGCGGGTGTGGAAATATACAAATACTTCACGTACGGTCGGGTGATGTTCAGCATAGGAACCTTCGCGCTGTATATGCTCAGCGTCGCCATGAGCTATATGTTCTCGTTCTATATGAACGTGTGCTTTGGATTTATGGCGTTCTTTTTGAAAAACCTGTGGGGCTTTAACATATTAAAATCGAGCATACTTCGCTTCCTTTCGGGCTCTGTGATACCGCTGGCCTTTATGCCCGATACCCTGCGCTCTGTTATGGAATGGCTCCCATTTTCATCGCTTAGCTACACGCCTGTGATGATTTACATGGGCAAGTATTCCGGTCAGGAAGCAGCCCTGCGGCTTATGCTTCAATTCGTTTGGGTGATTGGATTCTACATCATATCCAAAATAATACTTTCCGCAGCGCTCAAGCACGTCACCGTACAGGGCGGCTAAATTTAATAAAAATAAAGAATAAAAACAAACGACGGATAACGGTTTGAGGGAATATACAGTTGTGTCTTTGGGGGGATTTTTGCTTGAAAATATTTGAAATATTCAAAGAAGTTCGGCGCGGCTTTCGCCTTTTCAGGATATTTGCAGCGCAGCACTTGAAAAAGCTCATGGAATATAAAGTTGATTTTATCACGGGAGCCTGTTCATTCCTTATCGATCAGGTGGTCAATATCGCGTTTCTCGCCATAATTTTCGGCGGTGTCGAGAGCCTCAAGGGGTGGAGTTACTACGAGATCATGTTTATTTACGGATTCTCGCTGCTTCCTAAGGGGCTGGATCATCTGTTTTGCGACAACCTCTGGAATGTGGGCTACGGAATAGTGCGAAGGGGTGAGTTTGACAAGTACCTCACTCGTCCCATAAGTCCGCTGCTCAGCGTCACGGTCGAGATGTTTCAAGTGGATTCGCTGGGCGAACTGGTGGTTGGCATTGCGCTCATAATTACCTCAGTGACGCATATTGACCTGCCATTTGTGTGGTACGATATACCGCTCGCGATAGTCGCGGTGCTTTTCGGTATGTTGATCTACACATCAATAAAAATAATACTTGCCTCAATCTCATTCTGGACCAAGCAGAGCGGCCATATCATCAACATGATTTACGGCATGAACGATTTTTCAAAATATCCTGTCGAGATATACAGCAGACCTGTTCGCTACGGTATCACCTACATCATACCGTTTGCTTTTACAGCCTTTTATCCTGCGAGTTATCTACTGCGCCACACCGATCCTGTATTCAGCATACTTGGCACTGTTATCGCGGGCTGCGTGCTCTTTGCGATAGGGCTTGCAGTTTGGCATAAAGGGCTGTCGGTATACGAGAGCGCGGGTTCCTGATAAACATAATTAGCGAAGCGTGGGAGTCCAGGGGGATAATTCCTCCTGGCAGGGGCGCGGGGGCGGCGCCACCGCTGGGGCGTGGGGCAAAGCCCCACAAGGGAGGCGAAGCCGACCGAGCAAAGAAAGCCGAGATAACCAACAAGGATAGGCGAATAAAGCAGAGGCGAAGCCGACCGAGCAAGAGAGCCGAGATAACCAACGGGAACGGGCGAATAAAGCAGAGGCGAAGCCGACCGAGCAAAGAGAGCCGAGATAATCAACAAGGATAGGCGAATAAAGCAGAGGCGAAGCCAACCGAACAAACGGCGCCCTATGGGCGCTTTAGAGAGGATATGATTCTACAGTGGATAAAATATGGCAAGAACTTTACGACAGGGCGCGCGCCGTCCAAAATCCCCGCACGGTGTCGCCGTTTATCGAGGCGGGAGGAGTGGCGGCGGCAATTCTCACCAAATCAGGCAATATTTATGTGGGCGTGTGCATTGATACCGCGTCCTCTCTCGGAATGTGCGCAGAGCGAAACGCTATCGCAAATATGCTCACCCACGGCGAGAGTCAAATTGATAAGTTGGTCGCCGTGATGGAGGACGGCAGAGTCGTTTCACCCTGCGGGGCCTGCCGCGAATATCTCATGCAGCTTGACAGAGACAGCGGTGAGATTGAAATTTTGTTGGATTTGGATACAAAAAGAACCTTAAAATTGAAAGAACTCTGCCCTGATTGGTGGGGAACACAACGATTTGAGTTAAAAAACGAACGCTAAAAAATACCGCCTGCACAGATAATTTTAAAATCCTGCCGTGCAGACGGTATTTTTTTATTTAATTATTAATCCCACAGCAAATGCCGCCGCAGACGCCGACAGCGCCACCACTATGAGCGGCATATCAAGATACGCCAGAATAACCGCGACCGCCGTTCCCGCTATGGCGGTCCCAACGCTCCCCGTGGAATAGAATATGGCGGGAACTGTCATGGCACTGAGTACCGCATATGGCACGTAATACAGAAAACTGCGGAAAAAACGCGATTTGATTTGCCTGCGAAAGGCGGTGAAGGGTATCATGCGAATGAGATATGTCACCGCTGCCATTACCGCGATGTATATTGCAATACTCATTCCCCGCTCACCCCGATTTCTTCATTTTTGTTTTCTCGGCCCTTTTCGTCATCAATCGGGAATACCAGCGCCCCCACGCACGCCGCCAGCACAGCGCTTATGATTATTGCAAAACCGCCCGATATGAAAGTGAGCAGATATTTGAAAACAAGGCTGCACAACGCCGCCGTTATCACCACAATCAATATACTGCGGCTCTTCTTGGCGGGGGGAATTATTATTGCGAGAAACATAGCGTGTAGCACAATTCCCATTGCATTGCCGAGCGAATCGGGAAGGAGTTGACCTGCCGACGCGCCGAGGAATGTCCCGAGTGTCCAGCAGAATGCCGATACCGATATGATGCCGTACATATATCGCGCTGTAATCCTGCCATTTTGCGCCGAAGCAACAGCGAATATTTCGTCTGTGACACCGAATGAAACCAGCAGCCTGCGCCATGTGTTGAATGTGCTATCGAGCTTTTGGGAGAGCGATAGGGACATCAGTCCGTAGCGCAGGTTTATTATAAGCTGTGTCAATGCCATTTCGACATATGAACCTCCCGCCGCGATTATTGCCACGCCTGCGGCCTGCCCTGCCGAGGTCAGATTTGTGGCCGATATTATCACCGACACGAGAGACGACAGCCCCGAGCGAACGCAGATGATTCCGAATCCGAACGATACCGAGAGATATCCCAAGGCAATCGGAATTCCGTCCGCAGCGCCGCGCACAAAGGGCGATTTCACTTTAGCGCCGCCTCCCATGCCTCCCGATTGAAGCCGACCAGCACAAAGTTATCTCCCACGAGTATGGGACGCTTAACTAACATTCCGTCAGAGGCCAGCAAATTAAGCTGTTCTTCCTCCGACAGCTCGGAAAGTCGGTCTTTCAGCAACATGGATTTGTAGAGAGTTCCGCTCGTATTGAAGAATTTTTTGAGCGGAAGTCCGCTCTTTGTCAACCATTCCTTCAGTTCGGCGCGGGTGGGGTTGTCCTGCTTTATATCGCGGCTCGTGTAGTTCACGCCGCTTTCGTCGAGCAGCGCTTTCGCCTTTTTGCAGGTCGAGCACTTTGAATACCATACAAATATCACTTGATATGTCTCCTCAAAAATAAAATAAAAAATTTAAATTAAAACACCGTTGCAATGGTCGATTTCGTGTTGAATTATCTGGGCCGTCCAACCCGTGAAAATCCCGGTTCGGGTTTGAAAAGTGCGATCCTGCCATTGCACCTTTATGGTGTGGTAACGTGTCGCGGTGCGCGTGCCTTCCAGTGACAGGCAGCCTTCCTCCGCCGTGTATTCGCCGGATTTTTTTATGATTTCGGGATTGAACATCTCGATCAAAACTCCGTTGTCGCTGAACGCTATAATGCGTCTCTTAATGCCTATCATATTGGCGGCCAGACCGACGCAGATTTTTTGATTTGCACGAAGGGTGTCTGTCAGATCGTCCGCCGCAGGTATATCCTCGGGCGAGGCGGGAAGGGATTTTTGTCCCAGAAAGATCACATCTCTTACAATTGGCTTCTGCAATGTAGTATGCACTCCTTTATGAAGAAGATGAAAATGATAAAAATTGCGGACGGTTCGTTTTATCGTCAGCCGATGTAAATTACAGGATAGAATACCGCCGCTGCGCCAATGTGTGTGGCTTATAAAATTTGCCTGCTGAAAAATTCATATTCGCGTTGCAATACCTGTCGAAATATGGTACAATGATGGAAATAGTTAAATTATGACTTAGACTGGAGTAATGATATCATGTCAAACGGGAAAAACAACGCGGCAGGCGTGAAAAATATAATTACTGTCGGCAGTGTGCTGCTGCTTGTCCTGGTTCTGCTGGGGAGCTACGCCGTTGTGCGTCAAATGGGAGGGGTGGATACTACTGCCTCCGACAGTCCGCCCGACTACGCTCCCGTCGTTTCAAATATTGTTTCCGATTCTGATTTGCCGCAGATTGTCGACGAGCCTCCGGCGCTCACCATGACTTCACAGGCCACAATCTCTGTGACGGGTGACGTCATGGCACATTCGCCCATGCTCACCGCCGCCTACAATTCAAAATCAAAGAGCTACAGCTTTGAGAATATATTTCCGTACATATCCAAATACGTCTCCGCTTCGGATTACGCCATCGCCAATCTCGAAACTACTCTGCGCGGTACTGAGGGCGGAGTGAAGTACCAAGGGTATCCCACCTTCAACACCCCCGATACTATAGTTGACGCGGTAAAAAACGCGGGCTTTGATATGGTGCTTACGGCCAACAATCACTCGTATGATATGGGCGCGAAGGGTATGAAGCGCACGCTTGAGGTGCTTGACGAAAAGGGACTTGAACATACAGGTACATTCTTAAAAGAAACAGACAAAAAGTACATTGTAAAAGAAGTAAACGGCATTAAAATAGGAATGATTTGCTACACATACGAGACAAACGGCTCCAACAACAATAAAAAATATCTCAACGGTATAACCCTGAGCAGCGAATCCGCCAAGCTGATCAATTCCTTTAACTACGGTAAGACTGACAACTTTTATTCCGACCTTGCCGACAATATTTCCGATATGAAGGGCGACGGCGCCGAAGCGGTGATGCTGTTTATACATTGGGGAACCGAGTACAAGACTTCGCCGAACAAATATCAAAAACAGATTGCACAGAAAGTCTGCGACTTAGGCGTCGATGTGATAGTGGGCGGACATCCCCACGTAATTCAGCCGGTTGACCTGCTGACAAGCAGCGATTCCACACACAAGACGCTTTGCATTTATTCCACCGGCAACGCGGTTTCAAATCAGCGCAGGTCGCGAATGTCGCTCAACACGGGACATACCGAGGACGGCTGCCTTTTCAGCGTGACATTTAACAAGTACAGCGACGGCCGCGTGGTTATATCCGACACAAGTTTGCTGCCGACATGGGTGGATCTGCGTGTTGACCCCGACACCAAGAAAAACGTATACAAAATAGTTCCGCTGGACAAGTCCGTCCCCGAGTGGGGAACCGCGTTTGATATGAAGAGTGCGACAGTTAAGAATGCCGAAAAGTCCTATGACCGCACAGCTGAAATAACGGGCGGCGGCTTGGAAAAGGCGCGGAAATATTACAGATCCGCCGCCGCCGCAATTCTCAGCGACAGCGACTTGTAAAAAACCGAGATTAGACGAGCCGCACGGCAATCGCGTCCGCTACCGCAGCCGCCTGAACTGCCTCGGCGACGTCGTGTACGCGGATAATATCAGCCCCGCCAAGTATGCAGGCTGTGTGATAGGCTATGGTTCCGCTGACTCGCAGCCCGGCGGGAGGATTGCCGCAGGACATTCCTATTACCCTCTTTCGCGAGGCTGCCGCGAGCATGGGATATCCTTCAAGGCATTGCTCCGCGAATCGCGCCGCAATTTGAAGGTTCTGCTCATAGCTTTTGCCGAAGCCCACTCCGGGGTCCAGGCAGATGCGCTCGCATTCAATTCCGTCACGTATGCATTCGGCTGTGCGGTCGCGGTAGAATTGGAGAAGCTCCGAACATACGTCGGCTTCTTCGTCAAGCTCAATGTTGTGCATTACTACGCACCCAACCTTGTATTGGGCGGCGTATTTTCTCATCGCGGGTTCGCGAAAGCCCGTAACGTCGTTGAATATCTGCGCGCCAAGTTCAGCCGCCTTTGCCGCGACTTCGGGGTAATATGTATCCACGGATATAGGGACGCTTATTTTTCCGCAAAGTTCTTTGAGCACAGGTTCGATTCGCATCCATTCCTCCCGGGCGGATATCGGAGTGTGTCCCGGGCGCGTGGACTGCCCGCCTATGTCGATTATGTCCGCGCCCTGTCGCACCATTTCGTGCGCGTGGGCGACAGCCAATTCGACCGATGAGTATTTGCCGCCGTCCGAAAATGAATCGGGCGTGACGTTGAGTATGCCCATTATATATGTGCGGTCAAGCGTGAGAGCGCCGCCGCGTATTTTCCATTGCTTCGCGTGTGCCGAACGATCGGAAAGTGTTTCATTTGTAACAATCATAGCTTGCTGCCTCCCGCAAGAAGCGTCATCACCTCATTGCGGGTACGGGTGTCGCTTCGTATTATGCCTCTCAGGGCGCTGGTCTGAGTGCTGCTGCCCGCTGCCCTCGCGCCGCGCATGGTCATGCACAGGTGCTCGGCTTCAATGACTACAGCTACGCCCTGCGGTTCAAGCTTGCGATAGAGAAAGTCGGCAATTTGAGCCGTGAGGCGCTCCTGCACCTGCGGGCGGCGCGCGAAGCAGTCTACAATTCGGGCGAATTTTGAAAGTCCGATGATGCGCCCGTTCTTGGGAATGTAGGCGATGTGGCACTTGCCTATGAAGGGGAGCAAATGATGTTCGCACATGGAATAAAGAGGAATATCCCGCACTATTACAACCTCGCCCTCTTTATCCTGCTCATTGAATATTTTCAAATGGCGCTCTGGGTCGTCGCTCAGACCGCTGAATACTTCCTCATACATTCGCGCCACGCGTTCAGGGGTCTCCAGCAAACCTTCGCGCTGCGTATCCTCGCCCACCGCGTCCAATATTTCCTTTACTGCGTTTACTATTCTCTCATGATTTGTCATCAAAAACGCTCCTCAAATTAAATCTATAATTTGATTTACATTTTAGCATACGATGGGGTGTTTTTCAATAGACAAATTAGGCGCGCCACGGAAATCAATTTTTAATGACAGCATCGACAAAAAATCGGATTGTTTTTTATTTCTTCGCCCGTTATTTCTCCACCCCAAAATCTTCGATTTTCTTGTTGGTGCATATTTTTTTGCGGCTTAAATAAATCGGGAAAGTTTTATTAAAAAGATTATTCGTTCTATATTAGTCTAAACTCGCCTTAGATCCTGCCGCATTTTGCCCGCTCAGCCTGCCGCTTTGCCTGTGGGGGTGCCCCACTCCTCAGTGGTGGCGCTGCCCCCACGTCCCTGCCAGGAGGAATTATCCCCCTGAACTCCCATATTGCTCCGCGCGCTTGACTTCAGTTTTTTTAAATTGATTTTCGTGATATTGCGTACGAGGATTGACATTCAGACCAGGTAAATGATATACTCATCTTTGTTGTGAACTGGAATAAATCAATACATTTGAAGTGAGGTTAATTACAATGTCTTATAGAAAATTTTTTAATATTGACGAACACCTGATGGAACTTGCCGAACAGACAGAGGCGGACGTTCGTCCCGATTTCCGGCACATAGAGGACATATCATTCCAAAATCAACAAAAGGTGTTGGCCGCTTTCATCGACAATAACGTGGGCGAAAACTGCTTCACAACTTCCACGGGCTATGGCTACGGCGATGTGGGACGTGAGAAACTCGATCGCGTATTTGCCGACGCAATGGAATGTGAAGACGCCCTGCTTCGCCACAATTTTATGTGCGGCACTCATGCGCTGACCGTCGCGCTCTTCGGCGTGCTTCGTCCAAATGACACAATGCTCTGTGTGACGGGTATGCCCTATGACACCATTCAATCTGTAATAGGTCTGACGACGCCCCCCGCAAGCGGGTCGTTGTTTGAATTTGGAGTGCGCTTTGAAAAAATCGACCTTATCGACGGCGGCGCGGTCAATATAGACGAAATGCGCCGTAGACTTCGTTCCGACAGCTCGGTAAAAATGGTTTACATTCAGCGTTCGCGCGGCTACTCTCTCCGTCCATCGCTAACCGTAGAGCAAATTGAGGAGATATGCGCCGCCGCCCACGAGGTCAAGCCCGAAGTTATAGTTATGGTTGACAATTGCTACGGAGAATTTGTACAGCTTACTGAGCCATGCTGTCACGGCGCGGATTTAATGGCGGGCTCGCTTATCAAGAACGCGGGCGGCGGCATAGCACCCACAGGCGGATACATCGCGGGGCGCAGGGATTTGGTGGAGATGTGCTCCTACCGCCTGTCTACCCCGGGCACGGGACGCGAGGTGGGCTGCACTCTGGGGCACTCGCGCGAGCTTTACATGGGCCTTTTCTCCGCGCCGCACGTGGTGGGCGAGGCTCTCAAGACCGCCGTATTCTGCGCCGGACTGTTCTCGCGCCTGGGCTATGACGTAACTCCCCTGCCGAATGAACCCCGCGCAGACATAATTCAATCAGTTCTCCTGCACACTCCCGAAGCGCTCATAGCATTCTGCCAGGGAATACAGAGCGGCTCTCCCGTTGATTCAATGGCGCTGCCAGAACCATGGGATATGCCCGGCTATGACAACAAGATAATCATGGCGTCGGGTTCCTTCACGCTTGGATCTTCGATCGAACTGTCGGCGGACGCACCCCTCCGTGAACCGTACGCCGTCTGGATGCAGGGCGGTCTAAACTATGCGGCGGGCAAGACGGGCATTTTAATCGCCGCACAGAGAATGTTGAACAACGGATTGCTGCAATAACATAAAGAAAGTAACTCTAAGACTGCTCACAATTTAAAAAGGCAAAGCCACAAGTCAAGCGGACAGAATATTGCAAAATTCAAATGCTATTGCCGTGGATTTTAATATTATTTCTCTTGCAATGCAGCGGATTTTGAGTTAAAATGTCAATATATTAATATACATTTTTATTTATTATACGGAGACGGGCGCGGAGTGACTTGGGAACTTAAATTGGGCGCCGGCGAGACTGACTGCTATTCAGGTTAAAAAATAAATACGATTGCTTTAAACAAGTGGTGATTATGAAAAAAAGATTAAGAAAAATAACAGCTTTTCTGATGGGCGTATGTATGGTATTTTCTACCGTATCGTTGCTTACCGCTTGCAGCAGCGACGACGGCACCGACAAGGCCATAAGTTATTCGCTCACAAGCGAACCGCGAAACCTCGACCCTCAGATGACGTCGGACAACAATTCTCTGCTCGTCATACGCAATATATTTGAGGGGCTGACCCGATACGACGAAAACGGAAGCATAATTCCCGGAGTTGCCGAGGAATGGAGCAGCAATGCCGAATGCACCGAATACACCTTTCATCTGCGGCGCGACGCCAAATGGTCCGACGGTACGCCTCTGACTGCCAAAGACTTCGTATACGCGTGGCAGCGCGCGCTCGATCCCAGCACGAGTTCTCCGACCTGTTCTCAGCTCTTTCCGATAAAAAATGCCCGTGCCGTCAACAGCGGTGAAACCGAGCCGGATTCCCTGGGCGTCACGGTGATAGACGACCATACGCTAAAGGTGTCTATGGAATACTCATACGCCGAATTTGTACTGCAAACGCCCAACGCCGTGTATATGCCGTGCAACGAGAAATTTTTCCTCTCAACCAACGGACACTATGGTCTTGACGATGAATATATTCTCAGCAACGGACCCTTTGCCATATCTGAAAACGGCTGGTCGCACGACAACTATGTGCGAACCGTCCGCAACGAGAATTATTCGGGATATAATGAAGTGTCGCCCCGAGTACTTTACTTCGGCATACGAAGTTCGGATACAAATTATTTCACTCTTCTTGAAAATGAGACGGTTGAATCCGCTGTTATAGACACTCAGGATATAGAAAAGCTTGAAGGCACAGATTATAAATACACCACAGTCACCGACACCACTTGGGGATTCCTCTTCAATATGCAGAAAACGGCCATAAATCAGACCGCAATACGGCGTGCGTTCATGGCTTGTGTCACGGACGAAGCCTGCGCCGACGAGAACGGCAAGAGCCTTATTCCATACGGATTCGAGGCTGCCAACGACATAATTCCTCCCTCAACTCATCTCAACGGTCAGCTTTACCGCGAGCTGGCCGGGAGCGGTTTCAAAGAGACTTACGATCTCAGTACGGCGCGCGCTTCCATGGATTCCGCGCTTCAATCCATTGAGCTCACCAGTATGCCGAGCGTTACGCTGATTTGTCCAGATGACGAACAGATAAAAAATCTGATGTACAGCATAATGCACTCATGGCAACAGAATCTTTATGTGTATGCCAATATAGAACCGTTGGATTTAAGCACTCTTCAATCCCGCGTCAGCCTCGGAAATTATCAGATAGCCTTTTACCCGATATCCCCCACGAAAGACGACCCGCTGAACACTTTGAGCAAATTTACGTCGGATTCCGCTTCAAACCCGGCATTTCTTGAGCACCCCGCCTATGACGCTCTGGTGGCCAAGGCGTCTGCGCGGAGCAACACCGAGGACATTCTGGCGGCAATGGCGGCGGCGGAGAAATACCTCAACACCTATGTCATATTCTACCCGGTGTATTACGAGGTGACATATTTTGTGACCCTTCCCACCGTATCAGGAATATACTTCTCGCCGTTCGACGGCGCTGCGGATTTCACCAACTGCAAGTACATTGAATAATTCAGGCGGGCGGATCTCATTAAAATATCTATGAAAGGATACTTGGATAACCCGTATGGATTTTGAAAAGTTCAGACAGCGCCTTCTGTACGAAGGGCTTTGCGAGGTCGGATTCAGCCGTATAGACGAGACGGTTTCGCCCGACCTGTCGCGATACAATTACGCTGTGACGCTCATGTTCAGACTTTCCGACGCAATAGTGGACGAAATCGACGGCGCACCCACATACGCCTACTTCCAGCATTACCGAGCGGTCAACGCCCTGCTGGACAGGTGTGCGCTTATAGCCTGCGAGGCTCTCAGGCGCGAAGGGGCTATGGCATATCCTATAGCCGCTTCACAGAGCGTACACGACCGAGGCGACAAATACACGGGCATATATCAGCATAAATCGGCGGCCGTCGCTGCGGGCTTGGGCTGGATAGGCAAGAGCGCACTTTTCGTCTCATTGAAACACGGCCCGCGCGTGAGGCTGGCTACAGTGCTCACGGACATGGAACTCCCCGTCACGGCTGAACCCATGGAATCGAGGTGCGAAAGCTGCCGTTTGTGTGCGGAGGTGTGTCCTGCGGGAGCGGTGATGGGAGTCAATTACGTGAGAGGCATGGCGAGAGAAGAAATATTCGACGCAGAGAAGTGCTCTACCCATATGAAGAAGGCGTATCAGCATATAGGACGAGGCTCGGTGTGTGGATTGTGTATGAAGGTCTGCCCTTTCGGCAAGGGTGGAAGTCGGGCGGAGGAAACGGAACTGCTCCAAAGCACGCCGAATTATATCGATTGAACGCCAATGTAAACCGCAGTGTTACATATTGCACACGAGAATTTCTTGCGTCGGGCGGATATTTATTGTAAAATCAACGCATAAAAAATTCAAATGGAGATGATCTTTTATGCAAATAGGAACCAAAATATCCGAAAGGCGCAAGGCGCTGGGAATCACACAGATAGAGCTTGCCGAGACGATGCACGTCACACGGCAGACAGTTTCACGGTGGGAAAACGGCTCGGTTCTGCCCGACATAGAAAAGATATCCGAGCTTGCCGGTATACTGGGTGTGAGTTGCGACCAACTGCTCAGTAACGACACCGAATTTGGCGGAAGCACCGATGTGGATTCATGCGGCGGTTCTACGAACACATCACGCAGACCGTCAAGGCTTCTGGCGAGCCTGGAGGGCAAAAGGGTGCAGTTTAGTTTCTACGATGGGGAGGACGATTTTGATATCGTCTGCAACGACTGTACCGTGCTTGGCTTCGACGGAACGTGGTTTAAAGTTCGCAGCACAGGCAAAAACGGCGGTGTGGAAAAGCTGATTTCGGCAGCTTCGGTGCTTTCGGTCAAGATACTCGGGGAGGCGGAATGACTATGGAAACTATAACTATGGTGTGGTCGATAATGGGATTCATTGCCTTTATAACCCTTTTTTCACTGAGGGACAGAGTAATCAGGCTGGAAAGACAGCTTAGCGATTGCGGTAATTCGCGGCAATTCCAAAGCCGCGATGAATTAGGTGATAGAATGCGGGAATACATCGGCAAGCGTATAATTCTCGGTTTCTATGAGGACGAGGAAGACATAGACGTACTGACATACGCAGAGAACCCGCGCGGCGGCGTCACCGTGATTGACTGTGACGAAAAGTGGGTGCTGGTGCGCATTGATACTGGCAAGAAGAGCCTGCAAAAACTTCTTAGAATCAATTCAATAAAAGACATATCGAGCGTTATCCCCGACCAAGAGACTTCACGATAAATTAAAACACGAATTTTTACATTTAACGTAAACTTCAATAGCCTGCGCATATGGATTTTTTATCGTACTTTTTATTAAAGTTAGTATGAATCAGATTACCGAAAGGAGAGCGCTGAAAAATGCCGAAAAAAAATAAAAAAGACAAAGCAGAGAAGCAAGCTATGACCTCCGATGATATCCGCGCAATGCGTGAGGACGAATTGCTGGATTCCATCTACCGTGAAAAAACGCAGAACGAAAAGAATGTTGAAACCGGGGTAATTTGGTTCGCTGCCGTGGCCAGTACAGCCGTAGTTATTGTGGGACTTTATTACTTTGGCAAGCTAAATTCGCTAATAAGCTCGTTTGTAATGCCATATCTATGGATGATAGAAGACGGCAGCGGGTTCCTGCCGGAATTCTTTTCCAAGCTGATCGAACTTGCGCTGGTGCTCTTTATAACTGTGTCATTCTCATTTGCCCTGAATATAAACTACAGTTCAAAGGGACGGTCAAAAGAAAACTGGACAAAGATGGTAAGATACAGCGTTCTGGCGGCGTTTGGTGTCGATCTGATTTATCTGGTAGTTTCACGGATATTCGACAGTCCGTTTTCCATGCCGGACGGAGGCATGTTTTCGAGAGTTATGTATTTTGTAACCAAGATTTTTGTCGTGCCGTCCGCCAACGTGATGCTATATCTCGTGCTCCCCTCGGCGATAGTCAAGATGATACTTACGCTCATATGCGATACGCGGGAAAAGACCGAACTTCCGCTGACCGTTGTTTCATCGATAACCATGATACTCGGTATGCTCGGTATGTCGTGGAGCGAGGTTAAGTATGCGGGACTTCCGATAGTGCTGTACGTCGCGGTACAGGGTGTAGCGTACAGCATAGTATATCACCGCACCGACACCATTTGGCGTCCGATTATGCTTTATTCGGGCGTGACATCGGTGTATTACGTGCTCGCCTTCGCGCTTTCTCTTATTTAGAATAACACAAGCGGCAGGACTTTTACATGAGCTTATGTCAAAGTCCTGCCGTTTTTCGTTTATACTGATATTTAATTACTGATTCTGCATCATGTTATACTGCTGTCTGACGGAATCGATGCTCGACTGCTGAGCTTGCTGGGGCGAATACCAGCCCTTTGCAGTCATCTTGTTGTAAATTGTGCTTTGCATACAAAGTGAATCGTTGAGCGCCTTGTTGAATGTCTGACATACGTTCGTATTGGAAGATTCAATAGTTCCGTGCATATACAGGTCACAGCTGCCTTTTTCCAGCAGCAAAATGTTTTCCATGAGTTGCTTGTCATTCATACTAAGAAATTACCCTCTTTCATTGTAAAAAAATAGAAATTCGCAAAAAAATTAGAGCAGGCCGTAAATGCTGTTAAAAATTTCGCTATGCTTTCGGGCAAGCTGCTCAACGCAGCTCTTAAGCTCCGGGTCCTGAATTTTGCTTGACGTATCCTTGCACTGCGTTTGAAAATACTGCTCATGTCCCAGCGCGTCCTGCACGTACAAAAGTTCCTTCTCTGTCATAAACAAACCACCTTCGCTGTAATATCAATACCAAGGCATACGATATCAGTCGCTGTCCCTCGGTTCGTTATTATTGTGACCGAGTATCATGATGTTTATTCAAAAAATTTCAACCCGTAAGCCACGTATAATATTAATTTTTCATGAATATTAAAATTTCAATATTGACAAATAATAAAAAGTGTTATATCATACAATACTACTCATGTAGGATATATGGGGGCGCAATGGTTTCGACAGGGATTGTAAGTCATTGTAAGCGGGTAGTGATTTCAGGTTCACTTTAATAACTGAAAACCTTAAAATTAACTGACAACAATACAGTTGCTTACGCTGCTTAATTAATGCAGCGCGTCCGAGTGCGGAGTACCGCGGCTGCACGAGGGCGTCGATTAGCGGTGAACGTGTATGGATGAGCTTCCTCGTAGTCCGTCACGCATAAGAGGATACTTCGTCTTGCGGCCTGTTTGTCGGCTGCCTGACGGGGGAATGTCATAGACAAAATACACCCGTAGAAAGCGATGGTAAGCGGTTTTTGGACAGGAGTTCGATTCTCCTCGCCTCCACCACGCATTAATCCTCGCAAGTGCCTGTAATTCGGCATTTGCGGGGGTTTTGTTTTTGCCGTATTTGGCGAAATGGGGACTATATCTTACCTATGTCACCTCGGGAGCCTGCCTTTTATGGTCTCTTTCGCTCTGTATTCATCTGTTTCCGAGAGCGTTGATTATTATGTTGCCAATTGGCCGTGAAAGCTGAAAAATATGGTGCATTAATCAATATGCCTTTTATAAATTCATCAGATAAAATTAACCATAGCGACGTGTACCTTGTTGTCGGGGTATGCTACGCTATGCTGTTTATTTGGTATAAAAAGCATCACAGTAATAAAACGGGCGGAGCCGCTTTGAATTGTCTCAAAAATCAAGCGGTTCTGCCCGTTTTTAATACTAATCTTCGGCAAGAGTACTGCGCCTTTAATTGAAAATTAGTATTAGGCGTAAATTTATCTTGTGGCGGTGGCTCTGGTGGTGTTTGTGGTAGAAGTAGAGCTGCGATTCGTGGAGGTCGTGCCGTGATTTGCATTGTCGCCGCCAAGGTCGTCAAGGCCGTCGCCTATGGCGTCCGCGCCTCTGTCAACCGCGTCACCTGCGTCGTCAATTACTCTGCCGGCATCGTCAAGGATATTGTTTCCGTTATTTCCGTTTGTTCGGTTGGAGCCATCATAAATGCCGTTCTGATTTACACCATTTGAAGTTGTATTGTTGTTGCCGTCCGTTCCGCAGCTTACGGGGAGCAATGTCAGAGTAAGAGCGGCGGCTGCACACATGATGCGAATTTTTTTATTCAATTCAATCATTACTAACCGTCCCTTGTATTGATATAGGTGACTTTCCGCTAATTAAAATACTAATTTTCAACAAAGCGCAACTAAAAATCTTTGTAAAAGCATATATTGCTTTTTGTCTCCGATTTTGCGGAGGCTGCCAAATCAATAGTTGAAAATCTGTACAGGCGGATAAATCCCTGTAATATTTTTAGCGGAGAAACGAATTATAATTCCGAAAAGAATGAGAGAATTTTTGGGAATTGCAAAAAGAGAGGGAGATTGTAAAATTGAAATGTGAAAATGCGGCTCTTTAAATGAAAAATAAGTACAGACAAGAAAATCGAAGCTTTTCGAGCGGAAAAATAAAGTAAGTCAGACTTTTTCATATTGCCCAATTCTGCTATCGAAATAATAATTAAGAAGCCTTTAATTAGTTTGTTCAATTAGCACACATTGAACCGCATATATATGGACAAAAAATCAAAAAACAAAAAAGTCGAAAAAAAATAAAATTAAAGCTTGACAAAAGGGAAGGAGTGTGGTAATATAGTGAAGCTGTCGCGGAG
>CANPVE010000019.1 GCA_947581635.1 uncultured Clostridia bacterium | reverse complement strand
AATATGCGGCAGATCTCATTTACCTGAAACTTGCGCGTTTCAAGAAACTGCGCGTCCTGCGGATTTATCGAGATCGGTGTGAACTTCATACCCTCTTCGAGAACAGCGACCTTGTGCGCGTTTCCGTTGCCGCCGTATGCGTCGTTCCAGGCATCGCGCACCTTTTCAGGCTCCTTTAACACACCCGGATGTTCAAGCACACCGCTCGGAGTGCCGGAATTTGAAAAGAAACTCGAACCGTACTCCTCGGCGGCTATCGAAAGTCCTATGGCGTTCTTCGCCATAGCGATCGGCGAGTGACCGATCAGTCCGTCAAAGCCGAGTCCGACTATATGGAAAACCTCGTCCTTGGAGAATATGAACGTGCCCTGCTTATCGGAAATGTATGTATAGTATAGCTTTCCGTCATCGCCGCGTTCCACGGTCATCTTATCCGGCATCAGAGGATAAAGCGCGATGACTTCACCCTTGCCGTTGCGGATTATCTGTGAATACGAATTTCCCCATAAAAGCAGATGTGACATCATGACCTCGCGCATGATAAAGCTGTTCATTTCCGGATTGGGTATATCGTGCAGCAGCTTATATAGAGGATGAGTATACACCTTTTCCTTGCCGCCCTTTGTGTATTCGTAAACATGAAGCGGCAGGCTCGCCACTGTCTCAGCAATAATGCGTACACAGGCGTACACTGCCGTTGTCTGCATGGCGCTGCGTTCTGTTACCGACTTGCCCGACCACGCGCTTCCAAACTGAAAAGAGCGACCGCCGCCAACGCTGTCGCCCATGAAGTTTTGCGGTCTGTCCCGTGATTTGAATATTGACTTTAAAAAACTCATGAATCCTCCCAATTAAAATACTATGATCCCGCGTCTGTCATAGACGCTGCCCTCTATAGTGTCTTTATTCCGTATCGCTCGATCGAGCGCCATAATCATCGCTATCGCTCCATCGATCTTCTCGGTGGATTTTTCCTTATCGGGCTTTATATTACCCGCCGGGTCTGTTCGTATGAAGATATTATCCATATTCCACCTGAGGACCGGGTGCCCGCCGTGGGCTATCTTCTGTTCAAGCGTCAGTTTCATAAGCTCCTTTGTGGGCGGGCTCATATCCTTATACCCTTGTCCGAACGCCGCGACCGTAAAGCCCATGCCCTCAAGGTTCTGCGCCATCTGTACGGCTCCCCAGCGGTCGAAGGCTATCTCGCGTATGTTATATTTCTTTCCTAAAGCTTCAATAAATTTTTCGATAAAGCCGTAATGCACCACGTTGCCTTCGGTGGTTTTAAGGTACCCTTGTCTTTCCCAAACATCGTACGGGACATGATCACGCCTTACCCTTAGCTCAAGCGTCTCCTCCGGCACCCAGAAGAAGGGTAAGATGATGTATTTCTCATCATCAGATCTTGGCGGGAACACAAGCACGAACGCCGTTATATCCGTGGTGCTTGAAAGGTCAAGCCCGCCGTAGCATACACGGCCTTCAAGCTCGTTTTCGTTTACGGCAAACGCGCATTTATCCCATCTTTCCATAGGCATCCAACGCACAGACTGCTTTACCCACTGGTTAAGCCGGAGCTGCCTGAACGCGTTTTCCTCGCCGGGATTTTGTTTCGCACTTTCACAGGCGGCCTTTACTTTCCCTACATCTATCGTGATTCCGAGGCTTGGATTAGCTTTTTCCCATACCTTCGGGTCTGTCCAGTCATCATCTGTATCCGCGCCGTATATCACGGGATAAAAAGTCGGATCAACCTTTCTGCCCTCAATTATGTCCATAGCCTTTTGGTGAAGCTCGTAGCATATCGAGTTTGTATCGTTTCCCGCCGTAGTTATTATGAAGTGCAGAGGATTTTTCCTTGCGTCGGATGTGCCTTTGGTCATCATATCAAAGAACTTTCGGTCCCTCTGCACCCAAAGCTCGTCAAAGACGAGCGCCGAAACATTAACGCCCGATTTTCCCGCTACGTCGGCGGATAAAGCCCTGTAAACGCTGTTTGTCGGTTTAAAGTGAATGGCCTTTCTGCTCGGCCTTATTTCGCAGCGTTTGCCGAGTGCCGGGCAGAGCCTTACCATATCGCAGGCAACGTCAAATACAAGAGACGCCTGATCGCGGTCTGCGGCACAGCCGTACACCTCGGCTCTCTGCTCTCCGTCCGCGCATAGCATATACAGCGCGACAGCGGCGGCAAGCTCGCTCTTGCCGGATTTCTTGCTTATCTCGATATACGCCGTGGTAAACTGCCGCGTTCCGTCAGGTTTCAGCGTACCGAAAATATCCCGTATGATCTGCTCCTGCCAGTCGATAAGCTCAAACGGTCGCTTGTAAAATTCGCCCTTTGTGTGCTTAAGCTGCTCTATGAAACCAACCACGAAATCAGCCTCATCGCTGTCATAGTGCGAGGTGGGCAGCATGAACTTTGACGGTATGTATCTTTTCAGCTTTCTCAAGCTGTCACCTCCTGTAAAAAAAGCCTGCCGTCAGGCAAGCCGTGGTTTGTATCGACATAGAAAAAGGCTTCGCGGCCTTCTTCCGTTTGATTTTTGACTTACGCTTCCGCTTCGACCGCATCTTCCCTTCCGAGGCGGTAAGCATACTCAAGCATCGCCTGTATGGAGTACACATGAACCTCCGGGAAATCTATGTCGTCGTTGCCTCTGACGTCGATGCCGCCTCTCAGTCGCAGTGCGTAGCTGGCTTTCATGGCGAGCTGCTCCAGTTCTCTAAGTGTATTTTTGCCGATTCCTTTAACTCTGCTGTCTTCATACTTCATGATATTGTTCCTCCAAATTCTTTATTGTAGTTGTATATTACCGTCATTTCACAGATATATCAATACCATTACTACACAATGTTTCCGGGATAATATTGTACATATTACAGCATAATTTTTGCACAAGAAAACCGCCCGAAGGCGGCTTTCTCAGGTCGGCTTACTTTGTTATGATGATCTCATATTCAAAGTTGCTGAACGCGTTGATATCAACAACCGTGTAGTTGTCGTACTCGTCCGGGATGTCCTTTACGGTTCCATAAAAATATACCGTGGTGTGTTTGGGATTAACTATGTTCAGCTTCGCGTTTCTGTTTAAAAGGTTGTAAAGTTTTTTAAGTTTTAACATTTTGTTTCCCTCCAATTCTTTATTGTAGTCACATATTACCGTCATTTCACAAATATATCAATACCATTACTACACAATGATTTGAAGGAATTATTATAAAAATACAGCTATATATTGGCAAAGGAAAGCCGCCTGAAGGCGGCTCCGTGAGTTTATCCCATCCTGTCGAATGCCCATCTGACGGCGTGACCTGTATCTTTAAAAAACCCGTCTGCCTGTTCAATGAAATACAGAGGTGCGTCTACCCAATCATAACCATCTTCTTTGGGAGTTTCGATGAACTTATATATCGCTGCAGCATAGCCCTCATCAGTCACCATCACCGCAATCGCAAATTCACCATACTTTAGAACCGCACCGCTTGTGGTGATTTCGTATTCCAAGTCCTCGATCGTTGTCGTTTCGTCAAAATATATTTTGTCTGTCATAAATACAATCCTCCACACTCTGTTATATCAATTCGCTGAAAAATATCTCGCCGGTAAATAAATCTTCATCGGCGATTGCCACGTTATTGCAATCGCATATTCTTTGAGCCGTTTCCCGGCTTGTTACGTCTGCGGATATGAGGCCATTGGAATATTCTTTGCAGGGAATGGTAGTTCCGTTAAGTTTAAGTGTTGTCATTTTGGTAACCTCCGTTTTCTTTATTGTACTGCCATATTACCGTACTTTTGCGGGATTATCAATATGATTACTACACAATATATCGGAGAAATTATTGTTTAATATACAGCTATATACAGACAAAGGAAAAGCCGCTCTCGGCGGCAGTTTCCCATAGTCTTTCTTGGCTGTGTTCAATTCTCGGCTCTGAGAACATCGACCAGCCATTCGGCTTCCTTGTGGTACTCGCCGGTTGCCTTTTCCAGAACGCTGCTGTCCTCGTCAATGTAGCAAAGCGCCTTTCCGATTTTCACAAATCGAGCGTCTTCGTAGCCGGGAAAATTGGTGCGGTATACTTTGGCGCTGCGGCTCTCGCCGTCATAGCTTTTGCCGTCCCAACCGTTGAAGGTGAAACGAACGCTCTCGGCAGTCTTGGTAAAGTGTGCCTCAAAATCCGCTCTGGTGATCGCTGTGTTGAACTCTCTAAGTTTGAAGTAGTTTCCAATCTTGTAAATGCTTTTCATTTTGTTTTCCTCCAATTCTTTATTGTGGTCACATATTACCGTCATTTCACAGATATATCAATACCATTACTACACAATGATTTGAAGGAATTATTGTAAAAAATACAGCTATATTTTGACAAAGGAAAGCCGCCCGAAGGCGGCCGTTTTCATATGTTTCGTTTCTGTAGTTGCTTCCCGTTTAAATAAATTCGACTGTAAGGATTCCGCCCTGAACCATGTAGGAAAGTTCGGTGTATGGGTCTTCAAAAAATGCCTCTTTCGCGTCTGCCGTTATTTCTTTAAACCTCTTATCGCCTGTGATTTCCTTGACCGCTTTTTGTGTGGTTTTCTTTCCGTTTAAATAGAATTTTGTTTTCATGGTATTTTTTCCTCCGTTCTTTATTGTAGTCACATATTACCTCTGAACAAGAGTTTTATCAATACCGTTACTACACAATATATCGGAGAAATTATTGTTTAATATACAGCTATATATTGACAAAGGAAAGCAGCCCGAAGGCGGCTCGTTTGCCTTAGTCGAGTTTCATTAAGATTGCCGGAACCTTTTCACGTTTGCCCGTTATGCAATTGGTGTAAACCGAATTTACCTCCGTGAGGCCTTTGATGTTGGCTCCGAACTTGGCGAAGTTTGAAAGTGTATTTACAAGGCGTGAGAACCCTGACGAAATTGTAAATTCCGTTTCGCCCATGCGCTTTAATGTGTCGACGATCTCAGGGACGTCGTTGTCGAATATCGCATCGTCGAAATCAATCAGCTTGTTGCCGCTTTCTCTGCGCTTCTTGACCGCGTAGTATGCGGTGTGGTTGATGGCTGTTTTTCTGTAATCCTCTGTGAAATTTTCTTTGTTTAAATAGAATTTTACCATTTTTATTTCCTCCGTTTTCTTTATGGTAGTCACATATTACCTCCGTATCGGATATATATCAATACCATTACTACACAAAATCACAGAGAAATTGTTGTATATATTACAGCTATTTATGTTAAGAGAAAGGCCGCCATGCGGCAGCCGTTCTCGATTATTTTCGAAGTTTATGAGTTTCAATTTTCCGAGTCATAATGCCTGTGGATTATGGCTATTATATCATCGCATTCTTTTTCGCTCACGCCTATGCTTTCAAGCGCCTCACGCGTTCCGCAGTCGGGACAAATCAGGGTTTCATTGTCGGTCCTTGATAAAGCCGGGCGATCCGTATATGTGCGTCCGCATTTCGGACATACCGATATTTTTCGTTCACTATCCTTCATATCCGCACACCTCCAGACTCTTTTTGTAGGCCCGCATAAGCACGTTTTTATCAAAACCGAATGTGATATATCCGTCCATGCAGGTCTCCATATAGAAGTTACTCGGTATTCCTATCGGTCTTTCCTCGTGCATAATGTAGGCAAAGGCGTTGATTATTCTTCGTCTGCCTGTTCGTATGCCTTTGTAGCGAATTATGAATTCCTTTTTATAATAGAAATTCGGATAACCTTCGTAACGGTCAAGCGCTTTCTCGTCTTTGTCCGTCACTTCCCATACGACCACAGGTGTTCTGCTGCCCTCACTTGCCTCAATCGTCAGGTAGGACCCTGTCTTGCTGCCTTTGAACAGAAGCTCGTAATCGGGTATGTATCCCGTTCCGAGAATTGTTGCCTTCGGGCAGCGGAACCGCATTTGAGGAATGTTCAGATTGCTTCCATACGCCAAGTAATACTTTTTCATAATGTATCAAATCCTTTCAGAGTTTTTGCCTTTCGGCTTCTACCACCTTAAGACCGCCGAAGCGGTCATTGGCAGGGTGTTTAACCTAAGCCCTTCAAGCGGCTTGTCTGCCGTATCTGAAGGCTGTGTCGCCGGCCAGTCTCTTGGTAAGGATTTCTCTGGCTGTTTTGAACTCGTCTCCGATGAATCCGAGGCGCAGGAGCCAGGTTCTCATCGCGTATTTCGGATTTTCGTTCTGCTGTGGTTTCGGGCTTGCTGTTCTCACCGTTTTCGCCATTTGGCTGAGTGCGAGGCAAAGCTGAATGTAGCTTTTAAGCTGTCCCGCGTGGAGGCCGCCTTTGCGAGCTTCGCTCGGATTGTCGAATTGGAAAAGTCTGAATTCAACCGTTCCTTTCGTGAAGGTCGAGTGAAGGTTCAGCATATGGTATCTGCTGCTGTTGTAGTGCTGGCCTCTGCCGTAATTCGCGTTCTGGCTGCTGTACCAGATATCCGCAAGCTGCGTCATCGTTCTCGGCTTTCTGCGGTTAAGCGTCCGAAGGAAGTTCTGATCAACCGTTTGGCAGTATGTGTGTATCCTGCTTGAGGAAATGTTGATCGCGTCTATCAAAAGCCGCTCGTGGCTTGCCATAATGTTGGCAAGGTTCCTGAGTGTCTGCGGCGTGTGGCCGTTTGCGCCTATGTGAATATGCACTCCGCAGCCTCTTGAAGCGTCGCTCCTGGCTCCCGCGTGTCTGAGCTTTCTCACAAGCTCCTGCAGGAAAGGAATGTCCTCGTACTTAAGTATCGGCGTTACCATTTCACACTTTTTCGCGTCCGGTCCCAGAATACTCACGTCCTTCTGGAATTTCCATTCTCTGCCCTGCGCGTCCCAGGCCGACCAAGTGTAGTAGCCGTTTCTTGATTCTGTGTACTCGTATCGACCTGTGCCGAAATATCTCGCCGCGACTTTCGCCGCTTTATCTCTTGAAATGTTATTCATTTCAATCTCTACGCCTATGGTCTGCTTTTTCATTTCCTCGATCTGGTTTCTTGTTTTTTCATTCATGGTATTGTACCTCCGTGTTCTTTATTGTGCTGTCATATTACCGTACAGTCACAGATATATCAATACCATTACTACACAATGATGTCATCAATATCTTGTGTATATCTACAATATGTACACAAGATATTGTATTGAGTTAATCTTCGTCGGAGCAGATATCCAGACCCGAAAGCAGTTTGGTGTATATATTCACATATCGGTCGCGCTCACTGCCCTCGCTGCCCGCTATCGCCTGAAGGAAGAAGTCAACGGCCTCCTGACGCGAATCCCATATATCCGCCTTACCGTAGCAAACGGTAGTTACGGTATTGAGCTTTTCGGCATAGTCCTCGCCGTAGACCACATTCAAGCCGCTGCCGTTGTCCCAATTCACGAGTAGCGACCCGGTATCGTCAACGCCTGTTATGGTTCCGCGTGTTCCGATCGGCGGAGCTTGAGAGTCGTCCATTTTTCTGAGGACAACTCTTGAGCCTGCCGGATATTCACGTCTTAAGCGTTCGATGATCTCTCTGCTCGGATAATTCATTTTGACATGCCTCCGTTCTTAAAGGCGGAGGAGCCTGTGAAATTCTTAAGCAGAATTTTTCTTTCGGTTTTGTATTCCTTACCGATAAATCCGAGTCTCAGCAGGAAGCACCTGAACGCGTACTTTTCGTTATCAACGGGTTTTTCCTTGGCGGTAATCCGCTTCTGGTTCTTTGCCATTTCGCAAAGTGCCGTTATGAAATGCGTGTACGACTTCACCTCATCGGCGTCTGGGACCTCGTTAAACCACGGGAAGGCGATCCTATCCTCGTAAATTACAATTTTGAGTTCGTTAACACCGAGAGCTTTTTTAATAAGCTCCGCTTTGGAGTCCACCAGCTTATGCAGATTTTCCAGAGCCGCGTCAGTGAAATCTTTTTTCGGCATTTCGAATGTAAAAGCTGTGGTATCGGAATCCTCCGAGGGCGCTGACTCGTCAGCGTCATCGATCTCCGCTTCCTCAATCTCCGTTTCCTCTTCGCAGCCGAGGTTTGAGTCTTGAGAAACAAAACCCTCATATGCAAGCGTCTCAAGCAGGCTCTCGTTTTCCTCACAGTCGCCTCTGTCGTCAAACCATACTGTGCCGTCTTTGTCTACCGTGTAGCGGTCTACTTCGTAAGCAAAGGTCGGCGCTCCGAGATACTTTGAATCCGCACCGGTGTAGTTGCTGATCGCCTCCACCAGACGTTTGCGTTCGGTTCCCTTGACGTTAAAGTCAAAGTAAAAATTTTTTGTAATCATTATGAATACCTCCATTCGTTTTTGGTAGGCACATATTACCGTACATCCCGCGATATATCAAGTATGTATACTACACGAATATCGGTTTCGTTATTTGTCCATATTACATCATATTATGCCAATAGCTGCTATACCCGCCAAAACAAAAAATACGCACGGGAGCGCAACGCCGTTTCCGTACATTTTATATACCGCTGAATCGCTGTAAGGTTTTTTCAGCCACTTCAATATCTGGTTATCGCTTTTCGGTTTCGTTCCGTTTATACGGGAAAGATCATCAAAGACGCCGCGCCAGAACGATAATTCTTTATCGTCCGGATTTTCGATTGAAAGATCATCACACCACCAATCGGGAAACCCCTGCAGCCTTGCGCACTCAGTCGGCGTCAGTCTGCGTACTATGTAATACGGTTTATTCGATACTGTAGGCGGGTCTTTGTAATCCGAAGCCATTATTGTATCCGCAGCCGTATCATCGGTAAACCTTGTGTGATATGAACTTTTACTCGAATGATAGACAGGCTGCCCAACAGCTCCCGGTCCTTTTGCTACAATCGTCGGTTCGACTTCTTTCTCAACTGCTATATTGAATTTGGCGTTAATTCCCTGATTATACGCCGCGCGATCTATGCCGTAGGCAGGTGAAACTACAAAGTTTTCCTTCGGTTTCCCGGGCTGCCGCGAGGAGGGAGCCCCCGAGCCGTCTTTCACAGAAAGTGATGCGGATTTCTTCGTAAAGGCTATGGCATGGACTTCCGTAGCGTTTAAGGTGTAGCTGATATTTTCCTCTGAGTAGCCGTTCCCGTTATGTGATGGACGTGCGCCGTTGCCTTCAATTGCTACTACGGCAATTCCTCCCTGATTGGAGTCGGGAGAATTGCCGCTTGTGTCAATGGTTCTCGCGGTCTCGGTCTCATAGCAGTTCTGTCTGGCGTTCCGAGTGCCTTCGGATGTAAATCTCACATCATAGGTTTTCGGTTCCTGCACCACAAGCGGCTGATTGTTACCTCCCATGCCGAAGGTGGCCGAAACGGTCTGCGATTTATCGAGCGGTCCCGTGTATCTCGTGTCCTGCGAGTGGTTCTCAAACATCAGAGCGGCAGGAACAATACCTGCGCGGAGCGTAGGAGATTTTTCTTCTTCATAGCCGATACTTCTCGAATTGGCGGAGTGTTCAGTACAAAATCCTGCCGAACCCAAAACGCACGGCGGATGATGTGCCTCGGCGCGGAGCGTGGCGCTCACATTCTCTGTGACGTTCATACGCCTGCCGCCCTGATCGTTCAGGCAGATGTCGCCTGTTGCTTGAGAGCCGCCTTCAGCACCTCCGGCAGCTTTTTGCCACGCGCGGAAGCTCTCCGCAGAATACCCAGACACGCCTTCTGACTCAAACAGTATTTTTCCGGCACAGAATCCATCAAAATCTGCGACAAGGAAGATTCGTTTTCTTCTCTGGGGAACTCCCCAGTATTGCGCGTCAAGAACCCGCCATGCGATTGAGTAATTATCCGCCACGATCTCTCCGGCGTTTGACCATTTCTCAGGTCGAGGTATATCTGTTTTACAGCCTTCGATCGAGCAGACTGCTTTGAGGACTGCCCGGAAGTCCTCGCCCTTGTTTGATGTGAACGCTCCGGGTACGTTTTCCCACACGATATATCTTGGATATTTTCCATTTGTCGCTTCCCTCATTTCTTTGATTATCCTGATCGCCTCAAAAAACAGAGATGATTTTTCCCCTTTGAGACCGCTGCGGTTTCCCGCGAGTGACAGATTTTGGCATGGCGAGCCGAATGTGATTATATCCACAGGCTCAACCTCGCCGCCGTTTATATGAGAAATATCACCGTAGTGCTTGACAAACGGCAGACGTTTTGTCGTAACGCGTATGCAAAAAGGCTCAACCTCTGAAGCCCAGACAGGAGTTATTCCTGCAAGCAGTCCCGCCAACGGAAAACCCCCGGAACCGTCAAAGAGACTGCCGAGGGTAAGTTTTTTATTCATTTGTTTCCACCTCTTTAACAAGATCGGCGTAAGGTATTTTCTCACCGTTTCGCGTTACATACACATTTTCCGAGTCCCCGGTATCCTCAACATATCTGCGCAGGATAACGGACGCATATTTTTCGTCAAGTTCCATTGTGCAGCAGATGCGGTTCATCCGCTCACAGGCCATCAGCGTGGAACCGCTGCCTCCGAAGGTGTCTATAACCACGGCGTTCTCCTGCGTGGAATTGCCAATGGGATAGCTTAACAGGTCGAGAGGCTTTGATGTCGGGTGATTTTCGTTCCGCTTTGGTTTGGCAAAATTCCAGACCGTTGTCTGCTTGCGATCCGAATACCATTTGTGCCCGCCGTTTTTCATGAAACCGTAAAGCACAGGCTCGTGCTGCCACTGATAATCCGAGCGACCGAGAACAAGGCTGTCCTTTACCCATATACAACAGCCGGCGAGATGGAAACCTGCGTCAATGAATGCCTTGCGGAAGTTGAGCCCTTCCGTGTCGGCATGGAACACATAAGCCGAGCCGCCCTTTTCCAAATGTTCCGCCATATTTTTGAAAGCGGAAAGGAGGAAATTGTAAAACTCCTCATTTTTCATGCTGTCGTTTTGGATGGTCAAACCGCTTGAGCTTTTGAATGATACTCCGTATGGCGGATCAGTCAGGATAAGATTTGCCTTTGTGCCGCCCATAAGAGCCGCTACATCATCCGCATTTGTGGCGTCACCGCACATAAGCCTGTGCCGGCCTACAGTCCATATATCCCCGCGCTCAACAAAAGCCGCCTTTTCCAAAGCGGCTGTCAAGTCAAAATCATCATCTTTAGCTCTGTCGTCCGCCTCGCCTCCAAACAGGTCAGCGAGTTCTTTTTCATCAAAGCCTGTAAGCAGCGGATCGAAGTCCATCCCCTGCAGCGCCTCGATCTCCACACGCAGGAGTTCTTCATCCCATCCGGCGTCAAGCGCCATCTTGTTATCGGCTATTATGTACGCTTTCTTCTGCGCTTCGGTCATCTCATCGACAAACACACAAGGCACTTCTTTGTACTTTTCCGCTTTGGCTGCTGCAATTCTGCCGTGGCCGGCTATGACGTTAAAGTCACGGTCGATTATGACCGGATTGATAAATCCAAACTCGCGCAGAGATGAGCGCAGCTTTGTTATCTGTTCCGGCGAGTGGGTCCTCGCGTTATTTACATACGGTATCAGCTTGTCTATTGAAACAAGCTCCATATCAGTAGTCGTTTTGTTCATGAGAGCCTCCCTTTAAAAAAGACCCCATTCGGCGAACCTTTCAAATCCGCCTATGGAGTCAATGTATTGTTTCGCAATTGATACAATTTCGGAATACGGCTTGGTGTCGATTTCCGTATCGCCTATGGCGCAGGACAGTTCAACGGGCCGACCGGTTTTCTGTGCTTTCAGAAATGCGTATATATTGACGCTTACGTCAGCCTTTGATAAGTCCTTTCCATGAAGACCGCCGCCTGTGATCCCGTCCGCCATATCCGAGCCGAGCTTGCGATTGACAGCGCCGGTATCAACATCTGTGCCTCCGATCCAGTATCCAATCGGATTTATCTCGGCATCGGGATACAGCTTTTTCAAATTTTCCGTGTGCGCATTGCTCTGGCAGATGATCAGCCGTTTTCCGTCAAGAATATATTTTCCGTCATACGGATAACGCGCGTATATGTCTCTCGCTATTTCCGAGAGTTTTTTCTGCTCATCGGTCAGAGGCATTCCCTTAAATATTCCGTTATCGCCGCAGCGTGTTTCATCCGCTTGATTATCCGCCAGACTTTTATCCTGAGGATGTATTGATATATCAACCATTACCTGACCGGCTATTCTTGTTATGGCCTCGGCGATTTCCGAACGGTCAAGCTCCGTGTCGGTTTCGATAATCACATGACAGACTCCGTGACCGAGCAAGGCCTCGACCGCTATCTTCGGATCAGAGTTTTCTCTGTATGCCAAATCAACGATGGCTCCCGCAATGCGATCCACAATTTTATCCGGGTGCATAGGATTTACCTTTTCCGTCATATCATATACCTCGCTTTCTTCTGAGCAGCAGTTCCATTGTGTCGTTGGGAGTATCCTCGAAGGGAACTGTGCAGTTTTGCTTTACAATATCATAAATCTCATACCAGATAAGGTTCGCGCTTTTCTGATACTGCTGAGACATCTGTACAAATGGCGAAGCGATAACGCCGCCGGTAGTCGGATGCTTTCCGAGCAGACCGTAACTGCTGGTTGCCTCCTCGCACTGAATGTATCTCGCGAATGCCTGAGCATAAGCCTCGATCAGCCGCTTGTTTACGAGTTTCTCACAGTTCCGTTCCTTGAGCCAGCGCCAAGTTTCCTTGTATATCTCATCAGCGCCGAGCGGCACACCGTTTTTCTGTCTCGCCGACAAATAGTCTCCCGGCTTCGGCATATCAACGCCGTCAAGGGTCGCGCCCTCCGGCAGGTTTACAGCCTCAAGCTCATCATCGGTCAGCGTCATTATATCGTTATCCAGTATATTCACACTTTCGCCTTTCTGTATTTTCTCGGCGGCAGGCGTGGGCTTAACACCAGCGCGGATACGTCTGCCGCCGCGGTTTGTGCCGTCCTTGGCCATATTGATTTTCAGCTCCTTTTTTCACCGGGATTTAATACCCCGTTTGAATTGAAATATTTTTGTACGCGATTGGGCGGCGGTCAAAAGATGAACAACATTTTAAGATTTAGACCGCCCCTTCTTGTTTATTTTTCACAATGTCAGTATTTATATATTGGTCTGCTGTCCTCGCTGCCTGTCTTTCGGTCATGACACGGCTTGCACAGCGGCTGCCAGTTACTTCTGTCCCAGAACAGTTCTTGGTTGCCTCGGTGCGGAATAATATGATCAACTACGGTCGCTTGTGTGTATTTACCATGCCTTAAGCATTCCGAGCAGAGCGGATGCTCTTGGAGATAATCCTTGCTCGCTCTTCGCCAACGGCTGTCGTACCCTCGCTTGCTTGCGGGACGGGCGTGCAGAGATTTATGCTCGGAACAGTATTTCTCACCGCTCGGCACGAGCTTCGCGCAGCCCGGATGCTTACATGGTATGTTCGGTTTGTACGGCACAATATCATCTCCCGCATACAAAAAGGACGTCCGTCAGCGAACGCCCTTTTTGATTTCAATCTTTTCACGCTACCATAATACCATACTTTAAACTCTCATTCAATCACATTTACTCTCATCTTTCGGAAATTTTATTGATTTTAAAGCTCTGCCATGAAGCCGAAACGTATGCTGCATACTGTATCCCATGCCAACCGCAATCTCTTCCCACGATTTGAAACAAAGGTACCGTTGCTCAAGGATCGTCTGATACTCCGGGTTTTCAATTGATTTGATTAAAGAACCTATCGCTCGTTTCAAATCAATAAGCTCATCAATCTCTTCGTTGATTTCATTTTCCAGATCAAGCATCTTTGTTATGATGTTTTCTTTAGAGTGTATGTTCTGACCGCCTTTCGGCATATCTGATAACACAGCGGTCGCCTTTAGTGCTAATTCTTTCAGTGACGCAACCTGCTCAATCTTTGAATTGATCCTTCGATCAATTTGATATGCCTGATTTAAGTATTCTTTTGTTGTCATTCTTTGCCTCCTGTTTTAATCTTTTCAGCAGCAACTCAGGGTTTAAGTCTGTTAGTACGATGAACCAGTCCGAACGGAAAAACCTCTCGATTTCCCGCTGTGTTCCCCTGTTGTCACTCTCTAACGCTCTCCTGTAATCTTCCGCGGCTTGTATAATAATCGCGTTTGCCAGATTTTCATATCCGTTTATCGCGCTTGTGTTTAACATATATAATCCTCGCTTTCACGGCTTCAATGAGAGAAGCCTGTCCTTTGTCTTTATTTCTCAGAGCCTTCATAACTCTTTCATCAATCGTGCCTTTTGTTATAATGTGGTTGATCACAACAGTTTCATTTTGCCCCTGCCGATAGAGCCGCGCGTTTGCCTGTTGGTATAGTTCCAAGCTCCATGTCAAGCCAAACCATACTATCGTGCTGCCGCCGCTCTGCAGATTAAGTCCGTGGCCACAGCTTGCCGGATGCGCGATCGCAACTGATATTTTTCCGTCGATCCAGTCGTTAATGTCGCGCTCCGATACAAGCTCGCGAACATTAAACCTCTTCATGATCCGCTCCTTGTCGTGCTTGTAATTATAGAATATCAAAACGGGCTTTCCGTTTGCGGCTTCGATCAAATCCTCCAAAGCATCCAGCTTTCGATTGTGTATCAGCTTCACATTGCCGTTCTCATCATAAACCGCACCGTTGGCGATTTGGAGCAGCTTGTTCGATAAAGCCGCAGCATTGACCGCATCGATGTCCCCGTCAGAAAATGGGAGCAGCATTTCGTTCTCAAGCTGACGGTACTGCTTCATCTCCGAATCGCTCAAACTGACATTGACTATGTTGTCAATCCGCTCCGGCATGGTGAGATAATCAACGGCTTTCATAGAAACGGTGATGTCGGAAATGTTGTTATAGATCTTCTCTTCGGCATCCGCCAAAGGCTTATATGAATACACGATCATGCCGTTTCTCTTGTCGGGACGGAAATACATATCGCGGTATCGTGTTATGTGTCTTCCGAGCCGCTCGCCCATATCAAGCAGATTGATCTCCGCCCACAAGTCCATCAGTCCGTTTGGAGCCGGTGTTCCTGTCAGGCCTACAATACGGCTGACCTTCGGCCGAACCTTACGCAGAGACTTAAAGCGTTTGCTTTGATGTGATTTAAAACTTGACAACTCATCAATGATAATCATATCAAAGTCAAACTGATGGTTTTCAACAAGCCACTGTACATTTTCACGATTGATGATATATATGTCCGCATCCTCATGAAGAGCCTTTTCCCTCTCGGATACGCTTCCAAGAACCTTTGACAGACGAAGGCGCTTCAGATGTTCCCATTTTTGCGCCTCGTTCGTCCACGTTGTCTGCGCCACCCGGAGCGGCGCTATTATAAGCACCTTTGATATCTCGAAGTAATCAAACATAAGTTCTTCGATAGCTGTCAAGGTTATGACTGTCTTTCCTTAACCTAAGCCCATATCAAGCAGAACAGCGGAAATGGGATGGGTCTCGATATATTCGATGGCATATTTCTGATAGTCATGAGGTATGAACTTCATTCGGCATCACCCCCCATTCCAGAATTTCTTTTCTCTTGCGTGTAACTTGGCGTGCTCCGATTGGGATTTAAGAACCATAATGTTCTCTGGTGAATTATTCCGTTTATTTCCATCAACATGATGTACTACCTCTCCAGGAAGCAATTCTCTACCGAGAATAACTTCCGCAAGAACACGATGTTCATGTCGCCCGTATAGTTTTTTATATGTCTTTCCATCGCCTTTCCCCAACTGTGCAGCTCTCAGTTTCGCCTTAGTTTCAGGTGTCATTCTATCCCTATTTAGCTTACGGTTTAATCGAGAAAGGTGTTTGCCTATTTTGGTGTAATCCTTAAGACTATTGTAACCATCCGGATTCTTGGTTTTGCTGCTGAATGCTGCAAGGCATAGTCTGGAACAGAAATTATGTTTTTTAATCTGACACGGATACCTTTCAATCTTTCTTCCACACCAGTCACATTTAATTTTTAATCTCATCAATCATTTCTCCAATCTGCTCAATGCCGTCAATGCAATAGACCGAAAAGCCTAATGATTCCAATTGCGCTTTTCGCTTTATCTGCAGCGGACGCATTTTCCTGCCCGGAGCTTTTGTCTCAACGAAAACCGCTTTGCCGCCCGGAAGAAGAACAAGTCTGTCAGGCACACCGTTCATACCGGGCGACACAAACTTCGGACAAATGCCGCCTGACTTTTTTACAGTTTTAACAAGATTCCGTTCGATTTGTTTTTCACTTAAAGAGCCCATTCGCGATCTCCTTTGCGATGTCGATAATTTCTGCATCCACATCATTTTTCGGTTTCATCTCTGTACTGCCGTAAAACACATCAATGTATTTATCAGAAAGATGTGGATGGTCGAGAAACATATTACACTCGGCATTTGAACAGGCCTCGTCAATCTTTCTCATTGCCTTCATGATTTTGTTCTGATCTCCCGCCGGAAGCACCATGCTTATCTCAGTCAGCAATTTCGCTCCCAGAGTTTTGTAAAGGCGCATTATAGCACCGGCTCTTTTATATACATCAATTGTTCTTTCTTTTTTTCTTAACATAATTTTTCCTCCATAATAATCATGACAAGTGACGGACAAGTGACCAAAAATCTCTTACGCGCGAAATACGCGTGTTACGGGTGCCCGTATGCTTTATATTTATATATTTATTTATATATATAATTATTGTCTTGTCCGTCACATACTGTCAGAATTCAATGTTTACGGGCATGACAATCCGCCGATGACGTGACGGACTCCGCGAGATTGTCATATCATTTTCGGCCTGTCACTTAGGTATTCGAGTATATCCTCTCTGCAGACCATAGATTGGTATACGACTTCTGGTTTCTGACTTTTTCCAGTCCTTCAGTCGTTTCATAATGGCAGCTATCGCATAACTGTCCGCAGGACGAATATCCTCTCGCGGTCTGCCAAAGCACTCGCACCAAATTTCAAGGTTGGATACCTCGGTGCGTCGCCAAGTGCCTTTCGGCCTTGTGGGATCAAAGGAGTCGCGAAAATAATCCCTGCGTCTGTATATATCCATGTCATTCCAAGAATCCGGCAGAAGCATATCGAGATACTCACGCACGATGCCTTCACGGTCATCTTGCTCCATTGCCTCACGCTGTTCTTCCTGAGCATAGGATTCAAGTTCCGGATCAAGATACAGCTTTTCTCCCGCTCGCGCAAACAATCTGACCTCGGCCCAGATTTGTTCCACCAGTTCTTTTGTCATATCCCAAGGCTTGAACCTGCTGCTGCCGCTGACCTTTACATTCCAGAACCTGCGATTACCCGTAATATCGCGGAGATATCCGTTCTCACTATTTGTAGTGCCAAAAAAGATACACTGTCTCGGATGGGGAGTGACTCTCCTTCCGAAAGAGGCACGGTATTTGTCGTCACGGCGGGACACAAAGGCTTTAACTTTATCCAGATCAGCCTTCTTCATCCCGGCAAGCTCCCCTATTTCATGAATCCAGTAGCCCTGCAGTTTTTCGGCAGCGGTTTTGTCATTCATGTCCGAAAGCGTCAGGCTATCAGAAAACCACTCCATGCCGAGATTAGAGATAAAAGTTGACTTACCGATACCTTGTGCGCCGTTAAATACAGGAAGGTAATCAAATTTGATGCCGGGATGATAGACGCGCATATACGCAGCACACAAGGTTTTCCGGCAAACAGCGCGGATATATTCGTTGTCCTCCGCTCCCAGATAGTCAATAAACAGAGTATCGACCCTTTTCACGCCGTCCCACGGCGGGAGTGTCTCAAAGTACTGCCTGATTGGATGGTAACTCCTGTCATCAGCGGTTTTAGTCACGGCAATATCATAGTTTCTCTGCGAAAACGTGCCGTAGTGGTCGTCCACGTAGCAGATCAGCTGCGCATCGTCTGCATCACGCCAGAACTTTGCCGGATGCTGCCACGGCACATCGCCTTTGATCTCCAAGCCGTCCGCCAGTTGATTAAAAACGATGCCTTTCAAATATGGATCGTTCTGCATGATGAGCTTAATATTAAACAGAGAATTTTCGAGGACGGCACCTTTTGAAACATAACGAAGTTTTTTCTTCCAGTCATTGTCCTCGGCATCGGTAAAGTCTGCCTCCGCTTCCGCAAGCCGCTCATTCGCCGCTGCGAGTTTTACCTTGTCCTGCTGCATAGCGAAGTCGCACATCGCACTGAAGGACGCCTTGTCATCCAGATCGCCGAACTTATGTATTCGCACGATATCAAACGCATTACACAGCTTGAGATACGCCGGATCTTTTGCATGATGACTGTATACAAATTTTCCATCATTTTTTATCTCAACACCGGCCATGCTGCTTGATTCGATAAGGTGATAACGATTTTTATTGACTGTTTCCTCATACACATCCGATAAAAATTCATCAATAGCGAGGCTGATAGGATAATAGGTTCTGTTGAACAATCCGACAACTCCGTTTTTTGTGAGCGGATCTTGTACCTTCCGCACGGTTACCTCGTTTGCTTTACTCTCGCGTGATGATGTTGGAAGTCGTGTCGGATCTGTCCATTCGGGATGTGCGTTTAATATATCATCCGGGTTCAACCACTCTTTATCAACATCTATAAACACGAACTCTCCGTTCAATGGTGTGCTTGGCCAGTACATGAGCTGATTAGGGAGATAGGAGCATTCATCAAAATAATCAATACCTAACATCTGTGCCACATATCGTGATACAGCTACAAACTCCTCCGGGGACACATTTCTTGTAAGCGGAAATATAATACGCGCTCTTGGCATGTCAGAAGTGTGGCTATGCGTAGAATACAGGATCGATGCGTATGGAGCATTTTGCTTATAGTTCGACAAAAAATCCGCATCAATTCTGTCTCCGTCAAGTGCAATCATTGACCGCGATACAACGGTATCAACCTTTCGCCTTCCGTTTTTAAGAATTCCGGCCACGAACCCGCCGTGATCTTTAGCTGCAGATCGCTGTGCTTTTGAAAAGCCGGCATATTCTTCTGCAGACTCCGGCGTTCTTATCGTCACCTTCAACCGCTCTTTAAGTTCATTATATGTAATCGTTTTGTTAGTCCAACGTTTGGCATTACGACTTGCGCCAAACGCAATATTTAAATTTCGCATTTTATTCCTCCTCACAGTTTTCATTAAAATATCTAATAGTTTTTTTCCACTTACGCGCATACCTGATTTCTCGATCCATACCGCTCGAAATACGCTCGCCGAACACCCATATTTCCCTGCATTTTTTCAGCATCTGCAAGGCGAGGCACATTCCTATCTCCCGTTCGTTTTTATTGTTATCGTTCAAAAACCGTGTAAAGTATATATGCGGACAGATCGGCAGCTTGCTGCGGCGCACGACAAATGCGGCGTATTTTTTCGCGTTTGCTGTGTTTTGTTTAACATCTCCTTGATACGGAGACGCTATGTAAATCCAATCAGGATTTTCTAACATACGCTGCCGTCGGCATATATTTCTGTAAGCCTCATCGAATGTCGGATCGGGATAATATTCGTTATTTCTGTACATGGTCTGCTTCCTCATACTCGCACAGGCGTTCCACGGCATCTTTGAACGGCTCAAACGCCGACATTTCACGTATCAGACATTCCTCCGCATATTTTGGAAACGCCTCGCTTTTTAATACCGCCGTACCGTACTTTGTGCGGCGTGTCATTCTCTTGCCGTTGAACCTCGCTATTTTGATCGAGTCCATCATTTCTGTCACGAGATAGGACAGGAGTATAAACAGCGGCAGTATCAGGTATTCACCGCCGTACACGACCTGTCCGCGCAAACGGATAGTATATATGACTGCCGCCGCTTCGGTCATAAACCCAAGAAGAACGGCTGTTAAAAGAATAATTTTTTTCATATAAATCAGTCCTTTCTGTAATATTCACATTCGTAGCCATCAGCGGCAAGTGGCAGTCCGGGCGCCCAATCGGGATTGATACTCATCAATCTGCACATTTCGTCAACCGAGCCTTTGCCATCCGGCATTTCCGCAATGATCTCATCGTGGACATGAAATACAATATCGTAGCCCGCATCAGTCACGCGGAGCATAGCCTCGGCGAGTATATCACGGGCTATCGCCTGAACACAGTTTTCCACGAGCTTTCCGCCGAAGGTTTCAAGTCTCTCCCATTTTTTCGATGGTCCTATGCCCATATATGTAACGCTGTCGCTGCCGTATCGATTAGCGCCGATGCGCGGCTTAACGTATGAAAGCCGTCTGCCGCTCGGCAATCGAATGAATAAAATCCCGCTCTCATAAATAAATTTGAGTCGACCGAGATCAACGGTTCTCTTTTCGCTCACAGCCGTCAAAGCGGCGGTTCCTACCTTGTTCCACAGCCTTACGATATGTGGGTTGGCCTTACGCCAGTTGGTTATAAGATCAGGCAGTTCCGTTTCGGATACACCCATTTCAACAGCGCCCATAGATTTTAAAGCTCCGACCGAGCCGCCATAGCCGCAGGCCAGTTCGGATATCTTGCCCTTTTGCCGCAAATGTCCGTTAACGCCGTGCTTTTCGACCGGCACACGGAACATTCGGCTTGCAGCGGCGCAGTATATATCGCCGCCGTTTTTGAAGGTTGCGATGCGCCACTGTTCCCCGGCAAGCCACGATAACACTCGCGCCTCGATAGCGGAGAAATCCGCTACAATAAATCTGCAGTCCTCTTTCGGAACAAGTACTGTACGAATAAGCTCCGACAGCACATTCGGGACATTGCCATAGAGCATATCGAGTAATTCAAAATCCCCGGATTTTACAATATCCCTCGCAAGCGTCAAGTCCGGCAGATGGTTCTGAGGTAAATTCTGCGGCTGAAGTATATTTCCGGACCATCGCCCTGTCCTGTTCGCGCCGTAAAAACGCATCATTCCGCGAACACGTCCATCGGAACACACAGAACGTATGACGGCCTCGTACTTTTTCACCGATGTTTTTGACATCAGCAGCCTAAGATGCAGGACCTCTTTAATGTCACCATCCGTTTCATCGGCAAGGCCCGCGACTGTCTTTTTTGACAGGCTCTCAACCTTAACGCCGTTATCAGCAAGCCAGTCCTTTAGTTGCGCCACAGAATTCGGATTTTCAAGCCCGGTCAAAGCGTATGCCTGATCCGTTGCAATCGCGCTTTGGATGCGGTTCATTTTAACCGCCTGCTCCGCAAGCTCCGAATCTACAAGCACGCCGCGATCGTTTATTCTCTGGTCGAGAACGTACAGATCATGTTCGGATTTTGAAGTCGTGTATTTTTTCAGCATTTCGGCGATCTGACGCTCAACATCCACATCACGCTTGCAGTATTCCTTGAACCGTTCCCATTTTTCAGTCGCATCCTGCGGCATATTCCGTGTGCGCCCGCCGTTCACCTTAGTTGGATGGCAAGGTACACAGAAATACTTAATCAGGTCTTTCCCCTCGGTGAGCTTCTGTCGCTCAAGCCCCAGAGCCGCACCCGCATCGGCAAGCGATGCGGGAAGCGACAGTTCAGCAGCCTGAACAGCTGTACAGTACCAAGATGCAGAATCAAGATACTTTCCGAGATAACGAGACAGGCAAACACGTTCAAACTGCGCGTTATACGCCGTCTTTATAACATCCGCCGAGGTAATCGCCGCCCGAATTTCATCGGGCAGCTCCTCACCGTTTGCAAGGTCGATAATCTGTATCTCTCCGCCGTCTATGGAGTATGCGAACAGGAGTACTTGAAAATTGGGAGAATCCGCGTATTTGTAAACTCCGCACTTTACGAGGTCTACGTCGCTGTATGTCTCGATATCAATACTTAGTTCTCGCATACGCCTCACCTTAACTCAGAAAATCATCCTCGTCATTGTAAACCGAGAAATCGTCCTCGGCTCTGGTGCGACCGCCGAGCGGCTCCCCGTCCGCGATTTTCTGGATATTGCCAAGACCGCAGCCGATACCCTTATTCACATCTTTGTTGAACGGGTAGATCGAAATGGACACTCTCGCGTAGCAGCCGCTGTAAATTTCGCTTTTGTCGAGTATAGGCTGCACGTTTCTGTCAACGATCTGCGGTCTTTCCTTTGACGACGCGTTTATGAAGTAGCTGTTCCTGTACGCATCGTCTTCCGGGCGTTCTATATCCCCGTCGCGGAGCGGCAGTTTCAGATTGGCCGGTATCTTGCCTCCGAATTTCGCAAGCCCATCCTGTTTTGCCTGTTCAATAGCTTTCTTGATTTTGTCAACAGTGTCCTTGTCTGATTTAGGTATAATCAGTGAGACGCTGTACTTCGCCTCGCTGCGTTCGTTTATCGCCGCGGGCTCCCAAACGTGCGCGTATGAAAGCCTTACTTTTCCTGTTACTAAATTTGCCATTTAAATTTCCTCCTTGAATTGACTAAAAATATTTACTTCTTCACGCTTGTCCGACTCCGGCACGAGCGTGAGCTTACCCTTCGGCTTGATTATATAATCGCCGAGAAGCTCTTTAAATTTTGCCTTGCCGAGCAGTTTCTCCATATCGGTGATACCGATAAGCGACTGCTTATAGATTTCCGAAACCTTATACCCGTTTTTTCGGCATATCTCGGCTATCCTGCTCTCGTTTTCATATCGGCGCTTGGATCGTCCTTCAACTATCTTAAATCCGCGCCATTTCTTGCCTTCGTTGATTGTCCGCGCCTGAGCGTAAGCAAAGACTTCATCAGCCCATTTTGCTAAGTCGGGTGCTATGGTTAATATTCCGGCGATCTCATCATCGGTGAGCTCCGCGGGTTCGGCAAACTCATGTTTTGCCACATCGAGCATAAACTCGGCTCTTTTGCGGCAGGTGGCGCGGAGCTTGCAGAACCGGCAATGCTCACCGGCGTTAAATTCACCCTCGCCTTCAGCGGCGAGCTTTGCGATAGGCTTCAGCGTGTTCTCCGCCCATTTGAGCAGATCAGCAACGGATATTTCCCATTCGCTTATAATGTCAAGGCGCGGCTGGACAATCGCCATTTTTACGGTTGTTATATCATACAGATAATCATAAAGATTAAGCGCGCCGAGAGCGTACAGCATCATTTGCGGATTGCGCTCCGCTGATACAGCGACGCCTTTGCCATATTTAAAGTCGATTACCTGAATAACATTATCGGCAACGATCACAAGGTCGCCGGTGCCAAAGCCGTCCTTAACGTAGTTTGAGAAATCAAGTCTCTGTTCTACAAGTACTGCGGCATCCGGACATGACTTCCTGATCGTCTCGATTTTGTCCGATACATAATACAGATAAGTGTCTGTGTGACGGTCAATCTCCGCAGCATCAAAGCCGCCTGTCAGCGGAGGTTCAATATCCGCTTCACCGAGGTACCTCCGCACCTTGTACTCCGCCATCTCATGTGCCGTTGAGCCTTCTTCGGCATACACCGAAGGTTCATCGCGAATGTCCTTGGTCGCCATAACAGACGGCGGACACTTGAGCCAGCGATAAGCCGATGATGCCGACAAAAGTGCGTGTTGTATCGGCGGCATATTATTGCACCTCCATAGCGGCAAGCTCGGAATAAAAACTCTCAAGATCATCATCGGCAATAGCGGTAACATTTTTAACACCGTACTGCTCGATGAGCCGCTTGACGTCCTCGCGCTTACCGTTTCGTGACAGCTTTATCGCAAGCTCGCGGATCTTTTCGTGAGTAACGGCAGGCGCCTTTGCCGGCCCCTGTTGCTGTGTCGTTTTGGTCTCCTCAGGTGATCTGTCGTCACCATCCATTGCTTTGGCAATGCTCTCCAAGCAATCCGCCGTCGAGCGGACGCTCTCGACCAAATCAATAAGCAGTTTAATTTTACTCATGATGTCGCCACCTCCTTTCCGGCCTCTCTGATATCGACTTCGTCCACAGTATCACCCGGAACAAGCACCGTGAGCTTCACGGGACTGCCAAGCAGAAAACGCAGAAGTTTTTCTCGTACCGTGACCTGTCTGCAGGAGAGGATACCGCCGTTTCGTTTTCGCTTTGAGACTTTGATTTTCAATGTGTGTCTCATCCTTAATCCTCCTTTCATTTTGCGCTATATATAGCGCAGCCTTCATAGGTAGCTCACGGCAGAGAAAAAACTTAAGGTTTTTTGAAAATTATTTTTTATCGGTCAAAAATTTTTTAAGTCGTGCATAGATTACGCTCATGCGCTGCGCAATTGCCGACTCGCTCACACCTTCGGCTTTCGCGATTTCTACCTGCTTAACCTCATTCCAAAAGACCTTTTTGATGAGGTCTTGCTGTTTTGGTTTAAGATTGCTGATCGCACGGTACAATTTGGAATAATCGTCCTCGCAGAGTTTTGATTCAACATCAGCAGCTCCGGCAAAAAGGTTCCCGTCAAGATTGAACGCATCAAGTGACGCATGGCGGCGGGTTTCTTTCTGATGGCTGTTGAAGGTAGGCTTGTTATAATCCTCATCCATAATTTCCTGCGCAGTGCGGCGTGTTACGGAGGACTTGTCTTCCGCAGCAGAAAGCCTGTGTCTGTAATCCTCCTCAATCCAGATTTCACAATCCTCGTCAGGCACTTCGAGAATTGTAGGATGGTTCTTGTCCTCATAGTAAACAGTGATTTTCATTGTTCATGGCTCCTTTCAGATTTGAAATCCGCAGGAGCCGATTTTTCCGTAGAGATAAAAAAAGATGGCTTGGATATAGTTCGCCCATAACGGGCTTTGAACTAAATCCAGGCCATCTTGCAGCTCTGCGGATTTGTTTTTTTATAAATAATTAATTTTGTCTCGCGTCAAATGTTCTTTTTTTGTTTTTTTCAAGGACACAATATTTGCTGTCTTCGGTCTGCTGAATGAGTTTAACTCGGTAAAGCATATCCTTATGTACAATACTTACTATATTTTCCTTTGGATTCCACTCAAATAGCAGTTTTCCGTTCGTATACTCACTTCTTACCTCCATAACATCATTTTCAACCTCCTATATATTGAATTTTTGTGAAAAAACGCGAACTTTTTCTTGACAAAGCGGTGTACAAAGTGTATAATATTTAATGTAGTTCGTTAAAGTTCTTTTTTAGTGTAACACTATCACGAACCATTGTCAACACTTTTTGCGAACTTTAACGAAACTTATTTTAAAATGGAGTGATCATAAAATGAAACCATTTTCTGAAAAGGTCAAATCCGCAAGATCTGAGCTTGGATTATCGCAGAAACAGTTAGCTGAACTGGTAGGTGTTTCCTCTCGCTCAATTCAAGTCTATGAGCGTGGTGAAAAAATGCCGCGTCAGTCCACAATGTTCAGGTTGGCAAAGGCTCTTAAGGTATCCGTAAAATTTTTATCGGATGATGATTGCAAAAATCCGTTAGAGGATATTGACAAGGACGGCTATATTGAAGAGGCTTGGAAAAATTACGGATCGCGCGGAGCAAATGACATTGATCAGCTTCTCGCTGACAACACCGCTTTATTTGCCGGCGGCGAGCTTTCACAGGAACAGAAGGACGCTTTTTTCCAAGCTGTGATGACCGCGTATGTTACCTGTAAGGAGGAAGCCAAGAAAAAGTTCGGACGGAACAATAGTGAATAAGTGCATTTTTTTGTACACATTCAGTAGTATAATTACTATGTAGCAATGATTGTGAGTGATGTAAAATGTTCTATGATGAAATAATAAAAGCTGTAGAAAAGCTGAAAAGAAAATATCAGGAACATGATCCTTTCAAACTCTGTCAAGCGATGGGAATCAAGTTAATATTTTCGCCGCTCGGCACCGCCAATGATGCTATTAAAGGCTTTTTCCTTGAATCTAAGCGTATAATGACTATTACAATTAATTCAGATCTGCCTCAAATCATGCAGAAATTCATTGTATGCCACGAGCTTGGACACGCTGTTATCCACAGGAAATGCGGAATACACGCTTTTCACGAGATCGGATTATTTGACGAAAGCTCAATATACGAAAAAGAAGCCAATATTTTTGCGGCGGAGTTTATGCTTGATGACGATGAAGTCCTGCAAACGATGAATGAGGACAACACGTTCTTTGGTTCGGCAGCTATTTTGCGTGTTCCGATCGAATTGCTTGATTTTAAATTTCGGGTAATGAAATGGAAAGGATACAAACTGATAGAGCCGCCTATTACAGCAGAAAGTAATTTTCTGCGTGATTTGGAAATACCGTATGGCGCAGATGAGTGTGATTGGTAGAAAAAGATTATATATAGTGTATAATTGTAGATCAAAGCATTGGAAACAACCTAATGCAATGGAGGTATCAAAATGAGGTCAATTGAGTTATTTAGTGGGACTGGCGGTCTCGCAATGGGTTTACAGCAGGCTGGATTTGAACACGAAGCGTTGTTCGAGTGGGATAGGGACTCATGTTACAACATCATATATAATATAAATAGAGGTCATCCCTGCGTTAAGAATTGGAATGTGTTCCAAACAGATGTTCGCGCAGTTAAATACAATGGATATACAGACAGAATCCAACTTGTGGCTGGAGGGCCGCCATGCCAACCATTTTCACTCGGAGGCAAGCATCAAGCATATAACGATAAGAGGGATATGTTCCCCGAAGCGGTACGCGCAGTCCGCGAGGTTAAACCACAGGCTTTTATTTTTGAAAATGTAAAAGGGTTACTTCGTAAATCGTTTGCCTCTTATTTTAACTATGTGTTGCTCCAATTGCAACATCCGGAAATCGTTAAAAATAAAAATATGACTTGGGAGCAACACCTTGAGTTATTGGAGAAGTATCATACAGCGGGACATGACAACGGACTTTCATATAATGTAGTATTTAGGTTACTGAATGCTGCGGATTACGGTGTACCTCAATCCCGTCACCGTGTTATAATTGTGGGCTTTCGAAGCGATTATAATGCGAGCTGGAGTTTTCCGCCTGTCACACATAGTCGAGACGCATTACTTTACTCTAAATGGATATCTGGCGAGTATTGGGAAGAACACAATATGAAAAAGCCAGTAGATATACCGTTTTCAGATTATCAACTGCGTGCTATTCGGCAATCTGTTGAAGAAACAGACATGCCACTTCTAAGGTGGAGAACTGTTCGAGACGCCATTGGTGATTTACCCGATCCAACAGATTTGAAAGCTGCTGCGAGATACAAAAATCACAACTTTAGATATGGAGCGCGCATATATGCCGGCCATTCAGGAAGTAAGCTGGATGAACCGTCCAAGACCATCAAAGCTGGCGCACATGGTGTTCCGGGTGGTGAAAATATGGTAGTACTTGATGATGGCAGTGTCCGATATTATACTGTTCGCGAAAGTGCGCGTATACAGACATTTCCGGATGATTATCTATTTAGTGCGTCATGGACGGAAAGTATGAGGCAGATTGGTAACGCTGTACCAGTAAGGTTGGCAAAAGCAGTCGGTGAATCCGTTATATCACAAATGGAAAGGATGATGAAAAATGCCAAATAGAAACAATTACCCTGTGTTTCCACCGTATAACCCTCTTGATAAACGACATCTTGGAGAAAGTGTCGCTAACGCACTTCTTGAATCCGAAATATTTCCCCTGCCTCCAGAGCCTTTTATTGGAGCTGGAGTATATGCCCTTTATTATACAGGTGACCTTCCGGTATATCAAATCCTCGCGAATGTAAACCAAAATGATCAGTATGCCTGTCCAATCTACGTAGGTAAAGCAGTTCCTGAAGGAGCGCGAAAGGGTGGCCAGGGCGACGATGTTGAACCGGGTGTTGCTTTATATAAAAGACTTAACGATCATGCAAAATCTGTAACAGCTGCCACAAATCTCAATATCGTAGATTTTCATTGCCGTTTTCTTTCTGTTGATGATATTTGGATTCCACTTACTGAGTCGCTGATGATAGAACGTTTCAAACCAGTATGGAATGTAGTATTAGATGGATTTGGCAACCATGATCCTGGTCGCGGACGCCACAGAGGAAAAATGCCCATGTGGGACTGCCTCCATCCAGGCAGAGTATGGGCACAACGTTTGCAACCATGCGTTTATACGGTGGAAGAATTGGAAGAACGGGTACAAGATTATTTGCGCGAATCCCTGTTATAAGTTATGTAATATGCGAAGAAATAAAAATATAAAACACACTTATAAGGAGATTGGATGATGATAGAATCAACATTCATTGCAATTGACCTTAAATCTTTTTATGCATCCGTAGAATGTGTGGAGCGCGGGCTTGATCCGCTTGACGCAAACCTCGTGGTAGCCGACGAAAGCCGCACCGCCAAGACCATATGTCTGGCGGTGTCGCCATCCCTTAAAGCCTATGGTATTTCCGGCAGAGCAAGACTGTTTGAGGTGATACAAGAGACGCAGCGTATCAACAACGGCCGCAGATACAAAGCGCCGCACCGCACTTTTAGCGGCAAATCGTACCTTGACAGCGAGCTTAAGACTGACCCGTCGCTTGAACTCGACTATGTAGTGGCACCGCCGAGAATGGCATATTATATAGAGTACAGCACAAAGATCTATGAGATATATCTTAAGTATATCGCGCCCGAAGATATTTGCGTCTACTCGATCGATGAGGTGTTTATCGACGCCACGCATTATCTCAAAACCTATAAAATGACCGCTCATGAGCTGGCGATGACAATAATACAGGATGTTCTCAAAGAGACGGGCATAACCGCCACGGCGGGGATAGGCACAAATCTTTATCTGGCAAAAGTGGCGATGGACGTTGAGGCGAAGCATATTAAGCCCGACAAGGACGGCGTTCGCATAGCTGAACTTGACGAGATGAAGTACCGCCGCAGCCTTTGGACGCACCGCCCGATAACCGACTTCTGGCGCGTGGGCAAGGGCTATGCCAAAAAACTTGAAAAATACTATATGTACACAATGGGTGATATTGCCCGCTGCTCGATCAATGACGAGGAAATTTTGTACCGTATGTTCGGAGTCAACGCCGAGCTGCTCATAGATCACGCTTGGGGCTGGGAGCCATGCACAATGGCGGACATCAGAGCCTATAAGCCCGAAACCAACAGCATAAGTTCCGGGCAGGTCCTTCAGGAGCCATATCCGAACGACAAAGCGAGGCTCGTGGTTCGCGAAATGGCGGAAGCGTTGTCGCTCGACTTGGTAGGAAAGAAAAAGGTTACCGATCAGATTGTGCTGACGATAGGCTATGATATTGAAAACGTCGACAAAACCGACAAGAAATACAAGGGCGAGATAACCCTTGACCGCTACGGGCGCAAGACGCCGAAACACGCCCACGGAACGGGCAATATCGGCAGATACACCGCTTCGACCAAACTTATTATAAATTCTGCTCTGGATTTATTTGACAGACTGACCGACAAAAGTCTGACCATCCGTAGAATAACCATAGTAGCAAACCATGTGATTGACGAAAGCGATGTGCCGAAAAGCGAGGCTTACGAACAACTCGGTATGTTCACGGACTATAATGAGCTTGAAAGAAAAGAAAAGCGAGAAGAGCATGATTTAAAACGTGAGAAAAATTTGCAAGAGGCAATCCTTAATATTAAGAAAATGTATGGTAAAAACGCCATTTTACGTGGAACAAGCTATAAAGAGGGTGCGACGGCAAAATCCAGAAATCAGCAGATAGGAGGCCATAAAGCATGAGTTTCCCTTATGAGGACATAGTTGATCTTCCGCATCACGTTTCAAAGAAACATCCGCCCATGTCAAGAATAAACCGCGCGGCTCAGTTCGCGCCGTTTGCCGCGCTCACGGGTCACGGCGCCGCAATTAAGGAAACCGCAAGATTGACCGATGCAGAAACCGATTTAACCAACGATAACAAAGAGATACTCAATCTGCGTCATAAAATTTTGCTTGAACATCAGAGCGAACAGCCGGAAGTGACAATTATTTATTTTGTACCTGATGAACGTAAATCCGGCGGCTCATACAAAACAAAAACAGGAAAACTGGATAAAATAAATGAATGTGAAAAAATATACATTTTAACTGACGGGAGTTTTATCCACATGGATCATATATTATATATGGATTCTAAACTGTTTTCCTGTCTGGAGCTTGAGTAGCTTTTATGTATTATAATGTTACATGTTGGAAGATGAATTTTTTATGTTTTCATTATAAATGAATTTTATAGACAAAACAATAGGAGGCAGGTTATTGTTCTGCCTCCTATTGGAGTATAATCGGGAAGAATTAATTTTTGGCAAAGTATCTCGATTATTGTATGCTAACAGTTACAAGTCGATCTACAAGCGAACCGCCGGTTACAAAATAATCTGATCTGAACAGCGAAAACGCGAAGGTTAACTTGTTCATATCTGTTGGTATTCCCAAATCGGCAGCGTTAATGTCATAATTCCATTTTATAGTTCCACCATCAACGTACACCGCAGCGCATTGCTGCCACTCGTATCCATCAAGATAGGCAATCCAAAGAACATATTTATGCGAGCCTTCAATATATTCGTCCGGTGTCATTGTGATTATTTCGACCGGAATATCATCGTAATAACCTCCGTGATACCACGATTTATCTAATGCTATGTTATAGTCCGACGCATCAATATCAGGAGTCGATGTCGGCTTGGGAGTAACAGTTGAAGATGGCGTTGGTGTGGGAGTGTCTGTAGGAGTTGGCGTTGGAGTCGGAGTGCTTGGCATAAAAACAGTTTCTTTATTAGCGTAGTCAGTCAAAGGCATCATTTCATTTACACTATTCCATAGCATTGCTTTGAAGTTATAATCGTGTCCGTTTATACCGTTAAATACAACCTCTCTCTCAACCGGTTTAGTGTCAAAATACTGTAGCGCACCGTTATTATCATATGCTGCAAGAATAATTGTTCCATCGGATAATCTGGCGCAGCCTGTTGTCTGTACAGTTACGCTGCTGTTTGTGACATTAGAGATAGCTATAGATCTTTTCTCAATAGTCGCCGTTATTTTAATATCTTCAGACGGCATACATATTGTTGTCGTCTGACTGTCGGAATCGTCAAATATATCTTCTCCAGTATTTGTTGTCCATTTTACGAACCCGTATCCATCCGGCACATACGCAGCTATTTCAAGGTTTTCACCTGGATATATTTGTTTTGATGTTTCAAAACTTGAAAAATATCCGCGGGATATATCTGCTGTGAACTGTTTTCCTCCTGTGTTTTTCGAATCAAAATCAGAATTGACGTTTTTGCTATGTTCATCCCTGATAACGTATCTGCTCATATTGCTGCCGTTGTCGGTTGAAGTATATTCAGTTCCGTTACTCAAAGCTATATTGTTAAAATTTACCTTTCTTGTTTCATTTTGTTCTTCATCATATTCGGTAACTGCAATATCCATAGTACCTGTATCATTTCCGACATATCTGATATCATATTCGTTATCATCGTAGAAATATACTGTTTTCTTATCTCCCTTCACTACTATAGTGAGATTATTTTCGTCCGAACAGTACGGTTTATTATTTACTATCGAACCTTCCAGTTTGCCGGAAGAATTATATATGTATACGTCAACAGGACAATTTATATTATATTTTTTTCTGATGCGAGCATTCGATTCATAAATTAAATGCTCGTATACTTTGTACATTTTATAGTTATCCGCCTCAAGCCCGAAAACCCATGAAGTATTTAAACTCTCATGATCTAAGTAATAATCATCCTGTATTCTATCAATACTTTTTCTCGTTTCTTCAACACTGGTGTTGCCAAGCTTAGAATTAATTTGTCCGGCTGCTGAATCCCCAACAGAGTTTACAAACGCTCTGGCATAGTCACAATCAGCATCAAGCATATTATACATAATATCTATAGCGTTATTGTATATCTCAGCATCCACTTCCGTTTTAGATTTACGAAATTTTGTCTTCAGGTCATAATATGTATCATCAAGAATGTCCTTGGTTTTTACGATTGCTCCCATATCAAAATATTTTTCTGTTATATCATCAGTGTTAAATACTGCATTGCATACGAATTTGCCTGTATCATATGCCACCTTAAATACATATGCAGCCGGATGCATTGACATTAATTTGTCTGTTGCGATATCCCACAATTCATCTACTATAAATTGCGCTATATCTTTGCCTACAACTCCGGCAAGTGTAAGATGTATGTTGCTCTCAAATTCAGCATCACTGGATTCCATGACGCGTATACAATCTGACAACGCTAATTTTAGTGCGATTTCATCTCCGGGACAATTAGCATGCATTTCACGCATAACCTGTTTTGTGGCATCGCTTAGCTGACGTATTTTATCATACGTTACAATAAGTTCCAAAAAATCTTCAACATCCTCTGCATACTCAATGCCCTGCTCGATTACGCTTGTTATTTTTGATACATCTGCCGCAGTTCCGTGTTCTTGTTTATATAAGTTTTCTGTAATGTTTTTAAGTTTTTCCTTATCATTTAATGACATGTCTTTTAAATTCATACTGCTAATAAGATCAAAACTATATATATTTTTCATATTTGATGTTACGGTGCTTACCCAATCTTTTGTATCTTGAGTAATTTCATTGTTTATACAGTCAACTATTTTAAAATCCGTAGAGGTTTGGAATATATTAAATATGATTGCAGAATACATATCCTTTTCCTCGAATTGATAATCCGCTATTTTTGAAATATCATCTAACCCATCTACTGTATCGGTTATAGTTTTCCATAAAGTTGCGTTATTATACAATCCGCTTTCTATACCGGCATTGTATAAGAGCCGACTTGGCGTGTCATATGTATGTTCGATCGTATATGTGAAATTATTGTCTATAACATAATTCGCACGGTATTTATTTAATTCAAATTCCGGTGTTGGTAAAGGCTCCAAGTTTTCATATGGATCGGGTGTGGATGTAGGAATTGGACTTAGTGTTGGCTTTGGATCTTCTTTGCCTTCAACAATATATGGGGATCCAAAAGTCCCAGATCCTGAAATAATCCTCGTTGATGCGGAATTTATGTAAAAAGCTGGACGTATACCCATGCTATACATAGGCATATCAATATCATATCTTACATATCCGTTTTCTTCGCCGCACATATAACATAGCACTATATTAGACTGACTACTGGAATAAGTTCTTGTACGTAGCCAATATTGCGATGCAATATCATTTTTTTTATTTAGGTACTCGTTTCCTAAGTTTTCGGCAGCTTTATAAAATTGAGATATTCCTAATAAAAAAATTTGATCCGTGGATTCATACGATATATTTTTCCATCCTTTCTCCCACTTATCATATTCAATAGTTTGTGTTACATATTTAATGGCTTTTTGTTCGTTCTCAGTAAAATTAGATAAAAATCCAGCCTCTTGCGCGTAACTGGGTGGATTCCCACACGACCATACCACATTGCCGGATGTCGCTGTAGAGTTTAGCCAATCTCGTATGTTAGAGTCTCCCCAATAACTTGATCCATATTTTGGTCTACACCAATGACCCGCATGAGAACCATCTTTGTTACTTCCGGCTGCATCAAATTGTTTATTGCAAATTATTTCATCTGCAAGCATTAAAGCTCCCGTATCATCAATATCCACACATCTCCATAGGAGCGGTTTATTATTATACGACCCTATTTGGATATATTCGCCTATTTGAATATTAACTTTTGCGTTAACCGAAACTCCTGGTAACAATCCTGAAATCATAACAAATACTAATATTAAAGCAGACAACTTTTTCCGCATAAAATCATTCCTTTCTCTAAAATATAAAAACTACACGATAAGTGCCAACATCAATAGTAGTGTTGGTCGGTGTCATCGATAAGTACAGCTGTTGTGTTGGATGTCGGAATGGCTGTCAACTTCGCACCCAGTAAAAAAGTTGATGCATTCTGCGGTGCGCGCGAATTGTAGTGTATTGTTGCATTGTGAAAATTTGTATTATTTGCGCCAACATTTATGCTTTCTTCTTTCGAGCCTTCAAAATATATATCCTGCAGCACTCCACATTTGTCAAATGCGTGTTCATCTATTCTGCGTGTGTCGCGCGGAAGGTACAATTCCTTCAGAGCTGTGCAGTCGCTAAAAGCTCCATAATCTATATACATATATCCGCGCTCATCTGTTACATAATAATGATTAGGAATTATATATATTGTAATGCTATTAATATTTGTACATCCGTAAAATGCGTTTTGTCCTATTTCGCAGGCTTTGGCTTCCGCATCTCTTCTATCATCGCTATGGAAATAATCCCTATAAGTTATTCCTTTAAGAAATGGAATTTCCAAAGAAGTCAATCCTATGCAATCACCAAACGCAATTCGCTCTATAACCTTTATTCCGTCCGAAAAAGTGATTTCCTTTAGGTTGTAGCAGCTGTCAAACGCTGAAGTGCCAATCACCAACACACCCTCCGGAACGGTATAACTGCCGGATATATTTCTGGGAGCTAAAATCAGACGCATCATGTCCTTGTCGAACAAAACACCATCTTTTATCACATACGAATCACTGTTTTCGTTTATCGTAATATCAGTAAGTTTTTTACAGTCACCAAAAGCCATATCCAAGACGGTTTCGAGTGTGTCGGGAATATGTATACTAACCAGACTGTCACATCCAAAAAACGCGCTCATTCCGATAAAATTAACACCTTCGGAAATATATACGCTTTTCAGTGAATGGTTTCCGTTGAACGCTTCATTTTCTATGTTTTTGACCGGGACACCCTCAATTTCGGATGGGATAATTATATTTTCAGCGCTTTCCTCGCATCCGGTTATAGTGACTTCGTTATCTGCTATTTTATATTTGAGTTTCGAGACATCCGGAACATCTTCTCCGGGACTTGGACTATATTCTGAGTCGTTTTCAATCGGCACTTCAATTGCGGGACATAGAGGCTGCATATTTTCAAGACTATCCCAGATAAATAATTTTACCGTTTTTGCTTTGTTACTTATATTGACGTTTTTGCTGGTATCGCCTGCACTAACATCAATCATATCAGCAGAAAGCATTTGTTCATTACCATTATTAGATACAGCGATCAGTTTGCTGTCATACTCAACATTGTTAAGCGTTATTTCCGCATCATTACCGTTAATTTGTTTCACCGCGTCTATTTTAGGTTCTTTCATGCCTATTGCATTAAAGTGTTTAATTGCATAATTTAACCGTCCGGTCTGATCCATTCCTATATCAATATTTTCCCATTCTTCTTTGCTGCCGCTATAATAGATATTCAAGTTTTCATCCCAAGTATATTGACTGAAATATACATTATTTGCCATATACTTTAGGCTGTTCGGAATAAAAATCTTTTTTATATTGCAATTCAAAAAGGCACCATATTCCATTCCCAAAATCCCATTTGGCAATATTACACTTTCAACTCCATTATCATTACTTCTCTCAAAAGCTCTTGAGGCGATGTACTTTACATTATCAGGAACAATATAAGACTTACCATGTTTATAGGGATAGGTTAATAATGTGTCACATTCTTTATTAAACAAAACCCCATCAATTGACGCATAGTTTTTATTATTCTTGTCAATGTTTATATTCACAGAAGCAAGATCAAAAGTGCCAAGATTCTCCACGCTGTCAGGAATGTATATATTTTCAGGACATGAATAGTCGGAAAATGCACCTTTATTTATCATCGTAACCGGCAACCCATCTATTTCGCGCGGTATTGTGACATTAGCCGCCAAACCGTCATAATCAGTAATAATAATAGATTTACCATCCGGATGTATTCGATATTTTAAATTTTCGTATGTATATTCAGGCCAAGGAGAAGGGATTGAACCTGTAACGTTGTAATATATATCTACTCCTGAATTGCTTGTCAATCCGTAGTTATCGGAACCAATATCAATAGTTTCCCATTGTTCCTTCGAACCCGAATAAAATATATTGTCCAAAGTACAATTATCAAAAGCCCTATCGCCAATTTTTGAAACACTATCCGGAATTTTTATATTGGAAAGACTTCTGCATTCATAAAATGCCCCTTTGCCAATAGATGTAACTCCGTTTGGAACAACATATTCAGATTGAATACTATCCTTACTGTAAGAAAGTAATTCTGTTTTGTTCTTATTAAACAGAACACCGTCTATGTCACAGTATTTATTATTGCCGGAACCTACTGCTATATTTAAGTGACCACAACTGTGAAACGCAGTTTCTCCGATAAATGTTACAGCATCGGAAATCGTGAAATTGTAATACTCCTTGTCGTAGGCTTCCAGCGCACTCCGTATATCTTCCTCGGTCAATGCG
>CANPVE010000018.1 GCA_947581635.1 uncultured Clostridia bacterium | reverse complement strand
AAACTTGATACCATCTTTCTATCTGTCATTACTCTCGCTATGATTTTTGATGCCCTTTTTATGTGAACACGCTCTAGTTTGATTTCTTCTTATTAGACACCAGCGCGAAAACGAAAACAGCCAAAACCACCAGCAGCAATGCCGCCAATATTCCGAGGTCGAACCATATACTGCTGCCGTTGAACGATGACGAAAATGTGAATATCATAAGCAGTACAAGAATTGTTGCTAAAATCTCGTTAAAGGGGAAACGGGCTTTGTTTTGTCTGCCGTGAATGAGATTGTTGATACCGATAAATGCGTTTACGAAAATAAATGCAAATAGAAGATATATCGCGGTCAGTGAAATTGTTGCTACGATATTGTACGCTCCCCTCAACAATAAGTTTATTGGCGTTATTGACGAACTCACTGTAAGCATAGTGATAATAACAAAGATACTGCGCCAACGATTGAGCATTTCAATTCGCGACTGATTATCTGTGTATATTTGATATTCATCGTCGGTGAGGCTTGGGTCGTATGCCTTGCGGAATATATGCCAGCCGTTGAAGGTTGAATTTACACGCTCCCAGCCGGAATCGCGGAAGATCTCGTCATATTGCGCCATGTTTTGTATTTTGTTGTTGAAATCAAGCTGATAGCGATAAACCACACTGTCGTCAAATTCGTATTTCTGGTGAAAACACCCGCCCTCGACAAGCTGCCAGCCCTTTTCTGACATTGCATTATATTCCTCCGCTTCTCTGAGGAAATCCCACGCGGCGTATGCCTTGAATGTAGTTTTTGTCTTTTTGCCCATAACCAAAACTCCTTATGATTTAAATTTAAAATATATCAGGTTTGCGGTACCGCAGAGTTTAAATTAGTGTCGTATTCAACCGACGCCTGAGTGCTCTTGATAATCACTCTTGCGCTCTCGGTCAGCGCGGATATTCTTTCGTATTCATCTAAAAACACCTGTCGTCCCAAGTCGGTCAACGAATACATTCGTCTGCGTTCGCTCCCTGCCTGTTGGCTGCTGCATTCCGATATCCAGCCTTTTTTGAGCATATTGCTCGCAGCTCCGTACATAGTACCCGAGCCGATTTTGACCCTGCCGCCGGAAAGCTGCTCGGTCATCTGCATTATGCCGTAACCGTGATTAGCTCCACGGTACAGACACATGAGAATATAGAAGTAGCTTTCGGTGAGCGGTTCGGATTGTTTCCCCACATGAGCATCTCCCTTGCATTGTTTTTATGTCGCATGGCAATATGTCGTCCGTCAATATGCTGCGGATTGATATATCGTCTTACGACATAAGTATATATCGGAATATGTCGTGTGTCAACATAGTTACGGCTATATTTACAAAATATTCATATTTTTTATAAAAATAAAAATCCCTCCAAAACCGATATGAAACCGATTTCGGAGGGATTAATTCTGTATTACATGGAAAGCATAGATTATTTAATCATGCTTGCAACTTCATCTGCGAAGTTATCTTCTCTCTTCTCAAGGCCTTCGCCCTTCTCAAAGCGAACGAAAGAAACCACTTTGATGTCGCCGCCAAGAGCTTTTGCAGTATCGGCAACGTACTTTTCCACATTGATGTCGCCGTCCTTGACATAGGGCTGCTTCAAAAGGCATACTTCCTCATAGAACTTGTTGATACGACCCGAAACAATCTTCTCAATGATGTTTGCGGGCTTCTTTGCGTTCTTGGGATCGTTGTGAAGCTGCTCGGTAAGGATAGCCTTTTCCTTGTCGAGGACGTCTGCAGGCACATCTTCGGGAGCGATGTATTTGGGATTGACAGCGGCAATCTGCATTGCAACGTCCTTGCCGAACTCAGCGAATTCGGGCTTTGCCGCAACTTCCTCTGTCGTCTCAAACTTAACCATAACGCCGATTCTGCCGCCTCCGTGAACATATGTGACAACGGGACCGTCATACTTTTCAAATCTGCGGATCTTGATGTTCTCGCCGATGACAAGGATCTTCTCCTTGAGGAGAGCGTCAACTGTCATATCGCTGCCAGACGCCGTCTCGGCAAGAAGAGCTTCAACGTCAGCGGGGTTCTTTTCAATAACGGTTTTTGCGCAGGTGTCAACAAAAGCCATGAATTCAGCGTTCTTTGCAACGAAATCGGTTTCAGCGTTTACCTCGATAACAACGCCTGTGTTGCCTTCAACGAGAGCATACACCGTGCCTTCCGCGGCGATTCTGCCCGCCTTCTTCTGGGAAGCGGCCAAACCCTTCTCGCGCAGAATGTCTACTGCCTTGTCCATATCGCCGTCGGCTTCGGTGAGCGCCTTCTTGCAGTCCATCATGCCGCAGCCTGTGACTTCTCTCAGATTCTTTACATCAGCAGCCGTAAAAGCCATGTCAAATTCCTCCTGAATTAATTCTATATAAAAAACAATTGCGGTTCAAACCCGAATTACTCGGCGGCTTCTTCAGCCTCAACAGCCTCCGCTTCGGCCTCGGCCTGCTCGCCCTGTCTGCCCTCGATGACAGCGTTTGCGATCACCGATGAGATAAGTTTGACAGCGCGAATGGCGTCGTCATTTCCGGGGATTACATAGTCAATGTCGTCGGGGTCACAGTTGGTGTCAACGATAGCAACAACCGGAATACCAAGCTTTTTCGCTTCGGAAACGGCGATCTTCTCTTTCCTGGGATCGACGATGAAGAGAGCGCCGGGGAGTTTTGTCATATTTTTGATACCGCCAAGAAACTTTTCGAGCTTTTCGATTTCAAAATTGAACTTAATAACTTCCTTCTTGGGGAGTCTGTCAAATGTGCCGTCTGTTGCCATTGTGTTGAGCTGGTTGAGACGTGCGATTCTGCGGCGAATTGTGGTGAAGTTAGTCAGCATACCGCCGAGCCATCTTTCGTTTACGAAGAAAGAATCGGAGCGGACAGCTTCTTCCTTGATGGATTCCTGAGCCTGCTTCTTTGTGCCGACAAACAGTACGGATTCACCGTTTTCCGCAACGCTTCTTACGAACATATAAGCTTCGTCGAGCTTCTTGACTGTTTTCTGAAGGTCGATAATGTAGATACCGTTGCGCTCTGTGAAAATGTACTCGGCCATTTTCGGGTTCCAACGTCTCGTCTGATGTCCGAAGTGGACACCTGCTTCAAGCAACTGCTTCATAGATGCTACTGCCATAATGAAAATTCCTCCCGGTTAATACCTCCGCCAATGCTTTAAGTCCAGTGTATGCCGTCGTTCTCATAAGATTAAAGCCGACGGACTGTGATAAAATTTAGACAAATGGAAAAATACAAGGTTTGGGCCTAAGCCGCAGACCGTGCACCGTATTCCCACAGCACAGCGTGCGAATTTCTGGTCAATTATAGCACATCTTTCCTGAATTTTCAAGTGCTTTTTTAAATAATTTTTTCTGTATTTAGATTCAAAATTGAATACATATTTGAAGAAAAACAATAATTACTGCAAATTATAATCTTTGAACCAATAAAACATGTTGACATATCAACAATTTTTCACTATAATTCTATTTGTGTAATGTTTTAATTTACGGGGCAGATTTATTATTGATGAACATGGGAAGGGAGCGTCAATTTATGCTTGAAAACAGATTTGAATTGTTTGATGTGTCGGTATCGCTTATTTGTAAAAGCATACAGAAAATCAAGAGCGAGAAAGTGTTGCAATATGGTCTTAAAAGCTCGCACGTTCTCTTTATGGTGCAGCTTGGCAGAAGCGAAGACGGTCTTACCGCAGCAGAGCTTTCCGAAGTGGGTCATGTGGATAAGGCACAGATTTCGCGCGTGATATCCGAGCTTACCAGCAAAGGATATGTAACTAAAAAAAGTCTGCATCAGGGTCAGAAATACAAAAACAAGCTCAAACTCACCGAGGCGGGCAGGCGTGTCACCCACGAAATAAACGAAATTATTGTAAATGTGCTGGAAACCGTCAGCGGCAGTATTCCGATGTCCGATCTTGAGGTGTTTTACCGCACGCTGTTCACCATAAGTGACAACCTGACATCTATGCTCTGCCAATCTCAAATATGATTTGTTTTGTTGTTTAATCAAAAATACTATGATATGTTAAGGAGAATGATCGAGATATGTCCAAGATAAGATTAATAACAGATTCCGCGAGCGATGTTTCGGAAAGGAATGAAAAAAAATATAACATCAAGGTTCTTCCGTTTAACGTAACTATGGGGAACAAGAGTTATGTAAGCCGCGTGGATTTCAATAACGACAAGTTCTACGAAATGATGGACGCATACGACGGGCTCCCACTCACATCGCAGTATACAGCCTTTCAATTCGAGGAAGTTTACGGCGAATTGTACCGAGAGGGCGTCACCGACATAATATGCGTACTCATAAACAGCCAAGGCTCGGCTACTTACAACAATTCGCTCATGGCCAGGGACAGCTTCTTTGAAAACAACCCGGATGCCGTGGGCAATCTGAACATAACTTCCATAGACAGCAGAACTTATACGGGAGGTTATGGATATCCGGTAGTAGAGGCGGCGAAGATGATTGAACGCGGCGAGAACGCAGAGGCAGTCATCGACTATATAAACCACTGGGTGGAGAACTGCACTATTTTGTTTGCGCCTTATTCGCTCAAATACGCCAGGAAATCGGGCAGGATTCCCAGCGCGGCGGCGTTCGTGGGCGATGCTCTGGGACTTAAGCCGATAATGAGGATATTCGACCATGTTATCAGCACCGATACCAAGGTGCGCGGCGAGAAGTCTATTATCACTACTATAGTTCAGATGACGGCGGGGGAGATCGAGCCTCAGACTCCCTATTGTGTGGTGTATGGCAACGACAGCGCTGTGCGCGACGATTTGGCACGCGCCATGACTCAGAAGCTGGGATATCCGCCGGATGATTTTTATCAGATAGGCGCGGCGATAGCTGTGAACGCCGGTCCGCGAGTGGTGGGCGCGGTGTTTAAGAAAAAGAGATAGAAATATATAGCCGTCCGTCGCCCAATAGCTATTTTGAACATTATAACAGCTTCATAAGCAAAATTATGATACAGTTCGGATAAATTTCAAACGTGTGACGTATAATACTTTAATAATACTTGCAATTTTGACAAATAAGATATATAATCTGAAGTCGAGGTCGGTTAATTTTCAAGCATTGACAAAATAAAAACACAGAAAGAGGAATTTTAAATTATGAGCGAGACGATACAGAATATGCCATTTCAGCCAAATGAAGGTAAACAGCTTGTCATAACCACAGACGATGGCAGTTTTGAGCGTTATCCTGTCAAAACTCCCATAGTCAAGTCAGGAGACAACCTTGTTGATTTGCTTAACGAGCTGGTTAAACCCTATCTTCAGGACGGCGACATGATATATATGAGCGAAAAGATTCTCGCCATCAGTCAGGGACGCGCTTTTCCCATTGACGAGATAAAGCCCTCGCGCCTTGCAAAATTCCTCGTCAAGTTTGTATATAAGTCCCCCTATGGTATAGGATTGGGCAGTCCGTGGACGATGGAGCTTGCCATTCGCTCCGTGGGCAGAGTCAAGATAATCGGTGCCGCAATAATCGCAGGTATAGGCAAACTGTTCGGCAAGCGCGGCGTGTTTTATAACATTTTGGGTGAGTCTGTTCGTGCCATTGACGGTCCGTGCGACTGCACCATTCCTCCCTACAATCACTACGCTAAAATGGCTCCTGATAAGCCCGACGAGGCGGCTAAGGAATTTACCGAGGCCATGGACGGACACAACGTCATTGTTGTGGACGCAAACGACATAGGCGTAAATATTCTGGGCAAGCCGTCGGAGGATTTGACCGACGAATACCTTTCGAAAATATTCAAGGACAACCCCCTCGGTCAGGGACACGAGCAGACTCCGCTGTGCATTGTAAGGCCGGTCCAGGCGGAATGATCGATAATCGGACATTGTACAAGTGTTCAGCGTGCAATGTGAGATAAACCCTAAATAATGAGCAAACACACCCGACGATGTTGGCGGCCAAACGCCTGAATCGACGGGTGTTTCCTTTTGAACTAAAGTTAATTCTACACAGAACCAAAGTGTTGGATCTGATATTCCACGACCAACTTTTGCCACAATTTCACAACATTTCCGTAAAGAATATATGAAAAACGTAAAAAATGCAAATTATATTTGATTAATTTATGTCGTAATGTTGAAATGCCTGCGGTTGTGAGCTATAATATTTACCAAAAGAATTGCATACTGGGGGAGTTGGCTTTTTTACAGCCCGTGCCTTAACCAGTATCGCAAAATTACAAATATGTTGGGAGAGAAATCCTATGTTGCCAGATTTTACGCCTGTAATGGGCGCAGAATTGTTTGAAAGCAAGGGTATGCTGATGGCGGTTATAACCGTTTCGGGCATAGTCATCGTTTTCACCATCTTGATTTTGCTCATCTTCATTTTCTACGCTTACGGGGCTATATTCAGCGCCGTCACTACCTCCAGAGAAAAGAAGAAGGCACAAAAGGCTGCGGTCGCAGCAAAAGCTGCCGACGCTCAGCCCGACGGTTCTGCAGCCGGCCCGGAAACCGTACAACTCAACGGGGAAACCACGAGTGAGATTCCCGGTGAGATCATCGCCGTTATCGCGGCTGCCGTGGCATCATTGGGCGACGGTAAGGTTTATCGGGTCAGGAAGGTGACCCGCACACCCGTGTCCGGCCGTACTCCGTGGGCTACAGCCGGACTTTTGGAAAATACGCGGCCGTTTTAGCGCACGGTTAAAAAAATCCATGTTTCTGAAAGGTGGTTAATGTATGGAGATTTTGTCCTCCATATGGGATTCAATTGTGAGCATTCTCAATGAATCCGGTCTGTTATTTCTCTTTGCGGACGGCGGCTGGAAAAATGCAATTATGATAGCCGTTGCCTGTTTTCTGCTCTATCTTGCGATTGGCAAGCAGTTTGAGCCTCTGCTTCTGCTTCCGATAGCTTTTGGTATGCTGCTTGTGAATCTGCCGCTGTCCGGAGTTATGGATGTTCCCACAACGGAACTGGTGCCTAAAGCTCAAGCGGATGCTACCGAGATTGCCAAATACTCACAACTGGTGATGCCAGACGGCAATACATACGTCGAGGTGGCACACCAGGGAGGTCTGCTTTATTATCTTTATTTGGGCGTCAAACTGGGAATCTATCCTCCTTTGATCTTCCTCGGAATAGGTGCAATGTCCGATTTCGGGCCTCTGCTTGCGAATCCGAAGAGCTTCATTCTCGGCGCCGCCGCTCAGATAGGTATATTCTTCACCTTCTGCGGTGCGATACTTCTCGGATTTCCCGCAAAAGTGGCCGGCGCTATTGCGATCATCGGCGGTGCGGACGGACCCACGGCTATTTACGTTACTTCAAAACTGGCTGCCGAATATTTGGGCCCGATTGCTGTGGCCGCTTATAGCTACATGGCGCTGGTGCCTATAATTCAGCCTCCGATAATGCGCCTGCTTACCACCAAGAAAGAGCGTGCAGTGGTTATGCAGCAACTTCGCACTGTCTCTAAAACGGAAAAAATAATGTTTCCGATAATTGTGACTGTGGTTGTAGCCTTGCTTCTGCCGTCTGCGGCACCGCTGGTTGGTATGCTCATGCTGGGCAATCTCATGCGTGAGAGCGGAGTTGTCAAGAGGATATCCGATGCTGCTCAGAACGAACTGATGAATATAATTACAATATTCCTCGGTATTACCGTTGGCGCTACTGCCAGGGCTGAGGTATTCCTCACCAAGGAGACTTTGCTCATAATCTTCCTCGGTCTCGCCGCATTCTGCCTCGGCACTGCATTTGGCGTAATCTTTGGAAAGCTAATGTATATTTTCACAGGCGGCAAGGTCAATCCCCTTATCGGCTCGGCGGGTGTCTCGGCCGTTCCAATGGCGGCTCGCGTATCGCAGAAAGTCGGTCAGGAATCTAACCCGAGCAACTATCTACTCATGCATGCACTTGGTCCAAATGTCGCAGGCGTTATAGGCTCGGCGGTGGCCGCAGGTGTTCTCCTCGCAGTACTTAAGTAATTGCAAAATAAAATTTAAAATCAAACACTCATCTGATTCGGCAGCTAAGTCGAATTAGATGAGTGTTTTAATTTTTTATTCTGCTTTAATTTAAATAATTAGCTGTGATTAGCCTAATATATTGATTTTTATACCTACACACTTTAATAAGTTTGAAGTATGTAGGTTAATTCTTACTTTATGGTCTTACCCATTCACCTGTCACTTTATCTTTTTGCCAAATAAGTTCATAACCACCGTCTGCGCGGTTAAAATATATTTCAATATCATCTTTATCTAATTCTAATATGTGTTTACTTTTAGCACCTAATTCACTGTTGAGACCACCAATAAATCCCATAGAAGAACAAATGGTTGTATTAAGAGTAATCTCTGCTCCGCCTTTTGATACAGAAAAATCAGATAAACTCATGTCAGTTCTTTTAACAAAAACACTACCAATAAAATAACATCCAACTAATAGGATTATTAGTATTATTACAGATACTATAATAAGTTTTATTTCTTATTTTAATCTGACACCTCAGCGATGTATTATTGCCTCGCCGAATTTGTATGATTATTTGCCTCGATTGCCATAAAGTATTCCGTGAGATCGGAGAGATCTTCGAGGCCGAGTTTTTGGAGGAGAGTGCGGCTCTGTGCCCGCACGGTATTGCGCGACAGCATCATCTTGTCAGGAAGCTGCGCTAGGGTGTATCCGTCAAGCACTACCAATTCGAGTATGTATTTCTCGCGGTCACTCAGCGCCAGTTCCTCGGATTTTTTGGCAATGGCATCGCAAAGTGCGCTGCGCAGATCGAAGCTCTCTTGAGTAAGTCCGTATCTTTTCAAAAGGGAATATATCACTGGTGCGGCTATCACAATCAGAAAGGCAAGTGATAAAATTATCAATATTTTGTTTTGCGTCGGTATGAAGTAATTAAACACATTTGCGGCAAGCTGAGCTCCCGTGACGCAGGAATACCCGAATATCGCATAGAAAAGCGGATGTTGCCTGTCCATGGCAAAATCCATTATGAACATATAGACGAATATTTCAAAGCACGCTTGTCCCATAAAGCGACATACAAGGTAAACAGCATTCTCGGCAGTCGAGAAGTAGGGGAGATTTATCATTATTCCCGAATAGCTCATAAAGCACATACCGAATACGAATATTGGGGTGACATTGTGGAATTTTATGAAAATACCGATTACAGAGGCCGCCAAAATGTAGGGAATGTAGGCAAAGATTTCATATGAATTGAAGATAGACGGGCTGAGTTGCTGTCCAAGCGCCGATATCCTGCCGAGACAGAAATAATACATTCCAGCCGCAATAAACAGAATCATGTAGGCTGACGGAATGTTGTGCAACAAGACTTTATGAGACGCCTCAGAGTAACTGATTATCGGCATTTGTTCCTTGGAAAAGCCGGACGAACGCACCGTAAGCATGGCCAGTATTCCCGCAGCCGCCGCGAGGACGTATATGCCTCGCGTCATGTCGGTGTGGGAGTAGATAAGCTGATCCACAAGTCGCACGCAGCCGCCTATAGCCGTGCCAATGCCCGCAGCGAAAAGTCTGTGACTTACCCTGACATTCATCAGAGAAGAAAACACCGCCATAACACCAAACGCGGCGCATATGCCGGTTATGACCGCATACACTCCAAATGAATCAGCATTGGTAAAGGCCAGCGCTATGCCGCTCTCTGCCATCAGCAGAGCAGGAACCGCACGGAAATATCTGTGACCCAGCAATCCCTCAAAGTCAAAATGGAACATCAATATGAGCATTACTCCCAGCACTGCCAACAGCGCTACACCAAATATAATGTTCATTCCGGAAAACAGCGCCGATGTGCCGTATATTTCCAGACTTTTCTCACAAATGTACATCACAGTGAGATACCACCCGACAAACCCACCCATACAAAACATACCGTGGATTGAATTTACATTAATATTTTTAATCATAATCTCACAACTCCCTAAAAGAGCAATTCACACTTTTCATAATACCATACAATGCCAAATTATTCAATATCTATAAATGAGAATGAAAGCAAGAGATTCGTTAAAATGCACAAAGGAAAGCCAAGCATCATCATGCCGCTGCCAACAGAAGATATACCAATATTAAGCCCGATTCGATATTTCATCTCATTCTAACTTTTCTTTACATTTACAGTATATAAAGCTAATACCCTGTTCGTATGTGAACAGGGTATTATAGCCTTGCGATGTAATATCTTATGATAGCAACCTGATTATTATTAGCATAGTATAATTTTAAATATTGTTATAACATCATTTAACCACGTTGTCAATATATTTTTCCCTAAAATTAATTGCAGTATTTATTGATGTATTTCATGTAACTTATCAATAATTACTATTTTTCCTGCGACGTGTTCCTAACATCTTGTTATATCCCGTGTTTATAGCAATCCGGGCAAATAGTCGGACAAGTTCGGCGCGACGGTGAGCGTATAACTGCGTTGTTATTCACTCTGATGTTATTGCTGATCCCTTATTATATCGGCAAATTCACCTTTGCACGCCTCGCATAGGTCGCTCGGAGTGAGACGAAGCTGCGTCCCAAGTCTGCCTCCGCTCACTATCATTGAATCAAGCGCCTGCGCGGAAGAATCTATGCGTGTCACATACTGCTTCTTCATGCCTATAGCCGTGCAGCCGCCGCGAATGTAGCCTGTCACGGCCTTGATGTCCTTGACATGGAGCATTGCGACAGATTTTTCTCCCACAGATTTTGCGGCCTTTTTCATATCCAATTCCGCTTCTATCGGTATCACAAAAACAAAATATTGCTTGTCAGATCCCTGTGTGACAAGTGTTTTATACACGATTTCATGCGGCAGCCCCAACATATCTGCGATTTGTATGCCGTCCACAAATTCCTTGCATTCATATGTTTTAATCTCGTAATTAATCTTCATGCTGTCGAGTATTCGCATGGCGTTTGTTTTGGTATCTTTGCTTTTTGCCATCTAATCATTCCTTATTTAATATCATTTGTGATAAATTAAATTCTCTTGCCAAGTATTTCCCTCTGCTCACGATAAAACTCTTCATATCGTCCCTCGGTGAGCGCGGCGCGGATTTTCTCCATGAGGGTATTATAAAAATACAAATTATGCATTACCGCCAGACGCATGGCTAGCATCTCGCCGCTTTTGAAGAGATGATGCAGGTAAGCTCGGGAATGTCTGCGGCAGGTGGGACAGTCGCACTTGGAATCCAGAGGGCGTTCGTCCAGCTTGTATTTGGTGTTATTCATATTGATTACGCCTTCAGATGTAAAAATATGTCCGTGGCGGGCATTTCGGCTTGGCATCACGCAGTCGAAAAGGTCAATTCCTCGATATACTCCCTCCAATATGTTCACAGGAGTACCCACTCCCATAAGGTAGCGAGGCTTGTCAGCGGGCATGAATGGCTCTACTGTCTCGATTATCTCATACATGACTTCGGCGGGTTCGCCAACAGCAAGCCCACCTATTGCATAGCCGTCTAAATTTACCTGCGCGATCTCCTTCATATTGTCAATGCGGATATCCTTATATGTGCCGCCCTGATTTATTCCGAAGAGCATTTGATTCTTATTTATAGTCGTGTCCAGCGAATTGAGCCTGTCCAGTTCCGCCTTGCAGCGTATGAGCCAGCGTACAGTACGAGCTGTGCTCTGCCGTACGTATTCACGCGGGGAGGGATTCTCTATGCATTCGTCGAATGCCATAGCTATAGTGGAGGCGAGGTTGGATTGAATACGCATACTCTCCTCAGGCCCCATGAATATTCTGTGCCCGTCAATGTGTGAGCGGAAATTTACTCCCTCTTCTGTGATTTTACGAAGCTGAGAGAGCGAAAATACCTGAAATCCGCCGCTGTCGGTCAAAATGGGCGCGTCCCAGCCGGTGAATTTGTGCAGTCCGCCGAGTGCGTGAACATTATTGTCACCGGGGCGCAAATGTAAGTGATATGTGTTGCACAATTGCACTTGGCAGTGCAGCTCCTTGAGGTCGTATGCTGACACAGCCCCGCGGATTGCACCGGTTGTGGCCACATTCATGAATGCGGGCATATGCACTGTGCCATGTACAGTCTGGAAATCTCCCAGACGTGCTCGCCCCTCCTGCTTGATCAATTTATACAAAGCTTTATCCTCCTCGGATTTTGGATTTACTTTTTCCACAAATGTTTACCGGACAAAAGAACAGCGCAAGTGCAAAATACCTGCGCTATCGGTTTAAAATCAATGCTCGCGAATTCCCGCTCAGGTTTCTATATTCGCGTCAATGTCCATGTTTGTGAATATTGCATGGCAATGCAGTTATTTATATATAAACCGTTAAGATTATAATAGATTGTGAATGTGATGTCAATACTTAATGTGCGGCATTCTGTAGCGGGCAAAATGCAGTAAGAATTAAGATTGGCTTTGTCGAACACGAGATAAGTAACCATTCTCACCAAATTTTGACCGTTTTTTTGACTGCAAAAAGTAAGTGCCGACGCTGTGATTCAAATTTAAAATATCTTGCAAATACATTCCATTCGTGCTATGATAGCTTTAAATAAAAAATGAGGGGGGATTTATTTGAGACTTGACAAATATCTTAAGGTTTCCAGAATAATAAAGCGCCGTACTGTCGCCAATGAGGCTTGCGATGCAGGACGTGTAACAGTAAACGGCAAGCCCGCGCGCGCTTCTTACGATGTGAAGGTGGGTGATATAATCGAGGTTTCGCTCGGTGCGCGTTCAATCAAAATACGTGTACTCGAAGTGAGCGAATACACCACAAAGGAAAACGCCGACAGACTGTTTGAAGCTGTCAACTGATTTTTTGACAGCGATTGCAAATTTAAAGGGTACAAAAAATCGGCCGCAAAGCAAAATCAATTGCAATGCAGCCGATTTTTTATTTTCCACTGTGATATTTTTAAAATTATGACGCTGAAATAACATCGTTCATGTCATAAAGTCCCGCAGGCTTGCCGCACATATAGATTGCCGCGTTGATTGAACCCGCAGCGAATACGCCTCTGGATTGAGCGGAGTGAGATATGGTTACAATCTCATCGTGTCCCGCAAATATGACCTCATGCTCACCCACTATCGTGCCGCCGCGCACGGAATGAATGCCTATCTCATTTTTCTCGCGTTTTCTGCGCACGCTGTGACGGTCGTACTCATATCTGGAATCGTACGGCAGTTCCTCGCTTATGGCGTTCGCTATCATCAACGCGGTACCGCTGGGTGCGTCCAGTTTGCGGTTGTGGTGCTTTTCAACTATCTCTACGTCAAAGGAGTCGCCGAGAACCTGGGCGGCCCTGCGTGAAAGCGCAATGAGCAGGTTTATGCCGAGCGACATATTGCCGGAATGGAAAATCGCAACCTTTTCAGAGGCATTCTTTATTTGAGATATCTGCCCTTCCGAATAGCCTGTGGTACAAAGTACGGCGGGAATGTTTCTATCAACGGCAATTTCGAGGATAGAATCCAGTGCTCCGGGATTTGAGAAATCCACGATGACGTCGGCCGTTTCGGTAATATCGGCAATATTGGAATACACCTGATAGCCGTTCATCGACACAGTGTTTATGTCAACGCCCGCCACAATTTCACAATCGCTGCGTTCGCCCACAATGCCCGTGATAGCCGCGCCCATCTTGCCGTTGCAGCCGCAAAGAATAATTTTTGTCATGTTTTACACGTCCTTTCAAGATTTATGTCTGTGTGATTTATTGAATGAAGTTTACATAATAATTATGTTTGGATTGCAGATTTTCATTTGTTTGAAAAAACCTTCTTTATCATATACAGATATCATAATGTCAGATTTGCATTTTGTTTTTATCCTGATTCGATCTAAAGATGCGGCGAGAGAAGATGAAGGATCGTTGGTAGATGACAGTGAGATTATGTCACGGTATGGAAACCGTTTCCGTATAAACCCGAATACAACTACTAACTCTTCTTTTTGGAGTTCCACGTAATTATGCAGCGCGATTGAAATCGCAAAAGCTTCCACCGCAGTGAAAACCGACAGAGAGATAATCAGACAAAAAACATTTGTATCAATAAAGGCGCTGACAAAAATAATCGGTAAGATAACCGCTGCGACAAATATAATTGTTGCGTAAAACCACCATGACACCTTTCCATTAAATTTCATAATGATTCACCGACCTTTAGATGTGACTATAATTATCAATATAATGAAAAATTATTTATTAAAATTTATGCTTTCGGAGGGATTGCAACCGAAAGCATAAAAAGTTTTAAATTTCAAATACTGCAATACCTTCCGCTGAATTACAGAAGTCCGTGCTTAGCCATTGTCGCGGCGAGCTTACCCTTGGCCTCGTCAGTCATTTCGTAGAGAGGCATACGGCAGGGACCAGCCTTCATACCCATCATATTAAGTGCTTCCTTAACAGGAATCGGGTTGACATCAACAAACAGATCGTTGCACAGATCGAGATATTCGAGCTGAAGCTCAGCACTCTCCTTAACCTTGCCGTCGAAGTAAAGTTGGCAGATATTGTGGGTGACTTCGGGAGCCACATTTGCAAGCACCGAGATAACACCCTTTCCGCCGAGCGACAGCAGGGGAACGATCTGATCGTCGTTGCCCGAATAAATGTCAAGATTATCGCCGCAAAGCGCCTTTATCTTGGCAACCTGAGATATATTTCCGCTTGCTTCCTTGATTGCCACTATATTTTCGCACTTCGAAAGGGCCATAGCGGTTTCGGGAGCAATGTTTACACCTGTTCTGCTCTGAACGCTATAGAGAATTATTGACGTCTTTACACGGTCGGCAATAGCGCTGAAATGCGCTATCAGACCGCGCTGTGAGGTTTTGTTATAATACGGAGTAACCAGCAGCAAACCGTCTGCGCCCAATGCCTCGGCCTCGGTGGAAAGCTCAATTGCATACTTTGTATCGTTGCTTCCTGTTCCGGCAATAACGGGAACTCTGCCCGCAGTCTGTTCAATAGCAAACTTGATGACGTTGATGTGTTCTTCGTCGCTCAGAGTGGAAGATTCTCCGGTGGTTCCGCAGGAAATGATGGCGTCAACCTTGTTTTCGATTTGGAACTCAATCAAATCGGCATAAGCGTCGTAATTCACAGAACAGTCATCGTTCATAGGAGTGACGATCGCAACGCCCGCACCGGTAAAAATGGTATTCTTCACGCGAATTCCTTCTTTCTCTATTATATTTTGGTTTTTCTATACGTAGTGTAGTTGAAATTTGTAAAAAATAGCTCGTTTAAATTTCAAGCCGCAATTTTATTGAGCTGAACATTTAGTCCATCCAACCCTGTGCGCAGAGCAATTCTGCCATGAGAACAGCTCCGCCTGCCGCGCCGCGCAGTGTGTTGTGCGAAAGGCTGACGAACTTGTAATCGTACTGCGTATCCTCACGCAAACGGCCGCATGAAACGGCCATGCCGCCCTCGATATTTCTGTCGAGCTTGGCTTGCGGTCTGTTATCCTCCTCGAAATAGTGTATAAACTGTTTGGGAGCGCTGGGAAGATTCAGTCTCTGAGGTTCTCCCGAGAATTCGGCCCACTTGCGCTTGATCTCCTCAATGGAGGGTTTATTCTCAAATCTCACGAACACAGCCGCCGTGTGGCCGTCGGAAACCGGTACGCGCAGGCACTGAGTTGTGATTCTGATATCGTCGCGCAGAATGATTTTACCATTCTCATACTTTCCCCACACCTTAAGTGGCTCCTTCTCGGATTTCTCCTCCTCGCCGCCGATAAAGGGAATAAGGTTGTCAACCATCTCGGGCCATGTCTCGAAATTTTTGCCTGCGCCAGATATTGCCTGATATGTGCAGGCAAGAACGTCCTTAACGCCATACTCAAGCAGAGGAGTGAGAGCGGGAACATAGCTCTGTATGGAACAGTTTGATTTTACCGAGATGAAGCCGCGCTTGGTGCCCAAACGCTTACGTTGTGTCTCGATTATCTGAGAATGATCCGCGTTGATTTCGGGAATTATCATGGGAACGTCCTCTGTAAAGCGGTGAGCACTGTTGTTGGACATGACGGGACACTCGTGCTTTGCGTATTTTTCTTCAAGAGCTCTTATCTCATCTTTTTTCATATCGACTGCACAGAACACAAAATCTACCATCGATGCGATTTTTTCGATATCAGCTTCAGCGTCCATGATAACCATGTCCTCCATTTCGGCAGGCATGGGCGTTGTGAGTTTCCAGCGGGAACCTGCGGCCTCTTTATACGTCTGGCCCGCAGAACGTGCGCTGGCGGCGAGAGCCACAACCTTAAACCACGGATGACCCGAGAGCAGGGTTGCAAACCTCTGACCCACCATACCTGTTGCGCCGATTATACCTACCTTATATGACTGCTTCATACAACATAGACCTCCAAAAAGAAAATATTTTTAACTGATAACAAAAAAACCGGTTGATTACCGGTCATCTATGCGCTATAATATAACCGCCGGTGGGTTCTGATGATTACGCTCATTAAAGAAACAAATCCCCGGCAAGCCGACTTGAAGCTACGATAGCACTCCATCACGCATGATGACAGTCATGCGGTTGTTGACCGCACGCCCAGATATCCGCCGCGCCATAAACCGAGCGGATCCTTCGGCGGCACAACCTTTCGCACCGACCTCCCAACGGCAATGGCTGCCTCGAACGGTGTTACTCTTTTGATGCCGCACCTCTATCAAAATTCTGTTTTTTAATTACCACTGTCCTTATTATAGCGCATAATTGCGAAATGTCAAGTGGTTTCAACTGATTCTCGGGGCAGCAGCATTTAAAATAATTAGCAAAGAGGGTAATCCAAGGATTGAGCAATAAATACGTTCATATTTATTGCAGATTCTCCAGGCAGGGTCAACACCATGAATGACGAGCACTCATGATTAGCGACGCTATTGCGTAGGGTGGGGTGGAGCCTAACAAGCAGAGTTGCAAGTTGAGCGTGCAAAATGCGGCAAAACTAAAAGTGGTTTTAAGAATATAAAGCAAGTAAACCATTTTTGACAGACTTTTCCCATTTTTTTCGATTGCAAAAAAGTAATTGCTGTTGCCGTGACTGATTCTTGACAGAAGTAAAAAAATACTTATAATATCAATTACTTGAAATTATTTTTAATGTGCTCGGAAAGTGAGTGATTTTTTTGAGACAAACCAAGAAATCAGATAGAAAATTTCCTATTCAAATAGTTATGTCAGGGGTGGCACGAAGCCTGATATACAATTCTCTCGCAGGTATTGCAGGTGTGTTGTTTCTGATATTCGGCTTTGTTCGCTCAAATTATATGCTGAAAATAGTGGGAATTTTGGCAATAGTGTTCTATCTGCTTACAAGTCTTACCAATACGCGCAGTGAGCTTTCAAAGTTGGCGAAGCAGCTCAGTCAAAGCGAATTTAACAAAACGATCCACGAGGTACTTCGTTCACAAAAGGAATCTATCACGTCATATTATGAAAAATTCATAAAACTGGCGGAGGACAAAATTTCATCTATAAAAGATTCCGCGACTAAAAAGAAGAGCTGAGAGTCGTCAACCCATTATCATACTATGCAAGGAATGACAAAATGAAAACATCTGATTTTTACTACGATCTGCCTCAGGAGCTTATCGCACAGCATCCAATCGAACCGCGTGATTCCTCACGCCTTATGGTGATGAACAGAAAGAGCGGCCAGCTTGAACACAGACGATTTCGTGACGTGGTAGACTATCTTTCGCCGGGAGACTGCCTTATACTCAACGATTCCCGTGTACTTCCCGCCCGTATATTCGGAGTGAAGGAAGGGGGAGAGTCGGTCAATGAATTTCTCCTGCTCACACAGAAGGAGCAAAAGGTTTGGGAGTGCCTCACCAAGCCCGGAAAGCGGGCCAAAGCAGGAACACGTTTCGTGTTCGGCGATGGTGTCATGACGGGCGAAGTTGTCGATGTGCTTGAGGACGGCAACAGAATTGTGCGTTTTGAGTGTGAAGACGAATTCTTTTCTGTGCTTGACCGAATAGGTCAAATGCCCCTTCCGCCTTACATTACCGAAAAGCTGGAGGACAAGGAGCGCTATCAGACGGTATATTCGCGCGAACTCGGTTCTGCTGCGGCGCCCACCGCAGGACTGCATTTTACAAATGAACTTCTCGACAGGATTCAGGCCAAGGGTGTTAAAATAGGCTATGTGACACTGCACGTTGGATTGGGAACTTTTCGTCCGGTAAAAGTCAATGACGTAAACAATCACGTTATGCACTCTGAGCATTATTGTCTGTCAAAGGAAACGGCGGATTTAATCAACGAAACTCACTCGCACGGCGGACGCATCGTTTCGGTTGGTACTACTAGCTGTCGTACGTTGGAATCATGCCCGGTGATTGACGGAAAGGTTCAGCCTTCTGACGGCTGGACCCAAATATTCATCTATCCCGGCTACCAATTCAAGGTGATAGACGGACTTATCACGAATTTCCACCTTCCCGAGAGTACGCTTATAATGCTTGTATCGGCCTTCGCCGGTTTTGATAATGTAATGAATGCATACAAAATAGCTGTTCGCGAGAAATACAGATTCTTCTCATTCGGAGATGCAATGCTCATTCTGGACCGCATTTAATGTCGATGATAAGGCAGCCGAAAATCCCTAATTTCGGATTTACACATTGGGGAATTTTCGGTTGCTTATTACTTTGGTGTACGTAGTTGTTTTTAACACACACAATTTATAAATTCTTTATTTTTATTGGTTTTTAAATTTTAAAGATAAAAATAAAAAATTAAAAAAGTACTTGACAAATTCAGAACTCTAGTATATAATTATACAGCACTCGAGAGAGAGTGTGTGTCGTGTGATTAAGAGTTACGGACGTTTAGCTCAGCTGGTAGAGCACCTGCTTGACGTGCAGGTGGTCAGCGGTTCGAATCCGTTAACGTCCACCACGATATGCGACATACAAATAGCTATTGTCAATGGATTGTTGATTTTAGAGATTTGTTTGTAGCGCGAATAGGGAAAAGGGTCGCTTGGCGTCTTGCCGGGCGGCCCTTTTTGTGTGCAAATTGAAACGCACCACGCGATGTCATTAATCAATAATCAATACGTGGTGCGTTGCTGTATTATCTTATCGTTATCATGTTTCAGATTATCTTTAACTGATTTGTTGTTTTTTTGTTTTTTCGAGCCTTCCGCCGTCAAGTGAATATACTGTGTCTGCTGCGTCAAGCAGAGACAGATCGTGTGTAATCATCAAAAATGCGGTTCCACTGTCGGCACGGCGGCGAAAAAGCTCTATTGCCTTAAGGGCTAAATCATGATTGAGCGCACTCGTTGGCTCGTCCGCAAGTACCAGATTACCCGAGCAAACAAGCGCACGAACAATTGCTATGCGCTGACGCTCTCCGAGGGAGAGTTTTTTAACTTTTATGTCGAGCAAAGGCTCTATCTCGAGTTCTCTCGCATATTCTTCAACGGTTTCACGGGAAATATTTATTTTTTTGGCCTCCGTGGCAACCTCAATATTCTCAAATGCCGTCAGCTGCTCTATCAGCAACAATCCCTGGGGAATGATTGACATATCTGTTCGGCGCAGTTCGCCAATGCGTCGGCGATTATTGGTGACATCTTCTTTTTGATAGAAGTAACTGCCCTCGTCAAGTGTTTCAAATCCGGCGAGAATATTGAGCAACGTGCTCTTTCCGTTGCCGCTCGCACCGGTTACAGCAACTATTTCACCTGCTTTGAGGGAAAGATCCGCATTTGAAAACAGCACCTTTTCTCTGCCGAAATTGGAAAAGGATCTTGAGGCTTTTTTTAGCTCAACCAACATTTTTAGCTTCCTCCGTTAAAATTTTATTTATGCTTCGTTGTGAAAGAACTATAAGCGACACGACCAATGCAATGGCAGGCATGATCGCAAAGAGCATAAGATCGCTTGGAGAAGGCGGCAGTCCTATCGCTGTTGCAACCGCAAGCGCCAACAGAGTATAAACAAGATTTTCAGTTAGCCATTGCCATATTACAGTACTGTGTTTGACTCCGCAAATAAGCCTTGCGGCAACTGTTCTTCTGCGGCTGTGCAGCAGCTCGAAATTGACTGCGGCAAAGGCTGCAAACAGGAAACACGCAATCTTTCGCAACAATCCGGGTAAAAAGCCCACCATATCAATGTCCGTTTCGATGGAACCTAATTTGGCATTGATCATTATACCGTAATAATCAAACTGCTCCAGTCCATAGGAATTTGCTATCTTTTCGGTTTCTTGATAAACATCATTCATACTGTAACCTTCGCGCAAATGAATGTAGTTTGTAACCTTGGAGGTATATTGCAAAAATGCAAAATCTCTAAAATTATCGATATCTTCAGGCAAAACAGAGACAAACGGAATAATGATAGTGCGGTTAAGATATTTCGGATATTCGCCGACTACGTAGTAACTGTCCGACGTAAAAAAACCGACTACCTCAAACTCTGTTTCATAATCTAAATAACAGCCATTAAAACTGTCCCCAACTGAAAAATCGTCCGCAAAGTCGCTGCCAAGCAATACGGGAAGGGGAGCGTCGGGGTTAAGAACAAAATCATCTTCCTCAAAAGCGCGACCTTCGGATATACGAATGGGGTAGGTGTCAAAGCAGTTTTGGCTCATTTGAGTACAATCGGCACAAAAATACATGGTGCCATCTTCAGATTCAAATGTTTCCGATGTGCCAAGGATTTTTGAAAAACGGGAATGCTCCGCCTCCGTTTGATAGTTGATGTCGATGGGTTGATGTTTTATCTCATACAACTCAAAGGAACGACAGGAGGTAATCTGGTTGTACATTGAAAGATAGCTTTCAACAGGAATGTCAAACACATTGTTCGTGTCATAAAAATCGTGATCTGTAAATTCCAGCTGATTCACGAGCGAGCCGGCGGCTTTACTGTATTCTGCCACCCTCACGTCGTACTGTCTCTGCGAGTAAGAAGCAAAACACACTGTGAGTACTGTAATGACAACAAACAGCAGATTGAGAAGGGCAAACCTCAGATCAATCTCCCTAATGTATCTTCTCATAAATTAGCTCCTTTCAAGATATTTTTTGCTTTTTGGATAAATATTCAAAGACAAGCAGCGCTTCACCTGCGAGAGAAAAAATTATACCCGGGCAAAGGTATAATAGCGTCAGCGGTATCGACCCCAAATGCTCTGTTACAACGCTGACAACCAAAAGAGCCGCGAAACACAGCGCCAGTTCAACGGTGGATCTGAGAACCGCCGTCCTTACAATCACAATCGTTGGCATACCAAAGAGATGCCTAACAGACGCTGCGTCTCGTTCGTTGAGAAATGCAATAAACGCTCTAAGCAAACTAAGTACAAGTGCTGCGGCAGACGAGAAAAGCATAATTTTTTTCAATCTGCCGCTGAGATTTGTAAGGCGATCCATCGTAGCTCTCTCCGAATAGCCGTTGATTAATCCGGCGGCAGACAACTTCTGCTCAGCAAGAAGAATATCCTGGTGGTTGTCCGAATCTATAACAAGATTGCCGCTGTAAACTGGAAGGCTATCGATATTATAGAATACCGATGTGTTAATATCAGCGTTTTCATATTGCTTAATCGTGCCGATCACAAGATAATCCTTCTCAAAAATGTTTATATAGCTCTTACCGTCGCTTTTTTTAAAGACGGATGTTTCCGCCGCGTCCGCACCTACCACAGCGACCCGACTTTCTGTGAAAAAATCCGTAGAATTAAAATATCTGCCGTTTTTCATGCGGAATTCAGGTTTAAAATCCTTGGCGAGAACGGCAAAATAACAGTTTTCCGAATCGTCGTCCGCGTTGCGTGGCGTCCTAAGCTCAAAGTTATTGATATGTGTGTATATATCTTTAAGTTTTTTCTCTGTATCCATTTCGAGTGTGGTAAATTCAATTCCATTTTCAGAGAAAAAATCATTTGAAATAAGTTCTTGTCTTTCATAATCGGTCACTGCGGCAACGCAGCAAAACACAATGCCAATCATGGCAATAATCGGAAATATGCGAAAAATCAGTTTCATTCTGTCACCTACGGATATTTTCTCTCAACAGATATGCAGCAATGAGCTGCCCGCCCTGTGTTTTTTGGATTTAAATAGTTTTATGTGTGACAAAATATTACCATTATTACCTTTAAAAATCAATATTCAAAACCGAAAAAATGGTCATAATATATAGTTAAGATATGTAAAAATTAACTAATAATATTTTATATAATGATATCTGAGAATCGTTTACATTGTATTTGTATTAAATTTACCTTTTTTTGCAATGGAAAAAAGGGGGAAAGTTTAATAAAAAGAGGAATTTTATTTTTTGTTCTCTCAAGTCGGTAGTTAATTGTGATGCTTTTTTCTAAATATTGGTTAAGAAAATATTGACAATTATGTTTATCAGTTATATAATATTCATGAAAATGAAGATAGAATTTAAAGCATAATTTTAGGATAAGTGGATTTAATCTAATATAAGATTTGAGCTAAGCTAATATAATTATAAAGTTGATTTTAACAGTGTAGAATCTATGATAAAAACATTATATTGGGCATATTCTTCGCTTTTTGAAGTTATCTGTTAGATTAAATTCATAGGATAACATTGAAATTATACATTAACGGACAAAAATCATCATTATGAGGGAACAATTATGAGTAAACAAAATTTGAAGGAGAACAATACGAATTATGGCGAACAGTTTATCAGCTGTCTGAAAATCGAATGGCTTGGATTTGTGCGAAAAAAATCATTTTTTTGCGCGCTGATCTTATACCTGCTGGTTTCCCTGCATTTTTTTCTTATTACGGGCAGAGCGCCGGACATACAACATAGCGTATATACCGCAGAATATATTCAGGTTCTTGTAATGGCGCTGTCGGGGGCCGTCGGCATATACATTGGCGGTATGGAGCATAATTGCAGTTATTTTGATGTGATGATGTCGTTTAATATGGCGAAACACCTGAAGGTTGCGGCCAAAATACTGACTGCCGCTGTTTTTGCTTCAGTTTGCTATGTAATTATCTCTTTTGTTGTTGTAATAAGCTCTATTTTAAAGGCGAGCGCATTGTGCGTGGTCATTAACTGTCTCCAGTTTTTATTTCTCAGGATATTTTTCCCTTCGTTTATTTTTGCTTTGGTCGGTATCGCGATTGGGTATCAGGTGAAATCTCAATTAAAATATGCCGTATGGCTTTTGGTCACGTTTGTTTTTAGCCCGATTTTTACTCATGCGAGTTCTTATGTTTTTATTGCCTTTAACTCGAATTCGCGTTTATGGGAATATGTGCTAAGTATGTTTAATATGGGATCCTTTAATACAAACATTTCCGAGGTGTACGGTCATCCCATTGAATTGCCGTTCTGGATTTATATGATCACAGTGGCGATATTGGCGGTGTCATATTGCGTTGCTGTTTATTCAGACAGGCATTTTAGCCGTAGGCGTCATTTTGTAGTTACCGGTCTGTTCCTTGCTGTGTATATAGGCGGATTGTGTTTATCCTACAACCCATTTACTTATACTTTTTTTGTTAATTATGGTTACGGTTATAAGAGCAACTTAAATTACGATGAAGAAATTTTGGAAACATACTACGATAATGAGGGTTTATTGAGAGAAAAAGACATTCCATACAGTGGTATGGACATGGAGCGCCATTTAGTTCCCTCTTCGTGGAAAGTCAAGCTTACTCCGGGCTCGGTGATGCTTGGCGTCGAGGCGGAACTTGAGGCCGTGGCGAAAGAAGCGTTTGACTGGCAGTCGTTTACACTGTACCACAATTATGACATCAAAAATATCAGTGTCAACGGTAAAAAAAGTGATTTTGTGAGAAACAACAATTATCTCAGTGTGAAAATGCCGAAGGGCATTGCAGAAGGTGATACGGTAAAAATCAAATTTGTCTATTCAGGTTTATCGTCGCCTACAGAACCGGGAAACAAATATGTTGTCAGTTTAACATCGGATTTTCCATGGCTGCCGAGAATAGGCATTACGGAGTTATCAGAGAACAGTAGTGTAGTTTCCATGTTAAAGCTTTATGCATCTGAGCAAAAAATTGAAGATGATGTACAATATACGCTTTATTTTGACAGCGATTATGTCGTTTATACGAATCTGGAACAGACCGCCAAGGGCGTTTATCAGGGATGTTCCGATACCGGGGTAACTGTTGTGGCGTATGGACTGCAATCAAAAAAGCAGATTGGCGACGTTACGGTGTATTACCCGGCGTCCGTTGAATCGGAGCTGGATATGCAGATAGAAACTTTCCGTGCGTCAAGCGTCTCTATGAAAGATTTCTTTGCTTTTTTTGGAATTGATGAAGCCGCCGCATCGATTGAGTCAAAAGCGGATACTATTGTAGTCCTTCCTACGAGTTTTAGCGGGGATTATTATCAAACCGAAGGATTCTATTTAGATAATACCTATATAGCATACTATTCGAATGCGGGATTAATCAGTTATATCAGAACTGTGTATGATGATTTAGGCTCGATTGTCAATTTAGATACACTCATAAATTATCAATTGTCTAAAATACAACCGTTCGACAACGAATCATCAGATTATTTTATTAAAGTCTACATGATGTATTGGTATAATGAACATTGTGCGGATGCCATTAGAGATCCGTCTTTGGCACAGGGAGATCAGGAGGTACGCTTGCATGAAATGGATTTACTCAAGGAGAAAGTTTTAAAAGACAGCAGGGTGGCGAATAGACTGATATACATGGAAAACGAGGGCAATGACGAGGAGATTCGCGAATTTTTGAAGGATTGGTGTACAGATAGAATGTCGGGAATCTGTTATACCGATGAGGAACTTCTGGAAAAACTCAATGCGGCGCAGTAGGGAGGAGATGCTGTATGGAATCAATAGTCGTTGATAATGTTACAATGCAATATGGAATAACGAAAGCCCTCGATAATGTGTCAATGCAAATCAATCCGGGAAAATTCGGTTTGGTGGGACCGAACGGCGCCGGTAAAACTACATTGATAAGAGTGCTGGCCACCATCATTAAACCCAAATGTGGGACTATAAGCACGAGCAAAATATCTTGGGAAAACCCTAATGAGGTACGTGACAAATTGGGATATTTGCCGCAGAATTTTGGTATGTATCCCTACATTTCAGTAGATGAAGCGCTGAACCACTCAGCAGTTCTCAAAGGATTGCGCAAGCCTGTCATACCGGACGAAATTGACAGAGTTCTGGAAATGACAAACCTGAGCGAACAGCGTGATAAGAAGGTAAAAAACTTGTCCGGTGGTATGGTACGGCGGCTTGGAATTGCACAGGCTTTGTTGGGAAATCCGGAGTTGATTATTCTTGACGAGCCTACGGCTGGACTTGACCCCGAAGAAAGAGTTCGATTTCGAGAGATGATCGGGAAAATTGATAAAAACGCAACAGTATTTATTTCCACCCATATTATTTCCGATGTGGAAACGTGCTGTGATCAAATTGCATTTCTCCATGAGGGCAGGATAATTCAGAGCGGCAACATATCTGAAATTTTGCCAAGGGATTCAGATACCCTTGAAGATTACTATATGGAGCTGATTAAAGATGCCAAAGGGCAATAGACTCAGACATTTTAGTCAAACCATATTTAATTTTAGTATGATGGGAATTAACTTCTTCGTGCCGATTATAGCTATGTTGCTGCTGACAGTATACCTTTACATGATATGTTTTTCGGCCGGGATGACGGAAACATTGTATTTCACTTGCAGCGAATGTGTTGTGCCGTTGTTTGGCAGTTGGTGGGCCATACACTTGATGCGTCCAATCGTGGAGGATAGTGGCAACGAGATATACTACTCTTACAGTGTCAGTAAAATGTATCTTGGCGTGATTCGGGTCGTTGAAGGATGGGTAGCATATTGTTTACTGACGTTCGTGTATTGTCTTCTTTTAAGAATGATGACGCCATATGATTTTTGGTCATATTTAATACAGCTCATCTTTCAGTCGCTGTTTTATTTTGGATTAGGCTTTTTGTCTATGAGTATCACTCGAAAAGCATTGTATAGTTGGATTTTAAGTCTTGTATATGGACTTTTCTATTTATATACAGGGAACAAATATATGCCTGTATTCAGCATATATACTTTTTCAGAAGAACCGCTGATGCTCAACGATCTTTTTCAAATGCTCATCATGAAAATACTTACATTTTCATTGTTAATGATTATTTGCGCTCAGATTTTATTCTCTATAAGAGGATTCGACGGAACGCTATATTATCGTATACACAAACTGCACTTAAATACTCAAAAAGAGTGACTGATTGTGCTTCATCAATGATCAAAAACTGCCGCATCGAATGTGAAATTTTGATGCGGCAGTTTTTGTGTATTTTGTTGTTCATATTGAAACACTATTCAGCAAACGATTGGAGTGTCTGTTTTAATACGGCTGTGACCTTAAAGCCTATCCAAATACTTCGACATAGTTGAAACAAGCATACGTGGCATTCCGCCACTCGTTTGTAAAAAGACGAAATAGCCGATGATGTTTTTTCTTATATCTACTTTTGCTCATAGTTTCAGAGATTGTTAACCTTTTTTGTCTTGTATTCCTCTAGCCGCCGAAGTATAATGATTTCGCAACCATGCCGGAGGTGCGCTATGGATTATGTGACTACAGAACGGAAGGAGCGAGAACCGATGCTTAAACAAATTAAATACTTTCAGGCCGTCGTGCGTAGGGGCAGCTTCAGCGAGGCAGCGGCAGAATGTTACATATCTCAGTCCGCAATATCTCAGCAGATTCGGACGTTAGAGCGAGAACTGGGCGTAAAACTTTTAAAACGGGAAAATCGCCGCTTTTACCTGACACCTGCGGGAGCTCATTTCTATCGGAAGAGCCTGATATTAGTCTCGGATCTTGAACGGCTGTGTCGTGAGACCGTGGCAATCGCCCGTGGAGAGGATTTCACATTTAGAATCGGTTATGTCAAGGGTTATGGCGGTGTAGAGTTTCAAAGGGCGGTCGCCGAGTTTACCGCCAAATATCCTGATGTTGCGGTTGATATAAAGAATGGAAATCACGAGGACTTATACGAATTACTGCGCACGGATCAGGTTGATTTGGTCCTTAGCGATCAGCGACGCGCATTTTCTGATGAATACATCAACATCATTGTGAGAGTCATCGGCTGTCATATCGAAATATCCGTAAGAAACCCAATTTCAAATTTGGGCAGCGTCAATGTAAGTGATCTGCGGAACATACCGTGTGTCTTAGTTGCCTCAAAAGATCAGCGGGAAAATGAACAATCCTACTATCGTGAAATATATGGAATCGAAAGTGAATTCCTGTTTGCCGAAAATCTCGAAGAAGCGCGGCTGATGGTCGTGAGCGGGAAATGTTTTCTACCTGTTGATGGCGGCAGTCTTCCCACACAGTTTGCCGAAACGATCTCCCGGCTTCCGCTATGTAGAAATGGGAAGCGGATCCGCCGAAATTACTGCGTCTTTTGGAAAACTGATAATTCCGGTTATTATATTGAAGAATTTGCGGACATACTGAAAGCGCTATTTGCCGAATAAAATACAAAAAGATATATTTGAGAGCCTACATATGTGGGCTCTTTTTTCATATTAGTAATCACTTATGAATAAGCTCTGAAACTTGAATTGTTATTTACAGCGTTTATGAGTATAATGAAATATAAATAAACTTTAAGGAGGAATTTGCCATGGCAAAGAATCTGGTCATTTATTATTCCCGCAAGGGTGAAAACTATTGGAACGGCGGTATTAAAAATATCTCCAAAGGCAATACCGAAATAGTGGCTGAGTTCATTCAGAGGGCTGTGGACGCCGATCTTTTTGAGGTAGATACCGTAAAGTCTTACGCTGCGGATTATTACACCTGCATTGAGGAAGCAAAACAGGAACTCCGTGTCGGTGCGCGTCCCCAGCTGAAAAGATACCCGGATAATGTCAACGACTATGACAACATCGTGGTCGCCGGCCCGTGCTGGTGGGGTACATTTCCAATGGCGATTTTCTCCGCCTTGGAGCGGCTTGACTTTACCGGCAAAAGAGTGCTGGCGGTTATGACTCACGAAGGCAGCGGACTTGGTTCCTGTGAGCGTGATTTGAAAAAGTTGTGCAAGGGTGCGATTTTCGGCGAAGGGCTTGCCGTTCACGGCGCCGATGCAGCCAAGTCTGAAAGTGCAGTAGCTGCATGGGCAAAAAAGTCGCTTTAAAATAGGTTATTCAGGAGGAATAAAAATGAATCAGACATATCTTACACTCAACAACGGAGCGAAAATCCCGCAGTTCGGCATGGGTGTTTTCACAGTGCCGGAAGGAGAGGAAACCAAGCGGGCGTGTCTTATGGCGCTGAAAATTGGCTACCGCCATATCGACACTGCCCACGCCTATCAGAACGAGCGCAGCGTTGGTGCTGCTGTTCGGGAAAGCGGTATTTCACGTGAAGAAATTTGGATAACAAGCAAACTGTGGCCATCCGAGTATGGCGAGGGCAAAACCATGTCCGGCATAGAAAAAATGCTGGAGCGTCTGGACGTCGGATATATCGATTTGCTCCTTTTACATCAGCAGGTGGGCGATTATATGGGCGCGTGGCGTGATATGGAAAAGGCCGTCGCACAAGGTAAGGTTCGCTCCATCGGTCTAAGCAACTTTGAATCGGAGCGATTGGAGGAAGTCTGCGAGGCAGCGGCTATCAAGCCCTCCGCACTGCAGGTGGAGTGTCATCCATATTACCAGCAAAACGAGCTGAAAAAACGCCTTGCACCTTACGGTACGGTGATTGAATCCTGGTATCCCATCGGCCATGGCGATCAAGGGCTTATCAATGAACCGATATTTACAGAGCTTGCGAAGAAGTATGGCAAAACTAACGTGCAGATCATTCTTCGCTGGCACATTCAGGTTGGCAACGTGATTTTCCCGAAGTCGACCAATCCACAGCACATCAAGGATAATTTCAATATTTTTGATTTTGAATTAAGTGATGAAGAAATGAAAAAAATTGCCGCCCTCGACAACGGAAAGCGTTTTTATAACGCTACGCTTGAAGAACAGGAACGTAACTTTTCCGGCTGGACTCCGGCGGATTGACAATGGGGGAGAGGAAAATGAAAAAGTTGCTGATTGTTTACTATTCGTGGTCGAACGGGAACACAAGAAAGATTGCACAACAGCTGCAAAAGTCAACAGATGCAGATATTGCGGAAATTGAAACGGTAAAACCATATGCGGGCAGTTATCAGGATGTGGTGAATCAAGGAAAGCGAGAGGTAGACAGCGGATATCAACCTGATATTAAACCGCTGCGGTATAACATTGCTGACTATGATGTAATCGCGATTGGAACGCCGATGTGGTGGTACACCATGGCTCCCGCCGTTCTCACATATCTGAAAGGTCAGGATTGGGGCGGAAAGACGATTATACCGTTTATGACCAACAGTGGCTGGCCTGGACATGTTATCAGTGATATGCAAAAAGCCTGTAAAGGTGCGAAATCCGCCTGTGAAATGCAGGTTCAATTTGATTCAAACGGAGGGAATCATATGGAGACTTCCCTAAAAATGGTTGAGAAGTGGATTGAAAGCGTAAAGCGGTTATGTGAATAAGACGAGGAGGATATTTTATCATTTTGGCGTAAAAAGAAGCCGATAATTTTGTAAGAGGCAACCTCACAAAATTATCGGCTCTGTTGTTAAATTACGTGGCTAATTGTGGTGTAATTTTATTATCAATCAATACCAGTCATGTTTCTCGTTCCTATCCAGCGCATTGATTTGGCTCATCTCATTATCTGTCAATTCAAACCCGAACAGATCAAGATTTTCCTTGATATGGGCGGGGTTGCCTGAACCGGGAATTACAACGACGCCCTTTTGCAGATTCCACCTCAAAATCACCTGAGCAGAGGAAACGCCGTGAGCTTCGGCGATGGAAGAAATCACATTGTTTCCGAGCAGTTCAGAGGTATGTCCACGACCGCCGAACGGATACCATCCCTGCACGACAATCCCAAGATTTTGAATATACGGGATTACATCGTTTTCCTGATAGTACGGATGGATTTCATTCTGTACCAGTGCAGGAGTGATGTTCACCTTCGGCAAAAATTCTTTTAGTTCCTTGACATACCAATTTGACAGACCGAGCGAGTGAATTTTTCCATTGTCAACAGCTTTTTCCATGGCGAGATAGGCATTCACGTCATTTTCTCCAGGATGATGGAGAAGCATCATGTCAATATAACCGATATTAAGCTTATCCAACGCGTCCTGAATGGCCTTTTCAGGATTTGCGAACTGCGTACCCGGATAAATTTTTGTAATGACAAAAATTTCCTCCCTCGGCACGCCAGAATCCCGGATAGCGCGGCCGACAGCGGCTTCGTTGCCGTACATATACGCCGTGTCGATTAGCCGTCCGCCAGATTCAAGCAAAGCGGTAACAGAATCATAGCATTCTTCGTCCGAAAGGCTGTATGTCCCTAGCCCCATGATCGGCATTTCATATCCACTGTTAAGCAGGACGGTATGTTTTTCAAAATTGAATACGCCGATTTTTGCCGATACAGCAGTCGAGTTAGGCTTCATATCATTTTCATTCAGCCAGTTTTCGATTTCCTGTTTGGAAGTACCGGCGGCAAATCTCTTGCCATCCAGCCAATTTGTGTTTTGTGTAAGGGAGCGAAGGTTGTCGGCGCTGGAACCAATCCCGCTGCTGTGCGAAGTACAGAACGGCAGAATTGTCTTGCCCGAAAAATTGTAGCTTTCCAGAAAAGTGTAAATGATTTTCGGAGCTTTGCCGTGCCAAATCGGATACCCAAGCAGTATCGTATCATACTGATCCATATTCTCCACCGAGCCGGATATCGCTGGACGTGCCGCAGGATCATTCTGCTCCTGGTCCGCACGTCCACCTGTATAATAGGCTAAATCGGCGTCCGTATAAGGTTGTTCCGGTACGATTTCGTAGATGTCGGCGTTGAGAATGTCGGCGGCATATTCGGCAAGTGGTCTTGTGTTCCCGGTTGCCGAAAAATATACAACCAAATAACTTGATTGCGAATGATTTGGTTTTTCCGTTCCATCTTTTGTTCCATCCGCATTTTTACATTCTTCGGTAACGCCTCCTTCTTGGGGTGCTGACGGAATATCAATTTGACGTTCTGTACCACAGGCCGATAGGCAAATCAGGAAAGAAAACATCATAACAATAGCAACTACCCTTTTCATATATTCAATCACCCGAAATATCATTTTAACGATGTGCCGAAATTTCTAAGTTCATTCAGCTTAGCTGCCGAGCCGTTTTCAGCTCCGTATGCTGTATAAATGCCCATATCTTCAAGCCCAAGATAATCCAGAAAATCACCTTTATAGGAAAACATTGCGCCGTCATACATTTCTGCGTCACCTGAGCTTAATATCATGGCAACTTTCTTCAAGTGTTTTGGCTTCTGAGGATATGCTGCGGCATAGAATCTGTCAATCACACATTTAAGCTGTCCGGATATTCCGTGATAGTAGATGGGCGAAGCAATTACCAGCATATCCGCCTCCGACAGTAGTTTATATATTTCCTGCATATCGTCTTTTTGCACACAGATGCCGCGGCCTTTTGTATGGCAGTATTCACAGCCAATACAGCCTTTGATGTTCTTTTTGCAAATGTCGACTACTTCGACATAATTCGCTGAGGATTTTGCACCCTCCGTGAAAGCGTCGATCATTTGCCTTGTATTTCCCTTTGGATGTGGACTGCCATTCAGCACTAAGATTTTCATCAAACCACCTCGTTTCTAATGTCGGGCACTGATTTCAATCGTCAATCGGTTGTCAGCGCCCGATTAGACATTTAATTCAGATATTCCGAAAAGAAACGCTCCAGCTTATCAAACGGAATGGCATTCTTGCCGCCGCCGTCATACAGATCGGTATGAACGGCATCGGGAATAAGCAACAGCTCCTTGTTGTCTGCATACTTGCTTTCCTTCGTCATTGCGGTGTATGCGTCCTTTCCAAAATAACAGGAGTGTGCCTTTTCACCGTGCATTATAAGAACCGCGCTGCGAATCTCATTACTGTATTTAAGAATGGGCTGATTCATGAAAGACTCACAACCAATCACATTCCAGCCACCGTTGGAGTTTAAAGAACGTGGATGATATCCGCGGGAAGTCTTGTAATAATCGTAATAATCCTTTACGAAGAACGGTGCGTCCTCCGGCAGAGGATCTACTACACCGCCGCCGAGCTTGTATTCGCCCGCTTTCAAATCGGCAAGCCGTTGTGCGCACATCGCGGCTTTCTTCTGATAGCGGGCTTCTTCGCTGTCCTCAGCGTCAAAGTATCCGTTGGCGTTTACCCTCGTCATATCGTACATAGTTGACGCCACTGTCGCTTTAATCCGCGTATCGAGCGCCGCCGCGTTGAGAGCCATACCTCCCCAGCCGCAGATACCGATGATACCAATCCTGTCTGAATCGACCCGATCGTTGAGCGACAGATAATCCACCGCTGCCATGAAATCTTCGGTGTTGATATCGGGTGACGCCATGTACCTGACGTTGCCGCCACTCTCGCCCGTGAATGAGGGATCAAAAGCAATCGTCAGAAATCCACGTTCCGCCATGGTCTGCGCATAAAGCCCGGCACACTGCTCCTTGACCGCGCCGAACGGCCCGCAAACGGCAATCGCCGGAAGTTTTCCACAGTTGTTTTTAGGCACATACATATCCGCCGCCAGCGTGATTCCGTAACGGTTCACAAAGGTCACCTTGCTATGTTCAACCTTCTCGCTTTTAGGGAATGTTTTGTCCCACTCTGATGTCAGTTTCAATTCTTGTTTTTTAATCATGATTTTACGGTCCTTTCTTTATTTTGCTGAAATTTTTTCGGCTCGTCGAATAAGGTAATCCATGCGGTCTACCCGTTTCTGACTTTTGTGCATATCATCAAGTAGGGCTGCGCGGCATCTTCTTAGATGCTTGTTTAATTCTTCAAAGCTGCCTGTTTTTATAAATCTTTCCGCCCTTTTGATATCTTCTCCAGTGCATCCTGCGTCGGCCAGTCCTATGAGCAGGTTTTCCCATTGTTCGTTCATATTGCCAACCTTTCTGCGAGTGTTTTTATCTTGCATTTATAGTATAACACCTTGACATATTCTCCGCTAATGGTTATAATGAATATCATGATATTCTTTTTAGGAATATCAGAGCGGGAGGTGATAGTTGTGGAACTTCGTACTTTGCGGTACTTTCTTGCCATTGCGAGGGAGGAAAATATGACGAGAGCGGCGGATATTCTGCATGTTACGCAGCCTACGCTTTCCAAGACGCTGCGGGCATTGGAAGATGAACTGGGGAAGAAACTGTTCACTCGGCACAGTTTCAGCATTGAACTGACCCAAGAAGGACAACTTCTTCGTGATAGGGCAGAAGATTTGATCACCATGGCGGATAAAATAGAAAAGGAATTCTTTTCGCTGGATGACATTACCGGCGGCGAGCTGTTTTTGGGACTTGCCGAATCTTATCAGATTCGTTATCTTGCAAGGGAAATACGAAAGATGAAAAGCGCCTTTCCGGGGCTGAACTATCATATTACGAGCGGCGATACGGAGCAGGTCACCGAAAAACTGGATAAGGGACTTTTGGATTTTGCCGTTTTGTGTGATACCCCCGACGCTGGTAAATACGAGTATATTTCATTCCCCGAATCTGATATCTGGGGCGTTGTTATGCCGAAAGGTGCACCGCTTGAAAAAAAAGAGTCCGTATGCATCGACGATCTCATCGGACTTCCTTTGTTCGCTTCAGAGCAGGGATGGAAAAATGACCTCAGTAGATGGTGCGGCGAACGTCTACATGAACTTCATCTGGAAGGCTCCTTTCGCCTTGCTTACAATGCGTCAGTGTTTGTTAAAGAAGGTCTGGGCTATCAGCTGACCTTTGACCGTTTGGTCAATACCTTTCCAGAGAATGGACTTGTATTCAGACCGCTTTCTCCGAGGCTGGAGACGAAACTGTTTCTCATCTGGAACAAATATCAGACCTTTACGCCGATAGCGGAACGGTTTCTATCGCAAATCCGAAGAAGCTTTGCGGAATACGGAACTAACTAGAGTGTGTTCACATAAAGGTTTACAAGCATATGAGAATACAGTATAATAAAATCATGAAACTAACTAAAAAACAATTCAGAAAAATAGAGCATTTAATGCCAATACCGAGGAAACCACCCGAAATTCAAATTATCAATTTTTGTGTGCATTACTTTAAATAATAGAAAATGGCTGCAAATGGAGGGCATTGCCGAAAAAGTTTGGGAAGTGGCACACCATTTATATGAAATTTAACAGGTGATCAAAAAACGGAACCATACAAAAAGTTTTTGAAGAAATGCAGGAAATGAATATCATAGATATTCGTACCAATACACTGTGTATCGACATCACAAGCATTAAAGTTCATAAAATCAATTCTTGAATTAGCTCCAGTATTAGTTTAGCATGTGATGTAAATGACATTGATATTATATTTATATTAAAAGGAGTGTTTTATTTTATGATATATGATCTTACAACGATGTACTATGGTATCAGATTTGTTTTGTCGATTATATTAGTTGTTATTTTATTTATAAAGCTTATTAGGGGGAAACTCAACATAGTACCAACTTTTGCGTTATCATTCTTGGTTTGGTTCTTTATTTATATTATATTAACTTTTATGCCTGTTGAAAATCTTTTTTTGGGATTTGACACACCTGAAGAAGCTTTCCATTATAACTCTAACATGGATATTTTAATGGTTGATGAGTATGATGATTATGCTTTGATTGTAGCTGAACTTGATGATGATGATAGTCAGGGGATAATGTTTTATATTTTAAATAAAAAAGGAGAAAAGTGGAAAATAAATGTTTATACGGCAGATCGTGATTATGTGTTCTCCGAATCTAAGGTAAAGTCTAAATCCCTTTGTTTGACAAAATTATATATCCCAAATTCGAATGATTGTTTTATTATTTGTGATAGTACTTATCTTGCAGATAATAACGTAGAAAAAGTAAGTGATAATAGAAATACCAAATTTAAATATTTCGACGTACCAATAGATGGTGTTATAGATTTTTATTATGGTGTGATAGAAGATATAGACAGTGATTATGAGTGTTATGTAGATGGTGAAACCATAACATTTAATTAACTATATGTTATAAACCACCCCTCCTTGATTATATTTGGGAGGGGGTGGCTGTTTTACGTGAGATTTGACGAGCTTCGGCAGTGTTAAAGAAAAACGAGGCAGTTATGCTCAACCATTTTAGTAAGCAGCATGAATACAGTATAATAAAGCTATGAAACTGACTAAAAAACAATTCAGAAAAATAGAGCATTTAATGCCAACACCGAGGAAACCATCCGAAATTCAAATTATCAATTTTTGTGTGCATTACTTTAAATAATAGAAAATGGCTGCAAATGGAGGGCATTGCCGAAAAAGTTTGGTAAGTGGCACACCGTTTATATGAAATTTAACAGGTGGTCAAAAAACGGAACAATGCAAATAGTTTTTGAAGAAATGCAGGAAATGAATATCATAGATATTCGTACCGATACACTGTGTATCGACAGCACAAGCATTAAAGTTCATCCTGATGCCGCAGGTGCCCGTAAATAAAGCGGAAAACAGAGTATCAGGTACTCAAAAGTGGGCTGACAACAAAGCTGCACTTGTGCTGTGCATCTGCCTGTTATGCTTTTGTTTTTCACCTCTCACCGGGTAATCACCACGATGCGCCGGAAGGTAGGAAACTTATAGAAACAATATACTCGGAAGATAATCATAATCTCCTTATGGACAGGGCCTATGAAGATGATCAAACCCGTGCTTTAGCTGAGAAACAGGGGTTTAATGTTGTTGTCCCTCCAAAGAAAAATCGTAAACAGCCTTGGCTCTATGATAAGGAATTATACAAGCGTCGTAATGAAGTAGAACGATACTTCCTCAGACTAAAGCGCTTTAGAAAAGTATTCACTCGCTATGATAAACTTGATACCATCTTTCTATCTGTCATTACTCTCGCTATGATTTTTGATGCCCTTTTTATGTGAACACGCTCTAATAAAATTTAATACAGGTGATGAAGATGTACGTGTATTATAATCCCTCGCCGATAGAAGCAAATGTCGGTGATTGCACTATCAGAGCATTGACAAAGGCGCTTGAAAGTGACTGGGAAAGTGTTTATATTGACATCTGCATTTACGGTCTGAGAATGTGCGATATGCCCTCTGCAAACGTTGTATGGGGCGCATATCTGAGGGATAAAGGTTTTATCCGGCGAATGATACCGGACGATTATATAGACAGATACACTGTTGAGGATTTTTGCAGGGATAATCCGGAGGGCGTATTTGTTTTAGGGCTATCAAGCCATGTTGTCTGCGTTGTTGACGGCGATATATACGACACATGGGACAGCGGCAGCGAAATCCCTCTGTATTACTGGACACGAAAGGGGCAATCTGAATGAATTACAACGGATATTCTTATGGCGGATATCCAGCACAGGGCTATTATAATCCGCCTGTTCCCGACCAATTGGCACAGCTCAGAGGGGCACAGTTTCAGCAGCCTGCAATGCCGATGAATAATCAGCCGATGCAGGGAGCGAATAACTTTCAGCCCCCTCAACAGGCGACAAATAACAGCAATGAGATCATATGGGTGCAGGGTGAAGCAGCTGCAAAGTCGTATATAGTTGCTCCCGGAAACACTGTTATTTTATGGGACAGTGAAAACCCTGTTTTATACATCAAAACAGCCGATTCAAGCGGCATTCCGTCTATGCGCGTCCTTGATTATACGGAACGCACAGGAGCTGTAAAAACACCCTTAAACAGCGTTCAGAATCCGGAAAGTAATTATGTTACCCGTGATGAATGGGCGGCATTATCGGCCCGTGTGGACGCTCTTACAAGCAAATCAGAACCAAAGGCAAGAAAAAATATTGCAAAGGAGAATGAAGATAATGGCTAATCCTCTTTTCAAGGCCCTCGGCGGCAATGGATTTTCACAGATGTTGAACCAATTCAATCAATTCCGGCAGACGTTTCAGGGAGACCCGAAGCAGACAGTAATGCAGATGGTAAACAATGGACAGATATCGCAAAATCAGCTGAATCAATTACAACAGGCGGCAGCTGAATTTCAGAAAATGATGAAATAACAAGTCAAAAAATGTGCGCACATTTTTGAATATATTTTTAGCAAAGGAGAATAAATATGGCAATTACAACAGAAGGCTACAGCCTTTCCGATATTGCGGCGGCAACCGGAAACAACGGCAATAACTGTAATGACGGCTTCTGCGGTAACGGCGCATGGTGGATCATACTTTTCTTTATTTTTGCGTGGGGCTGGGGCGGCTTCGGTGGCGGCTTCGGTGGAAACGGCGGTGGAATCAACAGCCCTGCCGGGCAGGGAGCTTTAACTCGCGGCGATCTCTGTATGGATATGAATTTCCAGGAGGTCAAAAGAGAGGTACAGAATGCGAACGATGCAGTAAATCTCGGATTCAGCAATCTTAATTCCACTATATGCAATCAGCAGTACGACACCGCACGCATGATTAACGGGCTTGAAAGCACTGTACAGGGTGGATTTAATGCTACAAATGTTGCAATGCTTCAAGGCCAGAACGCCCTTGCGGCTCAGGCGGCTGACTGCTGCTGCAAGACACAGACAGCTATTCAGGGAGTAAATTACAACATTTCTCAGCAGACAAACGCTATAGAAAACGCCGTTCAGGGAGTAAATTACAATCTTGCCACTCAGTCCTGCGATACAAGAAACACTATCCAGAACTCAACAAGAGATCTGATTGACAATCAGAATGCAAATGCAAGAGCTATTCTTGATAAGCTTACTTCTCAGGAGATCGAAGCAAAGAATGCACAGATCACTGCACTCAATCAGCAGCTTTTCTCGGCTCAGCTTGCGGCTTCACAGTCTGCTCAGAATCAGTACCTTGTAAATCAGCTTAAGCCATGCCCTGTGCCCGCTTACATAACCTGCAATCCTTACACTGCTTCCTATGGTGTAGGACTTGCAAACGGCGGATGTGGCTGTAATACAGGCTGCGGCTGTGGCGTTGCATAATTAACAATTACTATAATACATCTTTTTCGTGACCTTACGAAAATGTTCAGCTCCTTGCTGATAATGTAAACTTGTGGCGGCAGGGTATTTCTATATCCTGCCGTTTTTATGAAAGGAATGATAAAATGGCTGAATATATTAACGCTGCGCTCCAGAACGTACTTGTCGGAGGTAATGTCAACTTCTCTGAATCTCCCTATCCCTGCAATAAAGGGATAGTCCTGCACAGACAGGGCAGCGGCGTTTTTACTCTCAGAGGGGCTTGTAATCAGTGTTTTGCACGGTATAAGGTAAGTTTCGGTGGAAACATCGCAATACCAACGGGTGGTGCAGCGGGAACTCCTGTATCGCTTGCAATAGCTATCGAGGGTGAACCGCTTGCAAGTGCGACTATGATCGAAACACCCGGAGCTTTAGCAGAATTCAACAATGTTTTTACCTCTGTATATGTATCAGTGCCAAAGGGCTGCTGTGTTTCCGTTGCAGTCGAAAATAACGGCACTCAGGCAGTGGACGTACAGAATGCAAATATCATAATCGAGAGAATATCTTGAGGAAAGGGGAAATCATAATGGGAAAGATGACTATGAAGCAGCTTCGTGAAATGCTGTGTGATGAACTTGATGAGATCACCAAAAAGGGAGAACTTTCGGCAGGAAGTCTTGATACTGTGGACAAGCTCACGCATTCCATAAAGTCTATTGATACTATCATGGCAATGGAAGAAAGCTATTCAGAGGACGGCTATTCAATGAACAGCTACAACGGTGATAACAGCTATGCAAGAGGCCGTGGCAGAAATGCACGCCGCGACAGCATGGGGAGATATGCAAGTGATGGCTACAGTGAAAGACGTGGTTATAGCCGCGAAAACCGCATGGGCAGATACAGCATGGATGAAGCTAAGGAAAACATAGCAGAAAAACTTCATGAAATACTTGACGATGCACCGAATGAAAAGATCAGGAATGCTATACACCGCATTATAAATCAGCTTGATGAGGCCTGATCCTCAAAAGAGGGGGATAAAGCCCTGTGATAAGTGAAAAAGAGCTGTATGAGGCTATAGACAGCCTTGAAACGTTTAGCAATCCGACATATGAAACAGTAAAAAGGCTTGCTGATTTTTACATAGTCAAGAATGAGCTTTACGGCGGCCCAGAACAGAAAGAAAAGTCTGTAGTTGCCGAAGAAACGATTATCGGTGATTATGGTGACAGCGAATTTTTGATGTCGGTTCAAGGAAAAAATCCCGAAAAGGTATGGTCGGTCATAGACAGACTTATGTCAACTTTGAAAGTCGTAAATGAGAAATTATACAATTTCGCATTGCAGGAACTTGATATGATATAATGTTCAACAAAAATAGCTCATCTGAGGAAATCTTCCTAAGATGAGCTATTTTTATTATATGTGCCTAACGACTACTCTAACTGAGACTATAAATCCCGCCAACGGGATATAAATAAATTAAACCAAAAATTAAACCAAAAGTACCTTCATTTACATTCATTTTAAAATTTGTTCATAACAACAAAAATCCCCGAAACACCGTATTGTAGGCATTTCGGGGTAGTTTCATGGAGCTGTTAACCAGATTCGAACTGGTGACCTCTTCCTTACTCAGGAAAATAGAACCTTTTACATAATTTCCAATCAAAATCTTTGTTCCAAGTGAAAATTTATCATAATCCAAAGGTGCATCGTCAATGACTAAAGCTTTCACCTGTTCCGACTTCAAAGCCGGATTTATTCCAACTTCCAATCTGACTTGTGATAATCGCACCTGCGGAAGAACCCATGATAACAATTTGCTCCATATTCAGATGGTATTCTTCCGCATGATCCATTAGAAACAGGACAGCTTCATTAGCTTGTATAACCGGAGTCGGAAAGTGGTATTCGGGTACTAATGCATAGTCGATATTCACAAGGTTAAATCC
>CANPVE010000017.1 GCA_947581635.1 uncultured Clostridia bacterium | reverse complement strand
TCGTAATGAAGTAGAACGATACTTCCTCAGACTAAAGCGCTTTAGAAAAGTATTTACTCGCTATGATAAACTTGATATCATCTTTCTATCTGTCATTACTCTCGCTATGATTTTTGATGCCCTTTTTATGTGAACACGCTCTAGCAATAGCTACTACAGAAAATCCCATTTCAATCAAAAGTAATACATGAGAATGCCGTAAATCGTGAATACAGATACGTTTTACGCCCATCGCACGACAGCCGCGATTCATTTCATGGTGCATATAGCTTTTCGTGATGGGAAAGATTCTGTCACCTGTCTGTATTCCGTAAATGGACTCAATATATTCCTTTATCCCAAACAAGGAGGTATTTCTATGAAAAAGAAAAATAAAATTGTTCCTTTAAGTTCTAATAATTCAGAATTCTCTTTAGATATACCAAATGGAAACGGTAGATTTGAAAGAGGTATAGACGGAAGAGGAAATCCTTTTGAAAAAACGAACGTATGATAGTGGTGATTTTCTCAAACAAGAACTATTACACTCTGGCGAACTTAAAGTAACTGCAAAGAAGAAAATAAAATAAGTAAATCACAAAAAGAGCTACCCGATTCCCCAAGAATCAGATAGCTCTTATTTTTTCAGACAAACATCATATCATTGTTACCATCACAGAGAAATGTCGTAAAAACGTTTCAGTACGCTTTGAAATTATTCCCACTCCTAAGTGCAAAACAGATATTAACTGGTTTCACTTGGGAATTTTGATTTCATCTGATACAAAATAATATGTATTATCATCATTCTATCCAGTATCCTGCCCTCTGCTATCAAATAGCTATCACCAAGTATCTATCAAGTGTAGCTACTGAAATATCAGAATACAATTATTATAAGCAATTTTGCTTAGAAATGCAAGGGGGTGGCGCAACTTGTCGGATTAAATATGTATCTAAAATGGAATATCAGTCATTTAATTTTTAAATGGTACGACGTATAGCTTTCGTTCCTTTCACAATCATAAAAACAGAAATGGCGAAAATCAAAACAAACACACCTGCACCAACGCAGTTGCCCATGATGATTCGGAACTCTTCGGAATCGCCGAATGTCGAAATCATCGCCGATTGAAGAGAATAAATCGAAATAGCAGCAACGGCAAGGGTAAGTGCTTTACTCGCCGACAGGATCGGATCATTGTATTTTCGGTAAATGACCACATTCCTTATCGCTGTGATTGCTGTATAAAATGTGTAGGTTGCCACTGCGTAAATCATATATCCGGGATATGTGATGGTATGCCCCATATACAAGGTGATGCAGTGAATGCCAAAAAGGGCAAAGTTCAGAATCAGCATAATAAATGCGCTGTTTCTGTACTTTTTCCATTTTTGAATGATATTTGTTTTCTGATGACCAAGCAGTAAAGAAAAGCGGATAGTGCTGAGAGTCAGGTAATAAAACGCAAGCGTTCCCGCCTAGATTGAGTGGGCGACCACGCCGTTTACCCCCTGCAAAACCGCATACGCCAAATTGACGGCAAGGCTGAAATACAGCAGAACCTCCGCTCGCAAACGGCTGTCTTTTTGAAGCTTTTTCACCGTTGTCTGAATCTGCGATTTTTTATCCATCTCTTTCACTTCAAAAATGTCTTTCCCTATTCGGGAATTCTTTTTCTTTGCTGCTCGGAATAATGCAGCGCATACAGATATCAACAATCTGTTCTATGGGGTCAGCGCAGTCTTTCCCGATCCATTCCTTAACAATAGCGATAAGACCGCCGATATAAAACATAATAATATATGATTTATCTTGTCCCGCAAGATGAAATCTATCCAGCACCGGTGAAAAGATATTTGCAAATAACTGCCGAAATGTACCCTCTGCATTCAAAGAAGCAGGATGAGAAAGTGCAACCTTGAATAAACGCTTATTCTCTCTGACAAATTCAAAATACGGCCTTAGATATTCGGGAGAAATGAAAATCAAATCCTCCAGATGTTCAGATGTCAGCCGCTTCTTTATGTCCGCAAGCTCTGAAGAATATCTCTGAAAACATTTGTTGTTTGTGTACTCCACACATTCGTTCAATAAGTCGGCGATTGTTTCATAATGCAGATAAAAGGTGGAACGGTTGATCCCGGCCTTTTCGCATATTTCTTTCACGGTGATATACTCAAAGTCCTTTTTCTCCAAGCACTCGATAAGAGCCTCATCCATGCGTGAGGCAGTACTGAAATACTTGCTTTCCATCTTGTTCAACCATTCCGTCCCCTTTCTCTGCTAATATGATTTCAATTCTCGTCGCCCGCAATTTCTGTTGCAAGACGAATGATGTCGCCAGCATATTTGTTTTTACTTTTCTGCAAAATCCGCTGATAGATCGGATAATTCACAGCCATTCCTGCAAAACCGATGATACCGACAACAACACCAAGTCCCGTGAATACTGCCGTTCCCGCTCCGATGACGCCCATAGACAGGCACATTCCCGTCCCGGCAATCAGAGCGCATACAATGCCAAAGGTGTAAGTAAAAATCTGAGCAGGCATTTTCGCTGCCCTGTCCAGCTTGCGGAGCGCAACCACCTTTGACGCACTCTTTTTCGAGTACTCGTTTACAATTGCCTCGGCATAAATCTTGTCTGTGTTCATAGTTCAATACCTCCGTTTGATTTTGTAACTACATTATAGCAGGCAGAATATTGAAATTGAACGACACAATTGCGGATTTCTGTCGAGTTGGCAGTCCGTTTATTCTCGTTTAATGTTTAATATTATTGTAACATGAATTTATGACTTTTTCCACCTCTTTAACGCAGAAAAGCGGCGGCAAGCTGTTCTTTTTCGGACTGTACCCACTTGTTCCACTCCGTATCTCGCTTTTTGCCACCTTGAAAGCCCTGTGCTGCAAGCGCCTGCTTCAGCGACACACTGGTTTCCAAACACGCTTGCTTTCGATCGTAAACGGTACAAAGTCGATGTGGATATGGATATGGGGCGTCGCGTCGTCCATGTGAAGGTGTGCCGAGAATACATACAGATTTGGATTGCGTAGGTTGGTTTCAATCTTGCGGTATGTGCTGTTAATTTTTTGGATTGCTATAATATCAATGACAATCTTTGAGAAAATATTGCCCTTATTTCTTCAACCTATTGAATTTTCGATTCAAAACAAACAACACGAAAATCAGTATCAGCGGAAATGCAGTAGCAACAAACAATCCGATTTTAAGATTACCGCCGGCCATATTTGAAACGCTGCCGACCATTGCAGGACTTACGGTCGCACCTAAATCCCCAGCCAAAGCTAAAAATGCGAACATCGCCGTGCCACCCCTCGGACATTTCTGAGACGAAATGCTGATTGATCCCGGCCACATAATTCCAACCGTAATACCGCAAAGGGCACAACCTGCCAACCCAAGAATTGGCAAAGAAACCAGAGATGTCGTCAAATAGCAGACCACACATAACAGACCACACACAGTCATCGTCCGAACCAAGTCCAGTTTCTCACTCATTTTGCCATATATGACTCGGGATATTCCCATAAACACCGCAAACAAACAAGGGCCTGCCAGATCACCGACGGCTTTGGAAACACCCATTGCCGACTCTGTGAATGCCGACGCCCATTGCGCCATAGATGCTTCGGATGCACCGGAGCATACCATAAGCAGTATCAGCAACCAAAACAACGGTAATCTAAGCAGCTGACTGGGACGCATACCCTCACCGTCTTCTATCAATCGTTCAATAGGACAGGTGATAAAATTAAATGCATTATATAACGGCACCATCGCCCAAATCAGTGTAAGTATCTTCCAGTTTGCTACGCCAAATACTGTAAAAAATAGCGTCGAGCCCAAAATCACACCGACTGCACCCCAACAGTAAAAAGAGTGCAGCAAACTCATCATACTGTCTTTATTTTCAAATGGGCAGGCTTCAACAATAGGACTTACTAATACTTCAATAAGACCGCTACCCATAGCATAGAGTACTACTGCAATCAAAATTCCTAAAAATGGGACAGAAAGTAGTTCCGGCAGAATAGCCATCAAAACAAGTCCTGCCGCAGACAGCACCTGAGATGATACTACGCAGATACGGTATCCTATTTTATCGACAAATTTAGTGGCTGCAAAATCAATTAGTAATTGTGTTAAATAGAACGTAAGGGGAATCAGCGCAATCTTTTCCAGTCCAATCCCATAAGTATTCTTGAATGTTAAAAATAAGAGCGGTGTGAAGTTCGCAGATATAGCTTGGGTGACAAATCCGAGGTAGCAAGCTATAAGAGTTTTTTTGTAGTTCTTTTGCCTGGTCATGACTACTCCTTTTCGGTTAATGCAATAATATACTTGAATTGCATTATACCATCATAATCAAGCTTAATAAAGACACAGAAAAACCAAATATAAACACTATTTACCCAAAGTACGGGCTTGACCGGGTGTATATCCATACATCTGCCTAAATTGGCGGCTGAAATAATTTACAGAATTAAAGCCGCAGGAATAGCTGATCTCCTGAAGTGTCAGCGTCACATCATTAAGCAGCCTGTGTGCAGTTTGAAGCCGGTATTGAATAAGCGCATTCACAGGCGAACATCCCATATATACGTTAAAACAACGACCCGCTTCGCTGCGGCTGATATTGGCAGATCCGGCAATATCTTCGAGCGTGATAGCTTCAGCATAGTGTTCGTAGATATATGAGAGCATCTTTTGGAGGCGTATTTGGGCATTGATTTGTATGTGTGTAGTATCGGATTTGGGCAAATCTTCAAAATTCGAGAATACATATTCAAATATACTGCTAAGCTCACGTTGAACGGCCATTTCGTAACATTGGCTTTGTTCATACATCTGACAGTAAATATTTTTCACTGAGCGATTTACCTCATTATGCCAACTATTTTTATACTTAAACACGATAAAGGGTAATGTATCACAGCAAGCTATGGGATGAATATATTTTTTGTAGATTGCGCTGGTTTCCGGTGCAATCACAGCACCGGAAAAGACGATGTTTGGTATCGGATCAGGAACATCGCCGGACAACTGCTTTATTCCATGCAGCATATTTCTGTTAACAAATATGCTGTCACCTGCCTCCAGTATGATGTGTTGCCTGCCAACTTGAAAGTCCAATACACCACTTACCGCAGTGGCAATTTCAAAGTCAGGATGCCAGTGTAAAGGACCAGCCCAGTTTGGAAGCGTGGCAAGTTCATCATGAAAATAGGAGATAGGAAAGACTGTGCCGTCGTGCGGTATTTGTTCTCGTAGTTGATGATCAAATATTATCGGCATTATCCGTCACTCCAAGGTAAATGGTTGATATTTGTTCCCAACTATGTATTATATCACTAATTTGTCATTTTTTCCACCTCTTTAACGCAGAAAAGCAGGGTACTCTGATCGATATTGTAAATGCGCTCGGCATATCTGCGGATATGGTCTTGTGCGATGTAGTTAATACTGGATATGGAGTCAGGCACTCGCTACTTGCGGAACGGTTGGAAAAGCTCCCGCAGGAGGACAGGGCGAAAATATACGATGTCATTGAAACGATGATACGCCACTCAACGAGAACAATGCCTTAAAACAAAGCCTACTGAGACCCATCATCTCAGCAGGCTTTTCCATGTAGTATTCATAATGTGGTCATGTCGATTTATATTTTTTTCATTCCCCAGCGCCTCAATTATCTGGTATAATAGGCTTTTTCATTATTCATAATGACAAGGCTCCTTCCTGATGGGCGGGTGAAGCTATTTTTTCTTTATCTCAATTAGGACATTTCCATCCTCACCAATCGACATCTGCATTGTCCTGATGTACTTATCGTAAAACTGTTTCTTTTCCGCTGGCGTCATCTCTATTCTGGTAGCCCTCAATGCTTCGTCAAGCATAGCGTTTACGTTGAGCCTTACGGTGCTATCAACGTAATGGTACATCTCGCGGAACAGCGCACTCAGCTTTAGTTCTTCCATGTCGCCAGTATAGAAATCGTCTATGTAGCAGTAAAATATGCCTGTATTGACAAGGGCATTTTTCATATCCGGGCCGCACTTTTCCCGCTCGACCATGACAAGGAACCGGGCTTTGGGTAAAGAGGAAATCAGCCCCCAATAGTCGGAATCGCTGGATACGATGATAAAGGAATCTACATGGTTTTCGTAGTATTCCTGACAAGCCCGTGCGGTCAGCTTTATATCCACAAGGGATTTGTTTTGCTTCAAGCGTTCTGTCAGAATATGCTCGACAGGTATCCGCGTAAAGTTCTCTAAGATGCCCCAGCCGGATGCTGCATGGACATCATCAAACAGTATGATTGTTGAAATCTTCTTTGTGTACTCATAGTTCAGCCTTTTGAGAGTGGCGCTGAGTTTGTACGGGTCGGAGTTTTCGCAATCCACGACGACAACGATTTTCTCGCTGTCATTGATATAGTCATAAATGCTGTTTTTAATGTAATCTCCGGCATCTGATACCTTACTGTACTCTGTAAATTGGTCATCATGCCACTGGTATAGCAGCGTGACAAACTTTTTGTCATTGTAGAGTATGTTGCCCTCGTCCTTTGGCTTCCAGTTGATATACATCTGGTATGGATATAGCGGGAGATCGGCGTAATAGACCGAAACAGCATCTTTCATTCCGGCTTCTTTCAGTCCATCCGGCATGATAAACAATTCCCTGATATATTGCCAGTTGATCCAGATAGGGAAAAGTGATTTGCAGTTGTTTATTCGATTTGAGATGATGCTGTTTATCTCAACTATGTGATCGCTCAACTTGATGCTGGACTTCTTGATGAAATTGATGCCGTCAAGCCAAAGCTGATTGATGCTGTCAGCGGGAACATACTCCGGCATAGAAATGATAGTCTTATATTCCATCCGCATCTTGTCATTGATGTTCTTGTAGTTTCTTTCAATCGCCGTTCTTATGATGCAAAGGTGACGAATGATCCGCGCTGGCTTGTCCGCGTCAAGGCGATTAAATACCTCCGTTTTGGGCGGTTCATGCTCATTCTCGAAGATACGCAAAGGCACTCCTATCAGATAGGCAACCTTAGAAACGATTTCATAGGTGCTGTTCTTATATGAGATGTGTTCACTATCTCCAAGGTAAAGCTCGTGAAGCATTTTTTCCTCCATGTGAGAACTCCTTTCATTTGCTATGCGATTGTTCGGTGCAAGTGTACTTATAGTCCACCGCCGCCTTTATTGCCGCCAAATCCGCAGCCGTATTGATGCCCATGACCGTAATACCATCTTCCGTAGCGATAGCCATAATGCGGGAGACAATGTGCGCAGTCGCCGTTGCATCGTCCATTATGCTTGTGGGAAGTACGGATATCAATTTCTCCGGCTACACCGATAGCTGCCATGGGCTTTGTAAAGAAACCCTGTTTTGACTGGTCTTTCCTCCGGGTAATCCTCATAATACTCGTCGGGCTCCTTTGGCTCTGCATCTTCGTCCTCAAAGATGTCAATGCCAAGTTTCTTTGATATGCGAGTAAAAACCTCGTCAACGGGGCCGTAGTTCGTAAGTCCATAGCACGGTTCTTTTGTGTGCTTTCCGACCAATCATAGAATTTCTCATAATAATTTTCCCATGAGATTTCTTTCATGCCGAGCCGCCCCTTTCGTTAATCTGCTTATTGCTCTGAGATACGTCCGATGATCTCCGCTGTTTCCTCCAACGGCTGAGGATAAGTGCGGGGGAAATAGCGGTCTATCGAAACAACTACGTCTGTTGTTATGCTGCTCTCATTTGGAACGGTAACAATATCACCCCGTTTAATCGTCTGTACGGAAGTATTCAGTTAAAAGCTAAGATCAATTCCATCGTCATAAACGGGTGTACGCAGTCTTCTTGCCTGTTCTGATCTTTCAATATTCTTGATGGCACTGTTCACTCCGTATAAACCGCCGAGCGACATCAACCCTGCGCTACCACGGCGAAAAGCACCCATGCCGTAGACCATCATAGCCGCCTCTATGGATTCCTTGCCTCGTCCCTTCGCATAATCGCGATTTATTTTATGCTTCGCAAAAGCGCCCATAGTGGCAGCACCAGCAAGGTCAATAATGGTATTGAGCGGTTCAGGACATCCCTTTGATGAGGACTTTTTTCGTCTCTTTGCCATTGCCGTTTCTCCTTTACTCCACGCCGAGCGCCTTGAAAGTTGCGTCCTCCGCACTCTGATAGAAAATCAGGTTGAAGCATCCAAATCAGTTCAGAGGGTACAGTCCCAAGATCGACCGCCGAGGTAATCGGGAGCAGGACCTTTTTTGCCCCGTTGTCAAGGCATACTTGCAGGGTATTGGCAAGTTCGTCCAATTTCATAATAGTCCCTGCGATGCTGACGTCGCCCAACACCGCCAAGCTGCTGACCGTGGGCTTTGCCATTGCGATAGAGGCAAGCGAGATCAGTGTCGGAAGTGCCAACTTTTGCGTCAGTCCGATGCCCTGCAAATCCTGATAGTTGAACGCAGTATTTGTAGCCTCTTTGCATTTTGTATCTGAGCCAAGTCTTGTCCGCTCAAACTTGCCGTTTCCGGGAAGCATGTGAGATTCGAGCCGGAAAGCGCCTATCATGCCGGACTCGCCCTGTGAGATGGTATAGACCTGACCGGGATTGCACATTCCCTCTGGGATCAGCTTCCCGCCGCCCTGTTCCGGGACAGAGACATAGTGTTCCTCAAAGGTGTCGAGGTCGATATAGGAGAAGTTCACATCGTAAAACTCCATACCGCCCAGCTTTTTGAGCTGTTCTTTGACGCGGCGGCGCATTTCCAATGCGAACACAAGGATTTCTTCAAGCTGTTCCTTTATATATTCTCCATCAGGGTAAAGGAGTTTGATGAAACTGCAGACAATCTTCCGCACAGCGATAGTATCGCGCTGGTTCAGGTTCTTCCCCAGCCGGAAATACTTGTCCAGTGCGTCGCTTTGCTGTTCTTTGCGCAGTTCCCGGATAAACTCGGACAGATAATCAGTAGTAAAGCCGAGATCGTCCGTGAAATGCTCTGGTCTGAATTTTGTAATTTCCCAGCCGGGAACATAGCAATGGATACGGTCAAGGAAAGCAGTGTCTGTTCCCATCTCAGGTGGGAATGGGTCAAATAAGCTGGATGTCTTCAGCAGTACGTCAACGCCCTGATTGATGTTGCCCACAAAAACCATAGAGACAGAAACAGCTTTTTCTTCCTTGCCACGAGCGAAAGAGCCGGATGCCATATAGTCTTTCATAATCTGGATGCCGCCTTTATCCTTAAAGTTACCGGCAACCTCGTCAAAGGCAACGCAGTCCCAAAGTCCTACCAGCCCTACGGTTTTCCTCGCCATATTGTAGAACAGGTTAGCAACCGTCGTCTGGCCGCCGGACACAAGGATGCTGTTCGGTGAAATCTCTTTGAAAATATGGGATTTACCCGTGCTTCGCGATCCCAGCTCACAGAGGTTGAAGTTGTTTTCAATGAGGGGCAGCATACGCGCCAAAAGCAGCCACCGCTCTCGGTTGTTCAGCTTGTGCGGCTCCATGCCGATGGGGCGCAGGAGAATCTTCATCCATTCCTCTTGAGTAAAAGCTTTGCGTCCCTGTTTCAATTCCTCGATGTCCACACGGGGCATCTGGATCGGCGTCAGCTTATGGATAGGGGATGCGTTCTTTTCTTCCCCGATATACTCGTAGTCAAGCTTGACGATACACCAGATGCCTCCGCAGAGTAGTCGGTCAAATTTGGTGGGGTATTCCTCAGAAATAGGGATAGCTTTGATGCCGAGATTGGAAAACTTGGCTTCGCAGCTGTCCTTTTTTATGTTCAAGTTTACAGTGATCTTGTCAATGACCGTATAGCTCTCGCGCTGACGAAGCACAGAAAGGATTTTCTGCGCTTCGTCAGCGCGCACATAATTATCTGCCAAGATGAGTTTGACGGAGCTTACGCCCTATTCGATCACATCCGGGTCGTCGGAGCTGCAATACTGACCAAGAAGAAATTTGAAGACGTAGACAGGGACATTTGCTCCCTCTTTAGAGTGTGTTCACATAAAGGTTTACAAGCGTGTAAAAATACAGTATAATAAAATCATGAAACTGACCAAAAAACAATTCAGAAAAATAGAGCATTTAATGCCAATACCGAGGAAACCACCCGAAATTTCAAATTATCAATTTTTGTGTGCATTACTTTACATGATAGAAAATGGCTGTAAATGGAGGGCTTTGCCGAAAAAGTTTGGGAAGTGGCACACCATTTATATGAAATTTAACAGGTGGTCAAAAAACGGAACCATACAAAAGATTTTTGAAGAAATGCAGGAAATGAATATCATCGACATTCGTACCGACACACTGTGCATCGGACACTCAAAAGGAGACTGACAACAAAGCTGCACTTATGCTGCGCGTCTGCCTGTTATGCTTTTGTTTTTCACCTCTCACCGGGTAATCACCACGATGCGCCGGAAGGCCGGAAACTGATAGAAACAAATTCGGAAAACAATCACAGTCTGCTTATGGACATGGCTTATGAAGATGATCAAACTCGTGCTTTAGCTGAGAAGCAGGGGTTTGATGTTGTTGTCGCTCCAAAGAAAAATCGTAAACAACCTTGGGTCTATGATAAGGAATTATACAAGCGTCGTAATGAAGTAGAACGATACTTCCTCAGACTAAAGCGCCTTAGAAAAGTATTCACTCGCTATGATAAACTTGATACCATCTTTCTATCTGTAATTACTCTCGCTATGATTTTTGACGCCCTTTTTATGTGAACACGCTCTAGTTGTCGTGTATCTGGTCTATGCTGATGTGCCTTATCTTTGGGCTTTTTATCTGGCAGAAAGTGGGGTGCATATCAAGGCTCTTTCCTCAAACCTAGTAAATCCGGCTTGTTGTCCTGCGAAATTGTCCGTAAAATCAAGGCTTTTTGAGATAATTAATATTTTTTAAAAAATTTAATCGTCTGTAAAGAGTGAATTTTCCTTTTTCCTAACCGATTTACGCTCTCGGTCTGTTGCCTCACCGTTTATATACACTGTGCCTTCATCGTCAATATCAAGCTTATCTCCCTCTCGGACGCTGCTCGGAAGCTCAGCTATGGGAATGGCGAACATCTTGCGCTCATTGTCCTCGCAAATGGCATAAATGCCGTCTATCCTGTCAACTGTCAGATGCCTCATTTTTCATTTCTCCTTAAATTTTTTATAGATTTTTAACAACCTGAAATTTATTTTGAAATTGCCACCGAGATATTCTTTCCGTCAGTCTCATAAAGCAAATTTCCATCAAGGTCTGTCCTGTTGACAGTACAGTCTATCGCGGCAAGCCTTGACAAGGTTTCCTTGGCAGGATGCCCGTACTTGTTATCCTTGCCTGCCGACACCGCACAATATTCGGGGTGTACAGCTTCTATGAACGCTTCAGAATTCGATTCCTTGCCGCCATGGTGAGAGGCCTTGTAAATCTGGGCGCTGATATCATACTTTGTCGCCATGAGTTCCTTTTCGACTTTCTTTGTGGCGTCACCGCCTGTGAGGATCGAAACGTCATCATATGTAAATTTCAACACTACCGAGTAATCGTTCAAATCGCTATATTCGGCCATTTTCTTGGGCGAGAGCACAAGCATTGTAACGCCGTCCAAATCATATTCTCTGCCTGGTGCAGGACGAGTGATTTTTAACTTTTTGGCGCTTATCGCGTCGAGCACGTCATTGTATGTTTTGGTTGTGGGCGTCATATCCTCCGATGTCTGCGGCATCATAATCTTGTCAATCTCGATGTCGCTGTTGATTACTGTGTCCATGCCGCCTATGTGATCAGAATGAGGATGGGTGCCAATCAGCCAATCCAAATGTGTTACACCTATCCTGTCGAGGTAATTAAGCACGGTCTCACCCATACCGTTTTCACCGCAGTCAATCAGAATGTTTTTATCACCGCACTGTATGAGTTCGGAGTCGCCCTGTCCGATATCAATAACGTGCATTTTTAACTTTGCTTCTCCCTCCAGGCTGTCACCTATTGTCTCATATCCATCTTCACCGAATATGAGGTCAAGCCACTCGTCAGTTCCCTCAGGTGAACAACTTGACAGTGAACTTATCAACATTACGACAGCCGACATCGTAATACACAACAGTGATACTGTTATCCGTCTCATCTTAACACTCATCATAGTTTCTGTCCTTTTTTCTTGTTTTTGTTTCTTATAGGGCTTTTCTTAAATGTTTTGCCGTTTTTTATTCCGCCTCTGTTTGAATTTGCTCCGCCGCTCCTTGCGTTTCCCTGGGGTTTTGCGGTGTGAACTTGCCTGTATTTCTGCGAGGGGCGGATAAGGCAGTTGGGGGAATTTCCGATAAGGTCAGTGCGTCCCGCTTTTATCAATGCCTGTTCCACAATGTCGTGATTCTCCGGGCGGAAGTATTGCAGTAAAGCGCGCTGCACGGCCTTATCCTGCGGTGTTCGGGGCACATACACCTCCTTGAGAGTGTAGGGATCAAGTCCGGTATAAAAAATGCAAGTGGATATGGTTCCCGGAGTTGGATAAAAATCCTGTACTTGCTCGGGGTGCAAATGTTCTTTTTTGAGGAAAAGCGAAAGCTCTATAGCGTCGTTGATGGTGCTGCCGGGGTGGGAGCTCATCAGATACGGCACGAGGTATTGCCTCTTCCCTATCTCCTCGGTAATCCCGTAGAATTTCTTTGCGAATTTCTTGTACACCTCAAAATGCGGTTTTCCCATCTTGTCGAGAACTTGAGCGGAACAATGCTCGGGCGCCACTTTAAGCTGTCCGCTTACATGAAATTCTACCAACTCTCGCATAACCTGGGGATCCTTCTCCAATATCATGTAGTCAAAGCGTATGCCCGAACGCACGAATACCTTCTTGACTTTGGGCAGAGCGCGAATCCTGCGCAACATCTCCAAAAATTCGCTGTGGTCTACCTGAAGCGCGGGACAAGGTTCTGGTGCAAGGCACCTTTTGCCACCCCTGCACATTCCAGCCTTTTCCTGTTTCTTACAGGAGTGTATTCGGAAGTTTGCCGTTGGTCCGCCAACGTCGTGAATATAGCCCTTAAAATTCGGATTGTGTGTCAGTTTCTCCGCCTCGCGAACTACCGAATCTATGCTGCGTGTTGAAACCTGTCGCCCTTGGTGAAATGCCAGAGAACAAAAAGCGCACGCGCCAAAGCAACCGCGATTGTGGATTATGGAAAATTCAACCTCTTTTATAGCTGGAACGCCGCCCTGCGCTTCGTATATCGGGTGATATGTGCGTTCATAAGGCAGTTCATAAGTCCAATCGAAATCCTCCGTAGTTATCGGGCGCATAGGCGGATTTTGTATCAGCATCATATCGCCATGGCGCTGTATTATTTTCCTGCCGTGTATCCAATCCTGTTCATCTTGCTCAATTCGGCATGATATGGCATATTCGCGCTTGGACTTACACACTTGCTCATATGATGGGCATTCCGCCACAGATGACGCAATATATTCATTCACCGGCACGGCAACGCAGGTCCCGCGCACGTCCGTTATTGTAGAGATATTTTCACCTCCGCTCAGCCGCCCGGCAATCTCCATCATCGAATACTCGCCCATTCCATACGAAAGTATATCCGCGCCTGATTCAATCAGAATAGATGGTTTTACCTCATCGTCCCAATAGTCATAGTTTGCAAATCGCCTGAGCGATGCCTCCAAACCTCCTATTATTATCGGAACATCGGGATACGCTTGCCGGCAAAGCCTGCTGTAAACTATTGTTGCGCGGTCGGGACGTTTTCCAGGCTTACCGCCGGGGGAAAAAGAATCTTCACCGCGTTTTTTCTTCGCGGCCGTGTAATGCGCCACCATTGAATCTATATTGCCCGCCGTGACAAGATATGCAAGGCGGGGCTTGCCAAATTGCGTGAACAACTCCAGACGCTTTACATCAGGCTGTGGCAAAATCGCTACCCTGTATCCTTTTGCCTCCAGTATTCTGGAGATTATTGCAACACCAAAACTGGGGTGATCTACATATGCGTCGCCTGAAACATACACGAAATCAACATAATCCCAGCCGAGTTTTTGTATGTCTTCACGTGAAATCGGTAAAAAAGCCACGATCTCACCTCATTTCTTGTTATTATCTAATCTTTTTACCCATGAAGATGACAGTATCTCATTGTACAATTGTTCATCATCGTCATCGTCAAAAATATCGCGCGTAGATGGGGACTTTTTAGTTTGCATCTCTAACGGAGGTTTCTTTGATAATTCCTCCGGAATGTCCCACGGAGGCAGATCAACATTTTCGTCATCGCCCGAATTATCATCTGACCAATTATGCTCGGATTCTTCTGCGGTTAAGTCCGTATTTTCCTCGTCGTCTGCGCTGTCGTCAAAGAATTGTGTAAAATCCCTGATATGCGAGGCTTCGTCAACATTTTCGGACTTGTCCCCGGTCGAACCGACTTCATCTTGACTAACGCTTGCAGATTGCTCAATTATGCTCTCGCCGTCTGCGCTGTCATCGAGGAATTGTGTAAAGTCCCTGATATGCGAGGCTTCGTCAACATTTTCAGACTTGTCCCCGGTCGAACCGACTTCATCTTGGCTAACGTCCACAGATTGCTCAATTATGCTCTCGCCGTCTGCGCTGTCGTCGAGGAATTGTGTAAAGTCCCTGATATGCGAGGCTTCGTCAACATTTTCGGACTTGTCCCCGGTCGAACCGACTTCATCTTGGCTAACGTCCACAGATTGCTCAATTATGCTCTCGTCATCTGCGCTGTCGTCGAAGAATTGTGTTAAATCTCTCACCCGTAACGGTATTATCTCAATGTCGTCAAGCTCATCAAATTCATCATTACGGTTGTCAGACGCGTGGTTGTCTGCACAATCTTCGCCTGTCTCACTTATCTGAATGTCGTCACCGCTGACATCTGTATCGCCGGATTCCTGTGTATCCTCCGATTGTTCCTCTGCATATTCTATCTCAATATACTCGTCATCATCGGCTCCGCTATCGGAAATTTCAACATTCTCAATCATGTCGTAATCAATATATTCGTCCTGTGCATTGTCCGCGTTGAAAAACTCGGATTGTTTGGCGGTTATTTCTTCGTGACCGTTGTCCAAAGTCTGAGCGGCAAATTGGCTATGGCTGCGCACTATCGGGTCATTCTTGCCTGACGGTATCCTGCTCATGGTCATCTCGAGCCACTGCGCTCGGGTTATGAGCACTGCTCGCGGCTTGGAACCTTCATATGGCCCGATAATTCCCTGTTCTTCAAGCTGGTCTATTATCCTGCCGGCGCGCGCGTATCCGACGCCGAGCCGCCTTTGCAGCATCGAGGTGGAAGCCTGTCCCGCTTCTGTCACAACCTCCACAGCCTTTTCAAAAAATTCGTCTTTATCGGAGAAATCAGCTCTGTTTTCTGCCGATCCGTCAAGAGAATTGCGCTCTATCTCATCTGCAATGCTGTCGTCGTATTCGGCAGAACCGTTCTGCTTAACGAATTTAATCACGCGGTCTACTTCTATATCGTCCACAAAGCAGCCTTGGACGCGCGTGTGCTTGCTTGAACCCATGGGGTGATATAACATATCACCGTAGCCTATCAGATTCTCCGCGCCTCCCTCGTCAAGAATGGTACGTGAATCTATCTGCGACGACACCGCAAGGGCGATTCGGCTTGGAATGTTGTTTTTAATTGTACCGGTGATTACATCTACGGACGGTCTCTGCGTAGCAAGTACCATATACATTCCTGCCGCGCGCGCCATAGCAGCCAGTCTGGCGATAGCATCCTCAACCTCCTTGGGAGAGGCTATCATCAAATCCGCCATTTCGTCTATTACTATGACAATTCGACACAGCTTTTCAAACTCACCTGTCTCCTCCACCAATCGGTTGTAATTGTCTATATTTCGTGCCCCGCGTTCCTTGAGCATTCCATAACGCTTCAGCATTTCGCTCACCGCCCATTGCAGCGCACCTGCCGCTTTCTTTGGCTCACAAACCACAGGAACCAACAAGTGAGGTATGCCGTTGTACATATCAAACTCAACCGACTTTGGGTCAATAAGCACCATGCGCACTTCTTTAGGTGAATACTTATAGAGCAGGCTTATGAGCATTGAGTTTACACACACCGATTTACCGGAGCCTGTAGAACCGGCAATCAGCAAATGAGGCATCTTGCTCAAGTCGCAAAGCACAATGTTTCCCTCAATATCCTTGCCCAGAGCTACCACAAGCGCGCCCTTTGCCTCAATAAAATCGTTCGATCCGATTATATCTCTTATGCGCACCATCTGTTTGTTCTTGTTAGGAATTTCTATGCCTACAGCGGGTTTGCCGGGAATCGGAGCCTCAATTCTTATGGATTGAGCGGCCAGGCGAAGCGCTATATCGTTTGAAAGATTGGTAATTTTGTTTATCTTTACGCCTGGAGCAGGAATAACCTCGTAACGGGTAACTGTAGGTCCCCGACTGACGTTTGAAATGGAGGCCTTAACCCCATATTCTGCGAGAGTATTGATGAGCTTATATGAGGTTTCGTCATTTTCCTGCCTGTTGTCGCTCTCATCTGAATTTCTGGAAGCTATCAGCAATCGCAGCGTGGGATATTTATATTCGTCATCTTCCGCAGCGTTGGTATCCGCGCTTTCTGTAGAAATTACCTGTTTAGCGAATTCTTGTTTTTCCTCCTCAATTTCCTCTGCTTTCGTTTTCTTCTTACTTTTTTTCTTATTTTGCGTTACTTTTTTAACCAGATCTCCTACGCTCATGTCAGCAAGATTCTGAGATTGTTTGACTTCCGCAAGCTGTGGTTCGTCAAGACGGTTTGATATGTCATCGACAGCCTGTCCGGCAACCACAAGCATATCGTCCGGTTCGATTGCGTATTCCAGTTGGGAATTATCGGAGTTGTCAGCATTATCCGAACACTCCAAACTATCCGAGCTATAGAAAATCTCCTCATCGTTTCCCTGAATGGCGGATCTGATTCTCTGTGGTATTTCCTCGCGAAACATTGACGTGATTATATTCCAGCCGTTTTTCAAACCGTCTCTGATACCCTCTATCAGTGCTACCGGCGTAGTGTGAGATATCAACATGGAAAATCCAAAAAGTGCAAGAATGCAGATTATGGATCCGCCTATCTTTCCCATCAATCTAAGTAATATTTCTCCTATTACGCCGCCGATAAGGCCTGTGCCGCCCAACTGGCTTCCATCACGGTATATTTGCGCTGCAAGGTCAAATATACTGTATGTAAGCTCATTGTAAGTATTTCTGTATCCGTTGGACTGTATCATAATATAATTGAGTACGTCTGCAAATATGATTATACCCGCCGCCGAGCGAGTAATCTCCAATATGTGAGATCCTTTCTGTTTGGCAAACATATATCCCGAATACACAAGAAGCGCATTCCACAATATCGCCATATTGCCGAACAATCCGAATATGAAGTTGTGCATTACCGTCCATAGGTTGTCGCCCTTGAAGACTATAAGAGCGAACATCAAAAGTGCAAGAATTCCGAATATTATAGATGAAACCTGCTGACTCCAACTGATTTCCTGGATTATGTCCGGGTCACTGAATTCTGTCAATTTCGAGGATTCGCCTCTGTCTGCCGGTTTAATTTCGTCGTTATCTGCCATTTTGCGTTTAGCCTCCTTTGATTTTTTACCCGAACCGGCAGTTGATTTTTTGCCGCCTCCTCTGCCTTTTCCGATAGTGTGCTTGGGTGACTTATCAAAACCGATTGCGTTTCCTATGCCCGATGCAAAGTCGGTTATTCTGTCGGATATCTGATTGAACAAAGTCGACGACGTACTTGATGCCTTACGTTTGCGAGCGTTCCTCTTGCCTTTCGCGCCTTGCGTCCTACTGCCTTTTAACGATTGCTTACTCTTGGAATTTTTACCCCGCGCGACGGATTTTTTATTTGCCGTTTTTTTTAAGTTTCCCTTTGCGGCTGTTTTTTTTTGTGCCATGTGAAAATATATACCTCGCTCAGCGTGTTAAATAACTGCCTTTTATAACATAAATTTGAGGCACTTGCAGCTTTAAATAATTTGGTAAATAGCGTTAAGTGCCTCAAAATTTGATTAAATTTATCTTCCCAGAGAGAACCTGACGCCGGTCACGCTCTCAATGGTGTGAAGAATTATTACCACAACGCCCAACACAAGGCAGTAGTAGCCAAAATAATGGAATTTGTCATTGGAAACTATCCATTTAAGCAGCTTTATGGCGATAATTCCGACTACGGCCGATACCACCACCCCGACTATTATAGAAACTATCATCGGAGTGCTTACCGCAGACCACTCCACATCCTTCACTTCAAGAAGATTAGCGGCAAGTATTGCGGGAATTCCCATAATAAACGAAAACTCAAGAGCAGTATTTTTCTCTGCTCCTGTAATCATGCCCATAGTAGTGGTAGTGCCTGAACGGCTGATTCCGGGCATCGACGCAAGGCACTGGCCAAGACCCATTGCGCACGCATTTCTCAACGTGAGAACATCTTTCTCCTGTCTCTCACGAACGCCGAATTTGAAATCAAATGTAGTGGCAAGCAGTATCAGGATTCCGGTAAACACAAAAAATACGCCTTCTGCCATTATACTGCTGTCGTTGGAGAAGTACTCCGAAAGGTCAGATATACTTTTGACAATTTCACCGTCGGCAAGCTCAAGTCCAATCCAGCCGAGTATAGGCAGGAAAAGCAATATCGCAAATGCGGAAGCCACAAATACAAAAATTATCATTCGGCGTTCTTTGTTCATCTTATCGAGCTTCCAGACGAATTTGCCCGTGAAAAAATCTTTGCACATACGGAAAAATTCAAGAATCAGGTTCCATATCAGCTTGCGATATACAATGAATACGGCAAACAGAGTACCGAAATGAAGGAAGAGCGACAGCGTCTGGTTGCCTACCTCAGAACTGCCGCTGGAGGTTGAAGGCAATATATGCTGCACAAGCGAAAGATGACCGCTGCTGGAAACCGGAAGAAATTCCGTAAGTCCTTGAACGATACCTTGAATTATGGCTTCCCAAATACTCATAAATTATGTACCTCTCTTTGATTATGATGTTTATTGGCTTTATGTAAACCGCCGTCCCGATTTACCAAACTGCGGGTAACCGGTATCGGAAAGGCGGATTAACCTTAATCTTCACTGTTGTGTGGAATCGGCTTTTTTCTTGTCCTCTATCATCGAGTAAAGGCATGATATCGCGCTGCTGAGCGAACCTATCTCATCTATAAGTCCTTCGTCAACTGCCTGCTGACCGTCGAGCACTGTACCTATGTCCATAACAAGTTCGCTCGTATTGTACGAAAGCTCGTTTAAACGTTCAACCGACATTCGTGAATTTGACGAAACGAAGCGGTTTATGCGCTCCTGCATTTTCTGGAAATAGGTCATTGTCTGCGGCACTCCGAGTACCAGTCCGCTCATACGCACGGGGTGTATCGTCATAGTGGCAGAGGGTACTATAAATGAACGCTTTGCCGATACGGCAAGCGGCACTCCTATGGAATGACCTCCGCCAAGGACGAGAGATACTGTTGGAGTATTCATCCCCGCAATCAGTTCTGCCAAAGCTAGCCCCGCCTCTACATCACCGCCAACGGTGTTGAGCAGAATTATTAGACCCTCTATATCCTCAGCTTCCTCCACAGCCACCAACTGAGGCATTATGTGCTCGTATTTGGTAGTTTTTGCTGGAGCGGGCAGTTCCTGATGTCCTTCTATCTGCCCTATGATTGAGAGGCAGTGAATTATATGCTTGCCCTTTGCTGAAGTTATTGTGCCGGTTTGCTCGATTTGGTTAAGCTCATCTTTGGAGAATCCCTCGACGTTCGAACATTCGTTTTCCGCATCGGAATCGGCACACTGTGGATTAAAATCATTGTCTGTCATAAAGATTGTGCACGTCACCTTTCATAAATATAATGCAATAAATATTGATTATATTATTTGTGCGTGTCAAAATTTTTATGCATCCTAGAGATTATATCACACTATTCTTTGCAATTCAACAGCAAAAATCAAATATTTCAGGGCAACGGCATTTACTTTCTGAGAAAAACAGAAAACGCCGTTGCCCGTGTGAATTTGTGTATAAAAATGATACGAGAATCTTGAATTTTTAATTTTAGTCGATAAAAATAATGTTATATAACATTTTCACTTAAATCCGCCAGATTATAAGGGGTCTGCTGATACACATAATAATTGAGCCAATTGCAGAACAGCAAATTGGCATGAGCGCGCCATGAATGATTCGGCATCGCACAGACGTCGTTATTTGGAAAATAATTACACGGTATCTCAGGCTTTAGTCCGCGATTCTTATCACGAAAATACTCATTCGCCAGCGTCTGTCGATCGTACTCCAGGTGACCGAAGGAGAAAAACTGTCTGCCGTTCTTATGCCCGACAAGCGATACGCCTGCTTCCTTTGAGGTGGCAAGGATTATAAGCTCATCTCGATTTTCTATATCATCGCGTGCTATATCGGTATTTCTCGAATGGGGCGCCCAATAAAAATCGTTGAATCCTCTCATTAGCGGGTGAAGCGGCGCTGTCACTCTATGACGGTATACTCCCGACAGCTTCTGCGGAAGTGTATACTTGTCTATACCAAAATGGTAGTACATTCCCGCCTGAGCGCCCCAGCATATATGTAGCGTAGAATAAACATTGCGCTTACTCCACTCCATTATTTGACAAAGCTCCGGCCAATAATCCACTTGTTCAAAGGGCAGTTTCTCTACCGGAGCGCCCGTAATTATCATACCGTCGTAGCGCTTGTCCTTTATATCGTCGAAGGTTCTGTAAAAATCAAGTAAATGCCTCATGGGTGTGTTTTTAGTTTCATGAGAAGCCGTTTGCAGCAGATCTACCTCTACCTGAAGCGGAGAATTGCCAAGAAGCCTGAGCAACTGTGTTTCAGTCTCTATTTTAGTAGGCATCAAATTCAGAATTACAATTTTAAGCGGGCGTATATCCTGCATTACCGCGCGTTCTTCGGTCATGACAAACACATTTTCGCTCTCCAGTATTCTTCTCGCCGGCAGCTGGTTGTTAATTTTAATAGGCATTAGGCCATCACTTCCCAATAGATTATAAATTCATAAGCAATGTTGAATCTTTGTGGCAGAACCAATTATATAACACAAATAAAAATTTGTAAAGCTGTTTTTGGTTCCTTCAGAACCTTCGAGCCCTAAACACCGCATATTCAACAAAGCTCATTGTATCTCTATTGCTTAATCCTGCTCGCCGCGTCTATATATTCATTCATTTTTTGCTCGGAGAGCTTGAAGCTGGTTCTGAGCTGCTGGTACGCGATATCCGGCTTGGATTCCAGATAGGTGCGCAAAAACGGGATTGTTTTGTTTTTCCAGGTATCATATTTAGGATATCCCCAGCGCTTGCAGTTAAGGGGTATTTCGCTGTCAATAAGCTCTGCCATTGAATTCAGTATAGGTACGGTGCGTTTGGGGTTAAAAGTATTTTGTATATGATAGCAATAGGTGGTTATAAATTTGTCCTTGAAGTCGTCGTTTGCCAGCAGTTTGCGTATAATGGAATTGTCGAAATTTGCCGAGCCGTGTCCGCCGGGGTCAAGCAGATGCATATCAATATAGTTTTTTTCCTGCATATCGGATTTGCCGGTCATAGCCCAGTCGAAGTCGTATATCATCCATCTCCATTTTCCATCTGTCGTCTTGTAGCAGCGTATATTTCCTGTGTCATAATTGTTGAAATATGTCTCGATAATCCAATAATTTATCAGGGAATCAATGTCAACCTGCGAACAGATATAATCGTAATTTTTCTTTTCGGTGAGGTCGTTTTCCTTGCAGAATTTAGTCAGCGCTACATATTCCTTCAGACTTCCCTCTTGCGCGAAAAGCTGAGATTTAACCAAATCGTAGGAGCCTTTCTCATATCCGTAGTAACTCTCCAGATAATTTGCATCCAGACGCTCTCTTATGTAGTAAAGTCCCCAATACTGCGCGTTGACGTAGAGCGCACAGGCGCGGTATTCCTGATAGTCAATATCAATTTTTCCGCGCACGATAGCCGGAATCAGCTCGTCACGCAGCTTGGCGCGGTTCTGGTCTTGTCCGCTGGGTCTGAGCAGCAGTGAGGAAAACGTAGTGGCAGCTTCGCTGTTTTGGTTGAAAAAATTGTAGCTGACCTCAGTTTGACCATACATTTCCCGAAGCGAGAGCCGAAGCCCCTTTTGATCAAACTTCAGCGAGTACTCGCCGAAGTGCTTGGCGCCGCAGTCAAATTCCACTGCCTTGACGCCATTGGTATCCAAATATTCAAAATGCACCTCATATTCTGTGCCGTTATTTTCGCTTACCAATATTCCGAGACCGCTTGTCAATTGCCCCTTTTTTCCGCTGATACAAACTATCGGCAATGTGTGGGGATTTTCAATAAGATATGTTTGAGTACTGCATTCACTTATTGCACAATTCTTGCTGAATGTGGCGGCACGTATTACGGTGTTGGCTGTTATCTTTATTTTCGACTTGTAGACTTTTGATTTCTCGGTGGGTTTGGAGCCGTCAGTGGTGTAAACTATGGTAAAACCCTCGGGAGCCGATAAGCTGACGGATATGCCTTTTTTTACCACCCCGCCCGCCACGCTGAATTCAGGCACCGGCGCAAACGCCGCATAGTATTTATCGCTATTTTTCTTTCCGGGAGTAGGTTCGGTAAAAAAAAACCGTTTTGTGGTGTCCTTGCCTATCCGCCCGCTTGACATACCGTATCGCCCCTTGCCTGATGAATAGGCGTCACACACACGCCCGGAAGAATCCGCCAGATAGAAGTCCTCGCCCGAGACGCCTATTTTTATTGGCGCGTGCAGGTTGTCCACGTTCTTGTTCTTATATTCCCCGTCACAGTAAATAACCAAGTAATCCTTCGCGTCAAGCGTGATATTAGAGAACGTGAAAAAAGGCTCGCCCGGGGTTTGTGACAGCGTATAGCCACCCAAATCAACAGCCTTAGATGTTGAATTGTAAATCTCTATATAATCTACATTATTTTTGGGTTTGGACGACCTTGTACATGACAATGTTTCGCTTATCAACACACCGTTGTTGATATCAGGAGACACGCTCTCAGAAAGATCAACATATGCGGTTGTGTTCTGCTTGCCGGGAGTAGGGCGTGCAAAGAGCTTCATCCCGCTCTCACCGTCAGCCCGCCCACAGGAAATGTTGTCGGGCATATCCACTATATTCACAGTAGACGAAAGAGACTTTGTGGGCGTATAGAGCGATATTGTTTCATCTTCTTTGCTGAGAGAAAAATTAGTGTGAAATCCACCTTCATCGTCGATCCTGTTCTTGCCGTCGCAGAACACCACGAGATATTCTCCCGCTGATATTGACGCGCCCTCCGGGAACACATATTTGAGAGGGTTATCGTCATTGTCGGTGATACCGTATCCAGTGAGATTTATGTCGTCTCCGCCTGTATTGTAAAGTTCCACCCAGTCTCCGTAGTCCCCCTCGCAGTCGTATATGGTGAATGTGTTTGATATCATATATTCGTTTATGATCACGTCGGTATTTGACTTCATTTTTTGACCGGAATTCGGTTCTCCCGGAGTGGGAGAACTGAACCACACATAATTTCCATCGTCGTCTAAGCCATATGAGACGTCAGGCTCCGAAATTGGAATATCGAGCAGCGACATGGTAGATGCGTTGGAAAGAAAAACCGTTTCTCCTTGAGTTGCGGACAGCTTAAAATTTGTGTGAAGGTGGCCTGTGGAATCAGTCATATCCAAGCCCGAACAATATATTACCAAGTAGCCACCCGGAGGTATCTCCTGCCCTTTAAGTGACGCCTTCTCGCGTTCGTCGATATTGTCGGTGAGATAATAATCATCCAGCGAAATTTTGCCGGGAGTTGGGTTGTAAAGCTCCACCCAGTCGTAATATCTGCCGTCAAAAGCTTTGGCGCAGGTACTATTGGAACAAAGTACCTCATTTATAATGATATCCGAACGGGAGACTGTATTGTATACCTCTTCCGGTGAATCCTCAGAACTCTCAGAATTGCACGAGCAGAGTGTAAACACCCAAAGCAATGCGAAGCAAACCAAGGCGGAAAACTTTAATATTTTTTTCATATGATTCCTCCTACACTCACCGAAGCGGCAGTCTTGTACCATATCATTCCAGACAGATAACGGGACGAGTTCGGCACGACTTTGAGCACATGGTTGCATTGTCGTCGCTCGCCTTGCTGTGTGCTCACTGTCATCGCCTCCTTTTGTCCACTTATGTAATCACATTTTACACCGATTGATGAAATATGTCAACCGATAAAGTGACACTGTTTGGGCACAGCCGCTAAACTTTGCTCAATATTCTTTATCGATGTATAATATCATGGTAATATTACAGTACATCTCGGCATTTTCGTAATCAAAAAGACTTTTTAATTTTTCGTGACATTAGCTTCAAATATTGAATTTAAAAGAATGATGCGGTACAATTAAAGCATAACATTAATTTTTAAGGTTATGGAGGTGTGCCATAAAAAGGAAAATCAGTAAATTTATTTTCGTACAAAATCATATGCAAGGGAAAAAGGAGAAAAAATGTACCGATTATTGATTGTTGAAGATGACTTTGGAATTGCCCGCGCGATTAAAGAACAAACAAAAATGTGGGATTTAGATGCACGTACCGTAGAAGATTTCAGAAAGGTTCTGGACGATTTTGCAGCGTATCAGCCGCATATCGTTCTGCTTGATATCGCTCTTCCCTTTTTCAACGGATATCATTGGTGCGGAGAGATCCGCAAAATCTCAAAAGTGCCGATAATCTTTATATCCTCCGCTTCAGACAACATGAACATTATTATGGCTATGAATATGGGCGCGGACGACTTTATCGCAAAGCCGTTTGACACGGACGTCCTGGTAGCAAAGATACAGGCGTTGCTGCGCAGAGCTTATGACTTTGCACCCGACGTGCCCATTTTAGAACATCGGGGAGCATTTTTGAATACCGGAGATAATACGCTCACATTCAATGATAATGATATCCCGCTCACAAAAAACGAATATCGTATCCTGCTTTGCCTTATGGAAAACAAGGGCAGGGTCGTCAGCCGCGAAAAATTGATGGAAAGACTGTGGAAAACGGAAGTGTTTATAGATGAAAATACCCTGACGGTGAATGTTAATCGACTGCGAAAAAAGCTTGACGCCGCCGGGCTGACAAACTTTATTGCCACCAAGGTAGGTTCGGGGTATATCATAGAGTAAATAGAGTAAATAAAGGAATAAAATAAGTACCATTTTTAATAAACGAAAGGGAACGACATGACACTGTTTAAAGTATACGTAAAACAGCACAGAAAAGTGATTTTGGCGTTTATTTTGTTCTGTGCCGTATTTTATCTGAGTTTTTTTCTCTATCACCTGCCGGTTAGAGCAATTATTTACCCGACGTTTGTATGCGCTGTTCTGGGTGCAGTCTTTATTGTCACAGATTTTTCCAGTAAGATGCGTAAACACAGGCAGCTTTATGAAATGAAAAACATGGCTGCTGCAATGATATCATCTATGCCCCCTGCGGAGAGCATAGATGATAAGGACTATCAGGCTGTTATCACAGCTTTACAGGGAGAAATCGCAAATCTCAGCACAGCGGCCTCCGCCCGATATCAAAATCTGTCTGAATACTATACTGTCTGGGTGCATCAAATTAAAACTCCAATCACTTCTATGCGGCTTACCCTGCAAAACGAAGATACTCCTCTCTCAAGAAAACTTACGTCTGATTTGTTTCAAATTGAGCAGTATGTGGAAATGGTTCTGGCGTTTATGCGGCTTGATTCTGACTCGAGTGACTATGTGTTTAAGGAATACAGCATAGATTACATTGTCAAACAGTCAATTGCAAAATTTGCCTCAGAATTTATTGACCGAAAGATAGCGCTTGAATATGAACCTATAAGAAAAAGCATCATTACGGACGAAAAGTGGCTTTCATTTGTGATTGAGCAGATTTTATCGAACGCGCTGAAATACACGCGCAAGGGCAGCGTCAAAATTTATATGCGAGAACCCATGACGCTTTGCATTGAGGATACAGGTATTGGCATTGCACCGGAAGATTTACCGCGTATCTTTGAAAAAGGATACACCGGATATAACGGCCGAAGCGACAAAAAGGCAAGCGGAATAGGGCTTTACCTCTGCAAACGGATTTGCGACAGGCTTGGGGCCGAAATCCATGTCACTTCCAAGCTCGATAAGGGTACGACTGTCTCTATCAATTTGGAGCAATATAATTTGAAGAATGATTAGCGTCTTACAAAAGTGTAAGAATTTAAGCGGAAAATGTAAGCTGATTCGATGGCGGCACATTTTCCGTTTTTGCTATAATATTGACACAAACTTGATTGGAGGAATATATGTATGAGCATTTTGGAAGTCAGCGGACTGAAAAAAGTTTACAGCACCCGCTTTGGCGGAAACAAGGTGGAGGCGCTGAAAAACGTAAACTTCAGTGTGGAGCACGGTGAGTACGTCGCGATTATGGGAGAATCCGGCTCGGGCAAAACTACCCTGCTAAATATGATTGCAGCGCTCGACAAGCCGACAAACGGCAGCATTGTTCTGGACGGCAGAGATCTCGCCAAAATTAAGGAATCGGCAGCGGCCTCATTTCGCAGAGACAATCTCGGCTTTGTGTTCCAGGAGTTCAACCTTCTCGACACCTTTACACTGGAGGACAACATCTATCTTCCGCTAGTGCTCGCCGGAAAATCTCACAAGGAAATGAACGACCGCTTAATGCCAATCGCCTCTCGTCTTGGCATTTCACAATTGCTGAAAAAATATCCTTATGAAGTATCCGGAGGCCAAAAGCAGAGGGCAGCTGTCGCGCGGGCGATGATAACAAATCCTAAACTCATTCTGGCGGACGAGCCGACCGGCGCTCTCGATTCCAGAGCCACTGATGAACTGTTGAAGCTCTTTGCAGAAGTCAACAAGCTCGGCCAGACGATCCTGATGGTTACTCATTCTGTAAAAGCGGCAAGTGCGGCCAATCGCGTGCTGTTTATCAAAGACGGAGAGGTATTTCATCAAATTTATCGCGGTGAATCTACAAACGAGCAGTTGTATCAAAAAATTTCCGATACACTGACATTGCTTGCGACGGGAGGAATGAAAAAATGAGAATAGGTTTTTATCCCAAGCTGGCTGCCGACGGCATCCGAAAAAACCGACGAATGTTCACACCGTTTATCCTCACCTGTACCGGTATGGTGATGATGTTCTACATCATTATGTACTTGGCCGTAAGCGACATTCTCAACCCGTTGATTGGCGCATATACGCTGCAATCGATCTTTGCGCTTGGAAGTTGGGTTATCGCGATCTTCGCCGCCATTTTTCTGTTTTACACCAATTCGTTTCTTATACGGCACAGGAAAAAGGAATTTGGCCTATACAATATTCTTGGTATGGGAAAACGAAATATCGCTCGCATTCTTTTTTGGGAGATGCTGATTATCGCGTTGGTTTCCGTTGCTCTCGGACTTGCTGCGGGCATCACTTTTTCCAAATTTGCCGAGCTCGGCATGGCTAATGTCATGCGTGTGAATGTCACATATGACTTGTCCATAGCTCCACTTGCAGTTAAACGGAGCTTAGAGACATTTGGCGTGATCTTTCTCCTTTTGTTGCTGAACTCAATCCGTCAAGTGAGGTTTTCAAGCGCCGTATCTCTTCTTCAAAGTGAGAATACGGGAGAAAAACCTCCTAAAGGCAACTGGGCATTGGGTATCCTCGGCGTCGCGCTTTTGGCTGTGGCGTACTATCTGGCTGTAACGATTGAAAATCCTATTAAAGCGCTTCTCATCTTCTTTGTCGCGGTTATTATGGTAATTATCGGCACCTATCTTGTGATGATCTCCGGCTCAGTTCTGTTCTGCCGACTCTTACAGAAGAAAAAAAGCTATTATTACAAACCCAACCATTTTGTGTCTGTCTCATCCATGGTGTACCGTATGAAGCGTAATGGAGCAGGACTGGCCTCCATATGTGTTCTTGCAACCATGGTGCTGGTAACGATGGCTTCAACAGGCTGCCTGTATTTTGGTGAGGAGAGCATGATTAATCTGCGCTATCCGCGCGACATCAATCTGGAATTTAGATTTAAGGACATATCTGATTTTTCGGACAAACACATAGAAACGCTGAAAAGCGGCGTTTTCGATGAATTGGAAACGAGAGGTGTCACGCCTAAGAACGAATACTTCTACCGCAGCGCCAATCTTTACGGCTTTGTTAAGGGAAGTACAGTAGAAGTGGACGCGGCAAAAATAAGCGAAACAGACGCCATGTCATCTTACCTTTTCTACTTTGTCCCTCTTGCGGACTATAACGCGGTAATGGGAACAAACGAAACACTTGGCGACGGAGAAGCGCTGCTATACTCATATCGGACAGATTACAACAGCGATACAGTTTCTTTTAACAACGGAGAATCCTTCAAAATCAAAAAGAAAATCGACGCATTTACAAGCAACGGCGATTCGGCCATGGATATACTGTCCAGCATTATGCTTGTCGTACCCGATTTGGAAAACAGCATAAAAGGAATTGACACTATTGCCAACTTCAACGGTGACCGGCTGCTCCAAATGAAATGGATTTGTAACTTCGATACAGGAACAACGCCCAAACAACAGGTCGCACTGTATCACGACCTTACCACTGCGTTCAAGGATTCTTCTTCCAAAGAGAAACTCGGTTATTCTTCTGTTTATACCAGCAGTCAGGAATTTGAACGCCAAGATTTTTACGCTTTGTTCGGTTCGCTGTTTTATCTCGGAATTGTCCTGAGCCTTGTGTTCATCATAGCCGCCGTGCTGATTATCTATTACAAGCAGATCTCGGAGGGGTATGAGGATCAGGCGCGATTTGAGATCATGCAGAAGGTAGGCATGACCAAACGGGAGATCCGAAAGAGTATAAATTCACAGCTTTTGACGGTGTTTTTCCTGCCGTTGATTCTTGCCGTCATGCACCTTGTATTCGCCTTTCCAATAGTCCGTCAACTGTTACTGGCGTTTAATCTCAACGATGTTCCGCTGTTTGCGGCCACGACGATAATCAGCATCGCTGTGTTTGCCCTGTTTTATACGATTGTATATCGCTTAACATCAAACGCTTATTACAACATTGTGAGCGGTGCAAGGGAAGATAGATAGTACCATGTCGTCGAATAATAAGCCGCTGTTTCGCAAATTCGTTTCCGATTTTATATTTTGGAGCGGTGTTGTAATCACCGCAGTCATTGCAGTTCCAACAGCAATATTGTGCAGTATTATTTTCTTGATTTGTTATACTCTAAGCTTCATTCTCGAAAGTATAGACAAAGATTAACGATGGAGAGGACTTTGCCTCACCGCAAAGCAAAGTCCTCTTTAGGATTTTATATCAGGGGGATAGAACGATGAAAAAAAGACATACGGTAAAAAACGGCGTGCTTTGTATTGGCGCAGTTCTGTTTTGCGTTATAGCTGCCGTTGGCGGCTTTTTCGGGGTAAAGGGATATCTTATGTACTATGAAGCGGTATCAGAAATGTCCATAGAAGGCAGAGTTGAAGAAATACGTAACAGTAAAGATTTCACACAATTTTCAGAATTACCGGAATTTTATATAGACGCGGTTATATCTGTGGAAGATCACAGGTTTAAAGAACACTGTGGAATTGATTTAATCGCTGTCGGCCGTGCGATATGGACGGATATTAAGACAATGTCGTGGGCGGAAGGCGGCAGCACCATTACACAGCAAGTCGCCAAAAATCTGCTTTTTACTCAGGAAAAAAAGATTGAGCGCAAAGTTGCAGAATGCTTTGCAACGTTCGCGCTGGAATCCAAATATGATAAGGATGAGATATTCGAGTTATATGTGAATATGGCGTATTTTGGAAGCCACTATTACGGTATTTACGACGCCTCAATAGGATATTTCGGCAAACCGCCGTGTGAGCTGTCGAATTATGAATCGGCTATGCTTGCGGGACTGCCAAACGCGCCGTCGGTGTATTCTCCTGACGTAAATATGGATTTGGCCGTAAAGCGAGTGTCACAGGTACTTCAAAGCATGGTGTCAAACAAAATTATTACACAGGAAGAGGCAAATGCGATTATGGACGATCAACGGTGACCGTTCGCGCGATTTTCAGAAAATTTTATATCAATCCAAGTAACCGGGCGGACAAGTTAGGCTCAACTGTGAGTGTTCCTTCTTGTCCGCCCGGTTGTTTTGGATTAATATGTAAAAATGCAAAAAAGAAGTACCCATGTGAAAAATTAAATACTGTAAGCGCATCGGGCAAAAATGCACAAAAAAATAATGACAAACGCGGAAAAAAGAGTTATAATGTCTTCATAATCTACCGTTATTTAGAGCGGGATTTTAACTTATGCCGAACTTTTGTGGTAAAATTGTGCTGTTCGGTTCACTGTTTTGCATTATACTAATAATTCAATTAAAAAAATACAAAAATCAGACATAAAAAGCTTGCGTATATGGATTTTGGGCGGGAATTTTTGTAGTATTTTTATTGAATTTTGGTATTAATTGGAGGCGTAGCTATTGAACCATAAAGATATTATTAACAGACGTATATTGTCGATGATGTACGCGTTGGCGGTCGTTATTTCTATAATTCTCATCCTCAGAACAAACCCATATCAATCCGAACAGGCTGTATCCCCAGAGGTCGAGAAAGGCATTGATTTTCTGTCCGCTCTTGAGCGAAAGGATCCGGCGGAGGTCGATAATATTGTGCTGCAAAGGCAAAAAGAGCACATGGCCGCACAGCTTGAGGAAGAACACAGAATACAGCTGATATCTGACATAAAAAATGATACAATCGACATTTGGTCGGTATTTAATGATTATGTTATTCTTGGGGACTCACGCGCTTTGGGCTTTTCCTATTATAAATTTCTTGAATACAGGCGCGTAATGGCCGCAGGGGGAAACACTATTCGCAATGTCACAGAACACACCGATGAAATAAAAAATATAGACCCTTCGTATATCTACATATGTTACGGGCTTAACGACATAGGAATAGGATTTTGGAAAACAAGCGAGAGTTATGCCGCAGAAGTAGTAGAGGTGGTGCAGGAACTGCAAAAAGAACTGCCGAACGCCAAGATAATAGTAAGCTCCATTCTTCCCGCCGCTCAAGAAGGCTTGAAAAAAAATCCGGCATGGAAAAGGGTGCCTGAATTCAATGCCGCTGTGGAAAGTGCGTGTGCGGAAAACGGCATAATATTTGCCGATAACGACGAAATATCCGCCGAGTATATCGAAACTCTGTGGCAACCGGACGGAATACATCTGAGAGTGCCGTTCTACAAATACTGGGGCAAAAATCTCATGCTGGCAGCATTGGAAGGGTAAGTTTATATGAAATCATTATTATATGAAGCCTGCCGCTGGCTGGCGGCGGCCGTTCTGGTGTATTTCCTTATTGCATCGGGAGCGGATAACCAAATAAGCACAGCCAAGCCCGATGACGTGCTTGATGCGGTATGCGCCCAAGCAAATATGACGCAAATGCAGAAAGCGGACAATCAAATGATAAAGCGTCTCTACAGGATAAATCCATCGGATTATGAAGCCTGTATTCTGTACTATCCGGCAACCAACATGGACGTAGACGAAATTCTTCTCGTAAAGCTGTCGGACATATCTCAAGCCGAAATTTTGAGCGCGGCCGCACAAAGCCGGCTTGAACAACAAATTACCAGCTTTGAAAATTACGGTGCTGAACAGACTGATTTGCTTAAAAATCACTCGGTTTTGGAAACTCGGGGAAATTACTTCATTTTTGTCGTAAGCCCTGACGCTCAAGCCGTTCGTACGGCATTCATATGCGCATTGTAGGAGGAACTTGTCTTGTCTTTAAGTCATCTGTTTTTTGTCTTTTTATTTCTACCTGTAAGCCTGATTTTGTATAAGGCGGTTCCTCAAAAATGTAAAAATATAATCTTATTGTTGTTGAGTATCATTTTCATAGCATGGGGCAATCCAAGCGACTTGATTTTGATTGTATGCAGCATATTATTCAATTACTTTACCGCGCTCGAACTGGGAAACTTTTTTGAATCGGGAAAAAAGGCATTAAAGAATATAGTTTTATTCACGGGAGTTGCCTCAAACTTACTTCTGCTGGTCTTTTTCAAATACTGGGCGTTTCTGTGGGAAAACTTCGGTGGTATATTCGGGATTTCCAGAGGTGTTTCAGTTCCCACCGCGCCTGTGGGCATTTCATTCTTTACATTCTCTGTGATATCCTGCCTTTTCGATGTGTCGCGCGGAAAGGAAAAGCCCGTCAAAAACCTACTTGACTTTGCGTTGTATGTCACATTCTTTCCCAAAGTGGTATCCGGACCTATAGTGCCTTATCATCAAATGGTTCGGCAGCTCAACGCACGAACAGTGACGGCAGAATCTCTCGAGGAAGGGATACGCCGGTTCATTGTGGGATTGTCAAAGAAGGTTATGCTTTCAAACAGTCTCGGTATATTTTACAATGCCATAACCAAATTGCCGACAGATTCTCTTTCCACTGTCTCTGCGTGGTTGGGAGCGCTTTTCTATTCCTTCATGCTTTACTTTGACTTCAGCGGATATTCTGACATGGCAATAGGTCTGGGCGAGGTTTTTGGCTTTTCGTTTTCTAAAAACTTCGACTACCCATATATCTCCAAAAGCATGACCGATTTTTGGAGACGATGGCACATATCGCTCGGTTCATGGTTCCGCGACTACGTCTACATACCGCTTGGTGGAAGTCGCTGCGCCAAACCGAGAATAATACTCAATCTGTCTATAGTGTGGCTGCTGACCGGAATATGGCACGGCGCAAACTGGACTTTTTTAGTGTGGGGCGTATATAACGGGATTTTGCTTATTTTGGAAAAATTTATCTTAGACCGTATTTTAAAAAAAATTCCGGCGGCTTTGCGTATCGCGATGACATTTCTGTTTACTGTCATCGGCTGGGTAATCTTTTTCTCGGACAGCCTTTCCGGCGCTTTGAAATTCATTGGGCGTATGTTTGGCATAGGGAACGGCGTACTTATTGACAGCAGCGCACTTTATTATTTAAGTAGCGGCGGAATTTTGCTCCTGATTGCAGCTTTCGGTGCAGCGCCAATTATGTCAATGCTTGGCGGCAGACTTGCAAGGAGCAACAACATCTTTGTGAATATTGTGTCTGTAATACTTTTCGCATTGCTTCTTGTGGGGTGTACAGCTTGCATGATCAGCGATACATACACGTCATTTCTATATGCCCAGTTTTAATAATGGAGGTTATCGCCGTGAAAAACAGAAAACAGGGGTTGTGGCTCATCTCACTTTTTATATGTCTCACATTGTGCCTTGATATCTTAACCTTTATGACCCCGGCAAAGGATTTTTCTGAGACGGAAAACAGAACCCTCGCAAAATCCCCCGAAATTTCGTTCGATGCACTCTCGAACGGCAGCTTTGCCGACGGAGCAGAGGATTACTTCTCGGACCATTTCGCATATAGAGACAGGTGGTCTGCAATAACCTTTTACGTACGCTCACTGTTGGGACAAAGGGAAATGAACGGTGTCTATATTGGAGAGGACAATTATTTATTTCTGATTCCGTCGGAGCCGAACAGTGCGGCGCTACAAAAAAATATAGACGCCATAAATGATTTTGCTGCATACAGAGATGATATTAACCAATGCATGGCTATAATTCCAAACTCGGCATTTATCATGAAGCATAAGCTCCCAAAACACGCACCCGTTCCCGATCAAAGCGAGCAGCTCGGCACAATAAAAGGTAAGTTGAAAAACATCACGTTTACTGATGTCACAGACACATTGCTTTCGCACAACAGTGAAGATTTGTATTACCATACAGACCATCACTGGACAAGTCTCGGGGCATACCACGCATTTATAAAAATAGCCGATGATTTGCAGATTGATGCATCTGCCTGCCGGTATGATATCCACACCGTAACGGATACCTTTGAAGGGACGCTTTCATCAAAAAGCGGAAGTCATATATACAAGGATACCATAGAGATTTATGTTCCAAAAACTGACATAGATTATAACATCACATATTCCGACGGTTCGGGGGCAAAGGGTTCAATGTACGAAAGGGAATGCCTTGAAACCAAAGATAAATACGCTGTTTTTCTGGGCGGTAATCACCCGGTCGTTCAAATCAAAACCACAGCCGACACTCAGAGACATCTGCTGATTATCAAAGATTCTTATGCCAATTCTTTCGTTCAATTTCTCACCCCTTACTTTGACGAAATAGTTCTGGCGGATCCGCGGTACTGCTACGACAGCATAGAAACTTTTGTAAATCATCAGGGCATTACCGATATTCTGTACCTTTACAATCTGGATACATTTCAAACCGACACATCTATTGCGGATTTTCTGTGCATTACGCCAAATACGGATTGAGAATATACACACGTCTCCGAAGTACAACGTTGATTTGGTACCGCATTTATAAAAAAATCTACAGATATTACATATTTTAAACGCTTTTCTGGTAATAATGCTCAAATGTCACACAAAATTAATCAAATTATTTAACACAATATTAAATTAATCGTTGACATTAATTCGGCTTTGTAATATAATGAATGGGTTGTTGGAGCGCTTATTTTAGGTTTCAGCGCATTACACTTAGAAAATGGAGTTGAACGTGATTGATTAAGGCTATTGTTGGGGCTAACTGGGGCGACGAGGGCAAGGGAAAGATTACTGATATGCTCGCCGCGGAATCGGACGTGGTTATTCGCTTTCAGGGTGGTGCCAATGCGGGTCACACCATAATTAACAACTTCGGCAGATTCGCACTTCATCTGCTGCCGTCGGGGGTGTGCCATCAGCACACCGTCAATATTATAGGGAACGGCGTGGCACTTGACTTGATAAAATTTGAGAAGGAACTTGCCTACGTGGTGGAACAGGGAGTTCCCACGCCAAAGATACTGATTTCGGACCGCGCGCAGTTGATTATGCCATATCATGTTCTTTTTGACGTGTACGAAGAGGAGAGATTGGGCGGTAAAGCTTTCGGTTCAACCAAATCAGGTATCGCGCCCTTCTATTCCGATAAGTATTCCAAAATAGGATTTCAGGTAAATGAACTTTTTGCCAGCGAAGAGTATCTGAGAGAAAAAATAAAAAAGGTGCTTGATATCAAGAATACGCTTGTCGAGCACCTCTACAACAAGCCTCCTATTTCCGAGCAGGAGATCTATGATTACCTTATGAAGTGCAAGGAAATTGTCACTCCCTACGCTGCAAATACATTTGAATTTTTGCAGAAAGCAGTGCGTGAGGGCAAAAACATACTTCTCGAAGGTCAGCTTGGATCACTCAAAGATCCGGATTTCGGAATTTATCCCATGGTTACATCGTCTTCCACCCTTGCGGGCTACGGCTCAGTCGGCGCGGGAATCCCCGCCAGAGCAATCAGCGAAGTGGTGACGGTAACCAAAGCATATTCAAGCGCTGTCGGCGCGGGTGAGTTTGTCAGCGAGATATTCGGCGACGAGGCTGACGAACTGCGCAGGCGCGGCGGCGACAAAGGTGAATTCGGCGCGACTACAGGCAGACCGCGCCGTGTGGGCTGGTTCGACTGCGTAGCGACACGTTACGGATGCATGGCTCAGGGAACTACGAAGGTTGCTATGACCAACTTGGACGTGCTGGGCTATCTCGACGAAATTCCGGTGTGTGTAGGCTACGAGATTGACGGTAAGATTACTCATGAGTTCCCCGTTACACATCAGCTTGCCAAAGCTAAGCCTGTACTTCAGACCTTGCCGGGTTGGAAACAGAATGTGCGCGGTATCAGAAAATATGAGGAGCTTCCCGAAAACTGCCGCAATTATGTTGAGTTCATCGAAGGTCAGATAGGTTTCCCCATTGACATATTATCTAATGGACCGGGCCGCGATGAAGTGATTTACAGGTAAATTCTTAAGAATACAAAAATATGCAGGGCATGGATATTAATCAAAAAGGTATTCGTGTCCTGTATTTGCTTTAAATGGGAGGAAATGAGAGATGAACAGAAATGACATATTAACAGACCCAAAAAAACTGGTGAGGCTGGAATTAAAGAACGCCGGGCTTGATTTGGATAATATCAGTGTTCCCGAGAGAGTTTATTTGTTTGCAGACGATATATACGATACCGTCATTTCAAGACGATGCGGAAGTTATAAATATCCTATTGGTGGCGGACTTTACATATTCAACGAAAATAACACCATGGGGTTCGTAAAAGGAAATATATGTTCCGCAGGTATTGCAACACAAGCCGAAGATTTAATTGCAAGCGGTGTTAAGGAGTTGGTACACATAGGATATGCAGGAGGATTGCGGCATGACATAAGTATCGGAGACGTTGTTTTGACAGACGGAGCATTTAATGATACCGCTGTTGCGAGGCTCTATGGATACGAGTGTGATTTTATTGAATCAACCAATGGACTGACCGACGAAATCAGCAAACTTATGACAAACGCTTCGATTGGCTTTACGAGAGGCAGACACTGGACTACCGACGCGGGATACAGAGAAACATGGGGGCAAGTGCTCGATTACCGAGATAAAGGAGCACTCTGCGTTGAAATGGAGGGAGCCGGACTTTTTACAATTGCCAAATACAGAGGCGTACGTGCCTCAGCGGCTTACGTTATTTCGGATACTTTGAGCGAAAACGGTTGGAGCCTGAAGCGAAGCGACCACATAATTGGTACATCGTTGAATAAACTCGTGGATATGATAGTTCAAAGCACGAAAGATAATAAAATAATACATACAATGAGGCTTCACAGGCAACCGTTTGAGCAAATTAAAAGCGGAAAAAAGACGATAGAATTGCGGCTAAACGACAAAAAAAGACAGCAGATTAACGTGGGAGATATTATTGAATTCATCAGTACTGAAAATCCCGACTGCAAGATAAGCACAAGGGTTATCGCACTGCATAAATTCGATTCATTCAAGGAGCTTTATAAAACCTTGCCGCTTATTAAATGCGGATATACACAAGATGATATTCATAACGCAAATCCCGATGACATGAATTTATACTATAGTCGCGAGCTTCAGGATAAATACGGCGTGCTGGGTATAGAGATAGAAATAGTTTGAAGTAAGCGTTTATATCAATCGCCTGTTTTGGGGCGGCAATGTTAAATAAAATTTATCTGAAATTAACCTTTAAAAACCAACGCAATTTATTGTATAATACTTTAAGTGCATCGCCTTGAACAAATAATAAAGTAAGGAAAGTGATATTGTGAAACATCAGAAAATTCTCGTCCTGGATTTCGGCGGACAATATAATCAGCTCATCGCCCGCCGAGTGCGTGACTTGGGTGTTTATGCGGAAGTGAAGCCCTACACCACATCAATTGAGGCTATAAAGTCTGAACGCTACATAGGTATAATATTTACAGGCGGTCCCAACAGCGTGTATGATGAAAAATCCCCGAAATACTCGGCGGAAATATTTGAACTTGGCATACCCGTGCTTGGTATCTGCTATGGCGCTCAGCTTATGGCATATCTGCTCGGCGGAGAAGTCAAGGCAGCGCCGGTGCGTGAATACGGCAAGACCGAGATTACGCCCGATAAGACCTCACATATTTTTAACGACGTTGCGGACAAGACTGTGGTGTGGATGAGCCACACGGATTACATAGCAAAGCTGCCTGAAGGCTTTATTTCATCGGCGCAAAGCACAGCCTGCCCCGTTGCAGCCATGGAAAACCGTGAGCGCAATCTTTACGCAGTGCAATTCCACCTTGAGGTTCAGCATACCGCCGAAGGAGATAAGATGCTGCGTTCATTCCTCTACGACGTATGCAAGGCAGACGGCGACTGGACGATGGAATCATTTGTTGATGAAACCATTGCATCGTTAAAGGCAAAGATCGGTAATAAGAAGGTATTGTGTGCATTATCGGGCGGTGTGGACAGCTCTGTCGCCGCAGTGATGATTCATAGAGCGGTAGGCAAACAGCTCACTTGCATTTTTGTGGATAACGGACTTCTTCGCAAAAATGAAGGCGATGAAGTGGAGCACATATTCAGAGAACTGTTTGATATAAATATGATTCGTGTAAATGCGCAGGACAGGTTTATGAATAAATTGGCGGGCATCACCGAGCCTGAAAAGAAGCGCAAGATTATAGGCGAGGAGTTTATTCGAGTTTTTGAATCTGAAGCAAAGAAAATCGGCAAAGTGGATTATTTGGTTCAAGGCACGATTTATCCCGATGTGATTGAGAGCGGCGCGGGAGACGCGGCCAATATCAAGAGCCATCATAATGTGGGCGGACTTCCCGAGCACGTTGACTTCGAGGAAATAGTGGAACCACTGCGCTATCTCTTTAAAGATGAGGTGCGCCGCGCGGGTTTGGAACTGGGTATCCCCGAGTATCTGGTTTTTCGTCAACCATTCCCCGGACCGGGACTTGCCGTAAGATGTCTCGGAGAAATCACCGAGTACAAGCTTGACATTCTGCGCGACGCAGACGCGATATTCCGCGAGGAGATAGCTAAAGCCGGATTAGATAAAGATATAAATCAATACTTTGCGGTACTGACAGACCTGAGATCGGTGGGTGTGATGGGTGACGCGAGAACATATGACTACACAGTTGCTCTACGCGCTGTGCGGACAATAGATTTTATGACAGCCGATTGGGCAAGAATACCGTATGATATATTGGAAACTGTGTCCAACAGAATTGTCAACGAGGTCAAACACATCAACAGAATTGTATTTGATATAACCTCCAAGCCGCCTGCAACTATTGAGTGGGAATAGTTGAAATTTAGTAAAAAAAGTCCGGGAAGCGCCTATTTTAGGGCTTTTCGGACTTTTGAGATTTATTCTGGTTCTATTCTGGTTCTAAAAAGTTTTGCACCATCAAAGACAAGGCTAAGAAAAGATAATTTTTGTCATTGATACGCATATTATAGACCTATTATATAGAAGCAAGTCGAATTAACAGGACTATATAGTGTAGAACCAAGACATTTTGAGCTTTATCCGAACCATGGTGTGATTTCAAGAAAATATCAGGCATAGGCAAAATTAACTAAAGCTGAATGCCGAATATTAAATTCAGCTTATGCATTCAAATCCGTCTTTGCTTTAAATTCGGAAACAGTCATGTTGGCTTCTTCGGCAGCTTGGGCAAGTGTCAATATACCCTTTTTCACAAGGCTGCTAAGGGTGCTGAAGGTGCCCTTTTCCATACCCTTTTCCATGCCTTCTTCCAAGCCTTTTTCCATGCCGGTTTGAATTCCCTCGGCAATCGCATCGTTTCTTATTTCCTCAATTGCGCGACACATATCTACAGTCTCCTCTCTGCTATCATATTTCAAATTAGAACCGGTAATTATATTAAGCATATTCGCGGTTTTCCTTGAAATATGCCTGTAAGTCTCGTCCTCGTGTACCAGTTCATTCAATCGTTTCTTGCTTAGTGAATTCTTTATAAATTTTAACACTTGCTTTAATTCTGTGTGGAATTTATCAAAATCTTTATCCGATATCTGCGCCGGGGCAATCAAATGAAGATGGTAATTATCCACAAATCTGAGAATTTCAGCGTCTGCCGACAGCATACCGTATAAATCTGTCGGAGCCGTCCATTGCTCAGCGCCGAAATAAAGCGTCAGCGTGATCACGGGTATAAGCTTATCTGTGCGGTAAAATCCCGACAGAAACTCCGCGCCAGTTTCAGGTTTTGCCCCGCCGTTTCGGTGAGACTTTGCGGACTGATCCACCTGCGATACATATTGCACAGCGTCGTACAGCATATTCCGTACAGGCATGGCGTAGTGAATATCCGACTGATTTTCAATACCCAGCAGCAGATAGGCCGCCCGGTCATCCTCCATGACCGTCACCATTTTCATCACATCTCTATACTTCTGCACAGGAACAGACGCTCCGTCGTCTCCATATGGCAGTACAACAGCGGTCGTGTCCAACGGTTTGAGCCGTTCGGGTTTTATAATCTGTTGACCGTCATAAAGCAGGAAATTAAACGCGTCCGCAAAGGTTTCAGCGTCCCGCATATACTCCTTCGCGGCCGTATCTTTGTCTGACACTGCCATCACATCCTTTCCTGTTTTTATTATATTGCTTTCCGCTTTTGATGTCAAGAATATTTGACTGTATGTAATTTTCCCATTGAGTATAACTTCTGATTTTCAATTGTATATTATAACCGTGTCGAGCCTAGAGTGGTGGGGCTGAACCCTTTGAAGGAACATAAAGGAACGTAATACAAACAAAATATTCCCCTACGGACAATAATCCGTAGGGGAATATTTTGTATTTGCAAAAGTCCGCCGCCGCAGCAGGCAGATATTATATACGCGCGGGCAGATTATGATACAACTGCTCTGTCAAAAATTATCATTTCAAGGAGGTACATTTTTATGTCAGTAAATGTGGAAACTATGTTCTCGGTGAGAGAAAAGCCGTGGCACGGTCTGGGAACTGTTGTGACGGAAGCGCCGGATTCGGCGTCGGCATTGGGATTGGCCGGACTGGATTGGTCGGTGTTACAGAAGGACATTGCGGCCGCCGACAGCAGGAACGTCATTCCGGGATTCAAGGCAAACGTCCGCGATGTCGACGGAAGCGTCCTGGGAATCGTGACCGACCGTTACAAGGTAGTACAGAACAAGGAGGCGTTTGCTTTTACCGATGCGCTGCTTGGGGAGGGCGTTCGGTATGAAACCGCGGGCAGCCTGCAGGGAGGCCGCAGGATATGGCTGCTGGCACGTCTGCCGCAGAATTACATCATCAACGGCGATGAGATAATTCCGTATCTGGTATTTATGAATGCCCACGACGGTTCAGGTTCCATAAAAGTTGCCATGACGCCGGTTCGTGTGGTGTGCAGTAACACGCTGAATCTGGCGCTCTCCACCGCGAAGCGATGCTGGAGCTGTCAGCATACAGGCAATATAGAGGGTAAGATGAAGGAGGCGGAGGCAACACTGCTCTACGCGGGACAATACATGACCGCGCTGGGCAAGGATTTCGACCGGCTCAACCGCGTCGCTTTGAATGACGTTAAGGTCATGGAATACATCAATCTTCTGCTGCCTGAGCCTGACAACGCCACAGATCAGCAGAAGCGCAATATCGAAAAACTTCGCGAGGATATGCGCACCCGCTATTTTGAAGCGCCGGACCTGAATTTCACAGGCAAAAACGGCTACAGATTTATCAACGCCGTGTCGGATTTCGCTACCCACTGCAAGCCACTCCGGGAGCGCAGCAATTACCGCGAGTCCTTGTTCGCCAAGACGGTGGACGGAAATCCCATAATCGACAAGGCCTACCAAATGGTATTATCCGCGTAGGAATAACGTTATACAAATAATTTTGGCGTTATACAACGCAAAATGGAGATTGCCCCCGACTGTGATACTTGTATGACAGTTCGGGACTTCTTTTATTACACGGAGGTGTGAAATGTCATACAGAGTTTATGTCAAAACCAAAGACCTGACCCGTGAGCAATGGCTGCGATATCGCACCGAGGGAATCGGCGGTTCCGATGTTTCAATCATTGCTGGAATTAACCCTTTCAAATCTGTCTGTGAATTGTGGCGGGAGAAAACGCGGCGGGTCGTTCCAGAGGAATCCGACAGCGAATACACTCACTTCGGAACGCTGTTGGAACCAATCGTCCGAAGGGAATTTATGGAAAGAACCAAGCTGAAGGTTCGGCAGAAGCATATGATCCTGCAAAGTACGGAATACCCGTTTATGTTTGCCGACATGGACGGCGTAGTCAACGAGGACGGGCAACAAGTGATTTTTGAAGCCAAGACAGCTTCGGCCTATAAACAGGAAGTATGGGACAACGGCGTACCTCCTGCTTATCTTTT
>CANPVE010000016.1 GCA_947581635.1 uncultured Clostridia bacterium | reverse complement strand
TGCTTTCGCTCTTTCTGTATTCGCCCTGGCTTCCCTTTGTCTTGGCTTATTTTGCTCGCTCAGCCTGCGGCTTCGCTCGTGAGGCTACGCCTCACTCTCCGTTTATGCTTTCGCTCTTTCTGTATTCGCCCTGGCTTCCCTTTGTCTTGGCTTATTTTGCTCGCTCAGCCTGCGGCTTCGCTTGTGGGACTTTGCCCCACTCCCCAGTGGTGGCGCTGCCCCCACGCCCCTGCCAGGAGGAATTATCCCCCTGGACTCCCATATAGCTCCGCTCGCTTGACTTCGGCTCCCTAATAATATATAATAAAGAGCAAAAGCAAAGCAATGAAAAGAATTCCGCTTACTCACGAAAGGAATAAAAAAATATGAAATTCAAATGCAACCGCGAAATGCTCTCCGACGCTATCGGTAAAGTTTCCCGCGCCGTATCTCCACGTTCCACCATCGCCGCGCTTGAAGGCATATACTTCCGCACCGAGGAAAGTTCCTTATATATCTGCGGCTACAACCTCGAAATGGGAATTTCAACCAAGATTCTCGCAAATATCTATGAGGAAGGCTGTATAGTGCTTTCTTCCAAGCTTTTCTGTGACATAGTGAGAAGGATGCCGGGCGACGAGCTTGAAATTAATTGCAGTGAAAATTTTATAACTACAATAAAATCTTCTGACGCAGAGTATTCGATTATAGGAATATCGCCTTCCGATTTCCCGGAGCTGCCCGTCATAGAAAGCGATCGCAAGATATCGCTCTCTCAAGGTCTGCTTAAATCAATGATAGGTCAAACACTTTTTGCGGTTAGCGATAATGATGCAAGACCTGTCTACACCGGATCACTTTTTGAAATATCTGAAGATAAAATCCGCGTAGTATCAGTAGACGGTTTCCGTCTCGCTATGCGTACCGAGCCCGTTGTGAGTACTTTCTCCACGTCGTTCATAGTCCCCAAAAAGACGTTGGAAGAAATTTCACGTCTCATGGAGGACGACGATGATAAACGCGTGGAGATATGCTCAACACGCCGTCATATAGAATTCGTTATAAATGGATGCATAATAATTTCACGTCTCATAGAAGGTGAATTTCTGGATTATAACAATGCCATTCCTCAGAATAATAATACAGAGATTCGCGTGAACACCCGCCGCATGATAGAGGCAACTGAGCGCATGAGTTTGCTGATAAGCGATGCAATAAAGAGTCCGGTGCGCTGCGTTTTCGGCAACAATGCCATAAATTTCAACTGTCGCACGGCGATAGGCGCGGCTACCGACCGTTTCGCAGCTGATGCGCCGAATGAAGCGATTGAAATAGGGTTCAACAATCGCTATCTTATGGACGCCTTCCGCGCGGTTTCTACCGATCAAATGCGCCTTGTAATCGGTACTCCTGTAACTCCGGTTAAGGTTTTGCCGCCTGACGGAGAAAATTTTCTTTTTCTACTTCTTCCAGTAAGACTACAGAAAAATGCCGAGTAACGCTAAACTTCAATCAAAATCACGGCATTAGCGCTAAAAAATAATTAGCGAAGCGGCAGTTGAGCGAGCAAACAGCCCTCTTTTATCAAAGTTTTTAATTGAAGTGAAGTTTAGTATAAAGCAATTCCGCGTTAATTTATTTTGGAGTTGATTTGTTTGGAGCACAGATTAATTGAAATAACTACAGAATTCATCAAGCTTGACAGCCTTTTGAAATTCGCTGGAATCGCGGCAGTAGGGAGCGAGGCGAAATTCATGGTGACATCGGGTGCGGTAATGGTCAACGGCGAGGTGTGTACCATGCGCGGAAAGAAGATTCGCGCAGGTGATGTCGTGACAATTGCGTGCGACAAAGTTGAGCTGGAGGTTCGCAATGCATGATCGCACGCAGTATATTCACACAAAATTACAGGAATCTCACATCTTGTGAGATTCCATTTGCTGAAGGCGTAAATGTGATATGCGGCGATAACGGACAGGGCAAGACAAATCTGCTTGAATCAATATGCCTTTTTACGGGAGTAAGATCATTTCGAGGGGCTAAGAATGTCGAATTGATAACCAAAGGAGAAAAATTTTCCCGGCTGGAGCTTGAATTTTTTGCGCAACAGCGGGTACAATTCGCAAGTCTCGTTATAACTGACAAGAAGCAAGCCGAACTCAACGGCGTAAAGCTTTCGGCTGCGTCAGGGTTTATTGGGAAATTCTGTGCTGTGGTGTTCTCACCAGACAATATGAATCTGATAAAGGGCGGTTCGGGTGAGCGCCGCAAATTCCTCGATGCGGCGATATCGCAGCACTATCCCGCATATCCCCGACTGTTGGTAGAATACAACCGCATACTTGCCCAGCGCAACGCTTTCCTTAAGAAATCCGTCAGCACAGATGGATTTGAAGCAATGTTGGAGATTTGGGACGAAAATCTGTCGAGAACGGGTGCGGAAATTTCCTGTAAACGGGCGAAATATGTGTCGGATTTGTGTGGAAAGGTGGAGGAAATATTCGACGGAATCTCATCGGGGCGTGAAAAAATCTCCTTGCGGTACAACTGCGGTTATCTCGTGCCGGATTCCGTAGAGCAGACGGCTCACGCTCTGAGAAAACAGCTCGAATCTCACCGTGTGTCGGATTTGGCCCAGGGGTGTACCAATTACGGACCGCACAGGGACGATTTGAGCATAGCTGTCAATGATATGTCAGCCAGAAATTATGCCTCACAGGGACAGAAGCGTTCATGTGTGCTTGCGCTCAAATTGGCCGAGGCCGCGCTGTTGGAGAACGCGTTTGGGGAGCGTCCGATTGCCGTGTTAGACGACGTAATGAGCGAGCTTGACAAGCTGAGGCAAGATTATCTGATGAATCACATGGAGGGCTGGCAGGTATTTATATCGTGCTGTGACCCAAACACAGTCAAGGGGCTGGATAAAGGGAAAGTAATAGAGATAAAGGGCGGCAGCATTGTACACTAAAGTCAAGCGAGCGGAGCTGCATGGGAGTCAAGGGGGATAATTCCTCCTTGCGGGGTCCAGGGGCAGGGCCCATGGCGGAGGGTGAGGCAGAGCCTCACAAGCGAAGCCGCTGGCTGAGCGGGCAAAACGCGCCAAGATTAAGGAAAAGCCAAGGCGAACACAGAAAAGGCGAAGCTATCAAAAACGAGTACCAACGAGAAAATCGAAGATTTTCGAGTGGAGACAAAATCCCTGCCAAGTATTTAAAAAATATTCCCCAAAGGTTGTAACGCTTGTCCGAAGTACTGCAAAAAGCCAATTTGACGAGCAACTTCGATCATCAATGAAAATATGCGCAATATTAATAAATTTCCTACTCCGTATTTTGATTGAGGTTTAAGTATAACATTTGGAAGGGAGAATAACGGGAAAAATGTATCTTCATTTGGGCAACAATTACGTTGTTCGCGAAAAGGATATTATCGGAATATTCGACATGGACAACACCACAATTTCAAAGCACACGCGCGATTTTCTTACAAAAGCAGAAAATAACGGTCGTGTTATAACAGTATCCGCCGATCTGCCGAAGAGCTTTGTCGTGTGCGCCGACCAAACAGTTTATTTGTGCCAAATTTCGCCCTCAGCGCTCGCAGGACGCGCCGAACAGGGTATAAGCAATATCGATGACTAATGCCGTATTTCTTTCGTCAGAATCGAAATACGGCGATTTTTTATATATTCAATATCTTATCGTATTAAATGATAATTCTGTCGCTAGGTATACGCGAGATATGTTTTTAAATTCGGATTTATTTTTGTCTCCACTCGAAAATCTTCGATTTTCTTGTTGGTGCTCGTTTTTGATGGCTTTGACTTTTCTGTGTTTGCCTTAGTTCCTTTTTGGGCTTGGCGCGTCGTGCTCGCTCAGCTTCGCTTCGCTTGTGAGGCTCTGCCTCACCCTCCGTTTTTGCGTTCGACTTTTCTGTGTTCGCCTTAGTTCCTTTTTGGGCTTGGCGCATCGCGCCCGCTCAGCTTCGCTTCGCTTGTGAGGCTCTGCCTCACCCTCCGCCATGGGCCCTGCCCCTGGACCCCGCAAGGAGGAATTATCCCCCTTGACTCCCATGCAGCTCCGCTCGCTTGACTTTCGCTCTATACTAATAAAAAGAAAAAAATTTCTAAATTTCTATGGTAATTTTATCGGATTTATGTTATAATTATTTCGTGTATCACTTACCGTTTGCGGTCGCTTCACTTATAAGAATATTTGGAGGATATGGAACTTGGATAATTTAAATAATCTTGAAGAAATGCAAAAGACAGAGCTTGAAATTAGCTCCGTCAGTACTGCGGTTGACGCCGAGGCCTACGACGAAAATCAAATTCAGGTGCTCGAAGGGCTTGAGGCGGTCAGAAAGCGCCCCGGTATGTATATCGGCTCCACAGGTCCCAAGGGCCTGCACCACCTTGTTTATGAGATAGTGGACAACGCCATCGACGAGGCCCTCGCCGGCTACTGCGACCTTATCACTGTTGATATAGAAAAAGGCGATATCATCACAGTTACCGATAACGGCCGCGGCATACCGGTGGGAATCCAACATAAAACGGGCCTTCCAGCCGTCGAAGTTGTGTTTACCATACTTCATGCGGGCGGTAAGTTCGGCGGCAGCGGCTACAAGGTTTCAGGCGGTCTGCACGGCGTCGGCGCGTCTGTGGTAAATGCTCTTTCTGAATGGCTCGAGGTAGAAGTGAGCGACGGTCAGCACGTCTACTATCAGCGCTTTGAGCGCGGTAACAAGACCTGTGAGCTTACGATTAAAGGCGACACCGACAAGCGCGGCACACTCGTTCGATTCAAAGCCGACCCCGAGATGTTCAGGGAAACAACGGTTTACGATTTTGAAGTGCTTCAGACTCGTCTTAGAGAACAAGCGTTCCTAAACGCTGGAATACACATAAAACTTTCCGATTTGCGCGGCGACGAGCCAATATCTGAAAGCTATTGCTATGAAGGCGGCATACGCTCCTTTGTTGAATATATTCATGAAAAAAAGGCGGTCGAGGTGCTTCATCCTGAGGTAATGTATTTCAGCTGTGTTTCGGCCGACGGTAACTCTACGGCCGAGGTTGCAATGCAATACAACATGGATTACTCGGAATTTACCCTGTCATTTGCCAACAATATCCACACCGTTGACGGCGGCACTCACGAGGAAGGATTCAAGCGCGCTCTTACGCGCGTTATGAATGACTACGCTCGTAAGTTCGGCATATTGAAGGACAACGATCGCAATTTTACCGGTGACGACGTGCGCGAGGGCTTGACTACGATCATAAGCGTTAAGCTAAAGGACGCGCAGTTTGAAGGTCAGACCAAGGGCAAGTTGGGCAACACTGAAATACGCAGTCTGGTTGACGGTCTGATATCAGATAAACTGATGACTTATCTTGAGGAAAATCCCGCCGTTGCCAAGAGCATATTCAACAAGGCTTTGGAGGCTTCACGTGCTCGCGACGCGGCACGCAAGGCAAGAGATGCGGCGCGTCGCAAGACCGCTTTTGACAACGCCTCGCTTCCGGGCAAACTGGCGGACTGCTCCGACCGCGACCCAATCAACACGGAAATTTACATCGTGGAGGGCGACTCGGCCGGCGGCAGCGCAAAGGGTGGGCGCGACAGGCGTTTCCAGGCAATACTCCCGCTGTGGGGCAAAATGCTGAATGTCGAAAAGGCACGCATGGATAAGGTTTACGGCAATGATAAACTAATGCCTGTTGTGACGGCTCTGGGTTGTGGCATAGGGGACGAATTTGATATATCCAAGCTGAGATACGGTAAGGTTATAATAATGGCTGATGCTGATGTCGACGGCTCGCATATACGAACACTTCTGCTCACTTTCTTTTTCCGTTTTATGCGCCCGCTTATTGAGAACGGAAATATCTGTATAGCTCAGCCCCCGCTTTACAGAATAACGCGTAAAAATGTGGAAATGGACGCCTACAGCGACGAAGATAAGGATAGAATAGTCCGTGAGCTGGGCGGAACAGCTAAGGTCAATAAGGTCAATGACGGCGGCGATTCAAAAGGCGGGGTTCATTATAAAATCACCAAGAAAGATGCGCACCTTTATGCCTATACTGACGAGGAGCGCGACAGGATACTCGCAGAGATAGGCGGATCGGAAGATGTACAGCGATATAAAGGTCTGGGAGAGATGGACTCCGAGCAGCTTTGGGAGACTACGATGAATCCCGCCACGAGAATAATGCTCCGAGTAACGCTGGAAGATGCGATGGCAGCGGACGAGACATTTTCTATACTCATGGGCGATAAGGTGGAACCGAGAAGGGAATTCATAGAGAAGAACGCTCAGTATGTAAAGAATCTTGACGTTTAAGGCGTGCCGAAGTCAAGCGAGCGGAGCTATATGGGAGTCCAGGGGGATAATTCCTCCTGGCAGGGTCCAGGGGCAGGGCCCATGGCGGAGGGTGAGGCAGAGCCTCACGAGCGAAGCCGAAAGGCTGAGCGAGCAAAACAAGTCGAGATTGAGGAAAATCTAAGGCGAACACAAAAGAGCCGAAGCCAAAAGTGGAGGGTGAGGCAGAGCCTCACGAGCGAAGCCGAAAGGCTGAGCGAGCAAAACAAACCGAGATTGAGGAAAATCTAACGCTAACACAGAAGAGCCGAGGCCAAAAGTGGAGGGTGAGGCAGAGCCTCACGAGCGAAGCTGAAAAGCTGAGCGAGCAAAACAAGCCGAGATTAAGGAAAATTTAAGGCAAACACAGAAAAGTCAGGGCCATCAAAAACGAGCACCAACAAGAAAATCGAAAATTTTCGAGTGAAGATATAAAGTCAGCTCAACTTTTTACATTGCACGATACTTTTATCTAATTATACTGTTATAGAAAATTGGTTCCCGTATTTTTGGGAGATAGGCAAGGCCACACAAACGCAGTAAAACAGTCGCAGCTTCAGCCGAGCGCAGATTAAAGCTGCGGTTAATCGTGGTTAAAAATCAAAACTGCTGAGAAATCCCGGAAAATCGGAAGATTTCGACAGATGCGCGTGGATAATTATTAAAATCAGGTTGAAAACTCAGTGGAAAAGGTTGATAACTTACTGTAATAATTTAGAATTAAACTGTGACAAAAACAAAAAGTAATTTAAGTACAAGCTATTACAATAAGTTTCATCAATATTAACCATGTTTTCCACAAACACGTGTTGAATCAGAGTTAATTTATGGTAAAAAGATGAAAATTCAGTATAAAATTGTTAAAAGTCGTGGTAAACACAGCGTGTTATTACAATTTGTATGCCGTATCTTGAATAGAGTTATCAACAAAATTTATTTCACAAGGGGACAAATAAAATGGACGGAACACGCAATGTAATCGATGAAAATTCCGACCCAATATTTCAAATTAATTATACGATCACCGCGCAGGATTACAGAAAATCGTTGGAAAATTACTACAAGATAAAAGAAGTTCTGAAGGAACAGAAATCGGAGGAAAATAAAGATAACAGCAAAAAAGCAAAATTCCTGCCTACGTTCAATTGTTTAATTATCATCGTATTTCTCGTCTCTGCGGTGAGGGTGTTTGCGGCTGATTTTGAAATCCGAGCATTGGAGAACCTTATCATTTATTCGGTTGTTGCGCTGTGGATTTTTTCTTTAAATAAAATGGCGGCGCACAGGCGAAAGAAATATTTCGACAGGATTACCAAGGCGAGAGTTGAGGCGGGAGAACTTGAACGTCCCGAGAAGTTTATGATTTATTTAAACAGAGCGGAGCACGTGAGTACGGTGTTTCACTCGATTTACGGCATGGAATTGCTGGATAAAGCTGTCGAGTGCTCCGATGGCGTATTCATCATTTATCGGGTTGAAGGTAAACATACATTCATTCCAACGCGATTCTTCAATGCTGAACTGCTGGAGACATTGAAAGCCGTCGTTGCCGGAGGTGAATCTGCACCGCAGTATTGCTGTATTGAGAAAATGCGTTTGCCCGAAGCCGCCGAGCGAGGCAGAGATTTTGACGACACGTTTGACAGGACGTCTGACCCGCTTTATACCATAGGTATTGAACTTACACAAAACCTTCGGAACATTATTCCGAGCAAAAACAACCAGAAACTTGCAGTCAAAGCAATCATATTTTTTGCCATGGCGGTGTTGTGTTTTTATTTCAATCCGAAATATTGGCTGACTGCCGCGATTTTGCACGCATTGGGAGCAATACTTCTGCTAAAGGCGTTGATTTTGATTTTTGGAATAATAAGATATTTAAGGCGGTTCAAAAAAGCTCCGCCGGTTCATGTGGAGTATAAATTTTTGACAGATGGTTTCGATGTCATTTTTCAAACCGGCTGCACCAGGCACTCCTATGATAAAATCAAGAAGGTAAAAAGATACGGTGACGTTTTGTTTGTATTTCTTTCCGACAACACATATCTTTGTATTCCGAAGTATGCGATGGAAGATGAAGCGCGGTTTGTGAAGTTTGGAAATTTCATAAAATTGCTAGCCGAAAGTGAATGATTGATTTAATTTTAAGTTTTCTGTAAGAAATTTATATAGATAAAAAATAATGAGTAAACAGGAGATCATGCCAATGGAATACGAAGGTCACGAGAATCAAAAGATAATTGAGGTGGACATAAACAAGGAAATGAAAGAATCTTTCCTTGCATATTCCATGTCGGTTATTGTCCAGAGAGCTTTGCCGGACGTGCGCGACGGATTGAAGCCGGTACACAGGCGAATACTTTACACTATGTTTGAGGACGGACTTTACCCCGAGCGCGCCTACAAGAAGTGCGCCACTACCGTCGGCGCCGTGCTGGGTCGTTATCATCCCCACGGAGACGCTTCGGTTTACGACGCGCTGGTGCGTCTGGCGCAGGATTTTTCAATGAGATATATGCTTGTGGACGGTCACGGAAACTTCGGCTCGGTGGACGGAGATCCGCCCGCCGCATACCGATACACCGAGGCAAAGATGAGCAAGCTCTCAATGGAAATGCTCACCGATATCGACAAGGAAACCGTGGATTACGAACCGAACTTCGACGATTCACACGATGAGCCACAGGTTTTGCCTTCGCGTTATCCGAACCTGCTTGTAAACGGCTCTACCGGCATAGCCGTAGGAATGGCCACAAACATTGCCCCCCACAATATGCGCGAAGCAATCGACGCGGTGTGCCTGCTGATCAGAAACCCTGACGCGACGCTCGATGAGCTGATGGAATGTATAAAAGGACCCGACTTTCCGACAGGCGGCATCATAATGGGACGTTCGGGCATACGCGCCGCATATGCCACAGGGCGCGGCAAGATAACCGTTCGTGCAAAAGCCGAGATAGTCGAGCGTCCAAACGGCAGATATCAGATAGTCGTGACCGAGCTTCCCTATCAGGTGAACAAAGCTCGTCTCATCGAAAATATCAGCGATTTAGTCAAGGAAAAGCGGCTTGAGGGCATAAGCAACTGCGACGACCACTCCGACCGCGAAGGTATGCGCATTACGATAGACGTAAAACGCGACGCTTCTCCGAATGTGGTGTTGAATAACCTCTACAAGAACACAAATATGCAGATAACTTTCGGCGCGATCCATCTCGCAATTGTGAATAAAGTTCCAAAGATACTCACGCTCAAGGAAATGCTGCAGTATTATATCGACCATCAGCTCGAAGTAATACTGCGCCGCACGATATTCGATTTGAAAAAGGCAAAGGAACGCGCTCATATTCTCGAAGCGCTCAAGACTGCTTTAGATTTTATAGATGAAGTAATATCAATATTACGTTCTTCCAAAAACGTTCCAGAGGGCAAGCAGCGGCTCATGGATCGCTTTGACTTTGACGATGTTCAGGCGCAGGCAATCGTGCAGATGAGATTTTCACAGCTCACAGGCATGGAAAAGGAAAAGCTTGAGAGCGAATTGAATTCGCTGGTTGAAAAAATCGAAGACTGCAATGACATCATTGCCCACGAAGAACGCCGCCGGGATATAATCATCGAGGAGTCTCAGGAGATAGCACGCAGATTCGGTGACGAGCGCCGCACGGTTATTGAAACCGTATCTGGCGAGATGGACGTTGAGGATCTCATAAAAGAAGAAACCTGCGTGATAACCTTTACCGCCTTCGGCTATGTCAAGCGACAGAAACTGGATACTTATCAACTTCAACACCGCGGCGGGCGCGGCGTGAGCGGCATGGCGCGGCGTGAAGAGGACGTTCCCACCGAGATGTTTGTCACGTCCACTCACGATTATGTCATGTTCTTCTCGGACAGGGGAAGGGTTTACCGCCTCAAGGGATACGAAATTCCCGAGGGTTCACGAAATTCCAAGGGTATAAATATAGTTAATCTGCTTCCGCTTGAGGGCGACGAGAAGATAACCGGCATGATAAGGGTGCTGAGAAATTACGAGCATGAGATGTACCTTGTGATGATCACAAAGAATGGAATTATTAAGCGCACATCGCTCAAAGAATTCGACAATATCCGAAAGAAAGGTCTTATCGCGCTCAATCTGCGCGACGATGATTCGCTCGTCTGGACCCGCCTGACCAATGGCGAAAATGAGCTTCTTGTGGCGACGCATAAGGGATATGCCATTCGATTCAACGAAAACGACATTCGCCCCATGGGGCGCGGCGCGGCGGGAGTTCACGCGATAAAGCTGCGCGAGGGAGACAGCGTGGTTGGAATGTCGATACTGCGCGAGGGCGGCAGAGTGCTGACCGTCAGCGACACAGGCTACGGCAGACTTACTCCCATTGACGATTACAGAATACAAAGCCGCGGCGGCATGGGCATCAAGAATTACAGGGAAGAGAACGGCAATGTCGCGGCGATCCGCGTGGTTGACGACGACGACGACGTTATCATTATCAATGATTCGGGTGTAATTATCAGAATAGCTGTAAACGAAATAAGAGAATGTGCGCGCCCGAGTAAAGGCGTGCGCGTGATGAAGATTGAGGACGGCGGCAAGGTAGTTGCATTGGCGCGCATTAAGCACGAGGAAGATATTGAGGAAGATCCCGAAAGTTCGGAAGAGTCGGAAGGCTCGGAAGAATTAAAAGAAAGTTAAAGTCAAGCGAGCGGAGCTATATGGGAGTCCAGGGGGATAATTCCTCCTGGCAGGGTCCAGGGGCAGGGCCCATGGCGGAGGGTGAGGCGGCGCCTCACGAGCGAAGCCGCAGGCTTAGCGAGCAGAACACGCCAAGATTAAAGAGAAACTAAGGCGAATACAAATCAAGCAGCCCTTTTAAATAAAACTTCCGTATTTTTGAGACTGTGACCGCAAAATCGAAAAATTAAGTCTACAAATTATTCATAAAAAACAAAGCCAAACAAATCTGTGGTGTTTTTTAATACAAACGGATTTGTTTGGCTTTGTCATTATATAAAGAATTTTGCCATATTCTTAAATTAATACTAAACCTCAATAAAAATAGGACACAAAATCCATATGCGAAAGATTTTGTGCTCGATTTTTTGTATTTTTTCAATTGAAGTTTATTATAAATCCAATAAAAATATCAAGCGTGGAAAATTTTAAAATATATATAAAAATAAGAAAATCCACGAAAATGAAAGAATTTAAGAGATATTTGCAGAAATAATATATAAACGGTCAAATAACCGCACTTGTAAATCAAGTGAACCTGTAGTATAATCTAATCAATATCAAACAAATTCAATTAAACCCCGAGGTGATTCATATGACTGAAAATAACAACACAGCGGCAGAATCCATTCTGATAGATTTCGACAGCATACGTCCCGCGTTTGCCGCGACGGGAGGTCTTATGCTTTCGCAAGTGGTGGAAGTGACCGGAGTGGGCAGCTCTACCATACAAAATTGGATAAAGCGCGGCTGGATTCCATCGCCTATAGACAAAAAGTACGGCGAGCGTCAAGTGGCGCGAATACTGATCGTCGATATGCTGCGCAAATCGATGCAGCTTGAAAATATCATAAAACTGATGACTTGCGTGAACGGTGACGTCGAAGATCAGAGCGACGATATCATCAAGGACGCGGATCTTTATAATTACATATACCGTATTATCAGGCGAATGAATCCCGTAGAGTTGTTTACCATAAATGAATTGGACGGTATAATCGATGACGAAATAAGAGATTACAGCGGTCCGAGCGACAATTACACCGGCATGGTTGGAGATTCCCGGAAGCGTCTGCACGACGCGCTGAGAATAATTATCATTACCTATATGAGCAGTGAGCTTCGGAAGCGTGCGGAATCCGAGCTTGCCAATATGTGATATTTTTGTTTTTCATTTCAAAAAAGGGCGTCAAAAGGACAAATGAGGGAGAGTATCAATTTAGGATAGTAGAAGGTGTTTTGTATCGTGTCCTTATATTTGTGGATGGGGAGACATGGAAAAATGAGAAAAGAATTTTGAGAAAGGGTGAAAATAAGACATGAAGGAATGGTTTATGCTTGATCCTCTGAAGAGCGTATTGATGTGCGTTGCGATTCCTGCAACTGTGATAATGATATTGCAGACTATAATGATATTCGTAGGCATGGCAGGACATTCCGACGTTGATGTACCGGACGACAACGGTATTGACGGCGTATTCGGAAATGATTCGAGCGATACATCAGATTTTCACGTCGGGGATTCAGGGCTGAGAATATTTACCGTGCGCGGCATGGTGGCATTTTTTGCAGTCGGCGGCTGGGCTGGGCTGTCCGCTCTTTCGCTGACCCAAAACGCCGCAGCAGCGATAGTTACCGCGTTGATATTCGGAACAATTGCGCTGTTGGTAGTGGCGTGGTTTTTCAAATGGGCGGCTTCACTTAATGAAAGCGGCACTCTGCAAATGGACAGCGCGATCGGAAGAATGGGAGAAGTTTACATAACGGTACCGCCGAAAATGAGCGGTTCGGGCAAGGTGAATGTAATAATACAAGGGAGGCTTACAGAAGCTGAAGCAATGACGAATCAGGACAGACCGCTCAAATACGGTGAAGCGGTAAAGGTAGTTGACATAGCTGTGGGCAACACGTTGCTTGTTGAGCCAATAGGGAAGGAACAGGAGAAGTAAAAAATAAAGCCAAAGTCAAGCGAGCGGAGCTATATGGGAGTCAAGGGGGATAATTCCTCCTTGCGGGGTCCAGGGGCAGAGCCCATGGCGGAGGGTGAGGCAGCGCCTCACAAGCGAAGCGAAGCTGAGCGAGCACGACGCGCCAAGCCCAAAAAGGAACTAAGGCGAACACAGAAAAGACGAACCATCAAAAAGGGACGCACCAACAAGAAAATCGAAGATTTTTGAGTAGAAGCTTAAGTGGGAGATATGGGAGATAAAAACGATGATTTAACTGTAATAGTTTTAAGTTATGTGGCTATGTCAAGCAAAGTTTCTAAATATAAATGATTGGTAGAAATTTTTTACGATATTTCCAGCATCAATGGAGTGGGCGACGGTGAACCATTTTGCAGTCGAAAAATGGGAACAGTTTGGTAAAAGATGTTTGCTTTGTGTTCGCCCTAGTTTTTCTTTAATCTTGGCGTGTTTTGCTTGCTCAGCCTGCGGCTTCGCTTGTGAGGCTGCGCCTCACACTCCGCTTTTAAGTTCACCTTATTTGTGTTCGCCCTAGTTTTTCTTTAATCATGGCGCGTTTTGCTCGCTCAGCCTGCGGCTTCGCTTGTGGGACTTTGCCCCACTCCCCAGTGGTGGCGCTGCCCCCACGCCCCTGCCAGGAGGAATTATCCCCCTGGACTCCCACGCTTCGCTAATTATTTTTATAGATATTGCCAATTCTCCGCATATATGATATAATCATTTTGTAAATTATTCAACATATTTTGCAGATGAATTCGGAGGGCGGTATCTTGAAATACGGAAATTTTAATTCGCTTAATTTCAGAAAAGGCATAAAAATATGGCTGCTCGCAGCAGCGGTATTTGCAATCTGCTGTGTGGCGGGCTGTTCGTCACAATTGGCTATGCCGTATGATCTAAACAATCTCCTATATGAATATGATATAGTCAGCGGGAGCGATGATTCATATGTGATTATAACCAAACACATTGTATCTCAATCTGATGTAAAAATTCCTGATACTATATATGATATTCCAGTAAAGGAGATATCTGAATCTGCGTTTGCAAATGATGTTTCCATAAAGTCGGTTACATTTGGCAAAAATATCAAGCTGATAGGCGCAAATTCATTTGGCGGTTGCACCGGTCTTAAATCCATAGATTTCAGCGTCAGCGCCAGCGATATACAAATCGGTGAGTATGCTTTCACAGGCTGTACCGCGCTTGAGGAAGCGGTGATTGGCGAGAATGTAGCTTCGGTGGGACGAGGCGCGTTCTACGGCTGTGAATCGCTCGAGAACGTGACAATTCCTGAGAGTTTGAGCGATATAGGCGGCAGGGCGTTTGCCGAAACACCGTGGCTCAAGGCAAAGTCAAAGGGCAGCGAATTTGTCACTGTAGGCGACGGAGTTTTGGTTGCATACAACGGCGGCAAGTCTGATGTTAAACTGCCGGAGAAAGTCAAGAAAATCTCCGGAGCGTTCGCAGGAAATACCAAGTTGAAAAGTGTGAAACTAACGTCGAACGTCCGAAGCATAGGAGATATGTCTTTCATGGGCTGCAAATCACTGGAGACGGTAACGGTTTCCGACGGTCTGGAAGATATAGGCAAGGACGCATTCTACGGCTGCGTAAATTTAAAGTGGCTTATCCTAAAGGACAAGGTAAGCAGCATAGGCGATGATGCGTTTGGCTACTGCGGCGCGGCGATATATGTCAACGAAGGTTCAGAAGCTGAAAAATATTGCACAGAAAACGGTATAGAGCATTGCATTATGTAATATACGTTTTGTTATAATAAGATTAAATATTGCAATTTGGAATCTCGAAATGAAAAGTAAATCAGTATTTTTTACTAAATGCCGCTCATACTATTGAGAATCCACCATATAGTCTGTGGAGATTTCCATTAAAATAAGATACGGACAGGAGAGACAAAAATCATGTTAATCTAGCGGTCGCGCCGCAAAATCATAATTGTAATTTAACAGATAAATATTACACATTGGAATATTTATAACTTATTTACGCTAGTAAATAAAGCGAATCAGGCTTTATTTATTATAAATTGAAACATAAACAAAAAGGAGTAGAAGAATTATGCCATCAGAAGTATTAATCACTTTGGCGGTCATTGCATTGCTGATATTCAGTATGTTTGCGGTGGTGCTGTCGAGATACCGCAAGTGTCCGTCAGACAAAATCATGGTTATCTACGGTAAGGTTGGCAGCGACAAAAACGGCGATAATGTGTCGTCAAAATGTATTCATGGCGGTGCGTCATTCGTGTGGCCCGTGATTCAGGACTACCAATACCTGGATCTCACGCCAATTTCTATCAATGTGGATTTGACCAACGCCCTTTCGCGCCAAAACATTAGAATTGACGTTCCCTCCAGATTTACCGTCGGTATTTCCACCGAACCTGGTGTCATGCAGAATGCGGCGGAGCGTTTGCTTGGTCTGCGTCTCAGCGAAATTCAAGAGCTTGCCAAGGATATCATATTCGGCCAGCTCCGTCTTGTTATCGCCACGATGGAAATTGAAGAGATAAACACCGACCGCGACAAATTCCTTGAGGCGGTCAGCCACAATGTTGAGAGCGAGCTTAAGAAAATCGGTCTGCGTCTCATCAACGTAAACGTGACAGATATTACAGACGAATCCGGATACATAGAGGCCTTGGGTAAAGAAGCTGCCGCGCGCGCGATTAACGACGCAAAAATCAGCGTCGCCGAAAAGAATCGCGATGGTTCCATAGGTCAGGCAAACGCTCAGAAGGACGAGAGAATCAGCGTATCATCTGCCAACGCCGCCGCAATCAATGGTGAAAACGAAGCTAAAGCCGCGATAGCTCAATCCGACGCTACACGCCGTGAGCGCGAGGCAGAAGCTGCGAGACGTGCTGTCGCTGCGGAGAACGTAGCAAAGGCGAAGGCATTGGAAGAATCTTACATAGCTCAGAAGAGTGCAGAAGAATCCCGTGCGGCCCGCGAGGCGGCAACGCAAAGAGCCGACGTTATCGTAAAGGCGGAGATTGAGAAGCAGCGCGTTGAAATTGAAGCGGAAGCCGAGGCGGAGATGATCCGCCGCAAAGCAAAGGGCGAGGCAGACGCGATATATGCGAGAATGGAAGCTCAAGCGCGCGGTATGCAGGAAATTCTCACTAAACAGGCTTCAGGATTTGCGCAGATCGTGGCTGCGGCAGGCGGAAATGCGGAAGATGCGGTACAGCTTATTCTTGCCGATAAGATGGAAGAGCTTGTTAAGACGCAGGTTGAGGCTGTCAAGGATATTAAGATTGATAAAGTAACGGTTTGGGACAGTGGAAGCGGTTCTGACGGCAAGACCTCGACGGCTAATTTCATCAGTGGGCTTATGCAATCGGTTCCTCCGTTGAGCGAGACATTTAAAATGGCGGGTATGAAGGTTCCAAAGATGCTTGGTACGGAAATAGGCGAGAAAGACGAGAAAAGCAATAAACAATAAGTCAAGGTGAAGGGATAAATTTTAACTTTTATGTAAAATTTCGTACGGCTCAGTTGATTGTTTGTTGCATTTGACAGTTCACGGTGATATAATGTAAAATATATGAATAATTTAGAAGGAGCTGCTTTTTATGGCATCCGTAACTATTCTGCCCGAGCATTACATAAACCGTGAACTGAGCTGGCTTGAGTTCAATCACAGGGTTATGATGCAGGCCGTGGCAGAGGAAAACCCGGTATTTGAAAGAATTAAATTTTTGTCTATCGTCACATCTAACCTTGACGAATTTTTTATGGTCCGCGTCGCGTCTATAAGAGATCAGCTTCGTGCAAAATACGACGCCACCGACCCCGCAGGAATGACGCCTAAGCAACAGCTTATAGCGATAAGCGAACGCGCTCACGAGCTTTGTGAAAAGGAATATTCAATATATCACAGTTCAATAGTCCCGGAACTTCGCGCCAACGGAATATCGATAATTCACAGCAATTCCCTGACCGACGATCAGGTGCGGTTCTGCAAGAGCCTCTTTGACAACGCGATATATCCGGTGCTCACTCCATTGGCAGTTGACAGGAGCCACCCGTTTCCGCTCATTCTCAACAAAAGCCTTAATATAGGCGTTCTGCTGGACTGCGGTGCGGAAAAGCCGGTATTTGCCACCGTGCAGGTACCGGACAATCTTCAGCGTCTCATTAAGCTCCCTTCCGAGGTTGGCTATATTTTCATTCCCATAGAGGAAATAATCAAAATGAACATAGCCAAGCTGTTCTCGGGATACACTGTGTTGGATTGTATTACATACAGAATCACCCGAAACGGCGACCTTTCATTTGACGAGGAGGAGGCGATAGATCTTCTCAGCGAGATAAAAAATTCGCTCAAGGAACGCAAGCGCGGGTCTGTAATCCGCTTGGAGATCGCGCGCGGCGCACACCCGAAGATACTCAAGTTCCTGCAAAAGAAGCTGGAGATTGAGAAGCGCGATATTTACGAGACGGACGGTCCCATAAATCTGACCTTCCTCATGAAACAGCTCTATTCGCTGCCGGGCTTCGATCATCTCAAATACAGACCGTATTCGCCGAAAATCTGTCGTGAATTAAGAGTAAAGGCGAATGAGAGCATATTCGATGTGATATCCCGCAAGGATATATTGATGTATCACCCGTTTGACAGCTTTGACCCCGTGGTTCGTCTGCTTGATGAGGCTGCGGACGACCCGGACGTGCTTGCAATCAAGCAAACACTCTATCGCGTTTCCGACAACAGCCCCATAGTGGCCGCCCTTGAGCGCGCCGCCGACAACGGCAAGCAGGTCACGGCGCTGGTTGAAGTCAAAGCGAGATTTGACGAGGAAAATAACATCGAATTCGGTCAACAGCTCTCTCAGATGGGCGCTCATGTCATATACGGCGTTGCGGGGCTGAAAACCCACTCCAAGATAACGCTCATCGTTCGCAGAGAGGCCGACGGAATCAAGAGGTATATGCACCTCGGCACAGGCAATTATAACGACGTGACGGCGACCATGTACACCGACTACTCACTGCTCACCGCCGACAGGCAGTTGGGCGAAGATGCCACGGTTTTCTTCAATTCAATCACGGGCTATTTTAGGGCGCCCGTTATGCAGAAGCTTGTCATGGCTCCGCACGCGTTGAGGGTCACTTTTACAAATCTCATTCGCGCCGAGAAAAAGAAGGCGAAGGCAGGCAAACCCGCCGCCATATTCGCCAAGATGAATTCGCTGGCTGATCCCGACATAGTGCGCGAGCTTTTTAAGGCGGCAGCAGCGGGAGTTGATGTGCGTCTTTTCGTACGCGGGATATGTTGTCTGCGTCCGGGTGTGCCGGGTCTGAGTGAGAATGTGGAGGTGCGCTCGGTTGTAGGGCGCTTCCTTGAGCATAGCCGAGTTTATCTCTTTGGAGCCGAGGGCGAAGAACAGAAGCTATATCTCAGCTCTGCCGACTGGATGACGAGAAATCTCGATCACCGCGTCGAGCTGCTTTTCCCGATTGAGGATGAGGACGTGTTCGCACAGATAAAGTCCGACATCGAGATGTATTGGAGCGACACGGTCAAGGCCCGCAGGCTTGGCAGTGACGGTATTTATCACAGAATACAGGGCGAGGAAATCAACTCTCAGGAGGCGCTCATAGACTACGACTATGAGGACGACGAGGAAGAAAACATCTATAATGAAGACAAAGTGATTTATCATCCTGACCTTGAGGAAAATGCTGACGATGGTGTGGCTGTCAACGACTATCGCGGTTTTTCGGATGATGAAGGCGACAGTGGCGACGACGATGACGACGAAATCGGAGAAGCGCCCGTATATGGCAGCTACGATTATCAGCACGAATATGATTACATTGACGACGAAGAGGACGATGTTTTTTAAGGGACAGCGGTAAAAAATCGTATAAAACGCGCACAGTATTTCTATTTTAAGGGACTGTGTGCGTTTTTTATATATTGAGAAAAATACACATATTATTAATAAAATTTTACAAATCTCTTGAAATCTGTAAAAACAAGTGGTATAATCATGTGAAGTGTGATGATTTAGTATTTGCAATGCTTATAATTATCACATAAAGGAATTATTTTCAGGCAGAAGAGAGGAAGTTTTATGAAGAAAAAGGTTTTATCATTGCTGCTTATTTTGGGAATGATGGCGACATTCGTGCCGTTCACTCAAATTAATTTTCCCACGGTGAGCGCGGCGAGTGCAGACAGCGACTTTATTTCGCGGGAGGGCGTCTTGATAGAGTATATCGGAGACGGCGGAGATATAACGATACCAAGTTTTGTAACTTCGATTGGCGAATATGCATTTGCATTTTGTAAAGATCTGACGAGCGTAACAATACCGAATACCGTTACTGACATCGGTGAGGGCGCATTTTTTGGATGCGTCAATTTACAAAAAGTAATAATACCAAATACCATTACGTCAATTAGTGACGGTGCGTTTTTTGGTTGCACCCGCCTTACAGGTTTGACAATACCGAATTCTGTAAAGTCAATTGGTGAGAGCGCGTTTGAGGGCTGCGAATGTCTGACAAGTATAACAATACCAAATTCTGTGACTTCGATTGGCAGTTTTGCATTCTCTTTATGCAGTCTTACAAGCGTGACAATACCAAACTCTGTCACTTCGATTGGTTATTATGCTTTTGGACTTTGCGAAGATCTGAAGTCAATAAACGTAAGTGGACAAAACAGCCATTACTCAAGCCAAGACGGGATATTGTTCAATAAGAACAAAACAGAGATTATTATTTTCCCATGTGCAAAATCGGGAAAATATGTAATCCCAAGCTCTGTGACTTCCATTGGTGACTATGCATTTGAATATTGTGAGGGTTTAACAGGCGTAACGATACCGAGTTCTGTCAAATCAATAGGTGAAGGTGCGTTCAGCAGTTGCATCGGCTTGACAAGTGTGACAATACCGAATTCTGTAACGTCAATCGGCGACTTTGCATTTTCATGCTGCGAGGACATGACAAGTATAACAATCGGTAGTTCAGTCAATTCAATCGGTGACTTTGCGTTTGATGAGTGTACAAGTCTTAAAAACATATATTACAACGGTTCTGAGGAAGATTGGAATAAAATTCGCGGTGATTTTAGAGATTCAATCGAAAGTGTGACAGTTCATTACAATGGTGGTGCAAAAGCAGAGATTAAAATAACCGCCCAGCCAACAAGCGTTGTCGCCAAAAACAACGCATGGATTACATTTAATGTAAAGGCAAGCGGCGACGGTCTTACCTATCAGTGGCAGCTCAGCGATGATCAGGGCAAGACGTGGCGCAACAGTTCGATAAAGACCGCAAACTATTCGACCACGCTCAACAATAAGAATAACGGCAGATACGTTCGTTGCATTGTCACTGATAAATATGGCAGCAAGGTTACGTCGAATTCTGCAAGCATGAAAATCACATCTTTGAAGATAACCACACAGCCGAGCACTTATAAAACGCAAATTGGCGGGATAGTTTCCTTTAAAGTAAAGGCGAGCGGTGAAGGCGTCACCTATCAGTGGCAGCTCAGCGATGATCAGGGCAAGACATGGCGCAACAGTTCCGTAAAGACTGCGAATTATTCCACCACACTCAGCAAAAAGAACAACGGGCGCTATGTGCGCTGCCTTGTTTCCGACAAATACGGCAACACCATTAAATCAAGCGCGGCTATCATGAAAACCACAAATCTCAAGATAACGAGACAGCCGGCAAATTTCACGGCGGAGATCGGCGGAGCGGTCTGGTTCAAGGTTGCGGCAAGCGGCGACGGTCTTACCTATCAGTGGCAGCTCAGCGACAACCAGGGTAAGACGTGGCGCAACAGTTCTGTAAAGACAGCGAATTATTCCACTACGCTCAGCAGTAAGAACAACGGCAGATACGTTCGTTGCATTGTAACCGACAAATACGGCAATAAGGTTACGTCGGATTCGGCAAGCATGAGGATATCTTCTCCGTCCTCGATTAATATAACGAGGCAGCCGGCCAATTTCACGGCGGAGATCGGCGGCGCGGTGTGGTTCAAAGTTGCGGCGAGCGGAGAGGGTCTGACTTATCAGTGGCAGCTCAGTGACGATCAGGGCAAGACGTGGCGCAACAGTTCCGTAAAGACAGCGAATTATTCCACTACGCTCAGCAGTAAGAACAACGGCAGATATGTGCGCTGCATTATCACCGACAAGTACGGCAATAAGGTCACGTCGGATTCGGCAAGCATGAAGAGCAAGTAATTGAAAAATCCGGATTGTGAAGTCAAGCGAGCGGAGTTGCATGGGAGTCCAGGGGGATAATTCCTCCTGGCAGGGTCCCAGGGGCAGCGCCCATGGCGGAGGGTGAGGGGCAGAGCCTCACAAGCGAAGCCGCAGGCGAAGCGGGCAAAATGCGCAGAGATAAAATGGGAACCAAGGCGAATACAGAAAAGGTGAACGCAGAAGCGGAGGGTGAGGCGGAGCCTCACAAGCGAAGCCAAAGGCGAAGCGGGCAAGACGCACCGAGGTAAAAGGAGAGCCAAGGCGAACATAAAATAAACATTCCGTAAAGTAGGTAGACAAAGCCTTCCGAGAAGAATTCGGAGGGCTTTGTTTTTGCTCTATTTTTAACCTTATTTACTTTTTGCAATCTAAAAACGGGAAAAGTTCCGCAAAATCTATGAAAAAGGATTAATTATTAGACATTCGCCCCAGCTTACTTTTAATCCCAACGCGTTTTGCTCGCTTCGCCTGCGGCTTCGCTTGTGGGACTTTGCCCCACTCCCCAGTGGTGGCGCCGCCCCCACGCCCCTGCCAGGAGGAATTATCCCCCTGGACTCCCACGCTTCGCTAATAATTTTTAAATGCTGTTGCCCTGAGTTTTTTTCATTTTCTCTGGATTTAATCGCCGATATATGGTATAATTAAATTGTGGTTTTGTGGTTGTGTGCTGATATAACGTAAATCGGCGGAAACGGGGGGATTTATTTTGAAATATTTGGGTGAATTCATGTCGTACATTCTGTTGGCGGTATTTGCCCAGAATATCCTTTTTGACAGGGCAATAGGTCTAAGCGAGATAATAACGGCAGTCTCCCGAAAAAAGCTGCTGCCACGCCTGTTACTCCTGGTGAGCGTGTATTCGTCGGCAGGCGTTATGTTGACATGGCTTCTTTCGCGGTTTGTGTCGGGTCAGGCTGAATATATACTGTTTGCAATGATGTACCTGCTTTTGTGCGCCGTGATGTACTTTGCCTCGGACAGGCTGTTGCTCAGAATAAGCCCGGAAACACACGACGTATGGGGAGCGGTGCTCCCGCACGCCCTCGTGAATTCCGTTGCGGTTGGCGCGCCCCTCGCAGTGCTGTCGGGCGGAATCCCGAATTGGTATTCGGCGCTGGCGCTGGGTATAGGCTCGGGATTTGGACTTGGCTTGGCCGTGCTCATAATAAAATACGGCATGGATATTCTCAATCACCCCGATATGCCCGATGAATTCAGAGGTATGCCCGCTCTCGTAATATACATAGGAATATTGTCACTGGGTTTTTGTGCATTTTTGTAATATTAAATTATTATATTACGAATCGGAATATTTCAATTTAAAATTCATCAATATTCGGAGAAAAATAAATACATAAAGAAGGTAATTTAAAATGCAGGGGACAAAGTGGATAGAAATTAACATTTATACCACCACGGAGGGTATAGAACCGCTTTGCGGACGGCTTTACGCGGTGGGATTGAACGGCGTGCAGATAAAAGACGCCGCAGATTTCAACGATTTTATTGAGAACGAGACTCAGTATTGGGATTATATAGATGAATCTCTCGAACCGCTCAAATCATGTGAGACCTGCGTGACGGTCTACTTGACCGATGATGCGGACGGGCGCGAGATGCTCTCACACATTCGCGGCACGGTCGCGGAATTGAAGGCCCTCGACAACAGCGGCAGCTTCGGCAGGCTCGACATAGAGTTGAGAGGAATAAACGAGGAAGACTGGGCAAACAACTGGAAGCAATATTACAAGCCGTTTAAATTAGGTGAAAAATTACTTATTAAACCCGAGTGGGAGGAGATCGACAACGCCGACGGCAGAGTGGTGTTGAGCATGAACCCGGGACATCTCTTTGGCACGGGAACTCATCATTCGACGCAGCTTTGTATGATTGAGCTGGAGAAATATGTCACTGAGGGCGACAGAGTGCTCGATCTGGGCTGCGGCAGCGGGATTCTGTCGATACTCTCACTGCTTTTGGGCGCGGGCAGCGCGGTGGCTGTGGATATTGATCCTGCCGCCCCCGCGACGGCCATGGAAAATCTGGCTATGAACGGTATCTCGCCCGAGCGTTACAATGTGCTTGTCGGCAATGTGATTGACGACGCGGAGCTTCGATCCAAAATCGGGGTGGATTACGATGTGGTGGTAGCCAATATAGTTGCCGATGTGATAATAGCCATGAGCAAAACTGCGTATTGCCAAACCAGGCGCGGCGGAATATTCATCACGTCGGGAATAATAGGTCCGCGCGGTGAAGAGGTAAAGGCAGCGATAACCGACGCCGGCTTTGAGATAATCGACGTACATGAGCAGAGCGACTGGCTTTGCATCACATCCAAAAAGAATTGAGTGTAAAATCCATACTTAACACTTGAACCCAAAAAATCGATCTTTGTTGCTATTGCCTTATTAGTACTGTAAATCAAATATTTTTTTAATCATATTGTTCATTTATTATTCAATTATGACATTTGGTGAATGTCATAAAATTCCAGATAATCGGTATAATCTCTATATGAGCCAATACAGGGGAGCGTGTGACAGTGCTTCCGCAGGGGGATTTATATGTTTATCAACAAATCACCGGACGGAAAGAACAATGTGTGCGGCAGGAACATAGCGTATATGCGAAAAAAACTGAACATATCCCAGCGCGAGCTTGCCGAGAGACTCCAGCTCATGGGTTACGACATGGATAAAAACGCCATTCAGCGCATAGAGTCCGGACAGAGGTTCATAACGGATATTGAAATTCAGGCTTTTGCCGATTTATTTGATGTTGACATACCTGTTCTTTTCGACAATGACATGAGCGAGCAATAGATTTAAGATTTTTATCACAGCAATTTCATCGTACGAATCAGGGAAAAATTGAATAAAGCTAAAGCCGCACTGTCCCGAAAATTTTATTGACAGTGCGGCTTTGTACATATATAATTATTTTATCAATAGCGTAGACAGAAAATAAATTAAAGGTACTGAAGTCAATCGCTCCTTTTTAAGAAACTTCTCCCGTTTTTACGATTGCGAAAATAAATTCACGTGTCAATAAGGTCTGTCGGCTATCCAGCATTTGGCCTGAGTGAGAACCTTGCGGTCGTTGCTGAATTTAAAGGTTTTTATGGCCAATCCGTAATCGGCCCATATAAAGCGCTCGATTTCCGAAGGCTGTATAACCACGTTCTCGTCGGTCATCTCGGCCACGAAAAAAATCACTTGCTTTACTATGCGGCCCTTTGGGTGATACTCGCTCACGGTGCGGAACCCGTCCAGCAGTTTGACATTCAGCCCCGTTTCCTCTTTGACCTCACGCACGGCGGTTTGCTGTTCATTCTCATAAAGCTCCATGTGTCCTTTTGGGAAACCCCATTTGTTTCCCTTTTTGTTTTTCACAAGCAGATATTCCACATTTCCGCTGTGCCGACGGAATATCACGGCCCCGCAGGATTTTTCATACAGACAGGTCATTCGCGCGCGGGACAAGTCTAATTTTCCTTCCAGCACTTCATATATCACCGGAGCGAACAACATGAGACCTTCGCCAGAACATATGTAGCATATATGGTTTCCGAAATCCGCTACGGCCGTCACCTTTACACGAACGCAGCTCAAACTGTCGAATTTGCCGCCCTCGTCAAATACAAGAATATTGCGCAGCGCATAGATCCTGCTGTCGTCGAGCGCCACACCGGTGTAGACGGTGTATTCTCTATCGCCGCAGCTTCCCTCATACTTTTTGTCAGGGTCTATCTGCACGTTTATTATATTGCCAAGCAAGAAACAACCTCCGTTCAAAAATGGGAACATTACAATTCACGATCAGTCCCCGGTTGGATTTTACAATAAATATATTTTACTACATTCATCGGAAATTACAATACATCTTTTACATATTTTTCATTTATTTCATCAATTAACGGAGATCTTGCAGTAAGAATGCAGTGAATGCTTAATTGCGGGGCTGCTTTTTATATATCTTTTTCAATCAATTAAAATAGGAGGCTTTTTATTTATGCTTCATGTTTCTTTGGGCGCCTTGGCCGCGTTGATTTTCGTTATGCTGGTGTGTTTTATTCTGCCTATAGCGATTTATTATGTGATGTACCGCTTTTCCGACAGCAGATTTAAGACATTCGGAAAGGGCATTGCAGTCTACTTTGTGCTGAGGTTTGTGATAGAAATTCCCGTAAATGTTATCATCAACCATTACGCGGATATGTCGAAAAATATGACGGCTTATTTGTTGTATCTTCTTTTGGTATGCCCGCTTATTTTTACGGGGATTAATTTTGTGGCAATCAAATTTTTTGGCCGCGAGATATCATCAACTGGGAATTCGTTGATGTATTCGTTAGGTTATACCACTTTTCAAAATGTGGTCGAGGTAGGACTCGTAAGCGTCATGTACTTCATTACTCTGCAAGGCATCAGGTCAGTGGGCGGCAATTACGTTGTGGTGAGTGAAGCGGATTATGTAAGCGCCAGCAATGCGGTGAGCGCTTCAAATCTCGTGACTGACAGCATTTATGCAGAAATGCAGGAGCTTTGCAATATGCCGGCCTTGTACTTCTTATCCATGGCATTTGAGAGACTTTGGACTATAGTGGTATACAGCGCTGTTATTCTTGTGATATGGCTTGCCGTAAAGAAACGCGGCGCGCTGCCGCTGCTGTTTGCGGCGTTCGCGATGAGGATTCTCGCGGGGGTTCCCATGATGTTGGGAGAACTTGATATAGTGTCAAACAAATGGATTTCCGCGGCTGTCACAGCGGGTACACTCGTAGTGATATGTGCGGCGGCGGCGGTTTGCTGGCGAAAGTTTATTGACAGAGAAAACAAAGCGTGAGTGAATCCTGAAAAACCGAAGTCAAGCGAGCGGAGCTATTAGCCGGAGGCGTGGGAATCCAAGGCGAAACCTGAATAAGTGACCTTTTTTCAAAGATTTGACAGAATTTTTTCAGATTTTTCCGATTGCAAAAAAAGTAAATGCTGCTGTGGCGGATTTGTTTAAAATGCGGGTTGACAAAGTTTAGAGGCTGTAATATAATTTTTCAAATAACACTTTTTTACACTATTCTTCAATTAAAGAAGTACAAAAATTGAGCAAAAAAAATTTTCGCTTGGAGAAAAAAGAAAAATTTCGCTTAAAGTGAAAGGAAGGCTGTTTGTATGCTTAACACAAATTACGAGACAAAATTCGTCAAGGAAGGTCTTACATTTGACGATGTTCTGCTCATTCCCGCGCACAGTGAGGTTGAACCAAGAAATGTGGATCTTTCCACCAATCTCACCAAGAACATCAAGCTCAACATTCCGCTCATGACCTCTGCCATGGATACAGTCACCGAGACCCGTATGGCTATTGCTATAGCGCGCGAAGGCGGTATAGGCATAATTCACAAGAATATGTCTATAGAGCAGCAGGTCGATCAGGTGGACCGAGTAAAGAGAAGCGAGAACGGAGTTATAGACAATCCCTTCCACCTAAGTCCCGATCATCTGGTTGGCGAGGCAAACGTGCTCATGGGGAAGTATAAGATATCCGGAGTTCCAATTTGTGATGAAAACGGAAGGCTCGTAGGTATCATAACAAATCGCGATCTCAGATTTATGGACGAGCAGGATTTCTCCCGTCCAATCAAAGATTTTATGACGAAGGACAACCTTGTCACCGCACCTGTAGGCACCACCCTTTCACAGGCTCAGGAGATACTCAAAGAGCACCGCATAGAGAAACTGCCTCTTGTTGACAAGAATTTTACTCTCAAAGGGCTAATCACGATTAAGGATATAGAAAAGTCCGTGCAGTACCCAAATTCCGCGCGCGACAAGGCGGGCAGACTTGTTGTCGGCGCCGCAATAGGCAATACTCCCGATGTTCTCGAACGTGCGGGAATGTTGATTGACGCGGGCGTCGACGTGCTGGTTCTGGATTCGGCTCACGGTCACCACATCGGCATTATTAATTGTGTGAAGAAGGTAAAGGAAAAATACCCCGATGTAGATCTCATCGCGGGTAACGTCGCCACGGCAGCGGCGGCCGAGGAACTTATCCTCGCGGGCGCGGACGCTATTAAGGTGGGCATAGGTCCCGGCTCAATATGCACTACAAGAATTGTGGCGGGCATAGGTGTGCCGCAGATCACCGCTATTTATGATGTGGCGTGCGTGTGCGATAAGTACGGCGTTCCCGCAATAGCCGACGGCGGCATAAAGTATTCGGGCGACATAGTTAAAGCTCTGGCGGCGGGCGGAAATGTTGTCATGGTGGGATCGCTTGTGGCAGGCTGTGAGGAATCGCCCGGCGATACCGAAATATATCAGGGCAGACAATTCAAGGTATATCGCGGCATGGGTTCCATCGCGGCAATGGGCAAAGGCTCAAGCGACAGATATTTCCAGACTGGTCTAAAAAAACTGGTTCCCGAAGGAGTAGAAGGCCGCGTACCATACAAGGGAATACTTGCCGACACCGTGTATCAGATGATGGGCGGATTGAGAAGCGGCATGGGCTACTGCGGCTGTGAGACGATTGAGGATCTGCACAAAAAGGCCCAATTTATAAGAATAACAGGAGCGGGTCTTAAAGAGAGCCATCCCCACGATATCTCAATAACCAAGGAAGCTCCCAACTATTCAAGCAATATGTAATTTTATACATAAATTCTGCCGAAATATTGTGCGGGCAGATATTGGCGTAAAGTGAAGGAAAAAAATAAGCGGATTTTGCAGTTGTCGTAACTTGCAGGATCCGCTTTTCTTATTCGGAAAAAACACCGAAAGATTTTTTCATCAAATGATGTAACGAACGGCAACTTTTCCAGTCTTATATACAGTAAGAGCACGAAGGCAGGTGAGATTTTGTGAGTGATTTTGATCGCGAATTCGAGAAAATATACCGCGATTATTTTAACGATGTATTTTTGTACCTTCGTTCGATAAGCCGCGATGCAGTTGTGGCGGAAGAGCTGACGCAGGAGGTTTTCTTCAAAGCGATCAAATCGCTGAATAAGTTTCGCGGCGATTGTGACGTTAGAGTGTGGCTGTGTCAGATAGCCAAAAACGAGTATTTCACATATTGCCGCAAATCTGGACGGATGGAGCTTGTCGATATCGAAAGCGACAGAGTTTGTGAAAAGCCGTCTGCGGGAGGCTTTCGTTTTGAGGAACGATTGGAAGACAGTGCCTACGCGCTCGACATTCACAAAATTCTGCACTCGCTGGACGAGCCTTACAAGGAGGTGTTTTCACTGAGAATATTTGGTGAGCTTTCGTTCAAGCAGATTGCTGAAGTATTTGGTAAAACCGAAAACTGGGCGCGTGTGACATATCACCGCGCGCGGTTGAAAATTATGGAACGGCTGGAAAAGAGGCAGGGAGGTAACGACAAATGAGCAGAATTAATTGCAATGTTACAAACGACTTAATACCCTTGTATGTTGACGACGTTCTCAGTTCAGACAGCAGGGAACTGGTAGATGAGCATTTGGCGGAATGCGGCGAGTGCAGCGAGAAAGTGGAAAAGCTGCGCAGTGAAATGGTTGCGGCGAAAGAAAACAGTGTAAAACCTCTCAAAAAAATTAAGGGAAAGATGAAAAAAGACAAGCGTGTCATCGTGGCGGTATCTGTGGGAATAACAGCAATGGCATTTTTTATCGCGGCTTACTTCCTTGATTTGATTCAGTTTGATGAGAGTTATTTTTTTGCATCAAGAAAAATCACAGTTGTGACTGCGGGGGATATGCCGAATAAAAAATACGGTCACGATGCTGTAATTCTCTACGACGGGCCAAACGATTACGCCGTGTATACTTTAGAAAAAGTTGTGGGTCATAAGGACGGCGTGAAACAGGTTGAGGTAACGCTGTATGTCACACGTTTTTATCATTCATTACCAGGCACCAGCATATTCGATGAAGCCAACAAATACAATGGAAATGATGTTATTTACGAAGTACATTCTTTTGAAAGGCGATACCCCTATGGTTATGATGGTGATGTTTCACCGTGCGATTTTTACGATGATTATGACAAGGACGCAAACCTCATCTATCATTCAATACGCGGCGTTGAAAACGGAGGCTGCGGCGAGGATCCCGATGGAGGCGAGATTGTCGCAATCTATTACGGCAAATACAAATACAATGAGGAGATCGACGACGAAGAACCTGTGAAAAACCGTAAACTGCTCTGGGCAAAGGAAGGATACAAGGCGGAGTGATCTTTGGCAACTCTTGAAAATAAAACACGGCTTTGTATTAATTTGGATACAAAGCCGTGTTTTGTTTTTGCCATTGATGTGTGACATTAATAATTTATTTATCCATAAACATCATATATATTGTGTTGGGACCGCCGTGGGTTGCAGTAGTGCAGTTTGTCTTGCATTCTACTATTTCTTCAAACTTGCCGTATTCCTTGAGACGTCTGCGCATATTGTCAATCAATTTCTGTTCCATGCCCGTATAACCCACAATGACGCGTCTGTAGTCGGCATATTTGTCCGCCAGATCCAACACATAATCGTAATACTGATTCTGAACGCTCTCCACCGAACCTCGAAATTTCTTGGGTGAGGTTATCACGCCCTTATGGTCGATATGCATCATGGGATATAGCTTCAGAAGATTGGCCCCAAACGCCACAAGCATGGAACACCGTCCACCCTTTGCCGCATAGTTCATTCCGCCAAGAAGGAAGTCTGTCCTCAGTTTGCCCACCATGGCGGAAGCTTTATTGGCTATGTCTTGAGCGCTCATGCCGCGCTGAGCCATTTCTGCGGCGTTGATGGCGAGGTGTGCCTGCGCCCCCGTGAGGGTGTAGGAATCCACTGAGTAGACATTCACATTGTATTGTTGGTTTATCTCACCCGCCGCCATCAGCGAATTGGCATAAGATGAACTGAACACCGAATTCATGGAAATATGTACTATGTCGCAGCCCTGCTCTGCGTATTTTGAGAAGAATTCCAGATAGTCGTTTGGAGAGCAGGCCGCAGTTTTAGGTACCTGCTTGGTTTGTTCAAAATATCTGAAAAGATCGGCGGGCTTGCACTCGTAGCAGTCCTTAAAGCTCCTGTCGCCCATGTTTATATGGAACGGAATCATGTCGGCGATATTATATTTTTCCAAAAGCTCGGGACACAGATCGCTTCCCGTGTCGGTTGTGATTATAACCTTATTTGCCATAAGTAAAACCTTCCTTACCCTTCGTTATGTTTGATGGTTTACAATAAAATTATATCATATGGTTTTCATAATTACAAGAGCTATAATAAAAATATTTGACATGGTATTTTTTATTGCAAATATAAATTATTATTTTATGATGATATGGTAATTTAAAAACTGCACTGATTTTTTGGCTCCGCTCGCTTGCCTTTGGCTCTGTCTGAATTTATTCCCCCGTGTGAATTATAATTAGCCTTGACATACCCAAATGTGTATGATACAATCATAAAAGCGGAACAATTGGATAAAAAGGCTTGCTTCCTGAACTCATATTCACTGCCCGCCAGTGATAACGGCGGGGTAAATTTGGAATGAACGTGGGTAAGCAGACAAAAAGTACCAATGTGAGTGTGATATTATGGGTATTTCAAATGTCTTTTCACTTATTTGCGGCTTGGTGATGTTCCTTTTCGGTATGTCGCTCATGGGTGATGGACTGAAACGCACGGCAGGAGGAAAGTTTGAACTTTTATTGGCGAGACTCACCAATACACCAATCAAGGGTGTTCTATTGGGCACGGGAGTCACCGCCATAATTCAATCTTCTTCAGCTACATCTGTTATGGCAGTAGGCTTTGTTAATTCGGGTATGATGAAGTTCCGCCAGTCTATACCGATTGTATTGGGAGCTATCTTGGGTACAAGCGTTACAGGCTGGGTGATATGCCTGTCTGAACTGGGCGGCGGCGACGGCTGGGTTCAGCTTTTTTCCAGCGCCACGATAACCGGTATGGTTGCGTTCGGAAGCATACTTGTGCGCAAATTCGCCAAAGGATACGATTACGTTGGCGACATAATGATGGGCTTTGTGGTTCTCATGGTGGGCATAAGCACAATGAGCGGATCTGTTTCATCTCTTCAGGAGAGCGAGACGTTTATCAGCACTCTGACCATGTTCTCCGACCCGATTATAGGGATAATCGTAGGTACGCTCTTTACGGCCGTACTCCAAAGCGCTTCGGCTGCGGTCGGCATTGTTCAGGCGCTTACCGTCACGGGAGCGATAGATTTTGCCACAGCGCTGCCCATAATTCTGGGTATATCCATAGGCGCTGCTGTTCCCGTATTGCTGTCCGCGATAGACGCCAATGTGAACGGCAGACGCACTGCTTTTGTATATTTGTTCATATCCGTACTTGGAGTGCTGCTGTGCGGCGGGGTGTTCTATCTGCTCAACGCGATATTTTCTTTCCCCATAATGACGATGAAAATGACGGCTGTTTCAATAGCGGCAGTAAATACGCTTTTCAGATTATTCAACGTGATCGCGCTATATCCGTTCATAGGATTAATTGATAAATTCACTTGTTTGTGGATTAAGGACAAGTCGTCTGATGACGATGCGGCGGGTGACTCAGTGGAGCCGATAGCGCTTGATGAGCGTTTCCTTTCGTACCCCGCGCTTGCAATTTCCCAAGTGCAGAGGGCTATAAACGACATGGTGAACACCGTGCAAAAGAGCATTAACGTGAGTTTTGCGGCCATAGGGGATTACAGCGAGGAAAAGCTCAACAAAATGGTGCGCTATGAGAAGCTTACCGACCAGTATGAGGACACCATAGGGACATATCTGATGCAGATTTCCAGAAGCGAGCTTAACAATGAGCAGAGCGCAGATGTATTTAAATATCTTCATTCGCTCTCATATTTTGAACGGATTACCGATCAGGCTATGACGATTGCGTATACCGCCAAGGAGAAAAAAGAAAAAAATATTACATATTCTGCCAATGCTCAAAGAGAGATAGACAACCTTCGAGGCGCGGTTGCGGAGATAGTTGAGATAACGATTGAAGATTTCATCAATAACAAATGGCAGACTGACGGCAGGGTTGTTGCGCTGTCTATGGTGATAAGAGATATGTGCGACAAGGCGGAGGTTCACCATGTGGAGCGTCTGCAATCGGGTTCCTGTACATTGGAGCAGGGCACAGGCTTTAAGGAACTGATTACCGAATTCGAGCGAATTGCCAGCCATTGCACCAAAGTGATACGGGCTATGTCGGAGGCACACGACGAAAGCTACAGCATTCATGTGGAAAATCTTGCTCTTGACCTTGAAAACAGCAAAATTATGACGCAGTTTGACCAATACCGCGCAAAATACAAAACGAATGTGTGACGACACATATAACTGTGATATACGGCAAAACGGGAGGGACTTCGCAAAGAAGTTCCTCCCGTTTTGTTGTTGTTAGTTTGACGTTATTTTCTGAATACTTCTTCTTTTCCGTTAATTGGATTTACGAGTGTCAGCTTATTTTTGTCGTTTGGATCAATTTTCTTTTTTGCCTCTATACGGTATTTATTGCCTTTTTCGTCGGTGAGGTCGATTGTAATAAGGCTTGTGTCTTCTTCGTTTTCCTCATATGTACCGCTCATAGTGAAGCTGCCGTAACTCACTTTTACTTTGCTGCCTGAGAATTTTATCTTGGTTTCCGAATCCGAACTTGACGTCCATGTGCCGTCCATGTCGGAGCCGCAGGAGCAAAGCAACGCGAGGGTTGTGATTGCACTGATGATAAATAACATAACTTTCTTTGCAGTTGATTTCATGAAAATCAACCTCCTTGGCAATTATAATTATTATTGCAATAATTTTGGTAATATTTCAAGTTCCGATTATTTTGCCGTGTTCCTTTGATAATATATTATTATGATTTAGTTTGTTTGTCAATGACATACGATGTAAAATTATTTTGTATGTGCGGAATAATTTTAATGAGACTGAAGTTAAGCGAGCGGAGCTACATGGGAGTCAAGGGGGATAATTCCTCCTTGCGGGGTCCAGGGGCAGAGCCCATGGCGGAGGGTGAGGCGGAGCCTCACAAGCGAAGCCGCAGGCGAAGCGGGCAAAATGCGCTGAGATAAATGATAGCCAAGGCGAACTCAGAATAAGCAACTCTTTTTAATTAATAAAGTTTCCCAATTTTCTAAGCCCCAAAAGAAGTAAATTATGCTATGGCTGAAATGTTGCAATTACATTTGAAATTTATTTGTTTATTTGGTATAATGTATTCCTCAGGTATTTTATTGCATGGAGGACAGATCCGATGAAAAGACAGAAGCCGCAAATAACGATGAATCTCAACAGTTCCGAGTCGATATTGGACGTGTTTATAAAGGCTGATATTGAGGAATATGACGTAAACGGGTTTCATTTTTTTGACGAAACCGTAGAGGGACTTAATATATCCGATATGGATATATCCTGCTGTGTTTTTGTAAACTGCAAATTTCGCAACTGCACGTTTGAAGGTGTGAGTTTCAACAACTGCGTTTTCAAGCAATGTGATCTCTCATTCATGAATCTAACGCAAGGCTCATTTATCCGTACCGAAATAATTGAGAGCAGATTGTCGGGAATAAATTTGACATACAGCATCATAAGCAATGTGCTCATGAAATCCACTCCCTGCCGTTTCACCAATTTTTCTGAGGCGCGCATATCATCTGTTGAGTTTGTGAATTGCGATATGACATCATGTTCTATGGATAAATGCCGTATCAAGCAGACGAAATTTATCCAATGCGACCTTACAGGCACGAATTTTACACGGACCTCGCTGGCGGGCATAGATCTTCGCGGCAATTGTATAAAAGGTATCATTTTCATGGGCGGGGAACTGGACGGCGCGATAGTTGACACGGCCCAAGCTATAGGTCTTGTGGAACTTATGGGGATCAAAGTACAAGATAATAAATAATTTGACTTCAGGCGCACAAGAACAGGCTAAATTGATGTATAACAAGAAACAGATTCCAATGCAGAGCAACGGTATTTGATTTTTTGCAATCAAAAAACTGAGAAAAATTTCTGGAAATGGTTATTTGCTCTGAGTTCGCCTTGGCTCCGCTTTAGTGTCGGAGCGTTTTGCTCGCTTCGTCTGCGGCTTCGCTTGTGAGGCGCTGCCTCACCCTCCGATTTTGTGGTTGGCCTTTTTTCTGGGTTCGCCTTGGCTCTGCTTTAGTGTCGTCGCGTTTTGCTCGCTCAGCCTACGGCTTCGCTTGTGAGGCGCTGCCTCACCCTCCGATTTTGTGGTTGGCCTTTTCTGAGTTCGCCTTGGCTCTGCTTTAGTCTCGGCGCGTTTTGCTCGCTTCGCCTGCGGCTTCGCTTGTGAGGCGCTGCCCTCGACCTGCCAAGAGGACTTGTCCCCTTGGATTCCCACGCTTCGCTAATTATTTTTAAACGCTGTTTCCGTGGATTCATATAGAATTGCGGTTGACGATTCCCAATAAATGATGTAATATATTAATATGCCATGATTTAACATAAATTATTTTTAATTTTTATTTTTAACGCAATATTATCGAGAAAGGACGTGTAGTTTTATGGTTAGCGCACAACTTGCCTCTTGGCAGTCAAGAAATAATTATCGCAGCGACGACGATGTGGTGTACGGCGTTTATCAAAACTGCGGCTTTTCGGTGAGTGAGGACGATGACGGACTACTCTTTATATTTATGCTGTGTCCGCGTGACGACGAGGCATTTGACGATATCGAGGACGTTTTGATACGAAATGGCGGCGAACTTTCGGAAGGTCAGGTGGGTGATGTAGAAGGATACCTCGCCATATTCTTTGACCAGAGCCATGGCCCTATATCAGGCCGCACCATGAACGAAGTACTGGATCTTGTCGCAGATCAGTGGCGTTCATGCGGTTTCCGTGTGCCGAATATATGCGTTAAGTGCGGTGACCGGGCCAGCAAACGTTCGTTTGTTGACGGAATGGTGCAGCCACTCTGTGCTGAATGCAGCGCCCAGAACAAACAAAATCGTCGGGCCGCAAAAAATACCGCCCCGAACAGATCTTCGAGGGAATCCGATTCGCAGCCACGAAGTGATGAGGACGAGAGATATGCCAGACAATACGCTCCCATCGTTGCAGACAGCAGCAAGTATGACGATTCGTATGACGAATATGCGGGAATGTCGTCTAGCAGAGAAAATTACAATGAGTTGCAGTATAATCCCGAGCGTCAGCTGCGCAATAATGACGGTGAACGCAGTGAATTTGAACCCGCTCCCATCTCATTCAGCGACGATGGCGGCGACAGCTTCCGCAGCGCAGCAGCCGACGAACCGGAAGATGATTACCGTGAGATAATGGGCGATCAGAGCGAACATTCCGCGACTGTCAGTGAAACGCACATTCAGGGCAGCGCGGGCATGGGCGTTCTCGGTGCGTTTCTCGGATCGCTTGTAGGCGTCCTTCCGTATATGATAATCGCTCCAATAGCGAGATTTCACATGGCGGCGCTCTGTTTCCCGGCTGGAATTATTGCGGTATGGTTTTACACTCTCTTCAAAGGGCGCAAAAACACAACCTTTGGTATGAGCGTCTGCATAACATTGAGTTCGGTGATTTCGTTTATAACAATGTTCCTCTGCATGGTGATATCATACATGGATGGGTCTAGAAATTTCAGTCAGGCAGTGAGCTATCTCTTTAGCGAACAAAGCCTTTTCTTTGCACTCAATACTATACTGGCCATTCTGGGGGCGACTTTTGGCGCGCTCTTCATGATAGTGCTCATGTCGAAATATGTTGAGCAAGACGATGCATAATAATTCCAAATGCGAAATTACTTATGGATTGCTATAATCCCGCGTTAATTTATTGGGGGTATTTTTATAGAACTGCACGACACCAGACAGGAAGATACAATCGCGCTTTTGGCCGGAGTGGATCTGGGCGAGAGCGACACAGAAGAATCCATGGCGGAGCTCAGAGAGCTTGCGCGAACGGCTGGGGCCGAGGTTGCGGGTATCATGCTTCAAAAGCGTCCGTCGCTAGATTCGGCAACCTGCGTCGGCTCGGGATTTTTGAAGGAAATGGCGGAGTTTTGCCAAAACAATAGCGTAAATCTTATAATATTTGACCGCGAACTGTCTCCGATCCAGATGCGCAACATTGAGAACGCCACGGATATTCGTACCATAGATCGTACAATGCTGATATTGGATATATTTGCCGGACGTGCGCGCTCAAATGAAGGAAAGCTGCAAGTCGAGTTGGCGCAGTTGAAGTATATGTTGCCTCGTCTCACGGGCAAAGGCATTGAGATGAGCCGCCTGGGCGGCGGAATAGGTACGCGTGGTCCGGGCGAAACCAAGCTGGAGACCGACCGCAGACATATTCGCAATCGCATTGATGCACTTAAGGAAAAATTAAGCGACGTGGCCAAACAACGCGGGAGACAGCGTGAACGCCGCAGGCGCGACGGGATTGTCACCGTGGCAATTGTGGGCTACACCAATGCGGGAAAGTCAACTTTGCTCAACGCGCTCACCGACGCGGGCGTGCTCTCGGAAGATATGCTTTTTGCCACTCTCGATCCGACAGCGCGGGCGCTTGAACTTCCATCGGGCAGCAACGTCATGCTGGTGGACACAGTAGGATTTATTCGCCGGCTGCCCCACCACCTTATCGAAGCCTTTAAATCCACGCTGGAAGAGGCGGTTCAGGCGGATATTATATTGAATGTGTGCGACGGTTCATCGCCCGTATTCCGAGATCATCTCGCGATTACAAATAATCTTCTCGCCGAATTGGGCGCAGGCAGCAAGCCGATAATTACCGTAATCAATAAAATTGACGCAACCGACCGCGATAATGTTCTCGGTGTAGATGGCGTGAAAATAAGCGCAAAGAATCGAGAGGGGTTCGATGAGCTTCTGAGCGCGATAGAAGAAGCCCTGCCCGTCAAAAAAACACGAGCCGAGTTCCTTTTCCCTTTCAGCGACATAGGGCAATCGGCTTTGGTGCGCGACAACGGCACAATATTCTCAGAGCGGTACACCGGCGAAGGATTGCTTGTGGACTGTTTGATTGACGCCATAACCGCCGAGCGGTTGAAGAGTTATTTAAAAAAATAGTTTTTTGTAATATAATTGATAAATATTACAATTGGGAATGTCTTTATTAAAAAAATGCCAATAAAATTTACGCAGTCTGCATATATGAAAAAATAATGCAGACTGCTTTTTTTGCAATTATTCATTGTGCGTGGGAAAAATAATATCGGATTGATTAATCCATTGTAACCTTTAATTAAAATAGGACAAAAAATTCGCTTGAAAAGTTTAAAATGTATATATACAAGCTTTGGGCTTTTTTTTCAATTTTTAATTCAGGGTTAATATAAAAATAAAATGAAAGGATTGATTATCATAGAAAAGACAAAAAAAATAGCTTTGTCCATAGTTTGCGCGTCGGTACTGTCCGCCACATTTATATTGACGTCGCTCTACCGCACCTTTGCTTCGGATTTGCGGTCGGGGAGCGGTAAAAAATCCACGACTTCATCAATGACGTCGAGCACATCTGCAGCTTCAACTACCCAAGGGCAGAGCCAAAAGGATAGCAATGCTACAAAAGGTACAAAAAATACCACCACTACTCAAAGGGCCAAAGTAGATATTTCCACCCTCAGTCCAAATAAGATCTGCTGGGGACAGGGAACAAATTTTGACAGTCTGAATCGGCCTCAGGACGCCGTAACCTCGCAGGAAAAGTACTGCGATCTGGGCGGAAATTTTGTGGATATTTCGGGTGAGAAGGTAATATACCTCACTTTTGACGAGGGTTATGAAAACGGCTATACCAACGACATTCTGGATACGCTGAAAAAGAAGAATGTGAAGGCTACCTTTTTCATAACGGGCGATTACGCTAAACGAGAGGGAGAAATTGTTCAGAGAATGATTGACGAAGGTCATACGGTGGGAAACCACACTTGGAAGCACTATTCGATGCCCGAAAAATCCCAAGAGGTTTGCCGCGATGAAATAAAACAGCTCCATGATTATGTGAAAGAAAATTATAATTATACAATGACTGTACTTCGTCCGCCTATGGGTGAATTTTCCGAGCAGACACTTGCGTTGGCATCTGAAATGGGATATAAGACCTATTTGTGGAGCTTTGCATATAAGGACTGGGATCCGAATTCTCAATCTGATCAAACAGCGGCGCTTAAGAAGCTCAACGAACGCTTGCATTGTGGTGCGATATATCTTCTGCACGCGGTGTCTCCGACCAACGCAAAAATTCTCGGTGACTTCATAGACTACGCCGAGGGACAGGGATATAAATTTGTACTTCCATAAAAAGAATGAGAGAAAAAAGTAGTCGTATGAAAAATAACTAGCGAAGCGTGGAAGTCCAAGGGGACAGGTCCTCCTGGCGGGTCAAGGGCAGCGCCTTTGCAGAGGGTGAGGCGGAGCCTCACAAGCGAAGCCGCAGGCTGAGGCGCTGCCCCACACTCCGCCATGGGCGCTGTCCCTGGACCATGCAAGGAGGAATTATCCCCCTTGACTCCCACGTAGCTCCGCTCGCTTGGTTTTGGTTTTTGAAAATTTAATCCTGCTCATCGTCGAGTTGAAAGCTTCGACGGATATTTTCCATGAATATTTCGAATACCGCGTCAAGCGCGTCGTCATCATCGGTACTTACAAAATCGGCTGAGCCGTCGTCATTGGAGATTGCCTTAAGAATTACAACTCCGTCCTCTTCGCCGTCTTCCTCTTCGCCATCGTTTACCGGAAAGAATACGGCGTAGTCGCTGTCTTTATAGGTAATTATGTCCAGAAATTCAAACGGAAATTCATTGCCGTCTTCATCGGTCAGATAAACGATATTTTCCTCGTCTGTGCCATCAGTATTTTCCATTTCAGGTGTCATGTTTTCGTCCATTGTGTTTCCATCCTTTCGTGTTTTTATTTTTGTAAAATTTTTTATTAAGCTTTTGTTATTTCGCATAGTGACGATGAGGTTTCTTCAAATGAATAGGTCGCGCCGTTATACTCAATTTCGCCTGTGTTGTTTTGATATGACGATTGCTCCTGTATCATTCTATTATCGCGGTTTATTACCAGCGAACCATTCAGAGGATTGCACACTTTATAATTGTAGGTTATTTCGTTGCTCGTGAATGATTCCGGAACTTCCAGCGCGCCGCCCGCTATATTAATAAGAATATTTTTGTCATTGATTTTGGTGACGCTATAGGTATTTGATATACCGCTCTGTTTGAGTTTCCACGAAGAACTTACCGAAAGCGGCGAGTTTATGTTGTAGAATAAATCCTTCGCGATTTCGAGCATATTTTCGTCGTCTATCAAATCAGCCGTATCGGGATAGTTCTTGTGTATTTTATCTACTCCTTTGACAGACAGCTTGAAATCGGACGTAACATCGACCGTAAAGGATTGCCCGATAATATCATAATACACGGCGGTATCATCGTCTCTGCCCGACTTGTCGTCTGTATCCATCGTGTATGTTTCGCTGCCCTCGCTGCCCAATTGAACCCGCTTAAAAGTGTAGACTGCGACAATTGATCCGTTATCTTTGACAGTGAGTTTTATATTATAAGTGTAAGTCTGCGAGGTGCGGTAGAGCGCCGAAATGCTCTTGCCATTGTAAAGTATCTGCTCGTAAGTTGTAGAGGAAGTCATTACATAATTGCCCGACTTGAACTTTGGAGCGGCGGCCGTTTGGTTTTTCTCCGCGTCCTTTTCGTCTCCCGATTCTGTATTTCCCGCGTCTGCGGCGTCACTCTGCACGGCATTGTCCGATGCGGCGCCGTCGGAAGAGTACATTCCGTCCAAACGCTTGGGCATTTCTTTTTTGCAGGCCGAGAGACACACGGCAAATGCCAACGCCGTCAGCGCGGCAGCAAATCTTAATGCAAAAGATTTTCTCATTCTTTCTTGGGTTCCCCCTTCATGGTAAGTCCGATTCGGTTTTTGCCCGGGTCAATTGAAAGCACCCACACCTTTATCACGTCGCCAACCTTGAGCACCTCTGAGGGGTGTTTTATGCGGCGATTGCTTATCTGAGAAATGTGAACTAATCCGTCTTGATGCACGCCTATATCCACAAACGCACCGAAGTCAATGACATTGCGCACGGTTCCCTGAAGCTCCATACCCACTTTCAGGTCTTTAATATCCATCACGTCTGTGCGCAGGAGCGGTTTGGGCAGCTCGTCGCGCGGGTCGCGGCCGGGTTTCATCAACTCGCTTACTATGTCGGTGAGCGTGGGAACGCCTATGCCGAGCTTTTCCGCCGCCTTGCCAAAGCCGATTCCCTCCACTTTCTGTCTGAGACTGCCGAGCGCATTGTTCCTGATATCCTCGGGTCTGAAGCCGCAGAGGTCGAGCAGCTTTTCCGCCGCGCCGTAGCTTTCCGGGTGAACGGCGGTTGCATCCAGAGGATTGTCGCTCTCGCTGACGCGCATGAAGCCGGCGCACTGCTCAAACGCCTTGGGCCCGAGCTTTGCTACTTTTAAAAGCTCCTTTCGACTTTTGAATTCGCCGTTTGCCTCGCGGTATGCAACTATATTCTTCGACACCGTAGGTGAAATTCCGACAACCTTGCTCAACAGAGCGGGGGAGGCGGTATTCAAATCCACGCCCACTGAATTTACACAATCCTCCACCACGCCGTCCAAAGCCTCGGTCAGTCGCTTTTGCGGCATATCGTGCTGATACTGTCCCACGCCTATCGCCTTGGGGTCGATTTTAACCAGTTCGGCAAGAGGGTCCTGTAATCGACGGGCTATCGAAATGGCGGAGCGGACATTGACATCATAGTCCGGAAATTCTTCGGCCGCAAGTTTGCTTGCGGAATAGACCGACGCGCCCGCCTCGCTCACCACCATGTATGCAACATTCAATTTCTGCTCCCTGATGAGGTCGGCGGCGAAAATCTCAGTCTCCTTGCCTGCCGTGCCGTTGCCTATAGCTATGATTTCCACGCCGTATGCCTTTATGAATTTGGATACGATTTTCTTTGCCTCTTCTACCTTGTTAAAGGGTGGCACGGGATAAATTACCGCTGTATTGAGCAATCTGCCGGTCGCGTCCACCACGGCCACTTTGCAGCCCATGCGATATCCGGGGTCAAGACCCATCGCGACCTTGCCTTTGACAGGCGGCTGCATCAGAAGCTGGTGCAGATTTTCCGAGAACACCTTGATTGCGTTTTCAACCGCTGTGTCGGTCAGCTCACTCCTCAGCTCGTTCTGTATCGAGGGGAAGATTAGGCGGTCGTATGCGTCCTCCACTGCGGTTCTCACCGCGTCGGTGCAAGGGGAGCTGCCGCCTTTTGGATTCTTGAGCACGGCGCTTGCCACAATGCTCACTCCGCGTGAGCGGTCAAAGTCTATCGACACTTTGAGAAATTTCTCGCGCTCTCCCCGATCTATGGCGAGTATCTTGTAACCTGCCGCTCTTTTCATAGGCTCGGAATAATCGTAATAATTTTCATAGACCGACTTGGCCTCGGGATCCGACGCCTTGGACACGATGTTTCCGTTCTCAAAAGCGACGTATCTCAGACGCTTGCGTATTTCGGCGTTGTCGGATATATCCTCAGCGATTATGTCCAAAGCGCCTTGCAAAGCTTCCTCGGGCGTGTTTACCTCCTTTTCGGGGTTGACAAATTCCTTTGCCATGTCTATCGGGTATTTATTTGTTTCCTGCGCGAATATTGCCGCCGCCAGCGGTTCCAATCCCTTTTCGCGCGCCACGGAAGCGCGGGTTTTGCGCTTGGGCTTGTAGGGACGGTAGATATCCTCGATTTCAGTGAGGGTGGCGGCGGATTCCAATGCGGCTGCCAGCTCGTCAGTCAGCTTGCCGAGATTCTCTATCGAAGTTCGCACCTCAGTGCGGCGTTTGTCGAGATTTTTGAGGTATTCGTAGCGTTCGGAAATTTCGCGCAGCTTTTGGTCGTCCATAGAACCGTGCATTTCTTTGCGGTAGCGTGCAATAAACGGAATTGTGTTCCCATCATCAATCAGCTTGAGGATATTTTCACTGTATTCAGGCTTGATTTTAAATTCATTGGCGAGAGCCTGTGCAAAGTTCATCTTTTATTTAGTCCTTTCAAATTTTTGTTATAAAATTTATGATGTAAACCACACCCATAATTATCGGCTGGTGGAGAACGTATATCAGCAGAGAGTGCCGTCCAATCAGACTTAACGGAGGCAGGGGATTGGCATAGCAGAATTTCGGCAGACTGTCGCGGTGCCTGGTTATGAAGCCGCCTATGTATGTGCCGCCGAAATACAGGAAGAACCACGGCAGCAGCGGTTCATAATCAACCGAGGCATAGCCGCCCTTGACGAAACCGTATGGGTACAGCAGATTGTTTTTGAGCAGCTGTTCGGGCAAATCTATCTCAAATACGCCTTTGACTCCGATGTATCCGTCGTTGATGTTGAATGTCAAGGCGAATATCACCGCGCAGACGGCGAGCATTACCACGGTGGGGAGCTTGCACAGTCTGTTCTCAAATGCGCCATAGAGCACCATGCAGCTCCCGAGCAATTGGAGTATGCCGAAATATATCGCCTGTCCGGGGAATATAAACGCCGTTACCAGTGTGAAAACAATCCCGATGGCGAGCAGTCTGCCGCCGCGCTTTAGATTGCTTCGGCTGAACGCGCTGGATATTCCTGCGAGAAGAATGAACGAGGCGGTGTCGAATATTACAATATCCTGATTGGCGGCGAGGGCGGCGCGCCCCCATTCGGTAGGCACGAGGTATGCCATATCATATATAAAGTGAAAGAAAACCATATATATAAGCGCAAGACCTCTTAAATTGTCTATAAGAACTATTCTTTTCTTATGATGAGGCTCAATGACCTGCACATTTGTCTCCGTCATATTTTCCGCTTCCCTTCACCTGGAATATCACTGCCATTCTATCATATACAGCGGCAAAAATCAATTCGCAATGTGTAAATTTGCAGAGCAGCACGTCCAAAAATAATTAGCGAAGCGTGGGAATCCAAGGGGACAAGTCCTCTTGGCAGGTCAAGGGCAGCGCCATTGCGGAGGGTGAGGCAGAGCCTCACGAGCGAAGCCGTAGGCAGAGCGAGCAAAACAAGCCAAGATTAAAGAAAAATTAAGGCGAACACAAATAAGGTGAATTCAAAAGAGGAGGGTGAGGCAGAGCCTCACGAGCGAAGCCGCAGGCAGAG
>CANPVE010000015.1 GCA_947581635.1 uncultured Clostridia bacterium | reverse complement strand
TTGTTCGCAAGGCTCTATGAGGACTGGGCGGCGGGGCGTATCACCGAATACAATTTCAATATGCTGACCGCAAAATATCAGACGGAGCAGGGCGAGCTGGCGGAGAAGATTGAAGCGGTGACCGCAGAGGTCGAGGCGGTGCGCCAGACAGAGAGCGATGCCGAGAAGTGGCTGGCACTGATCCGGCAGTACGCACATCCCACGGAGTTGACCGCCGAGCTGCTGAACGCCCTGATTGATAAGATTCTGGTGCATGAAACGATGGAAGACGCAGACGGCTGCAAGGAACAGGAAATCGAAATTTACTACCGCTTCATCGGCAAAATCGACTGATTATAGACTTTTTTATCCTTAACTGAATTACACAGATGTGGTCTATCCGCTTTTCAAACTCGGCATCATCAAATTCGGGAAAGCCGAGCGTCTCCGCTATAAAGGGCTTCAGCACATCCTCCCGCAAGCCGACCGTACCGCATCCGTTCCGCTCTGCGCACCGCCAGTAGAACGCCTTACCGCTTTCCGAGGTGGCTGACGGCTGTGAAGCCCTGCGGAAATTGCAGCCGCACCCGGCGCACTTGATTTTCCCCGTCATGACGGAGGAACCTTTACAGTTCGGTTTCTTCCTGCGCTTCTCGGAGGTTTTCGCCCTATACTCAGCCGTCCAGCAATCTTGGTGCCCCGTGTTCGGGCAGTCCTTCGTGATGACCACGCCGTCCTTCAGATGGAACTCAAGCACATACCGCTCCGGCACGTTGATGAAGTCCACCTTGTCGAGGAACGCATCCTCATCGAATTTATCCAGTCCGAGAACCTCGACACACGCCTTTTTCAGATTCTCGTGGTTGATGCTGCCGCCGACCGGACACCTGACGCCTTTTTTCTTCCTCGAACCGCAAGCCCAATACTCCATGAACCCTCTGTCCGTCCGCTTGTTGTGTGCGTAGCTTATACCGCAATGCGGACACTTCAGCATTCCCGAAAAGCAGGTGAGGTTCAGGCTCTTGTTCGCCCTCGGTCCCAATTCCTTGCGCCGCGCGATTTCTTCCTGCACATAGTCGAAGGTCGCTTTGTCAATGATTGCGGGATGCGTATCCTCCACATAATACTGCGGAAGCTGTCCCCGGTTCTTTTTCCGCTGTTTTGAAATGGGATCGGATATGAATTCTTTCTGCAGGAGAAGGTTGCCCGTGTAGGTCACGTTCGTGAGAACCACCTTGATGTTGGAATCCACCCAGCGGCATCCGTTCCTCGTGGTGATGCCCTCGGCGGCGAATTCCCGTTCCGTTTCCAGTCTCGACTTGCCGTCCAGGAAGTTCTGAAAAATCCGTCTCACGACCGCCGCTTCCTCCGGCACGATGACCAGTTCATCGTCCTCCCAGCGGTAGCCGTACACACGGAAGTGACCGTTCGGTATGCCTTTCTCGAACCGCTTTCTGATACCCCATTTGCAGTTCTCCGAAAGGCTGCGGCTTTCTTCCTGTGCGAAGGATGCGAGGATGGTCAGCATCAACTCGCCGTCACCGCTCATGGAATTGATGTGTTCCTTCTCGAACCACACCTCCACGCCGATGTCTTTTAAGTGCCGCACCGTTTCCAGCAAGTCCACCGTATTCCTTGCGAACCGCTGGATCGACTTCGTGAGGATGATATCGATCTCGCCGTTGTCGGAAGCTTCAATCATGCGCTTGAACTCATCGCGCTTGGCTATCCCCGTGCCGCTGGCAAGGTGAAAGTAAGTTAGAACCCTTTTCCGCTTCTAACAAATCCCCACAATCCGCCGTTTCGGGACATTCGTTAAGAACACTGTCTATTTCCGTCAACGTCAATTTGTTGTTATCGCCGCTGTAGTTGAAACAGATAACCAATCTCCCATCATTGTAAAGGAACGCCGAGTTGAGAAATGTGTCAATTAATTTTTCTTCATACTTCTCATTGTCAACCGCCTTTTCCCGCAGTTGTTTGAGGTAGAAAACAATCTCACGCTTTGTAAATATCGGAGTTTCATGTTTATAATCGGCTATAGCAGCATCAAGGGTTACAATTTCATCGTCCAACGCCTTGTATCTGGCGGTCAGAGCGGCGGAAATTAAGCCGCCCTCGATGGCCTGAATAATATTATCCCTTGCCTTTATTGCGTCTTTCCGCCTCCGCTCCAATTCAGATGTGGCTTCATGTCTGTAGGTGATTAGTGTGTTATTCTGATACTCGACCGCCTTGTCAGATATCATATCAATGAATTTATCATCGTGAATTATTTCTTTGAGCTTGTCGGTTACTATTTTTTCAATCCACTCCTTTTTTACGCGCTTCTTGTTACACTTATGGAATTGAGCCTTTGAGCATTGATAATATCCATATCTCCGACCGGTTTTACTCGTACCTGTTCCCGACACCATTGTTGCGCCGCACTCACCACAGTAGAGTTTACCGGTCAATAAATATTTTCCTACTGCTTTGCCGTTAGAGGTGCATGGAGAGCGCCTGTGTTTTTCCAATATCCTTTGGCATTTGTCAAAGGTTTCTCTATCGACAAGTGCAGGAATACCGCCCTCGACACGAATTTCATCTTTATAAGTGTAAACCCCGGCGTATTTTTCATTTTTTACGATTTGAGCAACGCTGTTTTTGCCGAAATTACCTCCGGTAAGGGTTTTATATCCACGGTTGTTTAATTCATCTACTATTTTAACGGACGGGATCCCATTGGCGTATTGCTCGAATATGTAGCGAATCGCCGGAGCTGCCTCCGGGTCAATCTCATATTTTCCATCAGGTGCTTTTCTATAGCCTAAAACCTTAACGCCCAGCGTTTTACACTCAAGTGCAGATTCATAATTCCCGCGTTTTACGTTCTGGCTTAAATTCTCTGAATAATACTCAGCGTAGCCCTCCATAACAGATTCAAGAATAATACCCTCGGGTCCATCGGGGATTGATTCCCTGGCATAAAACAAGCGGCAGCCGTTTCTTTTAAGCTTCGCCTTGTTGATAGCACTGTCATATCGGTTTCGGGCGAATCGGTCAATCTTCCAGCAGATTACCGCGTCAAATATACCCTTTTCGCTGTCTTTAATCATCTTGTTAAATTCGTCGCGCTTACATGTCGATGTTCCGCTTACGGCTCTGTACGCGTATACTTTCACTATGCTTATATTGTTTCGTTTAGCAAAATCCTCACATTCGCGAATCTGTCCCTCAATGGATTCATCGCGCTGCCCTACGGAACTGTAACGGGCATAAATAGCGGCGCGATATTGATAAGTATTTTTGTTTTCCATAAATTTTTCTCCTTGAAATTTTAAAAAATTTGACACCAAGAAAAAAATATGCTATCATAACAATAGACTTCACCCTTGGTGCAGTTTTTGTGAATTTCCTCTATCCGACTGTTTGGCGACTGGACGGATGGGGGATTTTTTTAGATTGCTTTTTGGAATTAAGTCGGCATAATTGATATAATTATTTTATCCTTTTCGGTGTAATCGCAGTTGTAAAACATATCAGAAATAACACAACTCTTTGTATCACCGTATCTTAAATTATCAAAATCAATTTTTTCCAATAATCTGTCTATATTTTTTTCATAATTATCGGAATCAAAAAGTTTAACCAGATTGGATAAAAACGCACCTGCATTATATGAGCTAGATGAATCGGCCTTGGATTCAATTTGAACTGCTTTTATTTTTTCCCCGCTATTATCACATACGATCGTACATTTAACGCCTTCTGCAACCTGTCCTGCGTAAAGGGTCAAATCTCCTCCCTGTAGTTCAATCGGTATGTAGACAATATTATCAATAGTATTTATAGCATCAACCATTCCATCTTTATCTACTGCAAATTCCCCATTTATAATTAAGTTAGACGTTTTTTGGTTTTCAAGCACGTTGAAAATTCCTAACGTATCTTCATACTCATACCATTTTCCATCTATGTAACTGTTTGAATAAAATAAAAACGGCACATTAAAGGAACTGGAATGTCCTTGGTAGTAGCCGAAAACAACTGCTTTTTTACCCTGTGAGAACTTTGAGTAATTATCATTATCAAAAAACATAACTGCCCAAACATTTTGAGGATTATCGCTTTCTTCAAGCAACGCAACATTGTATGTTCCAGCCTTAGTTAACTCCTTAATTTTACCGTAAAAATAAATCTTTGTGTTTGCTAACCCGTTTTCTTCTGCCGGAGAATTAAATTTATCAAAGTCAGCAAGTTCATAGCCGTTTGTGAGTGCATAATTTTTGACTTCATCATTAGCAGATATGCCGCTGTTACATAACAGTATCAACATAACAATAGAAACTACCAATAAAACACAATTAGTAACAGCGAATATGATGCTTATAGGATTTTTTATCCATACCTTTACTGCATCTATTTTTTTTGATACGGAATCTTTGGTAAACATTTGCCTGGCAGTTCCCACACTGGTTTGGATCTTTGAAACTTCCGTGACTTTATTAAGCGTATTATTTACAGAGACGGGGTTTTGAACCGTCATTTTAGCGCCGCAATCATTACACTGTACGGTTTCTTCTCCATCTTCCAGCTTAACGTGAATAGTGTTACCACTACCACACCTGATACAATTCATAAAGCATACCTCCAAAAATTTTCACACCAGATATTGACAAATTTCACTCTGTGTGATATTATTATTCACAGAGCGATTGACGCTCTAGTACCACCTTTTCCCCTGTCGTTTAGGCTTCCAAATCAGCGGCAGGGGAATTATTTTTAATCTATATTTTGCGAATATTATCCTTGACATTCTCGCTTTCGAGATTTATAATATTAACATAATTTCACAAACGGAGGAATGATACATGAATTTAGATGAGTTAAAAGAGAAAATAAAAAAACTTATTGACGAGTGTTATTCTACTAATGCACTTGATTTTATAATGTATGTACTTACACATTGGCACACAGATCAGAAATGATTCCTTTCACACCGCTTCGGCGGTGTTTTTTTATTTTTTCAGACCGTTGATAAACTTCCTAACTGTCTCCCAGTCTTTATCGTCGAAGTGTGCAAAAGCAGTAAAAACGTCAATCGCTGTCTTATTCTTACCTTCAAGCATTTTCATAATTGCCATTTTTACGCTATCGTTTGTTCTTATAAACATTTCGCCGTTTCCATTCTTGAGCCAGTCATAATTCACGTCAAATGTTTTACATATCAAAAGTATTGTATTTTCTGCCGGAACTCTGTTACCAGATTCATACCTTGATATATTATTGGGGGATATACCTATTTTTTCAGCAAAACAAGATTGAGATATTCCTAAAGATTTCCTTAGGTCGGCCAATCGAGTATTTATATTGTTATCCAATAAAATCACCTCTCATGCAACTATAATAACATACCTTAGGTATAATGTCAAGATAAAAAAATTATAAAAAAGTACTTGACAACTTACCTCAGGTATGTTATATTTATACCATAGGGACAAGATGAAATCCCTTAGTCACACAGAAAAGGTGGTGAAACATATGACTGAGCGGAATAAACTTAGCAAAATCCAATTGGAAACAATTAACGATTTCCTTAGGCTCAACGACCCTCGGCTTGAAGAAAAAGTCCAGATTTTCATTATTGGTTTAATGGCGGGAAAACATGAATTTAATCGGCCTAAAAATTCAGCTTAGACAAGCGGCGCGGCAAAATTGATTTTGAAAGAGGTGAACCCGATAGACGATGAAGGTAAAAAGTACGCCTCAATTCGGGACTACCTTGGTGAAGCGCAGAATATGATGGTTCACAAAAATGTTATCCATATAAATCTTTGAAAAAAAGAATAGAAAGGACGATGAACATGAACGAAATTCAAACATACAGTAACGCCGAGTTCGGCGAAGTAAGAACACTGACTATTGAAAATGAGCCTTGGTTTGTCGGTAAGGACGTGGCATCTATTTTGGGTTATAGCAATGCGAGTAAAGCTGTCTCAACCCATGTTTATGATGAGGATAAGCAGTTTGTAATGCTTGACATAACAGATTCCCAAAACGGTAATGTGCCCATAGGACAAAGTAAAACAGCTGTAATTAACGAAAGTGGACTTTACAGTCTTATCCTGTCAAGCAAGCTACCGACAGCGAAGAAATTCAAACGCTGGGTAACGTCAGAAGTGCTGCCGTCTATCCGAAAGCATGGTATGTATGCAGTGGACGAGCTTCTTAATAATCCCGACGTTGCAATTCAAGCGTTTACCGCATTGAAAGAGGAACGTGCGAGGAACAAGGCTCTCGCCCTTGAAAATGCACAGCAGAAGCAGATTATCGGCGAACTCAAACCGAAAGCGGATTACATGGACAAGATTCTTAACAACAAGGGACTTGTTACCATAAGTCAAATTGCGAAAGATTACGGTATGAGCGGCAGAGCCATGAACGCAAAACTGCATGAGTTGGGAATCCAGTACAAGCAGAGCGGGCAATGGTTGCTTTATTCCAAGTACCACGATAAAGGCTACACCCATAGCAAGACGATAAACATAACCCGTTCGGACGGTTCTCCCGATGTGACCATGGAGACCAAGTGGACGCAGAAAGGCAGAGTTTTCATTTACGAACTGCTCAAAGGCGTTAACATAATTCCCACGATTGAACAAGTGCAGCAGGAAGGTGATTGAGATGGCGACGCAGAACGAAGGAGCGAAGATTGTTGCGTTCATACCGACATTAACCCTTAGGCGTTACGAGATTTGCCGGAAATGCGGATTTGACTGGAACGTCAGCAAACAGACGAGAATTCCTCAAGACGGCTATCTCTGTCCTGTATGTATGAACAAAAAGGAGAACGTAAAATGAAAGCACATAAAAATAAAATCATGGTTCCGGTCGAGGGACAGCAGCGCATTCAGATAAACCTTGAGGAAGTACCAAATATTGAGTGGAATATTCTCATAGCTGCGCTTTTACCCGGGATTGAAGAGTTTTACGCAAACCCCGAAAACCGTGCGGCGTTTGAAGCGGAGCAGAAAGGAGCGTGACATCAGATGAAGCATATTTGCATTACCTACGTTATGAGCGGCGTATTTGACGGTCGGCGTGATGTCGCCACGATGTGCATCACGCTCCCGATGACCGATGAAAAAGCGGCGGAGCTTCTGGAAAATCAGAGCGATAGCCCGCTTGTTATGTTTCCGTGCGGAATAATACACGGCGTGCTCCAAGCCTTGGCGATTTTACAAGGCTATAATGGCGGCGGTTGGTTTGCCAGTGCAGAACCGGACAAGGATTGGGAAAGCAGAGAATAGAAAGGACAGACGGCGAATGAAAATCAAACAAGTTGAAAGTATTCTCAAATGCACGAAATATATCACGCTTTACGATGCCGGAAAATGCCAATGGGTAAGCGACGGGGTTGCTTCATATCCGCTCTATAATATGCCATGGCTTGACGAGGAAAGCCTGTTTACCATGCTCGACGTACCGAAAGACAGCCGAAGCAAGTATATATTCAGACATTTTGATTTGGAAAATGTTCCACTGAATTTTGTGGACATTGTATCGGATGAAAAAGTTCTTGAACGTAACATGATGACATTGAATATTACTGGCAGGACAATAGAACCTCTCAAGACATCCAAAGGAATTGTATTCCTCGACGTAAAGTATCTTAAGCCGTTTGCTGATGAGCAGAGTGTAGAGCTTTGCGAGCGAAGTACGGAAGACGGCGCAACATACATTGCGGTCAAATCCGGACTGCTGCTGTTGGGAATCATCATGCCGTTTGACCCATTGAATAATACATTTGTTGAACTGCTTACCGAATTGACAAATTTATCTGTCTGTCAGTGGGAGTTGAAAATCGGCAAAGATACACGGTAACGCTGCAAGAGACGATTGAGTGGACAGAGGACAATACAGAAAGCGGTAACAACACAGAATGATAGTAATGCTCGTTTATAACAGTGTAGAGAATCGGAACATAGATTAGAGGAGGTAAGCAAAATGAGCAACAAACACATTATCATAACATACATGATCGGTTTGATAGCCGAGGCGGCTTTGGCAATCGCCGTAGCATACGAAGCAATTCGCTTTATTGGCTGGCTGCTTGAGTGCATAACCAATCTCATTACCATTGACATGATACCATGGCTTTGGCTGTTGATTTTCGCCATAGTGATTGGCACGTCATGGTATGACAGCAAAAATTCTATTGAATCAGTTCTAGCGAAAGAGGGTGAGAAAGAATGAAAAAAGTACATGGAAACCCCCAGCCGCCAAAGTTCACGGCTCGTGAGCTTATGTCAATGTTTGGGCTGACAGTGGAACAGGCGTTGGCTAGGGGCTATGAAGTGGTTGGATATAAAAAAGCCGCCTCGGGAGAGAGCACTTCCTCGGCGGCAAAGATAAAAAATCACGATTGAAGTATAACATATCCAAGGGAGAAAATCAAGCACATGGAAAAAGAAAAACTCGAAAAGATACTTGAAAAACACGTTAAATGGCTCAACAACGAACTTGACGGAGAAAGGGCAAATCTCAGCGGGGCGAACCTCAGCGGGGCAACCATCAACGAGGCAGACCTCAGAGGGGCAACCATCAACGAGGCAGACCTCAGAGGGGCAAATCTCAGCGCGGCAGACCTCAGCAGGGCAAACCTCAGAGGGACAAACCTCAGCGGGGCAAACCTCAGCGAGGCAAATCTCAGAGGGGCATACCTCAACGAGGCATACCTCGGCGGGGCAAATCTTGAAGAGGCAAACCTCAGCCAATCTGTAGGTCTTTTGTCATCAGTAAAATTTATTTCTGAAAATTTTGAATCAACGTCGGAAGGAATTTTAGCATATAAAGTTTTCAATGGAGTTCGCAAAGCCCCGCAATCATGGCAAATAGTAGAGGGAAGCGTCATTGAAGAGAGCGTTAACTCCAATCGTTCTGAACTCTGTGGCTGCGGAATCAATGTCGCTACGCTCGATTGGGTAAAGCAAAAGTATAACGGCAATATATGGAAAGTTCTTATTAAATGGGAGTGGCTTGCCGGGGTTGTTGTGTCTTACAATACCGATGGACAGATACGTTGTGAAAAAGTTCAATTGATTGAGATCATTGGAGGTTAAAAAATGAATAAGAATGAGAGTTTCAAGTTGCAGTCAAATAGTGAACTCGTTGAAGAAATGTTAAGTCATTCAACTCGTTTACCTGGGACAACTACATCTACGCTGCTTACGCGTGCCGCCGAGAGAATTTTGGGGTTGGACGCAAAAATCGAAGCATTGATAACTGAAAATGAATCTTTGCTGAAATGCAACGAAAATATCCACTCTTCAACGTCAAGATATGATTATTCTGGTACATTGAACGAGTTCATGGAATCGGGCGAACAGTATAAGATGTTATGTGTAGCTACGGGAAAGAGTGGACGTGAGGGTATACCCAGCGCGAAAACATTCCGAGATATCATTAAAAGAAAAAAACTGCCGATCTCAGTTTATCAAAAGCAGCTTGAAAACGGAAAAATCATTGTCAATTTAATACGCATAGATAAATTGGATGTTAATTAAAATGAGATTATGAAAATTTTTGGAGGAAAAAGTAAAATGAAAAAATCAGATATATACAAAATAGCACTTGTAGCAACAATATCAAAGATGGTAATGGACAATGACCTTGATCCTGATAAGGTTTATGAGATCGCTAATGAGATTACTGATACCATTAGTACTAAGACTTTTGTAGAAAATGAGGAATCTGCTAAGAGCGCGGGAGGTAATATAAGTGTATGAACCTCTTAATCCGTATGAGCTTTATGAAATTACCGGTTGTGATCGGCGGTCTCGCAAACGCGATGAAACACCAGGATTTGATGAAAAATCAAAACCCGATAAACCACTTTATCTTCTTAAAGAAAAATACAGGGGAGTGAATTTCGATGGCTAATTTTGAAAGCGGCGTGCGAGGGTATATTAAGACTGCTGCAACCGTTACGGTAGGTTTCCCGATTGATTGGAAAGGAAATGAACACATAGCCTGCATTTACTGTCCATTTCTTTCGAGCAACAACAGGCTCTGTCAGCTCAACAAATCTGTGGTTGAGTTTCCTGAAAGATATGTGGGCAGTGAGTGCCCTTTGATAAAGCTTGACGGCTAAGTCTTGAGAGTAATAGGAGAAATGATGAATGGGAATATCTTTTCGTGATCTCACTAAAGAAGATATAGAAGTGAGAGTGCAGAGCGCCAAAAAAAACGGCGTTATACTGCTGCTTTACAAGAATGCCCGAGTGGATATGAGTATACTTGATGAAACTGTTGGCCCCGAAAGGTGGCAGCGCTCACATGAGTTGATTGACGGACATTTGTTCTGCAACGTGGGGATTAACTTCCCCACCGAGCAGGGGTTTGACCGCTGGGTTTGGAAACAGGACGTTGGAACGGAGAGCAATACCGAGGCGGAAAAAGGCGAAGCGTCCGACAGCTTCAAACGGGCGTGTTTCAATTGGGGTATCGGGCGTGAACTCTACACGGCCCCGTTTATATGGATAAGCAATGAAAATTGCCAGATATCATCAAGCGGCGAGAGATGTAATTGCTATGATCGATTCGAGGTTGAAAAAATTAAAATCGACAACAAGAGGATAACAGGACTGGCAATATACAATAAGACGCAGAAAAAACGCTGTTTTGTGTGGCAGCATAATTAAATTGCAGGAGGACAAACATATGCTCAATCGTGTTGTTTTAATGGGGCGGCTGACGGCTGACCCCGACTATCGAACCACCCAGAACGGCACGGCAATGGCGAGATTTTCATTGGCCGTGGAGAGGGATTTTTCGGGTCCCAACAATGAGAGACAGACGGATTTTCTCGACGTAGTGGTGTGGAGGCAGCGCGCCGATTTTGTCAGCAAATACTTTCATAAGGGGCAGCTTGTGGCCGTACAGGGAAGTATCCAGACAAGCTCCTACACCGACCGCGAAGGCAACAAGCGCAGAGCGTGGGACGTCATTGCCGATCAGGTTTACTTTGCCGAGGGCAAACGTGACAACGGGAATAATTATGACAATGAAAATGCCGCCGGTCACAATGTGAATGTTGAGTACGAATCAAATTATTCCAATAATGATTTACCCGATGATTTACCGTTCTAACCATATATCCGACAATATAAAGGCCGCTTTGCCAATGAGGCGGGCGGTCGAATTTTACGGATTTAAACCCAACCGTTCGGGATATATTTGCTGTCCGTTTCATTCTGAAAAAACGCCGTCGTTAAAGATCTATCCGGACGGGTGGTGGTGCTTCGGCTGCAACAGCGGCGGAGATGTAATAGATTTTGTCGGCAGGCTGATGAATCTGAATTATCTGGACAGCTGCAAGCAGATAAATTCCGATTTTTCACTTGGTCTTGAAATCGGAGGTAAACGAAACTGCGCGGCTGAACGCAAGTCGCGGGACAAGCTCCGGCTGGAGCAGATACAGCGGCAAGAATTTGCGAAATGGCAGACGAAAACCTCAAGGCTTTTATGTGAATATCACAGAGTGCTATACAAATTCATTCAATCGGGCGGCACAGACAATCCGCAGTTTTTCACAGCATTGCAAAACATTGGCCGTGTGGAATATTTAATTGACGAGCTGGAAAGGGAGCCGAATGAATTTTACAGAACTTGCAGAAAAGAGGTGGAAGAAATACGGAAGAGTTTGACTGGATTGAAGAGTTAGACCGAAAATCCATCCTGAGCGAAGAAGTGTATGAAAGAATAAACTCCATGTGCGACCCGGAGGAAAGAAAGCGGCTTATTTTACTCATAGAAGAAAAAGCTGAACGCCTTAAAAGTCTCAAAAGATTTCGCGATATGCTGAAGGCCAGCCGAATGAACTATGCAAAAATGCGCGGAAGTTCGGAACAAAATCTCACAAAATTCACAGACGCGCCGATAATTATAAACTGCGGAGAATGGATCGCGGACGACACGGGAGTGAGAACAACAGTATATAGGGGAAAATCTGACAGTGTCCAGTGCGAAAGAGCAAGCACTATTCCCATTCTGCCTACTGAAATCATGACAAATGCCGAGAGCGGAATTGAGAAAATACGCATTGATTTTTATAAAAACGGCGCTTGGAAATACATAATCTGTGAGCGCTCAAAAGTGGCTAATGTTCACGATATTATAAAGCTGGCGGATTTCGGAATAGAGGTCAACAGCGAAAACGCCAAACTGCTGGTGAGATATATAGCGGACTGCGCAGCATTAAATATGGATATTCTTCCACATTCAATGTCAGTATCGCGCATGGGCTGGCTGGGCGGCAGTTTCGTACCGTACAATACGGATATCAGATTTGACGGTGATCGGGAATACAAATACCTGTATGAAAGCATATGTCAAAGCGGCAGCTATGCAAGATGGAAAGAGCACACCTCGACGCTGCGAAAAAATATACTGCTGAGAATGCAGATGGCGGCGAGCTTTGCGAGTGTGCTTGTGGAAAAAATCAACGGCTTGCCGTTCGTCTTTCACCTGTGGGGCGGTACGGGCGCGGGCAAAACTGTGGGGCTTATGGTCGCCATGTCGATATGGGGCAATCCGTCAATGGGTAAACTGGTGCGCACCATGAATATGACCGCCAATTCTATGATGTCAACTGCGGCAGTGCTGTACAATCTTCCGTTTGCAGGGGACGAATTACAGACGATAAAAGGTGAGAACTATGACAAACTCATCATGCAGATAACGGAAGGCATCGACAGAGGACGAATGAGCTATGACAAATTGAATGCTACCCGAGCGTGGAAAAATTCATTTTTGTTCACAGGAGAGGAGCCTTGCACAAAGAGCGGGAGCGGGGGCGGTGTGATAAATCGCGTTATCGAGGTGGAATGTACCGTTCCGGTTATAGAAAACGGAAACCAGACTGTGAACATAATTACGGAGAATTACGGGTGGGCAGGCATTGATTTTGTCAATGCGGTAAACCAACGCAATGACACACTCGTCTCTGAATACAACGGGATATTCCGCGAGATACTGGAGACAGCCGACACAACGGAAAAGCAAGCTCAAGCGCTTGCTATGATGGTGCTGGCGGACAGGATAGCGTGCAAAAGTGTATATGAGGGAGAAGAACCGTTGTCTGCGGGTATGGTGGCAAGATTTGCCACGTCAAAAAAGGACGTAGACGCTACGTTGAGAGCTTATGAGTATACCATGTCTCAAATAGCAATAAATGAAAATAAATTCAGCGACGAGACGTACAGCGGCGAGATATGGGGCAAAATTGACGGCGATTTTATTTTGATTAACAAGGCAAAACTGGTCGAATTGCTCAGTGCGGGTGGTTTTGACTTCAATGCCGTAAAATCAAAGTGGGCGCAAAAGGAAATTCTTATTCTAAGTTCACAAGGGAGATATATTCACCAGACCAAATGTCGCAATATTAAAGGGAACTACGTAAAGTTAAAAATGTCTGAGAGCAACGAGAATATCAATTCTGAAGTTCCATTTTAACAATTAATTCATAGTCTTACGTAGTCTTACATGACCTGAAAAAATGTAAGACCTAAAAAACGCCCAAAATCGGACGTTTAAATATACAGGTCTTACAAGTCTTACAGGTCTTACATAAAATTAATATATCATACGCGAGGTAACTCGCTATCCCCGTTTTTTACTATAAATATATTATATATACATTACGAAAAAATGTAAGACTGTAAGACCAGTCCATTTTACGGCGTTTGAGGGCAAAAAAATGTAAGTTTTTTCGTAAGACTTTTTTGGAAGAATGAAAGACTATTACAAGATTATGAACAAAACGGAGGTGAAAGAAGTGGAATTAAGACCGTATCAGCAGGATTTAATAAACAGGACACGGCAACAGATTACGCAGGGCAAAAAATCAATCTGTGTGGTGCTGGGGTGTGGCGGCGGTAAGTCTGTAATACAGGGTATGATTGCAGCAAGCGCAACCACAAAGGGCAATCGAGTACTGTTTATAGTTCATCGAAAAGAGCTTTGCGAGCAAATAACGGACACTTTCCGAATGTGCGGCGTTGATTTTGAACTTTGTTCGGTTGAGATGGTAGGAACAGTATCGCGTCGGCTCGATAAAATCCCCACGCCGGCAGTCATTATCACGGACGAGGCTCATCATTCATTGGCAGCTACTTACCGAAAAATATACGACAAGTTTCCCGACGCAATAAGACTTGGGTTTACAGCTACACCATGCCGGCTTGGCAGCGGAGGACTGGGAGAGATATTCGACAGTCTGATTGAGGGCGTAAGTACCAAATGGCTTATTGACAGTCATTACCTTGCGCCGTACAAATATTACTCGATCAAGCTGGCAGACGTGAAGGGCGTTAGGGTTACTCACGGGGAATACAATCAGTCAGACATCGCACAGCTTATGGAGAAAAACATGATATACGGCTCGACAGTAGACGAATATATACGACTGGCAAACGGGAAACGCACGATAGTATATTGCGCGAGCGTTGAAGCCTCCAAGCACACAGCGGCAGAACATCTTGACGGCGAGACGGACAAGAACAGGCGCGCAAATATTATCGGGCAATTCAGGGCGGGACAAATTACTGTGCTTTGCAATGTGGATTTGTTCGGAGAGGGCTTCGACGTCCCCGACTGCGAATGTGTAATGCTCGTGCGCCCCACCAAAAGTCTTACGCTTTACATTCAGCAGTCAATGAGGTCAATGCGGTACAAGCCCGACAAAACAGCAATTATTATTGACCTTGTGGCGAACGTCTACACACACGGGCTTCCCGATGAACCAAGGGAATGGACGTTGAAAGCGAAAAGGCATACAGCGCAAAATAAAGTTACCGTAAGGCAGTGCCCTGTATGTTTCTGCGTGTTGCCGTCCACATCGAAAATCTGCAGCGAATGCGGGTATGAGTTCCAAAAGCAGGAGCGCGCTGAGGCTGAGCAACTCGACATGGAAATGAAAGAACTCACGCCTGAAGAAATTCTCAAGGCAAAGCCTTACGATTATTATAAAGACATATCCACATTCGACGAAATGAAGCGGTTCCAACGCGCAAAAGGCTATAAATTCGCATGGGTCATTCATAAGTGCGTTGAACTGGGGATATCAATTCCCGACAAGTACAACAACATGAGGAGGATAATGGGAGTATGACAGAGCATGATTTGATGAACGAAATAAAACTGCGGCTTTCACGGCTGGGATTTGCGGTGTTTCGCGTCAACGTAGGAAAATTCATCACCAAAGACAGGCGATATATTAACAGCGGATTGCCGCGAGGCTTCAGTGATCTGTTCGCCGTCCGCAACGGAAAGGCATATTTTATCGAGGTGAAGGTCAAGCCGAACAAGCCAACCTCAGAGCAGCTTAACTTCATCGAACAAATGTCCAACATATACGGCTGCGCAGCGGGTGTTGCATACAGCGTGGACGATGCCGAGAGGATTTGTGTCAATGGAAAGGAATGAAATAGACAAGGCGGCGTTCTCGGGAATTGACATTTTACCCAAATTATCCGGGACCATCGATAAATTGTATTATATCGCAACACGCACGTTATACGAGTGCCATCGAGCGGGTGTCATTGATATAGAGACAGCCGCTTTGAGAAAGAAACAGATTGAAGATCTTTGCGGCCGATTCGATATCGACCTCGAGATATACCGCCGACACCGAGCGATAGAAGAGGCATTCGGAGGGTACCGAAGGGATTTGGAAATATGCGGCTGTGAGAGCTGCAAAAAAATGTTGAGGCTTATTGACGGTCGCCAGCTCCCCGATTGCTATTTCAAGTGATTGGCCTAATGCTTTACATATAAAGATTGCAACAGGGCTATTCTTGACGGAAGAAAGAAAATGTATTTATTGTGGCAGTTTTAGAAGAATAGGTGTGTCCTGTTGTTCTCAATGCTATGAAAAAATAGTTGTGATTCGGCGTATTCGCGAGATAGGTACAAAGATAAAAATACAGTCTGCGAAGGAACGATTGGGAAAAGATATGAAAGGCGATGACGCAAGATAAATAAATCAAAAATTGAATGGTGCGACAGCACTTGGAACCCTGTAACGGGTTGTAAGCATAAATGCGAATACTGCTACGCCCGGAGAATAGCAGAGAGGTTTAGGCCCTTTGACATACCACACGTAACAACAGACGGAGCTATAAGCAGAATTAACGATTTGGCTACGCCGATAATTACAGAATGCAAAGACGGGAAAGAGCGAATTTGTGCGTATCCATACGGATTTGAGCCGACATTCCACAGATACCGCCTCGCGGACTATCAGAACAAAGTGGGACGCACGATATTCGTGTGCAGTATGGCAGACCTTTTTGGGGCGTGGGTGCCGGATAGCTGGATAGAGGAGGTTTTCGCAGCTTGCGAGAAAGCACCGCAGCACAGATACCTGTTTCTTACGAAAAACCCACAGAGGTACGAAGCGCTGGCACTAGCCGGGAAACTCCCGCCAAAAGATAATATGTGGTATGGCACAACAGTTACGGCAGATGTAACAACAAATGATAAATTCTTCTACAGCGGCGCATGGCATACCTTTGCCAGCATTGAGCCAATATTTCGTGATTACAGCCAAGAGATCGGGTATATGTGCGATACATTTGCACAATGGGTTATCGTAGGAGCTGAAACCGGAAACCGAAAGGATAAGGTTGTACCGCAGAGGGAATGGATACGGGAGATTGTACAAGAATGTATAGAGAGTTGTATTAACATCTTTATGAAGGACAGCCTTATACCTATTGTCGGAGAAAAATATATGATACGGGAATATCCGTGGTGGCGTTCTGACAGGAGCGCAAACGCAGCTATTGCGCTATGGAAAAAGGAATTTATATATGGGGGCAAGTTTCAATGAACAGAGAGAATATCGATATGCTATGCCCATATAGGGTGTTAACACAGGAGCATAAGGCTATGACAATAGGCTCAGGAGATTGCACAACCCAACAGTTTTATTTTTGCGAAGGTAATATATGCGCTGCTTATCACAACGGGAAGTGTATGCGGATACAGGAGAAAGTTCATAACATGGAGGCGACTGCAAATGAGAAGTAACAGATTAAGACCATGCCATGTCTGTGGTGTCAAGCCAGTAATAGAGCGTTGGGCAAGTGGAGGGGTTTGGTATGCTGTCCGCTGCAATAATCCCGACCGCCCGAATAGCTGCAGCAATGCTTTTTACTACTCTATTAGCCGGAATCCGGAGGAAGCAATCCGAAAATGGAACGATTTTCAAGAAAATCTGAGTTTGAGAGAAGTGATTAGCTGAAGTAGTCATAGTTTCGTCTTTGTGGTGTTCTGAGGAGTTTTTACCGCTCAGACATGAAATTATACTACTGAGAGAAAAAATCGCTCTGAGCGGCGATTTTAGACGAATATAACAGGAGGTCTGATGAGAATGAAAGTTTTAGCAGCCTGTGAAGAATCACAAAGGGTATGTATTGCATTCCGAGGACGGGGACACGAGGCTTATTCGTGCGATATTCTTCCGTGCAGCGGTGGACACCCTGAGTGGCATATACAGTGTGATGCGTTGGAACTTTTGAAAATGCATTGGGATATGATTATTGCATTTCCTCCATGCACATATCTTTCAAATGCGGGTGCAAAGCACCTATTTAAGGGTGGTAAACTAAACGAGGAACGTTATTTGAAAGGGCTGGAAGCAAAGCGATTCTTTTTGGAATTTTTGAATGCAGATTGCGCACGCATTGCTGTAGAAAATCCAATTTCAAGTAGGATTTATGAGATGCCGCCATATACACAAGAAATTCAGCCATGGCAGTTTGGACACCCAGTGCAGAAAAAAACAAGGCTGTGGCTAAAGGGATTAAAGCCGCTGGAGCCTACTAAGATTGTAGACTACAAATGCAGCTGCCACGAGGCCGGCACATGGTTTATGAAGGGCGGCAAAGAGAGACAAAAAAATAGAAGCAAAACATTTGAAGGAATTGCAAAAGCCATGGCTGAACAATGGGGCTAATTAGGAGATGCAAATGAACAGAAGAGATTTATTTGAAATTGTCTGCAAATTTTAAGCCTTACCACTATCATAATCTGAGCGGCGATTTAAAGAGGTATATGAAATTTGGCAAAAATCGGACTGATAGACGTTGATGGACATAATTTCCCTAATCTGCCATTGATGAAAATATCCGCATATCATAAGTCCATCGGTGATAATGTTGAGTGGTATGACGCGATGTTCAGCGGACACATGGACAAGGTATATATGTCAAAAGTATTCACTTTTACACCTGACTATCCCTATTACATCCACGCCGACGAAGTACAGAAAGGCGGTACGGGTTATAATTACCCCGACGGCGGCGACGCTCTGCCCGAACATATCGAGCACATATATCCGGATTACTCTATTTACTATGATAAAATTCCGGAAGTAAAAAACACAGCGTATGGTTTTTTAACACGAGGTTGCCCACGAGGTTGTGAATTTTGCATAGTGGCCCAAAAAGAAGGAAAATCCAGCCGTAAAGTTGCGAATTTGGCGGAGTTTTGGCGAGGGCAAAAGAACATATGCCTGCTTGATCCGAATATGTTTGCCTGTCCGGAGTGGAGAGAATTAAGTCAACAGCTTATCGACAGCAATGCGTGGGTTGATTTTTCTCAGGGGTGTGATATCCGATTGATGACAGCGGAAAAAGCCGAATATTTGAAACGGATGAAAATAAAACAGGTTCATTTCGCATGGGACAGATACGAGGACAAAGATTTTATCGTAGATAAATTTAGGGAATTCAAAGAAATCACTCAGTGGGATAAGCGAAAACTCCCCGTGTATGTTCTGGTGAATTTTAACACGTCCCTTGAGCAGGACTTAGACCGAATATACACGCTGCGTAATTTGGGATACTGGCCTTATGTAATGATTTACGAAAAAGATAAATTGTCCAAAGGTCATGTAATGCGACGGTTGCAGCGTTGGGTCAACATGAGGCCGATTTTTGCAAAAGTCCCGATTTTTGAGGAATATTTGAAGAGGTAACAAATGAACAGAGAGATATTATTCAGAGGCAAGTTGGAGGTAACATCATGAAATCAAGAATTATAGTGCCATCATACTTGAAGCGTGCAGTAAGCGAGACGGCACAGAAAGCCGTTGTCGAGGAATCCGAGGCTTACAAAATCAGGATTACCAATTCGATGATAGCCGCTGTAATGCTGTCGGCTAATCAAACTTGGAATATAGGCGTGAAGCGTATGGGTGATTTTCTCGACAATCTCACCGAGTGGCTGTTTTACTTCGACGACTATATGAAAGACGGCGTTGGCTTTGAAATACTCGAAAAACGCCTGAAAGAGCATGGTTTGTATGATATGTACAAAGAATTGATACTGGACAAGCAAAACACAGGGCGGTGAGAGAAATGACAATTGAACAAGCGATATCCCAACTCGAGGATTTGAAGAAAGACGCTCAGTCGCATATAAGCGATGATGAGCCGTCGAGTGTATTTAAAGACGATGTGGAAGCTTTACAGATAGCCATCGATGTATTAAGAGGGCTGAATACAAATCAAAATAGCTCGGACGTTGTTATGGAGTGCTATACACGAGTACTCGAAACTGGAATGATATGGCCTACACACGGAGTGGGCGAGGCATTAAAACAGCTTGCAGCTTATGAAAATACAGGTTTTACTCCTGAACAAATTGAAAAGCTCAAAAAAGAACTTTATTTAACCGGAACATACGTTTGCGTGCCAAGTGAGAGTATTGATAATAAATGATGTCGGGAGGTGAGTGTTATGCCACTCAAGCATAAGACCTGTCTTTATTGTTCAAGCACAGTCTATAAGGGCAAAGACATATGCAATAATTGTGAAGAAAAATTGAAGCTGTTGCGCCGCTTGCGGGAAATAATCTTTGAACTAAAGAAACAGGCTGAGGAGGAAAGAGAAGAAGATGACTGCGGTGGAAATTAAAGAGCGGCTTAGGTGACACACAAATGTTCACGATAGAAGCGAGGGGGAGATACAAATTGACAATGAGGGAACTGTATCAGCTCAGTAATTTAAAAAGGGAAATATCAGAGCAACGTGAGCGGCTTGAGCGATTAAAACAACAAAGCACAACCATTTCATGCATGAACGGTGTACAGAATGGAGGAAATCCTGCTGACAAGGTTGGAAGCATTGTAAGCGAAAAAGTAGCTCTTGAGCAGTTGATAAATCAAAAGATTGATGAGTATTGGCGTATGTATGTCGAATTAGAATTATACATATCCAACATATCTGATAGCTTTATTCGCCGTATATTTCGCATGAGATTTATTGACGGCTTGTCATGGAACGCTATTGCTTTAAAATGTGGTGGCAATCAGGCAGGTAATGGCATACGAATGATTTGTAAAAGATTTTTAGAAAATAATTAAAGTTGTGCGTTTTGTGCGTTTTACCTGTGCTATAATAGTATCATGAAATTCGACTAAGTGGAGACTTCATGAAGGATTACCTCCTAAAAACTGAATACGGCAGGCGGCGGGTTTCGGGTGACGCTGACACCGCCGCATTGCCGGAGGTATCTTGTTGATTTTAACTGCTGCTTGTTTTTCTCCTTATGAAATACATCAGAATTAAGTCGCCTTTGCAAAAAGGGCGGCTTTTTTCGTGGACATAATAAAAATATTTTTGTGACTTTATTTCAATTACGATACATATTGAAAGGGCGTCTAGGTGTGATGAAGCTATGTCGATATCGTTTAAATGTCAATACTGCGGCAAGTATGTATCTGTCGGCCGAAAATGTGATTGCCTGAATATCCCAAGGGCAACTAAGCTTCAAACCAAAATCAGGAATGGAGGATCAACCACATACTCGGATCAATTTTATCATTCAAAGGAATGGAAGCATTTGAGAAGTAAGGCTATATCATTCTACGGCAGCATGGATATTTACTCATGGTATAAGTACGGCCGCATTGAGGCGGGAGTTACGGTTCACCATATTGTTCCGTTAAAAGATAATTACGATAAGCGCGCCGATATGGGCAATTTAATCTATTTGACCGAGGAAAACCACAAGGCTATCCACGCTCTGTATGACCAATCTGATGAGAAGAAATCGGAAGTGCAGCGCGAATTGTTTGATATGATCGAGCAATGGAAAAAGTTTAGACAGAGCGGATTTTCGTAATCAGAGGATAGGGGGTAAGGTAAAAACTTTTATGAATTCCCCGCGACCACACTCCCCAGAAGAGGGTACGCAAAATTCTAAATAAAATTTTTTTGGAAATGAGGTGAATTGCGCAATATGAGCAGAAACAGGAAACCGTTAGCCGAACAGAAGGGCAACCTGACTGTAGCGCAGCAGGAGAATATCCGACAGACCCAGCAAGCATGCGACGTGGGAACCGACCAACTCAAATGTGCCCCACGATGGCTGATTGATGAAACAGCAGTGAAAGAATGGAAGCGGCTTGTATGTGAATTAAAAAAAGCGGGCTTGGCTTGCAACCTCGACAAAAATAATATCGGTTTGTACTGCAACTGCTTTTCTGCGTACCTCAAAATTTGTGAGCAATTGAAAGATACTTCACCCGCCGATATCGAAACTTACACATCGTTGCTGCGGACCCAAAGGACACTCATTGACGACATGATGAAGATATCCCGAACCTGTGGACTGACTATTGACAGCCGCCTTAAAGCCGGACAAATCAAAGTCGATAAGACTAACGATGAAATAGAAGATGCGTTTGGTGATATTTAGTGACTGTTCTTGAAGAATTAACCGAGTATTCACACAACTGTATCGATCAGAAAATCCCGTCGTGTCAAAAACATATATGGGCCTGTGAGCGGTTCCTACGGGATATAGAAAAATCCAACAGCGGCGATTGGCCGTATTACTGGGACGAAGCGGAGGCTTTGAAAATAGTCAAGTGGTTCGCGTGGCTTCGACATTCAAAAGGCGTGTTGGCCGGTCAACCCATTCAGCTCACGGTTTGGCAAAAGTTTTCGCTTTGTCAACTCTACGGCTGGCGGAGAAAATACAATAATCGCAAACGTTTCAGAAAATACTTCAAGGAGGTAGGGCGGAAAAATGCAAAATCTCAGGAAGAGGCGGGAATCGTTCTCTATGAAATTGCCACTCAGTCCACCCGCAGCGGTGAAATTTATGAAACTTATTGCGCCGGCACAAAACGGGATCAGTCAAAGATAATCTTCAATGAGTGTAAAAATATGCTCGGCGGCTCTCCGCTGAGAGGCAAATTCAAGATTACCAATACGGATATCAAACACATCAAAACCGGGAGTTTTTTAAAGGCGCTGTGTAAAGAGGACGGCAGAAAGGGCGACGGGACAAATCCCGCCCTGCTGGTTCTGGACGAATATCATCAACACGCAACCACGGAATTTTACGACCTGGGGCTTGGCGCAAATAACAAGGAACCACTGCTCATGATTATCACTACGGCCGGAATGGATTTAACATATCCATGCTACACACAGGAGTACGCCTATTGCTCGCAGATTCTTGACCCGTCATGTGACGTGGAAAACGACGAATATTTTGTTGATATCTGCGAGGCGGACGCGGGGGACGATATAAGCAGCCACAACACATGGTTTAAAGCAAACCCCATACGCATGAGCTATTCTGAGGGAATTGAAAAGATAAGCGGTGAATATGAGATCGCAAAAAGCATTCCCGAAAAGTTGATCTCATTCAAAACCAAATGCCTTAATATGTGGTGCATGGCCAAAAACAACGGCTACATGGATATGAGCAAATGGAAGAAATGTGAAGTAAATGAGCTGCCTGTCGGCCCGAAAGGTCTTTCGGTGTACGTCGGATTCGATATGTCAGCCAAGATCGATTTGACCTCCGTTGCCTTTGTCCTGCCGGTCAAACTCGGAGAGAAGATTAAATACATTGTCTTTTCCCATTCATTTATCCCAAACTGTGACAAGCTCAGGGAACATCTGATTGTAGACAAAGTGCCTTACGATTCATGGCTGGAACGGGGCTTTTTAACCGTAACAAACACCGAAATTGTGGATCAGCAGCAGGTTATCGATTATGTTTTTCAAATCTGCAACGAAAATAATTGGAAAATCGAGAAATTCTGCTTTGACCCCAATAACGCCTCAAAGATGGAAATGGATCTGTCAAACGAAGGATATGACGTTGTTGAGGTATTCCAGTCCCACAAACATCTCAACGAAGCCACTCAGGGATTCCGCGAACAGGTCTACGAGGGCAATATAATTTATCTTCCGAACCCGCTGCTTAATTACGCCATGTCAAACGCGGTTACAAAAACGTGCAACGGCTTTGTAAAAATTGATAAAGACGCGGCGCGAAAGCGTATAGACCCCGTGGACGCGATGCTCTGCGCTTTCAAACTCGCGATGTATCACGATTTTGAGGATTACAAAGGCTATTCCGACAAATGGCTCGACTCCGAAGAATGGTGATTTTTTTATTTCATGTGAAGGGCGGTGATAAATTGCCAAAAAAGAAGAAATCCAAATTGAAAGCCTTCAAGAACAGCACGGATATCAATACGATAACCACGATTTCAAATCCCGATGAAATTGCAAATTTCTTTGGCTGGGATTCCGACCTCGGCGGACGCGACGCATTGAACGCGGCGACATACTACGCCTGTATGCAAATCAGGTGTAACGCGTTCGCAAAGCTGCCTATCAAGCTCAAGCGGTATGATGGCCGAGGCTCGGTAAACGTCCGTGACGATAATATTGTCACGCTTCTGCAAACACGTCCAAACCGCTTCATGAGTGCGCATGACCTCAAATTTGCCACCGAATTTCAGCGTATCGAATACGGTGACGCGTTTTGGTATTTGGACTACGACGGTAAAGGGCGGCTTATCGGGATTTATCTTCTGGACAGCCGCCGAGTACAGATATATATAGACGACATCGGAATTATAAAGGATATAAACGCCGTATACTATGTCTACTCCGACCGCCGAACGGGTCAGATGATATTCACGGAAGATGAGATCTGCCATTTCAAAAACTTTTCAAAAAACGGAATCGTCGGCACATCTATCAAGAAATATCTCTTTGACTGCGTGGACAGCGAACTCTACGCCTCAAAGCTGCTCAAAGGCAAATACAAATCCGGACTTCAGGACCCGATCATCGTTCAATACATAGGAGAACTGAGCGAAGAAAAGGAAAAGAAAATCAAGAAAAAATTTGAGAGCCTGGGCGGAGCCAGAAACGCGGGCAAGGTAATACCCATAGCGCCCGATTTTGAGGTAAAGCAGCTTGAAACAAAGCTCGTAAACTCGCAATTCTTCGAGCTTCAGGGATTGACCGCACGCAACATAGCCAACGCGTTCGGCGTGAAATCATTTCAGCTCAACGATATGGAGCGTTCGACCTATGCCAACATCGAACAACAAAACGCCGCTTTCTATTGCGATACCCTGTTAAATGTTTTGACAGCGTATGAGCAGGAAATAGATTGGAAAATACTGTCGGATGAGCAGAGGCGCAGAGGTTTATATGTTAAAACGAACGTCGACGCTATACTGCGTTCCGACAATGCCCAGAGAGCCGAACAATACCAAAAGGAAATTGCATCAGGCATTCTAACTCCCGCCGAGGCGAGAGAGATGGAGGATCGTCCGTATATTTCGGGAACAGATTTCCTCATTTACAACAACGGCGCAAGCCTTCCGTTGGAGCAGCTTGGCAGTCAATACACACAAAATCCGACGAAAGGTGGTGAGGAACAGTGAACGGAGCAGTGTATTTCAAGGACGGCCACATAAAATTTAACGATTCCAAAAGCGGGAATGAATTGTATTTCTACGGTGATATCGTAAGCTCGGGAAGCGATACGTGGAACTATGAAGATAAATGCCCTCAGGACATAGCGGATATTTTAAATTTAATTCCAAACGACGCGCCCCTTGACATCTACATCAACAGCGGCGGCGGCGACGTACACGCGGGAATCGCGATATATCATCAGCTCAAGCGGCGCGGCGGAAAAAATACGGTACACATCGACGGGATAGCCGCAAGTATAGCCTCGATCATAGCTATGGCGGGCGACGAAATCATAATGCCAAAATCGGCGCAGCTCATGATTCATAAGCCGTGGGCGTGGTGCAGCGGCAACGCGGACGATTTACGCAAAACTGCGGATATCCTTGATGTTTGCCAAAATTCCATGATGGATATTTACATGACGAAAGTCGTGGAAGGCATTGACCGCGAAACCATAGAGAGCATGGTGAACACTGAAACATGGCTCACAGGCTTACAGGCGGCTGAGTATTTCAATATTACAGCGGAAGATGTACCCGCAGCGGCCGCGTGCGCGTCAAGGTATTTTGGAAATTACAGGAATACTCCTGAATTTCTTGCAAGCCAACAGTCCGAAGCTGATGAGATTGAAAAATTGCAGCTCGAATTGAAGCTCAAGACAATGTAAAAGAAAGAAGGAAACAACCATGACAAAATCTCAGGAAATGAGAGCAAAGCTTGAAACACTCAAAAATGAATGTCAGACTTACCTCAATGACGGCAGAATCGGAGACGCCAAGTCAAAAATGGCGGAGATAGACGCGCTTAAGGAAGGTATAACAATTCAGGAGCGTCTTGAAGCGGAAGAAAAGGCGGATCTTGAGAATTCCGCTTCCGGCAGGGAGCACAGTCAGCGCACGCACGACGCGGTGAGAGAGTTTGCGGCGGCAATACGCAGCGGATTCAAGGGCGCGCTCAAGGAGAGTACAGACGAGGACGGCGGCTACACGGTCCCCGACGACATAAGCACGCAGGTGCGGGAATACCGTGAGGCATTCTTTGATTTCACAAAATATATCACGGTAGAGAATGTGGCTACCAAATCCGGCGCGAGAACCTATCAGAAAAAGAGCGATGTCGAAGGATTTTCAGCCCTTGATGAACTCGCGTCGATGAAAGAAGTTACCGGCCCGCAGTTCGAGCGCGTCACATATTCCATCAAAAATTACGGCGGATTCATTCCCGTTTCCAATCTGCTCATGGAGGACAGCGACGCAAACATTGTGGCGGTTCTTATGCGATGGTTCGGCAGGAACTCGGCGGCAACGCGAAACAAATTGGTTCTTGATATTCTCAAGGCCAAGGAGAAGGTTGACGTGCCTGATCTCAAGGCGATAAGGCAATTGCTCAATGTAACGCTTGGACAGGCATACAAGCCCACCTCCGCTATTTATGTAAACGACGACGGTCTTAATTACCTTGATTCATTGGAAGACGGCAACGGAAGGCCATTTCTCAATTTAGACCCGACAGCTCCCACATTGATGAGACTGCGCGTGGGCGCTACCGTAGCGCCGATTATCACGGTGCCAAATTCGGTTATGCCTACTTCATCGGACAAGGCCCCCATAATAATCGGAGATTTGAAAGAGGCAATTACGCTTTTCGACAGAAAGCTGCTGTCCGTTGAGCGCTCCAATACCGCGAGCGCGGGAACCTACAACGCTTTCGCACAGAACTGCTCCATCTTCCGTGGTATAGAGCGTGAAGACATTGTTGAGGTTGACTCCGACGCCTTTGTCTACGGAGAAATTGACCTGACAAAGGTCCAATCAGACGGAGCTATGGGCGGCTGATTGACATGAAATACCCGATTAAATTTGAGGACATAAAGAATTATCTGCGGGTTGATTTTTACGACGACGATATACTCATAGATTTGATGATTGACACGGGCAAGAAATACATTACGGACGCCGTGGGAAAGTTTGACGAAAACAACCCACGGCACAATATGATATTGCTGGCGGTAGTCGCTCATCTCTACGAAAACCGTATGCTGCAAGGTCAATCTGGCGGCAAAATCACCCGCATAATTAATTCAATGCTGCTGCAAGAGAGGCTTGATTACTATGACGGCGAAGAAACCGAAGATTAAAGAGTTAAATCAGCGCATTACATTTTTTAAGCGGATTGAGGTGGAATCTGACTCTGAAGACTATCCGATTTATAAATCAGAAGACGTTTTTACAACATGGGCAAAGTCCGAAAACGGCAGAATAAAGGAAGATGAAGAAAACAAGGCCGCGTTTAATTTCACCGATATTGTGTTCACCATACGATACAGAAAATCGGCGGAAATATCAGACGATATGTTTATCCGTCATCTGGGGCTGGAATATGAGATCACCGGCATAGATCCCGTTGATTTTAGCGGAGAGTACATAAAAATCTCGGCAAAACGGACGGTGGTACAGTGATGGCTAAATTTTCCGTTCAAATCCCCGACGAGCTGACACGGCAGTTAAACGCGCTCGGCAACATTGACGGAATCGCTCCCAAAATGATACAGGCGGGACAGCCAATCGTGGAGAAAGAGCTTAAAAGGCGTTCCGAGAGCCACAGAGAAACAGGTGAAATGGCTGCTTCTATCAAATCAAAAAAGCCTCAAAAGACCGGTTCCGGCCACATAGGCATAGTGCGTCCCACGGGAACAGATTCCAATGGTGTACGCAACATGGAAAAAATGGCTTATTTAGAGTACGGAACGAGCAGACAGCCGTCTACACCGGTAATTGCTCCAACTATAGCGGCGACAGAAAATCAGGTATATGAAATTATGCAGCAGACATTTAATAAGGAGATTGGAAAATGACCTCCACCGAAAAACTTCAAAAAATCCTTTCGTCTATCGACCCGAATATCAGGGTACACAGAGACTTTCACCGTGGAGGCGGCGAGAGCTACATTGTACATGAGATAATAACGGAACTCGATGCAAATTACGCTGACGACGGACCAAACGCACAGGTTGACATGGTGCGGGTACACTATTTTACAAAATCAAATCCAACAAAAATCAAGAGGGCCATCAGGCGCGCTCTGCGTTCCAATGGCTTTTCCATAACTTTGACCGAGCCGCTGAGAGAAGCCGACACGGGATATTATCATGTTGTGATTCAGGCAACGGGGCTTGGTGAAGCAGATTATTATACGGAAAGCGAGGAATTTTAAATGGCAAAAATCGGTCTAAGATATCCTATATACGCAAAATACAAGGAAGATACCGGCGGCAAAGTCACCTATTCCGACGCAGCCACAATCGGAAAGGCTATTAAGGCGGACATAAATATCACTGTCTCCGACGTTAAGCAATACGGCGACGACGAGATAGCGGAGGAGAGTCATGAATTCAGCGGCGGTACCATTGCGCTTGAAACCACCGACTTGTCCGCCGCCAACTACGCGACTCTCCTCGGCCATTCTCAAGGCGATGGAGACGATGAGGACGAGATTATTTGCAAAGACACCGACAAATCAATATATGTCGGCTTTGGCTTCTATGCCCGAAAACAGGTAAACGGGGTGGACGCGTGGCGTGCAATCTGGTTTCCAAAAGTTATATTTTCCGAACCCAACGACAGCTTGGACACAAAGGGCGAAACTATCGTCTTCGGCTCTGACACGATAGAAGGTTCTATTCATAAGGATCCCGATGATGTTTGGAAATGTGAAAGAACATTTGCCACCCGAGCGGAGGCCCTTGCGTGGATAAAGAAAAAGGCGAACGCAGAGGGAGATGTCTGATAATTGATGCGCAATCTTAATCCGAAACCCGTTGATATTGAATTTGACGGCAAAACATACGGCGTGCAATTCAACATCAACATGATCGACGAAGTGCAGACGCACTTTGAAAAGCCCATCGGCGAAATATACGATCTGATTATGGACAGTCCAAAATCCGCCGCCAATCTCAGATATCTGCTGACCGCGCTGTTAAATGACGCCATTGAAACACAGGAGGTACAAACCGATGAACACATACCAAGGTTGTCGGAAGCAGAAGTAGGAAGGAAAATAGATATACGCGCCTTTGACTATTACTACAAAAAGGTAATAGAGGCTTTCGGCGTATCGTTGCCCGAAACCAATGAGGACGACGACCCAAACTCCAGGGGCGGGCAGCAGAGTTAAATGTTGCCCGCTTAATCTTTATCGGCACAACATTACTCGGCTACCCTGAGCGGGAAGTTTGGAAATTCACGCTCAGAAAACTTATGCTGTTGTATGTGAAATACCAAAAAGAGCATGGACAGTATCAGCCGCCTGTGACGATTGATGATGTAATTCCGTTGTAAGAGGTGAGTAAGTGGCAAAACAAACAATAGGCGCGGCGATTGCGCTTGACGGTGAGAAAGAATTTAAAAAAACTGTATCTTCCATCAATTCAGATTTAAAGGTGCTTGCCTCCGAGATGGAAAAAGTAACGTCCGAGTATTCCGGCAACAGCAATTCCCTCTCGGCATTAATGGCAAAATCCCAGCAATACAGCAAGACTGTTGAAGTACAGAAAAATAAAGTTGAAACTCTTCGCGCCGCTTTGGAAAATTCGCGGAAGAATTACACCAAAGCCGGTGAGAATGTTGAAAAGTGGAGAAATGACCTCGCAAACGCAAAAGCCGAGCTTGACCGTTTGAGAAACTCCGAGGACGCAGCTACGGAAGAGATAGAGGCTCAGGAAAAAGCAGTTGCCGAACTGAGTAAAAATCTCCAAACGGCGGAGAAAAATTACACCGCCGCAGAAAACAAAACCAAACAATGGCAAATCTCGCTCAACCGTGCGGAAACCGAACTGAATAAAACCGAATCCGAGCTTGCTCAGACAAACGAAAAGCTCAAGGAAATGGGCAGTTCCGCTAAATACTCCGCAGAACAGGTGGACGCGGCAAAAGATAAATTAAAGGATTTCAGAGACGGCGCCAAGCCCTTGGCCGATTCCGTTAAAACCATATTTAAAACCATTGGCGCAACAATGGCGGCCGCAGGTGTGGCGGCTGCGGGGATAACAGCAAAATCAATTTCAATCGGTTCCGGTTTTGAAAGTCAGATGAAAAAGGTTCAGGCAGTGAGCGGCGCAAGTCAGGACGAGTTATCAAAGCTCACCCAAAAAGCGGAGGAAATGGGTTCCACCACCAAATTCACCGCCACCCAGGCGGGTGAGGCTCTTGAATATATGTCGATGGCAGGCTGGAAAACACAGGATATGATATCCGGCCTTGACGGTATAATGAATCTCGCGGCGGCGTCGGGCGAAGACCTTGGAACGACTTCCGACATTGTGACCGACGCTCTGACGGCGTTCGGATTGAAAGCGGAGGATTCCGGACACTTTGCGGATATTCTGGCGGCGGCTTCTTCAAATGCAAACACAAATGTGTCCATTATGGGCGAGACTTTCAAATACGTTGCCCCCGTTGCCGGCTCTCTCAGTATATCCGCAGAGGACACCGCTGAGGCTATAGGACTGCTTGCAAATCAGGGAATTAAAGGAGGTCAGGCGGGTACTTATCTGAGAAGCATATTAACCAGACTGGCGACAGATGCCGGAGCGTCGTCAAAAAGTCTTGGTGCACTCGGAACATTGACAAAAGAGCTTGGCGTTAATTTCTACGATTCCCAAGGCGAGGTGCGCGATTTTGCCGATATTCTGGCAGAGGCGCGCGCGCAATGGAAGAAGCTGGGCGATGAAGACGCTTCTTTATTTGCCAAAAAGATAGCCGGAGAGGAAGGAATTTCCGCTTGGCTTGCACTGATGAATTCGTCGGCTGAGGATATCGCAAAGCTCCACGGTGCTATCGAAGAATGTGACGGTGCAGCCGAGAAAATGGCGGAAACCATGCAGGACAACCTGAGCGGTCAGCTCACTATTCTCAAGTCAGGTCTGGAAGGAACAGCAATTGAGATTTATGACGAGCTTCAAAAGCCCTTGACCGACACCGCAAAGACCGCTATAAGCACGTTAAACAGTCCGCAGATAAAGAGCGGAATTAAAGCTGCCGCAAAACAATTTGGTGAAATGATGGGCGATTTTTCCAAATATGCCGCCAATCACATTCCCGCGTTTGTCAGCGGATTCCAAAAAGTCACATCATATCTGTCAAGCCCGTCATTCAAAAGCTCAATAAAATCCGTGGGCAGCTTATTCGATGCTTCGGGAAAGGTTATAGTATCCGTTGGCCGGGTTGCCCTTCCTCTCACCGTAAAGGGCTTTGAGCTTCTTGCAAAGTCGGGTAAGGTCCTTATACCGGTGTTGGCCGGAACATACGCGGGATTTAAAGCATTTAAGATAATTGATACTACCGCACAACTTGCAGGAAAGGCCAAAGGCGCATTTGCCGCGCTCAATGCCGTAATGGCCGCCAATCCTTATGCAGTTATCGCCGCCGCCATAGCGGCCGTTACTGTGGCGCTCATCGGACTTGCGGCGGCAAGCAGGGAAACCGAGGATAAATACGCCGATCTTGACGCACAACTTCAGGATACCGCCCAAAGCATGAAGGATATGGAGGAGGCACGAAAAGAATCTTATAATTCATCATACTCAGAAATATATGAAATCGAAAAACTCAGGGAAAAGCTTGGGGACTTAGTAGACGAAAACGGCAACGTAATTGGCTCAAAAGATCAGCTTAACAGCGTAATAAAGCAACTGAATGAACACGGATTTAAAGTTGAGCTTAATAAAACCGGAGACCTTGTCAAGAACTACAAAGATTTAAACAAAGAAATCAACGACTATATCCAAAACAAAGAAGTTCAGGCAAAGTTGGATTCCCTTGATGAAGAATATCAAAAATATATAACTCAAAGAGAGCGGCTGCACAAAGACGTTGTTGACGCAAAAAAAGCATATAACGATTCAGTCGATGAACTTGCCGAAACAATAATAGCCGAAGGCAGGCCGATAGGGTACTATGAGGAAGAATTACAGGCCATAGCAGACCGTTCCAAAGCGGTTGAGGACGCAGCTAAGAGAGAAGAAGAAGCTATAAAATTAATTGACGCGGTTGAGAAAGCAAGTGGTCTCTTTGAGGCGGGAAAATACGATGAAGCCAACAAAGCTCTCGACGATTTTTTTGATTCGCGCAGCGCCTCATTCAAACAAGCTTCGGATTACGAAAAGACTCAAGCCGCGCAAGCCGGAAAAGAACTTGGCGAACAACTCATTGATGAAATTTCTGTGTATCAATCAATTCTGGGTCTGGGCAGCGAGGAACTGATCAACTCATCTATCGAACATATCCAAAATGCGGCCGACGAGCTTGAAAAATCAGGCGTTAAAATTCCCGAAGGGTTTGTTGAGGGAATAAAAAGCGGCGAAATATCCGTAGAAGAAGCCATGCAGACAATATCAGAGCTTGTCGCGGAAAACAGCAAAATTAATCTGACTGCGGAAGGTAAAGCCGTCCTTGACACTTATGCACAAGGCATTGATGAATCCGCGCCAAAATCAATTTATGCCGCACAATCGGTCGTTCAATCGGCTATAGATAGGCTTTCTTCCCAAAACGCTAAAGATGAGGCCACACAAAGCGGAGAAGATGTAGGCGGTGCTTTTGCAGGTGGAATTAATGAAAGTAAAACAAACGTAGCTGCCGCAGGAGAATCTGTCGCGTCTGTGGGCGCGGGTGCTATGAATTCAGAGGACGCCAAAATAAAAGCCAAAAATGCAGGTAACGCCACAGGCGAGGGCTTTAAGGTGGGGTTGAACTCGACAAAGCAAAAAATAATCAGCGCGAGCATTGGTATTGTCAGCGCTGCTTTCCTTGCTATGAAAAAGGAAGCCAATATAAATTCACCGTCAAAGAAATCCCGAGATTTAATAGGTAAGCCTATTGGAGAAGGCATAGGTGTCGGCATTGCCACAGAAACGCCCTCAGTGGCTAAGAGAGCGGCGGCATCGACAAACAGTATTATCAATCGTATGCAACCCAAAGCAAGTCAGATAGAAGCAATACGGCGGAACTACAGCTATGCAGTGAAGAAGTTCAATGAGCCGCGTCAAATTTCAGCCAATGACATCTCTTTAGATACGTTAAAAACGATTCTCATCGGCGGCAGCAGACCGAATGTAACTGTAAACAATACCAATACATTCAACAACGCGACAGCGAGAGACGGTGAGGCATTATTGAGGCAGCTTGACAGGGCACTGGGAGTAAATTTATGAACTACAGAAAATTCAAATTGATTAACAGCATTGGTGCGGAATACGATTTATGCAATTTGAATCACGCCCTCTATTCCCCTGACGGCTTGGGATTTGACAAGAGCTTTGATTCCGTGCAGGTGGGGTCGGCATTCGCACTCGTGGAGGATAAGCTCAATCAACAGACTATTACAGGCGAAATCGTATTTAAATCATATGAGTACTATTCGGAATTCAAGGAATTTATTTCAGGCGGCAGCTTGACGTTTGCTTATCAGCCTCGTAACTACAATATTTGGTATTACAGGTCGTGTGAGGTGAAAAACCTCAAGAAAAGCGAGATAGACAAAACGACCCACCGCCTCCACTGTTCGGTTGACTTTTTATGTTTTTCTCAGTGGTATGAGAGCGTTATTGCGGAACGAACGGTTTATGAAGTGAGTGAAAATTCGATATTTCCGCTTACCTTTCCTTTTACATTTGCCGATAAAAACATCAATGAGGTGATCATCGTAAATACCAATGTTGATCCGGCTCCGTGTAAAATAGAAATTTTCGGGCCATGTTCTAACCCGCGCTGGGAATTAAAAAACAGCAGTGGAACCATAGCGAACGGGCGAGTGTCAATATCTCTTAATGAGGGGGAACGGCTCATTGTAGATTCAAATATTGAGAGTATGTGTATTGTAAAAATGACCGAGGATTCGGAGACTGACGTTTATCAACATTCGGATTTTTCTACAGGCAGATTTATTTACGCGCCAAACGGGAGGTCAATTCTTAGATTTTATCACGATTCCGATTATGCACTTGATATTACAGTAGAGGTGAGGAAAGTTGCCGACACCGTATAAGGCCGAATTTTTTGACAGGAACTTCGATTTTAAATTTTTCTCGGTTATTTCGGAGCCGCAAATAAAAACAGATTATTTAACGCTTGACAAATCTTCAATTACAGTGCCGTCTCTTGCTGAGATATCCCGTGGCTGGTTCTGTCATGTGACCTGCGGTAAAGATGTTGTCTTTCAGGGAACAGTCGCCTCAGTCAATCAATCCAAAAATACTACCGTTATTCAGCTTTCACCCATGATATCGCTGTTTGACGTACAAGTATATAAGGACCGTAACACCTACAACAAAACCAATCTTGAGGGTTGGATTGCCGACATCATTACCGAAAATTTCATTAATTCAGGCGACAGCGTTCAAAACATTACCGGTCTTACAGTCACAGCAAGCACCGTCACCAACGGTATAGCCCTGAATCTGGAGGACAACATACATGATTTTTGGCAGGATATCGCCAAGAAAGCAATTCAAAACGCCAAAATCACCATCTCGTGCAGTTTTGACCCGCAAAACAGGACAGTAAACGCTGAAATCAAAAGTCATGCCAATCAATCGGAAATAACAATTGAAGCTGATTTGCAGAACGTCACTGACCAAAGCTTTACGCTTCGTGACGATTGGGGCAGCACAAACAAATGCGTGATCATAAATAAAGAAAACGAGAGCCAGCAGCTTTCATTTTATGCCGATGATTATACAGCGCCGACAGTTTGTAAAATTGAAATGATTACCGTCGGGAACGATGAGACCTTTCAAGACGCAGCCAAAGATAAAGCAGACGAATTACTGAAAAAGTCGGATTTTGATAATCTGATAGAGCTTCAATTTCGTTCAAGCGATAGGATTATTCCCGATATAGAAATCGGTCGGCCCTGCCGTATCATCAAAAACGGCACAGTCTATCACACTGTATTAACCGGCATAACCAAAAAATCCGGATTCAAAACTCTCATATTTGGCGGAGTAAGGATTGACCTTACCAAAATTTTGAAACTGAAAGGGGCGATATAATTGCCTGAATTGATTACGAGAGACGGCGGGCAAATATCAAGTCTCAACTTTATGAGGCTCGTTAAACGAGCTATATCCGACGGTATTATTGACGGGTGTGCAATCAGTAAATCGGGTTCGGAAATATATATTAAATCCGGGCATATTGTGGCCTGTGGTGCATTGGTCGAAGTGGAAGATATGTCGGTCAAGGTATCGTCAAGCGGTGAATTAATACTGCGAATAAGCATGGACGGGGAAAAACAGGCTCAAATAATCGCACGAACGTCATCGAATCTTACGCAGCAGGATTTGACGAACGGTGGAAAAACATACGAAACGCGACTGGCAACCTACACATACGGTTCAGGAAGTATAACTCAATTGACTGTTGGTTCCGGCAGCTCTTCACAGCCTTCCGGTAGCCCATCGGGTGGAACATCCTCCGGCGGCGGAACTACATCAAGCAGCGCAAGCGGCATATTGACGAGCAAGGTATCATCAACTGTTTCTTCCCCGACTGTACATTATTCGGCAAAGTACAGCGCAACAAGGGAAGGCTCTGCGCTGTCTGTCGATTTAACTTTCATAGCGTGGTTAAATTCGAGCGCTTCAAATCTTGGCACAGGCTCAAAACTGACAATATATGCAAGGGTGAATAACGGTGCCTGGAAATCCGTTGTGATAAAAAATACATCCGCGTCTTGGAGCGGTACGTCGGAACATTCGGCTGTTTTGTCTTTGACTGCAACCTCTTCAACAAATACAGTTACAGTAGACTTTTATGTCACGCGCAGTGGCAGTACCTACAGTGGAACGGCAGGAAATTTGGGGAGTGCGGGAAGCCCCAAAAGCTATACTATAAATTTGACTTGAAATACAGATGTAAATAAGGTGATTTTTTGGGGCCAACAACGAGAAGCGAAAAGTATTTGACATATCTGACAGGTGACAATTATAAGTTTGGGAGTAAATAATAAATGACAAAATATGAACACCGAGAGAAAATTAAGAGGAGCCTGAGAAAATACCTGATACTGCGTGAAGAATGTGTCCGTATGCGAGAAAAGATTCAAGAAAAGCGCCGCGAGATGGACTGGCTCAGGGAGATACTGACCCAAATTTCCACGGACAGCAACACGGACGTGCTCAGGCAGGCAGAAAACGCCTTGGAGCAGATCAATAGCATGATAGGATATTATACCAAATTGACTGTACAGCGTGAAGCGGAAGAACGTCAAGTTGTTGATATGCTGGACAGTATAAGTAACGATACCGGGCGCAGGATTCTTTACCTGCGCTACATTGAAGGCCACCGTTTTAATGATATTCCCGACGAATTGTATATATCAAGCCGCTGTATGTGGTACAAATACAAAGATGCAATTGATGAGTTATGTGCATTATACGATGAACGCAGCGAAGAAAATCTATTTTTGGACACCTAATGGTAAATAAATTTATAAGGAAGTGATAAGTTATGTCAAACATTAAAACATATAGCAAAAAGAAGGATGGCAGCACAAAACTGACGTCAAATTTCCGTGTGCGTGAGTTTGCCTGCAACGACGGTTCAGACACAATCAAAATCGACCTTGACAATGTGAAGAATTTGCAGCAAATCCGCAATCACTTTGGCAAAGCGGTGAATATCAACAGCGGCTACAGAACTGTTGCATACAACAAGAAGGTCGGAGGCGTTTCAAATTCCTATCACACGAAGGGACAAGCCGCGGATATTGTGATATCCGGGGTGAATGCCCGTAAGGTGGCCATGTATGCCGAGAATATCAGCTGCCACGGTGTGATATGGTATCCTGTTAAAAAATTCACCCATGTGGACACCAGACCCGGTACATTTCATGCCATATGCGTCGGGAGTACTTATTATTCCGAGCCGACTGTTACTTTGAGAAAAGGCACGAAAGGCTCCAATGTAAAGTGGCTTCAGTATATGCTTAACGAGCTTGGATATGCACTTGCAGTAGACGGCTCTTTTGGATCCGCTACAGAAACGGCAGTTAGGGAATTCCAGAAAAAATATGGCTTGACTGTAGACGGTTTGTTTGGGATAAAATCCCGCACCAAGCTCAAGGAGGTATTGATGTGATGGAATGGGACAAGATTGTCAAGACGATATCTGCGGGCATTGCAAGCCTTGCCACATTCGTGTTCGGAAAGCCTGATTTGTGGCTGAAACTTCTGCTGCTAATGGTGGTTGCGGATTACATATCCGGCATAGCTGCGGTGGTAATTGCCCATACGTTAAATTCGCGCGTGGGTGCTCTGGGAATCCTCAAAAAGGTTATGTATTTCTTTGTAGTGGTTGTGGCGCACGTTATTGATGTGGTCACTAACGCCGGCGGAGTTCTGCGCAACCTCACTATCGGATTTCTGATTGCCAACGAGGGCATAAGCATTTTGGAGAATACCTCCCGCTGCGGTATTCCATGGCCCAAAAAGCTCAAAGACGTCCTTGAGCAGCTTAAGAACAAGAACAACGAGGCCCAATAAATGGTATAGTAAAATCGGCTCATGCTCGGAATTTAATCCATGCATGAGCTGATTTTATCATGTGTGGATAACAATAACTGCAACCAAGCCGATAAATATAACCGCCGGTGCGTTCGTATTATCCTTATTTGGCGGAGAGTCAGGGATTCGAACCCTGGAGACCTTTCGGTCTACAGCATTTCGAGTGCGATGCTCTCCGACCGCTTTTCGGGAATTTTCTGTCAGAAGCAGTCAGATATGGATCGGCGAAAATCCGCACGGCGACTGGATTTTTCGGCAGTTGCCTTCAAAAAATCGCCCTGTTTCGGCGTTTTCCCAAAATGGGTTCAAATCACGAAAAATTGCGATTTTGGGCAGAACTGGGGGCAGACAGGGCAGAACAAAGGCAGAACGGCAATACACGGACAGCACACCGACAATTCTGTTATTTTGAGGTGTATTGCAAATGAAAGAGAACGCAGTCAACTGGGATTCCATCCCGGAGATCATCACAAAGGATCAGCTCTATCGGATCTGCCACATCAGCAAATCCACGGCGCTGTACCTGCTGAAAAGCGGTAAGATTCCGTGCGAGTACACGGGCAAACGAACCCGCTGCTACAAAATCAAAAAGGCGGATGTCATCGCCTATCTGAAAGACCGCAAGGTCTTTCCCGAAAGCTACTCCGCTCCTGCCGGGTGGTACAGCAACAGCTACCCGGTGAAAATGCAAAGTGAGGTACCTCCCGTGGTGCGGGAGGATATGCACGATTTTTATGCGAAGCTGCTCTCCAAGTACCCCGACGTTCTGATGGCGGAGGATATTGTAAAGCTGACCGGTTATGCAAAAACCACCGTCAACAGCTGGTGCCGCAGAGGGCACTTGAAGTCGTTCAAGAAAAACAATGTGAACCGCATCCCCAAGGTGTATCTGATCGAGTTTTTCTGCTCGCCGTACTTCCGCACCATCGTCCAAAAGTCCCGTTGGCATATTTACATTCTAAAGGAGTTTGCCCGGCAGCGGAAACTTCTCTGACTGGGATAAGCGTATGTTGCTCCACATAAATTTGAAAAGTCATAAAAATGTCGAGCGAATCCTATTGAAATATCAGACTTTTAAGGGGTAAAATCCATTGAAATGTCATTTTTGATGGTCAAGCTGTAAATTTCAAAATCGCACATTCGACGAAACCGAGCCTCCTTTGTACAATAGTAGTGCAAAGGAGGTTTGCGTTTTTATATGTTACACCAACACTTCCCACTTGCCGTAGCGTTTGCCGCTTTCACGGCGGATATATTTTTTATCCTGCAGCGATTTCATAATTCGTTTGATCGTTGCAATTGATTTTCCGGTTGCCTCAACAAGCTGTTGCTGCTTTATCGTCGGGTTCTTTGCAACCAATTCTAAAACTGCAAGTTCTTCTAAAGAACAGTCTAAAGTATCAAATTGATACTTTGGAGCTTGAGTATTGATACTTTGAGAAGCATTTTCATCCGCAAAATCGATGTGCATATAGCGATTTTTTAATTCGTAGTTGGTACCGAGCAGGAGATTTGCGAAAAACAATTCCAAAAATTTCGTGGTGGAATGGATCCCTTTTTGCAGATTGTTATAGTTTGCACGAACCAAAGCGTTACGGAAATACCAAGAGTTTTCACGGAACGCATCGTTGTTGACACGGAACCCGAAGGTTTTCATATACTGAATCATAAACACGGCGGTGGCTCTTGTGTTGCCCTCGCCGAAGGGATGAATCTGCCAAATATCCGATGCAAATTTTGCAAGGTGTTTTACCGATGCTTCCACCGACAGCCCCTCATAGGAAAACTGTTTTTCGGTGGCGAAATCATAATCCAAGGTATCTTTTATGCTGTTAAAATCGGCGTAGATAACCGATTCGTCGTTCAGTACCCATTCCTTTTTGGAGATGTTGTATTTTCGGATCTGTCCGGCATGATCAAATACACCCTCGAACAATCTGCGGTGAATGGTGATCCACTCGGCAGGAGAAAACTGAAACGCCTTTTCACCCAACAGCTTGGTGATACTTGCGGAAACGATGTCGGCTTCCTTTGTTCCGTTTTCGATTTCCGTGCGGGTGGTTCTCTGCTCGTAATAGCTGTAAATACGCTTCTGCGCCTCATCAATAGTGATTTTGCCCTCTATGTGTTCCTTTGCGGTATCCAGCAAATAAGCAGAGGTTTTCAGCCCGTCAACCGCCTGCAAGCCGATGGCCGTTTGCCATGCTTCGCTTTTTTCGGCTCTTTCCGGTTCGCCCTGTCTGATATATTCTTCAAGTTCAAATTGCCAATTCTTATCCGGCATATTTGCACCTCATTTCGTTATCGTAATTCTTCCGTCTTAAAGGTCGTATAACCCTCGTAATAATAGCTGTGGTCGATGCCCTTCATATAGACTTCACGGCTGTTTATTTCGTTTGTAAGCGCACCTTTCAACAACACTTTGATTTCCACGTCTTTAATCGGGCTGCGTTCCATTGCGAGCAGATAATCTTCTTTATCGACCTTGCTCCAATCGACAACCTTGCCGATTTCATTTTTCAAAATATGGTCAAGCCAAATGCGGGTGCTGCGTCCGTTACCTTCCCGGAACGGGTGAGCGATGTTCATCTCAACGTACTTTTCTACGATCTCGTCAAAGGTTGACTGGGGCATTTTATCAATGTTCTCAAGCGCCGCCTGCAAGTACATTACCGGCGCAAAGCGGAAATTGCCCTTTGCCATATTCACCGTGCGAAGCTTACCGGCGAAGTCGTAAATATCTTCAAACAGGAACTTGTGGATTGCCTGCAAGGTGGAGAATTTACCCGCAGGAAGAGAATCAAGGGCATCGTTTTCAAATAATTCCACAGCCTTTTTCTTGCTGATGCGTTCTTCCTCACGGGCAAGGTCGGCAGAGCTCGTAAGCCCTAATTTATTTTCAAGCGCCATATTGTTCCTCCGAAATCAATTGCTTTTCTTCTTAATTAAGGGAGTTATTTATCTTCCGGCAGAATTTCCATAATGTCATCTACCGTACAATCAAGACTTCTGCATATTTTTGCGAGCGTATCGGTAGTAACCGCTTCGTTTCTGCTCAGCTTATTGATTGCGTAGGCAGTTAAATTGGCAGCCTGTTGCAAATCTTTCTTTTTCATATCCCGATCCAAAAGTAAGTGCCATAATTTCTTATAGGATACTGCCATATTTTTCGTCCTTTCTCCCGGCAGGGGTGTACTTACACAAATCCATTTAATAGTATAGCACAAAATCATCCTATTTTCAAGATAATCTGTGATATTTCAAAGTTTTTTACGATTATGCGCAATCGAGCCACGACAGAGCGTCCGAGCAACATCGGACGCTTATTTTTGCTCAAATTCAGAAAATCAGTTGGCACATTTACATTCTAAAGGAATTTGCCCGGCAGCGGAAACTTCTCTGACTGGGATAAGCGTATTCCGCTCCATGCAAATTTGAAAAGTCATAAAAATGTCGAGCAAATCCTATTGAAATGTCATTGATTTTGTGGTATAATCTTATCGAAAAGTCAGGAGGCGTATTATGCTATACCGCAAAATCGAGAAGTTAATCGAGTCGCACTTAATGTCCGGCTCCCAAAAAATACTTTTAATCGACGGCGCAAGGCAGGTCGGCAAAACGTATATCATCCGTTATGTCGGCAAGAAGCTGTTCGAAAACTTCATAGAAATCAACATGGTTGAGGACTCGCTGGGCGACCAACTGTTTGCAAACACCAAAACGGTGGAGGACTTCTATCTTCAGGTCAGTATGCTGGCAGGCAGCAAAATGAAGCAGAAGGAAAATACGCTGATCTTCCTTGATGAAATTCAGGCGTATCCGCACCTGCTGACGCTGCTCAAATTTCTGTCGCAGGACGATAAATTCACCTTTATTGCCAGCGGCTCGCTTTTGGGCGTCACGCTTTCGCAAACGACTTCCATCCCGATGGGCAGCATCCGCAAGGTCAGAATGTTCCCGCTGGATTTTGAAGAATTTCTCTATGCAAACGGGATGAACGAAGTCGCTATTTCTGCGATGCGGAAGAAGTTTGAAAATCGGGAAGCCCTCGATGAGCCGATCCACGAAAAAATGATGGATCTGTTCCGAAAATATTTGCTCGTTGGCGGATTGCCGGACGCTGTGAACGCCTATCTTTCCGAGAAGAACATCCTGTCCGTGCGGGAGATTCAAAGTGAAATCCACGATTACTACGCTGCGGACGCTTCCAAGTACGATGAGGAGAAAAAGCTGAAGATTCGCCGAGTCTACGACCTGATTCCGTCCAATATGGAAAACAAAAAGAAGCGAGTGGTGGCGCAGACAATCGAAAACAAGCGGGGCAAGACCTTCCGGGATTATCAGGACGAGTTCGAGTACCTGATCAGCGCCGGAATTTCTCTGCCCGTGCAGGCCATCTCCAATCCGGTATTCCCGTTGATCGAGTCCAGCGGAAAGAATCTGCTGAAGCTCTACTTGAACGACGTTGGCATTCTGACCGGTATCTTGTACGGGAATAACATCCGTGCGGTTTTGGACGATGAACGGAGCATCAATCTCGGCTCGGTGTATGAAAGCGCCGTTGCTGCCGAGCTTGCGGCACATGGGTATAAGCTGTTCTATTATGATAACCGCAGCAAGGGCGAAGTCGATTTTCTAATTGACGATTATGACAGCCTCTCCACTGTGCCGATTGAAGTAAAATCCGGGAAGGATTATACGGTACACAGCGCCCTCACCGCTTTCGTGCAGAATGAGGACTACCACATCAAAAAGGCGTATGTCCTATCAAACGCACGGGAAATTACGACAAACGGCAAAATCACCTATCTCCCGATTTATGACATTATGTTCTTCCAAAACGCCGCAGAGGACGCAAAAAACCTGCAATTCTGAAAATCGCACATTCGACGAAACCGAGCCTCCTTTGTACAATAGTAGTGCAAAGGAGGTTTGCGTTATGAAAAAAACAGTATTCGAGCAAATGGGCGGGAAATACGAACAGCAGGGAGACTATCGACTCCCTTGCCTGACTATACCCGCCGAGAAAGAACAGCCCATTGGAATATGGGGACAGCGACATGTGCGGTATTTGAAAGAGCATCACCGTATTCTGTATTACAATCTGCTCACCGCCTGCAAGCTGAACGACCATCTTGCCGACATCGACCGACAGGCGGAGGAAATGTTTTCTCGGCTGATAAAACAGATGGCGGAACATGAGGGCGTAACCGAAGCGCTCAAAGCACAAGATTCGTTGGCTTGGGTCGGGAAAATGAACAATATCCGCAACAGGGCAACGAAGATTGTCAATAATGAACTGATCTACGCATAGTACATTTCGGAACAGGTGAGGGACAAGTCCTTCACCCGCTCCCTTATTATGAAGTTTCATAAAATTCACAATTAGTCAAGCGGGATTTGCCGAATCCTACTTGACTAATTTATTTTTCTGTGTTATACTATATCTACCCTAATATGGGAGGTAGTGCGATGTTTATCGGCAGAGATCGGGAACTTGAGGCTCTGGGCAAGCTATATGATTCGAACAAATTTGAATTCACAGTCATATACGGGCGGCGACGTGTGGGAAAAACGGCGCTAATCAATCAGTTTATCGGCGGCAAAAACGCCATCTATTTTATGGGCGTGGAGAGCAATGCCAAGCAAAATCTCGAAAATTTCAGCAAGAGCATCCTGGAGTACCGCACGGGAATCGAGACGGACGGCTCCTTCCACTCCTTCCAGGCGGCGCTGGAGTATGTGTTCAAGCTGTCCGAACAGGAACGGCTCATTCTCGCCATCGACGAGTACCCCTACGTCGCCCGGTCGGAGAAAAGCCTCGCCTCCACACTTCAGCTGCTCATCGACAAGTACAAGGACCATTCCAAGCTGATGCTGATTCTGTGCGGCTCGTCCATGTCCTATATGGAGGATCACGTCCTCGCCTACAAAGCGCCGCTTTACGGCAGGCGGACGGCGCAGATGAAGATCGTTCCCTTTGAGTTTGAAGAAGCCTGCCGGTATTTCAATAATTTCTCCGATGAGGACAAGGCGCTGCTCTACGGAATCGTCGGCGGGACGCCGCAATATCTGCTGCAAATCAACGACAAAATGAGCGTCGAGGAAAATATCAAAAATACGTTTCTAAACCCCACCTCGGCGCTGTTTGAGGAGCCGGAAAACCTGCTCAAACAGGAAGTGCGAGAACCTGCGCTCTACAACGCCATCATCACGGCAATCGCCACCGGTTCCACCCGAATGTCGGAGATTTCCGGCAAAGTCGGCGAGGACACCAACGTGTGCTCCACCTATGTGAAAAACCTCGTTGCCCTTGGTATTATCCGAAAAGAGACGCCCTACGGGGAAAAGGCGTCCCGGAAAGCGATTTACGCCATCGAGGACAACCTGTTCCGCTTCTGGTACCGCTTTGTGCCGGAGAATAATTCCATCATCGCCCGGGGTGCCGCCGACCTGGCCTACAAGCGCATCGAGCCGTTCCTGTCTGATTATATGGGCAAGGTGTTTGAGGAGATCTGCAAGCAGTATCTTTGGAAGCTTCTGCTGACCGAGAAATGCCCGGTGCAGTTTTCTTCCCTCGGCCGTTGGTGGGGCAACGACCCAAAAAATAAGTGCCAGGCGGAGATCGACATTCTTGCCGAACAGGATAAGGACACCGCTCTTTTTGGCGAGTGCAAATGGACGAATGAAAAAATCGACCTCGGCGTGCTGGAAACGCTAATCAAGCGTAGCGATCTGTTCCCGTATCAAAACAAATACTTCTATCTCTTTGCCAAATCCGGGTTCACCAAAGGGTGCGTGGACAGGGCGAAAGAGATGGGAAATGTGGCGCTGGTTGAGTATGGGGAGATGCTCACCAAAGACAATTAAAGCTGTAACGGAGGAAAAATTATGGCAGCAAATAACGCCAACATAGGCTTTGAAAAACAGATTTGGGACGCAGCTTGTGTCCTTTGGGGACATATCCCCGCCGCAGAATACAGAAAGGTCATCGTAGGGCTGATCTTCCTGCGTTATATCTCCAGCGCCTTTGAAAAGAGATACAACGAGCTGAAGGCGGAAGGCGACGGCTTCGAGGACGACCGGGACGCCTATTTGGAGGACAACATCTTTTTTGTCCCTGAAAACGCCCGTTGGAGAAAAATTGCTTCCTCTGCCCATACGCCGGAAATCGGCACAGTCATCGACGATGCGATGCGAGCGATTGAAGCCGAAAACAAGAGCCTTAAAAATGTGCTGCCCAAAAATTACGCCAGCCCTGACCTTGACAAGCGTGTCTTGGGCGATGTGGTAGACCTCTTTACCAATATGGATATGGGCGATACCGAGGAAAGCAAGGACTTGCTCGGCAGAACCTATGAATATTGTATCGCTCAGTTTGCGGCGTATGAAGGCGTGAAAGGCGGCGAATTTTACACGCCGTCCAGCATCGTTAAAACGATAGTTGCGATCTTGAAGCCCTTTTCAAACTGCCGTGTTTACGACCCCTGCTGCGGTTCGGGCGGTATGTTCGTACAGTCTGTAAAGTTTATTCGGGAACACGCCGGAAACAGGTTCGGCGTATCTGTCTACGGGCAGGAAAGCAACGCCGACACCTGGAAAATGGCAAAAATGAATATGGCGATTCGTGGAATCGACGCCGATTTCGGCCCTTATCAGGCTGACACTTTCTTCAACGACCTACACCCTACCCTGAAAGCCGACTTCATAATGGCAAACCCGCCTTTCAATCTCTCCAACTGGGGTGGCGACAAGCTGAAAGACGATAAACGCTGGGTCTACGGTACGCCACCTGCCGGCAACGCCAACTACGCCTGGATACAGCACATGATCCACCACCTCGCCCCGAACGGTAAGATCGGTTTGGTGCTTGCAAACGGCGCGCTCTCGTCGCAGAGCAGCGGCGAGGGCGAGATACGCAAAAACATCATACAGGCTGATCTTGTGGAAGGTATAGTCGCTCTGCCTACGCAGCTATTTTACAGCGTGACGATTCCCGTTACCCTTTGGTTTATTTCAAAGAACAAGAAACAGAAAGGCAAGACCCTCTTTATCGACGCACGCAAGATGGGCTATATGGTCGACCGCAAGCACAGAGATTTCTCCGATGAGGATATACAGAAGCTCGCAGATACCTTTGAGCAATTCCAAAACGGTACACTCCCCGAGGTCAAGGGGTTCTGCGCCGTCGCCGACCTTGCGGAGATCGAGAAGCAGGACTTTATCCTAACGCCGGGCAGATACGTGGGTATCGAGGAGCAGGAGGACGACGGCGAGCCCTTCGAGGAAAAAATGACCCGCCTTACCGCTGAGCTGTCCGAGATGTTCGCAAGGTCTCACGAATTGGAGGACGAGATAAGAAAAAAGCTGGGGGCGATTGGGTATGAAATATAAGCTGGGCGATATTTGCTCTTACAGGAAAGGAAAAATCGATGTCGCTTGCTTAAATAATAGCACCTATATTTCTACTGAAAATATGCTGCCGAACAAAAGTGGAATAACCGAAGCAGCATCGTTACCGTCTGTTCAATTTACGCAAGAATACAAAAAAGGCGATGTTCTTGTATCGAATATCCGACCTTATTTCAAAAAAATATGGCGGGCAAACTGTGACGGAGGCTGCTCAAATGATGTTTTAGTTTTTCAGGCAAACGAGGGAACCGATGAGGGGTTCTTGTATTATGTTCTTGCAAACGATGAATTCTTTGCTTACTCAATGGCTACTTCCAAAGGAACAAAAATGCCAAGAGGAGACAAGTTTTCAATAATGCAATATGAAGTCCCTTGCTTTGATTTGGAAGCGCAAAGAAAAATTGCAAGCATTATGGAGGCGATCGATAAGAAAATAGAACTTAACAATGCAATAAACAATAATTTAGAGCAGCAGGCATACGCCTACTTTGTTAAGCTGTTCGTTGAAAATGCAGATCCCGCTTGGCGTATCGGCACCATTTCTGACCTTGGAACAGTTGTCGGTGGCGGAACACCGTCAAAATCCAACCCTGCGTATTACGCTGAGCAAGGAATTGCATGGATCACACCTAAAGACCTGTCTGTTGATAAATCCAAATTCATTGGCCACGGCGAAAACGACATTTCCGAACTCGGATATCGTAACAGTAGCGCCACGGTCATGCCAGCCGGAACGGTGCTTTTCAGCTCCAGAGCGCCCGTCGGTTATACCGCCATCGCACGAAACGAAGTGACAACCAACCAAGGTTTCAAATCTGTTGTTCCTCACGCCGAAATTGGCACACCGTTTGTTTACTATTTTCTACTTCACAACCTGCCGCTGATTGAAAGTAAGGCATCTGGCTCAACTTTCAAAGAAGTTTCTGGGTCGGTTATGAAATCGGTGGAGGCCCTCATTCCAGACAGCACTACGCTGGCCAAATTCAACGAATTATGCCAACCACTATTTGAAATGCAGGAAAAGTTGGAGCAGGAAAACCGTCGATTAGCCACTTTGCGTGATTCACTTCTTCCTCGTCTTATGTCCGGCGAGCTTGATGTGTCGGACATCGACCTCTAAGCCGCCGATAAATTATTGTTTATGATTTGGGAGATGTAAAATGATAAGTAACGCACAAAAAGGGAAAAGGATAAATGCGATATTG
>CANPVE010000014.1 GCA_947581635.1 uncultured Clostridia bacterium | reverse complement strand
ACTTGATACCATCTTTCTATCTGTCATTACTCTCGCTATGATTTTTGATGCCCTTTTTATGTGAACACGCTCTAATATTTCATTAAATGAAGTTATAATATAAAATGAAAAATCGCTCTTACGTCTAGCACCGTCGTTTTCGCTCATTGCGATTCTTTGCGGCAATAATCTTATATCAGTAGTATGCTTTGTGATCGCAGCAATAATATTTATCACATATATTATTTTGTTGATAAAGAATAAAAAGAGAGCAAACAGCGCAAAGTAACACAAAAGAGCGTCGGTTATTTGAAAAAAATTCAACCGACGCTCCTACTGTTATGTTATTGTGAAATATTTATATTTTTACCGTCTGTCTTTATTATAATATTGCCCTTTCTTGTGAAATACGTCATAACACCGTTTTCTTTGAGCAATTTCAATGCCTTGTCATCTTCGGGCTGTGAATTTGAGCCTGTCAATATCGCGTATTTGGGCTGAACAAGCTCCAACAAATCGTCAAGATTTTTCTCATATCCTCCGTGATGCGGCATTTTGATGATATCGCTTTTCAGTTCCACTCTATCCAAAAGTTCGGATATCCTCGCCTTCTGCGCATCCGCCGTGAAGAGCGCGGAAACTTTCTTATAGCTCATTCTGACAACCATTGAGGAATTGTTGCTGATTTCCTTCTTATAATCATCCTTTTCCGGAGGATACATCTCCCACACAATGCCGTCAAGCGACAGGCTCATCTCGGTATCAACCAAGACCGGCTCTATTCCCTTCTTTCTGAGCGCCTTGTGATATTCGTCAATATCGTCGGACTCCTTGGCTATGTAGTATGTAGAATAAACCGTGTCCACTTCATAATGCTTGATAATATGATCCGCGCCACCAACATGGTCCTTGTCAAAGTGGGAAATAAACAGTTGATTAATGTGCTTTATACTGTTATCATTCAGAAAATCTTCAATGATTTCCGCCGATTCCTCTGTGCCGGTATCTATCATTGTGACAGAATTCTTTGACTGAATGACAAAACAATCCGCCTTGCCGACATTCAGTGCCGTAATTACAACTTTACCCGATATTTCTTCCGACGAATCGACATTGTCAACTCTTTTATCCTTACATCCAGTAAATAATCCAAAAAATAAGGCTGCAATTGCTGAAACAATTTTTTTTAATTTCATATGAAAACCTCTGTTAAAAATCAAAAATTAAATTCATACAGTGCAAATGTGGGAATGTTTTTGAGATTTCTTCCCAAATCCTTTTCGCCCGCATAGGTAAAACCCATCTTTTTATACAGTCTTATAGCTGGAAAGTTGTCTGGTACTACGTCAATGCGAACGGCTTTGTAACCCACAGATTTGGCATATCCGATGCAGTAATTCACAATGGATCTGCCTATTCCCCTCCCCGAGAATTCATGCGCAACACAGAGAGCGTGTATTATCAGATATTCACCCGGCTGCAAATCGGCTTTCCAATCCCCATTTTGATAAAATCCACCGGGATTTTCGTCCAGCACAAACGCTCCGCATACCCTCCGGCCTACCGTACAAAAATACTGGGTTCCTACCTTTGCCGCATCTCTAACACTATCTTTTGACGGATATGTACCGTAAATCCACTTGGGATAATTTAATGCATACTCGTCCATGTAAAGAATCTCGTCGTCATAGAATTTACCAACAAGTTCGATATCTTTCAATCCGCACCTTTTTATTTTAATATTGTTCATATCTGCCATAAATACCTTCACGATTATATATGTCAATATCTCCTGAATTTTATCAAATCACGCAAGACTGTCGCTCAGTTTCTGCCACAGTTCGGGAATGACATCTACTTTGGAGTGGTACGAGCTATAATTTTCTCCCGTCGTAGATAGCGAAAAAAAATTTCGCATACACATTGTACCCATTTTTTCCGAATCCACTCCGCTTACGTCAACCTCGTAGTTGCTTATTAATAAGCCAAAGAGATAATCGTTCGGTAAGTACGGAACATCACCACCCAATTAGACATAAAACACGCTCGATTTCGGTACATCAATGGCGAGGAATACCAAAACCGCAGCGCACAAATCACGGCCAAGATTTTATTCATTGCTCTGTTTAACTTCCATATTTCGTTATTTTATTCAAAAAATAAATTAAGAATACAATTATATTCTATCATTAATTTCCAAAAAGTCAATGCAAAAGCTGCGTTAAACAGTAATTCTGCATTGACTTTTTTAATTGAAAAATGGAGAAATTTTTATAACAAGAGCTGCCTGATCCGCGTATACCAAAACTGCTCGTAATGTTGCTGCGTTTTTGTACGCTCGGCCATCGGTTAATAGCTCTGCTCCCTTGACTTTGGTTTTCCACCTGCTTTTCAATTGTTCCGTCTTTCTTGAGCCTCGGAAAATCCCCTCAATAGAATCTTTCGGTTATCGCCAGCATTTTGTCGTACGGAACACAGAGGCTTTTTCCTCCGCTTCGACTTCCCCTGGGTATAAGCTCGACGGAACATCGTCCGCTGATTTGCGCAAATACGCCCTGCTTTATTTTCACTGAGGACAGATTTCCACGGCGAATGGTGAGATATTCCACCGAAAGCAGTCTCATTCCGCCTATTCTGAGTGTGCCGGAGGAAATAGTTATGCCAAACTCTGTTCCGCAGCTCAGCGCCATAATGCAGTGTACTGTTGCAAACACAAAAATAATCACCGCCGACGCCGTGCAGAAAGCGCGCATCTCCCCTGTTACAGACAGCATCGCAAGCCACACCCATACCAAACCGAACATAGCCGCAATAATCAGCTTAATATACAGCTTTCTTGACGCAGCCTTGTCCGCTGCCCGCGTACAATTCACTCCCGAGCAGTTCAGCAGTCGTTTGGCGGCTTCCTCGCCGCTCCCGCCTTCGTACCACCTCATGCAGGGGATTCTTTTGCCGCCTTCACAAACCAGTTCAAACCGAGCCGCCCCGCAAAGCGCGGCGATAGGATTACGACGTTCCATAACACCAACTACCGAGTCATGTGGTACAAATATCCTTTTTCCACCAAAAATTCCTATTTTGATTGCAAAACCGTTATCCAAAATGCACACTGACATATTGCTCTCAGCCGCAAGCCGCACGATCAAATTTATAAAGGCGAACAGCCACAGCGCAGCGGCAATTATGTTCATATCTGGGTTGTATCCGTAAAAAACGCCGAATATACAGAAAATCAGCGCCGCTCCAAGCGGCAGCAGTGTTCCTCTTGACGTCGCGCAGTCAAGCAGAGCCGAATATTTGCCGCTGAGCATATGCTTTGGCCTGACGCCACCGTCGCCTCTGCCGGCCGAAATAGCGTTAATGAGCTGCACCGCCTGGTTCTTTGACATTATCACTGAGAAAAAGGCGCGGCGACAGGCGGAAGAATAGAGCCTCACCCGTGCCGCGCCAAACAAAGAACAAAACGGATTGCCTGCCATCTCGGCATACAGCAGCCTGTCCATGCGAAGGGTAAGTTCCCTTCGGCGCGACAGCCCCTGTGTGAAATGCAGCACATCGTCCTCTATCCTCCAATTACACACCGTACGCCGCCATATCGAAGCGGCGAGTGCGGAACCAGTAAGAATTAGCGCTCCCAAACCCGCCGCCGCAAACACCAATTTATCAAAACCACCGTCGATCAATGCAAACGCCATATAAACTGTGGCAACGCATATTGGCAAAAAAATCAGAGGATTAAATATCTCCAGTACATGGGGACTCCCCGACAGTTCACGCGGTGCATGAGCGTTATCATTGGCATTTTCCATTTAGTCCGCCGCCTCTCCCCCAAACAGATAATTCAGCCTCCGCCCGTCGTCTGAATTTATACCTCTGAGCTTCACTGCGCCTCCGCCTGTAAAAAATGTTACGGTGCATATACCCAGTCTGCGTTCCATCGGACTTCCCGATATTTCCGAATATCTGATGTCGCTGCGGTTGATGATGAGCCTTCGCCTTACGAGCACTCCCCGCTCTATGCTTATACATCCGCCCGTACGCGCATAGGTTATCCTTCCACTGCTCACAGGCGCCGCAATAGCCGCAGCACACAACAGCACGCATACTCCGCCCGCCGCAAAAGCTCCTGAACGTATTCCTTCAACCCCAAATATCACGGCAGCGCAAAGTACAATAAAAGCCAGCATAAAAATATAAATTCTCATAAGCATGGTGTATTTGCGTGAGCACTTCTGTTTTATACCCATTATGAAACCGCCCTTCCCGAGTTAATTTCCTGTTTCTATTGTGGCCAATAATCCAAATTTTATACAATCTTAACGACACGGCTTTAAAAAAACTTGAAATACTCACTCTTGTTTGATATAATAAGTTAAAAAATATAAAATGTAAAGGATACTGCAATGAGGTGATTACCTTGAAAAATACTGCGGCAATGAAAACAGCCGCATTTTTGCTTGCAGCCGCTGTTTTCTGCCTGTACCCGGCCAGAGCGCTTGCCACGGCGGATACATCATCCGCCTCATCGAACACGTCATCAACCAATTCCAACACATCTTCCAACACATCTTCCGCCGTTTCGTCAAATAGCGACGACGCCGTTCCCGAAGTCACAGTCTCGTCAAATGAACAGGAGACCCTTGGCACTGTGGGTTTTGCCGATGCCAACACCAAACGCATCTCAGTGGGCAAATCCACTACACTTTACCTTATCATTAAAGATATGGGCTACGACTTCAGCACCACATTTGAAACATCGGACAAGAGCGTAGCAACTGTAGAACAAATCGACACCCGCGCCGTTAAGGTAGTGGGTATAAAAAGCGGAACCGTCACCATTTATGCCACCGTCTACTCATCAAAAGGTGAAAAAAAGGCAAAGTACGAGCTTATCGTGGGCGACAGTGAAGTTTCGGACAGCACGCAAGGCGATACGGCTTCGGACGACCAACAAACCGATGTCGGCATAATCACAGATTACAACGACAACGATCTTGATTTGTTTTCTTCCACCACGGATCCTATGCTCATTGAATACGCCAAGGCTCGTTCAAACACAAACGCAACCTCTCTGCTGCTGGGGCTTATAGCATGGATATTCATAATATCAGCAGTGGTGTATGTATTCTCGGTAGTGATCGGTCTGCGCACTCCAAAAATGAATGTATCGCCAGGCATACGCAAGCGCTACAGTACAGGCGGATCTTCTCCCAGAGCCGGAAACAGGCTTCTGTCTGACAGATACTACAGGAACATAAAAAAATACTGATTTGAGGTTGTGTACATGGCAAATTTTTTTGACAATTTGTTAAAAATCACGAGGAAGATAAAGACTGCAGACAGAATGATGTTGAGCTGCATCGTGACAGGAAGCATATTTTTGATGTTTGCTTTGATACAAATAATAATCATAGCCGTCGGCAGCACATATATTGAATTCGGCGACGTGATACTCATAGTGACTGACCTCGCCGTTGCTGTAATCGCAGGTTTGATCGCTATCCGCCGTATTAACAAATCCCATGCCAAAGAGAATGATGATAAAGTCAACGTCACTGAAAAATATTAAGAGAATGTAACCATGAGGTGTAATGAAAATTGTCAGCTTCACAGGATAAAATACGCAATTTCAGCATAATTGCACACATCGATCACGGCAAGAGCACTCTTGCCGACAGAATTCTGGAAAAAACATATGCAGTGAGTCAGCGTGAAATGGAGGATCAGATTCTCGACAATATGGATCTTGAGCGCGAACGCGGCATCACGATTAAATCTCACGCCGTCACGGTAAATTACGAGGCGAACGACGGCGAGGTATATACCTTTAATCTGATCGACACTCCCGGCCACGTTGACTTCAATTACGAGGTATCGCGCTCACTTGCGGCCTGCGAGGGAGCAATACTGGTGGTTGACGCGAGCCAAGGTATCGAAGCCCAAACCCTTGCGAATACTTACCTTGCTATAGACGCGGGATTAGAGGTGGTCCCCGTCATCAACAAAATCGACTTGCCGTCGGCAGACCCCCAACGCGTAATTCACGAGGTGGAGGATATCATAGGCCTGCCGTGTGAAGATGCGCCGCAGATTTCAGCCAAAATCGGGCTTAATATAGAAGCGGTGCTTGAAAAAATCGTGACAGATATCCCTGCGCCGAGTTGTGACCGCGAAGTCCCGCTAAAGGCATTGATATTTGACAGCTACTACGACAGCTACAAGGGCGTTATCGTGTATGTGCGCCTGATGTCGGGCAGGATAAAGGCGGGCGACACCATTCGCATGATGAGCACAGGTGCGGAATTTAATGTGGTGGAATGCGGATATATGCGCACAACTGCTCTCGAACCTGTCAAGGAACTTGCCGCAGGCGAGGTGGGATACATTGCCGCCTCGATAAAGACCGTTTCGGACGCTATGGTTGGCGACACAGTAACAAATGCCCACAATCCGGCAGACGAGCCGCTCCCAGGTTTCCGCAAGGCCAATCCTATGGTATTCTGCGGAATATACCCTGCGGACGGGGCAAAATACGGAGACCTTCGCGACGCACTGGAAAAACTCCAACTCAACGACGCCGCGCTATCCTTTGAGGCGGAGACGTCGGTGGCACTGGGATTCGGTTTCCGATGCGGATTTCTCGGTCTGCTTCATATGGAAATTATCCAGGAGCGGCTGGAGCGTGAGTACAACCTTGACCTAATCACCACCGCGCCCAGCGTTATCTACAAGATAACAGGTACTGACGGACAGGTGACGTATATTGACAACCCTACCAATTATCCCGATCCATCTCAAATAAATTATGCTGAGGAGCCGATTTGCAACGCGCACATTTACTCGCCCAGCGATTATGTGGGCAATATTATGGAACTTTGCCAAAACAGGCGCGGTGTGTTCAAGGGAATGGAATACATTGACACCGATCGTGTTGACATACACTACGTCCTGCCGCTCAACGAAATTGTGTATGATTTCTTTGACGCACTCAAAAGCCGCACCAAGGGATATGCGTCGTTCGACTATGAGCCTGCGGGTTACCAGCGCTCAGACCTGGTAAAGCTCGATATGATGCTCAACGGCGAAATGGTAGATGCGCTCTCGTTCATAGTTCACACCGACAGCGCATATTCCCGAGCACGCAAAATGACGGCAAAGCTAAAGGAACACATTCCGCGCCAACTCTTCGAGGTGCCGATACAGGCAGCGATAGGCGGCAAGATAATCGCCCGCGAAACCGTCAAGGCGATGCGGAAGGATGTATTGGCGAAGTGCTACGGCGGCGATATCACCCGGAAGAAGAAACTTCTGGAAAAACAAAAGGAAGGCAAAAAGAGAATGAGACAGCTCGGCTCGGTAGAGGTGCCTCAGGAGGCGTTCATGGCAGTGTTGAAACTGGATGAGGAATAATTTTTTGATATGTGATTGTGAGAAAAAGTATGGATATTATTGTAATGATCCCCTCTTTGAACCCCGACAGGTCGCTTATCGACTATGTGGAGAGCGTGGCAAACGAGGATTTCAATAAAATTATAGTGATAAATGACGGCAGTTCCGAAAAATACGATGAAATATTTTCATGCATATCCAAAATAAAGAAATGCGTTGTGCTCTCTCACGAATGTAACAAAGGAAAGGGACGCGCCCTCAAGACGGGCATGGAGTATATTTTAAAACAAAATCCAAAATGCACCGGCATAGTCACCGTTGACGCGGACGGTCAGCATAAATTGAGTGACATACTGAGTGTAGCGGCAGCGGTTGAAGAAAATGACAACAGGCTGGTTCTTGGCTCGCGGGATTTCGACTTGCCAAATGTGCCGCGACGCTCTTACTTGGGCAACAAACTGACTTCATGTGTCTTCGCAGCTATGTTCGGTCAAAAGCTGATGGATACGCAGACAGGTTTGCGTGGAATCCCCATGAAGATAGTGCCGGAATTGCTGGAAATAAACGGCGAACGCTATGAGTACGAAATGAATATGCTGATAGAGTGTCGTAGGAAAAAGATTGAAATATACGAAATTCCCATAGAGACGGTGTATATCGACAATAATGGCAGCTCGCACTTTCGCCCTGTGGTGGATTCGGTCAAAATATACGTACTTATTTTCAAAAGTGTCCTATCATTCATTTTCACTTCGATCTCATGTACATTGCTCGATCTGACACTCTTTACGCTGCTTGCAAGGTTTATTCTCCCCTACGACTTCGCTTACAGAATTCAAACTGCCACTGTAATGGCGCGCGTCGTGTCATCTTCGGTAAATTTTGTGATAAATAAAAATGTAGTTTTTCACAAAAAGGGACACCTCCGCTCCTCCGCAATCAAATATTTCTGCTTGGCGGTTGTACAGATGCTCATATCCGCAAATGCGGTGAATTGTCTATTCCATTTGCTGCAATGGCATGAAGTGATAATTAAGGTTGTAGTTGACGCTGTACTTTTCTTTATCAATTACAATATACAGAAAAAATTTATATTTAAGAAATAATTCTGTTTACCTTTATAAATTGAACGCACTACAACAACTTGAACCAAATTGCAATACAAAAACGCTGACCCATTCGGTTTAACCAATCGAGTCAGCGCTTTCCATTATTACTGTTATCTATATATTGCTTCTCATACCTGCCTTATGATCATTATGCCGATCGTCAATTAATGCCAAGCTCGAATTAAAAAATACAAAGGATCAGTATTAGCAGCCGCTGTTCCTTCCGAGTTTTTCCCTGAGCATTCTGATGAATTGTATTATACGACTGTAGTTAATTTTATTATTGTTCTGGTCCTTGTCAGATCCGGAATGACTGGGCTGAGTAGCTTTGGTTGTGGCAGTCGTAGCCTTTGTGGTAGGAGCCTTGGTTGCAGCAGTCGTAGCCTTTGTGGTAGGAGCCTTGGTTGCAGCAGTCGTAGCCTTTGTGGTAGGAGCCTTGGTTGCGGCAGTTGTGGCTTTTGTAGTAGGAGCCTTGGTTGTAGCAGTCGTAGCCTCTGTAGTAGGAGCCTTGGTTGCGGCAGTTGTGGCCTTTGTGGTAGGAGCCTTGGTTGTGGCAGTCGAATTATTTTGGGTAATGATCTCGCCTGTCAGGTCTTTTGACGCTGCAAAGAACTGCGACCAATAATATGTCCCGTTCTTGTATGTAACGCCAATGCCGATATACTCGTAATTACTGCCCAGAATATTCGCACGATGGCCCGATGAATTCATCCATGAATTCATTACTTCCTCAGGGGTGCGCTGACCATAAGCTATATTTTCTCCGGCCGTTGTATAGCTTATACCCGCCTCCTTTATTGCGGTGAAGCAGCTTGATCCATTTGGACGCGTGTGAGAAAACGCCGATTGAATCTCTCGCGCACGTACGAGAGCGGCCTCACTCAACTCATCGGAATATTTCAGCGGAGATAAGCCGTTAGATGCGCGCTCGCTGTTGACGATGGCGGCCACCTGACGCGCGTAACTTTCAATCTCAGCATTGCCGTAATTCGCAGAGGCATATGCTTCCGATGCACAAAAGCTCGGGGCGGCGGCGGCTGAAATAGAAAGCACAAGCGCCATGGCTATGGACAAAAATCTTTTCTTCAATGTGAAAACCTCCTTGATTTTTTGGGGATTTTTATTTCCCGTGACATAATCATAACATATTTGCCGCTTTGGGGTCAATACACAATATATTCCATCATCATTATGTATAATTTTGTATTTAGATGTAAAAAGCACCTATTTCATACTATATGTTTCTCATATAAATTTTATAAAATCACAAATTTTTATTATATTTTTTAAATTTGTAGGTTATTTACATTGAATTAATTTTTAATATGTAGTATAATACGTGGGTAATAAGCTTCTTGTAAGTAATTTATCCCGCCCCCGATTAAAATCAAGGGAGATTTATTTACACAAATTTTTGCTAAGAAAGGTGAAATTCAAAGTGAAAAAAATTTTAAGCCTCATTTTGGCGTGCGGGTTGATTTGTTCCGCTCTGTTTGTTGTCACAGGTTGCTCAGACAACAAAAGTGACAGCGGTGATTCTTCGGGTACACCGACCAAATATCAGGAAATATTTGACCACATAAAAGATTGTGACGTTGAATCTTCAGGTTCATCACAAAGAATACTTGAAACCAATTTTTACATAAAGAATTGGATCAAGGACAACCCTGGCGTGGTCAGCGAAAGTAACTTGGTAAGCGGAAGCGACGCCGGTTCAGAGCTTTCCAAATACATTGAAAAGTTTAACGATGACGAGAAAGCGAAATTCGGCACAAAATGTCAGGCAATTGTAGACGCCGAGTTGAAACTTGGCTCAACTTTTAATCGCACGCGCTCGGAGTCATGGGGAGCGGACGTTCAGCAATACAGTGACAATAATATAGCGAACTTCAACGCTTTCTTTGAGTCGCTTCAAGATGCGCTTTCCACGGAGAATATTAAGCCCTCTGCCGAATATCCATATCTTGAACAGGAAGGCGAATTTGATGAGGCCACATTCCTGGACATTATATTCAGTATTTCTAACATAGAAACGGCAACGGCGGGATCGTCCTATCAGCTCGATCTTGATACTGCCGATTTCATGCAGTTTGTGATAGACAATGCCGATTGCAGCGAAGACGAGATAAAGAGCGACGTCAAAAAATGTTATGATATGCTGGGTCCCAGCAATAAACTTGCGTTTGACTGGAATTTCCCGGAGGTCATCATCAATACAGACAACTTGATTGCTGAGCCCACGATAATCAACGATATAGGCAAAAGTGTTTTGATAGACAGTTTCTCAAAAGATAAGCTCAACAAGCTGGCGAATATTATAAGCGAGGTCTCCGGTGTATCTTACGTAAACTAAGCTGATAGATTAAATCGGCCGTATTAAACTGACCCACAAGATTGACCCCAAAGAGTCGGGCTGATGCTGTCCGGCTTTTTGGGGTAGTTTTTGTATTATTATTTTTAAACAGGAGGCAGCAACGTGAAGATAAAGAAATTGATTTCCAAGGCATTGATAGTTTTTGCGGGAATAATTCTGGTCACATTGGTGGCGGCAAGATGTTATTTTCGCCTTCCCGTGCAGAAATACTACGAAGCGTCAGAAAAGGCATTCAAAATCCCCGATTGCAACGCGGGATTTGTGGCGCAGGGAATATCCTACGACGTGGACTCGAGCAGTTTCTTTGTTACTGGATATAAAACCGACGGTTCGGCCTCCCCGATATATGTGGTAAACAAAAACAACGGCAGCTTCAAGAGTGTGTCCATGCTCACCCGAAACGGGGATCCATTCGTCTGCCATGCGGGCGGTCTCAGCGTCACCGACAATTATGTTTATGTCGCAGGCGGCAGCGACGGCTGTGTGTATGTGTATGACCGCAAAGAAATACTTTCGGCATCAAACGACGATACTGTCACTTGCCTTGGCAGGTTTGAAACTAAGCTGGGCGATGGAACGGACATCGACGTAGCATTCACAACTGTGCACGATGGCAAGTTGTACGTCGGTGAATTCTACCGCGACCCCAACTATCCGACTGAAAAAAGTCATAAGATTACCACGCGTTCTGGTGACTATAATCAGGCATTGGCTGTGGCATACGAATTTTCAGACGATCAAGGCGCTCTGTTCGGCCTTTCTCAAAATCCCACTTCCGCCTATTCCCTCCCCGATCTGGTACAGGGAATGTGCTTCCACAACGGCAAAATATTCCTTTCAACATCATACGGAATCAGCTTTTCCAACATACTCGCATATGACGAAAAGTCTCTGGAACAACACGGTGAAATTGCCGGTATTCCACTGTATGAATTGGATTCCTCCGCGCTTTCATATTCTATGAAGCTGCCTCCCATGTCGGAGGAAATAGAATTTATCCCCGGAGAGGACAAGATGTATGTAATGTGCGAATCCGCCTCCAACAAATATATATTCGGCAAGCTGACGGGGGGACAATGGTGCTATGCCACCGAGTGGAACTGGTAATTTGAACTTTTTATCAATGAACGGAGTGTAGATTTTTGCAGGAATACAGAACTCCCGCGGACAGCGGGCACGATGAATTCACAGAAAAACGCTCGAGGTTTATATGCTATGTGCAGCCGGTGAGCCACGAGCATGAGGCGCTGGATTTCATTGCCGAGATAAAATCCAAGCACTGGGACGCCAAACACAACGTATATGCCTATTGCCTGCGCGACGGCAACATATCACGATATTCTGATGATGGCGAACCTTCGGGAACTGCGGGAATATCCGTGCTGAATGTAATACAAAAAAACTGTCTCACTGACTGTGCGATTGTGGTTACGCGCTATTTTGGGGGAGTATTACTCGGCGGCGGTGGTTTGGTGAGGGCATACAGTCACGCAGCGTCTCTGGGCGTGAGCGCCGCAGGTATAGCTGTCATGCGAATGTGTGCGCTTTGCCGTATATGCTGCGACTACAATCAGTATGGCAGAATAAATTCTCTCATTCCCGAATGCGGCGGTCTCGTCACCGACACGGATTTTGGTGCTGAAGTGAATATTGCATTCACTATGGCGAGAGAGAATTTAAACTCGTTCCTGCCCAAGCTGGCGGACGCTTCAAACGGCAGCGTCGAAGCGGAGATCATTGGAGAAAAGTTCGTTAAAATCGAGCAGCCGTAAAGCATTAACAGTAATTTTAAACATTATATTAACTTGATCTCTTGATATTTTTGGAATATTGGAGTAGAATGATATTGTATAATAATTATCAAACTGCATGGGAGCGATTTATTTGTCTGAGCAGATAAACATAAACAAGGAGTATAGCAGAATATCAGAACTTTTCTTTGCCGTGTGGAATGTAAATCCGCCCATTAACTACATATGGGTTGATTTTGAGAACGAAAAGGTAATGTGCGGCCAGCACGATGAAATCTGCGATTTGGCAGGCGAACGCCGCAGCATAAAGGCTCAGGGCGGCAAATTCGTGGAACTGATATCATACGATGAAAATGGCGAGGCAATACGAAACTTTGACACCTACTCTTTCGAGGAGGACGTTCCCTTTCTCAAAGCAAACAGAGCCGATCTGCTCAAATTTCTGGGTGTACTTCAGAGCATAGATATCCTCAGTTGGCGCAGCAATTTTCCGTCACAGCGTGAAGGTATAAGCTGGAGGGTGGATATTTACTCCAACAACAATAGCGAAAAACATTCCAAAGGACAGGCGAGATTTCCCTTGGAATGGTCGGAGTTTGGCAAAGCAATAAGTTCGGTAGTGCAGTCGGTTCAGGCCGACAACAGACGATAATGACGGCGATGGCAATAATTTTGGATCCGCGAATCTGCGGGAGGTGACGGAATGACAAAGAGCGGCAGCACCCCTGATCCGTTTGATATATTAAACAGCGAATTAAACGCAAAAGCGGCAGAAGCATCGGACACCGATTCACATAATGCGCGCCCTGAGGCGGCGCAAAATTCCGAACCCATTGCGACGTCAAAATCAGATCATGGCGGCGGACACAATACGACTTCCAATACAATCGTAACCAGGGATGTGAAACATTCAGATAAAGGCGCGGAAGATAAATCCGGTAAATCAACATTCGCCGGCTATGTGGGCTTGGCTGCAAAGGGAGTACTGATAGCCTTTCTTGCGGCGTTAATAGCATGGATAATATTTATGCCGAGCGGCAGCCTGTCGGAACTGAAAGAGCACGTAATAAAAAATATATTCGGCGTCACGGCCGTTTCCGGCGATATTGACAACCAACGTTCGTCGTTTAACTCAGACGCTTCAACTCCAACAAGCGCTGCAACGTCTGGTGATTCAGCATTGGCCACTCATCAAACAAGTGCCGTTGCGGAATCCACCACCACAGCGGCAGCCGTTGTCACTACAACAACCGCGACAACCACGAAAACCATTGCGAAAACGACAACTGCAACCAAAGCTACCACAGCGGGCGACATTAATTCACAAAACACTGCGGACGTTTCCAGCCCGTACTATATATACGTGTACCTTAAAAGTCAGGTTGTCGCAATATACGACTCCGACGACGATGTGTGCATCGCTTTCACCTGCTCATCCGGAAAATCGTCAACTCCCACCAGAACGGGCAGTTACAGAATCCACAGCAAATATCGCTGGCGGCTGATGATAGGCAATTGCTATACGCAGTACGCCTCATCTTTCAGCAGCGGGTATCTTTTTCACTCCATTCCCTACAATCGACGCAACGCCGGAACAATGTCAAACTCCTCATATGACAAACTCGGTACTCCTGCTTCGTCGGGCTGCATAAGGCTTTGTTTCCGTGATTCCAAGTGGATTTACGATAACTGTCCGATTGGCACATTCGTCAGAGTGGTAGACGATTACGCGCCGACAGGCATAGTCACACGGACTATAGTACCACGAATCGACGGGGCAAACTACAGCGGCTGGGATCCCACCGACACCAATAAAAATAACCCTTATAACAATTGATCCATAAAGAAAGCGCGGCTTTGCAAACAAAGTTCCGTGCTTTTCATTTTCTTATGTTTGGCAATCCAATATTGATTAATCACCGCCATCAATCGCGGCTTCCAACTCCTCAAGAGGAACAAACAGCTTTCTCCCCCCCGAGATTATCACCTCTGCACAGTCATGTGAATACACATCGGCAGCGTCTTGCGCAATATATGCATCTTCCATGAGCGCTTCAGATTTCTTGGTATCTTCCCCGTTGTAACTATCCTCAGCCGACCCGCTCATGGAATGTACCTCCTGTATCATAGAGTCTTCACAATATGCCGAACTTTGTTGGTTCGTATCAAATAAGCGCGAATTTACCACGCTGGCCACTAAAATTCCGCACATTGTGAACGCCAATGCGGCGGCAGCCATGCCAAATATCCGAACCAGACTTTTCCTTGATTTCGCCGCGCGCGATAATTTGGCGCTGTCCCCAAAAAACTGCTCAAAACTTTCTATGGAATCCACCCGGGCTATCCTATCTACCACAGCGTCAAATGGTGGAACCACGACGTCTTTTGAGCGCTGATTTACAGCTTTATATAATTTTTGACTGAATTGTTCCATATCGTTCTTATAATTTCTATCATTTTGCTTCAAACCCGTCGCCCCCATTCCTAAAAATCATCACGGAGAATATTGCGCAGCTTTTTTATTGCCTGCGCGTGCTTCCACTTTACCGTTCCGAGCGGTTTATTGAGAATATCCGCTATCTCGCTCAACGTAAGTCCGGACAATGCGTGAAGAGATATTATCTGCCGTTCCTCATCAGAAATTTTCCGCATCGCCTCCGCAACCACCTGAGAATCAACCACCTGTTCTTCGGAATCAACATCCGTTGGAACATATTCCGGAATCTCCATATCATATTTGCCATTATTTCTGAAATAGGTAAGCGCAAGCCGCCCTGCAATTTTATATACCCACGATTTGCCGCACCCCGAGGGAATAAATTTTGGGGCGTATTTATATACGCGAATAAAGGTGTCCTGTGCGAGATCCTCTGCGGCGTGTGTATTTCCAAGCATGGACAACAGATATCCGTATATCTCACGATACATGGCATTATACAGAGCCTCCAGCGCCTTCATGTCGCCGCGTGCCACGGATATTATCAATTTGTCGGCAGTTTGCTGATCCATCGGACGTCCCCCTTGTTGTATAACTCCCAAAATTCTTATTTGGTTGGAGTCTTATGGAATCTTTTTATTTATTCGTGCAGCTAAGTTGTATTATACAACAGAGATCATATGTCTGTAAAGCAAAACATGATTTATCTCCACGGAAATCAATTTTCAAAAACCGGAGTTAAGCGGGCGGGGCCTCAAACTTTCGTGATTGCAAAAAGTAAATGCTGCTGCCATAGATTTATCTGATGGGTACTTGCTATTTTGTCCTTTGAGTATTATAATATAAACAGTGAATAAATTTGTTGTGTATAAAGTTTGTCCACATGAAACACAAGTATTTTTCCCACAATAATATAGAACCAATATAAGGAGAGGATCAATATGGCAATCAAAAAAGCAATTCCTGGAACAGGCGGAGAGCACTACGTTCCCTATGAAGAACGCACCGGCGGAGAATCGGTTGTATTTTTTACCCGTCATCTGTGTGCAGAGGGCTTAGTCAAGATCTATGGACGCGTAAAGAATGTTTTGGAAGGTAAGGTAGCCGTCAAGCTTCACACTGGTGAGAAAAATGGACCCAACATTATCCCTCGGGATTGGGTGAAAATGCTGATGGACAACGAACTGAAAAACGCGGCTATCATAGAGACAAACTCTTACTATGAGGGAGACAGAGATACTACCGAAAAACATCGGGAAACTCTGAAGGTAAATGGCTGGACTTTTGCTCCGGTTGATATCACCGACGCCGATGGGACGGCTTTTCTTCCGATTAACGGAGGAAAATGGTTTACCGAGATGTCTATGGGCAAGACATTGCTTGAGTACGATTCACTGCTTGCGCTTACCCATTTTAAGGGACACAGCGTTGGCGGATTTGGGGGTTCCAATAAAAATATCGGAATTGGCTGCGCCGACGGCAAGATTGGCAAAGCTATGATTCACACTACTCCGGGCCAGGACGATCAGTGGGACATCGGCTATGAGGAATTTATGGAACGCATGACTGAATCCACCAAGGCTGTAGTGGATTATTTCGGCAAAAAGATCGCATACATCAATGTCATGCGCAATATGTCGGTTTCGTGTGACTGCGAGGGCATCAACGCCGCGCCGGTGGTAACTCCAAACGTCGGAATTTGCGCCTCATTGGATATACTCGCTTTGGATCAAGCCTGCATAGACCTCATCTATGCCATGAAAGCTGAAGAGAACCACGACCTTGTAGAGCGAATCGAATCCCGTCATGGGCTTCGTCAGCTTTCCTATATGAAGGAATTGGGCATGGGCAATGACCGCTATTCATTAATAGATATTGACAATGACGATAAAATTATAAATCCAAAAGACGCAGTAAAAGATCTTGTGCCGTTTGCCTAACTTCAACCCATCATAGGAAAGATCCGAACTGCATAATAAAAAAATACTTTCCTTGATCGGCGTACCCGTTAATGTCAGAACTTATAAGCGCAGCAGTTGTCGCAACTGCTGCGCTTTTTTTGTACTGCCATCAACAAAATAACTTCCAAAATATGCAGGCTTAAAGTGGTGAAAAATATATTGTGAAAAAGATGAAAGGCCGCTCGTAAAAGTTACTATCTCATTAGGCATCATTTTACAAGTGCAAAATAACCTGTTGATATCAAACAAGTTTATACGCACTGATTTTTGCGGTTAATCCAACATATAGAGGCATCCATGGCTATACGACAGGCATTAGTTTGATCGAGTGAATTGAGCATGACAAAATCATGAATCGTACCTTGCACTCGCAGCGCAGTAACCTCCACGCCTGCACAGCGCAGTTTTTCTCCAAATGCCTCTCCCTCACTGCGCAAAACATCTGCTTGACCGTTGATAATCATAGTTTCAGGAAATCCTTTAAGACAATCTATGCTTGCACGCAGAGGAGAGGCAGTAATTTGGTTTCTATCAGCTTCACATGATGTATATTGTTGCCAAAACCATTTCATTCCATCGCGGTACAAATAGTAATTAACTGCAAATTTACGGTAAGTTGACGTATCAAAGCAGGCATTTGTGACAGGGTAATACAAAAGCAATTTTTGAATTTTAGGACCGTTTCTACACCTTGACATAAATACCATTGCAATTGCCATGTTGCCGCCAACGCTGTCACCTGCGACGGTCAATGTGTTTCGGCAGATGTTGTGACACGAATCTCCGATTATTTGCCAAATGTGAGAAAGTATAAAATAGCACTGCTCTATTGCTACAGGATACTTTGCTTCGGGTGAACGGGTATATTCAGGGAATACAATCAGCGAATTAGTTCTTGCGGCAAGCTCTCTAACGAGTTTTTCATGGGTATGAAAACTGCCAAACACCCACCCGGCGCCGTGAATGTAAAAAATAACATTTTCAATCGGCGCATGACACTCAGGCAAAACAAAATAGACCGGTATCGTCCCCCATTTTCCTGTGTTGATTTTTTTTACAGATATATCGGCAGGATATTTATATACAGGGGAATCCTGGGCCTTTTCCAGTGTCTCTCTGCCCTGCTCAGGAGGCAATTGAAATATTAATGGCGGAACAGCGCTTTGATTACAAACGGCCTCTGCCGCGGGTTCCAGCGGAACACATCGTTTCATAAGAAATTCTCCTTGCTATATCAATTTTTATCATATTATGCAAGAAAAAGAGAAGATTTACGAATACTATTTACCTAAACAAAAAATAACACACTTATGTGTTAATGCATTTAGGAGAACAACGCGACTATGTACTCATACCACAATACAATAAAAAAAAGGATTAAAAATGGTGAACTTATCGGATATGAATATGTTGACAATTATAAAAACTCAGGTGAACGACTTTTGCTGTATTTCATTACGCCGCCGTTTGAAAGACCCATACGACCATACAAATATTATGAATATATTGACATTCTTGAAGAATGGAGCACAACACAAAACAGAGAAAAATAACAATTAAAGAATCAGTAAGCCGATTTAAGAGAAAAAACGTCGGACAAAAACGGCCCACGCAAGGATTAAACTCCAAGCATGAGCCGTTTCTTATGTTATGTGCAGATAACAACAAACTCAACCAAGTCTATAAATGCGACTGTCGCAGCGTTCGTATTATCCTTATTTGGCCCGCCCGAAGGGATTTGAACCCCCGTTCTTCAGAATCGGAATCTGCTGCGTTATCCAACTGCGCCACGGGCGGATAAATGTACATTATAAACCCATAAATTTAATTAAGATCAACGACCGATATTGTAACACACATCGCCGCCATAATCAAGTGGTTAAGAAAAAATTTACAAAAAATCATATGTCCTTCCGAAAGCATTCAAGTCTTTCGGAAAGACAAACAATTTTATTCGATGAACCGATGAGATTGCAAGATCAATTTCAGTGCGCTTACTTTACAGCGTCCTTGAAAGCTTTGCCGGGTTTGAATGCGGGAACAGTGGTTTCAGGAATAACCTGCTCCTGCTTAGTCTGGGGATTTATGTTCTTTCTCTCCTTGTGAACTCTTGTCTCAAATGTACCAAAGCCCACAAGCTGAACTTTGTCACCATTCGCGAGCGTCGAAACAACCGTCTCCAATACTGCGGCAACCGCCTTGTCTGCGTCTTTCTTTGCGAGACCGGATTTCTGAGCAACCGCCTCAATCAATTCTGTCTTGTTCATTTAGATTGTACCTCCATATGCGTTTTTTTGTTTTGGGCTTAATCTTCGCTGCAAAATACGCAGGCAAAGTCTCAGCCTCAGCACAGTCCGATATTTTCAGGTCAATTCTCCGACTGTTGGCAAGCCTTTTTGTTTGCGATAATTCACAAATATATTCCCGGGCGCATTGTAGATATCCGGGGTAACTTAAAAAATTTCGCTTCAAAAAGGCCGCCCTATGCAGATATTGAATCCACTGTCGCTCCGGAAACTTCTGGCCGATGAACGATATCTGCCTAAGCTTTTATAAAATACATTTCCTCGGCAACAAGGAATCACTCAGTGTGACAAAGCAATTACATCACTGCGCACAAACCGATCAATTGGAACAACCGCACGGCAGTGCGGCCAGCTGTGGATAAATCCATAGATTCGCAGAAACAAAGTCTCTCAAACACAAATTCCACGATATCCACACACGGAATCAATACCCGCCAATACATTCTATCAAATTAAATTCCTTTTTTCAAGTACATTTACAATTTTTTCTCCCTTTGGGAGCATTAAAATATCCTCTTTTGTGATTCCCTTTATCAAAAGTATTACAAAAGTGTAAACAGCCACGGCAACCACAATTGCAGCAACGGTTATGAGAGCACCAACAATTCTGGAATCAGAGTGCAGCATGGATGTCAGCAGACCATTCACGGCCCAAGCCGACGCCGCACAGAGTACAGATGCAAAAAGCGGTTTGATAAACGTAGTGATGATATCGGGCTTAATTTTTGCTCTGCGGTAAAGAATCACTAAACTTACCACAACTATAAACATATAACAGCTTATCGAACCTATTGGAGCTCCCTTTATGTTTATTTCGGGTATTCCAACCAGCGTGAAATTCATCAACAGCTTTATCGATGCGCCTATAAGCATAAGATATACGGGCACCTTTTGACGGCCAACCGCTTGAAGCATACTGTTTATAGGAGTGACAAGAGCGCCAAAGAGCACCATAACGCCCAACACGCGAAGCATGGGTACAGCTATTACCGCAGCAGGTTTTCCGGGATACAGCAATTCAAGTATAGGACCTGCCAGCGCGCAGATCCCCAGACCCGCCGGAAAGCCTATGAGAACTGATATCTTTATGACGGAATTTATACTGGAGTGTATCTTTGATTTTCTGTGTATGGCCCACGCTGCGGCAAGCGTAGGCAAAGCTGAAACACCAAGCGCCTGTGTGATGTACGGAACCAGATTGTAAAGATTTATGCCGAAATTATACGCGCCATAGAGGAAGTTGGGTATCTTATCGTCCGTAACACTATCGAGCAACTGACCGTAGATTCCGCGCAGCATTGCAGGATCTATACCTTCAAGACGGTTCTGAATAGTTATCGCGTCAATTATCTGAGTTATATTCAGAACCAAAACGCCCATTGCTATAGGAATGCCTATAGTAAAGAAGGTTTTAAGTATCTCCCGTGATGTGTGCGGCGCAGGCGATGACGCAAGCTCTTCCTCGGTTATATCGTCGCCGCGCTTCTTCTGATGGATCAGCATATACACAAGCCCCAGCAACGAACCTATAGCTATACCGGCAAGCGAGCCGGCTGCGGCATACGGATAGCTTGCTATATGCGCCTGCTCGAGCGTATTCACTGTTACTCCGTACGCTGTGAGATTGTTGTGGAATGTGTATTCTCCATAATACATTATACCAACGGCCAAACCCAGACCTATAAACAGCTTGCCCAAAGCCTCTATCACTTGAGAAACCGCCGTAGGCGTCATATTTCTCAGACCTTCGTAATAACCACGGTATGAAGCCATCATGCAGCAGAAAAACACCGATGGACTCATCGCGAGTACACTGTAGATGGAATCGGGGTCGACAAATTTGATGTAGATAAAGCCACCGGCCGACATAGCAATAAATCCGAGTATTCCCGTTATAAGGAACACACGCTGCGCCACCCTGTGGACCTTGCGCGCATCTTTATAGCGCCCCATTGCAACATTCTCCGCCACCTGACGGGAGAGCGCGGACGGAAAACCGGCAGCCGACAGAGTGTAAACCGGCAAATACAGGGCATACGCGGCTGAAAAATAGCCCATGCCCGCTTCACCGATTACATTGCCGAGCGGTATTTTGAAAACTGCTCCTATTACCTTAACCAATATTGTGCCAAAAGTCAGTATGGCAGCGCCCTCAACGAGTGACTGTCCTCTGGATCCCCCCCGCTTTTTCCTTGTTTTTTCGCCTTTCGGCTTGATTTCAGTTTTTTTGCTTTTTGCCAAGCTAACAACTCCAATCTTTAAACAAAATAATAATAGTAAACACGTAATATTATTATATTATCTGTTCGAGATGTTATAATAAACTATTTATGAATTTTTTGGAGATTTAAAGAATAGAGGTAAATTCCTAATCTTCAAACATTTATATATATTCTGGGTTTGCGCAAATCTATTCCAAATTACAGCCACAAAAAGAAAACGCAGCAGAAAAACCGCTGTGTTTTCCTTATGATACAAAATTGCCACAAAAATAATTCTGACTGCACGATGAATACAATTACTGTTCGGAGTCTTCTGCTGAATTATCGGAATCGCCGACATCATCAAAATCAACAGGCTGCTGCTCCTTGGACTGGCCGTTATACTTCAGCTTTACACCACAGTGGGAACAGAAAATCGAGCCTTGAGGGTTCTGCGCGCCGCATATGGGACATTCGGCTTTATTGCGGAGGGTATTTATTTTGTCGTTTACATCGTCAAGCTTTTGATAAAGCACGTCAATACCCTGAATGTATTCCTCGACAAGACCGTCAGCACTCGCCTCGGCTTTTACTGAGTCATATACCAAACGGCCGAGTTCCTCATATTTTTTTGAAATTTCACTGTTAAGCTCTGCCGCGTTTAAGCGCAGCTTGGAGATATCTACCAGACGTTCCGCCTTTTTACCGACTGTTTCAGCAGCCGACTTTGCGTTAATCACAACATCTTCAAAAACACCCATTTTTATCACTTAGCCTTTCAAAATAAGATGAATGGCAGCAACTATTCCAACCGCATTGCCGATTGGCTGCCACTAGAAATTATATTCCATATGGATTAAAATGTCAATGCTTGCACAAAATTATCAAATTGACATTTTTAATGGAATGTGATATTTTACATATATAATCATAGCCGTACGGCAGTACATAAGGAATTTACTATGTTGGGCAAACAGACCGAACTTGAGCTTCATAAATGATCGCTTGCATCTGCCCCAAGGTATAAGCATGAAGGATTAACTCTTATGCAAATTTGCCAATGCAAAATTTGTTCTGTTTGTCTGAACTTTTTACAGCTCAAATGAAAATTTACATACTTCACACGTCACTTAAACAACAGTAGCATATAAATATCTCACGTTTATATTAATTATTTGTAAAAATATCATAAATTAACATCTAATTATCGCCTCATTCACAATTAATGAATTGACATTGAAATGCTGTGTGGGTTATAATATGTAGCGGTCTACACTTTAATCAATTTATCAATTTGTGGATTATGTCCCGCGCCGGAATTTGACCTGTGGACTGCCGCGCGGTTCAAAAACGGAGGTTGGATTTTTGTTATGAATTTTTTTGATTCGCTTTTTGAAAAAATTCCCATACTGAGAGATATTGACAAGAAAAAGCGTAAGATAGCCGCAATATTCTTTGTTTTCGTAATTATTTCTATTTTGGGTATAATTATTGACGCGATAGCGGAAGCGGGAGGCGCGATTGCCCTCTCCGCCGTGGCCATAGGTTTCCTGCTCATGGCGGCTATTATCATTGCCGATTATGTTATGTCAAAGAAAGCACCCAAGGAGCCTCCGAGAAACGACGAACAATACAGTTTCTTCGACGATTCCGGAGACACTGCCTATCATGACGACACGTACGACTATTACAACGCAAACGACGGTCCCCAAAGTGACGTCTATCCGGAGCAGGAAATATACGAAAATGATTATCGTGACGACTTAACGGACAACAACGAACGATTTGACGATGAACCCCCTCAAAACGAATATGAGCTGCGGGACGAATATCAGCCACAGGAAATCGAGTACGCCATTGAACCTGACGCTCCCCGTGAGCAGCCCGCCACAACGCGTTTCGGCGGAGTGTTTCGGCGCGGTCAGTCCAACGAATCCACAGCAATATCGGACGGAATTAACGGCTACAGTTCCGACCCGCGCGATAACTACGAACCCGCCCGTTCTTCATTTGAATTCACACCCGAACAGTCGCCCGACACCCGCGGGGATTATATCGGTCAACCTGTGATGAATTTCACAAGTCCGTCCAATATCAGAGACGAGGTGAATATGGCGGCAAACACGGTTGCACCCAATATAGTGTCCGCCCCGCAAAAGCCCGACGTTATAGGCGGTCCTGTTATGTCGATCCCGTCGAAGAATATCCATTCCACCGTCGCAGCCGAGCCGGTACAGCCTATTCAACAGCCCGCACCGTCGCATTACACACCTCCACAGACTACGGCGTATACCAAATACAGACAGGAGCCTCAGTATCAGTCCGCATATCAACAGCAGAATGGCAGAGGAAAGGAAATCGAGGAATTCTTCGATGACATGAGCGAGGACGAACTTCTTTACAGCGACTGTGTAGAAGTTTGGGCGGCAGACGCAAAGCCCGCCGCTATAAGGCTTCTCAAGCAGGTGGAATCATTAAACGACAAAAAAATGGCAGATTCACTCGGACGTGAAGCTGAATATATCAATGCAATGCTGGACAGAATATATTACTTCACAATGCTTGACAGCGTGCGTGACAATCTCGAATTGAAGAAATACAATTTCTCGGCTGTGGTCAAGGAATGCTTAAGACGTTTCTCCCCGTTCTTTATGGAAAAGCGAATAGGTCTTTTGTGGAAGGGTCTTGACATAGACATTATCACAGACAAGCGCTGGCTCATATTTGCTCTGACCCAAATTGTATTTAATGCCGTTGAGTTCACCGGATTGGGCGGTAAAATCGCAATATCCGCCAAAAAAGAAGGGAGCTTGATTCACCTGATGGTGGACGACAACGGATGCGGTATCTCGGACGAAGATCTCCCGCATATCTTCATGGCCGGCTTCATGGGTGACAACGTGCCAAATGAATCCGGGCGCAGGACGGGTATGGGACTGTTCATATCCCGCTCAGTGGTTGAAAAGCTCGGTGGCACAATAACCGTTGAATCTACCATAGGTAAGGGAACCAGAATTACAATAATATTGCCGGACAAACCGTAAATTTTTTCATATCAAGCCGTACGGCTGCCGCAAGTTTGTTTTGCGGCGGCCGTTTTTATTTAAAAATAAATAAGAAGGAAAGTTTAAACTTAATTTATATTGAAAGAATATTATTTGTGCGCGGTGTATGTACAATTGTCATGGTGAGGGCAGGTGAAGTTAGATGAAGAAGAAAAAAATAATGCTCATAGTCAATCCATGTGCAGGCCGTAAAATGGGACAAAAAATATCCGACCGTGTGGTGGAATGGTTTCACGAGGGCGGTGCGGACTGTGAACTTTTTATCACCGGCAAACGCGGTGACGGCACGGAATTCGTGCTGATCGATGGCGGAAGTTTTGATATCATCGCCTGTATGGGAGGAGACGGTACCCTCAACGAGGTAGTAAACGGAGTTCTCAAAAGCGGGTTGGACACTCCGCTCGGATACATACCGGCGGGCAGCACCAATGATTTTGCAAACAGCGTGAATATCTCCATGGATCCCCAGCAAGCCGTGAAAGATATAATAGCCTGCCACACTGAAACCATAGACGCGGGGAGGCTTGATGAAAAATATTTCAGTTACGTGGCCTCATTCGGCGCCTTTACAAAGGCATCGTATAACACGCCCCAGAGCATGAAGAACGTCATAGGCAGATTGTCATATTTTATAGAGGGCGCGATGGATTTGTCTGATATCCATTCTCAACACAAGGTCGTAAAAGCAAACGGCGAAACTTTCGAGGGCGATTATATATTCGGGGCCATAAGCAACTCAATGACAATAGGCGGCGTAGTGAAATACAATGACAGCGAAGTAGACATAAGCGATGAAAAGCTGGAAATGCTGCTCATAAAAAAACCCGAGCGCATATCAGACCTCTGTTCGTTGATTCACAGCATAGCCCACAAGGAATATAAGGGCAATCCATACATTGATTTCTGCCGCTCGGACGAATTTGTCGTAAAATCCGACAGCGCAACCGACTGGTCGCTTGACGGCGAGCTCGGCAAAGGCAAAAAGAACAGTACTATTTCTTGCGTTAAGAATAAGATTAATTTTATCAGACATATAAAGTGATTTTTCACTTACAACAAAGCCGGCTTGGGAGCGCATATTAAAATCTATGGGAATAAATTGGCAGATTGAAAATGCCGCATATGTTGCATTATACATATGCGGCATTTTTCTGTATTTCTTTATATAATTCTACTTCTTTGTGGTATTTACGCCCAGTTCAATGGCGCTTATACCCGTACGTACAAGTTCCTTTATTCCGAACGGCCTGAGCAGCGAGATAAAAGTCTCCGTCCTCGCCGTAGTATCCGTCAACTCCAGCGTGAGCGAGGTTGCGGTTACATCTATAATCCGCGCGTGCATGATATCCGCCAGATTCATCATCTCGGCTCGCTGCTTTGCGTTGCAAGACACCTTAACCATAGTCAACTCACGCGCTATGTACGCCCCTTCCTTCAGCACTCGGACTTTGATGGTGGGAATGAGCTTGTTGAGCTGTTTTTCCACCTGCTCAACGCCGTTCTCATCGCAGTCAACTACTATTGTCATTCTGGATATGTCCGGATTTTCGGTGACGCCCACCGCAAGGGATTCGATATTAAATCCGCGGCGAGCTATAAGCCCTGAAACCTTGGAAAGAACGCCATAATGATTCTGAACCAAAACCGTTATTGTATATCTCATAATTAAAGCGCCACCTCTCAATCTTCCTGGCGCGACGGGATATCCGCCGCCACCTTGCAGACCAGCACATAAGGCTCACTGCTTTTTAGCATTCTTTCAATTGCGCCTTCGACCTCATCGTCGTCTCCAACAGCCTCCGCCGGTATGCCGTACGCCTGCACCAGCTTGACAAAGTCCGGCGAACCGTCGAGCATTACGCCCGAATATCTGCCGCCGTAGAGCTTGTCCTGAAGCTCACGCACCATGCCCAGACGATTGTTTTCCATGATTACCACTTTGACCGCGACATCGTGCTGCTTGAGCGTGGCAAGCTCACACATCATCATCTGGAACGAACCGTCGCCACACACCGCTATAACCTGACGCGCCGGCTTGGCAATCTTAGCGCCCATGGCGGCGCCAAGCGAATATCCCATTGTCCCGAGACCGCCTGATGTGAGAAAACGCCCACCGCGGAATGCAAAATTGTTGGCTGACCAAATCTGATTCTCGCCCACGTCGGCAACGAGAATCGCCTTGCTGTGCCTGCTGACTATCTCGGACAGCGTGCGCATGAAATTGCGGGGATCGACCTGTCCCTTAATGCTCGTGAATACAGGCGTATGGTCGGCCTTTCTCTTCCTTAGATCGTTCACCCACGCCTCATGCTTAAGCTCATCGGTTTTTTCAATTAAGTTTTTCAATACATTCCTGATATCGCCCACTATCGGAATATCAGCTTTCATATTTTTGCCAATCTCGGCGGGGTCTATATCTATATGGATTATAGTGGCCTTTTTCGCTATCTGATCGGGCTTCGACATAGCCCTGTCCCCCACCCGTGCGCCGCAAAGTATAACGAGATCGGCGTGGTGTATGGCGTAATTGGCCGAATATATGCCATGTGTGCCGAGCATTCCCATATATAACGGGTGCTCCGTGGGCATCATGCCCACGCCCATGAGCGTAGACACGACGGGAATGTCGAGCTTCTCGGCAAACTTCAACAGTTCTCTGCGCGATTTGGCGGAGACAACGCCGCCGCCCGCGCATATAACAGGACATTCCGCCTTGGAGATAGCCTCAATCGCGCGCTTTATCTGCAAGGAATGTCCTGCAGTGCGTGGCTTATAGCCAATAATGTCAACGCTGTCGGGATAGACGAATTCACCCTTAAATTCGCGCTCCAACGTATCCTGCGGCAAGTCGATAAGCACAGGACCGGGACGTCCCGTCGCGGCTATGTGGAACGCCTCCTTAATTATAGTGGGAAGCTCTTGAGTGTCGGTGGCAAGGTAGCTGTGCTTGGTAAAAGGTTCGCAGGCGCCTGTGATATCTGCCTCTTGGAACACGTCGCGTCCGAGAAGATCCGAGCGAACCTGCCCTGTCAAGGCAACCATGGGGATCGAATCCATGTAGGCTGTTGCGAGCGCGGTGATGAGATTTGTCGCGCCCGGTCCCGATGTGGTGCAGCAAACGCCCACTTCACCCGACGCTCGGGAATATCCGCTGGCCGCGTGACCCGCATTCTGCTCCTGGCGCACTAACACGTGCTTTATTGTGCCGTCGCAGACTAGCGCATCATAAAACGGAGCTATTGTAGCTCCCGGGTATCCGAATACAACAGAAACACCCTCTTTTTTGAGGCATTCGAGAACGATTTGAGCTCCTGTCATATAAATATCAGCTCCTTCAAAAAGATAAATAGCCCGTACCAAAGTACATAACTACAATTGTATACAAAATATTCTTGCTTTTCAAGACCTTTTTGTTATTTTAATAATATGTTCACACTGAAAATATTTACAGTCGCAGCACAATTTTGACAATATCATCAGCGGAATCTGCGATAAATTCCGCGCCCGCGTCAAGCAGTTCCTCCCTGCTGCCAAAACCGTACGTCACCCCTATTGAATGTATTCTCGCCAATACTGCACCCTTGATATCATAGAATCTGTCGCCCACCATGAACACGTTGTTTTTATCAATGCAATTTCCATAATTATATGTAACCTGAACTCGATTTAATACTTCATTTATCAATTCGATCTTTTCACTTCGACTCCCATCAAGGTTTGCGCCGCATACGACATCAAAATACTGGAGAAGATCGGAAAAATTCAGTATTTTTTCCGCCATTTTCTGAGGTTTAGAGGTGGCAAGACAAAGTATAAAATTATTTCGCTTAAGCAATCCCAACAATTCTTTTACCCCGTCATACATTCTCACCTTATATATTCCATCACTGTTGTAATGCCTGCGATATATTTTAACAGCTTCTGTTACCTGTTCATCTTTCAAACCAAAAAAATCGCGGTAGCTCGTGTAGAGCGACGGCCCTATCACTCTGCGCAGTTGATCGTCATCTTTTACACATATTCCGAAATGTTCAAGACCCTTTCGATAACATTCCATGATGCCTTCGGACGAATCGAACAGCGTCCCGTCCAAATCAAACATCACACATTTTATATTACTCACATCAACCCACCTCTGCGCTTAGCTTTTTGATTGAATTTGTCGAGTGAAACGGTGACGCGGTGGTGAGTGGCCTCACCTATCGTTCCCATATTGTCGCTTGCAATTATCTCGAAATAAAACTGCCCATCTGATTTTTCCAGCAATGTTGCTGTCGCTCGAACTTCTCTTCCAACAACCGTGGGGGCGACATGGGTTGTGTTGAGCATTACGCCTACCGTCGTCATTCCATCGGGAATATGTCTCGCTGCCAGTTCCTTGGCTGCCCGTTCCATCAGGGAAATCATCATACCTGTTGCATATGTGTCGGTGTCTCCGCAACCCAGCTTGCTTTCCAGCATTTCTTCGGTAACTGTACACGACACCGTACAGGTTTCAGGCTCAAAATTCATGTGGTAGTTCCCCATTTCGTATATAATCTGCCGTTAAGCTCTTTGAATTTGCGGCGTCTCGGAGTATAGCCGCCTTCAATTCCTCTACAGAATTGAATTTGCATTCGCCGCGCATAAAAGCCACAAGGCTTACCCTAATGCACTGTCCGTATAAATCACCCGAAAAATCGGGAATCCATGTTTCGCTCAGCGGTCTATGCCAGCCCACTGTGGGCTTAATTCCGATATTTGTAACCGAGTGGTATTTTGTGCCGTGTATATCTGTGACTGATGCATACACCCCATAGCGAGGTATCAGGAAATTTTCGGGAAAGTATTGATTTATTGTTGGCGTGCCCAGCTTTCTGCCCAACCGTCTGCCGCTCACCACCTCGAAACTGTAGCTGAACAAGCGGCCCAGCATTGCACCCGCCCCTTGGACATCGCCATCATAAAGACACTTTCTTATTCGTGAGGAAGATATAATCGCCTTTTCATATGTAACAGGCGGAATTATTTTACATTCGATTTGACTGCTTTCACAAAATTCCCGCATAGTTTTTGAACTGCCCGAAGCATTTTTTCCGAAGCGGTAATTGTCGCCGCATGAGATAAGCTTCGCGCCCAGTCTGTCTATGAGAATATCTCTGAAAAAAGCCTCAGGAGAGTATTGCCTCACCGATTCAAATGGTGGCACTATCAAATTTTCTATTCCAAAATTTTCAAGTATTCGGCACTTATCATCAAAAGTGGCTATGTGGAGCGAATTCTTCTTGTATATCACATCGTCTGAAAACGAAAATACCGTTCTGCTTAAATTTTTGAACCTTCCCGAATCACCCGCCGTGGCGTCGATTACGGCTTTATGCCCGAGATGAATTCCGTCAAAACAGCCTAGCCCAATCGCCGTGTCGCTCAACGTGGGAATATCCTTGTATATATTCATGTGGATTTGTCCTCTGGAAAATTAAGAAAATAAAAAGTAAAAGGTTAAAACCTTTTGCACACCCTCAGCTCATCAATTCTTTTCACACCAAGTCCAAGAAATTTTTTATCCGAGTGAGAATATACCCTGTAAAGTGATTCATCTTTGTATATATCTGAGCTGAGTTTTGCTTCCTGTCTCTTGCCATCTATAATGGGCGGATGAAGTCTGTCCAACGCAAGCGCCGCGCCGTTATTAAAGCGTACTGCCTGATTGTCCGAAATATACAGGGCGGGATAACATTCAAATATCGTATCCACAGGCAGCAGCCTGGATTCAAGACTTCCCTCGTTTTTGTATTCCTGAGCCTGAGCCAAAGTCATACATTGACTGATATCCATGCCCGAAGCAACCGTTCGTCTGAGTGAGGTAAGCACCGCGCCGCAGCCAAGTCTTTGTCCGATATCGTCAATCAGAGTGCGTATATAGGTACCCTTGGAACAGCGCACAGTTATAACGCCGCACGCGCTTTCGGCATCGTACTCGTCGACATTTATGCTGTAAATCGTTACCGGGCGGTTCGGTCTTTCCACCTCGACGCCCTGACGTGCCAAATCGTAGAGTTTTTTACCGTTGACCGACACAGCCGAGTACATAGGCGGCGTCTGCATTATGTCTCCCACAAATTCATCTGCCACCGAACTGAGTCTTTCACCGTCGATCGCGGCTTTGATCTCGCAGACGACCTTCCCCGTTACGTCAAGCGTGTCGGTGCGCACACCCAGCCTAAATCCCGCGATATATGTTTTGTCATGCGACGGAATAAGATCTAACGCCCTAGTAGCCGATCCCACCAGTATGGGAAGCACGCCTGTCGCCATGGGATCGAGCGTTCCGGAATGTCCGACCTTCTTGGTGCGCAGCATACCTCTGACCACCGCGCACACGTCAAACGATGTAAAATCCGCGGGTTTGTCAATCAGTAAAACGCCGTTCACCGCGCTGTTTTGCCAGCCCATTCTTTTAATACACCCCAAACTTTTCCATGAAAATAAATCACATAGTTATTTTCCTATAATGTCCTCAATTGCTTTAACGAGAGATTTTTTTGCATCGTCATAGCTGCCATTCAGTTTGCAGCCCGCAGCCCTTGCGTGTCCGCCTCCGCCGAATTTGGCGCAAAGCTCCGCTGCATTCACACTTTCGTCCGAGCGAATGGAGATTTTCCATGCGTTTCCATCTTCCTTCATGGTAATGCCGCACTGTACGCCTCGTATACTTCTCGGAATGGAAGCTACGCCGTCCATATCCTCCGGAGCGGCGCCGGATTCCTTCATCATGTCGGAAGTTATCGTAATAATTGCGCATTTATCCTGACAATAATACTCAAGAGTGGAAAGCGCCATACTTTTAAGCGCCAGCTTTGATTTAGTTTCCTCATCTATCAACTTAAAGTTTAAGGCGGCACAATCAATACCGAATTTCATCAATTCCATTGCAATAATATGGGTGCGCAATGTGACATTACTGTATTTGAAGCATCCGGTGTCGGTGGTAATCGCTGCAAATATACATTCGGCCATGCCCTTGTCAACGCTCACATCCATTGACTTGAGCAGAATCCATATCAATTCACCGACAGAGGAAGAAGCCTCGTCCACAAATTTAACAGCCGCATTAACAGAATTTTTTATGTGATGGTCTATACAAATCTCAATCTTATCGGCATATTTTTCTTCAAGGCAGCCCATGAGATGCGGGGCAGCTATATCCACAGACACAAAATGCTTAGGATCAAACTCCTGTTTGTTCAAACCATCAAACATAAATTGATATTTCTCAGGAATCTGGTCTGCACAAATCACATTTGCGCGCCTGCCCAGTGAACGCAACGCGCGGCAGAGCGCGGCGGCAGAACCCAAAGTGTCGCCATCGGGAGAGCGGTGAGAAATTATCTCCACATCGTCCATGTCGAGAAGTGCGGACGCGGTCTTTATCACACTATCTAAATAATTTTTGTCATCAACACCACACTGAGACAATACATTCTTGGCATTTTTCTTTACGGAATACTTCATAAACGCACACTCCAAATATCACAATTGTACACCGTCGGTCATATAGCATTTTGGACTTTTCGACAGCGAGCCAAAAAGTCCAAAATTTGCTTATTACTTTCTTTCATTAATCTTTATCGTCGATCAAATCTTCGTCATCGACGTGAAGATCCTTGAGAATTTTGTTTATTTCAGCGCTGTAGGCTATCGAGTTGTCGGCGATAAACCGCAGTTCGGGAACGTGACGCAGCTTAAGCGAAGAACCAAGTTCGTGTCTGATATATCCCTGAGCCGATTTCAGACCTTTGATCGATTCCTTTGTTTTTTCTTCACCCTCAATTGTGCTGACGTGTACGGTGGCATACGAGAGATCGCTTGTTACCTCCACCCTGAGCACAGTCAGCATACTGCTGATTCTGGGATCCTTCAGCTTTCTGAATATAGCAGACAGTTCACGCTTTATGTCCTCGCTGATTCTGTTGATTCTGTGTCCTGCCATTCGTAAAAATCCCCTTTGCAAATTTTAGTCTCTGTATTCTTCCACGACAAAGGCTTCAAGAACATCGCCTTCTTTTATGTCGCTGTAACGCTCCAGTGTAATGCCGCATTCGTAGCCCTCGGCAACTTCCTTCTGATCGTCCTTAAAACGCTTGAGTGAAGCAATCTTATCCTCTGCAAGCACTATGCCGTCGCGCACCACACGAACTTCCGCATTGCGTTGAATCTTTCCGTGAGTGACATAACTGCCCGCTACAATGCCCACGCCTGTGATTTTGTAAACCATGCGGATTTCTGCCTTTCCCAACTCGATAACTCGAGTCTTTGGAGCCAGCATACCCTTCATAGCGTCCTGAATTTCCTCTATGCAGTCGTAAATTATGCGGTAAAGTCTCACGTCGACTCCCTGGCGCTTCGCATATTCCTCCGCAACAGGATCCGGACGCACGTTGAATCCTACTATTATAGCTTGTGAAGCGTCCGCGAGCATTACATCGGACTCGCTCACAGCGCCGACAGCCCCGTGAATCACATTGACACGAACTTCCTCGTTGCTCAGCTTGACAAGTGACTGTCTTACGGCCTCAACAGAACCTTGAACATCGGCCTTGATGATAACCTTAAGTTCCTTCATCTCGCCCTCCTGCATCTGGCTGAAGAGGTTATCAAGTGTCACCTGTGTACGCTGCTTGAAGATTTCGTCCTTTATCTTCTGCTTTCTCTGCTCCACAAGCTCTCTCGCGAGGCGCTCGTCGGAAACTGAGTCGAATATGTCGCCGCCCGTAGGAGCTTCGTCCAGACCTGTAATTTCGACAGGGAAAGACGGACCCGCCGTTTCCACACGCTCACCCTTATCGTTGAGCATTGCACGGACACGTCCCACAGATGTGCCTGCGACAATTATGTCGCCCACGTGGAGCGTGCCGTTTTGAACCAGCACGGTCGCAACCGGTCCCCTGCCTTTATCAAGACGCGCCTCAATTACAGTACCCTTGGCCGAGCGGTCCGGATTGGCTTTAAGCTCCATGACGTCAGCCACAAGAATAATGCTCTCAAGCAGATCATCCAAGCCCTCGCGGGTCTTTGCGGACACGGGAACGCACATGACGTCGCCGCCCCATTCCTCCGGAACAAGATCATATTCGGTAAGCTGCTGCTTTATAGCGTCCGGGTTAGCGCCCGCTTTATCCATTTTGTTGATGGCGACGATTATCTGGACATTGGCTGCCTTTGCATGGTTGATAGCTTCAACCGTTTGAGGCATAATACCGTCGTCCGCCGCCACAACGAGTATAGCTATGTCGGTCACTTGAGCGCCGCGTGCGCGCATTGTGGTAAATGCCTCGTGGCCGGGCGTGTCGAGAAATGTTATCTCTCTGTCAGCGACAGGGACCCTATATGCACCGATATGCTGTGTGATACCGCCCGCTTCAGTGTCAGTTACATGAGATGTACGGATAGCGTCGAGAAGCGAGGTTTTGCCGTGGTCAACATGACCCATGACAACTACAACAGGGCTTCTTGGAACGAGATTATCGTCGGTATCCTCGCTGTCGTCTATAATTCTGTCCTCTATAGTGACAACGACTTCTCTTTCAACCTTCGCGTGGCACTCCTCAGCCACAAGGAAAGCAGTGTCAAAGTCGATAACGTCATTTATTGTCACCATAGTACCCATGAGCATGAGTTTCTTTATTACCTCTGACGCAGTAACCTTAAGACGGAGAGCAAGCTCACCGACTGTAATCTCATCCGGCACCGTAATTATGATAGGCTTGCTTTTGCGTTCCTTCTCGATGCGGCGCATACGCTCTGCCTCGGTCTCTTTCTTTCCGCTCTTTTTCTTGCGGTAATCCTGAGATTTCTGGTGAAGCTTCTGTTTATTTACGGTATTCTCGCTGCGGCGGCCGCCCTGCTTCTCCACTGCCATGTCTTCATAACGCGTATTATATTTATCCGCATTCAGGTCTGTGGTACGGGTGTCTACTATTCTGGTTGTCGGCGGTTCAACGCGCCTTGGCTGCTGAGATGGATTTTTCTGCTTCTGCGGCTGTTGGAATTTCGGGTCTATGGGCTTATTGGTCGCCGCCTTAACGGGAACCTTGACGGTAGACTGTTTTGACGCCGTTTGCTGAGGCTTTGGCTGAACCGAAATCTTGGCTGCGGAAACCCCACTTCCCTGAGACGACTGCTGCTGAACTTTATCGCGTTTGCGGTCGTCCTGAGATGTCACTTTACGCTCGCGATTATCCCTGCTGCCTGCCGAGTCCTTTTTGCGATCATTCATCGGTCTGCGCTGCTGCGGCTTTATTTGTATCTGACCTATAACCACTGCGGCTCCGCGCTGTGCCGCAGGAGAAACGGTGGATTTGACCTCGGAAACGGGCTTTGCATCGACTTTGTCAGCCTTGGACTTTTCGGCTTTTTTCTCCGCTTTTTCGGTCTTCTCGGCTTCGGTCGCCTTTATCTCCGTTTTTTCCGCTTTCTCTTTTTTTACCTTCCTGTCTTCGGCGGGCTTTGCAGCCGCAGCTTGCTTCGACACGGGCTTCACTGAAGCCGATTTTTCGGTCTTTGGGGCTTTATCAGCTTTCTCAGTCTTCTCGCCTTTCTCCGATTTATCAATTTTCTCAACCTTATCCGCAGGCTTTGCCGCGTGTGCCTTTACCGCAGGTTTGGACTCTTGAGCTTTTTCTTGCTCTACGGGCTTCTTCTCGTCGGTCTTTTTCTCCTTTACCACAGGCTTGACGTCGTCTATAGATACATTGGAAACCTCCATGCGTTTTGCCTGAGACAAAAACTCGTCAAAGCTCTCCACAGAGTATTCCCTGGTGATTATTTCATACGCCATGTCAAGCTCGTCGCCGCTCAGAGTGGTTGTAGTGGCATATTTCTTGTTTGGGTCGCCCTTCTGCTTCAAAAGCTCAACCAGTGCCTTACCGGTCATTCCCATATCACCGGCCAATTTGCTTACCTTGTACTTTAATTTATCCAAATATTATTCCTCCCCGTGATTTCCGTAAACGACATGGTAACTTGCAATTTATTATTCTGATTCGTAGTTATACCTAAAACCGTTTCACCCTTAATTTATAGTATGATGTCGTCTACGGCAGTTCCATCAAAAGCTTTGCCTTTTGAGCGAATCCTTCATCATTTATGGATACGATTTTCACGCTTTTTCCTATTGCCTTTCCCAAATCGTCCTGGGAACAGTCAATAGTCAAAATGCTGACTTTTTGATTGATTTTGTAATTCAGCTCCTTTAAGGTCTTAGGTGAAATATCTGCGGTAGTGAGAATCAAGCAACTCTTGCCCGATTCAGCACTCTCTGCCGCAGCGTCAAAGCCAAGTGACAGCTTTCCCGCCCTTCGCATAAGTCCAAGCAACGAAAGCAGAGCTTTATTCATCTGCGGCAATCCCCCTCATCAATTCATCATAAACTTCATCCGGAATTTGCATGGAAAAGGATTTCTCCAGCCGTTTGCCCTTTCTGGCTTTTTTCATACATTCCGTATCATGGCATATATACGCGCCTCTGCCGTTTTTCTTTCCTGTGAGATCAACGCTGAGATGGCCTTCGGGGTCTCGAACTACCCTGACAAGCTCCTTCTTCGGCTTTGACGTGCCGCAGCCTATGCAGGTTCTCACCGGTATTTTCTTTTGCTTTTGCTGCACGACCGGTTCCTCCTCTCCTGAATCCGAGAATTATTTATTCATCCGACGAAGCGCCGGAAGGCTCGGTTTCGTCCAATTCTTCAACTTGCCCGATATCTTCGGAATCCTCAATGCCGCCATCTTCGACATCCACGGCGGTTTCTTCCTCACCGTCATCAAAGAGCGGTATGTCCTCGTTCTCAATGCCTTCGTCCTCAGATTTATCAATCTCGGCGGCCTCAGCAGCAGCGGCGGCTTCAGCGGCCATATCCTCCTCGGAACGTATGTCTATCTTCCATCCGGTAAGCCTCGCCGCAAGGCGGGCATTCTGTCCCTTATTGCCTATGGCGAGCGACAACTGGCTGGCGGGGACCGTGACACGGCATGACTTGGCGGACTCGTCTACTATTTCAACGCCCGTCACATCGGCGGGAGAGAGCGCCTTGGCTATGAATTCCGAAAGATCCTCGCTGTATTTGATTATATCTATCTTTTCGCCGCCCAGCTCATCCACTATCTTGCCGACGCGAGAGCCGCGGGGACCTATGCAAGCGCCAACCGGATCCACATTTTCGTCGTTGCTCCAAACAGCTATCTTGGTTCTGCTGCCCGCCTCTCTGGAAACTGACTTTATCTCGACGGTTCCGTCAAATATTTCGGGTACTTCAGTTTCAAACAATCGCTTGACCATGCCGGGATGTGTTCTGGATATCGTGGGCCTTGGCTCTCTGTCGCCCGACCTGACGTCCACCACGTATACCTTTATGAGATCTCCCACTTTAAAATTCTCATTTCCCACCTGTTCAGCCTTCAAGAGCACAACATCGTGATTGCCAATCTTAACCACAACATCACCCGTGTCGGGATTAATCCTGTCAACAGTGGCCGTCACGAGTTCCTGATGTCTGCTTTGGAATTCCTCCATAGCATGACCCTTTTCCACATCTCTGATTCCCTGGTGAATTATGTGCTTTGCGGTCTGAGCAGCTATTCGCCCAAACTGCTTGGGATCCTGCTTGATGGAAACCACATCGCCAATCTCGGCCAACGGGTCGTTTTTGAGCGCCATATCGAGCGACACTTCACGTCCGCTGTCCACGACATTCTCAACCACCTTCTTGCGTATGAACACGCTAAACACACTGTTCTCAGGGTCAATGCGAATTTGAATGTCGTCGTTGCCGTTATTTATTTTTTTAAGCGCTATCCTTATGGCATTGGTAATTTTTTCAACCATATAATCCACAGGTATATGCATTTCTTCTTCGAGAAGAGCAAGCGCCTGAAATATATTTTCCTCGTCTTTTTTTGCCTTGCCTCTTGCCATTGTTATTATAACCTCCAATAATGCCGGATCATTTCCCGTCGGTATTGTCATCGCCATTCTGCAATACGTCGTAATCCTCACAGTCGTACAGCCTCACACAGACCGCATCCTTGCGGTTTATCTCAAACTGCACGCCGTCAAGATCTCTGAGCTTTATTTTATCGCCGTCCAATCCTGCAAGCTCGGCTATTATCTCCTTATCGCCATCGGCTGTGGGACGGTAGAGATTAACCGAAACGTCTCTCCCCTTCATAGCCTCAAAGTGCTCGGGGCGGGTAAGCTCCCGCTCTATGCCCGGTGAAGATACCTCAAGAAAATAAGCCTGACTTATGGGATCGGCTTCGTCAAGAGGATCGTTTATCGCGCGGCTCATCGCTTCGCAGTCGTCCAGAGTAACTCCGCCTTCTTTGTCAATAAACACGCGCAGATACCATGAGGCGCCTTCCTTGACAAATCTAACATCCCACAAAATCAGACCCAATTGCTCTGCTATAGGTTTTACAATCTTAGTTACAGCAGCAACGGTATTGTTTCCGTGACTTCTTCCTGCCAAATATATACACCCCCTACATATACAAACAAAAGAGTGGGTCGCCCCACTCTTTTATCCTTTCTACCATAATCTTGCTATTATAATAGCACATAACAACTCAATTTACAAGATGTTTAATTTTTTTCTCTTTTTTATTCAAATAATCACCGCTCACACCGCTGAAGTATTGTGCAAAACATACAATCAAAGCTGACCCGCATTCTGCAAAAGCTGGTTTAGCCACGTTGAGGAGACTGTATTCACGGGACTGCCGCCCCACACAACGGCGTATTCGCGGTCGGAATATTTGTAAAATTTTATAGTATCCGCCGCCCGATTATAGGAGTCAAAGTATTCAACTGAAATGGTGACATCAGCCTTGCCGCCGGGAGCCTTTACGTTCCAATGCTGTATAACACTGTTGTTGAGCTGCTTTACAAAATTTGTATACAAAGAGTATTTGATATCCTTCCCGTTCGCCTTAGAGCTATAGATATATATCACGTCGCTCTCCTGCATGGCGTTTTCATTCTTCTTGCGTGATACATCAAGCCGAACCGACATATCAGGGGAAGAAATTTTTATCCCGCTTATAGTCTCAACAGATATAGACACGGCGTTCAGACTGTAGAGGTTCTCGGGAGAAAGATCATGAAGAATGGAAAGCGAATCGGATTGCAGCATATACACTATCTTGCCGCCCTTAAGCATTACATACATGGTATTTTTATCGGGCTGACTGCAATACATCACACATTTCTTGCCATTGCGCACAAAATCAACCGTCAGAGAAGGCTCGTTCAAACCATATGACTTCAATTGGGCCTTGGTTGGATTGAGCTTTACAACGTCATCTGCCATCATGTATGTCAAGTCATACACCAGCATAGACGAAGACGATTTTTTGACCGGCCAGTTTATGGGAGAGGTGACAACGTAATCATAGCCGTACATCGGGCTGCTCAAATCGCTCTCTTTATTAACTTTCATAACGAATTCCCCATCAAACGCCTTTCCGCTCAGCGTTATGTCGCCTATGGTTATATCACTGCTTTCAATGCCGCTGTCGTAGCTGTAAAATACATCGTCATTGAGATAATAGCTGTCGCCCATAAAAAACGGCACATCTATTGTGCAGGCGTAAACATGGTTGTCGCCCTTCAGCAGGGTATAATACACGTCGTCTTCCGCGCCCGGCACATTACCACCCGCAATAAATTCATACTTCCTGCCTCCGGAAAACACGGCGGTGACGGTGAGCGAGGGCTTGTCAAACCCATATACTTCCGCATTATAGCCGTCGGCGTCGGTAGTTGTGATTATATCGTTGTATGTCATCTGGGCCACGCCGTACCACACATATTCCATAAAGGCCGAGTTCACGGAAAAGCCCTTAAGCTCTTTAAATGCCACCTCGCCTTTATCCTCGTCAATATAGGCGGTGTACTTCGCGTTTTGATTGGTGAAAACTATGCTCTGAAGATCGTCCTGCTCGGCGTCTATCAGTGTGCCGGATTGGCGGGAATGGTCACTATCGGAAGTTTGGCTCGTATGGGCCGCGTCATCTTCCCCGTTTCCATCGTCAAGGCCGGTTACAAGCCACAGCAGACCGCCCAGCAACACGGTAGCCGCCAACAGAATAATAAGGTTCCGCCTTTTTTTGCTCACAGTCTCTTCCTCCTGAAATAAACCACAAAGCCGAACATCAGCACGGCAAACGGAATCACATAGCAAAATACGGTGCTGAGTATAGACAGCGTTTCTATATCAACTGAGAAATCAACGGCATAAAGTGACTTTGCATCGATATCCACGTTATCTGTATCAATGCCGCTGCGCCTGTTCAATACATTAAGCAGCAGTCTCATGTTTCCGTATATATCCGAGCCGAGAAATTCGATGTTGTAAAGGCTGTCGGGAGCCACTATTATATCAGTGCGCAGTTCACTGCCGTCCAATGTGTCGCGATATGTGGTGGAAGCCGCCATTACAGTGCGGGTATCTTTGTCCGCCTCAGTGTATTTTGATTTATCGAATGATTTTGAAGCGCTGCACACATATGCCTCATTGCTCGACGTCAAAATTGGATACACCTCAGTATTTCCCTTGGTATCGTACAACACATTGAGCGCAACTGCATTCATAACCGCAGGATAATTAAACTGTTCGAGCAATTCGTTTGTATAGTCGGTCTGCTCCATCTGTGCGGTGAACGCGCTCATCTGGGTAGAGATAACCTCGGAGGAACTGCCCTCATATACGATATCATGCGTTATTGAGAGACCGTATTCCGAAAGCAGAGCGCTGAAATTTGGCATATCAGGCATGATTGAGGATGAGAAAAGCAGCAGGGTTCTTGATCCGCCGGCGTCATTGAGACATGAATCGAGCTTCTCCATCTGTGCCTGATTCAAATCGGTAGTGGGTGCGGCTATCATCACAATATCGGTATTCTCGGGGAATTCGTCCTTCCGAATATCCACCACTTGCACATCATATCCGTTGAGTTGCATTGCCGATACGAAGTCGGCGCTGTTTCCATCGACGTTCAAGCCGTCTACAAAGGCGACAACGGGAGTCTTATCCATTGTGACGGTCTTTATCAGCGAAGTCATGTACGTCTCGGTGTAGGATTGCGCCACGGATTCGTCTGCGGCCGTGCTGTCGTAATTGACGTAACTCGACGACAGCGAAGGCAGCATTTCATAAAATGAAGTCACGCGGGTGCGCCTTGTCGATTTTACAACAATGGAGTAATAGTCAAGCACATTACTGTATTCTGGAAACTGAAGAACATATGCTGGGGTTTTGCTCAAATCCACATAGTTTATCGTGATGTTGTCATTGCTCTGGGCGTATCGCTTGATTATCTCATGCGCAACAGGAATCTGTCCGTAATAATCGCTGCTCACCAGCTCGGCAGACTGATTGCTGCACTGTTCCTCGGTGGCGAGTATGTCTATTTCAACAGTCTCATTCACTCCCTTGAGCAGTTCCAATGTAGCATCTGTGAGCGTGTAACGCCTATCCTCTGTCATATCAATGCTCATGAATGAATACTTGTCGGCGAGCTTGACCGCAACCAGATTCAGCAAAATCACAAATACGAAGAAAACCGCCGTCATAACCGTGGCCATTGTTCCGTGACGAAATCTGCTGCTTGTGCGTATAAGGTGTACTGTGTTTTTTATTGACGTTTTAAGATGTCCGAAGGTGAATTTTTTCTTGCCGCGCCGCTTGTTGGCGGATTTTATCTTGGAGTTTTTTTGAATATCGCTCATTTACACGCACCTCCCGTCAGCTCCAGCGGCGTTTTTCAAGCACACGCACAGTGAGAAATATGAACGCCGCCGTAATGCTCAGGAAAAACACTATGCTTGAAATATCCAATATGCCGTTCTTAAATGGCGTATACCTGCCCACAAACGATATATAATTGACCAATTTGATGACAATTTCATTGTCGGTTCTCAGCGGTATTACGTCGAGAATAACAAATATCGTGGCGATTGAGAAGGAACCCATTGCCGCTACAAACTGGCTCTCGGTAGTAGACGAGATGAACATTCCGACCGCGATAAACGCCGCCCCAAAAAGCGTTGCTCCGAAAATATTGCCTATGACAAGCGGCCACGACGGCGAGACGAAGAAACAGAACACAACGGCATAAATCAGAGTAAATACCGTGCACCCGAAATAAACTGTAAGCGCCGACAGAAATTTTCCAAGCACGAGCGGCGTTATATTTATCGGTGAGGTGAGCAGCACTTGATCTGTCTTGTACTTTCGCTCTTCGCTGAAAAGCCGCATTGTAAGCAACGGCAGCATCAGCAGGATAAAACTGAGCATACCGTAATAAATTTGGGGAAATTCCGAAGACTGCCCCGTTGACAGCACCGAATTGAAATACATAGCGCTGAAGAAAAGATATATCGCGCAGAAAACATAGCCTGTCGGCGAACGAAAATACGCGCTCAGTTCCCTTTTATATACAGCTTTCAATTCAAATCCCCCCTACTTATCCTTATTAACAAGCGACATAAATATATCCTCAAGTGAATACTCAGCTGTCTTCATTTCGATTATCGGCACCTTCTTGGAGGCAAACGCAAAGAAAATTTCCTCGCGCGCATTTTCTGATGAGCTTAGATTCACCAAATATTCCTGCGCACCGTCCGAAAACGATTCGGATTTTGAGAAGTGCTTTACCGATTTCACCGAATTGAGCAGCGCTTGTATCCGCTTATCATCGCCCAACGCACGAAGCACGATTGAATTGCCGCCGTTCAGGCTTTGTCCAAGTTCCTGAGCCTTGTTGTCGGCCACAAGTCTGCCGTTGTTGAGCACGATTATCCTGCCGCAGACCGCTTGCACTTCGCTGAGTATGTGCGAGGAAAGTATCACCGTATGATTCTCGCCCAGCTTTTTTATGAGTGTGCGCATTTCTATTATCTGCTTCGGGTCAAGACCCACAGTCGGCTCATCAAGTATCAACACAGGCGGATTTCCAACAAGCGCCTGAGCTATCCCCACTCGCTGACGATAGCCTTTCGAGAGATTTTTGATGAGCCTTCCTCGCACCGCCGTGATTTTGGTAAGCTCACAGATCTCGTTGAAATGCGCCTTTTTCTTCTGTTTTGCAGCCTTAAGCTCATATATAAAATCAAGATATTCGTCGACGGTCATGTCCGGGTAGAGCGGCGGAACTTCGGGCAAATAGCCTATGCGCTTTTTTGCGTCGGTTGGTTCTTCCAAAATATCAAAGCCGTCTATTTTCACATTACCCGAGGTCGACGACAGATATCCGGTGATTATATTCATGGCGGTTGACTTGCCTGCGCCGTTCGGACCCAAGAATCCAACCACTTCGCCCTTCTCGACGGAAAAACTTACGTTATCAAGCGCAGTTATGTTTCCATATTTCTTTGTAAGATTTTTTACGCTTATCATATCACGCCGTCCTTTTATTTGAGTTTAACATTAATCTCCAATAAAGAATATCACCTGTAATTGATAAATATGTGAGACTGATATAAAAATAAAATTAATACTACAACGATCCGGGTAAATAACCGTACAAACCCGGAGCGGCGGCATACGCGTGGCCACGTCAATCTTCGTTGTATTCGGGTACGCTCAGGTCGAATTCCGGCACATATTCCCCGCTCGCCGACGATAGCTCCTGCATAAAGCCACGTATTCCCAATTGACGCGCGACCCCGCACACTTTTTCGTATTCCCGCTCGGTTATACGGCGGCCCAACTCGGGAAACCGCGCTATATCGCCGCTGGGCGTGTATTGACTCATTATACTCACCGGAGTGTCATCAGGGAGATGTGAGCGAATTTTCCTTAACGCCGCCACCGAATTTCGCACATTATGCGGCAGCACCAGATGTCTTACAATCACTCCGCGCTTCATCACACCGTCCTCAATTATTTTTCCTCCGTTTTGACGGTTCAATTCACACATACGTTCGATTGCCTTAATGGCGGTCTCAGGGTAATCGACCGCGCGGCAATACTTAGCGGATACGTCGGGTAGGGCGAATTTATAGTCGGGCAGCCATATGTCTATATATTTGCCCAGCAGTTCTATTGTATCAAGTCTCTCATAACCGCCGCTGTTCCAGACAAGCGGCAGACTGGGGCGATAAATTTCCAGTGCTTCGACTATTGCCGTCACATATTGTGTACCGGTGACAAAGCTGATATTATGAGCGCCCGAATAATCCAATTCACGCATTATGTCGGCAAGTCCGTGCGGAGTGACCGCCCGTCCGTGCAGTGACGAGGATATGTCGTAATTCTGGCAGAATACACACCCCAGCGTGCAGCCAGAAAAGAATATCGTGCCGCTGCCGCGCGTTCCGCTTATGACCGGTTCTTCCCACATATGCAGCGCCGCCCTCGAAACGACCGGCATTGTGCCGCAGCCGCAGAACCCGCTTCCCCTTACGCTTTTACGCTCCGCGCCGCATGAGCGCGGGCAAAGCCTACAGTTTTCCACATAAATCCTCCCCATAAAAACAGGCAGGCAGCGGCGTATGGCGCCACTGATCCTGCCGATTTATTTTCATGCGTCCTTTGTCTCTTTTGTATCTTCATTCTCCGGCGTCTCCGACACATCAGCCAAGTCTTGCAGAGACTGATCCACTGGCGGATCAATCGGCGGATCTGTCTGGTGAAGGGTAACTTTATGCTCTAGTCCGTCATATGTAACCTTAAAAGTATGGGCAACGTTGTAGGTTTTCCTGCAAAATTTGCAGCGGTAAGCCGCATGATGCTTCCTGTTTCGGCAAGTATACTTGGTCATGCGCGTCATATACCTGTCACAATCCGGACATTTAGTCATGAATTCAGTGGGTTTGATAAGCTCATCATTCAGATCCTGTATGCAGTAGGACTTAAAATTCATTCGATCATAGAAGCTTTTGTCGGCTTTCTTTACAAACTCAGCGAAAAACTCGGGCTTAAACATCTTAGCCACGCATTTGGCCGTGAGGCGGCTGTCATTTATTGCGCGGTGAAGCAGATCGTCACCTATATCCACATCAGCAAACTCGGCAAACGACGAGAGCCCCACTTGCTTGGCTAGCGAGATCCCCGCCGCCTTCTGGCACATGAGCTGCGCGTCACAGTAATTTTGTATCACATATATATCGTCCAGCATATCGTAATGCTTCAGATTCTCATAGAGCACCGCTATGTCGGCATTGCCCCACGACAGCATACAATTGTCTCCGCTGCCTATCCACTCCTTGAGCCGGTTGTACACCGCAGCAAAGCCGCTGGCGCTTTTTAAATCGTCATTGCTGATGTGGGTAAGCTCTCGTATCCTGCCGCGCAATTTTCTGGTGATCTTTGGTTTTACAAACGATTGAAACTCACCTGATATTGCCATGCTGTCATCCAGGGCAACCGCACCTATCTCTATTATCTCGTTAAAATGACCATCGACCGTATTAGAGCCATTCCATTCCAAATCCATGATTATATATTTCATTCGGGATTATTGTTGTCTTATGCCACACAAACAGAGTGATGAATTGACAAAAGGCAAATCTCCTTTCCGAACATACAAACAAATGTTCAATATTTCGTGCATTTCATTTTACATCAATACGCTGACAAAATCAACCCCAATATTTGTTTTGTCACAGCAATAGCATTTAGTTTTTTGCAATCGAAGGGTTTGTTGAAAAAGGAATTGCTTACCTTTAATTGCACGTACCTCTTCGGACGAGCAGTAAATTAATTTTGTATTCCGTAAAGTCTGCGCGCATTTTCAGCGGTGACGTTCAACAGCTCATCGACGTCCATTCCGCGAAGTCCGGCTATAAGACGCGCGACCACAGGTATCATAGAAGAATCACAACGCTCCATTCCGTGCGTATACTTGCGGCAGGGCGTCGGAATGAGATACGGCGCATCGGTCTCCAGCAACAGTCTGTCTATCGGCACATATTTTGCAACCCGTGTCGGATTTACAGCGTTTGCAAAAGTCACCGAACCACCCAACCCTATGTACATTCCATAATCCAGCGTCTCACGTGCAAGTTCCACGCTCCCCGAGAAACAATGCATCACTCCCTTCGGACGATATTGCCTGAGTATTTGATACATATCTCCGTGGGCTTCGCGGTCGTGTATTATCACAGGCATATTTTCCTCGTTGGCAAGTTCCAACTGCATAATAAACGCGTGTTTTTGGAGTTCTTTGTTGTCCTTGGTTCGGTAGTAATCCAGACCAATCTCTCCCATAGCCACTACCCTTGGATTACGAAGCAATGGGCGAATTTCGTCTATATATCCGTCCTGCCACTTATCGACACAATTTGGGTGAAGTCCGACGGCGGCATACAGGAAGTCGTACTGTCGGGCAAGTTCAATGCATTTGGCGGACGTTTCAATATTCTCTGCAGCATTGACAATGCCGCACACGCCGCATTCGTCGTGCAGCCGATTCAGAAGCGTATCTCTGTCACCATCAAACTCCCTCAAATAGTAGTGAGCATGGCTGTCAAATATCATTTTCCTTCCTCCAAACACGAAATCGGAAAAATTCCAGAACTTACTGTTGTGCAAATCACAAACTAATATGCACTATAATACCACACATTGGTTCATATGTCAAATAAAAAACGTAACATTATAGTTGATAGACATCGGATTTACAAAGATTGAGCTATATTTGCGTACAAATAAAAATTTAATTTGTCTCTCAAAGATTGTTTATTTTGCGATTGAAATTTGTAACGTATTGTGGTAGAATCACGGTGTATACATATCAATCGAATATTAAATTCTGTCGTACAATATTTTATTCTGTAAATATCAGGATTATCATTTATCCAGCAAGTATATTGACATATTCGGTATTAACCGCTATAATGACATATCGAACGGTCTTTTTGTATGTTTAATTTTTTGAAAAGGAGAATTGATTTGGATAACAAGCCGAATAAGAATAATTCCAATCTTGACGATTTTTCAATTAACTCGGTTTATCTCAATACGTTCAGAAAACGTAAAAAGAAAAGCAATCATAAGAATTCAACATATGGTGTAGATTCGCTCGGGGCTGAAGAATCAGGCAGAAGCAGGTCTTCTGTGGGTAAATCCAAGGCCGGGGTTGCCGATACCGCCGTTGACATTGCGAAAAGCGTTGACCTTATTGCGGCTCCTGCCGGGCAAATCAATGATTCAAAGGCATATCAGGGAGACTCCGAACAGTCTTCGGACGACACTGCGGAAAATGCTGTGCTCAATAAACACAAATCACCTGACAATTCGGTTTACAGAGTCATAGCCGCGACGACTATGGTTGCCTGCTCTCAGCTTATACCGGTCATGTACAAAAGCATAGCAGAATCTGCGCAAGATAAGGACAAGTCCGCTGAAAAATCGGTTGAAAGCGACGCCGCAAAAGATGAAAACCTCACTACACTTGAGATAGACGTATTCAAGTTTCTTTATTCCCTCAAGCAGCGCTGGAAATCACTCCTCATGATCACCCTGCTTGGGGCAATAGTGGGTTTTTCGATATCTTCTTTCCTGATTACTCCCAAATATCAGTCATCCGCAATGCTCTATGTGACCACAAGAGATGCATCTGCGGATACGACAGCAGTAAATATAAACGATATAAATGCTTCTCAGAAAATGGTTGATACCTATATAGTTATGCTTCAGACCAATTCGATTACCAGCGAGGTTTTGAAGAAAATGAACAACAGCGGTCTCACCGAGGGGCAGCTTGAAAGTTCCATTTCATTCTCTTCTGTAGACGATACCGAGGTTCTCAAGATAACAGTTGAAACAGAAAGCCCCGAGCTTTCATTTGATATATGCACTACGTATACCAGCATAGCTTCAAGAGCTCTGGAGGATATAGTTGGTTCGGGTACGGTAAAACCCATAGGTGAGCCAACACTTGCTCAGGAACCCAGTTCCCCCAGCATTCCGAAATACACGGCGATCTTTGCCTTTGCCGCTCTCCTATCCCTTGTGATGTTCTATCTGATAAGAACCGCTACGAGGACGACCGTAAACGATGAAGCTGCTCTCGCCGAAAAGTATTCCATTCCTGTGCTGGGCAGCGTTCCTGACTTTTTCAGATTTTCTAAGATTTTGGGCATATCCAAGAAGGATGTAAATCTGAGCAACAAGCTGAAAAAGTCAAATGCAGACAACGAGAAGATATTGACAAATGCCACTATTCTCGATCAAAACACCCCGTTTCCCATTACGTCGGCATATAACCTCATTCGCACCAACATTCTTTTCTCACTGTCAACACTAAAAAACGGTGTTTTCGTAGTCACCAGTCCCACAGCCAATGACCTTAAAACAACCACTTCTATAAATCTTGCCATCTCCATGGCTCAGATTGGCGCGAAGGTGCTGCTCGTTGATTCCGACCTCAGAAATCCATCTGTCTACAAGTACTTCAAGGTAGGCAATAAGCACGGACTTTCGCGTGTACTCATGGGCTTTGAAACCTTCGACGAAGCTGTAGTGTCAGATATTCGCCCCGGCGTGGATTTTCTCTCCGCAGGTCCATCCACACCCAGTCCCGCAGAACTGCTTGGATCGACATATATGATCGACTTTATAAAGGAACAAGCGGACGAGTACGACTTTGTATTTATTGATACTTCACCTATCAACCTCGTTTCCGACGCGCTCATCATCTCTTCCAAGGCATCCGGAATCATATTGGTTGCCCGTGAGAACAAGACTAAATATCCCGACATCGACAGGGCTATTAAATCTATTAATATGGCTAAGGCCAACCTTATGGGCTTCGTTATTACCGATTCAGGTTCGTCTGACGGAGGCTATGGCTACGGTTATGGCTACGGTTATGGCTACGGTTATGGCTATGGCTACGGCCATGGTTACGGCGAGCACTCCGATAAACATAAGGGCAAGGACAAAAGCAAGGGCAAAGGCAAAGGCGAGGATGACTCTAAAGATAAAAAGGCATAACTTAACTTCAGCTTTAGAGGAAAACTGCGATTAATTGTCAAACCACATAGTGGCAGTTCGTTTTGAAATTGCCGCTGTGTGGTTGGTTGTTTGTTGTCGGTAATATATAATATTTTGTTGATTGAAGGGTAGATGTTAATAATATGTCTTTTTTCGATACGGACTTTCATTGCCACGTTCTTCCCGGCATTGATGACGGGGCCGCAAATATTGAGGTGAGTCTTGAGCTAATCAGAATGCAGGCTCAACAGGGCGTAAAAAATATCGTCGCAACTCCGCACTACAGAATGCATTCTCAAAGTGTGCAGCACTTCCTTAAAAAGCGTAAAGCCGCATACGAGCTTGTAATGGAAAACCGATTCGACGGTATGCCCAATATAATGCTTGCCTCCGAGATAGCGCTTGAACGCAATTTATCCGAATTGAACGATATAGAGCAGCTTGGCAATACCAGTATGAATACTCTGTTGCTTGAGCTTCCGTTTGAGCCGTATAGAAGATGGATGGTAGAGGAAATCGAAGAAATATCCTACAAAACAAAAATGCAGATAATAGTCGCACACTTGGATAGATATGTTGACATTTATGATACCAGAGACTATAATGACATATTGAGTATTCCTGATGCAATATTCCAATTCAACCTCAGCGCTTTCTCAAAGAGAAGCAGCAAAAAGCTCATAAAACGGTTGATAAAGGAAGATTACCCGATATTATTCGGCACTGACTGCCACAATCTGTCAAGCAGAAAGCCAAACTTTGACGTGTTGGCGAGGTCTATGAAAAAATATGAGCCTCATATGTTGGTTGAACGCCTTTTCGAATAATTTGATAATAATTCAACGCTATAGATAAAAAGCCGCCGAATCCCACAGCATTCACTGCGAGATTCGGCGGCTTATCTCTCACGCGAAAATCAAATAAACAAAATTACTCTTCTTTTGTTCCTTCAGGATATGCCGTAAAATCATGTACGGTTTTTCCGTCCTCTGTGGTATTTATAACCGTGCCGTCCCGCAGGCTTAATCCGGGACGCCAATTGAGAACCTCTCCTTTGCTGTCGGTAATTACGATCTCACACTCGGGGAACAAATCACTGTAATTGCACTTAAGCAAAAACGGCGCTCCTGTGTCCTGTGAATACAAGATTTCTCCCCTCTCAATATCAGTGCTTCCATCTTTAAAACCAAGACTGTAAATTTCAACTTTTGCCTTTTCGTCAGCAGGTATAATGAGATAAAACTCTGAACCGCCGTTTCCGGTGTCCACCCAATATTCATCGGGCACAGACAACAGAAAGTCGAACGAATCAACATATCCGCTGTTCCGTATTATTTCGGTGAAATACTCGCGATTGTCCTTAAAATTATAATTGTATGTTTCAAAGCTTCCATAACCAAGATACAGCACTCCGCACATACTGCCCTCATCTGCAAGCAACTGACGCTGTGTGACAACCGGATTCCACTGATCGTCTGACGGTGGCTGTGTACTCTCGGTATCATCAGTACCTTCGGCAACATTAGCACTCGACGAGCTGTCGGAACCGCTCACATTGACATTCTTCCCGCCGCCCGAACAGGCAGACAGAGCGGTAAGCATAGCCACAGCAAGGAACAAGGATAAAATTTTGATTTTCATAAACAATCCCCCAAAATAAAAACATAAAATCTTTTTGTCGCGTCCAAAACTAATCCATAATCAAGGGGCATAAAAACACTAGGTATATGTTTTTTACAATGCTTTTTATTATAATATTAATCACAAATTAGTATGAACATTAAAATCTGACCCACAAATTGTTTCTCATTATATATTTTTGATTGTTGTTATAAATTACGATTTATCTCACGATGCAACCATCAGGGCAACGCTCAGTACAAAGAGCAATGCGGTAAGCACCGATCCAATCATTCCAATCCATCCGGCTACCGATTTTGCGCGGCTCTTTTTGAGCGAATCAAATGAAAGAATAAACGGAATTATCAGGAACCAAATCGAAAATCTGTCAAGCACAAAAACCAGTATCCAAAACAGCACAAGTATGGCAATCGCACCCAAACCCAAGTTGCGCGCATTTTTTTTGAGTATTTTGTCGGATTCGTCCTGAATTGCTCCCGAACCGGCATACTGGTAGTTCATAGCATTTGTCTGAGGCGCGGCAGCAGGAATATAAGTAGGAACGGCTGTCTGGACGGGCTGGGCAGGCTGAGACTGCACGGGCTGCGCGGGAATTGTCTGGGGCTGTGACACATCTGCCGACTCTGCGGGCTGGGGTTCGGGCTGTGCTATCTCCACCACCTTCACCGGATCTGCGGGAATTGTCTGGGGCTGTGACACATCTGTCGGCTCTGCAGGCTGGGGTTCGGGCTGTGCTATCTCTACCACCTTCACCGGATCTGCAGGAATTGTCTGGGGCTGTGACACATCTGCCGACTCTGCGGGCTGGGGTTCGGGCTGTGCTATCTCCACCACCTTCAC
>CANPVE010000013.1 GCA_947581635.1 uncultured Clostridia bacterium | reverse complement strand
TTAACGAACCCGAGGACGAAGAAGTCACAGACGAGGACGACGAAGAATCGGAAGACGAGGAAATCACCGACGAGGACATTAACGAACCCGAGGACGAAGAAGTCACAGACGAGGACGACGAAGAATCGGAAGACGAGGAAATCACCGACGAGGACGTTGACGAACCCGAGGACGAAGAAGTCACAGACGAGGACGACGAAGAATCGGAAGACGAAGAAATTACCGACGAGGACGTTGACGAACCCGAGGACGAAGAAATTACCGACGAGGACGACGAAGAATCGGAAGACGAAGAAATCACCGACGAGGACGTTGACGAACCCGAGGACGAAGAAATTACCGACGAGGACGACGAAGAATCGGAGGACGAGGAAATCACCGACGAGGACATTGACGAACCCGAAAATCTGTATTCGGTGGGTGAGGCAGAGCCTTCTGCTGTCGGCAAGGTTGATATAATGGGCTATCTCAGCGATGAGGCACTTTCCGAGATAGACTCCGCCTGCGGTTATGTTGAAACGAGTGCCGAACCTTCCACTTCGTCTGACATGGATACAACACAGGTGTACGATCCGGTTTCGGCTCAGGATTCATATGACGTCGACTCGGGATACGTCGACATTGACGACGACGACGATGTTTATAAGGAAACTCCCAAACCGCAGAAGAAACGAGAGAAGCGGGCGAAGCGCAGAAAAAAGCGCTCAAGCCTTAAAGGCGTCGCGCAGATCGCGTCGTTGCTTGCCGTTGTGGCGGGACTTACATGGCTGATCAGCAGAGTTGCTTTCCCTGCGGCGGGAAGCTCAAACAAAGATAAGAGTTCTTCGGATCTCTTTTACGGCTACAGTTCCAGCGCGACTGTGATATCTTTCGATGATACGTCTGATGACGAGACGTCGCCGGAAGACGAGTTCAACGTAAGCTCACTGAAGGTCGGGGATCGCGGCGACTTGGTTCTGAAAGCTCAGAGGGCGCTCAGCTCGCTTGGATATCTTGAATTCACTGATGTAAATGGAACATACGACAATACAACCAAGCAGGCTGTTGAGGAATTTCAAAAGACCAATGGCATTCAAGCTACGGGAGTGATTGAAAAGGCGACATACTATGCGTTGTTCAGCAGTAACGCGTCTTCACCCACTACCGTGACTACGGATCTTCCCACTACAACGAGCGCTAAAATCACTTCCACACAGACAAGCACAACTACTCGAAAGACGCAGTCCACCACTACCGAGACGGAAACCACCGAGCCTACCACTGCCACAACTGAGAAACCGACTACAGCAAGCACGGATACAACCGACAAAACTGTAACAACGTCCGAAACGGAAACCAAAACTACGAAGGATGATGTTACCTCTACAGAGCCAACAACGTCCCAAACGTCCGCCACAAAACCTACGGAGGCGTCCGCTACGGATAAGCCCGATGGAACTTCAAAAACCGGGTCTGCGTCAGATCTGTCTGAGGCGGTAAGTATTCAGAAACCCGCTCCGTCGGATAATTAAGTACGGCAGGCAATAGTTGTAATGCTTGCGCAGTTATACACATAACAGGATTTTGGAGGTATTTGTTAAATCTATGATTAATGTTACAATTAACGGTGTTACAAAACAATTTGAATCCGGAACCCTTATTAAAGATATTATAGAGGCGTTCGGCGATGATGTGTCGCAATTTGTGTGTGCCGCCAATATCGGCGGTAAGATGTTCGACCTTGATTACAAGGTCACGGAAGACTGCGAGATTGTACTGCTCACATTCAGGGACATAAAAGAGCAGCGCGAATTGGCCGGGAAAGACGATGCTACCGCCAATGATGATGAACAGTCGGAGACTGATGACGGATATTACGGCGAATTCGCGTTTAATGCTCTGGATGAGCTTAGCATGGGTAACGTGTTTTCCCAGAACGATATTGACGCTATTGAGAATGAGATCAGAAGCATGATCAGCGGAGATCCTGATGAGGATAACATGACATTTGAGCCGAAGCGCGCGTTGGAGTTGCTTGAATCCGTGGCCGACGGAGCGTTTGAAGCATCCGACGACGAGGCGGTTTATGAAGCCGTGTCGGAAGCTGTCTACGGGGAGAATGCTGAGCCGTCCGAGCTTGAGGAGGATTTTGAAGAAACAGTCGGAGAGTCCGAAATATCTGCCGGTGAAACATCGGAAGAATTTAATGAATCTGATGAAATTGAGGAAGTGATGGAAATTTCGGACGAACAGATTGACGCTATTGTGGAGAGATCGGCTGCCGAGGCCGCGCTCAGTTCGGAAAGCGTAAGTTCTGGCAGCATAGAAGATTTGTGCGATGAAGTCATTTCGGAGATCGACGATACGCACGATGATTTTCAGACGGACGAGGATCTTCAGACGGACGAATTTTTAGGGGATGCTCCCGCGTCCGAACCTTTCGGTGCGGCTGAGACGGTCGGCAACGACGAAACAAACCATGAACAAAATTCAGAGGATATCCGAAGGAAACTCAAGGCGTCAAGGAGAAAAGGCAATAAAGCTGCATCGAATACCGTTAAGGCCGCAGCTGTGATTGTTGCGGTTGCGGCTTTGGGCTGGTTTGCCGGAGGAGCTGCGCTTAACGCCGTGGGTTCCCAGAATGCCAAGGGTCCTCTTATTTCCCGTTCCGACATAATTTCCCAATCCGACGCCGTTTCCGAAAGTGACACAAGCAGCTCAGATATTATGTCCAACTATGACGCGTCTCTTCTTACCTTTGGAAGCGCAAACGCGTTGGTGGAATCTGTTCAGGCGCGCCTCAGTGAGCTTGGGTACTTTGATGTTGACGATATAAACGGTACCTACGATCAGAATACCGTGGACGCGGTCACTCAATTCCGCCTTGATAATAATATCGACAGGACGGGATATATTGACAGCGACACATTTGAACTTCTGTTTAATGGCAAGAATGCCCCTAAGTCGTCGCGCCCGTCGGGATCGTCCGAAAATGCGCAACAGGCTGTCGCTACAACGATAAGTACCACAAGCACCGCCACTTCCGCAACAAGCAGATTGACCACTTCAACTACCAGAAAGACTACCACGACAAAGAAAACTACCACAACAAAGAAAACTACTACAACAAAAAAGAAAACTACCACAACAAAGAAGACTACAACTACGCGCAGAAAGACCACTACACGAAGAAGGACTACCACAACTACGCGCAGAAGAACCACAACTTCCACTACCGAGCCTACAACGTCTCCTACCATAGCGTCAGTCACCGAGCCTACTTCGGCGACAGCTTCTACTCCTACCTCTGTCACATCCCCGACACAGGCTCCGGCTTCCGAGCCAACCTCGCCTCCGGTTACCGAGACTCCGGCGACAGGCGACGATTCCGGTGAGAATGTGTCCTCCCAGGAGTAAGGAATTTCCGGGGCTGACCGCACAGTCATACATGGCGGCAGCGTTTAAAAATAATTGACGAAGTGTGAAAATATATAAAAATTCAGTTGACAAAATCGTGATATTGGTTTATCATTATAGCGGTTCAAATTTAATCTTTTGCTAAAAGCTTTGAGGAAGACAAAACCTTAAGTACCTGTGTCACAGAGATTCGCCCGTTCGCTGAGAGGGCGGACGGGCTTGGGGCATGAACCGCTTCTGAGCGTGGGGTGTGAAAGCCGCCTTGTCGGCACAAGTCCCGCCGCGTGGCTGCGTTATTGGCTTTGTGAGAGAGGGCGCGTTTTGTTTCGGGCGCGTCAACACGGGTGGAACCGTGGGGCTTGAGCAATTCTTTCCATAAGGTTTGTCAAAGCTTCACCCCGAATGCACTGTGTGCATTTTGGGTGGGGCTTTTTTATATTTGAAATTTTATTTTTATGGAGGTACTGTTTTTATGATTAAGGTTAAGCTTAAGGGCGACGTCAAGGAATTTGAGGCCGGCGTGTCCATAGCGGAAATTGCGAAATCCATCGGTGCGGGGCTTTACAAGTCGGCGTGCGCGGCCAAAGTGAACGGCGAGGTTTGCGACCTTCGCACCACGCTTGACTGCGACTGTGAAGTCGAAATTCTGACATTTGACGACGATGAGGGCAAGAAAGCGTTCTGGCATACGACATCTCATGTGCTCGCGCAGGCGGTCAAGCGCCTTTATCCAAATGCAGGACTTTCGATAGGTCCCGCAATAGACAATGGTTTCTATTACGATTTTGACGTTGAGAAGCCTTTCTCGCCGGAAGATCTGGGAGCAATAGAAAAGGAAATGAAGGCAATAGTTAAGAGCGGCATTGAGCTTGAGAGATTTGAGCTTGAACCTGACGAGGCAATCAGACTGCTGGAAGATATGAAGGAACCCTATAAGGTGGAACTTTGCAAAGAGCACGCCGACAATGGCGAGAACATCTCTTTCTACAAGCAGGCGGAATTCACTGATCTCTGCGCCGGTCCCCATCTTATGAATGTCTCGGGTATTAAGGCGTTTAAACTAACCAACTGCACAGGCGCGTACTGGCGCGGAGACGCGAAAAACAAGATGCTTTGCAGAGTGTACGGAGTATCGTTCCCCAAGGCATCTCAGCTTGAAGAACACCTCACCATGCTCGAGGAAGCCAAGAAGCGCGATCACAGAAAGCTCGGCAAGGAACTTGAAATTTTCACCCTTCTTGAGGAGGGTCCGGGTTTCCCGTTCTTCCTGCCAAACGGAATGATAGTCAAAAATGAGCTTATCAACTACTGGAGGCAGATTCACAGGGCCGCAGGTTATGATGAAATTCAGACGCCCATAATGCTCAACCGTCATTTGTGGGAGACAAGCGGACACTGGTATCACTACAGGGAAAATATGTACACGACAGTGATTGACGGCGAGGATTTTGCCATCAAGCCGATGAACTGTCCGGGCGGCATATTGGTTTACAAGACAAAAATGCGTTCCTACAGGGATTTGCCGCTCAGAATAGGCGAACTGGGAATTGTTCACAGGCATGAGCTTTCCGGCGCTCTGCACGGCTTGATGCGTGTGAGAAACTTCACTCAGGATGACGCACACATATTTATGACCAAGGAGCAAATCAAAGACGAGGTCAAGGGCGTTGTTAAACTGATAGACGAGGTTTACAATCAGTTCGGATTTAAATATCATATTGAACTTTCAACCAGACCCGAGGATTCAATGGGAAGCGAGGAGGATTGGGAAGTCGCCACAGAAGCGCTGCGTCAATCTGTTTCGGAACTGGGATACGATTACAAGGTAAACGAGGGTGACGGCGCATTTTACGGGCCAAAGCTCGACTTCCACCTCACTGACTGCATAGGCAGAACGTGGCAGTGCGGCACCATTCAACTCGACTTCCAGCTACCCGAGAGATTTGAGCTTGAATATGTTGGCGCGGACGGGAACAAACATCGTCCTATAATGATTCATAGAGTTGTGTTCGGAAGTATCGAGAGATTCATAGGAATCCTCATTGAAAACTATGCGGGCGCATTCCCTGTGTGGCTGGCCCCCGTTCAAGTCAAACTGCTGCCCATTGCCGACCGCCATCTGGATTATATCTATGGTGTAAAGAAGGCGCTTGAGGCTAAAGGCATTCGTTGTGAAGTTGACGGCCGCAATGAGAAGATCGGCTACAAGATACGCGAGGCTCAGGTCAAGAAGGTACCCTACATGGCGGTCGTCGGCGACAAGGACATAGAAAATAACGCCGTATCCGTCCGCTCCCGCAAAGACGGTGATATCGGAGCAATGAGCGTTGACGAATTTGTGTCGTTCATAGCGGAAAAAGTGGAAACCAAAGCTGTTGACTGATAATGTTCGCAAAATAGTATAAATAATGCCGTAGCTGCGAAGTGACATTAACCCCGATGAGGTATGGAAAAATCTCGGCAAAAGACATATGCGTAATTTTTCTCCTGATTGCTGTAGTGCCTTTTGGTTTTGGGTTAGTAGAATCGAATGATTTTGAACAATCGCGGCTGCGGCTTTTTTCTCTCCTTTGAAGGCTGTGATAATTTTACTCCACTCGCCTTGACAAAATTTATATATTTGTTAAAATAAATATAAGATATTTTCTCGATGGACGTGATTACCTTGCCATTGCGAGTGGGAGAGATATACTACAGCATTATGAAGCTGAACTCCGTGAAAATGAAAGTAAAAACAGGCAGGCAAGCTCTCGCCAATTTTGCGTTGAGGGCGGTGACTGCCGACAACAAAACTGCGGCGGATAATGTGGAAAAATACGATATAGCTTTTGTCTCAGGTCAGCATGGCGACGCTTTTGTTTTGGCGGAGAAAGCGCTTAAGCATGGGGCAAGCGCGATTGTACTAAATAGCAGAACCTGTTCTGAAAACACCCGAGCCATGGTCGCCGAGCTTTGCGCGCAGTATAACGTGGTGTTAATAGAAATTGAGCAATACAGGCATTTTGCCTCCGCAATGGAGTTGTTTAAAAACGAGGTGGAAAATTACGACAAAAAGCGCTTCAAGGTAAACTGCGAAATGCAAAATATACTTATATTCGGCGACAAACCCGATGGCTGTGCTTCCGTCGTGGAAAAATACGGGGATTTATCAAATATCAGTTGCTGTGTTTCGGTCTTAAAGTTCGTCTGTAAGGGCGATGATTCGCTCGGCAGGCAATTGTTACCTCAAATAGAAAGATTTGTTGAAACAGGTCTCGACGAAACCGCCGCAGGATCGACGGCGATTTGCGTTGGCACCCGGATCGCGCTTATTTTCGCAGGTAAAGCCGAGGATACTGTCAGAAGTGCAACAAAGGCGGCAGTTGAGGCAATTCCACCTGAATTCGCTGAAAAATTTGATATTTACATAGGCAAGGGAAGATATTGCCGTGGAATGGAAAATCTGCATGAATCGTTTATCACAGCTTCAAAATCAGCCGGAATACAGGCGGTCAGAAAGTGCGCAAATTCTGTGCTTGCATATGAGGATTTGGGAATATCAAAGCTGCTCATGCAGATCGATCCCAATAGCGGCGCGGCAAAAGACTTTTTGCGCGAAACCATAAGTCCGCTGGTGGAGTACGACAAGCGAAACGGCACTAACCTGGTAGATTTTCTTGCTATGTATTTCAGATACAATGGGCACATAAAGAAAATCGGTGAAGAAATGTATATGCACCGGAATTCGGTAAATTACAAGGTGAGCAAAATTGCGGAAATAGTAGGGCGCGACTTATCGGATCTGAATGACAGGTCGGAGATGTTTGTCGCTCTTAAATTGTTTGAGCTTTGGTTTGGAGATGAGATTTTGTGAAAATTACTGTTTTGGACATGGACACCGCCGCCATTGACAACGACATAATGCCTACGGGACTTGCAGAACTTGGTCAGCTCAATATCATCTGCGGCACCGATCTTGCGCGCACCGCTGAGCTGATAGGCGACAGCGATGCTGTAGTATGCAACAAGAGCCGTATCACAAGGGAAGTAATGGAGAGGTGTGCGAGGCTGAAGTATGTGGGTCTAATGGGCACAGGTTATGATCAGGTTGATATACAATCGGCAAATGAGCACGGCATAACAGTTTGCAATGTCCCCGAATACTCGTCCAACGCGGTAGCCCAGCATACATTCGCCTTGATACTGAATTATTTCTGCAAGGTGGCCGAGTTTTCCGCCGACTGTGCCAAAGGTGCGTGGACAGAAAAGAAATATTTCAATCTATTCGGGTATCCTACATTTGAACTGGCGGGAAAGACAATAGGTCTGATAGGCTGCGGCGGCATAGGAAAAAAGGTAGCGGCCATCGCCCGTGCTTTCGACATGAATGTGCTTGCGTACAAGAGAAATCCCGACAGCTTACGAGACATTCCGTATATAAAATGCGTGAAACTTGACGAGCTGCTGAGTGCTTCGGACGTAGTGTCGCTTCATTGTCCGCTCAACAACGAAACACGGGAGCTGATAAACAAGAATACTCTTGCCATTATGAAAAGCAGTGCGCTTTTGGTGAACACAGCGCGCGGAGGCGTAATCAACGAAAGCGATTTGGCTCAGGCACTCAATGACGGCGTGATTGCCGCAGCGGCGGTTGATGTACTTGCAGAGGAACCTATGAGCGCGAATACCCCTTTGCGGCGCGCGAAAAATATAACCATAACCCCGCATATAGCGTGGGCGCCCGTGGAGACGCGCAGGCGTCTTTTTGATGTCGTGTGCGGCAACCTGAGATGTTATATTGAGGGCAAACCTCAAAACGTAGTGAACACTCCCCGATAAAGGCCTGCCTTTCGGACGTTTTTGTTCGGAAGGCGGCTTTTTGTTTACAGCTTGCGATAAACTTCAATAGGAATACGACGGAAAATCTTCGTTCAACTCCCAAAATTCATATACGCAGGATTTTGGTACGAGTTTTTTGTATTTTTTAATTGAAATTTGATATGAGAAAAAATAAAAAACAAAAAACTTATAAAAAGCACTTCAATTTTATACAAATACATGGTATAATTACAGTAAATATCGGCATTAAATCGGAATATCAATAGAGACATAAATGTAATTTTGAAAGGTTGTATAAAATGGCAGTTACTTTTACCGTTTCATTGGCTAAGATAATCAAAGAGTTTTCTCTTGAGACAGTTCATATGTCGGTCAATCCAGAAGAAGTTCTCATTTCCTCAAATGAAGTCAACCGACCCGGCGTTGAACTTACCGGATTTTTCACATTTTACGACAACAGGCGTATTTTGGTGTTCGGAAACACCGAAATGTCTTATTTGAATGGCTTTTCCACCGAAGACCGTGCCAGGTGTCTCGACGACCTGATGTCAAGAGGCGCTCCCGCCCTGGTTCTCTGCCGCAGCTTTGAACCGTTTGAAGAAATGATGGAGGCCGCAAAGAAATACGGAATGCCAGTTTTGTCTACCCCCGAGGCAACCTCCAACTTTATGTCGGATCTCATAGCTTTCCTCAATGTGGAGCTTGCGCCGCGAATCACGCGCCACGGCGTTTTGGTTGAGGTTTACGGCGAAGGCATACTCCTGCTGGGCGACAGCGGCGTGGGTAAGAGCGAGACGGCGATAGAATTGGTCAAGCGCGGACACCGTCTTATTGCCGACGACGCCGTTGAGATCCGCAAGGTTTCCAATAAGACGCTGGTGGGTTCTGCTCCCGCGAATATACGTCATTTTATCGAGCTGCGCGGCATAGGTATAATCAATGCCCGACGTATATTCGGTATGGGCGCCGTAAAAATTACGGAAAAGATTGATCTTGTGATTGGACTGGAGAACTGGGACAGCGAGAAAGTTTACGACCGCATGGGTATGGAGAACGAATACACCGAGATTTTGGGCAACAAAATGCCTATGCTGACGATTCCTGTCAAGCCGGGACGAAATCTTGCCATTATAATTGAGGTTGCCGCTATGAACAACCGTCAGAAGAAGATGGGTTATAATGCGGCGCAGGAACTTTTGCACAATCTCGGCATGGATGTGGCTCCTGCCACCCCCGAAGTGAAGGAAGAATGGGACTCGTTCAATTGACGGATAATGATGTTCAAAGTATGCCATTTTAAAAATATGTTTTTAAAATTGAAATTGGATGCATGAGCGCACGCTGTCTTTTTATCGCGCTGTGTATTTGATAATAATTCGTTGAGGTGTATTTATTATGTACAATCTTGGTATTGACCTTGGCGGTATGAGCGTCAAGGTTGGCGTTGTTGACGAGAATAACGCCATAATCGGCAAAGCGGCTGTCCCCACAAATTCGCCCAATCAGCCCCCTCGCCCTGCGGACGACATAATGGACGATATCGCCGTCGCCTGTAAGCTGGCTGTGGAAAACGCGGGCGTTGATTTTGAAGATGTGAGACACATCGGACTTGGCTGTCCCGGTTCGGTCAATTCGGAGACAGGTATGCTGGAATTTTCCGGCAATCTCGGTATGCAGAATTATCCTGTATCAGCCAAGCTGGAGGAGCGTCTTAACCGTAAGGTGTTCGTTGAAAATGACGCGAACGCGGCCGCCTTTGGTGAATCCATAGCCGGAGCGGCGAGAGACGCGAGGAATGCCGTGTGCGTTACGCTTGGCACGGGTGTCGGCGGCGGCATAATTATAGACGGAAAGATCTACAGCGGCTCCAACTATGCGGGCGGCGAACTGGGTCATATGGTGATTGTTGCAGACGGAAGGCCATGTACCTGCGGTAGACGCGGATGTTGGGAGGCATATGCCTCCGCCACTGCTCTCATTCATCAAACTCAGGTAAAGATGCTCGACAATAAGGATTCCGAGATGTGGAAACTGGCGGACGGAGACCTCCGCAACGTAAACGGCAGGACGGCATTTGACGCGTATCGCTTGGGTGACAAGGCAGGTTCTGAGGTTGTCGATAAATATATTTCATACATAGCCTGCGGCCTTACGAATGTTATAAATATATTCCAGCCTGACATAATATGTATAGGAGGAGGCATAAGCAAGGAAGGAGATACTCTCACGGCACCGCTTATGAGCTATGTCAACGCCGACCGATTCGGCAAGAATCTGGCAAAGCAGACCGAGATAGTTGTGGCACAGCTGGGCAACGACGCAGGCATCATCGGAGCGGCAAATCTCTATCTAATGCATGAGTAACCCGATAGTCAGTTCGGAATACGGAATTAATGTTCGGGCAGGTTTAATTGAATTTAAAGGCCATGTGACATTAAATTGCATTCAGTCGCGGTCGGACAAAGCCCCTCTGCAATACTGAGACTAAAAGCGGGGCTTTGCGGATCGTGCTGATTGTATATTGCTTATTTATTTTTGAATATAAAAGTTCGGAGGAGTTCATATCTGATGGCCAATCAATATTTGCAGTATAAAGACGGGTTTGAGAGGCTTGGCTGTGAAGTGAGAACAAACGAGCCTATGAAAAATCACACATCGTTCAAAATAGGCGGCGCTGCTGATTTGTATGTGACTGCAAATGATATGCGGCAGCTTTCCGAGGCGGTGCGTTTTGCCAATCAAAAAGATATACCGCTTTTTGTACTTGGCAACGGTTCTAATCTGCTTGTTTCGGATAAGGGAATAAGGGGAGCTGTACTGAGACTTGGCGGCGAATTCTGCAATATTGAATTCAACAGTGACGGAACAATACACTGTGGTACAGGCGCGCAACTCTCAAGGCTGTGCGGGTTTGCCCTGGAAAATTCTCTCACGGGTCTGGAATTTGCGTGGGGAATACCCGGAAGCGTCGGCGGGGCGGCATTCATGAACGCGGGCGCCTACGGAGGTGAGATGAAAGATGTGGTGGTGTCGTGCGAACATATGGATATGCGCGGCACAAAGGGCGTATTTGATCGGGATCAGCTTGATTTTGCCTACCGTCACAGCGCGTATTCCTGCGGCGAGTATATTATCACAGGTGTGAATATAAGGTTGGAAAAGGGCGACAAGTGTGAGATTAAGAAAAAAATGGAAGAATTGATGGGAAAGAGAAAGGATAAGCAGCCGCTTGAATACCCCAGTGCGGGCAGCGTGTTCAAGCGCCCGGAGGGGTATTTTGCAGGCGGGCTTATTGAACAGTGCGGACTGAAAGGCGCAAAGGTCGGCGGCGCTCAGGTAAGTCCTAAGCACGCCGGATTTATAGTCAATGTGGGTGGTGCGTCCTGCGACGACGTACTCACGTTGATAGGAAACATTCAGAAAAAAGTTAAGGAAGAAACGGGCGTCGATCTGGAGTGTGAAGTTAGAAAAACCGGAGAATGAGATTTGTTCGTAATTGGCAGCGCGTAATTAATACGAAACTTCAATAAAAATGCAGAAAATTTCGCCCAAAAAGGATCGAAGGTCATATGCGCAGGTTCTTGTGATCGTTTTTTCATTTTCTGATTGAAGTTTAGCATCACATCATTATGTATGGGTGCGTTTATGAGTCGTTTTGTAAAAAGTGCGGAGGAAAAAGTTTTGGAATTTTTAATTGTTACCGGTCTTTCCGGAGCGGGAAAATCTTTGGTTGTTGACGCGCTGGAAGATGTGGGATTTTACTGTGTTGATAATATGCCTCCTATGATGATACTGCGTTTTTATCGCATATGTCTTAAATCTCAGGAGGAATTTGACAAGGTGGCCGTCGTCACCGATATACGCGGAGGAGAGCCTTTCCGCACCCTCATAAACGACCTTGAAGTGCTTAAGGTTCAGGATAACCCGTTCAAGATACTGTTTATAAACTGCGGCACACACGTGCTGCTCAACCGTTTCAAGGAAACACGGCGCAGACATCCTTTATCAGATGAATACGAAGGTTCGGTCGAGGCCGCAGTAGTTGCCGAAAAAAATATGCTTGAGCCGGCCTATAAAATGGCGGATTATCTGATAGACACTACCGAACTTTCTCCCACTCAGCTGAAAAATCGCGTAAAGGATATGTTCGGCGGCAGCGTGTCGCAGCAAATGGTTGTGAGAGTGATGTCATTCGGATTCAAATACGGACCATGCCGCGAGGCTGATTTGATGTTCGATGTTCGCTGTTTCCCCAATCCCTATTATGTGCCCGAGCTTAAGACCCACACGGGGCTTGAAACCTGCGTTAAGGAATATGTGCTCAATGACGAAGCTGTAAAAGGATTTATCACGCGTCTTTATGATATGGTTGATTATCTGCTGCCGCTTTATAAGAAAGAAGGCAAGAGCGAACTTGTTGTGGCGATAGGCTGCACCGGCGGCAAACATCGTTCTGTCGCAATTGCCGAGAATCTGGGGGCGTATCTTTCGTCCAAGCACAATAAGGTGATAATTTCACACCGCGATATCAGAAAGTAGTCTCCGGATGGCTGAATAGATACAGAAAGCCATACCCGTGGGAAAATCTCTGCCCAGATATCGTTTGGAGTCCCTTGATTCCGGCGAGCGCAAGTCTTTAAGGAATAAGAAGTTGCTTTAATCAGGGTTTAAGGGTGGTAATTTAGGAAGAAATGACATATTCATCTATGGCAAAGGGTGAGTTGTGCGCAGTCAGACCGGAAAGCAAATGCTGTCAGTTGGCGGAGGCTTACGGTCTTTTGCTCTGTTCAAAGCTGCTCAGCGACGGACACAATTCGTATTCTACCGACAATAAGAAGATAGCCACCCTGATAGGCGAAACCGCGGCGGCGGTCTGCGGGGTGTATGCGGACGTGCTTACTCTGCCGAAGAACAGCAGCGGTGGCAGCGTAGGCAATCGGTTTGTGGTCAAGATGCCAAACGCCGAACAGAAAAAAATCATGTGCGCCGCATTTGCGGGCGGCAACGGCGGGATATTGGAAAAGGAATGCTGCATAAATTCATTTCTGCGCGGCGCGTTTCTGGTATGCGGAACCGTTACAGAACCCAAAAAGGATTATCATTTGGAGTTTCTTGCGGGCAGTGAACGGCGTTCCGACATTTTATTTGGTGCGATGGAGCGTGTGGGCATACGCAGTCACAAGCTGTGCAGGAACGAACGATGGGTGATTTACGTTAAGGACGCGGACGGCATAATTAATCTCATGACCAGAATGGGTGCTGTCTATGCCGCGAACCATATGGAACAGACACGCGAGATTCGCGACTGCCGCAACAACGCAAACCGCCGGGTGAACTGCGACCAGGCCAACATAGATCGCACGCTCTCCGCCTCGGAGCAGCAGTGTGCCGCGATACGGAAGTTGATTGACGGCGGCGGGATGGAGGCAATCCCTCCGGAACTGCGCGAGATCGCCCGCCTTAGACTGGAAAATCCCGAGATGTCGCTGCGGGAGCTGAGCGAGAGTCTCAGCGAGCCAATAAGCCGCAGCGGAGTGAATCACAGGCTGAAAAAGCTCATGGAACTGGCGGAGTAATTCGGATTAAACGGAAAATACAAATACGTAGAGATTTGCAATGCAATCCGCAAAATTGCGTTGCAAATTTGTTTTTAAGGCGATTTTTACGGGGAGGTTGAATTAAAAACTATGTTTGCACATCTTCATTTGCACACCGAATACAGCCTGCTGGACGGCGCCTGCCGAATAAAGGAACTGATCGCAGCAGTGAAGGAATTGAAACAGGATGCCGTTGCCATAACCGATCACGGCGTGATGTACGGTGCGATCGAGTTTTACAAGGAAGCCAAGAATCAGGGAATCAAGCCGATAATCGGCTGTGAGGTGTACGTTGCGCCGCGCGGCATGGGGGACAGGACACACGGCGTCGACTCGGAGTATTCTCACCTCGTGCTGTTGTGCGAGAATATGACGGGTTATCAGAACTTAATCGAGCTGGTGTCGCGATCGTGGATCGACGGCTTTTACGGCAAGCCACGCATTGACCGTCAGCTTTTGAGAGAACATACCGACGGATTGATTGCGCTGTCGGCTTGTCTTGCGGGCGAGATTCCACGTTTCCTTCAGAACAGCGACTATCAATCCGCGCTCGCCCGCGCGCTGGAATACCGCGATATGTTCGGCGGGGAGAATTTTTATCTCGAACTGCAAAATCACGGTATTGACGAGCAGCAAATTGTCAACGCGGGTTTGATTCGCCTGCACAATGAGACGGGAATTCCGCTGGTAGTGACAAACGACTGCCATTACATAAAAAAATCCGACGCGAGAATTCACGAGGTGCTGCTCTGCATACAGACCAAGAGCACACTCGACCAGCCCGATGCGTTTCGATTCCCCACGAATGAATTTTACTTAAAAAGCGAGGAAGAAATGCGCGCTCTTTTCCCCGAATGGCCCGAGGCGGTTGACAATACGGTCAGTATCGCCGAGCGCTGCAATGTGGAATTTGAATTTGGTCACACCAAGCTGCCGCATTTCGACGTACCCGACGCACGCACACACACCGATTATCTGCGCGATATGTGCTACGAGGGTCTGCGGACAAAATATCAAAATTCCGACGGGGAGAATTTGATATCACGTTTGGAATACGAGCTTTCGATAATAGAAAAAATGGGATATGTCGATTATTATTTGATAGTCAACGATTTTGTGCAGTACGCAAAATCCCACGATATTCCGGTTGGCCCCGGACGAGGCTCTGGTGCGGGAAGTCTTGCGGCATACTGCCTGGGTATAACCGATGTTGACCCCATAAAATACGGTCTGCTGTTCGAGCGTTTTTTGAACCCCGAGCGGGTGAGTATGCCCGATTTTGATATAGATTTCTGTAACGAGCGGCGGCAGGAAGTTATAGATTATGTTATCGAGAAATACGGCAAGAACAATGTGGCGCAAATCGTCACCTTTGGCACAATGGCGGCTAAAGCTGCAATCCGTGACGTGGGGCGCGCATTGGGAATGCCCTACAACTTTCCTGACCGCGTCGCCAGGCTGATCCCGCATTCGTTTCATATAACGCTGAAAGAGGCGTTGGAAGAGTCGGAAGATCTTCGCAGGCTCTACGAGAGCGATTCACAGGCACGAGAACTTCTTGACCTTTCGATGAGCATCGAAGGAATGCCACGCCATGCCTCTACACACGCGGCGGGCGTGGTTATCACGGAATTGCCCGTGAGTGAATATGTCCCGCTTGCTGTGAATGAAGATGTGATAGTCACACAGTATACTATGACTGTTCTTGAGGAATTGGGACTGCTTAAAATGGATTTCCTCGGCATACGAAACCTGACGGTCATCAAAGAATCAGAAGAAATGATTCGGCGCAGTCACCCGCAATTCAGCATGAAAAATATACCGTACGATGATCCCGATGTTTTTGCCATGATGTCGGCGGGTGAGACGGAAGGCGTGTTCCAATTTGAGTCTGCGGGCATGAGAAGCGTGCTTCAGCGCATGGAACCAAAAAGTGTGGAGGATTTGACCGCCGTGCTTTCGCTCTATCGCCCCGGACCTATGGCCTCAATTCCCAGATATATAGAAAACAGCAGGAATCCCGCATTGATAAAATACGATGATGAGCGGCTTCGTGATATCCTCGACGTCACATACGGCTGTATTGTGTATCAGGAACAGGTGATGCAGATATTCCGCGCTTTGGCCGGATATTCGCTCGGGCGTGCCGATGTGGTGCGCAGAGCCATGAGCAAGAAAAAACACGACGTCATGCGTAAGGAACGCCGGGTATTCATAGATGGACTGAAAGACGAAAACGGCGGAATAATCGTTGAAGGCGCGGTGAATCGCGGCGTTGACAGGTCTGTCGCAGAGAAAATATTCGGTGAAATGGAGTCCTTTGCCTCATATGCTTTTAACAAGAGCCACGCCGTGTGTTATGCCACCGTAGCCTACCAGACGGCGTATCTCAAATGCAGATTCCCGGGTGAATATATGTCGGCTTTGCTCACCAGCATACTCGACTGGCGAGGCAAAATGTCGGAGTATATAGCCGAGTGCCGCCGAATAAATATTCCCGTTCTGCCGCCGCACGTAAATGAGAGCGAAATGAGCTTCACTTACACCCCGCTCGGAATACGCTTTGGACTGCTGGCTATCAAGAATCTCGGCAAGGGCGCTATCACGCGGATTTTGCATGAGCGGCAGACAGGCGGAAAATATACGTCATTCGTTGACTTTTGCAGCCGCGCCTGCGGCGGGGAGATCAACCGTCGCGCGATAGAGAGCCTTATCAAGAGCGGCGCTCTCGACGGGCTTGCGGACAACCGCCGGCAAATGCTGCTGTCGCTGGATGGCGTTATGGATTACCTTGATGACAACAGGCGGCGCAATATTGAGGGGCAGATTAATCTTTTCGGAGGCGAGGAGGGGATCGGAGACAGCATTGAGCTTGTCAAGACAGAAGAAATGCCGCTCGCAGAACTGCTGGCCATGGAGAAGGAAGTCACAGAGCTTTACCTTAGTTCGCACCCTTTGGATGCGTATGCAGAGACGGCACGGCGCGTCAATGCGGCGTCGCTGTTGAGCATAATCAACAGCGCGGAAGATGAGATCTCCACGCAGTTCAGCGACGGGCAGAGCGTGAGACTGCTCGTGATGGTAGAATCCATGAAGCGCAAACAATCCAAAAACAATGAAAAAATGGCATTCGCCGTAATTGAGGATTCGGGCGCGGAACTGGAGATGATAATTTTTCCAAAGACGCTTGCGATGTATGCGGCGATTATTGCCGAGAATGTGCCGCTGATAGTTGACGGGCGGATCAGTCTGCATGAGGAAGAAGAACCGAAAATCATTTGTGAGCGAGTGTTCCCAATAAACGAGGCCGACAGGCTGCCGCCATTGGGGCAAGCCAAACAGAGAGGTTCCTACGGACAGCCGCACACTCAGCTTTCGCACGGCTCGGATATGCCGCCGGTACCGAATGAAATGCGGGAAAACACGCCGCGCGGCAATCCGATATTGTATCTTCGCGTGCCTTCGATGGAGTGTGAGCAATGGAGACGCGCGCTCAAGGTCATCAAAATATTTGACGGCGCGTCTCGTGTGTTCATTCGCTGCACCGACAGCGGGCAGATGCTTGAAGCGCCGAGGCAGTACCGCGTGATGATGAATACTGTAATGCTCGACGAACTTGGTCGGATTTTGGGCGCCGAGAATGTGGCTGTGAGGTATGAAAAATAATTTGAGATTCCTGTGATTTTGTTATAGAAATAAAAGAAGATCAAAAAAGCAATTCTTGCTCTTTTTGAAAAATTATATAAGCCGGTTAGCGAAAGACGCTGCTTAGACCGAATGACGCTTTTATTGTCTGTCGTGGGACAAGTACGGCGTAATTTGCAAGAAAATAAAAAAATAAAAAAATCCCTGTTTTTTGGCAAAAAGTTATTGCTAAATTTTAAGATTATGGTATAATTGACGTGAGCATAGGGCTGATTAACGATGGTTTCAGTCTTAATTTATGACTTAAAATGCTTCAGGGAGGATTTTTTATAATGAGCAATGCTAATTCAATCGCAGTTCTCACCAGCGGCGGCGACGCGCCGGGCATGAATGCCGCTGTCCGTGCGGTAGTCAGAACCGCTATCTACAAGGGCATGGAGGTTTACGGCGTTCAGAGAGGCTACAACGGTCTTATCACCGGCGAAGTGGTCAAGATGGATTTGAGAAGCGTTTCAGATATAATTCACAGAGGCGGCACGGTGCTCTACACCGCCAGAAGCCCCAAGTTCAGAACCGAGGAAGGCGTAAATCAGGCTGCGGATTACTGCCGTAAGCTGGGTATCAAGGGCGTTGTGGTTATCGGCGGCGACGGCTCTTACAGAGGTGCGCGCGACCTTACCCATGCGGGAATTCCCTGTGTAGGTCTGCCGGGAACCATTGACAACGATATAAGCAGCACGGATTATACTATCGGCTTCGACACTGCGATGAATACGGCGATGCACATGGTTGACAATATCCGCGATACCTCGCAGTCGCACGACCGCTGCAGCGTTGTGGAAGTGATGGGAAGAAACGCCGGTTATCTGGCGCTTCATACAGGTGTTGCCTGCGGCGCTACGGCGATTCTCGTTCCGGAGATTCCGTTTGATCTTGAGCGCGATGTTGTTGCGAAGATCACGAGAACTCAGAGCACCGGCAAGAAGAATTTCATCATTGTAGTGGCTGAGGGCGTAGGCGGCACTGAAAATATAGCGCGTCAGATTCAGGAGCTTACGGGCATCGACACCAGAGCCACGATTCTCGGTCATGTGCAGCGCGGCGGTTCGCCCACGGTACGCGATCGTGTGCTTGCTACCCAAATGGGATATCACGCCGTTGAACTGCTTGAAAGGGGCATAGGAAACCGCGTGGTAGGCATCAAGGAGGACAGGGTGGTTGATTTCGACATTGATGAGGCTCTTGAAATGACCAAGCCATTTGAAAATGAGCTCTTCAAAATTGCAGATGAGGTTTCTATCTGACTCCAAAATTAATTATTAATGCAAAAAGGCAGGATTTTCTGTTGACACCGATATCAAACTAATTAAGCGCAAAATCGGATTAAAATCTACATATACGATTTCCGCGCGAATTTCCATAGCCATTTTTTAATAGAATGGGCAGTGGTGTTGATATCAGTGTTAAATATGGGAAATACTTGCCTTTTGTTGCTTATTTCGTCCTGTTGAAGTTAAAACATAAAAAATCCGAAAAGGAAGGTATATAAAATTATGTCAAAGAAAGTTGCAATCATCATGGGAAGCGACAGCGATCTGCCGGTAGTAAAGCCAGCGATAACCACTCTCAAGGATTTCGGCGTACAGTATGAGGTGAGAGTTATGTCGGCGCATAGAACGCCTGACGCGGCCGCGGAGTTTTCAAAGAACGCAAAGGCAAACGGCTTTGGAGTAATTATCGCGGCGGCGGGCAAGGCGGCTCACTTGGGCGGCGTGCTGGCGGCTCATACAGTACTGCCGGTTATCGGAATTCCCGTAAAATCATCCACGCTCGACGGACTTGACGCGCTTCTGGCCACCGTTCAGATGCCAAGCGGAATTCCCGTGGCGACGGTGGCGATTGACGGCTCGGCAAACGCCGCGCTTCTGGCAATTCAGATGCTGGCATTGTCCGACGATGAGCTTTCCGACAAGTTTACCGCATACAAAGCGAGCATGGCGGAAGGCGTCGCCAAGAAGGACGCGGCGCTTCAGGAAAAGCTCAGGGAGCTTTGATTTTACTTGCAGCACGTACCGAAAATCTGTCTATAGATTTTATTTATCAGATTACAAATGCTCATTTATTTATAAGGGGTGAGTTCCTTGTTCCATGAATTGAACGAAGAATGCGGCGTATTCGGCATTTACGGCGCGGACGAAAAAATGGTGGTTGAGCTTACGCACCTTGCCCTTTATGCCATGCAGCACAGAGGGCGCGTGGGTGCGGGCATGGCTGTGACCGACAGCGAAACTATCTACAGCTACAAGGATTTGGGTTTAGTCGCAGACGTTTTCACCCAGCCTGTGTTAAAGAAAATCAAGCCGGGCAAAATTGCCATTGCTCATGTGCGCAATTCCCGCAAGGCAGTGGTAGAGCGCTTTGCCGCTCAGCCGCTTGTTATGCGCTATATGAAAGGTTCCATGGCTTTGGCAAACAACGGTGCTCTGATCAACAGTTACGATCTGCGAAGCACACTGGAGCACGACGGCGCCATGTTCCAGACTTCGAGCGACGCCGAGATAATGGCGTATGTGGTCGCACGCAAGCGCGTGAAGTCTGGCTCCATTGAAGAAGCGGTAGTCGAGGCAATGGGCGATTTTCGCGGGGCATATTCAATGGTGCTTCTCGGTCGTCACAAGCTGGTGGCAGCCCGCGATCCACGCGGAATGCGTCCGCTTTCACTGGGCAGGATAGGCGATGACTGCTGGATGGTGGCCAGTGAAACCTGTGTGTTTGACGGTCTGGGGGCCGAATTTGTCCGAGATGTGGATCCGGGCGAGGTCATAATGATAGACGAAAAAGGGGTCCACTCCGACAGGACATACTGCGATAAAGAAAAATCCGCGCTCTGTATTTATGAATACGTCTACTTTGCGCGTCCCGATTCCGTGATAAAAGGAAGAAGCGTTCACGAGGTGCGCTTGGAAATAGGCAAGCTGCTTTCAAAGGAACACCCGGTTGAAGCGGACATTGTGTGCGGCGTTCCCGACTCGGGAATATCGGCTGCAATAGGTTACTCGCTCGCGAGCGGAATACCGTACGGCACGGCCCTTATCAAGAACAAATACATTTCTCAGGCTCACCTGAGAAAAGACGATGAAAAAATTCAGGAGCTGGCGCTCAATTGCAAGCTGAATGTGCTTGAAGCAGTCATAAGAGGCAAGCGGGTAATATTGGTTGACGATTCCATAATAAAGGGAATGACCGCCAAGTATATCATAAGTCTGCTGCGCAGGGCGGGCGCCACCGAGGTTCATTTGAGAATATCGTCGCCGCCGGTTTTCAATACCTGCTATTTCGGAACGACAATAAACGATCGCGGCTCGCTCATCACCAGCACCATGCGGGTGGAAGAAATTTGCGAGGCCGTGGGCGCTGATTCGCTCGGCTTTGTGTCGGTTGACGGCATTCATTCGCTCAGCGGAATGGAAGATGTGGGAATATGCGACGCCTGCTTCACGGGCAATTATCCCATGGAGATAGACGAGCGTGAGTATTACAGCAAATACGATTTTAAATTCGGTGAGCAGCCGACGACATAAATTCAGGAGGTAAATTTAGATATGAGCAGTACAAACAGCTACAGCAAAAGCTACAAGGAAGCGGGCGTCGACGTAACGGCAGGATACAAGTCGGTTGAACTGATTAAAAAGCACGTCGCACGCACTAACATTCCCGGCGTTGTTTCAGGCATAGGCGGCTTTGGCGGTCTGTTTGAGCCTGATTTTTCGGGTATGAAAACCCCAACGCTTGTTTCGGGAACCGACGGTGTGGGCACAAAGCTGAAAATTGCCTTTCTCATGGACAAGCACGACACGGTAGGCATCGACTGCGTAGCTATGTGCGCCAATGACGTCGCGTGCAGCGGCGCACAGCCGTTGTTTTTCCTCGACTATCTGGCAGTGGGAAAGAATATACCCGAAAAGGTGGCTGAGATAGTCAGCGGCGTTGCCGAGGGCTGCGTTCAGGCGGGATGCGCGCTTATCGGCGGTGAGACCGCCGAAATGCCCGGCTTCTACCCACCGGAGGAATATGACCTCGCGGGCTTCTGCGTAGGTCTTGCCGACAAGGAGAAAATTGTGGACTGCGCGAATGTCAAGGTCGGAGATACGCTTATTGGAGTAGCTTCTACAGGTCTGCACTCAAACGGTTTCTCGCTTGTTCGCTCCACACTCCGCGTGAGCGCGCAGAATATCGGCACATACATTGACGAATTCGGCAAGACGCTTGGAGAAGAACTTCTCACTCCCACCAGAATCTATGTCAAGTCGGTTCTGGCTCTGCAAAAGGCTGTCAGCGTACACGGCATATCCAATATCACGGGCGGCGGTTTCTACGAGAATATTCCGCGTATGCTGCCTGATGGCACGATGGCGAAAATTCAGCGCAGCGAGGTCGAAGTGCTGCCCGTGTTCAATTACATTCAGAAGGTCAGCGACGGGAAGATCGACGATCACGATATGTTCAACACATTCAATATGGGCGTCGGTCTGGTTGTGGCTGTCGACCCGTGCGAGGCCGACAAGGCTGTTGAGACGCTCAAGGCAAACGGCGAGAACGCCTATGTGATAGGCGAAGTCGTAAACGGCACAGAAGGTGTTGAAATATGCTGAACACTTTGAATATAGCCGTGTTCGTGTCGGGCGGCGGCACCAATCTTCAGGCGCTCATAGACGCACAGGAGCGCGGCGAGATAAAGAACGGCAGAATTACCTATGTGCTCGCAAGCAATGACAAGGCGTATGCCATAGAGCGCGCAAAAAAGGCGGGCATTGAAAACGAGGTGGTATCCCGCAAGGCGTACGGCACAAGCGAAGAATACGACGCGGCGATATTAGCAGCGCTGGAAAATCGCGGCATTGATTTGATAGTGCTGGCCGGCTTTCTCTCGATACTCGGTCCGACCGTCATTGAAAAATACCGCAATAAGATTATAAACATTCACCCCTCGCTCATTCCGCTCTTTTGCGGCGACGGATTTTACGGCAAGAGGGTACATACCGCCGTACTCGCCAGCGGAATGAAGGTGACGGGCGCAACGGCGCATTTCGTCAACGAAATCACAGACGGCGGTGCAATTATACTTCAGAAGGCGGTTCCAATTGAGCAGGGCGACAACGAGGACATTCTGCAATACCGCGTAATGCGGCAGGCAGAATGGGAGATTTTGCCCAAAGCTGTTTCACTTTTCTGCGAAGGCAGAATTAAGATAGTCGGCAATAAGACAGAGATAATTTAACGATTCTTTGTCATATTTTATTGGAAATGGAGAGATAGAAGATGGAAAACGAAGTTGTGGAATTTAAATTTGACACACAGCTTTTGATTGAAGGCCATGACCTTGACGAGGACGAAATTTACGATTACATCTCACAAAATTTCAAAGGAGATTGTCTGCTCGCGGTGGGCGACGAAGATTTGATTAAAATTCACTTCCACACAAACGAGCCGTGGAAGGTGCTGGAATACTGTGCGTCTCTGGGCGAAATCCACGACATAGTGGTGGAAAATATGCAGCTTCAGTCCGAAGGCTTACACGGATAATTTGAATAATATATCAGCTTGATTAAATAAATATGTCAGGAGATTAAAACTATGGAAATAATTGACCTTGCAAAGGAACTTGGCTCTACCACTTATCCCGGGCGCGGAATTGTGTTGGGCAAGAGTAAGAGCGGCAAGAGCGCAGTTATCGCATATTTCATAATGGGCAGAAGCGAGAACAGCCGCAACCGTGTATTCGTGGAGCAGGACGGCGGAATCCGCACCGAGGCTTTTGACCCGTCCAAACTGGTTGACCCCTCTCTTATCATCTATGCGCCCGTGCGCGTGCTGGGAGACAATACAATTGTAACCAACGGCGATCAGACCGACACCGTTTATGATTTTATGGCGAAGGGAAAGACCTTTGAGGACGCATTGAGAACACGGACTTTTGAGCCTGACGGGCCGAATTTTACTCCCCGAATCAGCGGCGTTGTGGCAAAGAACGGCGATTACAGGCTCTCTATACTCAAGAGCGCAAATGGAAATCCCGACTCGGTGCAGAGATATTTCTTTGAGTACACCGCGACCCCCGCAGGCCAGGGACATTTCATTCACACCTACAAGTGCGACGGCAACCCGATTCCAAGCTATGAGGGCGAGCCTACATGGGTGTCGATTGATACGGACAGCATCGACGAATTTACCGACATCGTTTGGAACAATCTCAACGGCGAGAACAAAGTGTCGCTTTTCACTCGCTTTATCGACATTGAAAGCGGCGCGGTTGAGACGAGAATCGTCAACAAGAACGTGAGATAAACGGAGAAGTAATTCGACATGACTTTGGCTCAAAGATACCTCGAAGGCTTAAAGCAGGCTTATATGGACGATCCCTTCCGGAATCCCTAATTCTTTGGCTGCCTTATCCCCCTCCGATTTCTTTTGCCACTTTATTTCTCTCCTTATTTACTGCTTCATTGTATTATCGTTCCTTGAAAATAAAGTGTCAACTTTTTATACCACATCAAACAGCAGATTGCAAATAATTTTGCGTTTATTGACCTTGAATATTTTTGATTTTTATTCTTAATCGAAAGGAAAATTATCACATGAATGAATTAATGCTTAAATACGGCTGTAATCCCAATCAGATGCCGTCTAGAATCTATATGGAGGACGGCGGCGATCTTCCCATTGAGGTGTTAAACGGCAGACCCGGTTATATTAATCTGCTCGACGCATTCAACAGTTGGCAGCTCGTGAGCGAGCTTAAAAAGGCCACAGGCCATTGTGCCGCGGCTTCCTTTAAGCACGTAAGCCCCGCAGGCGCGGCAATCGGCACACCGCTTTCGGACGTGCTCAAAAAGATTTACTTCGTGGACGATCTCGAACTTTCTCCGCTCGCCTGTGCCTATGCCAAGGCAAGAGGCGCGGACAGAATGTCGTCATACGGCGATTTCATCGCACTTTCTGATGTCTGCGACGTTCCCACCGCAAAGATGATCCAGCGCGAAGTTTCCGACGGAATCATTGCCCCCGGTTATGAGCCTGAGGCTCTCGAAATTCTCAAGTCAAAAAGAAAAGGAACTTACAATATTATCAAGATGGACGAGAATTATGTCCCGGCACAGATTGAGCGCAAACAGGTTTACGGCATCACCTTCGAGCAGGGCAGAAACGAGCTTGTCATTGACGACGAGATGATGAGCAACATTGTCACGGAATGCAGAGATCTGCCAGAGAGCGCAAAGCACGACTTGATTATATCGCTCATCACGCTCAAATACACTCAGTCAAATTCCGTCTGCTATGTCAAGGACGGTCAGGCAATCGGCGTGGGCGCGGGTCAGCAGTCGAGAGTTCATTGCACGCGACTTGCGGGAAACAAGGCCGACAACTGGTATCTCCGTCAGAATGAGAAGGTTTTGAATCTCCCATTCAAGGCGGACATTCGCCGCCCCGACCGCGACAATACAATCGATGTTTATATCAGTGACGATTACGAGGACGTGTTGGCGGACGGCACATGGGAGATGTTTTTCACCGAGAAGCCCGAACCGTTCACCAAAGAGGAGAAGAAGGCATGGCTTGCCACGATGAGCGGCGTATCGCTGGGCAGCGACGCGTTCTTCCCGTTCGGTGACAATATCGAACGCGCCAAGAGGAGCGGCGTTCAGTATATCGCACAGCCCGGCGGTTCCATACGCGACGACAATGTTATCGAGACTTGCAACAAGTACGGCATGACCATGGTGTTCACAGGTATCCGCCTGTTCCATCACTGATTTAATATGACATTTGGAATGGCGGAAACAGCAGATATTCCGCAGCTTGCCAATATGAGAATTGCGTTTGTCAAATGTGATCAGGGTACGATTTCCGAGGCTGATTTGTCGGCGATGCGAAAGCGGCTGCCGATATACTTTCAAACGCATTTAAACGAGGACCTCATCGCATTTATAGCTAAAGACGATGACAGAATTGTTGCCACCGCCTTTTTGCTTGTGGTAGACAAACCGCCCAATCCCCACTTTATTAACGGGAGAGTGGGTGAAGTTCTGAATGTGTATACGTCAGAGGATTCGGTGTCACCTTATATTGCAATGAGATACGAAATCAATTTTTTGGAAGGAATGACATGAAAATATGACATATCTGGTAGTTGGCGGCGGCGGACGTGAGCATACCATTATCCGCAAGCTCAAGGAAAGTTCCGACGTCGACAAAATCTACTGCACGCCCGGGAACGGCGGCATCTCCAAAGACGCGGAAGTGTTTGACGTGGCGGCCACCGATATCGACGGGGTTGTAGAGCTCGCGGAAAAACTGAAAGTGGACTGCGTATTTGTGGCGCCCGACGATCCGTTGGTACTCGGTATGGTTGACGCTCTGACCGAGCGCGGAATCCGTGCGTTCGGTCCAAATAAGAGGGCAGCCATCATCGAGGGCAGCAAGGTTTTTTCTAAAGAACTTATGAAGAAGTATGGAATTCCCAGCGCGGCTTACGAGGTGTTCAACGATCCGAAAGCGGCTATGGATTACATCAAGGTGCAGAACAGCTATCCCACAGTAATCAAGGCGGACGGTCTGGCGTTAGGAAAGGGCGTTGTTATAGCCGAGAATTTTGAGGAGGCGCGGAATGCCATTCACTCCATAATGGAGGACAAGATCTTTGGCAACTCGGGCAACAATATTGTCATTGAGGAATTTCTTACAGGTCCCGAAGTGTCGGTGCTCGCTTTCACAGACGGCAAGTGCATAAAGCCCATGGTTTCCTCGATGGATCACAAGCGCGTATTCAACGGCAATCTCGGCCCCAATACGGGCGGAATGGGTACAATAAGTCCAAATCCCTATTATACGGACGAGGTGGCAAAGGAATGCATGGAAAAAATATTCCTGCCTACCGTTGACGCCATGAACGCCGAGGGCAGAACATTCAAGGGCTGTCTGTACTTTGGGCTTATGCTTACGCCCAACGGCCCCAAGGTTATCGAATACAACTGCCGTTTCGGTGATCCGGAGGCACAAGTCGTGCTGCCCCGTCTCAAAACCGACTTCTCTAAGGTGGTCAACGCGGTCATTGACGGGAAGCTGGGAGAACTCGACGTGGAATGGTATGATGGAGCGTGTGCCTGCGTAATTATGGCTTCAGGGGGATATCCCGGCAAATACGACAAGGGCATCGCCATTCAGGGATTAGATGTAAACGGTCAGGTCGAGGGCGCGACAGTGTTCCACGCCGGCACCGCGTTTAAAGACGGCGAATTTGTCACCAACGGCGGACGGGTGCTCGGCGTCACCGCAAAGGGCGCGACGCTTGACGAGGCGCTTGCAAATGCATATGATGCGGTCGAAGGCATTAAGTTTAAGGGCGCGCATTATCGCACTGATATAGGCAGAGCATATAAGCAAAAGTAATTTTTTTATCAGATAAAAACGGCAAATTATCGCGAAATAAAAAGCGCGGTAATTTGCCGTTTTATAAATTGCCTGAGTTTTTTGACGGTATGGAAGGAATACGGGAGTCCAGAAGGATAATTCCTCTTGGCGGAGGCATGGAGGCGGCGTCCTTGCGGAGAGTGGGGCAAAACACAACAAGATTAAAGAAAAGTTTAGGCCAATAAAAAGCAAGTAATCTTTCCACCAAACTCTTTCCGTTTTTAAAATTAAATGGCTGTTCTGTCAGAATACAGGGAAGGAGACCGTGATTAGCGTTATTCTGCAATTATGCTTCCTATGTCTTCGAGATGGTATTCGGGAAAGTATTTTACCGAAAGCCCGCGGATTTCGATAAAATCGCGTATTTCCTCGAAATTCGGGTGCGCGGAGAGATCGCCGTTAAATACTATCTCATCTCTCACCCTGCCCGACGCGCCGCCGAGAAAACCGTATTCAAAACCGCGCAGTTCAACAAATCCCTGACGGATTTGAAGCGCGTCTATATCGGAATAATTTTTCACAACCTTCAATATTCCTTCGTCGGCTGTGATAATTGAACTGCCGTCAACCACAACCGTATTGCATTTGGTGTATCCCTGTTTTACATTGACAAGTTCCAGTCCCATAGACCTTGCGCGCTCCAGCAAGGCGGGAGATGTGTATTTGAGATTGTGAATAAAATACCTGTCGAGACATACGGCGTTGAATTTTACATTATATGGATAATTGAAGCCCAGTTCGCACGGGTCGCCCTCAAATATCTCGGCCGTTTGACCCGCGCCCATTCGACAAAACAGTATATCCGCGTGAGTACACACGGCTAGGTATGTAATTTCATTGGCAGCAATAAGACGAAGATTGAAACCTTTGTGTGTAAGATATTCGCGAATCTGAGGATTTGAATTTTCGGATATATATATTTTCCCAGCATTATTTATATTCATTTGATTAAACCTGCCTTTTTGACCTTGAATTGGTATATTTTTGTTCGGTAACAAAATAATATTTATATATAAAAAAGCTTCAATAATATTTAATAAGATATTTAATAAGGACTTAATGTTAATAATTTGTGTATTTATATTGCTAAATATTGACATAATGCCAACTTTACGATATTATTTATATCGAAAGAATGTGTAATAGCACCACTCACTATTTCTTTCGTTCAGCAGGATGTGTACCTCACGGTATGCGTTCTGCTGTTCTTTTTGTCTTGAATTTCAAAAGATAAAGTGTTAAAATTATATGGGGTCGCGTGTATCGGTCCGCAAAAATCCGGAGGTAAATAAGAGCTATGAATATTGACGGTTTTAAAAATCTGGTTGAGCTTCAGGGAATGCTGCTGCTCATGCTGATAATAGGACTTGTTGCCCGAAAGACTGGGACAATAACCGATGCTGGCAAAAAAAGCCTGACCGACCTGATAATCAACATAATTCTGCCATGTAATATCATATACTCTTTTATGATTGAATTCTCCTATAAAATATTTATAAGCTGCGGAGTAGTACTGCTTATTTCCGTTCTGATACAGATTATGTGTACCACGATAAGCCGATTCTGCTACAACAAGGCGGAGCAGGGCAAAAAAGAAGTGCTGCAATACGCGACAGTGTGCTCCAATGCTGGATTTATGGGAAATCCGATAGCGGAGTCGGTGTTTGGCTCGCTGGGATTGCTTTACGCCTCCATCTATCTGATACCTCTCAGAATAGTCATGTGGTCGGCGGGCGTGTCCTACTTCACACACACTACCGACAAGAAGCAATTGGTCAAAAAGGTTGCCACTCACCCTTGCATAATCGCTGTGGCAATAGGTTTGTTTCTGATGATAACTCAGCTTAAGCTGCCCGGGTTTGTCACGCGCACTATATCCACAATAGGCGGCTGCACAACCGCCACTTCAATGTTCATTATAGGGTCAATCTTGGCGGAAGTCAACCTGAAAACACTGATAAGCAAAGTTACGGTGCTGTATTCTGGATTGAGGCTGGTGCTTATTCCGCTTGTAGTGTACATAGGGTGTATGCTGTTTCACGTCGAACCGCTGCTGATGGGCGTATCGACCGTGCTTGCGGGAATGCCTGCGGGTACCACAACGGCTATATTGGCCGCAAAGTACGGCGGAGATGAGTATTTTGCCACAAAATGCGTAGTATTTAGCACCGTGCTTTCGCTTATAACAATACCAATATGGTGTACTATAGTTATAATGGCGGGTTGAATTTAAGATATGCTTTTCCGGTAATTCAGGTAATAAGATTATTTATGATGTGATACAGCTTTACTTGTATAATATCAATAATTTATTATGCTCTTTGTGAGAAAGTGTATTTGATGATGTTGACAGATTGTATAATTTGTGGTTTAATACATTTGAATACTGATTTTTTAATATATTTTTATAATAAATCGGTGTTTAATACCAAACCTCAATAAAAATACGACAAAAAATCGTCGCCCAAAATCCACACACGCAAGCTTTTGTGCGCAATTTTTTGTGTTTTTTAATTGAAGTTTAGTATAAAAACGACAGGGGGTGAATTCGTGTTTAATTGAGACTCGATCGAGCTTAGTAAGACAAAAGCGCCTGAACCCAATTCGGACATATTACGCTATGGGTTGACGAGGGTGGAAGTTTATCGAATTTTCGGCGGATGCTTCCCGGCTTTACAGAGAAGCTGCATATCGGTACACAAATACTGCGGGAGACTGCGGGGACAAATGTGCCGTTACTCTGTTTGATATGGAGGACAATTTTATGTGTGGTATCGTAGGATACATAGGCAACAAAAATTCGACTGAGATACTTATAGACGGTCTGAAGAAGCTTGAATACAGGGGCTATGACTCTGCGGGCGTGGCGGTGTTTGGACAAAACGGTGTGAATATAGTAAAATCAAAAGGCCGTATCAGGAACCTTGAAGATAAGATAGGCGTCAACGTGCCGCAGGGCGTGTGCGGTATAGGTCATACGCGCTGGGCAACGCACGGCGAGCCTTCCGACACCAACAGCCATCCCCACAAAAGCGGCAGAGTTACTTTGGTACACAACGGAATCATAGAGAATTACTCCGAGCTGCGCGAGGAAATGTGTGACGAGGGCCGCGTGTTCATCTCCGGAACCGACACTGAGGTCGCTGCACAGCTCATAGACAAGTGCTACAATGGGGATCCGGTTGCCGCTATATATGACGCGGTTTCAAAAATAATCGGATCATATGCATTTGGCATACTTTTTGATGATCGACCCGACACACTCTATGCCATACGCAAGGACAGTCCATTGATAGTGGGCATAGGCGAAGGTGAGAACTTCATCGCTTCCGATATTCCCGCGATTCTCAGCATGACTAACCATTACTATCTGCTTGAAGAAAACGAGCTTGCGATTATAAAGTCGGATTCAATAGAAATACTTGACCGCAACCGGACGCCATTAAAGAAAGATGTATTTGTGGCAACATGGGACGTGTCGGCTGCCGAAAAAGGCGGATACGATCACTTTATGCTCAAGGAAATCAACGAACAGCCAAGGGTGTTGGCCGACACGATCGTACCCCGTCTCAAAAACGGCGTAAAGAATATATTCATTGAGGAGATGCCCGACGTTTCCAAGATAAAACGCCTTCATGTTGTGGCTTGCGGCAGTGCGCTCCACGCCGGCATGGTGGGCCGTCACATGATTGAAAGAATAGCCAGGGTACCTGTTATAACCGAGGTGGCTTCGGAGTTCAGATATTCCTCTCTCCTATTTGAAGAGGGAGACGCGGTTGTGGTTATATCTCAGAGCGGTGAGACTGCCGATACTCTGGCCGCGTTGAGAATTGCCAAGAAGAAAGGAATTCCGACAATAGCCATCGTCAATGTTGTAGGCTCTACAATTGCGCGAGAGGCAGACATAGTGCTCTATACGTGTGCAGGTCCTGAGATCGCGGTCGCAACCACTAAGGCTTATACGTGTCAGGTTGCCATAATGCTTATGATGGCGTTGAGACTGGCCAGTGACCGCCATACGGTCTCCGACGAGGAACTGGAGCATTATGTGGAATTGCTCAGGCAGATACCCGATGTTGTTGCGGGAGAGCTTGAAAATGCAGACGTGTATAAGCAGATGGCCGAGAGCTACAAGAACTGCGAGGATCTGTTCTTTATCGGTAGAGGCTATGACTCAGCGCTCTGCTGGGAGGCTTCCATAAAGCTCAAAGAGATATCCTATATTCACTCCGAGGCGTATGCCGCAGGAGAGCTGAAGCATGGCACAATTTCGCTTATAGAGCCGGGTTTGCCTGTAGTTGCCATAGCTTCCGGTGATCAGCTTTTTGAAAAGACGATCAGCAATGTCAAGGAAGTCAAAGCGCGCGGGGCCAGAGTGATTCTGCTTTGCAAGAAGGGCGCGAACGTGGACGACACCGTTTACGATGACCTCATTGAGATACCCGATGTGGACGAATTTATTCGCCCGATTGCCGCGATAGTTCCATTGCAGATCTTCGCGTATTATACCGCCTGCGCACGCGGCTGTGATGTGGATAAGCCGAGAAACCTTGCTAAATCGGTAACAGTTGAATAGTTTTCGTGAACGCATGACAAAATAAAAATACCGTCGATATATTTTGGATAATTTTCCAAAACGTATCGGCGGTTTTGTATATTCAGAAGCTTATGAGGATTAATCGCGGGAGTGTTTTGCAAGAGTAGCGGCATTAAAAATAATTAGCGAAGCGTGGGAATCCAAGGGGACAAGTCCTCTTGGCAGGGTCCAGGGGCAGCGCCCATGGCGGAGTGTGAGGCAGAGCCTCACAAGCGAAGCCGTAGGCTGAGTGGGCAAGGCGGGGTGGGATAAAAAACGGCTGAGGCGAACACAAAATAAGCTCCAACAAGAAAATCTAAGTTTTTCGAGTGGACAGATAAAGTCAACCCAACTTTTTTACATAGTATGATTCTGTTACTGAACATTGATTTCCGTGATATTTTTCCTAAACCTATTGACATATGGAAATAAAGTGCTATAATCATCATATGAATAAATGTTCATTTATTAAATATTCGTTCGGAGATGATGAATTTGGATAATCCCAAGATTGTAAAAGTTGTGGGGAAGGCGGCGGACGATCTGCCCGATATGTGTGAAGTCCACCAGTCGCACGGCGACTATGTGGATCTCGTGCGCCAGGATATGTATGATATTGACCAAATATACGATCTCGCGGAACTCTTCAAGGTGTTCGGTGATTCCACCAGGCTTCGTATACTGTCGGCGCTGCTCAATCACGAGCTTTGTGTCTGCGACATTTCGGACGCTTTGGAGATGAATCAGTCAGCGATATCTCATCAGCTTCGCGTGCTGAGGACAGCAGGACTTATCAAGGTGAGGCGCTGCGGCAAGTCGGCGTTTTATTCGCTGGACGACGACCATGTTAAGAAGATAATCGAGCTTGGATTTGAGCACATTAAAGAAGGCAAATAAACGGGAGGCGTCTGTGATGGAGAAAATAAAATATACACTGGAAGGTTTGGACTGCGCGGGCTGTGCGGCAAAAGTAGAGGCCGCTGTAAACAATGCCGATTGGGCGGAGAGCGCAACGGTTGACTTTATGAACAGGCGGCTCACCGTAAACCTGAGGAACAGCGGTCAGAATATGACCGACGAGATTCAAAAACTTGTGGACAGTGTTACTATAGGCGTTCATGTCGAGGAATACGATGCCGCTATAAGTCATTCACATTCTCACGAGCACAGTCACTGCGACGATAAAAATTGTTGCTGTGGTCACGATCATGCTCACAGTCATGAGCATTCGCACAGTCACGGGCATGACAGTGAAGGAACTGAGGAAAATTCAAAGGCAGTCATAGTTACCACTGTGCTGGCGCTTGTCTCGGCTGTAACGGGCATAGCCGCGTCGCTTGTTGATTTTCCGATGCATGAGGCGGTATCTGCGGCGGCTTATATTGCGGCTATAGTGTTCGCAGGGTATGATGTAATCATCAATGGAGTCAAGTCGATATTTAAGCTGCGGCTTGACGAGAGCGCTCTCATGGCGATAGCAATGGTGGCGGCGGCAATTCTCGGGGAGTTTTTCGAGGGCGCTATGGTGGCTGTGCTCTATCGCATAGGCGAATGGCTGGAGGACAAGGCAGTTGACAATTCCCGTGAGAGCATAGAGGCTCTGGCTGAGATAAGACCGGACACGGCTAATGTGATGAGAAACGGCAAGGTTGAAACCGTTCACGCGGAAGATGTTGGAATAGGTGATACAATTGTAATTCGTCCTCACGAGAGGATTCCGCTGGACTGCATTGTCACTCAGGGCAGCTCCACAGCAGACAGCTCGGCGCTCACAGGCGAATCGCTGCCGATTTCCGCTGAAATTGGATCGGAACTGCTCAGCGGCATGATGAACGGCGACGGATCTTTGACGGCTCGCGTCACTAACAGCTATGAGAACTCCGCCGCCGCCAGAATTATCAGCCTTGTGACGGAGTCTTCCGAAAACAAGGGCAACGCTGAGAAATTCGTCACGCGTTTCGCGGTGATTTATACGCCGATAGTGGTTGCTTTGGCAGTACTTATTGCGATAATTCCCCCGCTGCTTCATATGGGCAGTTTCCATGATTTCATAATTCGCGCGCTTACCTTCCTTGTGGCGTCATGCCCGTGCGCGATCGTGATATCGGTGCCGCTGGCGTTCTTCTCGTCCATAGGCGGCGCCTCGAAATTCGGTGTGCTGGTTAAGGGCGGCAATTTTGCCGAAATGCTTGCCAAGGCGCGAGCCGTAGCTTTTGACAAGACCGGGACCGTGACCGAAGGTAAGCCGAAGGTAAGCGAAGTAAAGAGCATGAACGGTTTCACCGCGAATCAGGTGACTCAGCTTGCGGCGGCCGCCGAAATAAATTCCGTTCACCCATACGCGCAGGCCATCAGGGATTACGCGGGCCGGATTGAAAATATAACTCAATATAAAAATTACAGTGAGATTTCGGCACATGGCGTATCATGCGAAAATTCGAGCGGAAAACGGATACTTTGCGGCGGCGCGAAGCTCATGGAAAAATACGGCGTGGAAATACCCGAAGGCGAAAAGGCTCAGGCATATGTTGCGCTTGACGGCACGCTCGCGGGCAGTATATTCATCGGCGACGACGCGGCCCCGGGTGCAAAGGCGGCTGTGCGACAGCTTAAGTCGCTCGGAATCTCGAAAGTCGCCATGCTTACGGGCGACGGACGCGGCGCGGCAAAACAGGTCGCCCAAAGTGTGGGGATAGATGATTTCCGTGCCGAGCTTTTGCCGGAGGATAAAGTTGAAGCGGTCAAGGAAATCAAGAGGAATGGATTGATTACCGCCTTTGTCGGCGACGGCATAAATGACGCGCCCGTGCTTGCTGCCGCTGACGTGGGAGTGGCGATGGGACTTGGTTCGGGCGCGGCGATAGAGGCGGCCGATATGGTGCTTTCCTCCAACAGCCTCGCAACTCTGCCCAAGGCAATCAGGCATTTCCGTAGGACCATGGGAATAATAAAATTCAATATAGCGTTTTCACTCGTTATTAAGGCTGCCGTGCTTATTCTGGCGGCGTTCGGCTATGCTCCGATGTGGGCGGCAGTGTTTGCCGACGTGGGCGTGTGCCTAATTTGTGTGGCAAATGCTTCAAGGCTTATAAGGCCCAAAAAGTGACGAATTCTAAAGAATGGCGCAGTGTTCGCGAGTGGAACACAGCAAGTCTGTAATTTGTTTGCGGAAATTACTGAACAAGATTGAATTTATGATGTGAAACGGAAAGGCGGTCTCAGACTTTTATGTCAAAGACCGCCTTTTTTCCACTTATTAACTTATTGTAAATTGAGACGGCCATTGCTTGACATCTTTCTTAAATAGCGATATAATTTAATCGAAAATTGGATAAAATTTATTGTTTATCGAGATGAAGCTTTCGCATTTCCGCAGAGGACACGCAAGGTAAAGATTAAATTTATTTCAGAAATGGGGAATGTGTCATGAGTAAGAAATTGCAAAAATTATCAAAAATAATCCTGGCTTTGATTTGCTGCGTAATTGTCCTGACAGGGTGCGGCGGCAGCGATAGATTCGGCAGGCTTCCCGACAATCCAATTGTGTTTGAGCATGAGACATATCAAGACCCCGACAATGCGGACGATACGTATGCCTGTATTGTGTATGGCGGCAGGACGTATGTGCCTTACGGCACATTGGATGGCAGAATAGACAAAAGTGTTGTTAAAGAATGCATAGGTTATATACGTGACCGTGAAAATCCCGGCGATACAAGTATGAGGGTATATACCCTCAAAGGCGACGATGGTGTGAATTACCTTATGAATTCTCTCACCGAAGCCATTATGGAACAGCCGTCCTTTTATCGCGCTGTCGATACCAACGGCGAGGATATATACACTCCGGAATTTATTGATCCCTTAGACTACGATTGTTGGAAATAGTCGCGAGAATATGTGCAGTATGAAAATCCGTGCAATGAAAATTTGTGCGGATTTTTAATTTTGCCGATATTTTTTAATTTGAGGCACAATATATGTAAAATTGCCTGCGGTTTGGCTCGCTTCGCTTGTGAGGCTTTGCCTCACCCTCCGCAATGGCGCTGTCCTTCACCTGCCGAAGGAGCTTTGCCCCCTTTGGAAACCTATTGCAGCTTCTCTCGCTTGACTTTAGTTTTTAAACTGATTTCCCTGGCTTTAACAATATAACACTTGAATTTTATTATTGTATAAGCTATAATTATACAGCAATCCTTTTAATGGGAAGTTTACGCTGATTTCGATTTGGTTAGGAAAGGTAGATTGATATGGGCTTTTTTAGTACGCTGGGCGACCTGCAGACTATGCTTCTGTATATCCTCACGATGTTTTTGATGATATTTTTCATAATGCCTGTCCACGAGTGCGCCCATGGGCTTATGGCGAAGGCTTTGGGCGATGATACCGCACAGCTCGCGGGTCGTCTCACACTTAATCCTATGGCACATCTGAATTTATACGGCGCGCTGTTTATGTTCTTTTTTGGCTTCGGATGGGCGGAACCTGTTCCGGTGAATCCCGTGCGATTCAACAATCAGAGACGCAGACAGGGATATATGGCGCTTGTTGCCTTTGCGGGACCGCTCTCAAATCTTATCATGGCGGTGCTCGCAATGTTTGTCTACCGCGCGGGACTTTGTTTCCAGATGAACTACGCGTTTTACACCAGTTTCACCTTTGTAATGCTGAGAGTGGTTATCCTCAATATAGGACTTGCGGTGTTTAATCTGCTGCCGATCATGCCACTTGACGGATCACGCATACTCAACTGGATAATGCCCGACAAGATTATGTATAAAATCGAGCATTTTATGAGCCGTATAAACCCGATAGTTTATATTGTCATTTTCTATGTATTTATAAATCTGTTGAGCGGTCCACTCTGGAATTTGGAATACGGTCTTTTCTACAATCTTCTTGACGGCGTGGATTCGATTTTCAACGCGCTCGGTTTGAAAATTTCGAGCTCTGTGATATCGCTCCTTGTTGGCACCTGAAAGCCGGGTTGTAAAACCCATGGAAAAAATATCTTATAAATTAGAGGTATTTGAAGGACCTCTGGATCTGTTGCTTTATCTGATATCGAAAAACAAGCTTAACATCTATGATATCCCTGTCGCTGAGCTTTTGGAGCAGTACATGGAGCATATCGACATGATGAGGCTGGAAAATATGGACGTTTCGAGCGAGTTTCTGACAATGGCCTCGCGCCTTGTATATATTAAGACCGCGATGCTGATGCCGCGCAGGGAAGAGGCCGAAGAATTGAAAAAGGAACTCAGCGGCGAGCTTATAGAATATCAGATCTGCAAGCAGATGGCAGGCAAGCTGGCTCAACAGGCGAGCTTCGACGGCTTCACGCGCAGAGAAATGAAGATAGACCACGATATGACCTACAGCCGCAGGCATTCGTCTGACGAGCTTCTCAAGGCATATATCAATGCCGTGGGGCGCGGTATGCGCCGCAAACCCCCGTCAAAGGAGAATTTCCGCGCGATAGTCGGCAAGAAAATAGTTTCCGTCACCGAGCGCATAGGGTTCGTGCTCAAGAGTATATACAAGTCAAAGCGGCTGAAGTTTTCGTCGCTTTTTGAGCGGGCGGAGTCGCGCAGCGAGCTTATAGCCACATTTCTTGCGGTGCTGGATCTGGTGCGCAGCCGCAAGGTTAATATAGACGACAACGAGATTATGACGATTAACGAGAGTGGTGGACGCAATTGGAACCAAGCGGACTCAGAGCGACAATAGAGGCTATGCTTTTCGCGGGAGGGGACCCGGTGAGCTGTGAGAGAATGGCGGGCGTCCTCGGCGTGAATATGGATACGATAGACGGCGTTTGCTCCGAGCTGAATGAGTTTTACACGGAGAACGGCAGCGCGCTCAGGGTGATAAAGCTGGGAAAACAGTATCAGATTTCCACGCGCGACGAATATGCGCCCGTTATACGTACTCTGCTGGATTTGAAGAAAGACGCTCCGCTGTCTAATGCCGCGATGGAAGTTCTGGCTGTGATAGCGTATAATGAGCCTGTTACCAGGAATTTTATCGAGCGGGTGCGGGGAGTGGACTGCTCGGGCGTTGTCAATACGCTGCTGGCGCGCGGACTTATTGAGGAGCGCGGTCGGCTTGACCTGCCGGGCAGACCGATGCAATACGCCACCAGCGCAAATTTTATGAGGTGCTTCGGGCTGGAATCAATGGGCGAGCTTCCGACTGTGCCGTCCGATACGGCCGAGAATGTGCAAATAAGCGTGGAGGACGCTATAGAGGAGAATTTGAGAGAGACGCAGCAGGAGCAGGAAACTCAAAAGGACACGATGAATTGAAAACAAAATTGTCTGATTGGCGTTTGCAATAATTGATTGCGGGGGAGTGGCGTTTTTGATAATTTTAAAAATAATCGGCGTTCTCCTTGAAATAATCGGCGTTGTTCTGCTGATAATATTAGCGGCGATGTGCATACCCGTTCGTGTTGGCGTGCAGTATGACTCTTCATTTACTGTCAGGATAAAATATCTTTTTATAAAATACACATTTGACGGCGCTGCACAGGGGGACAAGTCGGAAAACGGCGGGCATAAAAGCGTGTTTGCAATTCTGAATACGCTGCTTGTGGCTGTGGCTTCTCCTTTTGTGTGGATTTTTGGCGGGATAAAAAAATTCTTTTCAAAAATCGCTGCATCGGTAAAGCGGATCGCCGCCGCGTTGAAAAAAAAATTTAAAAAAAATCTTAATTCTAAGCAAAAAAAAGATGACACACAGGGCGCGCACAAGGCAAAGTCGAAAAAGGACAAGCGTGAACGCAGCGTTTTCGGCTCGCTCAGAGATGAGCGCGGTTTCCTTGGCGCTATTGGTTTTTTCGTGGAGATCGGCAAAGCGTTCGGCGGATCTATGTGGCGGATCTATCGCGGCGTGGCGGTCGATAAGTTCACGTTGAGGCTCGATGTTTCGGGCGAGGACGCGGCGGATACCGCCATAAAATACGGCGAGGTTTGCAGTGCGGCTTTTCCGGCGTTGTCGTTTCTGCTGATGAGCGCGCGCCGGTACAATCAGGACATAGAGATAAATCCGAATTTTGGCAATGACGGCAACAGAATATATTTTGACGGCGAATTTTTGATTTACCCGATCCTGGTTATTGGGCATTTCCTGGGAGCTGCAATCGGATTTTTGATTTCGCAGGTAAAGGTTACATTAAGCAATAACAGAGAAAGACAGAAAGGCTGAGTGAATCATATGGCAGATGAGAAAAAGACGTCCGGTGAAAGTACAGCGTCTTCCGCCGAGGACAAGACAAAGAATTTTATACATCCCATCAAGGGCATGATGGACACCACGCTCTCCAAAATCAAAGATATGGTGGACGTTTCGACGATAATAGGAGATCCGGTGGTAAGCGGCGAAACTACCATAATTCCGATATCCAAGATGGCTTACGGTTTCGCATCGGGCGGCTCGGATTTTGACGGAAGGGCGGGACACCGCTGCTTTGGCGGCGGCGGCGGCGCGGGCGTTACCGTGCAGCCCGTTGCGTTTCTCGTTATACACGGCAGCAATGTGCGCCTGCTTCAGATAGACAACAATATGAATTCACTTGACAAGGCGGTGGGAATGATACCTAATTTGGTGGACAAGGTGAGCGATCTGCTTGCGGGAACGTCCAAGGATAAGGGTGCAAAAGAGTCCGCCGACCAACCCGAGGTATCGTCCGAGGACGCGGAGAAGGCCGAGAGCATGAGCCTCGATGAGGTTATCGAGGATTTATGATATTTATATTTGCTGCAAATTCCTTGCAGTGTTCGCAGAGTGACACTATATTCCAATAAAAATACGGCAAAAAATCTTCGCAAAAATCCATATACGCGGGCTTTTATGTTCGATTTTTTGTATTTTTTAATTGAAGTTTGGTATAAATCTATCCTGCACGGCAAACACTACACGAAGATAAAATATCCAAAAGAGTTATTTTGATTTTTATACAACAAGATATATTAACTGAAAAAGGCAGGGTATCAAATGAATTATATATTAAGACGGTTGTGTAAAAAGGTAGCGTCGCTGCTGCTTGTTTCAGCCATAATAATATCGTGCGCCGCGTCGGTCAGCGCATCTCCCGATGCCGGCGAAAATCACGGGGAAGCGGGTGAAACCACCGCGACCGGCGAGACTTCGGTTACAGCTCCCCACGAGATCGACGAAAACTCGGCAGAAGCGGAGAAGGTGGTTGAAACCGGCGGAGAGCAGTTCAACGCGGACGGAACGCCAAAAATTACCGCCGGCTCAGCTGTTGTGATGGACTGCGACACCGGAATGGTGCTTTACGGCCTTAACGAAAACGCGCAGATGCCCATGGCAAGCACGACAAAGATAATGACCTGTATTCTGGCGCTCAACAGCGGCGACATAGGGCGTACGGTTACGATAGAAGAAGATTGGCTGGACAAGCTCGACGGCACAAGGATAGGTCTTAAGGCGGGATACAAAATAACCATGTACGACCTTTGCGTCGCTATGATGATGTATTCCGGCAATGACGCCGCAAATGTGGCGGCGGCGGCTGTGGGCGGCAGCGTGGACGGCTTTGTGTCGATGATGAACGAGAAAGCCGCCGAACTGGGTATGCTGAATACCCACTTTGATACGCCGTCGGGTCTGGATCAATTCTCGGACGGGGCGCATTATTCCACGGCATACGACATGGCGCTTCTTGGGAGATACGCCATGCAGAATCAGGATTTCCGCGACATAGTTAGCTTTAAGGCTCGAAATATCTACTATGACGAATTTCCGAAAGGCAGAATGCTTGTGACACACAATTACCTCATGGAAGGACAGAAATTCGGCTACGACGGCTGCGATGGTATCAAAACCGGCGTGACAAACCTTGCGGGTCAGTGCCTTGTGTCTCATGTGACCACAGATGAGGGGCTTAGTCTGGTGTGCGTCACGCTGAACAATGCAAACCGCTGGAACGATCACAAGACGCTTTATAATTACGCAAAGGGCTTGTATGAGCAGGCGAATGTCGACCCTGATATATCTGATTTTAACACCGTCGTTGTGGGCGGCAATAAAAAGACCGTGAAAGTGGAATGTACGCCTGATGAGAAGTTCAATGTGCTGAAAACACAGAAGAACGACGTCAAAAGGGATATAGTATGCGACAGCTTTGTGTTGGCCCCTGTGAACAAGGGTGATGTGCTTGGCTATCTGCAATACTCGGTCAACGGCGCTGTTATAGCCAAATATCCCATATCGGCGGCTGAGGATATAGAGGCCAACACCGACGATTGGTTCACCAATTACCTCAAGGCGATAGAGTACAGCTCAGGCAATGGGTGATTGTGAGAATGAAAATAATTGAGGCGTTCGTGCGCCTCTTTACATAAGATGTTATAGAAGGACGAGTGAAAGATGGCTGAGAGAATCAGGCTTCAAAAGATGATTGCCGACTGCGGCATCGCTTCCAGACGCAAGGCGGAGCAGCTTATCGCCGAGGGCAAAGTTCGCGTGAATGGACGCGTGGCACAGATCGGCGATAAGGTGGATCCGGCCAGCGATAAGGTGACTGTGGGTTCGCGCAAGCTGGTGCCGCAAAACAGCCTCAGGGTTTACATAATGCTCCACAAACCGCGCGGATTTGTCACCACAATGGACGATGAATTGGGGCGAAGGTGCGTTGCCGAACTGGTTTCGGATATTGAGCAGCGGGTGTTTCCCGTGGGCAGGCTTGACCGCGACAGCGAGGGCCTGCTTCTCATGACCAATGACGGAGAATTTGCCAACCGTATCTCACATCCGCGCAGTCATGTCTCTAAAACTTACCGCGTGACGGTTCGCCAGCAGGTGACCGAAGACATGATAACAAAGCTGTCGGAGGGTCTGATGGTTGACGGGCAAATGACCCTGCCCGCCGATGTCAATCTCGTGACCAAAGAGGAGAATCGCTGCGTACTGTTGATAACGCTGTACGAGGGGCGCAATCGCCAGATCCGCAAGATGTGTGAGGAGTTGGGACTGGAAGTTATCCGCCTTAAGCGAATCGCGATAGGCAATGTCAAGTTGGGAATGCTTAAGCCGGGGGACTGGCGCGACTTGAACGACGACGAGCTTCGCTCGCTCATGGCCTCGGCGCAGATTTCGGCCGCCAGACAGAAGCGCGCTGCGAAAGCGGCGGAGAAGGCTCCCTACAAAAAGAAAAGACAAGGAAGGTAAATTTGATATGCTGGAAATTCATCCTATTGCCGATGAGAACGAATTGCGGGAATACATAGAGAGCAACGGACTCCCAAAAGACGCCGCAGTGCTCAGGGCGTATGAGGGCGGCGAGGTCAGCGGGAATATCGCCTTGACCGTTGAGGGGGAGGCGGCTGATGCTGTGCTTGTCATGCACACATTTGAGTACTCCGATGATTTTACGGGTGAGCTTTTGGTTCGCGCGGCGGTTTCCTATGCCTTCAATCGCGCGGTGCCGAAGGTGATGGCTCCCGCAAGGCTCAGAAATGCCATTTTTGACAAGGTTGGGTTTAAAACCCAAGGACAAAATATATCAATTGATACTAATAATGTGGTGCATTTCTGTAAAAAATAGGGAAATTGATCATAACCGCAAAATAAAATCTTGTATATATTCGGCGTGTGTAATATAATTAACGTAAAACATAAATAGTTACAGTGGGGTAGTAGTGTCTTTTTCTGCCGCGCTGTTTTGAAATGCAGGGGGTTCAGCAATGAATTTGGAAAGCAAATTGCACGAAGTGCTTGAGATGAAAGACGCCGTAAGGGAGACGATTGCTTACAAACGCCTCTCGATGTTGTTTGACAAGGGCTCAATGATTGAGTTTGACACACTGGTCAAGTCCGAGGGCGGACTCGCCGAAGTTGTCACGGCATATGGAACGGTTGAGGGACTTCCCGTATATGCGTTCGCTCAGGACGGAGATGTGGCGGGCGGCGCAATCTCAAAGGCGCAGGCCGGCAAGATAAAGAAGATTTACAATTTTGCTTCAAAAACCGGCGCACCCGTCGTGGGAATCTATGACTCGCAGGGCGCTCGCCTTAAGGAGGGCGGGGAGATTCTGGCCGCCTATGGCGATATGCTTCTGTGGAGCAGCAGCCTTTCGGGCGTCGTGCCCCAGATTTCGGTTGTGGCGGGCACGTGTGTCGGCACAAACGCCCTTATTGCCGCCAGTGCCGATATAGTTATAGCCGCTCAGGGGACGGATTTTGGCATTGAGACCAATGGCAGCGAAAAGAAAGTTGAAGATGTTGCCGACAGCGTACATATTCTCGCAGGGGACGTAGAGGACGCTTTAAAACAGGCGCGCAAACTCATTACCATGCTCCCCTCCAACAATCTCGGCGTCGCCCCCAAGACTGACTATGCCGAGCCGACGGTCACAGGGGCTGAGCTTGACGCAGTTTCCGCCTCGGTAGGCACTGATACCAGAATTATATCGTACATTACCACGGGCGTCATTGACGCCGGAAGTCTCCTTGACCTCCAGCCCAAGTTCGGCAGAAGCGTGCTCACAGGTTTGGCTACGATCGAAGGCAGCACTGTGGGAATTGTCGCGTCCAGAAGCAGAAACGACGGCGGCAAGATAGACGCGGACAGCGCGGCCAAGGCGGCGAGATTTGTCAGATTCTGTGACGCTTTCTCGATTCCGATTGTCACGTTGGTGGACACTTACGGATTTGAGTCGGTGCGTGACGCGGCAAAGGTCGCGCACGCGTATGCCGAAGCCACTACCGTTAAGCTGGCTGTCATTGTCGGCTCGGTCTATGGTCCCGCGTTTGTTTCAATGGCGGGCAGGGCCGCAAACGCCGATCTTACTGTCGCATGGCCGAATGCCGTAATTGCTCCGCTGGCCCCCGAGACTTTCGCCGCAATCATGTACGGCGATAAACTCAAGGGCGCTGACAATCCTGCCAAGAGGCGAATTCAAATAGTTCAGGAATACAAAGACACGTTGGCCTCTCCCGCCGCCTCGGCTGCCGACGGTTATGTTGACGACGTTATAGCTCCTGCGGACACCCGCGCCGTTGTGGCGTCAGCTCTTGAGATGCTTGCTTCAAAGAAGGTAACACGTCTGCCGAAGAAGCACTCCAATATTCAGTTGTAATTTTACTGTTATATATAATGTTCAGGAGGAAATGTTCTATGAAAAACTTAAAGATTACCGTAAACGGTGTGGCTTACGATGTGCAGGTAGAGGAAGTCGGCGGAGATTCCGCACCCTCGGCTGTCGCTGCGGCTCCTGTGCCCCCAGCACCCGCAGCGCCCAAGGCTGCGGCGTCCGCGCCGGCTGCGGGCGAGCCTGTAAATTCCCCCATGCCCGGCACTGTGCTTGACATCAAGGTCAAGGTCGGCGATTCCGTCAAGTCCGGCGATACGCTGATTGTGCTTGAAGCAATGAAAATGGAAAACTCGATCGCCGCACCTAAGGACGCAAAGGTAACGGCAGTTCACGTCACCAAGGGTCAGAGCGTCGAATCGGGCGCTGCGCTCGTATCTTTGGGCTAATTCCGAATTGGAGGAACCGCACAATGGCACAGATTAAGATCACCGAAACGGTGCTGCGTGACGCGCATCAGTCGCTTATCGCCACCAGAATGACCACTGAGGAAATGCTTCCCATGCTTGCCGATTTGGATAAGGTGGGTTTCCATTCGCTCGAATGTTGGGGAGGCGCTACATTTGACGCCTGCCTCCGCTTTTTGAATGAAGATCCGTGGGAGCGTCTCAGAACTATTCGCAAGTCATGCCCCAACACCAAGCTTCAAATGCTGTTCAGAGGGCAGAATATGCTGGGCTACCGCCATTACGCCGATGATGTAATTGAGTATTTTGTAGCAAAATCTATCGACAACGGTATTGACATTATGCGTATTTTTGACGCTCTCAATGACATAAGAAATTTGGAGACGTCAATTAATGCCGCGAAGAAATACGGCGGACACGTTCAGGGTTGTATTTCTTACACGACTGGCCCTGTATTTACGATCGATTATTATACAAAGTATGCCAAGACGCTTGAAAATGCGGGTGCTGACTCCATATGCATTAAGGATATGGCGGGTCTGCTGACGCCGTACGGCACATACGATTTGGTAAAGGCGCTCAAGGAGACTGTAAGTATTCCGATCCAGCTCCACACGCATTATACCTCGGGCTTGGCCTCAATGAGCCTGCTCAAGGGTATCGAAGCGGGCGTTGACGTGATTGATACCGCGATGTCACCGTTGGCTCTCGGCACGTCTCACCCGGCGACCGAGTCAATGGTTGCGGCTCTGCGTGGCACTGAGTACGACACCGGACTGGATTTGAACCTTCTGGCGCACATTAGGGATTACGTTGAAACACTCCGCCAAAAGTATCTGGACAGCGGTTTGATGAATACCAAGGTGCTCGAAGTTGATTCCAAGACACTGCTCTACCAGGTTCCGGGTGGAATGCTCTCCAACTTGGTTTCACAGCTCAAAGAAGCAGGTCAGCTCGACAAATTGGGCGACGTGCTCAATGAGGTTCCGCGTGTGCGCGAGGATTCGGGCTATCCGCCTCTCGTCACTCCCACATCGCAGATAGTTGGCACTCAAGCGGTGCTGAATGTCATCTGCGGCGAGCGTTATAAGATGACCTCCAATGAATTCAAAGGACTGGTGCAGGGCACATATGGCAAGACCCCCATGCCCATAGACCCTGAATTCCGCAAGAAGATAATTGGTGATCTGAAGCCTGTCGACTGCCGCCCCGCAGATTTGCTGGAGCCTGAACTTGACAAGCTGCGCGCCGAGATGGGCGAGTATCTCGAACAGGAAGAGGACGTTTTGTCATACGCCTGTTTTGGACAGGTTGCGACTAAATTCTTTAAGAAGCGCCGCGATGCAAAATACGGCATTGACAGCGCTCACGCCGACATGGCAGAAAAGGTTCACCCCGTTTAATCTGATTGGGATTCCACAATTTTTGCAATTCAGTCCCCGACGCTTTTGCAAGCGCCGGGGATTTTTTAATAAAAAACAGCGAAATTACCAACCTTTATCCGAATTCAGAGGTTATACAAGTGAAACAACTTCGGAGGGAGGACAATGGCGATCCAAAAATAAACTCACAGGATATGTCATGGTATAATTCTTTTGGATTGCCAGAAATCGATGCAATGAAACTGAAAAAAATCGAAAACTACGACGCGGGTTATTCCAAAGAAAGTCTGCTCAGAAAATGCGCGGCGGGCGCTCTGGGTGTGGCAATGCTCAGCGGTTTGGCGGGATGCGCTCCGGCCATTGAAGGAAGCTCAGAGCCGAATGGAGTGGAAGGCTCCTCCGCATTAGTGACAGAGAGCGATCGCGTAGAAGACGATAACTTATCGTATGATGGAAAAGTTGCTATCACATCATCAGACGATGACGAGCAATTTATGACGGACGGCGATATCATGATATTACCGCAAGACGTTGATTCCCAATGAATATCTCATTGATTTTAACCAAGCAATGCGGTTTGCGGTGTAAATACTGCTTCGAGACGCATGAGGATTGCTGTATGGGCGGGGATACCGCACTGCAGGCGGTAGATTTTGCCGCGGAGCAAAGCGCACGAAACTGCGGTATATCGTTCTTTGGCGGCGAACCGCTGCTCAAAAAGGATTTGATTTACAAATGCGTGGAGCGCGCCAACACTCATGCAGATAAGGAATTCGAGTACAACATCACTACAAACGGTCTGTTGCTTGACGATGAATTCCTGCGCTTTGCCTGTTACAACAATTTCAAAATAGCCATGTCGCACGATGGTCCGATGAGCCGCGTAAATCGGATTTACCCCAACGGCGGAGATTGTCTTGACCGTCTGAACGAAAAATTGTCGCTGTTGCTGCAATATCAGCCGAACACGTTCATAATGGCGACAGTTGCGGCGAATACCGTGCAAAGCGCGGCGGATTCTGTGATTAGTCTGTATCAAATGGGCGTAAGGCGGCTCAATCTGGCAATAGATTCGCGCCCGAACGCCGGGTGGAATGAGCGGGACATAGACGAACTGGGGCGGCAGCTTGAAATCATTGCGGATTTTGTTCTGTCTCAGTTTATCGAGGGAAGAAATGTGTTCTTCAATTCGTTTGATGAAAAAATATTCAGCATAACCCGTCAGAAGCCCTGCCACGTTTGCAGATTGGGTAAGAGAAAGCTCTACATTGATACCGACGGGGCAATTTACCCGTGTGTGCAGTTTGTCGGCGTGAAAGAATACAAGATAGGAGAGGTGTCGGGCGGGATTGACGAACCCGCGCGGGAGCGCGTATATTGGCGCAGTCTCAAGAAGCCGGAATTCTGCGTCGGCTGTGCGTTGGAATCTCGGTGCGTCAACGACTGCGCTTGCCTAAATTTTCAGCAGTGCGGAGATATGGAAGAGGTTTCACCCGTGCAGTGCGCGTATCAGAGAATGTTGATAGCTGTGGCGGATGATTTGGCGCGCAGAATGATGGAATCGGATGAGACGCGGTTCATAAAAAGATATCTTTAAAAACAGCGCGGCGCCCGAGTGTGAAGTTTTGCACTCGGGCGCCGTCGTTTTTTATTTTAATCTTGCTTACAGACCGATATGAACCCACATTGCCGGGCGAACTCCCGTAGGTATCGAAGCAGTAACCACCAAGCTTATAATTATAATTCATCGGATACTTCTTTTCCGTTTTTATCAAGGTAACGAATAATGTCGGTTGTATGAGTGCTAAGTGGACCGTTATCTATACTGTTATATTCTATATCTTTCACTTATGTTCCATCTTTATAATAGATAACATAACTGTCCGACATATTTTCTTTGCTGTCAAATTTATATTGTACCCCGTCTATCTCCACGTAATTTATGTGTTTCTGTCCTGCTCGTACAAGCCGAACGTGACGTGACGTCCAATGGAAATGCTGTCGACCGTAGTGAGTTCACCCAGCGGCACTGTAGGCTGGCTGACAAAACTGCTGTCCTTTAATACTGCGGAAATACCCATCAATGCGGTGACGACTAATCCTGCCGCTATGTAAACGAGTTTGCACGACTTTATTTCGTCTTCGGTTCCACCATTCTCCACTGAGTGTAAAATCTGAAATGCCTTGTTGTAGTCGTCCAATGACGAATCGAGATTTATTGCATGGATTTTTCTTATCTTTGACCAGAATACGTATGCTTCGGGCGACATAGAAAAAGGCCATATTGTGTGAATATTATTTAAAGCGATGCAAAGTGTAGTTTTATCATAATTAACACAGCAATTATAATCGTCGTACATTTCAAATTTGTTTCAGTATTTCTTTGATTTGAATGTTCTTTTTGACACGAAAAACAAAACAACATCGCAGGCCCTGATTTTTTCAATGTGCTGAACGTAAGCGAGATTGCAGCTTATTTCTACCTTTATTCCAAGGTCAAACATTCTTTTGGCAATAGGCATCACATTAACAAGATCGTCTTTGCAGCACTCTAAAAAATATAATTTAATATTATATAAAATTAATAAAAATACCTTGAAATCAATTAAAATTATGTTATAATTATCGTAACAGCGAAAGCCAAAAAAGAAAAGGAGGTATTTTTTCGTTGAAAACTATTACGATTGACCGCACATTCGGCAGCGGCGGAAGAGAGGTTGCACTGAGAATCTCCGGAATGACTGGCGTGCCGTATTTTGACAACGATATAATTTTGAGAGCGGCGGAGGATTTTGGTGTCGACGTGGGTTTGCTCAGAAATTACGACGAGAATTATGTCGGCAGTCTCATCTATAATCTGTCGATGCTTTCCAGTACGGGCGATTACGAGCAGTCGGCAATATATCGCACATATTTCGCGGTGTCGGAGGCGATGCGCAGGCTTTGCAGGGAATACGCAGGGGGCATATTTATCGGACGCTGTGCCGATGTCATTCTCAGCGATGTGAGACCCATTGTGCGCACTTACATTTATTCATCGTCGATAGAGAAGCGCATAGAACGCACGCTCGAATTGGAAGATGTTTCGCGGGGCAAGGCGGAGGTGTTTATTCAGCGCAAGGATAAACAGCGCCGCAATTACTACCAGTTCTTTACCGACAACAAATGGGGCGCTATGACAAATTATGACGTGATGCTCAACACCGATTCAGTTGACTATGACAAATGCGCAAAAATTATAATTGAATTAGCCGATGTGTAAAATTGTAAATTGCAAATTATAAAAGATGAAAATAAATCCACCGAAATCTCTCACCGTCTTTCGGTGGATTTATTTTAAAAAGGCTGTTAAATAAGCAACAGTCTCGTTGCATTATAAATGTGAAGCACATATATAATTCCCGTCCTAAAACGAGAAGAGCTTGATAAAAATACATATTTATTTTGTGTTCCCCCAAGTCGCCCTTTAACCTGGCTATGTTTTGCCCTCTCAGCATATGGTTTCGTTTGCGAGGCGTTGCCTTACTCTGTGCGATGGCGCTGTTAAGAGGTGCAAGCTTGGCTAATTATTTTAAATGCTTTTGCCATGCCAAAAGGGGTCGTCTCTTTTGGGCTCCATTTCAGCTCCGCTCGCGTGGGATTTTTTAGATTAAATTTTTAGGATAAGCATTATTTGAAACCTCCCGACGTATATTTTAACAGCCTTAAAATACAGGGAGGAATCAATATGTTCATCAAAACCTTTAAGACGTCAAAGGTGGAATTGATTATTTTGATAATCGGGCTTGTGTTTTTTATCGCCACCCTTTGGTACATATTTTCACCCAAGAGCGGGACCCAAAACACTTCTGCCAATTCCACAACGTCTGTCACCCAATTTCTGGTAAACGCGCAGACCGACGCCGACCGCATTAATTTCCTGTCGCAGTTTGGGTGGGACGTGGAACACGATCCGCTGGACGTGCGCGAAATTATAATACCCGCCAGCTTTGACGAGACATATACCGAATACAACGATATGCAGAAATCGCTCGGCTTTGATCTGTCAAATTACAGCGGAAGCAAGGTCAAGAAATGGGTGTATTCCGTCAAGAATTATCCGGGAATAGCAAACGACGTCAAAGCCACGCTGCTGATAGCAAACGGTAAGGTTATAGGCGGCGACATATCTTCGTCCGGAGGAGAAAAGTTTACCCACTCGCTTCTGCTGCCGGCGGAAAGGGCGAAAAAAGAGGTATCTGCCAGCCAAGCCTGATTTAATGTGTAATTAAAGGTATATCTAAGAAAAAAGGAGACACCGCGCCACTGAAGTGCGGGCAGTCTCCTTTTTGATTTGCAAAATTAAAAATTCAGAATTAAAAATTCAGAATCTGAGACGTCAAATTTCCTGATCTGCGTACCACTTTATAAATTCCTTTATGAACTTTTTCTTTTTCGCGTCACAGCGATAAATCTCATTCTTTATTTCGGATAAATCATCATTGCGGTACTCCTTGTCAACACCCAGCAGCAGATAATCCGGTGTGACTTCCAGCGCTCTGCACAGCTTCATGAGCGTTTCTATGCTGCATTTGGAACTGGCACGTTCTACATTGCCCAGATATGCCGCGCTCATATCCGCCTTTTCCGCAAGCTCTTCCTGTGTCAGATCAAGCACGTGTCTGCGCCTTAATATTCTCTTGCCTATTTCAACATAATTGACCTCCATAGAACTCACCTCTGTATTAAGATTATCATTAAGAATTTTTAAAATACAGGTATTGTAAGGTGTATTTTACACTTTATAATAAACATAAATAGGAGAGGTAGACTGTATAAAACAATCTCTCGACAAAATAATCCATGAGATTCGACTTCATTTGACATAATATGTGGATATATATGTATATAATTATTCCATCAACTTCAAGAAAGGATGTATTTTATGTCGAAAATGAAAAGAATTCTTAAAAAAATAGCCAAAGAGAATAACGTAAGTGTTGATGAAGTAAAGCGGGAAATCGAAAAGTCAATAGCGCTGTGCTATGAGTCCCCAAATGAACGCGCGCAGGCGGTTCCGCGAGAAAATGCAATTCCCACGATAGAGGAATTTATAACATATATGGCAAGTCAGATACGTTGAACAGTGGCAGCCACCCGTCGGATTGTACCGGATTTGAGCGGTACGGCGGGTGGCTGTCTTTGGGTGTATTCAGTTTTTACAATTCACAAATTCACCTATGCTTTTGACAATTTCACATTTTTAATTGCTGATTTCGGATTGCCGTCAAGCTCTTGGAAGGTGTATCGAATCATTACGGCGGAAATTATGAAGGTTAGAATGTCTGATATCGGCATGGAATAAAGCACTCCGTCCAACCCGAAGAATATCGGCAGCAGCAATGCAAATCCCACTCCGAACACTATCTCGCGGACCATGGAAAGCAGTGTGGAGGTGACAGCCTTGCCGAGCGACTGCATATAGATGAAGGTTCCCTTGTTGATGCAGGCGAATATCATCATGCAGAGATAAATTCGGAAGGATTTTACCGCGAATTGTGTGTAATATATGCTCTCGTTTGCCGCACCAAATATTCCGATAAGCTGCCTAGGCATAAATTCGACTATTATTAACGCCACCGCGCCCACTGCCGCCTGTGCCATGAGCAGCTTGATGAAAAGTTCCTTTGCGCGGTCCCTGCGGTTTGCGCCGATGTTATAGCCCACTATCGGTATGCAGCCTGCCGCCAGGCCGACGGAGATCGATATTACTATCTGAAAGAATTTCATCACTATCCCCACTACGGCCATGGGGATCTGCGCGTATTGATCCTGACTGAATATTGGATCTACCGCGCCGTACTTCCTTATCATGTTGTTGATGGCTGCCATTGCCGCGACAAGCGATATTTGCGAAAGAAAACTGCAAATACCCAGCGACAGAAATTTTTTGGTCAAGCCGATGTCGCGGACAAAACTGCTCTTTTGCAGCTTGACCGCTTTCATGTGCATCAGGTACCATATCGCCAGCACCGCGGTGATTATCTGGCCGATTACAGTTGCGAGTGCCGCGCCCATCATGCCCCATTTGAAAACGAAAATGAATATCGGGTCGAGGATTATATTGGCAAGCGCCCCTGCAAGGGTGGATATCATGGCAAATTTTGGACTGCCGTCCGAGCGGATTATGGGATTCATCGCCTGCCCGAACATATAGAAGGGGATGCCGAACGATATCCACAGGAAATACTGTTTGGAGTGGGCGAAGGTTTCCGCGTTTACCCTGCCTCCAAACATGGTGAGTATCTGATTTTGAAATATCAGATATATTGCGGTGAGCGCCGCGCCGCAGGCAATGCACAGCATTATCGCGTTGCCTATGCTGCGGTGAGCGTTGTCGTTTTGCTTTGCGCCAAGGCATATGCTCACAAAGGCACAGCAGCCGTCGCCTATCATGACGGCTATAGCGAGCGCAACCACGGTCAGGGGAAATACCACGGTGTTGGCCGCGTTGCCGTATGAACCCAGATAACCCGCGTTGGCAATAAATATCTGGTCGACTATGTTGTACAGCGCCGCCACCAGCAGCGAAATGATGCACGGAACGGCGTATTTTCGCATAAGCACGCCCACGCGCTCGGTCTCAAGAAACGAATTTGCTTTGTCATTATTGCTCATAAAATAAATTGCCTCCTCTTGGCAAAAAAATAAAAGGCGTGCGACTGTACCGATATCAATAATACGATATCGATGTGAAAGCCGCACACCTTTTTGTTTTTGACAACGAAAAGCGTGTGGCTTACAACCGGATTTACGCAGTTAAGCCACACGCTGTATCTTTATGATAACATATTTTTTCATAAATTTCAAGTGCATTTTTTGAACGATGTTTTTTGGATTGACAAAAAATATTTGTGTATTTTTGCATTATCCCTCGCTTTGTGGCTGAATTTGTGATTTTCGATAATGCAAAAATATAAAGAGACGGCGATAATTCGGAAATTTTTGTGTTATGTGATAAATTATTATTTATGCCGTTGACACAGGCTCGAATTTCTGTTAAAATTTCTACAATCGCATATATTACAATTAAAAAAATTTAAAATACAAAAAATCGAGGTAATTGCTATGAATTACACAAGCACAAGAGACAATTCGGTAAAGGTCACGGCGGCTCAGGCAATCGCCACGGGTATTTCTCCCGACGGTGGTCTGTATGTCCCCGAGTCCATTCCCGAATATTCATATGATGAGCTTCTCGCGGCAGCCAAAATGGATTACCGTGACAGGGCTGTGAATGTCCTCGGAAAATACCTCACCGACTTCACCGAGGAGGAGCTTCGCGAGTGCGTAAACGGCGCGTATACCGGCAAATTTGGCGGTACCGATATCGCCCCAGTCGTTGATATAGCCGAGAATCGCTTCGTGCTCGAGCTGTGGCACGGTCCCACCTGCGCGTTCAAGGATATGGCGCTTCAGCTTCTGCCCCACCTGCTCACACGTTCTGTCAAAAAGACCTGCGACGGCAAGGAAATTGTAATTCTCGTCGCCACATCGGGCGATACCGGCAAGGCCGCGCTCGAGGGGTTCAAGGACGTTCCCGGTACCAAAATTATCGTATTCTACCCTGTGGAGGGCGTCAGCGCGATCCAAAAGACCCAAATGGTCACTCAAGAGGGCGGCAACGTCGGCGTGTGCGCCATCAAGGGCAATTTTGACGACGCTCAGACGGGCGTTAAGAAAATATTTACCGACCCCGAAGTAGCCGCCGTTCTCGCTGAGCATAACATGGCGTTTTCATCGGCGAATTCAATCAACTGGGGCCGTCTTGCACCTCAGATCGTGTACTATATCTCCGCATATGCGGATTTGATGAACAAGGGCGTTGTCAAGAACAAGGGCGACAAAATCAATGTGGTTGTCCCCACGGGCAATTTCGGCAACATTCTCGCCGCGTACTACGCCAAGAAAATGGGTCTGCCAATAAACAAGCTCATCTGTGCTTCAAATTCCAACAATGTTTTGACGGATTTCATAAATACAGGCGTTTATGATAGGAACAGACAATTCTACACCACGATTTCTCCATCGATGGACATTCTCATCTCCAGTAATCTCGAAAGACTTATATATGACCTCAGCGGCTGCGACAGCGCGAAGGTTAAGGGCTGGATGGACAGCCTCGCCGCGACAGGCAGATACGAGGTTGATGATGACATTAAGTCAAAGATAAAGGAACTGTTCTGGGCGGGTTGCTGCGATGACGCCGCAACTCAGGCTACCATTGCCGATGTGTTTTCATCGCAGCATTATCTCTCCGACACACACACAGCAGTTGCGCTGAATGTCTACGGACAGTACGTCAAGCAATTCGGCAGCGATATTCCCACGATCGTTGCCTCCACGGCAAGCCCCTACAAGTTTGCTCCCGCCGTGCTCGGCGCCGTTGCCAAGGATAAAATTACACAGGACGAATTTGATATGCTGGCGGCGCTCAATGAGGTTTCGGGCGTGCAGACTCCCGCACCGCTTGCAGGTCTTAAGGGCAAAGCGGTCCGCTTCGACAGAGTGTGCGATGGAGCCACAATGCGCGAGACTGTGTTGGATATGCTGGGAATTGGTCGGTAATTTGCAGTGGGCGTGCGGCTTCGGCGCACATCAAAAATAAAAATACAATAGAATAAAAACGTGCCTCGTCAGCAATGGAATGTCACTGTCGAGGCACGTTTTATAGAGAATATTTTCTACATACCAACACTAAACTTTGATTAAGAAATACAGAAAAATCCGGCGCAATAGCCTGCATATATGGCTTTTAGACTGAGATTTTTTGCGGTATTTTTATCAGAGTTCAGCATAAAACAGCTCTTTAAAACACTAGATGTTTTTCTCTCTGAATGTTTCGCACGCCGTGTCATTTTTATCCGAGCAGCAGGTGCAGTCCGTACATGGGCTGACGTGTATAATGTCGGCGTGGCAGGTGTCGTTTTCCGCATGGTAGGTGCAGTTCTTTACATCGCACTTGATATGATTGACGCGCTGTTCAAATTCGGGGGTTGTGGTGTTCTGACTTAAAGACATATCCAATCACTCCGTTGTTTTATGATTTTATAATATTCATGGACAATTAGTGTTGTTTGTCCGTCAATATTATCTGCTCTTTTTGCATGAATATGCGGAGGTATGAAATTAAAATATGAAAAATCGGAAAATACAACATAAAAAATTAAGGGAGGGATGTTATGGCCCTTTTTGCAATAGCCGATACGCATTTGTCGCTTGGCGAGGATAAGAAAATGGATAAATTTTTCGGCTGGGAAAATTATGAACAGCGCATTCGAGACAATTGGCTCGCCATAGTAAAGCCTGCCGACACCGTAGTTCTGGCGGGCGATATCTCGTGGGCGATGAGGCTGAGCGAAACGCTGGCGGATTTCAATTACCTTCATGAACTGCCCGGCAGAAAAATACTGATGAAGGGCAACCACGACTATTGGTGGAGCACGAAGAAAAAAATGGATAATTGGCTCACGCAAAACGGATTTGACGATATGTGGATATTATTCAACAATTCCTATGAATACGGCGGCCACGCCATATGCGGCACACGCGGCTGGTCATACGATTGCCCCGAGGACGAACAAACGGTGCTTTTGCGCGAAGTGGGGAGGCTTGAAGCCTCAATCAATGCCGGGCTGCAAACGGGAAAGGAACCGATCGTTTTCCTGCATTATCCTCCTGTCTACGGAGACTATGTGTGCAGTGAAATAGTGGAAGTGCTGCTAAAGTACGGCATAAAGAAGTGCTTCTACGGTCATCTTCACGGCGCGGCGGGCAGAAAGGCGTTCGCGGGCAGCTACGAGGGAATAGAGATGCGTCTAATCGCCGCCGACCATGTTAAATTCTTTCCGCAATTGATTGTCGGGTGAATTTAACACAAAAGTATTGTTAAAATTCATTGATATATTTGCGAAATTGTGCTTGAAAAATACAATTTAATTTGATATAATTGTCGGGTGACATTATAACTGTAAAATTATGGAGGGAATGTCACGGACTTCCCAGCATGATTTGAGGAGGACATTTAAAAATGATAAAGAATAAGACACAGATTGACGCTACAACCTATGAGGTTGAGTTTGCCGCGACTGCCGAGGCTCTTCAGACCGAGAAAAAGAGGATTTACCGCAGAGACGTGGCTCGTTACAATGTACCGGGTTTCCGCAAGGGCAAGGCCCCCATGAATGTTATCGAAAAGATGTACGGTCCCGTGTTCACTCAGGACGCGGTTGAGACAGTGTATTCCAATACAGTTGACGCAGCAGTCGCAGAGTTCGGCAAAGAGGTTGTGGACGTAAATACCGTTGAGGTTGTTTCTCTCGAAGGCGAGGTTGTATTTAAGGCAAAATTCATCACAAAGCCCGAGGTGAAGATTGACGGTTACAAGGGTCTCACAGTTGAAAAGGCTGAGGCCGTGGTTACGGACGAGGATGTGGATCGCGAGCTTGCAGGCATTCAGCAGCGCAACAGCAGAACCATCAATGTCGACGGCAGACCCGCACAGCTCGGCGACACGGTTGTATTTGATTTCGAGGGATTCTGCGACGGCGAGGCGTTCGAGGGCGGCAAGGCTGAGAAGTTCAGCCTTAAACTCGGTTCCAATCAGTTCATCCCCGGATTCGAGGACGGCATGGTAGGTCACAGCGTAGGAGAAGAATTCGATGTAAACGTGACATTCCCCGAGGAGTACCACGCGGAGGAACTGGCAGGCAAGCCCGCCGTGTTTAAGGTAAAGATTCATGAGATAAAGGAAACTGAGGTTCCCGAGCTTGACGATGAATTTGCAAAGGACGTCAGTGAATTTGACACGCTTGCCGAGTATAAGGAAGATATAAGAGCGGAGCTTCTTCGCAAGGCGGAGGACAGAGCAAAGGACGACGCTGACAACAAGCTTATGGATCAGCTTATCGACCTCGTTGACGCTGATATTCCTGAAGTCATGTATGACAAGAAGGTCGATGAGAATATCCGCGATTTCTCTTACAGACTCCAATCCAACAATATGAATATGGAAGATTATTTCAAATATACGGGTCTTGACATGGATTCCCTCAAGGGGCAGTTCAGAGATCAGGCCATACATCAGGTCAAGCTCCGTCTCGCTCTCGAAAAAATTGCAGAGATTGAAAACATCGAAGTCTCCGATGAGGATTGCGATAAGGAATTTGAGAATCTCGCCTCCAACTACGGCATAGACGTGGATCAGGTAAGGAACATAGTTCCCATTGACGGCCTCAGAAAGGACATAGCGGTCGAAAAGGCGGTTGACGTTGTGAGAAACAGCGCGAGCTATGTGGCTCCCCAGCCGACGGAGGATTAAGCTTCGATAAAAGACGGCAAAAGACCCTTGTCTCAAAGGTTATGGAGCAATATTCGCAAGGATTTTGTTTTCAATTTTTGTGTCTTTAATGGGCCTTAGTGCAAATTGAGCGTATGTCCGGCCGTTTCGTCATAATGCGGCAAATTAATCTGCACGACTGTGCTATGATTATTTGGCGCATATAAACAGTCGGTTGTATTAATACTGAAATTCAAGCAAAGTCAGACAATCTCTGTCGTCCGATTCGCGTCCCGCTGCTTTGTCCTCCCTGTCGGGCGTCAGCCCGCCAAGTATGGCACGAATTCACCCCGCAGATCTTTGTGTGCTTTAAACTGAATTTTGGTGTGGTAGATTTAACGGCGTGTTGCGGTTGAATATTTCATCTGCAATGCGCCGATAATTCCATTGTGGAAAGGATGATTTTTTATGAGCAATTTGGTACCTTATGTAGTAGAACAGACCAGCAGAGGCGAGCGTTCATATGATATTTATTCCCGCCTTCTCAATGATCGAATCATAATGCTGTTTGACGAGGTCAACAGCGTCACCGCCAGCCTTGTCACGGCACAGCTCCTTTACCTCGAGGGCCAGGATCCGAAAAAGGATATCTGCCTTTATATCAACAGCCCCGGGGGAGCGGTAAAGGACGGCTTGGCAATATATGACACGATGAATTACATCAAGTGCGATGTTTCCACTATCTGCATGGGCATGGCGGCCAGCATGGGGGCATTTCTTCTCGCGGCGGGAGCAAAGGGCAAGAGACTTGCACTGCCCAACAGCGAAATAATGATTCATCAGCCCTTGGGCGGCGCACAGGGTCAGGCAACCGACATCGAGATTCAGGCAAATCAGATACTCAGAACCAAAAAGAAACTCAATGAGATGCTTGCGGCAGCCACAGGTAAACCGTATTCGCAGATCTGCATAGACACCGAGCGCGACAACTATATGTCGGCCGAGGAGGCAAAGGAATACGGTCTCATTGACAGGGTGATTTACAAACGATAGGATTGGTGATTTGATGCCTTACAACAGGGACAATATTGACGAGCCGAGGTGTTCCTTCTGCCACAAGGCTGAGAGCGACGGCATTCGTTTGGTACACGGTCCGGGCGCCTTCATCTGTCACGAATGTGTTTCAGCCTGTGTAGCCGTACTCAAGGAGGACGGATTTTACAATATAGACACATTTGACGATTTTGACGACAATGTGGATTTTCATCTGCTCAAGCCCGCCGAGATAAAGAAGCACCTTGACGACTATGTGATAGGTCAGGACAATGCCAAAATCGCGCTGTCGGTGGCCGTTTACAACCATTACAAGCGCATAGGCGGCAGGAAAACCGACCAAGATGTTGAACTGCAAAAGAGCAACATTCTTCTGCTCGGTCCCACGGGTGTGGGCAAGACATTTCTGGCGCAGTCGCTGGCCAAGATACTTCATGTGCCATTCGCCATTACCGACGCGACAACGCTCACTGAGGCGGGCTATGTAGGCGAGGACGTGGAAAATATTCTGCTCCGTCTGATACAGGCGGCGGATTTTGATATCGAGCGCGCACAGCACGGCATTATTTATATTGACGAGATAGATAAGATCGCGCGCAAATCCGAAAATACGTCCATAACCCGCGACGTAAGTGGCGAGGGCGTACAGCAGGCTCTGCTCAAAATACTCGAGGGTACGGTTGCCAATGTTCCGCCTCAGGGCGGCAGAAAGCACCCTCAGCAGGAATTTATTCCCATAGACACCACAAACATTTTGTTTATTTGCGGCGGGGCTTTCGACGGTGTGGAAAAGATAATCGAAAAGCGCGTCGGCAATTCGGCGATGGGCTTCGGCGCGGAGATTCGCACGCAGGAGGACGCCGATTACAGCGAGCTTATCTCAAAATGCATACCTCAGGATCTCGTGAGATTCGGAATGATTCCCGAATTGGTGGGTCGCCTGCCGGTGCTTACCTCGCTTGAGGCGCTTGACAGGGATTCCCTGGTCAGGATAATGACCGAGCCCAGGAACGCAATCGTCAAACAGTACAAGGCGCTTTTTGAGATGGATGGGGTGGATCTTGAATTCAGCCCCGAGGCGCTGGGACGTATTGCCGAGAAGGCACTTGAACAGAAAACGGGAGCACGCGGTCTGCGCGGCGTTATAGAAAGTATACTCACGCCCATAATGTTCTCTGTGCCGTCAAATGAGAATGTCGCGAAAGTGATAATAACGCGGGAATGCGTTGAGGGCGAGAGCCAGCCCGTTTTGGTGGAGACGGACAGGCGGGAGCTTGGCGCGTAAGAATAAAACACATGAGAGGATATATCCCTGTCCGGCTGTGCCGGCAAGAGGTATATTCTCTTTTTCGTGTTTGTCCGCGCACTGATGGTAAAAATTAAAAATAAAAAGATAAAAAAATGTATTGTATTAGTTCCGAATATGTTTTATAATAGGAGTTAATTTCGAGAAATTTAATACTAATACCAATCTTAAATTAAAAAGTACAAAAGTCGAGCGTGAAAACTGTATATATGTTTTTTGCGGAGATTTTTTGTCGTACCTTTGTTCAAGATTAGTATATTCTGCAATCGTAAGCAGGCGGATATTTGCGGGGGTATTTTGTTTGATACACGCGGAAGGCCATGGAAAGAACAGGGCGTGCAAAGCCCCGCAGACGTGTCTGATTTTGAGTGCAGATGGGTATAAGCTCTAATACACAGGAGAATTTTAATAAGTATGGCAAATTCAAGCAACAAAGACGGTAAGAAAACAATGCCTGTTATCGTCATACCAGATGCGGTTGTTTTTCCAAATTGCCCCCATCAGTTTGACGTAATGGGTTCAAGCATGGTAAAAGCGGTGCGCAATGCCGTGAGCAAAGATCGTTGTCTTTTCCTGGTTTTCTATGATAAAAACGAGGATCATGACGTGGATATGTCTGAAAGGGTGGGTGTTGTTGCCACTATTACCCAGATGATCGGCCACCCCGAGGAAGACAGTCTGCACGTCCGCGTGATGGGAGAATACCGCGCGTATGGAGAAATTGTAGAAGAATCGGGCGAATTTTCGACTGTTACGGTCACTCCCGCCGAGGAAATATCCGACGAAGATGACGAGACTGCTAAATCGGTTTATGATAAGATATTCAAAGACATAGTTCCGCGTCTCAATCACACTGACGGGTGTGCCAATATGGACATGAGCTTCGTTAAGGAGAGACGCAGCAGCGACTACGGCAGCGTCATAGATGCGGCCGCCTACATCTATCCGTTTGCCAATGTGTGCAAGCAAAGCATTCTTGACTGCCTTTCACACAAGGAACGCGCCATGGTGCTTTATAAGGTTTTGAAAAATGAGTTGGAATTCGCCAAGCTCGACGCGCAGATAGAGCGAACGGTGTCGAATAATATGGACGCAGCACAGAGGGACTATTACTTGCACGAAAAGATTCGCGTAATCAACGAGGAACTGGGCGAAGAGGACACTCCCGAGAACGAGGCAGAAGAATACCGGGCAAAAATAGATGATTTGGAAGCGTCGGACGAAGTCAGGGAAGCGCTTTACAAGGAGTGTAAAAAGCTGTCGAAGCTGCCGTTCGGTTCGCAGGAGGCGGCCGTGATTCGGGGTTATATAGATGTATGCCTTTCGCTGCCGTGGGGAGTCAAGACCCCTGATAACCTAGATGTAAATCAAGTCCAAAAGCAACTGGATCGCGATCATTATGGCATGGAGAAGGTCAAAGAGAGAATTTTGGAGCTTATTTCGGTGCGCGCGTTGGTGCCCGGCATCAAGGGACAGATAATCTGCCTTGCCGGCCCTCCCGGAGTTGGCAAGACTTCAATAGCGCGCTCCATAGCGGAGGCGATGGGGCGAAATTACGTCCGCGTATCGTTGGGAGGCGTGCGCGATGAGGCGGAGATTCGCGGACATCGCAGGACATATCTCGGTTCGATGCCCGGACGAATAGTGGACGCTGTGATAAAGGCGGGAAGCATGAATCCCCTGATACTTCTCGACGAGATAGACAAGCTGTCGAACGATTACAAGGGCGATCCCACATCGGCGCTGCTGGAAGTGCTTGACCCCGAGCAAAACAAGGCGTTTGCCGACCACTTCCTTGAAGTGCCGCTGGACTTGAGTGAGGTGCTTTTTATCACGACTGCCAACGACGTCGGTGCAATTCCCGCCCCTCTTCACGACAGAATGGAGATAATCGATCTGCCCAGCTATACCCACGAAGAAAAGGCGATGATTGCGCGGAAATATCTAGTGCCAAAACAGACCGAGCGCAATGGACTTTCCTCAAAGAATGTAAAAATATCAGATACGGCGATCGCCAAGCTGATTGACAACTATACCCGTGAGGCGGGTGTGCGAAGCCTTGAGCGCGAGATAGCTTCACTTTGCCGCAAATGTGCCAAGAGACTGGTTTCGGGCGAGGCGGACAAGATATCCATTACGTCACGAAATCTGGAGAGTTACATGGGAAAGGCAAAATATAAGCGTGAAGAATTGGCAAAGAAGCTCATTCCGGGCATGGTCAACGGACTGGCGTGGACGTCGGTGGGCGGCGAAATGCTTGAGGTTGAAGTCGCGGTCATGGAGGGCAGCGGCAAGATTGAACTGACGGGTAAGCTTGGAGACGTCATGCAGGAGTCTGCAAAGGCCGCCATGAGCTGCATACGCCGCCGAGCTGCCGAACTGGGCATAGATCGGGATTACTACCGCACCAGGGATATACACATTCATGTGCCCGAGGGAGCCGTGCCTAAGGACGGTCCGTCCGCCGGCATCACCATGGCGACGGCTATAGTATCGGCTCTTACCGACATTTCCGTCAGCGGAGATGTGGCAATGACAGGCGAAATAACGCTGGGCGGACGCGTGCTAGCGATAGGCGGTCTGCGTGAAAAGAGCATGGCGGCGCTGCGCGCAGGAATAAAGACCGTCATAATTCCGGCGGCCAATGAACCCGATATAGATGAATTCAGCGACGCAGTGAAAAACGGCATTAAATTTGTGCCTGTCAGAATGATAGACGAGGTCTTTGCCGTGGCATTTCCGAAGCCTTTGAAGTCCAAAAAGGCGGTCGACAAGTGCAAGCCTGAGGAAAAAGCTGTGCAGACTTCAGATGTCGGGGAAAATATTGAAAATTCCGAAAATGCCGATTGACAAGGATTGAGATGCAGTATGAAATTTGAAGACGCTTATTTTGAAGGTGCGGCGGGTGTCTCAGAGCAGCTCCCATCGGGCGATGTGCCAGAGGTGGTATTTGCGGGACGCTCAAATGTTGGAAAGTCCTCGCTTATCAACAAAATTCTCAATCGCAAAAGCCTGGCGCGCGTTAGTTCCAAGCCGGGCAAGACTGCAACGATAAATTTCTACAACCTCGACGGAGCGCGGCTGGTTGATCTGCCGGGCTATGGTTTCGCAAAGGTCAGCGCGAGCGAGAAGCAGCGCTGGGCCGAGCTTATCGACGGTTATTTTGAGCAGGAACGCGATCTGCGACTGGTAGTGCTGCTGATAGATTCGCGTCACGCTCCGTCTAAGGACGATCTCACTATGCTCGATTTCCTGATAGAGGGTGAATTTCCCATGGTGATAGTTCTAACCAAGATAGACAAGCTCAAGCCTACCGAGCGAAAGCAACGGCTTGCCGCCTTTCCTGATGAATTGGATGTGGATTTTGAGCATATGCTGCCTTTTTCCGCCGAGACAGGCGAGGGCGTGGAAGAATTACGCAGCATAATCACGGAATGTATGGCGGATTGAGCTTCTGTGATGTGTTTACGATAAGAAAAACAAAAGAAAAGCAGGATCAGCACACATGACAGCGCGAAAATACATCATGTGTGCTGTATTTTTATACATTCCAAACGCTTTACATTCGCGAGATAATGTGCTAAAATATCAGTGATTCAAGACTTTAAATAGCGCCGTATAAAATGCGGTGCAGTCAATGTCATCAAGAGGTAAAATTACTATGAGTATGAACAATAAATTGAGGGACGAAAACCTCGATTTCCTTTTCAGCGGCATTTTGAAGCTGGAGACCATAGAGGAATGTTATGATTTCTTCGAGGATCTATGCACTGTGTCGGAGATAAAGGCGATGTCTCAGCGCGCTGTCGTAGCCAAAATGCTGCGCGACCATCATGTGTATAGCGACATAGTAGCCAGGACGGGTGCAAGTACGGCGACAATAAGCCGCGTCAACCGCTCGCTCAATTACGGCTGCGACGGATACGACCTCATATTCGGCAGAATGACCGACGAGGAACAGCGCATTATCGAGACGACTCAGGAGAACGGGCAGGCAGATGATTCAAAGACCGCAGAGGATGGCGAGCAGCAATGAGCTACGAGGCATTTGCGGAATATTACGACGGTCTGATGCAGAATGTGGACTACGACAGCCGCGCGCAATATATCGACCGGCTTATCAGAAAGTACAAGCCAAACGCCAACCTTCTGGTTGACCTCGCCTGCGGGACGGGCAGCATGACGGTAAAATTTGCCCAAATGGGATACGATGTAATAGGAGTCGATATTTCAGAGGATATGTTGTCGAAAGCGCGGGATAAGTCGGACGGCAGCATACTGTACCTTTGCCAGAGCATACAGGAGCTGGATATGTACGGCACCATTGATGCATTTGTATGCACGCTTGACGGGCTAAACCATATCGACGGCAGGGGAGAGCTTGTCAGAGCATTCAGGCGTGTGTCGCTCTTTATGGAGCCTGACGGGGTGTTTGTGTTCGATATGAACACACAGTATAAACACGAGCGTATTTTGGGCTGCAATACATTTGTGTACGAAAATGACGAGGTTTACTGTGTGTGGCAGAATCAGTACGAGGGCGGCGGAAGGGTTGATATAGCGTTGGATTTCTTCGAGGAGCAGGAGGACGGCAGTTACGAGCGATACTGCGAGGATTTTTCCGAAATTGCTTATTCCCTTGCTGACACAGAGGAAATGCTGCGGGAGGCAGGACTTAAAACGGAAGCGTTGTATGATGATATGACGCTTGACCCGCCGAATGAACGCAGCGAACGCATTGTTTTCGTTGCGGTTAAAGCATGACGTTCGGCGTTTGTCCTGGCTGTTTTTAATCCCGCCGCATTTTGCCCGTTCGGTTCTCGGCTTCGCTTGTGAGGCGGCGTCACCCTTTTGGAATACCTCGTTCGCTGATTATTTTTAAACGCCGTTGCTGTGTGTTCAGCGCGGCTTGACTTGTGTCTTTTGGAGGATGGATTAGATATGAGCAGACTTGTAAGATGCATTACAACCGACGGCTTGGTTATGGGAGCCGCCATAGATTCAACGGATATCGTCAGAAAGGCGCAGGAACTTCATCGCACCACGCCGGTAATTACTTCCGCGCTTGGCAGATTGTTGACCGGCGCGTCGATTATGGGAAACAAGCTCAAGGAGGACAATGCTTCGCTCACCCTGCGCATAAACGGCGGGGGTCCGGCAGGCTCTATAATCGCCGTGTCAGACAGCAAGGGCAATGTGCGCGGCTATGCTCAGGACGCGGGGCTTGTCATCATGCCCAATGATAAAGGGCAGCTTGACGTGTCGGGCGCCGTGGGCAGAGACGGAACCGTTACGGTCATCAAGGACTATGGTTACGGTCAACCCTATTGCACCCAAACGCCGATAGTCACAGGGGAGATCGCGGAAGATCTCACAGCGTACTACGCGATAAGTGAGCAGGTGCCGACGATATTTTGCATAGGTGTGCATTTTGATAAGCTGTGGAAGATGGATAAGGCAGGCGGGCTGCTGATTCAACTGATGCCGGCGGCGGATCACAGGGAAATTGAAAAGCTTGAGGAGATGCTTAAGACTATGCCGCCCGTTACCCGAATGCTTCTGGAGGGGAGCACCCCGGAGCAGATTTTGGAGAGAACTCTTCCCGGCTTTGAATTGGAGATATTTGACAGTCAGGATGTCGAATATCGCTGCGACTGCTCACAGGAGCGCGTCGAGAGAGCGTTTATGACCATGCGGCCCGAAGAGATCCGTGGATTGGCAGACGAAAGCGGCAGGGCCGAGGTGCTGTGTCACTTCTGCAATAAAAAATATTACGTGACCCAGGAGAGACTCAACGAGTTGGCGGAAATACAGGAGCAGCGCTGCGCTAAGTGAGCGCTGAACCACATAGTGTAACGATATGTTATCGTGGCAACAATGTATCTGTAAATTTTACCGGTTGTCAAATACGCGAGCCGATGAATATTATAAAGTACGGCCACATTTTATCGAATGACACCAAAATAAAGGTAGTATTTTCGCTGTGATGACCTAAAGAAAAAATTTCAAAAAAAGAAAAAAAACACTTGACATTTGGTTTTCAATAGTGTAATATATAACACGTCACTGAGAGCGGGTGGCAACTGAATGGATAGAACAGTTTGTTTATTACGTTCCGTAATGTCCGCAATCGGTGTGTTATGTGGGAGCATAGCTCAGCTGGGAGAGCATCTGCCTTACAAGCAGAGGGTCACAGGTTCGAGCCCTGTTGTTCCCACCAATGTGTGGCCCGGTAGTTCAGCTGGTTAGAACGCTAGCCTGTCACGCTAGAGGTCGACGGTTCGAGCCCGTTCCGGGTCGCCACATTTTTGCCTCTGTAGCTCAGTCGGTAGAGCAGGGGACTGAAAATCCCCGTGTCATTGGTTCGATTCCGATCGGAGGCACCATCAAAAGCGGTGAACGGCCAATACGATTTGTGTCTGGCATTCACCGATATGCGGAATTAGCTCATCTGGTAGAGCGCCACCTTGCCAAGGTGGAGGTAGCGAGTTCGAGCCTCGTATTCCGCTCCA
>CANPVE010000012.1 GCA_947581635.1 uncultured Clostridia bacterium | reverse complement strand
ACCGAGCAGCCCTCTATCTCCGCAATCTTTTCGTATGTAAAATCGTAGAAATAATAGAGGATCAGCCGCCGTCGCTGTCTTTCGGCAGACGGTCAATCGCCTGATAGAGCCGTTCATACTGCATTCTGCGATATACGGCTTCTTCCACAGAGGGAGACGCTCTCCACATTCGCTGTTCCAGTGTTTCCTCTGAAAGTTCGGAGTGCTCGATATGCCTATCCCATTCGTTGAGGTAGGACAGATCGTCCAGCTCGAACGCATTCAGCGTTTCATACAGAGCGCTGTCAATCTCCATTTCGTGAAGCGCACCTGTTCCGTCGCGGAAAGACAGATAGAACTTGCCGTCTGCGACATTCAGAGTGTACGGGTTATATTTATCTTTTCTTCTTTTTGGATGTTTCCCATCCATTGTGTTTTACCTCCAATCAATCGTTTTTGAGCAAATCAAAGCGATTGACCGGGGGATCGCGGCAGCCTACGCTGCATATATGGCAAAAGGCGAACAGGCAGGCATAATTCGCCGCTTGCACGCCTTGGAATTGACAGTATTTAATTTGAGAACAGTGCGAGGCAGTCTGCAAAATACGGAGGCAATGTTCCTTCAATATGCTTTCCAACACACAAAAAATGAACTGCAACTCATTTTCATAAGTGCAGTTCGATGGCCATTTTGTTATGTATCTGTTTTTATGTTGAAAGCCCTTGGAATCGAATTGGAAGATCCTTCATTCTAACCTCCGTAATGGCATCATGTTCTTGACAAGCTTCTCCTTCCAAAAGTGAATAGTAACTCACTCGATATGAACCTTATGGTTATTTATATGAGCGTTAGCGCATACTACAATATATACGAGGTGAGGTATAATGCAGAATCCGCTGGATTTATTTGCTGCCGATGTCCGCGCCGCAAGAATCAAGCGGAATCTGACGCAGAGACAGTTGGCAGACAAATTGCACATGAGTGTGCGCACGATTATTGAACTTGAACGCTGCAAAAGCAGTCCGCGCTTTGAAACGGTGGCCACTATCGCAAAGGAATTGGATATCAGCCTTGACGCTGTTGTATTTCAAGACAGCAAAACCGGGAGGGTATCCAAATCTGTGGTTGACTTCTTCGTAGACAAAAGCGAGGATGAAATCCAAAAGTATATTGCGCTGTGCGAACAGGCAGATGCGTTTAAGGATTCCAATTAATACCTAAACATTGACTTAAAAGTAGCCACAGGGCTGCTTTTTTGTTTATCAGGCAGCACGAGCCGATGAGATGTGAAGTATCTCACATAATCATCGGCTCTGCGTCTGTGCGTCGGTAATCATGAAGGCGGAGGCGTTACCCATGCCCATCACCAGCTTTTGCTTCAGCATGTGCAAGATCGCCAACTCCGTTTATGATGATTGTTGGCTGATATGCGTATGGGGCGATGTTCTCCAAAGTAGATACCCCTGAAAGTACCAAGACCGTTGACATACCGCTTTCCATACCGGAAATAATGTCTGTGTCCATTCTATCTCCGATCATAAACAGCCTCCCCAGAATGACACTCTAAAATCCGCAGTCCGGTACGCATCATAAGAGGGTTCGGTTTCCCGCAAAAGTAGGCATGTTTTCCGGTTGCTAATTCAACCGGGGCGATAAGGGCTCGACAGGCAGGCGTTATGCCATTTTCAATAGGACCGGACACATCTGAATTGGCACCAAGAAGCTTTGCGCCAGCCATAACAAGGTTCGTCGCTTTTATAAGCGTGTCTATGGAATAGGAACGCCCTTCTCCAAAAACAACATAATCCGGATCAACATCATTCATTGTAATTCCGGCATCATAAAGGGCGTTAAGTAACCCGGCTTCTCCGATAGCATATACGGAACACCCCGGTGCCTGTACCTTCCAAAACTCAGCTGTGGCAAGCGCGCTGGTATAAAAATGTTCTTCCGAAACATTTAATCCCATTCGTTTAAGCCGTTGTTGCAGTTCTTTCGGAGTATAGCCGCTGTTGTTTGTCAAAAAAAGGTATTTCTTCTTTTCTTTTTGCAGCCACTCAACAAATTCGGCCGCTCCGGGGAGAAGTGTATTGCCGTGGTAAATAACTCCGTCCATATCGCAAATAAAACCTTTTTTACTTCTTATCAATTCAATTTTCTGATTCATGCTTGCTCCTTCTTAGTATTAAAACTATATTTTTCCGCAAAGAGTTCAAATTTTTCCTTGAAATCCTCACTGCTGCTTTTCACAGCGCGCAGGGACTCATGGATATTCATTTCATGATGCTCCATATCGATAATACATCCTGCGATATTGGAGCAATGGTCCGAAGTCCGTTCTAAATTTGTAAGTAGATCGGCTAATACAAATCCCGCGCCGATGGAACAGCTTCCTTGCTGTAACCGGATAATATGATTTGTACGCATTTGTTCCTTAAGCTTATCTATGACCTGCTCAAGAGGTTCTACCATAGCGGCATTTTCCAAGTCGTTATTCAAGAATGCAGAAAGAGTAAGGTCTAATATTTCGCATACTGCAGCAGTCAGGACAGACAATTCGGACTTTGCCTCATCCGTAAACTCAAATCTTTTCTGACGCATTTCTTCCGCAGATTCCAAGATATTAACGGCATGATCTGCAATGCGTTCATAATCCCCGATGATTTTAAGGAGCTTGGCAGCCTCGGCGCTGTCGTTTTCACTGATTTGTTTTGTACTTAACTGGACCAGGTATGTACCCAATATATCCTCATAATGATCTGTCTTATCTTCCTGCTCCCGGATCGTTTCTGCAAGTTTCGGTAAATATTCATATAAAGTATGAATTGCGTTTTTCATTGATAAAACTGCGGTTTGTGCCATATCTGCCGTTACCTCATAGCACCGTTTTAATGCGATGGGCGGTGTTGTGAGAAGCCGCGTATCCAACTCTGACATTTTCTCAGGCTGTTTTGCGTCCGGGATCAAATGCTTTGCCAGTGTTTCAAGGAAGCCGGACATCGGCAATAGCAATATCGTGCAGAGCAAATTGAATACAGAATGGAGAACAGCAATACCAAAGAAAGTGGCCTGCTGCGTTAAAATGGCCGGTGACAGGATCGCTTTCAACACGCAAAACACAGTGAGCCATACGGTCGTCCCGATGACATTGAACGAAAGATGTACCATGGCCGCACGTTTGGCATTCTTATTGGCTCCCACGGCAGAAATCAAAGCTGTCACACATGTGCCGATATTCTGCCCCATAATAATAGGAACGGCTGCTCCATAAGACACTTGACCCGTGGTTGTTAAAGCCTGCAAAATGCCGACAGAGGCGGAGCTGGATTGGATGATGGCAGTAAGCACAGCCCCGGCAAGGACACCAAGGATAGGATTCTGAAACAGAAGAAAAACATTCCGAAATGCCGGAACATCCCGAAGGCCCGACACAGCACCTGACATTGTTTCCATGCCGAACATGAGCGTGGAGAATCCAAGGAGAATCAAGCCGACGTCCTTCTTTTTTCCGTTTTTACAGAACATGTAAAAAATAATGCCAATTAGAGCGAGGATCGGCGTAAAAGAAGACGGCTTCAGAAGCTCTATGAAGATATTTCCGCTGTCAATACCGGCAAGGCTCAAAATCCATGAAGTGATCGTGGTTCCGATATTTGCCCCCATGATGATATTGATCGCCTGACGAAGCGTCATCAAACCGGAATTGACAAAGCCTACGACCATGACCGTTGTGGCCGATGAACTCTGTATAACGGCAGTAACGCCGAGTCCTGTCAAAAGCCCCATCATTTTATTTGATGTTAGTTTTTCAAGAAGTGACCGCAGCTTTCCTCCGGCACTACGTTCCAAAGCTGTACCCATGATGTTCATACCGAACAGGAACAGGCAAAGGCCGCCGATCACTGTAAGTAAATCAAAAATATCCATGACGTTGTCTCCTAAATGATTCTCCATTATGTTCACATCTCTATTCTACAAAAGCAACATCAAATCCGCTATCGTGATACTGTAAAGTTCTTGTAAAGTGAGAAGCCGCGGACTACTTTCCGCGGCTTCTCACTGTTATGCTATCATTTTATTCATTTTTGGGGCTTAGGGAAGGTGACTGTGATGGTCGTACCTTTTCCTTCTGTGCTGCTTAGTTTAATTTTCGCGTTATGAAGCCTTGCTGCGTGTTTCACAATGGACAGGCCCAAGCCCGTGCCGCCCAACTCCTTTGAGCGGCTCTTGTCTACCCGATAGAACCTTTCAAAAATGCGGTCCTGATGTTCTGGCGGAATACCAATGCCGGTATCGGCCACGGATAGAACCACGCAGTCGATTTCCGGTTTTACAGTGACGCCGACAGTCCCATTAGAGCGGTTGTATTTTATGGCGTTGTCACAAAGATTAAAAACGATGCTCTGCAGCAGCTGCGGGATCCCATGGACGACCGCACGTTCCCCGTCGAGATTCATGGTAACATGAGCGTTTTCTGCTTCCGCCTGGAGGGACTTTACGGTTTCGTCCGCTAAGGCAAAAAGATCAACATCCTCCCGCTTCATTTCATCTGCGCCCTCATCCAAATGAGAAAGGCGAAGAATATCCTCTACCAGCCGGATCATCCGCTGTGCCTCCCCTTGAATCCGGGTGTAGAATCCCATGCGGTCTTCTTCTTTGACAATGCCATTGGACAAAAGCTCCGCTGAACCGGCTATGATTTGCAGCGGTGTTTTGAGTTCATGGGAAACATTTGCGGTAAATTCCCGGCGCATCTGTTCAGCCTGTTCTTTTTCCGTTACGTCAAGTATAAGAAGTGCAGCGCCGGTTACGTTTCCATCTTCGGATACAGGGCTTACATCCAGTTGATATTTTCTGCCTTTTAATTCGATTGTTTTTTCCGAGGGAACACCTTTTTCCAATTCCGAAAGCAGACTGGATACTTCCATGCTCCGATTGACAGAAAGCATGTGACGGCCGACACAAGCGTGCGTGGTATCGAACAGCGAGGCCGCGGCGCGGTTGATGCTCAGGATCATACCCTTTGTGTTCAGGAGAACGATTCCTTCCGCCATATTTTCTGTAACCGCTTCAAATTCCTCCTGCTTTTTCCTAAGTTCGCCGGCCTGCGCCTTGATCTGCCGCTGCTGGGCGTCGATTCGACGCAGAAGCGGGGAAAGCTCATCGTAGCCTTCATTATTCAAAGGATCATCCAGATTCAAACGATTCAAGGGTTCTGTAATATGCTTGGAAAGCCGGTAAGCCAGGAAGAACGAAAGCGCGATTGCTATGACTATGATGATTGCTATGGGCTGCGACATTCCGAGAAGTAAGGTCAGCATCGTATTTTGAGCAATGGAAAGACGTACCACAGTTCCGTCCTCTAAACGCATGGCGCTATACAAGGTGCGCTCCATTAGAGTGGCGGAATAGCGTGAACTCTCTCCATACCCGTCCTCCACAGCTTCTTTTATTTCCTCTCGTTCCAGATGATTTTCCATTTCAGCAGTTGAGGCATCGCTGTCAAAAAGCACTTCACCGTCTGCATCCATCCAAGTAATGCGATACCCATTGGTATCCAGTCCCTCGAAATAGTCCTCGCCGGCATTTTCAACCCCTTGCGCGGCAAGCTCCGTCTGTGTTTTCAGCTGATTCCGCTGGACATTTCCGAAATAATCGTAAAGCACACAGAGAAAGAGTGCAACGGATGCAAGGAAAACCGCGATTGCCACAAAACAGATGGATCTGAAAATTCGCTTTGTCATTTTCCTGCCTCCAAACGATACCCAACGCCACGGACGGTTTTAATATAATCTCCGCAGCGGCCCAGCTTTGTACGCAGGGTGCCCACATGAACATCCACAGTCCGTGTCTCGCTCACATAGTCATCTCCCCAAACGCTGGCATGAAGCTGATCTCTCGTGAACGCCTTTCCGGGATTCTCCATAAATTTGCGGAGCAATTCATATTCTTTCAAAGTCAGCTCCACACGTTTTCCGTCTGATAGGACAATATGCTGCACCGTGTCCATCTGTATCCCGCCAAGCGAGAGAAGCTCTTGACCTTCCATCGGGCGTGTGCGTCTCAAAAGCGCTTTTACCCGTGATACCAGCTCCATCATGCCAAAGGGCTTTGCAAGATAGTCATCAGCGCCGAGATCAAGTCCGATCACCTTATCATACTCGGTTCCTTTTGCAGTAGCCATAATGACCGGCACCATGTTTCCCTCCGCCCGCAGCTTTTTCAAAATACTGATACCGTCCTCGCCGGGGAGCATGATGTCCAAAAGAATCAACTCAGGCTCACATTCGGAAAGCGCCTCATAAAATGACTCTCCATCCGGAAAACCCTTCGCCTCAAATCCTGCGGAGTTTAAGGTATATATCATTAAATCACGGATTCCGTTGTCATCCTCAACACAGTGAATCATTTTGTTTCTCCTTTTCTTATGACCAGACAGCCATAATAATGGTTCCCAATACCATCAGGAACAGCCCTGTCAGTGCTTTTCTGCTCAGTTTTTCCTTAAATACAATATAGGAAAACGCAATCGTAATCACGATGCTCAGTTTATCAATCGGCACCACAACGCTGACGACACCGTTTTGGATTGCATAATAATAGCAAAGCCAGGAAGCGCCTGTTGCTATCCCCGACAGACCGATAAAAGCAAGTTCCTTTTTGTCGATGTTTTTAAGCCCGCTCTGTTTTCCTTTCGCAAACACGATCCCCCATGCCATGATGAGAACAACTCCGGTCCTTATAGCCGTGCCGAGATTTGATTCCACACCGGTGATCCCAATTTTTGCAAGAACGGATGTCAATGCCGCAAATACGGCGGAAAGAACAGCGTAAATGAGCCAGTTCCCGCTTTTTTGGGTCTGCTTCGCGTCCTTCTTTTCGATCATCATAAATATGCCGACGGTGAGCATGGCGACCCCTATAATCTTGACCGCCAGATGTTCGGTTTCTCCGAACAGAATCATTGCAAGCAGGACAGTCAAAATTGTACTGGATTTGTCGATTGGGACGACCTTGTTGACATCTCCCACAGAAAGCGCCTTGAAATAGCATATCCATGAGGCTCCCGTTGCGGCACCCGAAAGAAGCAAAAATAGAAGCGATTTCGGCGCAATGGTAGCAATGGTATCGGCGGAACCAACCACAAATACCATCGTCCAGGCAAACAGAAGCACTACAATAGTTCTTATAGCCGTAGCTAAATCCGAATCCGTTTTTCGGATACCGCATTTTGCAAGTATTGCGGTCAGTCCCGCAAATATGGCTGATAAACAAGCCATGATAATCCACATAGGTATACCACCTCTATATTATCATAGCACATTTTCGCACTTTTTTCAATCTGTCGGTAGCTGTACGCTTTTCTCCCCGGTAACAGAAAACAGTACCCATCCGGCAATATTCGTTGCGTGATCTCCGATCCGTTCAAAATATTTTGCCACCATCAAGAGGTCAAGAGCATATTCCCCTTCAGTGGGATTTTGCGCGATCAGGGAGATCAGGCTGTTTTTGATTTCAATAAAGTAGTCATCCACCATATCGTCGGAAGCGATGACCGCTTCAGCTATGGAAGTATCCTGTTTTACAAAGGCGTCCACGCTGTCCGTCACCATCTTAATCGTTGCTTTCGCCATTTCCCGGATCTCTATATGCTCCGGAAGGGTTCTTCCATTCAGAAACGGCAAAATCTCTGCAACGTCCTCCGCCTGATCTCCGATCCTCTCCATATCCGTTACCATTTTCAGGGCAGCGGATATTTGCCGCAGATCCCGCGCTACCGGCTGTTGCTGGAGCAGCAGCCGCAGGCAGATGGATTCGATCTGCCGCTCTTTTTCATCAATCTCATGATCCAGCGGTGCGATCTTTGCTGCCAACGCATCGTCCTTTTGAATAAGAGCGGAAGCTGCCAGGGAGATTACTTCCTCGCACAACGCCCCCATCCGAATCAGTTCCTGATTGAGCGCGTTCAACTGCTCATCAAATCGTGTTCTCATTAACCAAACCTCCCTGTGATGTAATCCTCGGTACGCTTGTCCTCCGGCTGGGAGAACATTTTCTCCGTGTCTCCGTATTCTATCAGCTCCCCCAAAAGGAAGAATGCCGTTCTGTCCGAAATTCGTACTGCCTGCTGCATATTGTGTGTAACGATGACGATGGTGTAGTCTTTTTTCAGTTCCATCGCCAGATCCTCGATCTTGGAAGTGGAAATCGGGTCCAGGGCCGAGGTGGACTCATCCATGAGCAGGACATCCGGCTTGACCGCCAGGGCGCGGGCAATACACAGCCGCTGCTGCTGACCACCGGAGAGGCCCAGTGCGTTCTTTTTGAGCCGGTCCTTTACTTCGTCCCAGATCGCCGCGTCCCGCAGGGACTGCTCCACAATATCGTCCAGCTTTGCTTTCGCGCGGATTCCGTGGGTACGCGGACCGTAAGCCACGTTATCATAGATGGACATGGGAAACGGGTTGGGTTTCTGGAATACCATGCCGATATTCTTGCGGAGAGCCGTTACATCCAGACCCGGTGCATAAATCTCCTGACCGCGATAGGTCAGAGAGCCAGTCACTTTTACCCCTTCGATCAGGTCATTCATTCGGTTGATGGTACGCAGGAATGTGGATTTCCCGCAGCCGGACGGCCCGATCAGAGCCGTGATATTGTGTTCGGGAATATCAAGGCTGATATTCTTCAAGGCGTGCGTTTCTCCATAATAAAAGTCAAGATTCCTTGCAGAAAGAATGGTTTCAGCCATAGGTCAACTCCTCCTCAGTTTCTTGCCGAGAAAACTTGCGGAAAAATTGATGATGACCGTCAGGATCAGCAGAATGGTCGCAATGGAAAAAGCAACCGCGAAATCCGCGTTTTCTTTGGCGTAATGATAAAGCGCAACGGTGAGCGTGGCGCCCGATGCGCCGGAGAGCCGGTCAATAGAGAAGCTCTGCATTGCCATACTCATTCCGGCGGTATACATCAGCACGGCGCTTTCTCCCACCACACGGCCCACGGCGAGAATACATCCCGTGACGATTCCGTCAATGGAGGATGGCAGCACGACCGTGCGGATCATGTGCCATTTTCCGCTTCCCAGGCCAAGTGCGCCCTCCCGATAAGACTGGGGTACTGTTTTCAAGCTCTCCTGCGTGGACCGTATAATGGTTGGCAGGATCATCATCACCAGGGTCAGGGAACCGGCCAGCAGCGTCTTTTGCAGCTTCAGCGCCGTGCAAAAGATAATGACGCCCACAAGCGCGTAAATGATGGAGGGTATCCCTGCCAGCGTTTCGGAGGCAAACTCAATCGCCGCTACAAACCGCCGGTTCCGTGCATATTCGGTGAGATAGACCGCCGCGCCAACGCCCAGGGGAAGCGCCACGATCAGAGATACGATAATTACAAAAACCGTATTCTTGATGGCCGGAAGAATGCCCACCGTGCCATGGATGACGCTCTCAGCGGTGGATAAAAACCGCCAGTTGATCCCGCCGATCCCCCGAAACAGGATATATCCGATGAGAAACAGGAGCAGTCCCGCAGTGATCGCAGCACACCCGTACAGAAGGACACGGCCTATGATTTCATAGATTTTTCGTCTCATTTAAGCCTCCTTCTCCCGTTTCAAAACCAGATTCAAAAAGGCGTTGATCAGCATGATAAAGAGGAACAGCACAAGACCGATAGAGAACAGCGCCTGCCGCTGTAAACTTCCGTCCTGGGAGTAGTTCAGCTCAATGGAGATACCTGTGGTGAGAAATCGCACCGATTTCGTAAGGGCAGGCATATTCGCCACGTTTCCCGCCACCATCATAATGGCCATGGCTTCTCCGATGGCTCGTCCGATTCCCAGTACCACGGCGGCCGCGATGCCGCTTTTGGCCGCGGGAGCGGAAACTCGGAAATAAGTTTCCAGCTTTGTTGCACCCAGGGCCAGGGACGCTTCCTCATACTCTCTTGGCACTGCTTCCAGCGCCGTCTCCGACAGAGAGATGATGGAGGGCAGGATCATGATCGCCAATACAATGATTGCCGCAAGAAGGCTGTCTCCGGCAGGCAGATGGAGCCAGTTGCGAAGCGCCGGAACCAGGACGCACATTCCCACCAGACCGTAGACCACCGATGGAATACCTGCCAGCAGACTGACTGCCGGACGAACGACATTCGCTACCTTTTTCGGTGCGACCTTGGCGAGAAATACCGCTGTGAAAAAGCCGATGGGTACGCCGATGATGATGGCTCCGGCAGTGCCGTATATGGATGTAAGGATCAACGGAAGAATCCCGTACTGATTTTGGCTCGCTGCCCAGGTCTTCCCGAAAAGGAACCGGAAAAGGCCAATTTCTTGAATCGCCGGAATACCTGAGATCACAAGATATATAGTGATGAGTAGGACGAACCCCACCGCCACCAGTCCGCATAGGGTAAAGATGACCTGCGTGGCCCTCTCTACCGCTTTTAATTTCGCCATTTTCATATTAGTTCGGATACACAGCGCCGGCTGCGGTAATGTACTGAGCCGCTTCCTCGCTGGACGCGAAATCCAGGAATGCCTGTGCTGCTTCAGAGAGTTCCACACCTTCCTTGGTGACCATCACAAAGGGGCGCTGGATGGTATAGCTCCCGTCCTTGACGGTGGCTTCGCTGGGCGTCACACCGTTTACCTTTGCAGCGGTGACGCTGCCGTCCACAGCGGAGAGGGAGGCATAGCCGATGGCGCTTTCATTGGAGGCGACGTTGCCGATGACATCGCCGGTGGAGCCGTATTCGTTGGTGTAAACGCAAGCGCCTTCCACGCCCACAATTTCCTCAAAGGCGCTGCGCGTCCCGGAGCCGTCCTCACGGCCATAGACCGCGATGGGCGCATCCGCGCCGCCAAGCTCGGACCAGTTCGTGATCTTTCCGGTGAAAATATCCGCAATCTGTTCCGTGGTCAGATCCGTTACCGTATTCTTCGGATTTACCACAACCGCGACACCATCCAGAGCCACCACATGGGCCACCGCACCCTGATCCACTTCTTCCTGCTTCAGTTCACGGCTGGAAAGGCCGATGTCGCAGGTGCCGTCCAGCACACCGCTGATGCCGGAGCCGGAACCGGTGCCGGAATAGTTGACGGTGATGTCCGGTTCTTTTTCCTTAAACGCTTCGGTCAGCGCCCCCATCACGTCCGCCATGGAAGTGGAGCCGTCCGTGTTGACGGTGCCGCCCTTTTTGGAGCCGGAGCATCCGGCAAGCATTGAGATCGCCAAAACTGCTACGAGCATGAGTGAAAATACTTTCTTCATTTTGAAATTCTCCTTTGAATGATTTTTGTTCCCTTTCAGGTCACAACTATATGATAGCGCTGGAACATCAAATCCTCTATCGTGCTTGTGTAAAATGAATGTAAAATCGATATAACCTTGCAGAGTTTGATACAAGGTCGAAGAAAAATCGAAGAGTGCGCCTTTGCGGTGTAAAATGTGTGCCGGGTGATGCCCGGTTATTTTTTATGTTCATTTACAGAAAAACTCCTCACCCCGATGTGGAAGTGAGGAGTTTTGTTTTGTATCAAGCTGTGCGGGAAAATCAATCGCTTGCTGGACGATGTTCCTCTCCCCAGGTACACATCTGATCCAGAATTGGCATCAGGGATTTTCCCCGTTCTGTCAAGCTGTATTCGACCTTCGGCGGGATTTGAGGATATGATTATCGACGTAGCTCATTCAGCACAGCTTCAATATCTGCATCAATGCAAATCGACTGCTTCTCAATCTCAGTAGGGCAGACGGCTTCTCCGTAGTTGATACAGGCATAGGTCGCCGCCTTGTTTTGTGCAGTCATGCGCCAGAACGGATATTTAATAATAACCGGGGTGTTGTATCTATTGCGCACCACTTTTCAATTACAATGCTCCGGTCTATGGTTATAAAACTCCAGCCTCCATAAGTAATTTGGTGTTTCTACGAATTCTCGGTGCTTTCAAAGCCTCACCGTGTTCGTCACCTACATTTCCGATGAAACGGTAATAAATATCTACCTTCATAATGATTTCACCGTCAATTACTTCTTTTTCATGCACTACAATCTTATCAACTAAAGTATGTAGAAGTTCTTCGGTGACATCGGTAATATCAGTGTAGGCTTCTACCAGCTCTGCAAACCGTTTAACATCGCTGGTCTGCTTTGTGAATGTGTTAAGAGCATCTTGAAGCTCGGTACACCTGGCCTTTAGCTTCTCTGCTTCTCCCTCATAATCAGCGGACATCGACATATAACGCTCGTCAGAGATAATTCCAAACACGCGATCCTCATATAGCTTTTTCAGAATCGTCTCTAACGCACCCAGCCGACGCTGACATTCGATAACCTCTTTCTGGTAGGAATCCTTCTCACCGTTCCATTCCTGCTCTGACAAGTTCATTAGGTATTCTATATACTTGTCCTTGTCTGCAGCGGCCAGGCTCGCATGAGCGCGAATATCACATAAAAGCAACTCTCTAACCTGCTCTAATGTAATATAATGATTGGAACATTCCGTACCGCCGTAGCGCCGATGTTTGTTACAGCAGAAATGGCCGAGCGACTTGCGCCCTGTCCTTGACGAAAAAACCATTCGAGTATTACAGCCGCCACATATCATTAAGCCCCGGAAAATATTATTGGAATTCTCCCAGGTTGCAGGCTGCTTGATTTTAATGCGTTCCTGCACAGTATCAAAAGTGGCTTGATCGACTAATGGCTCATGGGTATCGTCAACAGTAATCCAATCACTTTCCGGCCGTGGTACAATGCGCTTATCCTTAAAGGATTTCGTCTGATAACGCAGACTGACTAATTTTCCAAGATAGATTGGGTTACTCAAAATCCGATATACTGTTCCTTTCGCCCAGGCATACGGATGTTTCACTCGGTCATTAGCTATGTACTTCCCATACTCGTTCATAAGATACGCTCTTGGCGTCGGAACCTGCTCTGTTTCCAACGTTTTAGCAATATGAAAACAGCTTGTGCCTTTAAGCGCCATCTGAAACATTCGCTGCACAATAGGTGCATGTTCGCTCGGTATAAGGTGATGATGATCCAGAGGATCTTTCATATAACCATACGCCGGATAACCACCAGTGTATTCACCGTTAAGCGCCTTAGTCCGAAACGCAGATTTTACTTTACGGCTACAATCCTTCGCATACCATTCATTGATGATATTTTTGAAGGGAGCAAATTCATTGTCACCTTTTGCCGTATCAACATTGTCGTTAATGGCAATAAAACGAGTATCATGTTCGGGAAAGACCACTTATGTATAATACCCTGTTTGCAGATAATCACGGCCGAGACGGGAAAGATCCTTTACACATACGACCGCAACCTTGCCGTCCTCAATCTGTTCAAGCATTCTTTGGAAATCAGGGCGGTTGTAATTTGTCCCGGAAAAGCCATCATCTATATAAAGGTCGTCTTTGATACAATTTGATTTTGCCTTGAACCTTTTGATTTTGGCATACTTTTTGATTTTTCCTTGTAGGGGAGGGTTCAAATAGGAAAATTTACATTATTCAAAAAATATCAAACTTATGGTATATATAGAAATCATTAAGGAGGTCATTTCAAATGGAATATAAAACATCTAATGGATTTTTCTATAATTTAATGACCGTTGCATCTTACTTATATCTTTATTATGGAGAAAGTGGCAATCTTGAAAAAAATTATCAGAGATATTATACTTTTTTGGTTCTGCAATAATTTTAGATTGAATTATGCAAAATGCTATGGTATAATCATACTGCTCTTACTTAATATTTTTTGGGTCTTTTATTATTTACCATTGTTCATATGTTTGAACTGCTTTGGCCACCGAGACAATAATGAAGGTCAGCATGGAGCAAAATTCCGATTAAAAGGGGCGCACAGCTATGCATTTTTTTTGTAAATGCGGATTTCGTTTCAGTGATGCGGGCGATTCCATTCCGTATAAAGCAAGAATTCTCGCGGATCAGGACGTAAAAGAGCTTGTAGAAATATTGGAATACGGCGAACAGCCTCACAACGACGATTTGGAGCTTTTTGCCCCCGCCTGTGATCTTATAGAAAAATCAATATTCCAGTGTCCCGAATGCGGCAGGCTTTATGTGGAGGACAACGACTATTCATTCCTACAGTTCGTACCGTGCGAGGACGCGCAGCCCTCCGAAGAGGTCAACAAACATCTGCTGATATCGGTTCACGGCAATCGCTGGCGCGGTTTCCTGTATGGCGACTGGAAGAACCCAAAGCCCGAATACAGCGAGCACAAGGGCTACATCGAACCGATGGTGAATATGCAGTTTGACAATTTGTGCTTTGATAATTACACCGATTTTGAGGACAGGTATTATGAGTTGTTTGACGAACTGGTCAAAAAGGACGTCATAGAATACTCGGCGCTCAGGGTAAACGGGGTGAAAAAGCACACATGGAGCCGAGACTGAATATTTTTTAAAGAGCCACAGCATTCGGATTTGTGTTCCGAATGCTGTGGCTCTTAATTTATATCAATATTGAATGTTATCCACCTCGACCACTTTGTCAATCAGCCTGGTATTGGGCATATAGTAGAATGTATAGCGCCTGCCTTTGATAAGCTCCTGGCTGCTTCCGCTGTATTTTAGCGATATCGTTTCGCCGCTGGTGCCCTTTATAATAACCCGGGTGTGACCGGGACCAGACAACATACCCGTGCCGGACGAAATACGGGAAACAGTCCCCGTAACGGCTGTGACATCGCTGCGACCGATGCTCGCGTCTTTTATGGAGGGAATGGCGCTGCTGAAAATAATCACCGCAAGAAGCGCGAATAGCCCGGAGGCTGTCCATGCAAACCGGCGGCGTATTTTATGGCGTACCACCGAAAAGAGAAATATTACAACCGCAACCGCCATGAGCAGAAATGAAATGGAGCTGATATATATGACGTAAATCATAAGCGGATCAAATATCGCTCCAAAACCCATTCCTATAAGTATAATGCCAGTCAGCGCCGCAACGGAGGCTATTACTATCGGACGAACCTTTGTGTTGCCTATGGAAATCGAGCCGTTGTCGCTGAGACAGTTGCCGGCCCAGTCCACAACCTCCACACGGGTGAAAAATATGAAATGCCGCAGAATAAAAATCGACGTGGCCAAAGAGACGATCAGACCCACCGATATCATGATGAACCCCGCACCGCTGCCGAACTCCATGATGGACGGCATTATTGAACCGCAGCGCCTGCTCACGCCTATTATGCCCAGCAACACAGACGCGGCAAGTGTAGCGGCAGCCACAATGAAGCCTTTTAATATTTTATGGCTCATATATGAAAAACACTTCCTTTCGACCACGATGTGTTTATTATTGTATCGTTATAACAGAGAGTTTAAAATTTTAGTTTTAGATACATGAGAACAGAATCCGTTCTGTAATATATTAACATAGTATTAACAGCTTGTCAAACGTGTTTTTTGTGATGGATTATAAAGCGTCCGAGTAGGCAACATACGCAAAACTATATCAAGGCAACAGCGTTTACTTCTTCCCATACGAGAAAATTGAGAAAAGTTTCGTGACAAAGGGTTGCTATGGTGTTGACCATGCCAAGGGGACTTGTCCATTTGGGTTTCCACGCTTTGCTATTTAATTTTTAAATTTCGCCGCCGTGCAAATTATACAAATGACGCTTGAATTATGCGTGTCAATATGTTATTATTATTCGTAGTGTTGTTTTGGACGACGCTGAGAATCTTCTAAAAAATACAAAGGAGCAGATTGAAATATTATGAACGGCGAATTGATAAATATGATCCAGCTTACGCTTATGGCCAAGCATTATATAAGGACGGGCAATTTTGAAAAGTCTCTCGCCAAAAGCGAGCAGGTGGAGGGCTATGACTTCCACTTTGCCGAGCAGGATTTCGGCTCCAAGGCGCCTTCCGCACAGGCAAATTCCTGCGAGGAATGGGTGGAGATGCTTGAGAACAGAGGCGCGCAGGATTTCAAATTCATTATGGCGGACGAAGTAGACGATTTTGCAAAGCTCTTACGGCCAAACGGTATACAGTGCTGCATCATATGTTTCTACGATGGCGGCGTGACAAGCTGGAACAGGCGCTGGCTTTACAATCCGAACACACAGAAGTGGCATATTCAGTTCGTGGAGGTAATTGTACACGACGCGCCGGAGGAAAAACCACGTTTCAAGGATATGTCGCAGGATATGGTCACGTTGCTCGAACGGCTGCGCGCCTTTTCACAAAAGCTCGGGTTGAGCGACTTCGCCTTCCAATTCCACGTCGCGCAGAAGTCGCTTCAGGCAAATTTCGTCAGCGCGGACAAGATGATGCAGCCCGTTCAGCGAAGGCTGTTGGCCGCAGCGATAGACGCGTATGTATTTGACGGCGAGAATTCATGGCTCGAAAAGGGCAAGGCCGCCGCAGAGGAAAAGGGTATGCTTGAAGAGTACAACCAGCTCACCCAATATCTGTTCCGGGGAATTGCGCTGTCCTGTATGTACGCCGCAAACGAATGGTAATTTCGGCTCTCGCTGCGTTGAGTGTATCCGTTAGACGGAGCGTAACTTCGGCTGAAATTATGATTATGATATATGAATCTTACGGGGAACGCACAGCGTATGCGTTCCCTTTTATGTTGAAAAATGACGCATAAAAATTGATAAAGGTCATAACTCTGAGTATGTATGTGCGTTATTCATCAAAAAAGACATGAGTTTTTATGATTTGTTAATAGTTGCCACCTTGAATTATTTTTTAAAATCTATTGCTATTTGGCTAATAATTTGGTATAATGTAACAAATGACAAGGGGTGATGTTTTTGGATTCGTATTCGGATACTTACGTGAGAAATCTTGTTGATTCCGCGCTGCAAAAGCTATATTACGATGAACACAATATCAGCTTTTTTAAGCATTACAATACTTTTGTAATACCGCTCAAATCGGTCAATGATGCCATGCTTCATTCGGGAAACATAGCACAGATCCTTTATCATGAATATCAGCCCGGTACAATCAAGGGCGCATACGCGCCGATGATGGACTGGGTAATTGCGCTTTATAATAGATATTATTCGCTTGATGTAACATTTGATAAGTTTCTCGACGACGCCGGAGTGTATTCTCTGCATAAAAAAGTGTATATCACCTACAGAGAAAGCGGTCTCTGCTCACGCCAGGAAAGAATCATTCCCGTAGAAACACAATATGAGCGCGAAACCTTCACAAAAGGGCTTATCAAGATATTCAATTACGTTTCGGAAAGAATTCCGCTGCTTATGGTGCTAAACAAGCTCCATTTTGCGCCGCTGTCGTCGTTTGAGTTCTTATATACCCTGATAAGAGAAAATGCCAACAGCAAAATCGCCGTAATTTGCAGCTTCAACGAAGTGTATAATGTACCTGATTGCAGTAAGACGATAAGAAACAATATACTGATGGCTCTTGAGGGAAAGAACCTGATTCAGGAGTGGAGCTTACAGGATAACACAAACGCCGTTGATGAAGACGACATATTTGTCCCTGTATCCGAATCCTTTGAGAGATATCTTACGCTGATAAACAACATGATAGAGACGGTCGCTGTTGCTCAGGCAATATATTATTGCGATATAGTCAATGAGAATATCGAAAACAACAATCTCTCGCTCAACAACGAGATGCTCCACAGATTTTATAAGCTGTATGCGGGGGCAAATTTTATAGAAGGAAATTATCCGCGAACCCTCACTATCTGCGATATTGGCAGGAACCTTTGCGAGAGCGACGAAACATCGGGAAACATATATGACTACACTTACCTGACAGGTCTCTGCCACTCGTGTGCCGGACAGGACAGTTTGGCCATGAAGTATGTTGAGGAATGCGAAGAGATTACCCGCAGCGGCAGCGATGAGTATCTCCAGTTTGAAAGCGACCTTTTAAGATGCATGGTGATGTTCCGCTGCTGGACAAATGTGTATCTTTGGAGCGTGGAATATGATCTTGGCGACAAGTTTCTTCAAGACGCGGAAAAGTATGAACATTACAATCATCTCGCATATATTTACCTTTTCTGTTTTGGAAACAGCAGGGAGTTCTTTAGCGATGATCCGAATTTCTGCGAATCTCATGACCACTACAAAAAGGGTATGTATTATGCCGATTTGCTCGACAATGACTCACTGAGGCTGAGAGCTTACAAGAAAAATGTTGTTTTTCTTTCTGGATTTGGCTATTATCCCGCCGTTGATCATTTCTATCGAAAGAGCCTGGAAATACTCAGCAAAGAAAACAATCTCCTTGAAATGGGCAACACATACAACGGATTGGGATACAACAGAATAGTGAGCGAGGAATTCGAGATTGCGGATCAGTATTTTAACGATGGTATGGAAATCTGGAGAAAAATGAGAAAGCCTGAGAACATGGGCGAGACTCTGTATAATATGGCAGTAAATGCCATTCTGGCCAGAAATTACAAAGCCGCTTCGGAATTCCTCGTCACAGCAGTGCGTGTGATGAAGAATCTCAATCAATACAAGCTTGACCTTTGCAATATGTCGAAGATCTATGGTATGATAGTGTTGTGTTACATCAAGATGGGCGTTGAGTATAACGCTCAGATTTATCTCAACAAAATGCAGCTTATTCTGTATCACTTGATATTTCCCGATAAAGAGCCGAGCTATTTCCTGTGGGACGACGATATGTTCTTCTATTACTTCGATCGCGGGTTGATATCGCGCAAGGAAAGTCTCGCCGAGGCCCAGCAGAATTTTGACCGGGCTAAATTTCACCTCAAGCGCACCGAAGGTCTGTGGTTTTTTGCCTATGAGTTTTTCGCTTTGGAGCAGGCGGATCTTTACCGCGCACAGGGCAGGCACGTCGAAGCGAACGAGCTGCTGCAAAAGTGCTTGGACTACTGTACCAAAAATGGCTATCACAATAAGATAGAGCGACTGAATTCCGCTCTCCGCGGCGTGCCGCTAGAGGAAAAAAACTATAACATCGGACTTAAAACGGTGACGTCCGCGCAGGCTGTAGAGCTTTCAAGGCTGGTGGGCGCAGAATTGCAGTTGAGGTTAAAGAACAAGAGTATTACCTTCCTGACAAACTGGCAGGAATTGATGAACCGCGACGACATAAATGTCGACACTCTTATCAACACGTCTATGTATAATATCCAGAACAACTACAACGCCGATAAGATCATCTATCTGGAAGTTACCAACGGCAAACCCGACTTGGTGTATTGCGACGACGGCTATAATCCCTCGTACAATGTGCTTCAGGAAATAGTGTTATATTTCACGCGCAATCCCAATGAATTCATGGCAAACCGTCTTGAAAAGTCTTTCTATGATTACAGAGATCTCATAGGTCTGTTCGGTCTGAATAATATAGTATCCATCATAGGTGTACCGATAATCAATGATAACAAGCTGCAAAGTGTGTTCATCGCTCTCATAGAAATGCATGATAATTTTACCAATAACTTCTCGCTGTTCCTCGACGGAGACTTGACTATATTCAGCGTTGCGTTTCATCAGTTGGTCGACGCTATCAACCGTCTGACTACACAGGAGCGTATCAAACAGATGAACAGACAGCTCGAACAAACCTCCGTTACCGACGCGCTCACAGGACTTTACAACCGACAGGGCTTTGTCAAGACGATCCGCGAAGAAATGGCAAAGCACAGCGCTGACAGAAATGTTACGGTAACTGTCATGTATATTGACCTCGACAACTTCAAATTCTATAATGATACCTTCGGTCACGACATTGGCGACGCTTTGCTCGTGTCATTTGCGGAGATCTTTAAACAGATAACCCAAAACCGAGGTTATGCAATTCGTTACGGCGGTGATGAATTCGTTATCGTCATAACCGACTCCAGTGAAGAGGAAGGCGTTCGGATCGCCAAGTCTATATATGCCAAGCTTGATGAGACTAACGGTTTCGCAGAAAGACTAAAGCAGAAAATGGGTTCGGACTTCGTGATCCCACCGGAAAAGCGAGTGTCGTGTTCAATCGGCATAGCGACGGCAGACGAATTTACCGTCGATAAGATAAACGAAGCCATGAAACACGCCGACGACGCGCTTTACGTCATCAAAAAGACCACCAAGCGCAATTACAAGGTCTGGACTCCCGACATATCCTCTTCCAGATAAGACGGATAATAAAATTGGGCGGTGTGTGATGAATAAAGTTGTTAAGCGATCCATAAATATTTTTAACAGATTCCTTCAGGAATTTCAACAGGACTCCGTGAGCGCCTATGCCGCCCAGGCAGCGTTTTTCGTGATAATATCCGTGTTTCCGCTCACAATGCTGCTGCTTACTCTCGTAAAATATTTGCCGTATTTCAACGACGGCGTACCCATGATACAATTCGATATTCTGCCCCACGACCTAAACGAATTCGCCACAAACGCGCTTGGCGAGATAATCAACAAATCTTCCAACACTGTGTTGTCAATTTCGGCTGTAACCGCGCTTTGGTCGTCGTCAAAAGGTGTGTATTCTATTTTTCAGGGGCTTGCGTCGGTGTATTCGGTAAAAGACACACGCAGCGGATTTACAATGAGACTGTTGGCAGTGGTGTACACGGCGCTGTTCCTGGTGATGTTGATACTGGCGCTGGGCTTCCTTGTGTTCGGCGACAGTATCTACCACGCTGTGATAAATATTCTTCCTCTGGCGGCGGATAAAATCGAGATAGTCTCACGCGGGATAAAGTGGCTGCTCGGATTTGGAGTGCTCGTACTGTTCTTTGAGATGGTCTATATAGCCGTGCCTGACAGAAAATCCGGTATAATCGAGGAACTGCCGGGCGCCCTCATAAGCGCGGTAGGCTGGATAGGATTTTCCTACCTGTACTCTTTCTATATTGACAATTTCAGCAACTACGCCAATATTTACGGAAGCCTCACGGCAGTGGTGCTGATGATGCTGTGGCTATACTTTTGTATGTATATAATGCTGTTTGGAGCGGAAGTAAATGTAATCTGGAACGACACATACAAGAAAATAGTTCCTAGGTTCCTTAAAAACGTAAAGCTCAAGATACAGGAGAAGATATCGAAAATTAGTATCCGTTAAAATAAAATGGTGAAGCCGATTGAAACATAACAATCGGTTTCACCATTTTTTATTTATGATTTGTGCTCTTGCTCGTATCAATAGTTATGTTCAGAAAAGCTCGGTTAAAATGGTCACTTGCTCGGGATTCGCCGGGGTCGGTTATATCCTGCATTTTTGCACACTCTTTCGGATAACAGCTCTGCCGGCCGAACTTAAAATTTTTCGTAGAATCAATAGCCGAATACATCAAGAGGCGAGGTGTCCTTTTCAAATTTGTCGCGCGTGTCCATGAATTTTATCGCCTTGCCTGTGCCGAGAGCCACGCACAGTCCCGGTTCCATTGCCGTTGTTACGGCGAGGTTGGTGTGACGGGCGATCAGCTTATCCATGCCGTAGAGCTGCGCGCCTCCGCCGGTGAGGGTAATTCCTCCGCCCCCAAGCAGATCTCCCGCCAGTGCGGGGGGAGCGGTTTCGAGCGTATGCTGAACCGCGCGGTATATTCTCACCGCAGGTTCCTCAAATGCCTCCAGCATTTCCTCTGACGTCACCTTTGCCATGTCTGGCATACCTGTCTCTGCATTACGGCCCTTAGCCGTCACTGTGACGGATTTTTCACGCGCAACCACACAGCCCGCCTCTTTTTTCAGAATTTCGGCCGTTTTTGGGCCTATTATGAGGTTGTGTGCTTTTCGCATATATTCCACAAGGGCTTCGTTGAAAGAATTGCCTGCGTATTTTATCCAGTGAGAGACTGCCGTTCCGTTGACCGACATCACGCCAATGTCGGTTGTATCGCCTCCGATGTCACACACCATCACCCCGCGCGGCTTGGATATATCCAGATCCGCGCCCAGTGCCGCCGCCACTACCGTTTCTATCAGACACACTTTGCGCGCGCCTGCTGCACGCAGCGATTCCACCACTTCCTGCTTTTCCACCTCGGAAACGCCGGCGGGTACACATACCACAACTCTTGGCATCAATATTCTGCTGCCGCATACCTGCCTGACATACTGCGTCAGCATGGTTTCCGCCAGGCGGAAGTGTTTGATTCGTCCGTATTGCAGCGGTCGGACCACCTCGATGTGTTCGGGGGTGCGGCCGAGCATATGAAGGGCTTCCGAGCCAAACGCGAGAATTTCGTCGCTGTCTATGTTGACCGCTACCATCGTTGGCTCATTCAGCGCGATTTGACTGTTTTGGGTGTATATCTTTACCGAAGTGGAGCCAAGGTCTATCCCGACGTCCATTCCAAGAGAGAATTTTTTCAATTACACACATCTCCAGGAAAATTAATATTGCAGCATAAGTTCATAATATAAATTTATCATAAACAGCGGCAATTAGTCAAGTACAGTAGACCTTGTGTGAGGCGAGAAACGAGAGAATTACATCTTTTATCATATTTCGTTAATATGCCGTTAAAAATACCATAGATTCAACCAGATGATAAGAAAAAATCGAGCCAAACAGGGTAATATTTCCCGTTTAGCTCGAATTGCTTTTACAAGTGGAGGTTTATCATTGATTGAAGAAGTATTTTGCAATATCTGCACATACGTTGAATATGCCGTAGCTGTCATAAGAATCGCTTGCTCCGGTAGTGATGATCACAACTCCGTTTTTGGTGTCGGGGTTGTAGCCCGCGTATGCAAGAGTGCCGTATGCGGTGCCGAGATGATAATACATTTTGCTCTGACCGTAGATGTCGGTTTGATATCTGAGCGGAATACACTGCTTAAAGCTTCGCCCGCGCGAATAACCGCTGCATTGCTGCGTCTCCATTATCTTCACCGACTCCTCCGAAAGATATCGTCTTCCGTCATAAACACCATCGTTGGCCAGTATTGCAACCAGCTTTGCCATATCTTCGGCGCTTATGGTTAGGCCGCCTGCAAAATACGCAGTGTTTTGACCCACTTCATTTGTTTTGAATTTATTCGCGTTCGATATGCTCCTCGCAACGCTGCCACTCGGATAATACAGAGTTGCCAGTTTACTTGTGTCCTTCAGATTGCCAGAGGTGAAGGACGCGTCGATGCCGAGCGGCGCAAAGAAGTTCTTTTCGGTATAGCTGTTGAGCGTCTGTCCCGATGCCACTTCAAGTGTGGAGCCGGCCACACCCACACCATAGTTGTTGTACATCCATGAGTTGGACGAGCGGTAACACGCGGGGGATTTGAGTTGATTTGCCGTGCCGGATTTCGTGCCGATGTATTGATTATCTTTGAGATACGATGTGTGGGTGAGTAATTTGCGAAGGGTGGTTGATTTATAGGGAGAATTGTTCCAATAGACGCCGATGCTCTCGTCGATGTCTACAATACCCTGCTCCTGCATCTTCATGGCATTCATGCCAACAACCACCTTGGATATCGAGGCAATTCTTATCTTGCTGTCGCTCTTCATGGCGGCGCCGCCCTTTGTGGCGTAGCCATAGTTATATGTATCGGTGACCTGACCTTTTTTGATTACGGCAACCTGTACGCCTACCGCGCCGTATTTTTTGGCGGCAGAGTTTACCGCGCTCTGTGCCGACGTAAGCGAAACCTCATTTGGAACATCGATTGGAATATCAATTATATTCGCACTGACGCTTGCTATCCACCCGACCTTGCCCGATGTGTACTGGATTTTGTACCACACAGCACCGTCGGACGCCTTGCCGCTGTCGAGATACCTGTAGATGCTGCCGCGCTTTACCGTCCCCAGTGTGGTGTGAGATGAACCCGGACTCGAATGCACGTTAGCCGAGCTGTCTGTCACTTTGATATATTTCTGCGCCGCCGACGCGGTGGCTGTTGCGGTCACAGCCCATGGTGTGATTTTCCTCTGTGCTGTTGGTGAGGTATCTGCTGCGGCTGTAATCTTTGAGGAGGTCTTTTTAGTGGCGGAAGTTTTTTGGACGGTCTCTTTGTCTGCGGTTGAGGACGATACCGTAATCAGTTTGCTGTATTTGCTTGTCACCCAACCTGTGCGGTTTGATGAAAATTGAATTTTGTACCATACAACGCCGCCTGCCGCCTTGGAACTTCCAAGATAATCGTATTTGCCGTCTTGCATGACAACACCCAACTTGGAATACTCGTTTCCGTTGCCCGTGCGGACATTTACGGTGGAGCCGGTTATCTGAACTTTCTTAGACGGGGCGCTGTCCGGACCGGAAACCGTTTTGGCATATTGGGCGGTTATCCAGCCCGATTTGCTGTCGGAAAATCGAACATAATACCATTTTTGTCCCGTTGAGTCCTTCTTTTCACCCAGACAGACATACCTGTCGCCCTTGTGCGCCTCGCCTATCACCGAGTAGAAAAGTCCTGCGTTGCTTCTGACGCTGACGGAATCACCCGTGATCTGTATGTAATTTGAGGCCGCAAACACCGGTATAGTCATGTAGGCCAATATAAATACGCTGATAAGCGCGGCGGCCATCACGGCGCTCAACTTTATTGTTTTCACTGTAATCCAGTGTTTTACTTCCCGATCTTTGTCTATAAATGCGGATATATTCACTTTTTTGCATATGCTTTTACTTTCACTCACACTTTTGCGCATATTCTTCACCCCTTCATGGAAAAATAAAAAACATACTATGAACACATAACGTGATTATACCTCATTTATTTACAAATAGCAACATAAAATTTTATTTTACAAGCGTATTTATACATTTTCGACAATATTCACGCAAATAACGCATAAAAAATTCGGCAGATGACTTTTTGCATTCTGCCGAATTTTTATAGATCTTTGTCAGCCGAGGAACCGTCAGCTCTTATTTCTAGACGCGATTATTGACGCACGTGCCTCTATATAATCATCATATGTTGTCATTCTGTCTATGCAGCCCTCGTCCATTATCTCTATGATTCTGTTGGCTACGGTTTGGATAAACTGATGATCGTGTGAGGCAAACAGAATATTGCCCTTGAAGGCGATAAGGCCGTCGTTCACCGCCGTTATGCTTTCAAGGTCAAGGTGGTTTGTGGGCTGATCCATCACAAGCACGTTAGAGCCGAACATCATCATTCTTGAAAGCATACAGCGCACCTTCTCGCCGCCTGAAAGGACATTGACGGGTTTGAGCACATCATCGCCCGAGAAGAGCATTTTGCCCAAGAAACCTCGCAAAGTGGTCTGGAGGGCATCGTCGGCGTACTGCGCCAGCCAGTCGATTATGGAGAGATCGCAGTTGTTGAAGTATTCGGAACTGTCTTTTTGGAAGTACGACTGGGTAGTGCTCACACCCCATTTGAAGGAGCCTTCGTCCGGCTCAATCTCACCCATGAGAATTTGAAAAAGCGTGGTGTTGGCGATCTCGTTGTCGCCCACGAAAGCGATTTTATCCCCTTTATTTACGCGGAACGACACGTTGTTGAGAACCTTCACTCCGTTGACGGTCTTGCTTATGCCTTCCACCCACAGAATTTCCTTCCCCGCCTCGCGATCCATGTTGAACACCACAAAGGGGTATTTTCTCGACGAGGCAGGCATTTCCTCCACTGTCAGCTTGTCAAGCAGCTTGCGGCGGGCAGTGGCCTGCTTTGCCTTGGATTTGTTGGCGGAGAATCGCTCGATGAAGGACTGCAATTCCTTTATCTTATCCTCGCGTTTTTTGTTCTGATCGTTGAGAAGCCGCTGCATGAGCTGGCTGGAATGATACCAGAAGTCGTAGTTGCCGACGTACATCTTTATCTTGGTGTAGTCGATATCGACAATGTGGGTGCAGACGTTGTTGAGGAAATGGCGGTCATGCGACACCACTATCACTGTGCCCTCGTAGTCCATCAGGAAATCTTCGAGCCACGCTATTGATTGGATATCCAAATGGTTGGTGGGCTCGTCGAGAAGGATTATTTCCGGCTGTCCGAAGAGCGCCTGCGCAAGCAGCACCTTGATTTTGTCGCGGTCGTTTAGGGTGTTCAGCGTCGTATACGGGTCGATATCGCCCAACCCCAGACCGCTCATCAGCTTAGCGACCTCGGTTTCCGCGTCCCAGCCGTTAAGCTCCGCGAATTCGCCCTCCAGCTCGGAGGCGAGAACGCCGTCCTCTTCGCTGAAATCCGGCTTTGAATAGAGCGCGTCTTTCTCCTGAATTATCTCATAAAGGCGGGGGTTGCCCATTATCACGGTATCCATTACGGAGTAATCGTCGTATTCAAAGTGATTCTGCTTGAGTATTGACATTCTCAGTTCCTTGGGAATTACAACCTCGCCGGTGGACGGCTCAAGCTCGCCGGAGAGAATTTTGAGAAATGTCGATTTGCCCGCGCCGTTTGCACCGATAATGCCGTAGCAGTTGCCGGGGGTGAATTTTAGGTTTACGTCCTTAAAGAGCGTAGCCCCTCCGAAATTAAGGCTTACGTTTGATACTGTAATCATGCGTAGGTGTCCTCCGTCAAAATAAATAATCAAAAGAATATATTACATTAAATTGTAGCATTATAAAATAAATCTGTAAACAGTTAATTTAACAAATTATTAATCGAGAAATACCTGCAATTCTGTTCAATGTATTTTTTGGCAAAAATATATTAAACATATTTGTAAATTGAGTACAAATATTTAATCAATATTAACAATTTGTACATAACTGCGGCGGCTTTGGTGTTATAATAGTGTTAGAAGTTGTTCATTGTTTTTGTTCAAATTGCCATCAGGCGATCTTGGACAGGCTGTTTTGTTTGTGATATTCGCCATAAACGAGTGTCTTTCCCGTCCTTCCGCGGCAGCGGGAGTAATATTTAGAGTGTGTATTGAGTAAATCTGTTTAATGCGGGACTTCGACCACCCCGTATAGCGTTAAACGCAAAAACGCGAGAAAATTAAAAAGTAGGAAATTGGAGGTATGATTATGCTTTACGATTATGGTATCATTGTTGACAGACAGCAGCCGAATTGCGTGAGAAGCGGCGAGTATAACGGAATGGCCTCGCCATATCGGCCGTCGGACGACACGGCAGGCAACTTCGTAGTTATGCGAAACCACGCCAACCGCGAAAGGATATTGGAAATTGACGATAGGCTTATAGCCGCCAACGAGGAATACAGGGCGCTTTCCGGCAGCCTTTCCACAGCGAGTGACGCAGTTAAGGGATATATCGAGGGTCGTATAGTCGAACTCAAAAACTCTCTGTCCGCGTTGGAGCTTGAGAGAAGCAGACTCCTTGCGGTAAGGGTTTAAATTGGTTTTGAACTGTCGCTGACTGTCGAATTTTTGTGTGTCGGCTCGCGTTTGTGGTGATGTTGGGTGCGTTTTGAGTTTGTTTGGATTCTGGAATTTAAAAATAAAAAGTTAAAAGTTAAGTCGGAATTTTCACACATATTGGTGCGAAGATTCCGACTTTTTGTTATTGAAGCCGAACTGCGAAAACCTTTGATAGCAGTGGAAATTCGATCAATTTAACAAATTCATCCGCGTTTTCTGCCGCCGCCTTTCATACCTCCGCCCATGCCGGTTTGACCGCCTCCGTAAATCAGCGAATCCATCTTGACGGACGTTTCAGCCGAGCCGGACACAAGCGTGTAGCTGCCGCCCTGCTTTACGTCCGGTGCGCTTACCACAACGCAGTTGTATTCCTTTTCCGGCTTAAAGGAGGCAATCGTCTTGCCGCCGCTGTCCTTGAGCGTTACGGCGCTGCCCGCCGGCTGATTGGAGACATTTACCAGCATCGAGCCTTGAGTGGAGGCGTCGCCGAAGTTCTGAGCCATTCCGCTCATGCCCGTGGCGACGACGATACCTCCCGTTATCGTGGCGGCGCCGTTGTAATCAAGCGGAGCGTTGCCGCTGTTGGCGGAGCCGGATACATACGTCTCTCCGCCCGAAACCGTTATACTGCCGTTGGAATCTATTCCGTCGCCCGAGGCGTTGACATTCAGTGTGCCGCCCGAAATGTTTATCTCAACTCCGTCCTGCGAGGCGAAATTATTTTGACCCATGCGCCCATCCACGCTGCTGCCATCGCTGCCGCCTGCCGCGTTGACCCCGTCGTCCGAGGCGGTGACTTTTGTGCTGCCGCCGCTTATCTCTATGCTCTGTCCCTCTATGCCCTCATAGCTCTTTGTGATATTGATTTTGCCGCCCGTTATTGAAAGAGAAGCATCAGCATGTATACCGTCGTCCCCCGAGGATATTTCGAGAGTTCCGTTTGAAATCGAAAGTGAGTCGTTGGAATGGATTGCATCGTCGGAGGAATCTATCGTGAGTGTGCCGTTGTTTATAGCCACAGAGCTGTCCGACTTAATACCCTTCGATGAATTGGTTTCAGATGATGTGTCGGCAGTTCCCGAATCCGTCGCGAGTGTGATCGTTTGGGCGTTCGGAATCCCGCTGATCGACATTTTTACCGCCGCTCCGTCGGGGATGCTGCCAATGTCCCCCATACCGCCGCGACCGCCCATGCCGCCCATGCCGCCGTGGCCGCGCATTCCTCCGCCCCAATTGCCCCAGTCGGAATTGGGGGTTCCGTCCTGCTTGGTGCTGGCATTGTCGCTGCCGCCGCCCGTGGTGATGCAGAGAGTGCCGCCGTCAATTTGAATTGAGCCGCTCGCGTCTATTCCGTCCGTGTCTGCGGTTATATTGAAAGTTCCTCCCGCAATATATATATATCCCGCTGCGGAATCTTCCGTATTCTCTGCGTGCAGAGCGTCTGTGCCCGAATCGACCGTGAAGTCTCCGTTGGCTATGCGAATGCTGTCATTGGCGTCCAGTCCCTTCTTTTCGGCGGTGATTTTATATGTGCCGCCGGTTACGATTAAATCGTCCTTGGAGACGATGCCGTGTCCGTATTTGGCGTTTACAGTCAGAGAACCCGAGCCGTTGAGCGTTAAATCGTCCTTCGAGAACAGAACCGCATCTATATCATTGTCATCTATGGCGACGAATTCACTCGAATTGGAGAGCGTGTTCTCCGTGTTTTTCGCGAGCGTGATAAACACCTTATCCGCCTGCTTTACGTACACCGCCGCGCTTGTTTCGCAGTTTATGTTTATGCCGTCGAATATGAGACGTATTTTGGAATTGCTGTCGGAATCCACTACAATCGCGCCGTTGTCGAGTGTGCCGCGAAGAATGTATGTGCCTTCCCCGGATATGGTGACAGTACCGCCCGATATCGAAACTCCGCTGTCGTCAGAGCTTGCGGAGTTTCCGCTGAGCGTTATTTTGGAACATTCTGCTTCATCGTAGCCCACTTCTTTATCCCTGTCGCTGAACATATCGGAGGTGTCGAGGACGGTCACGGCGGACGAAACGTCTGAGCCGCCGTCGTCGGAATTCTTGCAGCCTGTAAATGACGATGCGAGAAGCGCCGACATAATTACGGCAGTCAATTTCTTCATTCTCATGATAAATTTCCCCTTTTTGGATTGCTATAAATAATCGTGCCTTTATTTTGTACTAATATTAAAGCTCATAAACCGTATTCTGCTGCTCCGTGATGTTTATTTCTAGATTTCCGTTGCGGCAGCGTATTTCGTCTATAAACTCTTTTTCCTGTTCGGCCGACTTAAGCTCCATGTTATATGTGAGCTTGAACAGACTTCCCATATTTGTGGTCTTTACCGTCACCAGCCTGCACGAAGATGTGTATTCCTCAAAGAGGTCGTCAAATACGGTCGTATAGTCGAGATCCTCGGGAATGGTTATATGGAGCGTTTTATATTTTTCGCCGTCTCTGTCCGTTCCGAAACCTATGACATCGTAGAGCAGCATTACCGAGCATACGATTGCCGCAAAGAGCACTGCGTATCCGATGTATCCCATACCGCAGGCAAGCCCCGCGCCCATTGCCGTGAATATAGCGCCTATCTCCTTTGCCGTACCGGGAACCGAGCGAAATCTGACCAGCCCAAAAGCCCCCGCTACCGCCACTCCTGCTCCGACGTTTCCGTTTACCAGCATTATTACCATGGCAACCGCCGCAGGGATTACCGCCAGCGTAATGACAAAACTCTGTGAGCAGCGGCTTTTGTGCCTGTAGGCTAGCGCCATGAACGCCCCTATAGCCAGCGACGACACAAGGCATATCATAAACGGCGCGAGGCTTATGGACTGTGAAGTGCTGCCGCTTTCAAAAATCCCTGTAAAAATTTTCTGAAACATTGCATTTCCTCCTGCGAATTTTATTTTTGTTTTCTATGAATCCTTTAATCTATCTATGCCGCCAATCAATATGTCGGCAGAAAATTCGGTGAACAATCCGAATATTCTGTTTCACGCACACATTTCCCGCAAGCGGCTTGATTTGAATTCGACACCATGTCGCAGTACACCTTTCCGTACTTGGAAAATGATGTTTTGTAGATTTTATTTTCCGTGAGTATCGACACGAGCCAAAGCGGCATGGCTGCCCCGACCTTTATCTCCATAAGGAACTGATACGGCTCGAGTACCTGTTTTCCGTATGCCCCGCTCGTAAGCGACAAATCGTAATCACGCCACATGATGTTCTGATCAAAAGTAACTCGGAGGCTGTCGTCGTCTTTGGCATAGAAAGCTTCACGGTCATATGAAATGAAAACCGCAGGCCGCAAGTCTTTGTAAAACGTGCGGAAGTAATCTATTTCCCTGCCAATCTGACCCGGAAGGCGCCCGACAGCGGCGTCGCAGAGATAATGCATTGCTTCGCCCTCGGGAAGGCTTATCCTCCGCTTGTAAACTACGCCATTGTATTTCTTTTTGAGCTCCACAAATATCTTGTCGTCGTGGGTCACAGTTCCGTAGCTCCTCATTCTCAATTTTTCCTTGTAGGCGGGTTTTTCCAGTGACTTCCTTATGAGATAATAATTCGGAAGGTCAAAATAAATATTGCAAATAGTGCTTTTGCCGTATTCGTCGCCCTTTATGCGCGAGGACATTTCGTCAATTATTATTTGGCGCTGGTCCTTTGTAACCAGATACTTTAATTCATATCTTTGAAAAATGCTTTGATTGCTCATACTCTTCAAGTCTCCTTTAACGTGTTCTATTCTAAACGGTGTAACATAAATCAAGTTAAAAATAACTTATGCTTTTCAATGGTTTTCATGAGGCTTTTGTGAACTGTGAGTAACCTAAGCTCACCGTACAATAATTTGGTTAAAAACTGACGTTATAAGTGGGAATTTGTTAATGACGCATGGATTTTTTTTAAATTAATTTATAAAAATTAGTAAATTGAGTAGCAATTTACAAAAACATATGATATAATTTACGTGTTGTAATTCGTGTAAAGTAATCTGTTGAAAATTTTTTTATTGATTTGTGGCGGCTGCCGGTGTTGTAGAACATTGAAGTGATTCGATCGGAGCAACAGCATTTATTTTTTGCAATCCAAAAAATCAGAAAAAGATTTTAATAAAAACAGGTATTTACTCTGCGTTTGCCCAAGCTTGTCTTTAATCCTGCTGTGTTTTCCCCGTTCAGTCTGCGGATTCGCTTGTGAGGCACTGCAAAGCCATGAATGACAGGCATTCATGGCCGTTGGCCTTACCAAGAGAACTTGTCCCCTCCTTGGATTCCCACGCTTCGCTGATTATTTTTAAATGCTGTTGTCGTGGTAATCCGACAAATGGGGTGTGTGCGGAGCACGGCGGCATTGATATACACAATGCATAACGGAAAGGGGTTTTTGCGAATGTTTAAGAAAATTTCTGCGTTTTTGATCGCGGCGGCGCTCATTGGTGGCGTCACCTCGTGTCAGATGCCTGATGCGATATTTCCCGACAGCGCGTTTGAAACCGAAGAGAAACATACTGAAGTTGACGCCATTTCAATATACGGGTTTGACTTCAATCTCAGCGGTGTAAAATACGAGCTTCCGATAAAATACAGCGCTCTTTCGGCAAGAGGCTGGAAACTGGCGGGGGATAAATCCGATGAGGCAGACGACGGCGCGAGCGATTTGCCCGTCGGTGATGCCGGTAATAACGGCAATGCCGATAACGACGGCGCTCAGACCGATGAGGACGGCGTATTGTACACTGCCGACACCCTGATACAGCCGGAGGAATACTCGGATTACGTCACCATAGAGAGAAACGGCGAGAGCATCGCTTTGAAGTTCTACAATGACGGCAAGAAGGCGCAGACATTGGAAAACTGCCTTGTGGTGGGCGTCATGGTAGAGGCGGACAGTGATGAACCCTCGGATTTCACTCTTGACGGCGATGTGACACTGGGTATGACATACGAGAAGATTGTGACCACATATGGCAGACCGTCCTATACGAAAGATGTCGTCAAATCAAGCGGTGAACTTGCCGCGATAAACGACATCGCGTTTATCGACGGCTATGATGAAGAATCCGATGATTTGACGCGCACGCTTTGCTATTCAATATCCGACACATCGGTGGTGTCCTTTGAATTGGGCGAGTACGAAGGAAAGTCAGATTCGGTAGTGCGCATTGAGATGGACAACGTGGATCCTGTCGAGGAGAAGTACGACTACTCCAAGGACCTCAAGAAAAGATCTTCGGTAATAACACTCTACAAGGCCCCAAACCTTTTGGGCAAAACTTTTGATGACTTTGCATTTAAGTATGAAAGCAACCTCTACACCCTTCCGATTCCGATACAAAAGCTCATTGACGACGGCTGGGTATTCGTGCGCGGCGCCGGGCAGGATATTCCCAAGGGCGTGACGCAGGATGGCGTGGTTATGCGCAAGGGCAATCTTGCGATGAGCATTCTTGTCCATAATTATGACCTCAAGCGCTCCCAGACGCCTGTAAACTGTTATGCTGTGAGCCTTTCAGCAAGCGTGGTGGGTCCGAACGTAAAAATACTCATGCCGAAGGGCGTTACCCTCGGCTCGGAATACAGCGAGCTTGTCACCGCGTTTGGAGATGAGTACGCCATGCTTTCGGGCTATGTCGATAAGACTGAGCAGACGGAAGATGACAAGCAGCCGGCGGAAAGCAATGAGGAGCAGCAAGCCGATGACGAGACTAAGGCGGCGTTTGAACAGCAGCCGGTTGGCACGGTGGAAACTTATGAGCTGACAGAGGAAGAGGGCTGCGTCATAGTCAAGACGGTCGAGGAGGGTTATACGGTCTATTCCTATATAATGCCCGACGACGTACCCACTATCACACTCCCTGTCTCGATAACCGATATAAAAGATCCTAACTCCGATTTGCTGGGCGAGCACAGGAAACGCATTGACGTTTACATTAGCAACGTGAACGGTCGTGTTGTCAAAATAGATTTGCAAAATTGTCCCGAGTACCTTGTGAATGAATCCGAAATTCTTCAGCAGCAGATGGAGGCGGCCGAAAAGGCAGCTCAGGAACAAGCTGCTCAGGGCGAACAGGATCAAACAGGTAATGCGGCCGCAGAGTCATCGTCGGCACAGGAACAGCCGAAAACGCAATCGAAGGAATCCGTTGAAACCGACGGCGCAAACAATGCAGGGCCGTCGGGCGGAGCCGATAAGGCTGACAAAATCGGGCAATCCAATCCGACCGCCAAAAATTCTGCGGAAAATAAAAAGAGCAGCGCTGTCATCGCAAAGAGACTGGAGATTTTAAGCGCACTGAACAACAGAAGGCCATTTGGAGCTGATTAAATTTGCTTATAGTTGATCATAAGCACTGCACAGGCTGCGGGTCATGCATTGAGGCATGTCCGCAGCTTGCTGTCGTTAAGATAAGAGATAAATATAAGTTCATATATCCGTCGTTCGACAGTGAACTTTGCTCGTCGTGCGGCAGATGTGCGGAAGTGTGCCCGATTGACAAGCCGCTTGAACCCCGAACTCCGGACTTTGCCGCAGTGTATTACGCCGCAAAGGCCCGCCAAAAGGGAGAGCTTGTCGATTCCCACTCGGGTGGCATATTCCCTCTGCTCGCCAAGTCAGTGATATCCGGAGGCGGGGTGGCGTACGGCTGCGCCTTTGACGAAAACCGTCACCCCCGCCACATTCGCGCCGCCTCGCTGCATGAGTTGGAGCCGTTGCGCGGAGTGAAGCCCGTGCAAAGCGATACGGACGGCGTATATGCCTCGGTGAAGGACGACGCGGAAAGCGGAAAGACCGTGCTTTTCTCGGGCACGCCCTGTCAATGTGACGGACTTCGCGGTTATCTTGGCAGAGATTACGAGAATCTTCTGGTTGTGGACGTGCTATGCGGCGGCGTTACCTCCGAAGGCGTGTTTAATCGATATGTAAATTGGCTGGAACACAAACTGGGCGGAAAGATATCGGACATCCGGTTTGAAAACAAGCGCGCCTTTGGCCACAGCCGCAGTATGAGAGTGATATACCGGCGAAAGAAATTCAGATATCTGCTTTCGTTCCCCTCCGAACTTGATATGCTCTGTTCCATGAGCAGCGGTGGTTACATAAATCGGCGATCCTGCGGAAGCTGTAAATATGCCTCCCCCGTTCGGGTGGGGGATATATCGCTCGGGAGGTTCGAGAACATACGGCGCGCGCACCCGAATTTTCCCTATGATAATGGCGTCTCACTGGTGATAGTGTCATCGAATAAGGGCATGGAGTTTTTTTCACGTATAGCAGGACAGATATATCTGGAACCCTCAGATTTTGACAGGGCTTCGGCAAATCGTCTCTTGACTTCTCCCACTCCCCAGAGCAAGAATCGAGGCGCACTGCTGACGGACATATACCGCAGCGGCTTCGCAAAGGCGGCGGAGGGCTATGGGAGGTTAGGTTTTTTGACCTCGGCGGCAGTGTTCATAAAGAATGTGATACCTGACAAGGCGGTGATTTTGTTTGATCGGGCGGCGAGAAAGGTCAAAAGTATTGTTTGCGGACTTTTTTCAAATTTCAATTTGGGAAAATAGGCCGCAAATAAACGGCAGCGCCCGATAGATTCACGAAAGCGAGCATAAATGAAAATGAGGAGTGTGTGTTTGTAAAAATGGAGGAAGTTGGGAAGTCGGACGGGCAATATAAAAAAATGACCGAAACTCCCGTGGCGCGGCTGATCTTAAAAATGTCGGCGCCCACTGTGGTGAGTATGCTTGTCACCAATATATACAATCTCGCAGATACGTATTTTGTCAGCAGTATAGGGACGAGCGCGAGCGGCGCGGTGGGAATCGTATTTGCCCTCATGTCGATACTTCAGGCTGTGGGCTTCATGATGGGGCATGGCTCGGGCAGCCTTATCAGCATGAAATTGGGGGCAAAGGACGTCGCCTCAGCAAAAAGGCTTGCGTCCACGGCATTTTTTACTGCGCTGACCTTGGGTGTAATTATTGCGCTTCTCGGACTTACGTTCCTCACCCCACTTATGTACCTCCTGGGCAGCACAGACACGATTCTGCCTTACGCGTCCAGTTATGCGAGGTTCATACTGGCGGCGGCGCCCATGATGGTGGTGGGCTTTGTGATGAACAATATTCTGCGTTACGAGGGCAAAGCAGCGTTTGCCATGGTAGGCCTTACTTTTGGCGGCGTGCTGAATATGGCGTTGGATCCGCTGTTCATATTCGGACTGGATATGGGAATAAACGGAGCGGGACTTGCCACCGCGATCTCACAGGCGGTGAGTTCTCTTATACTGCTGAGTATGTTCCTGAGGGGCAAAACACAGAGCGAATTCAATATCAAATATGTGTCAAGAAATCCACATGAATATCTGAAAATATTATTCACAGGCCTGCCGAGTATGCTCAGGCAAGGTCTTAACAGCATTGCGGCGATGATGCTGAATAACGCTGCCGCCGTCTACGGCGATCCGGCGGTGGCGGCTATGAGCATAGTGAGCAGAGTCAGTTTCATAATATTGGCCGTGGGAATAGGGATAGGACAGGGGCTGCAGCCCGTGAGCAGCTTTAATTACGGTGCGAGGCTGTATTCCCGTGTGCGCAAGGCTTATTTCTTTACGGTGGCATATGGCACATCGGTGTGTACGATCCTGTCGGCGATCGGCGTATTTGCGGCCGACGTGATAGTCCGTCAATTCCGCGACGATCCGGAAGTTTTAACTATAGGCATACCCGCGCTTAAAGCGCAGTGCGCCGCCTGTGGAGTTATAGTGTTGTATCAATGCACAAGTATGCTGTATCAAAGCGTGGGAAGAAGTATAGGAGCGGCTGTGCTGGCAAGCCTGCGCAGCGGGGTGTGCTTCATTCCGCTGATACTGTTGCTGCCTCGTCTGTTTGGAGTAGACGGCATCATCTGGGCACAGCCCGCTGCGGATATCCTGTCGGCACTGGTGGCGACCCCATTTATTGTTTATTTTATCAAGACAATGCCTCAGGACCGCAAATTATAAATTATATTGGAGATAATATTAAAAAACTGAAGTCAAGCGAGATGAGCTGCAACGGGAATCAAGGACGAGCCATTGCGGAGGGTGGTGCAGGGCCTCACAAGCGAAGTCACAGGCTTAGCGGGCAAAATGCGGCAGTGTCAAAGGCAGGTTTGGTCAGACACAGAGCATTAGGTGGGGAAATAAAGTAGGCCAAACTTTTTATATTGTCTGATGATGTTATTCAAAATTGATTTTTCTGCTTTGTGCGTAAAATTGTTGACAAATTATTAATATTAAAATATAATGCTAAAGGTAAAGTCCGTTTTTCGGACAAAAATTTGTTTGCCTTCATTGGCGGGAAAGGATTGATTAAGTTTGAATTATGTCGAACTTAGCGCTATCATTTTGTATTTCATACTTGTCATAGGCGTAGGTATCTACTTCTTTGTCAGGTCAAAGAAAAGTGAGAGCGAAAAAGAGTACTTCCTCGGCGGAAGAAACATGAGCGGTCTGGTCGCCGCTCTCAGCGCAGGAGCCTCGGACATGAGCGCGTGGGTGCTCATGGGTCTGCCGGGTTCGATTTATCTGGCGGGCATGGGCAAAGTCTGGATCGCGGTGGGTCTGTTGTTGGGCACTGTAACCGCGTGGATATTCGTTGCGCCCCGTCTGCGTAGATACTCAATTGTAGCAGACGATTCCATCACAATTCCCCAGTTTCTCACCAATCGCTTTAAGAGCCGACACAAAGCGCTTCAGATTATATGCGCTATTGTTTTTGTGATCGTTTACTGCGTGTATTCCGCCTCCAGTATCTCCGCGTGCGGTACGCTTTTTAACACCGTTCTCGGCATCGATCCGAGAATTGCCATGATAGTCTCCACGGCAATTATTGTTGTGTATACATTTCTCGGGGGATTCAACGCCGTTTGCTGGACGGATTTCTTCCAGGGTCTGCTCATGCTGGCGGCGCTCATGCTCTGTCCGATAATAGCTGTTTTTGCAATCAATGCCCCCGACTTTGTCGCACAGGGCGGCACGGCGATTCCGGAGCATTTCTACAATATTCTTTCGAGCGGCAAACTCGACTGGGCGAGCATAGCCGATATAATCACTGGTCTTGGCTGGGGACTCGGTTACTTCGGTATGCCTCACATCATAGTGAGATACATCTCCATCAGATCTGAAAAAGATATGAGAAGATCTCAGATAGTGGGGAGCTGCTGGACTACGATTATCCTTATCATGGCCGCTGTAGTTGGTCTGATTGGCAGACAGTTCTTCGGTGACGCGTTGGAAGGCAACGACAGCATTGTTTTCATCAGCATGGTCAGAGCGCTTTTCCCGGCATTCATAGCGGGCGTACTGCTCTCGGCCATTATAGCCGCCTCCATGAGCACGGCGGATTCTCAGCTTCTCGCGGCCTCCTCGGCATTCTCGTCGGATGTTTATAAGTCGGTGATCAGGAAGAACGCCTCCAACAAGGAAATGATGTGGTCGGGCCGCATAGTAGTTATCATAATAGCTGTAGTGGCCTTTGCCATAGCCAGCAGCCCGAGCTGTAAAGGCATTATGGCGCTGGTGGAATGCGCGTGGGGCGGATTCGGTTCGGCATTCGGTCCCGCAATAATTCTCGCGCTCTATTGGAAAAGGTTTACATATTCCGGAGCTGTGGCGGGAATCGTCACAGGTTTCCTGGTGGATATGATATGGTATTCATTCCTCACCGGCATAACCGGCATTTACGAGATAGTTCCCGGCTTTATATGCGGACTGCTGGCGGCGGTAATAGTTTCGCTCATCAGCAAGAAGCCTTCGCAGGAGGTGCTCGATACCTTCGAGAAGGCCAAACTGCCCGTGGAAACTTCGGTTGCTGCGGAGGAGTAATTGACTTGAGGCGTTAAATTTACAAGTGAAAACAGCGGCTGACCTGTCTCCTGTTTTTAACAGCCGCTGAAGCTGGGGTCTGTGTGTGACGCAGACCGTATATCACATGAAATAGCGAATTTTGCTCGGAAAGGCTGGTTGATTTAAATGAGCGGAGAAAATCTGGATAACTTTGACGAACAGGAACTCGACAATCTGGTTTACCTTTGCGACGACGATGGCAACGAGATGGCTTTTGAATATCTTGATTGCATTGAGTATCAAGGAGAGGAATATGTTCTGCTTATCTCCACCGACGAGGATGACGACGAGGTGGTTATACTTAAACTGGACAAAACGTCGGACGATGATAATGAAGGCGACAGCTTCGTAAGCGTTGATGACGACAGTGTGGCGTCAGCGGTTTTTGATATGTTTAAAGAGAAGAACAAGGATTTCTATGATTTCGCTGATTGATTATTTAATACTTTAATATTGCCATTGAAATTTGTTAAAAATTGCCGCAAGGCAAACAAACAACCGTCCGCGCGGTGGCCCAAACGGGTACTGTGCGGACGGTTGTTTGTTTTTGGGGGTATTATTATAATCGAGTTTACTCGGCATATTCTCCGTTGTAGTTTACCAGAACAGCGCTCTCCACGCCCTCCATAGCCGTTACAGTCTCGACAAAATGGCAGTCTATCGCATTGCTCTTTACCTCAATTATGGTCTCAACGCCCGACTTGCTTGCCGTGCGGTTGCGAATTCTGCCGTTTATCTGCTCTATCGCCTTGTCAATCCGCTCGGTTGCGGATAAGTCATAGCGTATTATCACCAGATAAAGACGATCCTTGTCTTTTGTCTTTGACATAATGAGACAGAATACAGATACTATTACAACACATATCAGTGCGAAGACATATTGTTTGGCGCCTATGATTATGCCCGTGGATATCGCCCAAAATAGGTACATCAGATCCACCGGATCCTTGACTACTGTGCGGAATCGGATTATTGAGAGCGCGCCAACCATGCCAAGAGAAAGCACGGGATTTGCCGTTATAGTCAGTATAATCACTGCGGTCATAAGTGTCATGAGTATCAGCGTAATGTTAAAATTACGGCTGTAAGCGACTCCGTTGTAAGTTTTTTTATACACAACGTATATAACAATCCCCAGAAATATAGCGAAAATCAGGGCCATGGCGTATTCCATAGGAGATGTAACCGTAAATTGATTTAGGAATTTATTTTTAAAAACATCGCTGAATGACATTAAAACACGGCCTTTCCTAAATAATTGGACTGTGCTATACAGCACATAGCATATTTTGATTGGGCTGACTGCCACAAACTGAGCGAACGCAGCATTTTTTTGATGTATTCGGGTAGGTAGTCGTCGTATTTCATCTCAAGAATCATCTTGTTGCTGTCGTATGCGGGGACGGTGGGGAGGTGAGGGTCAAATATGTCGCCCATTCCATCTCCCGCCCTGAGATTCATGTCGAAGGTCATGCGAACATTGCCCTCGTCACAGATAAACACCTCGCGGGTGTAGTCCACTACCACTTGAGGACGAAGTATCTTGCAGGCGCAGTCGATGTATCCTATTCTGAGAGCTTTTTCTCTGCCGCCGTCGGAATTTGTGCGTATCATATCTCCGGCAAAACCGAAATTGCCTTTGATTATACTTCGACACTGTTCATATGTTATGTTGGACGACAATTTAGATATATAGCTGTCGAATTTATCCTTTATCTCGAACTTTATTACATCTCTGTTTAAGTCATATGTTCTTATGCGGTACTTTCTGCGCCGCTCCAAGCCATCGGATTTTTGGTTGTAGTTTGATAGATATATATCGTCGAGATACAGACTGCGTATGAAGTACACGCCGTTCTTACCGTGGGGATCGTGACGCATGAAGCTCAGCGCGCGGCTGCGGAGCTCGTAGTAATCGGCGTATGATATGGGGTATTTAAGTTCATGCCTGAGACTGTGATTTTTGTAATGCAAATCTTTATTCACCTGCCTCATAAATATCGATCGGGTGAGCAAAAGCAACAATAAATACATATTATATAAACTATTAAAAATAATTGTATCATAATTAAATATAAAAGTCAATATTCGTTTCGACAACACCACGGAAATCAATTTTGAGGAATTAAAGTTAAGCGATCGGAGCTATATGTGAGCCCGGGGGCAGCGTCCATGGCGGAGGGTGAGGCAGAGCGGGCAAAACACGGAAGGATTGAGGGCGGGTTTGGGCTAATATAGAGCAAATAATCTTTTTAATACAACTTTCCAAATTTATTTGAGCTTGAAAAAAATATGTGCTAATAATAAAGTGAAAGATTTTCTGATGGAGAAATAACCAATGAAAAATAAAATCAATCCGATTTTTATATTGACGATGCTGTTATTAGAAATTGATTTCCGTGAAAAAAGGTCAGCAGAAATTGCAATGTTAAGAATACTGTGTTATAATATTCACAGCATTATAAAGTTGAATTTGAAAGAAGTCTGAAACAATTATGAGAAAAATCACCCGATGCGACTGTCACCTTCACACCGATAATTCGTTTGACAGCGATACTCCCGCCGAACATCAGGTTGACCGCGCCCACGAATTGGGCATTGAATACATTGCCATAACCGATCACTGCGATGTTTTGGAATGGAGCCGCGAAGATATCGCTCGCTCCAACGCACAGGCGGTAGAGCTTGACCGCAAATATGACGATTTGACCGTGCTGCGAGGCATAGAGCTTGGCGAGCCGCTTCAGGATTTGGACGAGACGGCAAAGGCTCTCGGGCTATGCGAATACGACTTTGTTCTGTGTTCACTGCACAATATCCGCGGTGAGGAGGATTTCTACTATCTGCATCCCACGGAGAAACAGGCGCAGAACCTGCTCACACGATATTTTGACGAGCTTCTTGAAATGGTGAGGTGGAATGGATTTGACTCGCTCGCGCACATGACATATCCTCTCAGATACATCACGGGGCGCGACGGGGTGGAGGTCGATATGTCTCCGCATATGCCAAAAATACAAGAAATTCTCGCCACACTCGCGGCAAACGACAAGGCCCTTGAAATCAACACATCTGGTATGCGCAGTGAGGGCGGGTTCCTCATGCCAACGATTGAATATCTCAAATTATTCCGCCGATTGGGCGGCAGGTATATCACTCTTGGCAGCGACGCGCACGTCCCCGAGCACATTTCTGTCGGTATGGCTGATGGCATAGCTGCCGCGAAGGAGGCGGGGTTCGACAGCGCGGCGGTTTTTGTAAACAGACGACCGGTGCAAATACAGTTTGAATGATACCAATATAAAAATACAAGCCAAAGTCAGGCGGCTAACTTCTGTTGACCCGATTTTGGCTTGTTTTATACGGTTATTCTATTTATTGTTCCTGCTTCTTATTGTTTTTTACTGTGCCTTGCCGTTGACGAGCGGGGTTATCTTTTTGTATACCGCTATGGTTATCACCGCGCTTATCATTCCCTTGATGAAGGTAAACGGCATATTGAACATGAGCAGGCATTCCCACAGGTTATCGACCGAGGGATTTATCGCCTGATACATTCCGATTATGGCGTCCATAGGCATGAACGCCGTGTATATGGGATACACCACATAGTAATTGCTGAATACGCTCAGCATCGCCATCAACAACGCGCCCACTACGCTGCCCACTATCGCGAAGCCGAGCTTGGGACGCAGCTTGTAAATTATTCCCGCCGGAACCACAAAGAATACACCCAGCAGGAAGTTGGACAGTTCTCCAACTCCGCCAGTGGTCGAGAAGAAAAGATTTACCAGATTCTTGACAAGACACACTACCGCGCCATTGACAGGCCCCATTGCAAAGGCGGCTATCAGCGCGGGCAGTTCGGACAGATCCATCTTGATAAATGACGGCATGAGCGGCACATTGAAGCTGAAAAACATCAGCACTGACGAGAGCGCCGACAGTATTGCGGTCATTACCATGCGACGTGTGTGGTTTGACTGCTTACGGACGGGGGACTGAACTTTTGCTTGCTGCATAAAACAACGACACCTTTCTTTAGTGGACTGTCTGCGCCAACGAAAAAACGCCCTGCGGACTTATGTCAAGTAACCGCAGGGCGACAATATATGCAGGTTGTGGACGCCGCCGAGACAAACCGACGGCATTGTGGCTTGCACACATCTTCTTTCATCCGGACTTTTCACCGTTGTACATAAGAACAACGTGTTTACCGTCGGTTTCGGAATCACACCGAATCAGCTTGCGCGCGCGGACTAACAGCCATTACAAAGGCTGCATCACCGCCGGTGAGGAATTTCACCTCGCCCTGAAGACAGTTCAATTATATTTTCAACGTACAGTATAACTCTTATTTTTTACTTTGTCAAGTGGGAGACAAGGTTATTTACGGAAATCAATTTTGAGAAACTCAAGTCGAGCGAGCGGAGCTATATGGGAGTCCAGGGGGATAATTCCTCCTGGCAGGGTACAGGGGCAGCGCCCATGGCGGAGAGTGAGGCAGAGCCTCACAAGCGGAGCCGCAGGCGGAGCGGGCAAAACACGGTAGGATTAAAGGCGAGTTTGGGCGAATACATGGCAAATAATCTTTTTAACAAAGCTTTCTCGATTTATCTGAGCCGTCAAAAAAACACACCAACAAGAAAATCAAAGATTTTCTTGTTGGTGTGTTTTTGGCAGCTTCGCTTTTTCTGTGTTCGCCTAAATGTTTCTTTAGTCTTAGCGCGTTTTGACCGCTCCCGCTTGTGGAGCTTTGCCCCACGCCCACTGCCAGAGGGAATTATCCCCCTGGACTTCTACGCTTAGCTGATTATTTTTTTGTGTTTTTATTGTCCTCCGTGATCTCAAACACTTCGCCTGTCGACGAATGTTGTATCTTTGTATGTCGTGTTTCCGTTGCAGTTGATCCTTTTTGCGGTTCCTTGTCATTGGCGCCGATTTCCTGCACCTCGGTTACCTCCTGAATCTGCTCTGACTTGTCCTCACCGTCAGTATTGTCGGCGGGTGCCGGAACCTTGGTTGATTTTGCGTGGGCTGAATGTGGAGGAGGCTCTTTGATTTGCGTTATTTCTTCGCTTTCTTCGTCAGTATTATCAGCGAAGCTGATCTCTCCGTTGTCAGTTTTGAGAATATTAACCGCGTCGTCACTCCCCTCAGAGAATAATTCTTCAAATGAAAACGGAGTATTCTGCGGCTCGAGCTTATCTTTATTTACCTCGCCTATTGATTTGTAGAGTACAGGAGCAAATTCTTTGAGCAGCGGATAGATTGTCCTTTTGCGCAGGGACCACAGCACCAGCACAATTATGCCAAAGAGCGTGAGTGCCGCGCCCAGCGGCAGCCCGCTTGTGTGATATCTCAAAGTCACCTCGTGGTTGCCCTGAGGCAGGTAAATGCCGAGAAGCGCGTCGCCTATCATCATCGTCTCGACTGTCTCGCCGTCAACGATAGCCGTCCAACCGTCGTTGTAAGGGATAGAGGTGAACATAACGCAGTCGCGGTCAGCGGAAATGCTGCCCTTGATATACCCGTCGTCAAACTCGGTCACTTGCAGTTGATTCTGACCGAGTGCACTTATAGCGTTGGCCATAGCTTCATTGTCCATTTCAGCGACGAATATGTTGCCGCTGCAAGTGGAGTCCGCAGTTATATTTACGCGGACAATGTCTCCGACAGCCAGCCTTCCCAAGTCTATTATATAAGGCTCGTAAGGGGTGACGCTCCAGCTTGAATTATCGACCGACACGTTTATGCTCGAGGCGGCGCGGCAATCGACGTAGATGTATGTTTGGGACTCGTTGTGCTTGACGATCGCGGCGTCAAAGGAGCCCGTACCGCCTGTGCAGTCGGCGTAGAAATACGAATCGTTGAATTCCACATTCATGCCGTCTTCGCTCTCCACCGAGGGCGGCAGCATGGTGTAGACAGGGGGACAGTTGGCTGCGTATTCTACAAACTTGTTCTGCACGTCGAAGGGATTTTCATATTTGGCGGTGCTGCCCGAATTCCAGTATATTATATCGTTGTCAACGGTAAAGCCTCGGGCAAGCGCCATTGTGTTTTCATAGATATATCTGTAGTTGCCGTCGCCGTCGGTTACGTTGTCGATATATGCAAGCTGAGCGTGGGAGCCTATGTCGTGATTGAACGCTACATACTTGAGGTTGAGAATTGAATCCACAAGCGGGACATAGCTGTTGTAGATGTAGCTGTTTACGCCGTTTATGGCATAGCCCAGCTTGCCCATGAGCGTGGTAGTGGCCTTGGCGTTGCTTGAAGCAAACACCGTAAGACCCGAATAATCGTAAAGGGCATCGTCATTGCAAGTCTTTCGGGGGAGTATCTCCATGCGGCTGCCGTCGGCGTTTATTTCCTCGATATAACTGACTGCGGCTTTGTTTATGTTGTAATCATACACAAAGTTTTCGCGCTCAGTGAACACCTCGTCTTTGTTGAGCTGCTGTATCATTGATATTGAGTTGGCGGACACCTCCACGAATACGACCGCGAGAATGAGCGCGGCAGCGGTGTTTCTCCTTGCCGCCTTGAACGCGGGCGCACAGCCGATTATCAGCGCGTATAGCGCGACAAGTCCCAGCGCCGTCCACACTGAGGTATAATCCGAATCCCCTATCTTCTGTTCGATTACCAGCATGGCCGCCACAACGGCAAACGCTTTGAACACGGTTTCGCGCTCAAGCTCTCTGATTTTGTCGAGCGTCTGAACGGCAATCGCGAGCATCACGAAGCTAACCAGAAAGGAATTTCGATAGGGCAGGTCGTTGGGAAAGTGGAACCCGTGGAAGGCAAAATTTGTCCAGTTGTTTGCCATGAGTACAACGAGCGCGCCCAGCAGACCGCCGAAGCAAACGCGCGTTCTCAGTCGAATTTGGCGGCAGAGCATGAACACGGCTATCATCAGCACCGCCAGCATTGAGCAGTAGATATTCGGCAGATTGTCGCCCCGCTCTGTGGGAGGCATTCCGTAAAGGGTGCGGGAGAATATGTCCCAGAAGTCAAAATTGCTTGTGACCTCGCGTGCGAACTCGTCCTCCGCGCCCGAGGTTTCGCGAAGGGAAATCGCGGTGGGTATCAATATCCACATCGAGAGCATACCGCCCACGGCGGAAGTCCATGCGAAACGGACAGACTTTTTGAGCCATCTGAGCGCTCTGTTCTTTACGGGAATGTCACCGTATTGACCGTCCGATTCCAGCATTCTCATGATGAACCACAGCACCATGAATATGCAAACCATGTACCCGATGTAGTAGTTTGTGGTTATGGCAAGTCCGAGGGTTATGCTATAGAGCAGCGGACTTTCCCCATTTATCACCTTTTCAAGCCCGTAGACGATGAGCGGCAGCAGGACGAGGCAATCCAGCCACATCACGTCCCACGAATATGCGATAAAGTACGCCGACAGCGCGTATGCAATGGAGAGTGCGACGGTGCTGTAATTCTCCTTTTTGAATACGCCGCGGCAGAATATCGCAAATGTCGCGCCCGCCGTGGCAATTTTGAGCACTTCGATGAGGGCGATCGCCTCTGTCAGCCAATCGCGGGGGAATATCAGCGCAATTATGTTGTAGGGGCTGCAAAGATAGTAGGCTATGAGCGGGATAAGGCCGCCGCCCATGCCCACGCTGTCGGAATAGGAAAGCGAATCAAAGGAGGTAATTTTCTCACGCACCAGCGAGAAGAAAGAGGAGTATTGATGGTGCATATCTATTATCATTACCGACTTTTCTCCGAACGGGTAAACCCCCAGCGCCATGTAGCATATGACTATGGCGCAGAATGACAGCAGAGCAGATAGCAGAATGTAGTAATATTTTGCTTTTGGTACATTGCTCGACATTATAGAGTGACAGACAAGCAACGCTATGACTCCTGCCGTCACCGCAAAAGTCAGTGAGAATGCCGTTGATTTGTCATTCAACGTACACGCGACGTATGTGACCAGCATGGTGATGAAAAACGACAGAATGTATTTGAGCACGGGCACAAAGGAGTCCGCGTCCATCGCCTTTGAAGGTGTTTTGTTTTCCATAGAATTTTCCTTTCATAATTTTTGTATTTTTTGAATTTCTCAATTCACACCGACTAGAAAATAGTACAAAATTATTATATCACATATCGGAAAGGTTTAACAGTAAAAAAATGTAAAATAATTCATAATTATGGATCCGCAAAACACACTTTAATCCATTCATATCAAACTATGAGTGAATATAAATTCCGATACTCTTGCGGATAAGCCGACGTGATTTTTTCTTCCGCCTGCCCGGATTAAAAAATCCGCCTCATGCCTAAGTCTTTACATTCTTTACATAAGCATGAAGCAGATTTACCTGTTGTTTGGAATTTAATTTATTAAAATCTATTAAAATCTATTAAACCTGTCAGTCCTCGTTGTCCTTTACCTTTATCGTCGCCCCCTCGAAGTCGAAAGTGGCGAAGTAATCCGCAGGGGTCTCGGCGCGGCGTATGAGTTTTACCGAACCGTCCTCGCAAAGCAGCAGCTCGGCGGAGCGCAGCTTGCCGTTGTAATTGTAACCCATAGAGAAGCCGTGCGCGCCCGTGTCGTGAATTACGAGGAAGTCACCAATGTCAATTACGGGAAGCTCGCGGTCTATGGCAAATTTGTCGTTGTTTTCGCAGAGCGAGCCTGTTATGTCGTATGTCATCTTGGGACCGTTCTCGTCCTTGCCCATGACGGTGATGTGATGGTACGCGCCGTACATGGCAGGGCGCATGAGATTGCAGGCGCAGGCGTCGACGCCTATATAGTGCTTGTATGTCTCCTTGCGGTGGATAGCCTTGGTGACGAGATGCCCGTAGGGGGCGAGCATAAATCTGCCAAGTTCGGTGAAGATCGCAACATTGTCCATGCCTGCGGGCGCCAGAATCTTCTCGTACTGCTGACGGACCCCCTCTCCTATGACCATGATGTCGTTGGGCTCCTGTTCGGGGCGGTACGCGATGCCCACGCCGCCCGAAAGATTTATAAATTCTATGGACGCGCCTGTTTTTTCTTTAAGTTCCACGGCGAGTTCAAAGAGTCTGCGGGCAAGTTCGGGGTAATAGTCATTTGTGACGGTATTGCTGGCGAGAAAACTGTGGATTCCGAAGTGCTTGACGCCCTTGCCCAGCAGGATCTTGAACGCCTCGATTATCTGTTCGTGGGTCATACCGTATTTGGCGTCGCCGGGGTTGTCCATTATATCGGTGCCAAGCTCGAAATATCCGCCGGGATTGTAGCGGCAGCAGATTGTCTCGGGGATTCCGGCCGCCTTTTCGAGAAAATCAATGTGGGTTATGTCGTCCAGATTTATGATGGCACCCAGTTTTTTGGCGAGCCTGAAGTCCTCGGGAGGAGTTGCATTGGACGAGAACATTATGTCGCTGCCTACATTGCCTACGCTCTCGGCCAAGAGCAATTCACTGTAAGACGAGCAGTCGGAGCCGCAGCCCTCCTCGCGGAGAATTTGCATTATGTATGGGTTTGGGGTGGCCTTTACAGCGAAATACTCCTTGAAGCCTTTGTTCCAGCCGAATGCCCGGCGAAGTCTGCGCGCGTTCTCACGTATGCCCTTTTCGTCGTAGATGTGGTAGGGGGTTGGGTATGTCTTTTCAATCTCCTTGAGCTGCTCAAGGGTGACAAAGGGTGTCTTTTTCATATGTATTTTTCCTTCCTGCCTTTGAGAAAAAGTAGTGATTTTTTGCATATAATTCGTTTTTATGCAAGTATATAACAAAGGCAAAAAAAAGTCAAGCATTTGACAGATTTCAAACACGGAGGAGGCATTCAAAACAAATAGCGTGGCGTGGGGGTCTGGGGCGAATACGGAACACATAATCTTTTGCACCAATCCTTTTCGCCTTTGGGAAAAGCAGAGAGCAAACATCTTTCCCGTAAAATTTTAGGGGCAACATTCACCTGTGTTTTTGTGAACTTACCCGTTGAGGCGTGCAAAAAAATTTATAGAAAATATCAAAAATTATATTGACAAAACAGAATTTTAAGAGTACTATGTTAAAAAAAGATAAAAACAAGAGAATAAAAGCTGCGATCGGCGTCGATATCAGACTATCGGCGTGGAAACCGTTGACGCGGAGATAAAAATATTCGTGCGCTCACAGAGAGCCCGTGGCGCTGAGAATCGGGCAGAAATGCAGTTTATTAAATGGACCGCCGAGGGCATATTCAAAGGCGTCCGCCTAAGTGCGGCGTCGATTAAAATATGACGTTGCGATGTGCGTTAATCATCGGGGATATGGCTGTATCCTGCGAATGAGTGTGCGGTTTCTTGAACCGCAAATCAAGGTGGCACCGCGGATTTTTTAAAGTTCGCCCTTGACAAGATTTTTTAATGTGTTGTTGCGCATTAAACGAAATTTTGTCAAGGGCTTTTTGTCTTGTATTTTTGAAAAAGATTTGAAAAAGAAAGGATTGAAGCCAAAATGTTCAGACCGAGTTTAGATGAGGTCAGGGCGCTTGCCGCCGAATACAAGACTGTTCCGGTAAGCTGTGAGATGTATTCCGACGTAAAAACGCCTGTTGAGGTCATGAAGATATTGAAGAAGGTCAGCAATCACTGTTATATGCTGGAGAGCTGCGAGGACTCGTCCAAATGGGGCAGATACACCTTCCTGGGCTACGACCCAATCATGGAGATAACCTGCAAGGACGGCGTTGTTAAAATTAATGCCGGAACCGAGCTGACTCTTAATTCCGACAGTCCAAAGACCATAATCAGACAGATAGTTGAGGACAACAAAAGTCCGCGCTTCGATTATCTTCCCTCTTTCACGGGCGGTTTGGTGGGCTATTTCTCCTACGATTACATCAAGTACAGCGAACCTTCGCTTAAACTGGACGCGCGGGACGAGGAGAATTTCAATGACGTAGATCTTATGCTTTTCAATAAGGTAATAGCATTTGACAATCTGCATCAAAAAATCGTCCTCATAGTAAACATTAAACTCGACAGCGTGGATCAGAATTACGAAAAGGCGCTTATTGAACTGGAAACCATGCGGAATTTGATTCTCAGCGGCAAGCCCGCAGAAATTCAGTCTCTGAAGATAAAATCCGAGATGGAATCGCTGTTCGACAGGGAGCAGTACTGCGAAATGGTCAATAAGGCCAAAAATTACATTCACGAGGGCGATATATTCCAGGTCGTGCTCTCCAATCGTCTTATGGCGGAGGTTGAGGGCAGCCTGTTTGACACCTATCGGGTGCTCAGAACTACCAATCCGTCGCCCTATATGTTCTACTTCAGCAGCAACGACATCGAAATAGCGGGCGCTTCCCCCGAAACTCTGGTTAAATTGAAAGATGGGAAACTTTACACCTTTCCGCTGGCCGGCACGCGTCCGCGAGGCAGAACCTACGAGGAGGATATCGCGCTGGAAAAGGACCTGCTCGCGGATCCCAAGGAGCTTTCCGAACACAATATGCTGGTTGACCTCGGGCGCAACGACATAGGCAAGATAAGCAAGTTCGGCAGCGTCAAGGTGGAAAAGTACATGGCAATAGAACGCTATTCCCATGTAATGCACATCGGCTCCACTGTACGCGGAGAGATCTGCGACGATCGCACCGCATTGGACGCGGTTGACGCGGTGCTGCCTGCGGGAACGCTTTCGGGTGCGCCGAAAATCCGTGCCTGTGAAATAATCAACGAACTGGAAAACAACAAGCGCGGCATTTACGGCGGCGCTATCGGGTATATAGACTTCACGGGCAACCTGGACACCTGCATCGCAATACGCATAGCGTTTAAGAAAAACGGCAAGGTGTTTGTCCGCTCGGGCGCGGGAATAGTTGCCGACAGCGTGCCTGAGAACGAATATCAGGAGTGCATCAACAAGGCGAAGGCGGTTGTTGACGCGCTCAGAACGGCAGAGGGAGGTATAGACTGATGATTCTGCTGATAGACAATTACGACAGCTTTTCCTACAATCTCTTTCAGCTTGTAGGCTCGATAAACCCCGACATTAGAGTGATACGCAACGACGAAATGACGATTGAGGAGATTGAAGCCCTTGCCCCCGATCGCATAATTCTGTCGCCCGGCCCGGGCAGACCCATTGACGCAGGAATATGCATTGATGTGGTAAGGCATTTCGCGGACAAAATTCCGATTCTTGGCGTGTGCCTCGGTCATCAATCCATATGCGAGGCATACGGCGCAACGGTATCATACGCCAAGACATTGATGCACGGCAAACAATCTGACGTGGAGATAGACAACTCCTGTCCGATATTTCGCGGTCTGCCCAAGGTGATAAAGGCGGCCCGCTATCATTCGCTTGCGGCTGTGGAATCCACCATACCCGCCGAGCTTCGGGTTACGGCGCGCACTGCGGACGGCGAGATTATGGCGGTGAGGCACGCGAAATACCCCGTATTCGGGGTGCAGTTTCACCCCGAATCCATACTCACGCCTCAGGGCAGCGTCATATTGAAGAATTTTTTGCAGGGCGATTTGAAGGGAGATAACAAAATGATAAAGGAAGCAATAATCAAAGTAAGCAACAGGGAGAACCTTCCATATGAAATGGCCGAGCAGGTTATGGATGAAATAATGGGCGGCCAGGCGAGCAATGTGCAGATTGCCTCACTGCTCACCGCGCTCACCGTGAAGGGCGAGACTATAGAGGAAATCTCGGCTGCGGCGGCCAGCATGAGGGCGCACGCCGTTCAGATTCACCCCAAGAAGGACGTTTTGGAAATAGTCGGCACGGGCGGCGACAAGTCGAATTCGTTCAATATCTCCAGCACGGCGGCATTTGTTATAGCCGCAGCAGGGGTGCCTGTGGCAAAGCACGGCAACAGAGCGGCCTCGAGCAAGAGCGGCGCGGCGGACGTTCTCGAAGCATTGGGCATCAATATCACTGCCGAGCCTTCAAAAATGGAGGAAATTCTGGACAAGGAAAATATCTGTTTTCTGTTTGCGCAGAAGTATCACAGTGCCATGAAGTATGTCGCGCCTGTCCGCAAGGAACTCGGAATACGCACGCTCTTCAATATCCTCGGCCCCCTCGCCAATCCCGCCAGCCCTTCAATGCAGGTGCTGGGAGTTTATTCCAGAGATCTGGTGGAGACGATGGCTCACGTTCTCAGCAAAATCGGAGTGAAGGACGCTTTGGTCGTATTCAGCGAGAATGTCATGGATGAAATCACATCCAGCGCCCCCGCGTATGTATGCGAAGTTCGCGGAGATAAGTTTAAGACTTACACCATAACCCCCGAACAGTTTGGGTTCTCCCGCTGCTCAAAGGAAGATTTGGTTGGCGGTCTGCCCGAGGAGAACGCCGCGATTACCCGCGCGATTCTGTCCGGCGAGGACAGGGGAGCACGGCGCGACACTGTGCTGATGAATGCCGGCGCGGGCATATACATTGCAAGGCCCGAGCTGGGGCTTGAGGGCGCGGTTAAATTCGCCGCCGATACAATTGACAGCGGCAGGGCGCTTGAGAAGCTTAACGCATTCGCAGCTATGTCAAATGAATGATTTGAAGATTTTCGGAGGGATTTTGTAAAATGATTCTCGATGAAATAGCCGCCAAAACTCGGGAGCGCGTGTCGGAATTGAAGCGGACGAAACCATTTGACGATGTGAAGGCTCAGGCTGAAGCGCTGGACTCCAATACGAATTTCCCGTTTGAAAACGCTCTGCGGACGGACGATATCGCTTTTATATGCGAAGTGAAAAAGGCTTCGCCTTCCAAGGGCGTTATAGCCGAGGAATTCCCTTACCTTGAAATCGCGAGAGATTATGAAGCGGCGGGTGCAAGCGCGATATCCGTGTTGACCGAGCCTTATTACTTCAAGGGCAGCGACAGATATCTCTCGGAAATTGCGGACGCTGTTTCAATACCCGTCCTGCGAAAGGATTTTACGATTGACAGCTATCAGATATACGAGGCGAAAATAATCGGCGCGTCGGCTGTGCTGCTGATTTGCGCGCTGCTTGACACAGACACGCTGATTGAATATCTCGACATAGCGCACGGTTTGGGACTGAACGCGATTGTTGAGGCGCACACCGGCGACGAGGTGCAGTCGGCAATCAAATCCGGCGCGCGGATAATTGGAGTGAACAATCGCAATCTTAAAACATTTGAGGTGGATATCACCACAAGCGCCCGTCTGAGAAAGCTCGTTCCCGAGAGCACTGTATTCATATCTGAGAGCGGTATTAAAACGGCCGCAGATATCGCCGTTCTGCGCGAGAATAAGACAAATGCGGTTCTTATAGGCGAGACGTTCATGCGCAGTCCTGATAAGAAGAAGATGCTCGAGCGGCTGCGCGGGAACTGACGGGCTAAAGTCAGGCGGGATTAAAGAACCAGTCCGGACGAACACAAAATAAATACTCATTTTTATCAAACTTTTCCCCGTTTTTCCTATTATAAAAAGTAAGTGTTGTTCACGTAGTTTTCAAAAATAGTCCCTTGAATTTGTTTTTTGATTTTATTATTATTTATTATAGTATTCGTTGTCGTATTATTTACAATTAAAGTCGATATGCTTTAGTCGTGCGTTTCAAAGACGCGGTTGCAGTTTTGGATTTTCGCTTCTCTGTTTTCGGTTTTTTCTGCCTTTTGGCGGTTCTGCCATTGAACCGTCAGGAGGAATTATTCCTCCGAATTTCAATCGCGGCCCCGCTCGGCTTTGGCTTATCTTTAATGAAGGAGAATTGAAATTGTCTAAAGGAAGATACGGTATTCACGGCGGTCAATATGTTCCCGAAACGCTGATGAATGAAATTATTAATCTGGAAAAGGCATACGAATTTTACAAGAACGACCCCGAATTTAACGCGGAACTGGATACGCTTCTGCGTGAATATGCGGGACGTCCTTCGCTGCTCTATTATGCCGAAAAGATGACACGCGATCTCGGGGGCGCCAAGATTTACTTCAAGCGCGAGGACCTTAACCACACGGGTTCTCACAAAATCAACAATGTGCTGGGTCAGGTGCTTCTCGCCAAGAAGATGGGCAAGACCCGCGTTATCGCGGAAACGGGAGCTGGTCAGCACGGCGTTGCCACTGCTACCGCGGCTGCACTGCTTGATATGGAATGCGAGATATTCATGGGTAAGGAGGACACTGTGCGCCAGGCTCTCAATGTTTACAGAATGGAGCTGCTCGGCGCGACCGTCCACCCCGTCACCACCGGAACAATGACTCTCAAAGATGCGGTCAATGAGGCGATGCGCGAGTGGACCAACCGTGTGGATGACACCCTTTATGTACTCGGCTCTGTTATGGGTCCCCACCCCTTCCCGATGATAGTGCGCGACTTCCAGAGCGTCATCAGCAAGGAGGCGAGGCAGCAGATCCTTGAGAAAGAGGGCAGGCTCCCTACTGCCGTTGTAGCCTGTGTGGGCGGCGGCAGCAACTCAATGGGTGCGTTCTACAATTTTATAGATGACAAGAATGTCCGCCTTATCGGCTGCGAAGCGGCGGGCAAGGGAGTGGACACGGCGTTTACGGCCGCCACGATGGCAACGGGTACGCTCGGCGTGTTCCACGGCATGAAATCATATTTCTGTCAGAACGAGTACGGACAGATTGCCCCCGTCTACTCCATTTCCGCAGGTCTCGACTACCCCGGAGTTGGTCCCGAACACGCCAACCTTCACGACACGGGCAGGGCAGAATATGTCCCGATAACCGATGACGAGGCGGTGGACGCCTTTGAATACATCGCGCGCACCGAGGGTATAATCTGCGCCATAGAGAGCGCCCATGCCGTCGCTCATGTGATGAAGATTGCGCCGACTATGAGCAAGGACGACATTATAATTTGCTGCCTGTCGGGCAGGGGCGACAAAGATGTTGCAGCAATAGCACGTTACAGAGGAGTGGATTTACATGAGTAATATAGCCAGGGCGTTCGACCACGGCAAAGCGTTCATTGCGTTCATCACCGGCGGCGACCCCGACATTGAAACGACCAGAAAATGTATATTGGAGATGGTTCGCGCCGGCGCGGACTTGATTGAAATAGGCATACCTTTTTCCGACCCGATAGCCGAGGGACCCGTAATACAGGAGGCGGATCTGCGCGCCCTGACCGGCGGCGCCACTACCGACGATGTGCTTGGTGTGGCGGCGGATTTGCGCGCGGAAACTGATGTTCCCATGGTGTTCATGACATATCTCAATGTTGTGTTCAAATACGGGTACGAGAAATTTTTCTCAAAATGCCGGGAGATAGGAATGGACGGCGTTATAATTCCCGATCTGCCCTATGAGGAGAAGAGAGAGGCATCTGAGGTCGCTTCCAAGTACGGTGTTGACGTGATCTCGCTCATTGCCCCAACATCTGAGGAACGAATTAAAACAATAGCCGCAGACGCTGAAGGCTTCATATATGTGGTGTCGTCGCTGGGCGTCACGGGTGTGAGAAGTGAGATCAAGACCGACCTTGAATCCATACTCAGAGAGATACGCAAGGTGTCGGACCTTCCCGCCGCAGTGGGCTTCGGAATCAGCACGCCCGAGCAGGCGGCGAAAATCGCTTCCTATTCGGACGGCGTTATAGTCGGCAGCGCAATAGTCAAGATAGTGGCTAAATACGGCAAGGACGCGCCCTCTCATGTGTACGATTACGTCAAGAGTATGAAGGACGCCATACGCGGCTTATAATTTGCGCGTGATTTTTGAAGGGTTTATATGCGGTCATGGAAAGCCCTTGCGTTCCGTGACAACCGCCGCCTTGGCAAACAGATATTTTACATATATAATAAGGTTTGTACATCTGTTTGTCCGGGCTGATGCAGACGTAAGCTTTTAGAAAAGCCTCGTTGGATTGTGTGGCCTTTCCGGTTTGATTGAAAAATGCTGTGTTCAACCGCAGCGTGTACATTGTGTAACCGAACCGATCTGATTTTTGGGTTCGGTTACTTTTTTTGGGAGCTGCAGTCGATACCTGTCGATACTGAACAAGCATATTATGCTCTGCTGAAAAAAATTACTGAACGTTGGTGAATCTGTATGAAAATTATGCGGTTTTTATATGATAATTGAAAAAAACTCAAATTTTTTGCCAAAAAAAATTGAACTAATGGGTTGTTAATCTATTGACAGTTGCTTGGATTTGTGGTAATATGCATATGGCAATTTTTAACTGTCTGGGAAGGTTGTGATTTTGTTGGCTCAAAAGGAATCGTCTTCGTTTCCGCGTGCTTCGGGCATTTTGCTGCCTATAACAAGCCTGCCGTCGCCCTACGGCATAGGCACGCTCGGCAAAGCGGCTTATGAATTCGTTGATTTTTTGAAGAAGGCGCGTCAGCGCTATTGGCAGGTTCTTCCGATAGGACCTACAAGCTACGGAGATTCACCGTATCAGTCGTTCTCGGCGTTTGCCGGCAATCCGTATTTCATAGATCTCGACACTCTGGTTGGGGAAGGTCTCTTGCAATATGATGAGATCAATGCCTACGACTGGGGTTCGGATTGCACAAGGGTCGATTATGCCAAGATATATGAATCGAGATTTATCGTTCTCCGCAAGGCTTACGAGCGCAGCGGACATAAGGATACGCCTGAATATGAGGCGTTCTGTGATGAGAATACATTTTGGCTGGACGACTACAGCTTCTATATGGCGCTCAAGTTCCACTTTGGCAGCCGTGAGTGGTCGCTTTGGGACGACGATATTCGTTTGAGAGAGCCTGACGCGATTGAGAAATACAAGAAAATGCTCGCCGATGACATCGATTTCTGGAAGTTTGTGCAGTTAAAGTTCTTTGAGCAGTGGAAAAAGCTCAAGGCTTACGCAAACGACAACGGGATAAAGATAATTGGCGATATTCCGATATATGTTTCAATGGACAGCGCCGACACATGGGTGCATGGCGATATGTTCCAGCTTGACGAGGAAATGAGACCCGTGAAGGTAGCGGGCGTTCCGCCGGATAATTTCTCCGCGACGGGACAGCTCTGGGGCAATCCCCTTTATGACTGGGATGCCATGGAGGCGGACGGTTTCTCATGGTGGAAAGAACGCATGAGAGCTTCCGCAAAGATATATGACGTTATCCGCATAGACCACTTTATCGGAGTGGTGAAGTATTACGCTATTCCCGCCGGTTCGGATACGGCTATCGACGGCAAGTGGATGCCTGGCCCGGGGGCAAAGCTCACCAACGCCATAAATTCTGTGCTGGGCGACGCTTTGGTGATTGCCGAGGATCTTGGCGTTACCAACGAGAAGGTGGTCGCGCTGCTCAAAAAGACGGGGTATCCGGGAATGAAGGTGCTCCAGTTCGGCTTTGACGGCGGAAACGACAATGTGTTTCTGCCGCACAACATCACGGAAAATTTCGTGGTTTACGGCGGCACGCACGACAATGAGACCCTGGTGGGATATTTCTGCGACGACAACAAGGACATCGAAGACGTCAGATACGCTGCGGAATATTTGCACTGCGAGACTATAAACGAAATTCCGGAGGCTATAATCCGGGTTGGATTTATGTCCTGTGCCCATACCGTAATATATCAATTCCAGGACTACATCGCCCTGGATAATTCCGCCAGAATGAACTTCCCGTCTACCCTCGGAGGTAACTGGCAGTGGAGGGCGAGCAAGGCTCAGATGTCGGATAGATTGGCTCAAAAAATTGCAAGACTTGTGGAAATTTACGGGAGGTAAAATAACTTGAACACGACTTTTCAGAATGATGTAATTAAGTGCCTGGAGCTTGATGCAGGCAAGACGCTTGAAAACGCAACCACGAAAGAGCTTTACAATGCGGTTTCTAAGGCGGCTGTCGCGCAGGCCTACCGCGGCGCTGATAAATTCATCGGAACCAAGAGAGCCGCGTATCTCTCGGCTGAATTCCTCATCGGACGCATGGTTTACAGTAACCTGCTCAATCTCGGCCTGCTTGAAGAGACTAAGGAACTTCTTGCAACGGCGGGCATTGATATCAATGTGTTTGAAGATATAGAGGACGACGCGCTGGGCAACGGCGGTCTGGGCCGTCTGGCGGCCTGCTTCATCGATTCCGCCGCAACTCAGAATATTCCGCTCGACGGCTATGGAATCCGTTACAAGTACGGACTTTTCAAGCAGTATTTCGAGGACGGTTTCCAGAAGGAAAAGGCGGACGATTGGCAGACCTACGGCGATCCATGGTCCATTCGCCGCGACGAAGACACCGTGATTGTCAAGTTTTCGGGACAGGAAGTCAAGGCAGTTCCCTATGATATGCCCGTAATCGGATATGGCGGAAAGACTGTGAACAACCTCCGTCTGTGGCAGGCCGAGGCTGTCAATGAATTCGATTTCGATCAGTTCAACCGCAACAACAGGGCCGCGTCCATCGCGGAGAAGAACGACGCCGAAGTTATTTCCTCTGTGCTTTACCCCAACGATGAAACCTATGAAGGCAAGGTTCTTCGCCTTAAGCAGCAGTATTTCTTCTCGAGTGCTTCGTTGCAGGACATGATCCGCAAGTATAAGGCCAAGCACGGCTCTGATTTCTCCCAGTTCTCGAAGGAATACGCTATCCAGCTTAACGACACGCATCCCGTTGTGTCCATTCCGGAATTCCTCAGAATCCTGGTGGAAGAGGAAAAGGTTGGCGTCAAAGAGGCTATCGGCTATGCTAAGGAGACATTTGCTTACACCAATCACACCATCATGCCCGAGGCGCTCGAAAAGTGGAGCACAAACCTCTTTATCGATGTTATTCCCGAGGTCTACAGCTATGTGCTTATTCTCGACAAGGAGCTTCAGGAGGAGCTTGCCGCAAAGGGAATTAAGGGCGAGGCCGCCAATATTTACAGAATTATCGATAATGATTTGATTCACATGGCGCGCATTGCAATATATGCCACTCACTCCACCAACGGAGTCGCTCAGATTCACTCGGATATACTCAAGACTACTGCCCTTAACGAGTGGTATAAGCTTTATCCCGAGCGCTTTAACAACAAGACAAACGGCATAACCCAGCGCCGTTGGCTTGCTCTTGCCAATCAGGAGCTTGCCTCGTTTATCACAGGCAAGATAGGCGACGGCTGGATCACCGACCTCTATAAGCTCAAAGAGATGGAGCAGTTTGCCGACGATATTGACGTGCTCAACGAATTTGCCGAAATCAAGCACAAGAAGAAGGTTGAACTTGCCGAATATATGCATAAGGTGGACGGCTTCACCGTAAATCCCGACTTTATTTTCGACATTCAGGTCAAGAGACTGCACGAGTATAAGCGCCAGCTTCTCAATGCGTTCTCTATTCTCGACATCTACTTCGGCATTAAGGAAGGCAGAATCAAGAACTTCAACCCGACCGCGTTCATCTTCGGCGCAAAAGCTGCTCCCGGCTATTACAGAGCCAAGGGCATTATCAAGTTTATCAATGAGATAGGCAAGCTTATCGCGGCAGATCCCGAGGTCAGCAAGTATATCTCAGTCTCGTTTGTTTCCAACTACAACGTGTCATATGCCGAAAAACTCACCCCTGCGGCAGACATTTCGGAGCAGATTTCCACTGCGGGTACTGAGGCCTCCGGCACCGGCAATATGAAGTTCATGCTCAACGGCGCGGTCACACTCGGAACTTTCGACGGCGCAAATGTGGAAATTGTCGAGCAGGCGGGCGAAGAGAACAACTACATCTTCGGCGCGAGAGTTGAAGAAATTGAGAAGATTAAGGACAGCTATAATCCCAAGAAGATTTACAATGACAATCCCAGAATCAGAAAGGTGCTTGACACCTTAGTCGACGGCACATTCAATGACGGCGGCACGGGTATGTTCCGCGATCTTTACGAGTCTCTGCTCAACGGCGCTCACTGGCACCGCGCGGATCACTACTATCTCCTCCTCGACCTGATTCCCTACTGTGAAACAAAGCTCAGGTGCAACGCCGATTACTCCGACAGACAGGCATTCACCAAAAAGTGCTATCTGAATATGGCCAATTCCGGCAAGTTCTCCAGCGACAGAACAATCAGAGAGTATGCCGACGAAATTTGGGGCGTGTGATCGACATTTCGCTTTTTGTTAAAAAGTGACAAATAAAACGTCATATAAATCAATTTAACCCACCGCGGACGGCAGTGAATTTTTGCTCCGACCGCGGTTTGTTTTTATGTTTTGAGCGTTATTACACGTAATTTGCGCTTTTCTTTTGTTTAAATTTTAGTGTATATGATAAAAAAATCTGAATTTTGTAAAAAAAATTTAAAAAATACTATTGACAAATCATACAATTTGAGTTATCATATTCACAGGTTCGGATGAGAATAAAAAAAGTCCGTAAAGCCTGTAAATTTTGTGAAAAACGCTGTATTGCGTTTACAAAAAACAAACTGGAGGGTTTATCCAAATGAAGAAAAGAATTCTCGCACTTTCACTTGCTGCCGCTCTCGTAGTCGGCGCACTTGCTAGCTGCACAACACAGGAAAAAGTTGATACGAGCAGCGTAGAGACGAGATCAGTTTCCCTTACACTGTGGGGCGCTGAGGCGGATCAGGATTTCTTGAAGTCAACTGTCGCTGACTTTGCTAAGCAGTATGCTGACGAGCACGCGGATGTGTCTGATGTTACCGTTGATGTTAAGATCGTCGGTGAAGACCAGACTGCAACTGAGGCTCTGAAGGATATCAATGCGGCCGCTGACGTGTTTGGCGTTCCTGGCGACCAGACCGCTTCTCTCGCAGACGCTAAGGCTATCTATGCTATGCCTGATGATGTTGCTAATGAGATTAAAGCACTTGTTGGAGATGACGCTGCTAACGGCACATTCTACAATGGCTCTTACTATGGTTTCCCCTACACCCCCAATACAGCTCAAGTCATGTATTACAATAAAGAGGTTTACACGGAAGATGATGTAAAGAGCCTCAACACAATGCTCGAAAAGGATCTCGGCGGTGCTAAGAACTTCGGCATCGAGTCCGGCGCTTTCCATTCTACTACATTCTACTTTACAGCGGGCGGCGAGCTCTTCACCGGCTCTGACAAGACTGTCTGCACATTCGACAGCCCAGAGTGCGCGGCTATGCTCGCTTTCGTTCAGCAGAACAACTCCAAGATCTGGACTGGTAGCGCTGATGACGCTGTAAATATGATCAAGGACGGCCAGCTTGCTGCATGGCTCGCAGGTTCTTGGGATATCGACAAGATCGAGGAAGCTTTCGGTAAAGATAAGGTAAGTGCTGTTTGCCTGCCTAAGGTTACTGTAGACGGTAAGGAATATCAGATGAAGTGCTTCGGCGGTATTAAGTACTATGCTGTAAACGCAGCTTCCAAGGAGCCTGAAGTTGCTATCGCCCTTGCTCAGTACCTCACAAGCGAAGATGTTCAGCTCAAGAGATTCGAGGCAAGACGTTGCATTCCTACTGCTAAATCACTTGCTGACAACGCAGAAATTAAGGGCGACGCCACTGTAAACGCTTATGTTGAGCAGAATAACGGTAATGTTGTTGTTCAGGAGCCTGTTATCCCCGGCAACTGGTGGAGTGACGCTGAAGCTCTCTTCAAGGATATTCACAGCGGCAAGATTCCTGCAGCTAAGATTCAGGAAGAGCTGACCAAGCACGTTGCTTCTTGGAAGGAAATGGAGTAATCTCCGTGTCATCTTTGTGACGTAACTTTTCAATCTAAGTTCTGGGAAATATTAAGTTATATTATAGCCTGAATACCTTGGACGTAAAATCGTTAGTGTGTTCAGGCTATAATTACTGTAATATTGAAAAAATTTTGTAGAAAGAGAGGAAAAGAAATATGTTTCAGAAAAAGGATGGATCTGAGATTAAAGTTGAAGATTCATTTGCTACTAAGCTGTCCTTCTTGATCATGGGTTTCGGCAACCTTATGCATAAGCAGATTGTCAAAGGCCTTGGCTTTCTTGCTATTGAAGTAGGCTTTATTGTCTTCATGGCGATGAGCGGAGTCCAGAATCTTATAAATCTTTTTACCCTTGGTACCGTTGAAACTCACGATGAGGTAGTTCCCGGCAAGATTCTGCCGGTCAGAGTGTTCGGCGATAACTCTATGCTCTTCCTTCTCTTTGGTGTTCTCACGGTGATGGTTATCATCGCCTTTGTTTTTGTCTGGCGTGCAAACATCAAGAGTGCAAGATATGTGCAAAAGCTGGAGATGCAGGGCAAAAAGATACCGTCGATGATAGACGATATCAAGCTTTATCTTGACGAGAGATTTCACATCACTCTGCTCACAATACCTATTATCGGCATTCTTACGTTCACAATTCTGCCTCTGATCTACATGATTTGTGTCGCGTTTACAAATTATGATAAGGATCATCAGGTGCCAGGTAATTTGTTCCATTGGGTAGGTTTTGCAAACTTCGGCAATGTTCTTATCGGCGACGAGAGAATGTCCACGACTTTCTTCGGAGTATTGGGTTGGACTATAGTCTGGGCTTTCTTTGCAACATTTACCAACTATTTTGCCGGTATTATCGTTGCTCTTATCATTAACCAAAAAGAGGTTAAGTTCAAGAAGCTCTGGAGATCCATACTCGTTCTCACCATCGCCATGCCTCAGTTCATTTCGCTCCTCGTTATGAGATGCTTCTTCTCCAACTACGGTGTTGTAAACAGAACTCTCATCAACCTCGGTATACTCGATGGTATTGACAGCGCTATCCCATTCTTCGAGGATCCGACGCTTGCCAAGATTACGGTTATCTTCGTCAATATGTGGGTTGGTATACCTCACACAATGCTCATGTCCAGCGGTATTCTTATGAATATTCCTCAGGATTTGTATGAGGCTGCGACTGTCGACGGCGCTAATAAGGTTCAGATGTTCTTTAAGATCACTCTTCCTCAGATCATCTTTACAACAACTCCTTACCTTATTCAGACTTTTATCGGCAACATCAACAACTTCAACCTTATCTACCTCCTCACAGGCGGCGGACCCGTTTCGTCCAAGTATTATGCAGCCGGCAGAACCGACTTGCTCGTTACATGGCTTTACAAGCTGACTGCGGATAACCGGGACTACAACTTGGCTTCCACAATCGGTATCTTGATCTTCATTATTTCTGCAACATTCTCACTGTTGACATACAGAAATACAAAATCTTATAAAGAGGAGGACGCTTTCCAATGAGTGCTAACAATCTTACTGCCGTCACCGGCAAGAAAACAAAGAGTTATGCCGCGCAAAAAAGAACGATTCTTATTGCCAGCTATATCTTTTTGATAGTTTTGTCTATCATTTGGGTTATACCTATCGTATGGGTTGTGTTGACGGCTTTCCGCGCTGAACCAGGTCAGTTCTCGTCCTCGTTCTTCCCGAAGCCCTACACCTGGATTGAGGGTGACATCAAGTATACCGCCACTTTCACACTGGATAACTTCAAAGATCTGTTTACGCCCAGAGAAGGCTTTGATTTCAAGAAGATGTGGCTCAATACATTTATTGTTGCTACAATCTCTTGCGTTATTTCCACATTCTTTGCAATTTCGACATCTTATGTCATGTCGAGAATGCGTTTTAAGATGCGTAAGCCTTTCATGAACATAGCCCTCGTTTTGGGAATGTTCCCGGGCTTCATGTCCATGATCGCTGTTTACTTCATTTTGAAGTCGATCGGTATCCATCAGACGCTTGCTGCTCTCGTGCTTGTTTATTCAGCGGGTGCAGGTCTTGGATTCTACGTCTGCAAGGGCTTCTTTGATACGGTGCCAAAAGCTTTGGACGAAGCAGCCATGATCGACGGCGCAAACAAGGCTCAGGTTTTCTTCAAGATTATCCTGCCTATGTCCAAACCGATTATCGTTTATCAGGCGCTGACAGCTTTCATGGGTCCGTGGATGGACTTCATCTTTGCGAAGTTCCTTATGGGAACTAACTATGACACCTATACGGTTTCTATCGGCCTGTTCTCTATGCTCGAGAAAGAGCGTATCTATGAGTACTTCCGTCAGTTCGCGGCAGGTTCGGTGCTTGTTGCCGTTCCGATTATGATTCTCTTCATGAGCTTGCAGAAGTATTATGTTGAGGGCGTTACCGGCGGTGCCGTTAAGGGTTAATTCAGGTAGTGTTTTAGAGCAATTTCTCATAGATGCACACGCAGTTGGCGTGTTCAAACTAGACAGAAAAGAGGGTCGCTTGTCCTTAATTGGGCAGGCGGCTCTTTTTTTTATGCAAACCACTCACAAATCTCCCCAAGTAAAATATTATGTAGATAGGGGTGATAATTGTGAGATATCAGCGGCATAAATTTGACAAAACCATGGCAAAACGGCGGATTAAAGTAGTGATACTCGTCGCGGTGATCTTGTTTGCAGTGATAAACGTCAGAGTGCGCCCGGTACTCAAAGAAATGACAGCGGTTGAGGCGGGATACATAACCAATATTGCAGTGAACGCGGCGGCAGAGGAAGTCTTGTCGCGTGAAGATATTTCATATGACGATTTCATAACGCTCAATACACTTGAGGATGGCACGGTCAGTTCCATGACTTCCGACATTCACGAAATGAATAAATTCAAGACGGAAATATCCAAAGAGATTCAGAATAAGCTGGCTGACTACTGCGAGCGCGAGGTGTCGGTCCCGCTGGGTACGCTCACAGGAATCGATTTGCTTTCGGGCAGAGGACCGCGTATTAAAATGAAAATTGAGTTGTACGGCAGCGTGAATACAAATCTAAAAAGCAGCTTTGAGGACGCGGGAATAAATCAAACCCGCCATCGGATAATATGTGACGTAAATGTGGGCGTATCCGCGATAATTCCGGGCTGTTCGTCCTATACAGATGTGGAGAGCAGCTTCACGGTATCGGAAACCGTCCTTCTTGGAGACGTCCCGTCATCTTACACGAATGTTGACACGTCATCGGGCTTTTTCGACGACATAAATAATTATATAGATGATTGAAATTTTTTTCGGAATGTTGTAAAATAAAAGGGTATAAAATTCCGAAGGGGCATGGTTATGTGCGCTACAGAAAATAGAGAGAATATCAAAGATACACAGGATATGGAGAATGTTGCGGCGCGCGTGAGAGAATTGCGCAAACTGATTGAATATCACAGCAACGCCTACTACAATGCCGATTCGCCCGAGATAGAGGACGACGAATACGACGCGTTGATGCGCGAATTGCGTGGACTTGAAGAAAAATATCCCAGACTGCGCGATGATAATTCCCCCACAGTTAAGGTGGGCGGCGCCGCCTCGTCAAAATTTGACTCAGTGACCCACGAAGTTCCCATGCAAAGTCTCCAAGATGTGTTCAGCCTCGAAGAAGTCGAGGAATTTTGTGCCAAATTTCCGAATGCGGAATTTGTTGTTGAGAAGAAAATCGACGGACTTTCGGTGTCTCTCGAATATACCGATGGAATTCTCACCAGAGGCTCGACCCGCGGCGACGGCAGGGTGGGGGAGGACATCACTGAAAATCTCCTCACTATAGCCTCAATTCCGCACAGGATTAACACATCGGCTAAATTTATAGAGGTACGCGGCGAGGTGTATATGCCGAGAAAGACCTTCGCCGCGCTCAACGAATATCAGGAGGAAAACGGGCTGAAAACTTTCAAGAATCCGCGAAACGCCGCAGCGGGTTCACTCCGTCAGAAGGACGCGGCGATAACAGCGTCACGAAGTTTGGACATTTTTGTATTCAACGTCCAGCAGGCGCGCGGAGTTGAATTCACAACTCATTCGCAAGCATTGGAATTTCTGGCAAAATGCGGTTTTCGGGTATCCCCCGAATTCGCTGTGGTGAAGAATTATTCCGAAGCGGCCCAGGCGATCGGGAAAATCGGCAGTCAGCGCGGTGAGTTGGAATACGATATAGACGGCGCTGTTGTGAAGATAAATGATCTGAATTTGCGAGAGGAGGTGGGCGTTACCTCCAAATTCCCAAAGTGGGCGGTTGCGTTCAAATATCCCCCCGAGCAAAAGGAAACGACTTTGCGCGACATTGAGGTGACAGTGGGGCGAACCGGTGTGCTCACCCCCACAGGAGTATTCGACCCCGTGATGTTGGCGGGTACGTCGGTCGGCCGCGCTTCGCTGCACAACCAGGATTATATCACCCAGAAGGATATTCGCATAGGAGATATGGTAGTGCTGCGCAAGGCGGGGGAAATAATTCCCGAAGTGGTATCAGTGGCAAAGCATTGCGGCGGCGAGCCGTATGTGCTGCCTGAGTTTTGTCCGTCATGTGGCGACAAGGTATTTCGTTTAAAGGACGAGGCGGCCCTTCGCTGCGTAAATCCCGAATGTCCGGCACAGCTGCTGCGCAATATAATACATTTCGCCTCTCGCGACGCGATGGATATCGAGGGTATGGGTCCTGCCGTGATAGAGCAGCTTATAGCACGCGGAATGGTGAATTCGCCGGCTGATATATATAAGCTCACGCCGGAGGACGTTGCCTCACTCGACAGAATGGGAAAAAAGTCGGCGCAGAATCTAGTGAACTCAGTGGAGAAATCCAAATCTAACGCGCTTTACAGGTTGATTTTCGCCCTTGGCATAAGGCACATAGGCGAGGCCGCCTCGCGCCAGCTGTCGGAGCAGTTCGGCAGTATGCAGGCGCTGATGAATGCCTCGCCGGAGGATTTCGCGGCGATAGAGGGATTCGGAGAAGTCATGGCGCAGTCGGTCTGTGATTATTTCTCGACAGTACACGCGCGTGAATTGACGGCACGACTTGCAGAGTACGGCGTGAATATGGAGGCAAGAAGCGACGAGGGAAGCGCGGCGGATTCTCAAGCATTGAGCGGGCTTACGTTTGTGATAACAGGCACCCTCGACGGTATGACGCGCGACGAGGCAAAGGCGCTTATTGTTGCCAACGGCGGCAAGGCTTCAAGCTCGGTCAGCAAAAAAACATCATACCTGCTGGCGGGCGAGAACGGCGGCAGCAAACTCACAAAAGCCGAGGAATTGGGAGTCAAAATAATTTCCCTTGATGAGTTGAGAGAGATGCTCGGCAATTCCTAAGGCGACAGTCTGCTATTTTGGCTATGGCCGCCCGGCTCCATTTTTTGTACTTTGAAAGGGATTATCTGTCCGAAGCGTACCACTTGACATTAACGAGCAATGACGCGGCGCTTCGGGCAGGAACTCAACGATATCTGTAAACGGACGGGCGTCAACGGCGCCTGACGATCAAAACCTTCGTCAGGAATGAATACGCTAGGTTGAAACGAGCTATGAATCCTGATGAATATACATCGACGATGAACTTCCCTTGGCTGCCTTTTTAACATTTCGCCGGTGCTCATCAGGGCGACATTCCGAATATAATCTTGCAGACTTTGATAAAAAGCAGAGGAATAATTTAAAAATGCGCGCTTGCGATATAAATTGTGTGCCGGGTGATCACCGGTATTTTTATTTTTACTCAGATAAAGAACACGGCCCTCCTCCCGGTTTTTCCCGGAGATGGAGAGCCGTATTCTATACCGCCACGTAAAATAAGGATAAGCCAGTCTTGTTATTGTGTCTCATGTGCCATACCCTTTGCGATAGTCGCGGCAATATGTTTTTGTACTTCTTCCAGTGTTTCATCAAAATCGTATTTAATCCACCGATAGATGATTCCGAAATAACCGTAAATAAAATAAGACATCAGATAGGAGGCAGACTTATCATATGATTCCCCTGCCGGAATCAGATCTTCAAGCGCACGCATAATGACGGAGATCAAATTATTGTGATAAAGCATAGAAAACAATCGTCGGTTTTCATAGATAAACTCCGTCAGGTTGGGCTTTTTGTACCGCATAGCATATCTGCGGCGGCATTTTGCTTTCACAATCTCTTGCGGCACAGGGCAGGAGGTATGCCGTATTATTATTCTACACTTCGCAGCAGTGGCCGCAGCTTTCGCAGTCGGGAAATTGGCTGTGGTCATACTCTATGCCGTTTTTGTCGTAGTAGTCTTTCAGAGCCGCTTTTATCGCCTCCTCGGCGAGCACGGAGCAGTGCAGCTTATGTGCGGGAAGTCCGTCCAGCGCCTCTACAACCGCCTTATTTGTCAACTCCAAAGCCTGCGACACGGGTTTACCCTTGATAAGTTCTGTTGCCATTGAACTCGAGGCGATGGCACTGCCGCACCCGAAAGTCTCAAATTTCACATCGACGATTATGTCATTTTCAATTTTAAGATATATCTTCATAATGTCGCCGCACTTGGCGTTTCCAACCTCGCCAATCCCGTCGGCGTCCTCAATCACACCCACGTTGCGTGGATTGCGGAAATGATCCATTACTTTGTCACTGTATAAAGCCATAATTGAAACCTCATTTAATAATAAATTCTTTCTTACCGCTCACAAGATCTCTCCACACGGGGGAAATGCTTCGCAGATAAGCTACAACTTCTTTTACCGCATTTATTGTATATTCTATTTCTTCCTGCGTGTTTTCTTCTGATAATGTCAGACGAAGCGAACCGTGTGCAATGTCGTGTATTCTGCCGATGGCGAGGAGTACATGGCTCGGATCAAGCGAACCTGATGTACACGCAGAACCTGAAGAAGCACAAATTCCTTTATCGTCAAGGAGAAGCAAAAGAGATTCGCCCTCGATTCCTTCAAAACAGAAATTCACATTGCCGGGAAGCCTCTTTTTTGCGTCACCGTTAAGCACAGAATGTGGAATTTCGGAAATGCCGGCGATCAGCCTGTCGCGCAAAGCTGTCATTTTTCTTGCGCTATTGTCAATGTGAGCGCAAGCCTCTTCAAGCGCCGCCGCCATACCCACAATAGCGGGAATATTCTCTGTGCCTGCGCGTTTACCTCGTTCCTGGGCGCCGCCTTCGATCAGACCGGTGAGGCGAACGCCTTTTTTTGCATATAATGCGCCAATTCCCTTTGGCCCGTGGAATTTGTGTGCTGATAGCGATAGCATGTCAATGTTCTGTTCCTTAACATCAATGCGCAGATGTCCTGCGGCCTGTACCGCGTCGGTATGGAACAGAACGCCATTTTCACGGCAGATTTGACCGATTTCTTTAATCGGCTGGATTGTGCCGATTTCGTTGTTGGCATACATTACAGTCACCAGACAGGTGTCCTCACGGATTGCGTTCGCCACCTGTTCGGGCAAAACAATGCCGTTCTCATGAACGTCCAAAAGCGTAATTTCAAAGCCTTCTTTTTCGAGCTTGTTAAGCGTATGCAGAACTGCATGATGTTCAAAGGCCGTAGAGATTATGTGCTTTTTACCTTTTTTCTCCCCAATACGGGCGGCGGAAATAATTGCCTGATTATCCGCTTCGCTGCCGCCAGAGGTAAAGGTGATTTCCTGTGCGTCACAACCCAGTTGTTTTGCGATACGTTCGCGGGATTCCGCAAGCGCCTCGTTTGCCCTTTGTCCTGCGGAGTGAAGGCTTGACGGATTGCCATAAACCGTATCCATATACGGGAGCATAGCTTCAATTGCCGCTTTGCTCATCTTTGTGGTTGCCGCGTTGTCAAGATATATATGCATTGACTTCCATCTCCTTGCTAACATTTTTTGCGGATGTATGAATTGCTGACATTATTACTGCCTCCAAATGCGCGTAATTATTTTACAGCGCTGAAGCTGTTCTCAAGATAGGCAACGGCGCTGTCTGTATGTTTGGCGGTATGCACTCGGTATTCTCCGCGCACATTCCAAGCGAAGAAACAATGTTTTAACGCCTCTTCTAATAATACCTAGTTTGTAGGTCGGTAAAAGTATAACAGATATTGCCTACTATGTCAATAGGCAAACAGGAACTTTTTTTGGGTTCATGTGTAAATTATATTTTGTTCTTTCTTTATAAATATACTTTCCTTCGCAGTTGCCATTTCCTACCTATATGTTTGCCTATTTGATTCAATTGGAATAAAAGTAAAAAAATAATATAATTCCCAAAAATATATTGACATTCTAAGTAAATTGAATTAAAATATAAAATGTTACATGAACTTTGATATTTCTTAAGCTTTCCGCGGAATGCTCTGATTACAGCAAGTATATGATTGAGTTGGGAAATAGAAAAATAAGTTTTTGTAAATTTCGGTTGTTAATTTTTGTAACGAACAAAGATTTATTACGTCATATAAATAGAGAAAACAACGACAAAATTTAGCCGGAATGAGTATAGATTGATATTTGTTTTGTTGTTGTGGGAAAATGAGGTGTATTTTTTGAACAGTAAATTAAATCTGAAAAAAAGTCTCAAATCAAATTTCTATAAGATTTTTAATTGTGTCGTAACTGAGACAGCGCAGTTTTTTTCTTCATACATTTTTTATATTATCACTGCAGCAACTGTGATTTACTCGTTTATGGGTATATATTCTCTTTTGAAGGATAAAGACATTTTAAATATGGTATATACCAATCAGCAGGCGCAAATAGTGGAAATCGGTCTTTTTTTGATTTTAGGGGTGCAGATGTCGTCAAAAGAAAACCAATGCAAGGCAGATGAATTTATGTATGCCATATATCACGGCAAATTTATAAAGGCAATATCAAAGCTCGCAGCCCTCTTATTATTCTGTGTCTTATGGTATGCGATAAGATGCGCTGTTATCGTGATTTTCGGTATTGTAATGGGTACAAATTCAGCTTTAATTTTACATTGCCTTGCTTATCTCGTTCTTACTACACTTTTTCCTATTGCAATAGGAGGGGTGTTGGGGCTTTGTATCGGGATTCAAATTAAAAATCCGGCAAAATATGCGGCTGTACTTGTGGTATGGGCTATAATTTCACCGGCAGCGTCCACACTCGTTGGATTTATAGCCACCATATTAAGCAGTAATTCCGATTTAATTCGATATTTTATTGATATGCTGAGTTTAGGAACTCATAGCTTTCACGATAGCGCGTCAACTTACGGATTTAATATGGAGTTCCCCAGATGGATCCATGTATGTATTTACTTGATGATGACGCTCGCTTATTATGCGGCTCTTAATATGGCTTCGTATAAACAGCTTTATATCAGCAGGCTTAAATCCGCTGTTGTCCCTTGTACCTATGTATTATGTGTTATTTTTGCCGTTATGGTATCTTATAATAAAAATACGTCTTTGTTATTCGATTATTATACTTACGGCATGACGATTTCAAGAATATATGATATTGACTATTACGATGGGTACTATCAGAAGAACGGAGACCTTAACTTAGATGAAAACGGTATTAGAACCCTAAACAAGGATATGCTGCCGAATTTTTCTGCCGATGTTTCCCTTGAACCCGTTTCGTGGAATGTGAATCTTGACACATCTCCCATGAATATGAACGTGACCGCGTCATTGAATGCTGTTTTAAACAGCAAGTGTGAAGAACAGGCATTTACACTTTACAGAAATTTTATACTTTCTTCGGTGAAAGTAAACGGAAATAAAGCCGGTTATAAACAGGAAGGAAATTATTTTACCGTATATATTCCTGATAACATAAATGTCGGAGATTCTGTGCAGTTTGACTTTAAGTATGAAGGTATGTCGTCTCCAACAGCGCCTGCAAACGATTACATGGTCTGTCTGCCCGCTAATTTCCCCTGGGTCCCCGCGTTGGGAATGTCTCCGTTATCCGAAAAAAGTCGTTACATGAATACATTGTATTCAATGCAATTAGTTCGACAACTGAATGGTACAAACGAAGTAGATTATAAACTAAGTTTTAAAAGCAATTCTGATGTTGTTTACACTAATCTCACGCAAACATCGAATAATTCATATGAAGGAAAATCAAAAATGGGGCTTAGCGTTGTGGCATATCCAACTCAGCGGGTAAAGGTTGTAAATGGTCAGAAGATTTACTATCCCCTTTACGTGGAAGATGTATTAGATACGATCATATCTAAGGCAAACGCTTCTAACTCTATTAGAAATGACGTACTGCAGACATTAAATCAGCCCATTTATACAAAGAATGACACTATAGCAATATTTCCGCAGTACGTAATGCCGGATGATGACTTCCCCATTATTGATGAAAATATTGATTTGTTTACGTACAATGCGTATTCAAAGACTTCTTATTATGTATATTATAATAAATCTGAGCAAGAGCAAAGGGAAAGTTCAAAGCATGACGCAGCCAATTCCATATTTAAAGGAACAGATTTTTGGGATTCATCGTCAGAATATGACTATATTAATCTCCTTGTTCCATCGTATTTCGAGTTTTGGTATTTTAACAATATAGATGAGGAGCATTATTATTCGTCGAGCTTGGATATTGACTATGATGTGGAAGAAATCAACAATGAGGAGATCTTCTCAGGTGAATATAAGAAATCCGCAATAGCTGTTATCACAAAATTGAATGACATGATAGAAAATCACGAGGACGAAGCCTTGCAAAAATTCTTTTCCGAATGGTATGCAAAGCAAAAGTCAAGAAAATATTCCGATGTTTATGAAGTTATGGATATGCTGGGAATGGAGGCAACAAAATGAGTGATATTCTTTCCATAAGTCATTTGACAAAGAGATATAAAAAGCTTACGGCACTCGATGACTTGACTATTGAATTGAAGCCGGGTGTGTGGGGGTTGCTTGGCACTAACGGCGCAGGCAAAACCACATTGATAAGGATTTTGGCTACCCTTATGCGACCCGATAACGGAGAAATAACCATGGGCAGTATATCGTGGAAAAAGCCCGACGACGTCAGATACGTTTTGGGTTATCTTCCACAGATGCGTTTGTTCCAATAGCAGTAATATTGTTGACATATATCTTTTTATATTTCCTGTTCTTTAAATCGCAATTTGATAGCTCAATATATCTGTCAATGTCAGAATTGGTGATAACATTTATTGGCAGCTGGTGGGTATTCCATTTGATGAGACCTATAGTTGAGGATGACGGCGGCGAACTGTATTTGACATTTCCTGTAAAACGCAGTTATTTGGGCGCGTTTCGGGTAGTTAGAATGTGACTGATTTATGCCTTGCTTCTCGTTTTTTATTGCCTTGGAATAAATATAATCTCGGGTATTTCCGTTGTTGATTTGTGGATTCAAATGTCAATACAATCAATGTTTTTCTTTTATATTGGGTTTCTATGTGTAGTCGTCATCAAGTCGGCGTCATATATGTTTGCCTATTTGATTCAATTGGAATAAAAGTAAAAAAATAATATAATTCCCCAAAATATATTGACATTCTAAGTAAATTGGGTTAAAATAACAGATGTTACATAAACTTTGATATTTCTTAAGCTTTCCGCGGAATACCCTGATTACAGCAAGTATATGATTGAGTTGGGAAATAGAAAAATAAGTTTTTGTAAATTTCGGTTGTTAATTTTTGTAACGAACAAAGATTTATTACGTCATATAAATAGAGAAAACAACGACAAAATTTAGCCGGAATGAGTATAGATTGATATTTGTTTTGTTGTTGTGGGAAAATGAGGTGTATTTTTTGAACAGTAAATTAAATCTGAAAAAAAGTCTGAAATCAAATTTCTATAAGATTTTTAATTGTGTCGTAACTGAGACAGCGCAGTTTTTTTCTTCATACAGCTTTTATATTGTAGCATCACTTCTGGCAATTTACTCCTTTATCGGGAAATCCTATTTAATCTCTTCAAGGGATATTTTTAATATACTGTATTCCAGTCAGTATGTGCAGATAGTGGAAATTGGCATATTTATAATTTTAGGTGTGCAAATTTCCGGAAAAGAAAAGCAATGTAATTCAGATGAATTTATTGCCGCTATATATCATGGCAAACTGATAAAGTCAATATCCAAAGTCGCAGCGGCAGCATTGCTATGCCTTTCATGGTACGCCGCTAGGTGCGTGATTACGATTGTTTTGAGTGTTGTTATGAAGATGAGCTGGAAAATTATTGCACATTGTGTCGCATACTTGGCACTTACCACACTTTTTCCAATTTTGATAGGGAGCGTTTTGGGATTGTGCATAGGGCAGCAAATTAACGGTTCTTCAAAATATGCTGTGGCACTTACGTCATGGGTTATCATTTCCCCCATTTTATCTTTGATACGGGAATATATGGTGGATCTTTTGAATAACAAAGCGGAATGGCTGCAGTATGTTTTTAATTTAATCAGCCTTGGTACGCCAATCAGTCACGACAGCGCATTGACATACGGATTTGAAATGGAATCTCCCAGGTGGATTCATGTATGCGTGTATTTGCTCATCACGCTGTTATATTATATTTTATTAAATATTGAGACTTGTCGATATATCACCATAAGTAAAGTGAAAAACGTATCTATTTCATGTGCATATATTTTCTGCCTATTATTTGCTGTTTTCGTTTCTTACAATAAGGAGTCTTCGATTTTTTTCAATTACTATACCTATGAGATGACTAAAGCCCCAAATTTTGATTGGAAATATAGTTTTGCCAAATATTATACGTCAAGCGCAGATGGCAACACTTTAAATGAAGAAGAAGTGCCGAATTTTCCCACAGAGGTTTGTTTTACTCCGATTTCGTGGGATGTATATCTTGATACTTCCCCGATGAATATAAATGTATCCGCTAAACTGACAGCCGATTTGCAAAAGGATTGCGTTGAGCAGTCATTCACACTTTACAGACAGCTTAAGCTGTTATCGGTAAAGATAAACGGGAAGAAGGTTGATTACACACAAGACGGAGATTACTTTACAGTGATTGTTCCTGACTATATTGACAGAGAAAAATCTGTAACATTCGATTTCAAATACAGCGGAATATCTTCACCCGTATCACCCGGAAATAATTATATGGTTTGTCTCCCGGCTGATTTTGCATGGATTCCCTCGCTTGGCATCAACTCTTTACCCGAAAAAGTCAAAGATATGAATACTTTATACTCCATGCCGCTTAATCCGCAGTTAAACGGAACAGAAGAGGTAAGCTATAAACTGAAATTTAAAAATAGCAATGTTGTTTATACTAATTTGGATAAAGTATCGGTTTCTGACAATGTGTATACAGGAAAATCAAAGATGGGTTTGAGCGTTGTGGCATATCCTTTGCAGGAAGTGAAAAAAATAAACGGTCAGACCGTCTATTATCCCTTATATCTGGAAGATGTATTGAATGATATGGTATACGACATAAACCAATCCAACCAGCTTAGAAACCGTATACTGGCTGATTTGGAACAGCCGCTTCATTCGGACGAGTATAAATCCACCATTATTATCTTTCCCAAATATGTGTGTGATATGATTGAATTTCCAATGATCGATGACAATATTAATTATTTTGTTTATAACGCATACTCAAAGGATATTTATTACCGCAAAGAAGATTATCAAAGCAGTAAAAATGGAAACATAGTGTCAAATGCCGTAAATTCTTTGTTTTATGGAACGACATTCATAAATTATGCAAACGAATACGATTATGTAAATAAAATAGTCACCGAATCTTTTGGAAAATGGTATTTTGATAACATAAGCGAGGAATATAAAGGATATGGAAATTCTGATTTTGATTTTTATATGGAGCACATTGACGATGAAATCAGTTTTTCAAAGGATTATAAGAAGCAGATCAAAACGGTCGGAGCAAAATTGAATGACATGATAGAAAATCACGAGGACGAAGCCTTGCAAAAATTTTTTTCCGAATGGTATGCAAAGCAAAAGTCAAGAAAATATTCCGATGTTTATGAAGTTATGGATATGCTGGGAATGGAGGCAACAAAATGAGTGATATTCTTTCCATAAGTCATTTGACAAAGAGATATAAAAAGCTTACGGCACTCGATGACTTGACTATTGAATTGAAGCCGGGTGTGTGGGGGTTGCTTGGCACTAACGGCGCAGGCAAAACCACATTGATAAGGATTTTGGCTACCCTTATGCGACCCGATAACGGAGAAATAACCATGGGCAGTATATCGTGGAAAAAGCCCGACGACGTCAGATACGTTTTGGGTTATCTTCCACAGAGCTTTGGAATGTACCGTTATATGTCGCTGTACAAATCGCTTGAGCATATAGCGATACTGAAAGGTTTGGAAGGGGATGTTCTAAAATCCGAGATAGAAAGAGTGCTTAAATTAACCAACCTTACCGAACAATCAGAAAAAAAGGTTAAAGAACTTTCAGGCGGCATGGTTCGCAGATTGGGAATAGCGCAGGCACTGTTGGGAAATCCCAAAATACTTTTGTTTGACGAGCCGACAGCGGGACTTGATCCCTCCGAGAGAATACGGTTCAGAAATATAATTTCTTCTGTCTCGCGAGACAAAACTGTTATGATATCTACACATATTGTTTCTGATGTGGAGACATCATGCGATAGGGTTGCTGTTATCAACAAAGGCAAACTCCTTGCTTATGATTCAGTATCAGCCATAGCTCAAAAGGCGGAAGGCAAGATTGCGGAAATTGAGATTCCTGTTGATCGGCTTGAAGAAAAACAAAAGGAGTTGAATGTCATCTCGATATCCGACGAGGAGAACGGCAAAATTAAATTGAGATATTTGTGCGACAACTCAGACGTCAAAATAAAGCCCACTCTTGAGGATGGATATATGTATCTGACGTCGGATTTTGATGGCAATATGTAAATAATCGGGAGCAAAACTGTGAAAAAATGAAAAGGAAACATTATTTTAATCCACGAATGCTTTTGTATGATTTTGCTTTGATGGGAACCAATGCGTTTGTTCCCATAGCAGTAATATTGTTGACCTATATCTTTTTGTATTTCCTGTGCTTTAAATCGCAATTTGACAGCTCAATATATCTGTCAATGTCAGAATCGGTGATAACATTTATTGGCAGCTGGTGGGTATTCCATTTGATGAGACCTATAGTTGAGGACGACGGCGGCGAACTGTATTTGACATTTCCTGTAAAACGCAGTTATTTGGGCGCGTTTCGGGTAGTTAGAATGTGGCTGATTTATGCCTTGCTTCTCGTTTTTTATTGCCTTGGAATAAATATAATCTCGGGTATTTCCGTTGTTGATTTATGGGTTCAATTGTCAATACAATCAATGTTTTTCATTTGTAGTGGGTTTCTCTGCGTAGTCGTCACCAAGTCGGCGTCATATTGTTGGATAATATCGGCGGCATACGCGGCGTTTTATTTGTTGACGGAAAATGATCACTTTAAATTCTTCAGCATATATACGTTGTCCTCGAGAATAATTGGGGCGGCAGATTTTATGGCGGCATATGGATTTAAAATAATCCTATTTTCCATCATAAGTCTGGTTGCGGGGCAGTTAGTATTTTGTAAGCGATAGATAAATGTGTACCATACTCGTCTCGAATTTTGGATATGGGGACGTGACAATTGGCGTTGGAAATAAATCAAGCGTTGGCAATTGCCATCATCGTCCTGAAATAATTACACAGAGAAAGGACATACAGGGAACTCCGCCCCGTATGTCCTTTTTTTTAATGATCTCTGACAAAATCCACGCAATCTTTTCTATTATTTTATTTCAAATTTCCATATTGCGTATCGTCGACCGCCTCCAGCCACTCGTTGGAGCCGTTTTCTCCCGGAACTTCGATTGCGAGGTGTGAGAACCAGCTGTCGGGCGCGGCGCCGTGCCAGTGTTTGACATTCACGGGAATATTGACGCAGTCGCCGGGCTTCATCTCCACGGCTTCCTTGCCCCATTCCTGATAGTACCCGCGCCCGCCGACGCAGATCAGAATTTGTCCGCCGCCCTTGTCTGCGCGATGTATGTGCCAGTTGTTGCGGCAGCCCGGCTCAAATGTGACGTTGAAAATGCCGACCTGCTTCTCAGATACGGGAGCAAGGTAGCTCTGCCCGATGAAATACTGCGCAAATCCGTCGTTTGGGGCGCCGATGGGAAACAGAATCGTATTTTGATATTTATCTTTTTCCGTCAATTCCGGTTCGGACTCGTTCCACACGTCCTTGGCCAGACGGAACACTGCCCACGCCTTGGGCCAGCCCACGTAAAATCCCACATGGGTTACGATAGCGGCGATCTCCGACTTTGTGACGCCGTGGGATTTGGCGTTCTCCAAATGGTAGATGAGCGAGGAATCGGTAATGCCCGAGGACATCAGCGCAACCACGGTTATTATACACCGTGTCTTTAAGTCAATATCCCCGTTGTTCCAATTTTCGCCAAAGAGAATATCATCGTTATAATGCGCAAAATCCGGCGCAAATCCGCCAAGCTGATTTCTACCTGCGGTTTGGGTTATTTTTTCCATTTTTATTATCCTCCCGACGTGATCAAATATTTTTTCGGTTTGACGTGTTTAGGGTATCGCTGTGGCAGTTTATGCCTTGCGTTTTTACTGTACACCGTCACCCAATGCTATACCTCTTGCCGTTTACCCAATGGATTCAACCCAGCTTTTGAGATCGGCGGCGGTATGTGTCCCGTTCAGTATTTTTCCCTCGATGATCACGGCGTCGGCGGCAACGGACGGTTTTAAGCCTGCGATTGTCTTTCCGAAGCCGCTGCCTCCAGAAGTGGCGAAGAGTACGATTTTCTTACCTGAAAAATCATAGCTCTCCAAAAAACTGTTGATAATTGTGGGAGCTACATACCACCAGATGGGAAAACCGAGCAGAATTGTGTCATACGCCTCAATATTGGCGTCCTTATCCGCCAAATCAGGACGGCTGCTCTTGTCGCTCATCTCAATTGAACTGCGTGACTTCTTATCCATCCAATTCAAGTCGGCTTTTGTATATGGCAGCTGCGGTCTGATCTCATACAGATCGGCGCCCGCCGCCTGTGCCAGTTCCTTTGCGACACGCGCCGTAGTTCCGCTGGCGCTGAAGTACGCTACCAATGTTTTGCTCATGTTATTTTGCTCCTTTTAAAAAATTCACAATCGAAAGATTTATCTTATGTGACGGCCGTTTCCGACGCTGTTTCCCATCATAGACAGAGTTGCGCAGCCTGTAGGGTAATATTCCGCAGTCGATAAGGTTTGTATGCAGACGCGGATTTTTGTAATGCCACACATATACATAAATCTTTCGATGCCTTTTACATTTAGTTCCCTCCGGTAATCAACAGTATAATTATACCATATGTCTAATCCGCAAATCAAGTATTTTATAGTGTTAAGGAAATTCGGATCTTCCGCAAATTTATTTTGTCGATAATATCTTGAATAATTGCATTTTATTTTAATAATCTCTAAAGATAGTCATAAAAGATTAGTATATTGCCAGACGAAGAATTATTGATAAAAAATTGATATATGTATAATTATAGCATATGATCTGATTGATGTTGACTAAAATAAGCTGAAAAATTTCTGGATGTTAAATTTCTGCATATGTGTGTTGCGATTGACATTTATAAAAAATTATGTTAAAATAGAATCGTTATTTGTGTGCGCATATTTTCGCGGATCGGGCGTGTGCTGAAAGGTAATTTGTTGTCAGTACAGCAGTCATAGTGAGTTATGAAGCAAAAGTCCTTAAGCCGCTGTTTTAATGCTGTTTGATGTGAGGTTACAAAGGAGGAATGCCTGGATGTCAAAAAAGATCAAGGTCACTATAGCTGTATTGTCGGTTCTTTTGTCAGTCGGAGTTCTTGCTTTGGCGGGTATATTGTTGTATAATTATTTTAACCCGTTAGATCCTCAGGCGGCGATAGTTACTGATAATGTCATTTCGCCCGAACCCAAGGGTTCGGAGGCCGTGCCTGTGAATGTGCCTGCGGAAGCTGTGTCAGCATCGTTGTCTTTGAGCAACAAGAACGAGGGTGACAATACACCTTTTGAGGTTGGCAATATGTTCCCGGGAGACACGTTTACAAACTATTACCGCGTTCAAGTGTCACATAAGGGCGATGTTACTGTCCGCTATCATATAGATATAAAGAACAACTATAATAAATTAGGCGAAGTAATGCAGTGTCGTATTGTACTTGTGACCACGGGTGAGACTTTGTACGACGGACTTGTGAAAGATATGCCTATGTCGCTTAACAAGACGATTACTGCGAGTAAACCGACCGTGAGCGAGCTGTATTACGAAGTGACAACATATCTGGATACAAGCGTTGGAAATGAGTATCAGTCGGCTGAGGGATTTTCGGCCGATTTACGATGGTGGGTGGAAGAAACAGGACAGCTTGATAAGCCTCCCAAAACGGGCGAGGCTGATTTCTTCATGGCAATTATAGCTGTAGCTCTTTTGTCGTTCCTTCTTATAATAATTCTCCTGTATAAGAAAAAACGCAAGGAGGCCGATGAGAATGAAGGATAAAGGTCGCACTAAAAAGAAATTGAATGCGGGGATTATTTCGATTGTCCTGCTTTCCGTGGCTCTTTGTCTGGTCACATTCGCCTTGGGATATCAAACCGTGGCGGTGGAAGGCAATCGGTTCCAAATGGGCAGTATAAAGATCAATCTCAATGATGGAAAGTCGATCATCAACGAGCATGAATATCTTTTTGAGCCGGGAATGACCGTTGAAAAGGAATTTTTTATTGAAAACAAGAGTACGTGGGACGTTTATTACAAGTTGTATTTCAAAAATGTCGAAGGCGGACTTGCCGATGTACTCAATGTAGATATCCTTTATGGGGATAAGAGATTGTTTTCCGGCACGATGAGAAATTTGACCAGAGAAAATGTTGGCGCCGCCGATGATATTTTGAAGCTGAACGAGCGGCGTACCCTAAAAGTTCGTTTCCATTACCCCGAAAGTGCGGGAAATGATACGAAGAATCAACTGCTTTCCTTTGATCTGTGCGCCGATGCCGTACAGACTAAGAATAATCCGGAAAGATTGTTTAGCTGATTGATTTATGAAAGCGAGATTACCTATGAGAAAAGTATTACATATTGTGAAAAATATCGTAACATGGATCGTGTTGGCCATTGCTGTATTTATGATGATCTTTACGATAGTTTCAGTTACCACTTTTAACCGTGCGGATCGCGGCATTTTTGGCTATAAGGCGTTTATAGTGTTGTCTGACTCCATGAGCGCTACTGATTTCAACGCAGGTGATCTTGTTATTTCTAAGGAAGTGGATCCCGCGACGCTGAAGGAAGGCGACATCATTTCCTTTCAGTCCGTTAATCCCGACAGTTACGGAGACATCATAACGCATAAGATACGGAGACTGACTGTCGATGATGAGGGAAGCCCCGGGTTTATAACTTACGGTACTACAACCGGGGACGACGACGAAACCGTGGTTACATACAGCTTTGTGCTTGGAAAGTATCAGACCAGACTGCCCGGAGTGGGAAAGTTTTTCTACTTTGTAAAAACCACACCCGGTTATATAATTTGCATTTTGATTCCGTTCCTGTTTTTGATTTTGGTTCAGGGAATCGACAGCATTCGGCTGTTTAGAAGATATAAGCGTGAGCAGATGGAGGCTTTGGACGAAGAGAGAGAGCAAGTCAAGGCCGAGCGCTTGGAAACCCAGAAGATGATGGAAGAATTGCTGGCGCTGAGACAGCAGTTAGGTATGCAGGGGCAACCCGCTGAACAGAATGATGCCGCAAACGAGATTTTGGAGTCTGATGATGGCGCGATAGAGCTGTTGCAACCCGATGAGATTACAGACGAATCCGTAGAGCCTGACGAAGTAGCGGAAGAATCCGTAGAGCCTGACGAAGTAGCGGAAGAATCCGTAGAGCCTGA
>CANPVE010000011.1 GCA_947581635.1 uncultured Clostridia bacterium | reverse complement strand
TAGTTCTATTTCCTCTCGTATGTGTTACGACAAGTATATCATATTTTAGTCTGTTTTTCAATATGTCAGTACAGTAGTATAGTTCACTCAGCCTTATATATCTTCTGCACCGCCTGGTAACTCTCCAGATTCCCGATATCATACCGCTTCCCCGGCATTTCCATTGCGTGTACGACTGTCTGTGTACTGAGCCATGCCATAAAGCTCCCGGGCGCGTCTACTCCGCAGCCGCTTTCAATCCCCCTGGCAACCAGCGGAACATCGTCAGCTTTGTAGAAATAGAACGGCGGACAGCACCAATGTGACTTTGGATTCTCCGGCTTTTCCTCCATGCTGAGGATCCTGTGATCCGCATCGATCTCTACTACACCGCACTTCCTGAGCTTGGCTTCTGATGGTTCGTAGTATCGCATGATACAGGAAGTGCCCTTCACATTCGCGTAAGAGATGAAGTCTGTCAGCGAGAAGTCCAGCAGGTTATCGCTGGCGATCACAAGCATATCTCCTGAGAGTTTCAGTGCATCAATAGCAAATTGAATATCCCGCACCGCTCCCAGGCGTGTCTCATTCGAGCCTGTACCATCATCGACCACAGTTATTCGCTGTGAATGTCTGAACGCCCAATCTGTAAAGTGATCCGCATACTTGTGGTTGCTGATCACGATGTACTCCTCCACTTCTCCGCTCTGGTCGATATCCTCTATCAGCCAGTCAAGGATCGGCTTATCCTTCACCGGCAGCAGCGGCTTTGGAAAGTTTTCTGTCAGGGGGATAGAGCCTTGTCGCATATCCCGCGGCTAAAATCAGACATTTCATAACTTTACTCCATCAGCACTCTCACACAGATGGAAGCTGTATTTCCCTTTCATCTCCGGGAAGGATGTCAGATACTTTCTTTCAACTTCATCGGCGATTGTGTCTGCCTTGCCCGGGTCGATCAGGACCATACAGCAGCCTTTAAACTCGACACCGGAGAACCTCCCACCATAAATGCCTTCTGTCTCCCTCAGTATTTCATACAGCCGGATCTGTTCCGTAGCACCAGATTCTCAGTTGTGAATGGAACTCCATCCGCTTTCAAAACTCAGACGGCCATATTCCTCTATGTCTCCTCTACGCCATGCCTCGGCACTGGCTTCAACGCGCTTAAACTCTGTGTACCAGTGTTCGCAGCGCCGCCTCCAAGGTGCTGGAAGTCTCTCTTTGTATGTCTCAAATATCTCAAAAACCACATCACGCGCATTCGCTTCATAGAACTTGCCGTAATCCATACCCGCAAATGCCTGCAGCGCGTATACTCCCGCTCTGAGTTCATCCACTCTCATGTTGTATTTTGAGCCGGCAAGGCTGTGTTCCATGCCGCAGAAGAAGACCGCGATTTTATACGGCTTCATATTTTCCGGCGAGGAATCAGCTCGTAGTGATTGTCCTTACAATCGAGGTAGAGCAGGTGGTCTTTCCTGCTCAGTACCTCGCAGGACTGGTCAAGGGTTCCGACGTTCACACCGACATAGTTTTTCTCTGCGTCGAAGGCAATGCTGATCAGTTCCTGCGCTGTAAGGCCTATCTGATTCACTTTGCAAAGCGCGTCCAAAAACGCGAGAATCACAGCTGCGGAGGAACTGAGCCCTCCAATGGGAAGAGATCCGTCTATCACACCGCAGATCCCAACAGACAGGCTGTACTCCTTTTCCAGCGCCCAGGTCGCACCGCGAAGATAGTCTGCCCAATCGCCGGTCTTCTCTCCAATCTCCCGGATGTGCCACTGGGCCCGCTTCGGGAACTGCAGGCTTGACATCTCTATGACGCCATTCTGTTTCGGGCGATATGCGATATGGATCCCCTTGTCTATTGCAAAGCCGGTTATCTTGCCGAGATTGTGGTCACTGTGCGCCCCAATAGGGCAGATCCGGTACGGGCTAAATGAAATACCCTCGGCGTCCCGCCCGTATATTTCAAAGAATTTCTCTTCGCAGTTCATTGTCTCTCTGTCCTATCTGTTCCCGTCTATGTAATAGCCCTTATACCATTCCGCAAACTTCCGCAGCCCTGTCCTGATGTCAATCGTTGGTCTGAAGCCGAAGTCGCATTCCAGTGCCTGAGACTTTCTGCGTAAGTCACAGGCACATCGCCCGGCTGCATAGGAACCAGCGCCCTGTGTTCCTCGAAGTCATAGTCCACCGGCAAAACACCGGCACGGACGAGCTCCTCCTGTAACGTGCTGATGTAGTCCAGCAGGTTTTCCGGTGTGCCGCCTCCAATGTTATAGACACGGTACGGTGGAATAGGCAGACCGTCCTCCCCTGTTTTCTTCTCCGGCGCTCCCTGCATGACCCGGACAACGCCTTACACAATGTCGTCGATATAGGTAAAATCGAGTTTGCAGTTACCGTAGTTGAAGATCTGAATCGTCTTGCCGGCGCTCAGCTTCTGCGTGGCAGAATAGTAGAACATATCCGGGCGTCCTGCGGGACCGTAAACCGTGAAGAAACGCAGACCGGTCGATGGAATGTTGTAGAGTTTCGAGTAGGCATGTGCCAGAAGTTCATTGGACTTCTTCGTCGCCGCATAGAGGCTCACAGGGTTATCCACCTTGTCATCCGTACTGAACGGAACTTTCTTGGTCCCTCCGTAAACAGATGAGGACGAAGCATACACCAGGTGCTCCACAGGATTGTGGCGGCAGGTCTCTAATATATTGAAGAATCGTCTACCCGCGCAGAGTCACAAAGTCCGCCGTCATCTCGCACTCGTCGTCGGTTTCGATCATCTCCGGGCGGACTACGAAGTTGGTGAGAGGCGTTACCCTGTCGTCCCTGACCCGGAAGTACTGCCCCTCGTACTCGATGATGCCCACGCCTCCGCCGGGCGTGTACACCTGGTCTGTGTTCTCGATGGCCTTCGTGATGGTCTCCTGGCCGTAGGTCGTGCCATCGCTGCGGTGGGCCTCGTCCCACTTTGGCCGCATGAGCCTGGATTCCCGGAACAGGCGGTCCATCTGCTCCGCATCCTTCGCCGTCCAGAAGGCCAGCTTCATGCACAGCGCCATGTCCGCCTCGGACTGCGAGCCGTACTTCTCCTGCCAGTTGCCCTCGTAGAGGTTGGCGAACAGGCCATTGTCACCGGCGGACAGCGCCTTTTCCAGAACCTCCTCGTCGGTCAGCTTCTCAGAGACGCTGCGTTTTTTCTTCCCGCAGCTTTTCTTTCCGTCCCCGCCCTTGCCTGTGGGCTTGATATACGTGCTGTGGATCCAGACGAGCGCGTCGTTGTCCTGGGCGATCTCATCCGGGGTGCCGGGGACCTGCCTGCCCGTTACGGTGAAGTACCGCCCGCTGTCGTACATCTCCACGCCAACCTGTGTGTGCCTGCAGCCGCCCTTGGGCTTATGCCCCTTAAAGAGCAGGTGCACGCCCGTGCCGCTGGGCGAAAACTCCGTATAGGTCGGCTGGCGGGCGATGATCGCCTTCGCCATCTCGCTGAATTCATGCTTCTGGGGATAATAGCAGTGGTCAATATCCACCCCGACATAGCTGTCGGCGGCGGAAAACATATAGCCAATTCCCGTGTAGCCATAGTGCTCCAGGGCCTCGGCCGCGCTTTCATAGGTTCCCCCACGTGGCGGCGTCGTTTGACTTCGCGGCCTTTCCCGTCCTGGGATCCAGGGGCATCTTCCTGTCCCTGCCGCCGCTCTTATCCGATGTAAGCCGCCAGCATACTCATTGGTCCCTTGTCGCAAGTTCCTGTGGAATACTCATTCTCTCCATACCTCCCTGAGATCATCAGTAAAGTGCCTGATAATGATCCCGCGTTTCCTTGCCCGGCTGATCTCGGACTCCATGCCCTCCGACACAGTGTCCCCGAACACCCAGCACTCACGGCATCTGTCCAGATACACCAGCCCCATGAAGCGCCCCAGTTCCTGTTGCGCGGGATCGCTGTCCCTGAGAAACTGCGGAAAGAACAGGTGGCTGGCGCAGGGGATTATACCCCCGGCTGACCGCAAATGCGCAGTAGCGACGCGCGTTGCGGACATTGGTCTCCACGTCCCCGGCGAACGGGGAACAGATATATACCTTGGGCATGAACCGCCTGCGCGGTCTCCGCCCGGCTGCTTTCTTCCGGCGCTCCTCCCTGGCTACATTGGCCAGCGCAGCGCCCGCAGTCGGGTCCGGGTAGCCCTCACTGTTTCTATACATCTTCGGCCTCCCGTCTCGGCGGCAGCGGAACGCCGGATCCTTCCATTCCCCGCGCCGGCTCCCCGGCAGCGGCGGCCGTGTCCCCAGAGCTCCATTCCGCCCGCCTGTGATCTGTTATTCTGAACATGATATCGTCCTCCTTCCTGCCTGATAAACTGGTCTGTTTCCCCATGCGGTGTTTCCATGCTCTGTGAAGCGCGACTCTTTGCATCGATGCGTCAGTGATTACAGGGCGTATAATCATTCGTCAGGCGGCGCAGGTGATTCGTCGGCTTTATGCGCCGGGACGTATAATCATTCGTCGTCCTTGTGCACCTGGCGACGCAAGTGATTCGTCGTCCTCTTGCGCCGTACGGCTTATCCGATTCGCCGGATATGCGCCAGCCGGAGCTGCGTCTGTAGCCGACGCACGTCCCTGCGGCGAATCTCTCAAATGGATCAGCCGTTGTTAATGGCTTTCCACATCTGAGGCCCCATGGTATTGATCTGCCAGCCGATGGCCTCCAGCTCCGTGGCGCGGTCGTAGGAGTCCACGTCCTGGGAGAGCCGGGTGACGGCGTTGGTCAGACCGTAGAGGGAAAGGTCTCCCCCTTCGATGAGGTAGCGGAGCATCTCGTCCTGCTCGGACCTGCGCAGGACGAAGTTCCTGGCGGTCAGCTCAACCACCTGCGGTACGGCGCCTGTGATCTTCACGGCGATGCTCTCCTTCAGCTGGTCCAGGATGGCGGGGTACCGGCCCTCGTCCATGGCGGCTCTCGCCACATCCTGTAGCTTGGAGAGGAACGCCTTGTCCTCCAGCTCCATGGTCGCGTCGGAGTACAGCTCGAAGCTGTCGTCCCCCGCCCTGACCTGGCGGCCCACGTGGTGCTTCCGCTCCCCGAGGGTATTGAGTACGAGCCCGTTGGAGCACACCAGCCTGTTCAGGAACGGACAGACCATCACGGCGCCCAGTCCCACTTCGCTGTTGGAAATGATGATGCCGAACTCCACATAGTCCCCGGGCCTTACCTCGTACTGTTTGAGTGTGAAGGTCAGCTTGATATACATCCTCGTCTCGGTGATCTCCGAGCTGGAGACCTCACAGCCACTCATCCCCATGAACAGTTTCAGGAGCGTCGTCGCGATGGCGAGGTTGTCGATGCGGCGGTAGCGCTCCGAGAGGAACGCCCGGACGATCTGCCCCCTGCCGTCGAAGTAATCCATGGTGCGGATCATATAGTTGCCGTCCATGCCGGAGAGCCAGGTGTTCACATTGCTGGCCAGGAGCTCCGGTTTCTCCCGGCGCATACGGTCATAGTAGTCGGCGGGGATCTTCATCGCGCCGCCCAGCTGGCGGTGGAAGAGGTCGGTCATTCCCATCGGGAACAGGAAGTTTCCCTCCCCGTCCCCCGCCGCGAAGATGCTCTGGCCGTCGCTCTGCATACTGAGAACGTTGGTCGGCACCAGCAGGTCACGCTTGTAGGCGTCCTGCCTCTGAAGCTCCCGGAGCATATCCAGAAACGATCTGCCCTGTTTCATACATTTCTCCTTTCCGACCGCTCCATGGCGGTCTCAGATTCTGTGTTTCATTCCTTCAGCTGTCCGTAGCGTTTGCCATAGGCGGCCTCCGCCACCAGCGGCATGAGGCCCTTCAGCGGCGGCGGTGCCTGCATGCAGTCCAGAACGATCTTTGTCGCTTCCTCGATCCTGTCATCCCGCACTTCGAAGACCAGGCTGTCGTGGACCGTCAGGATCGGCCGGATATCGTCCCGGTCCTTAAGTGCGACTGTGAGCCTCGCCATCGCCAGCTTGAGGCAGTCCGCGCCCAGGCCCTGCACCGGGGTGTTGATCGCCATGTGCTCCGCCGAGCTGCGCTTTCCCCACTCCCGGCTCCGGATCTCCGGCAGGTACCTGCGCCTGCCCAGTGCCGTCTCCACATATATGGCGTCCCGGGCTCTGCGCTTCATGGTCTCCTGCCACACCGCGAGGGAACTGTATTTATCCAGGATCCCGGCGATATAGCTGTCGCACTCCTCCGGGGAGACCACCACACCTGCGTTGGTGTGCAGGTTCCGGGAGAGGCCCCTGCCGGCGATGCCGTACATGATGCCGAACATGGTTGCCCTTGGCCACGGTCCTGCGGTGCTTGTAATCGGGACGGCTCTTGTCCTTCGCCTCGGAGAGCGGAATCTTGAAGACTGCCGAGGTGGTGATGGCGTGTACGTCCTCCCCCTGGCGGTAGGCGTCCAGCAGCACCCTGTCCTGTGAGAGATAGGCGATGAGCCGGATCTCCGCCTGAGAGTAGTCGCACTCCAGCAGTGACCAGCCCTCCGGCGCCGTCATGAAGTTGCGCACACCGATGGGGTCCTCTCCCGCCACCACCTGGTTCTGGAGATTGGGATTCGAGCAGGCGAAGCGCCCGGTCGCGGCCTTCAGCGGCATAAGGTCGGGGTGGATCCTGCCGGTCACGGGGTTGATGGCGTTTGTGTATCCGTCGAGGTACATGGTCTTCAGCTTCGCCCATCTACGGTACTCCAGCACACTGTCAAAGAGCTCCGCCAGCTCCGGGCGGTTCGCTTCGCACCACTCCTTCAGGAGCGTCATGGCCTCATCGTCCGTAGCGGGCATGCCCTTCTCGGTGCGCACCTTGACGGGCAGCTTCATCGTGACGTACAGCCAGTCCCGGAAGGCCCTTGTGCCGGCGTTGGAGCCAATCTCGACCCATCTGTCATGGCGTCGATCTTCTTCCGGTACTCCGCGATTTTCTCCTCACAGATTTCCTGCTTCGACTCCATCAGGGGCCGGTCCATCAGGATGCCGTTGTATTTCATCATCCCGACATACACGGCAGTGGGGCTCTCAAGGTGCTCCACGATCCAGCGGTGCCGGGGAAGATACCGGTCAAACCAGGCGTTGAACTTATAGTACAGGCGCAGGGTGTAGTCCGAGTCGGCGCAGGCGTGGCGCGTGGTCCCCCAGGCGTCCGGGTCCGGGGTGTTCCTGCCTGCGCGGTGCGCCACGGGCACGTAAAACGCGTCCCCCTCCTTCGTGGAGAAGCTGCACCCGGCGATATGGGAGCGGTGCGGATCGAGAGCCGCCCTCGGCTCCATGCGGTAGGGATCGTCCGGCGCAGTCTCAAAGTCAAAGGCCACCGGCTCCGTGCCGGACAGTTCCTTTTGGATCTCGCTCAAATCTGTCAATATTCGATAGTTCATGGCATATCCTCCTCAGGGGTCCGGAGGGAGGCTGCCCTCCCGTCCGGGGATAGTGTATCTCTTACTTCAGCGGCTCGAGGACCTCGCCCGTCTCGGGATCGACTTCCCGGATGGGGAAGTCATCCTCCGCGACCAGCGCTGCGGTGCCGAGGTTCATGGCGTAGCCCTTGACCATGTCCGTCATCTGCTCGACCACGGCGCGCTCCTCACCGGTGAGCATGCGCTCCACGGAGAACTGCGCCTGGGAGAAGTCGATGCCGGACTTGGAGTTCGCCTTGCGGATGGCGATCCTGGTGACCACCTGGTTGATGCAGCGTCCCCTGGTCAGGAGGCGCTTCATATAGTTGGTGAACTCCTTGAGGGAGCCCGTGGGCAGGTTCAGCATCATAGGGAAGACCTCACCCTCGCGCAGGATATAGAGCATGCGGCGGTTCTTGCAGGCCTTCCACTGTCCCTCACCGGAGCCGTACTGGTTGTACGGGCAGTTCCTGCAGCTGCCGCCGGGGTTGCAGATGCCGGTCACACCGTCAAAGCTGCCGCAGTCCGGGGGATTGTTGCCGCCTTGGTACTTGCTGGTGTGGTAGGCGAAGGCGGGGTGGTTGTACAGGATCACGCAGGAGAGGTTTTTCACCATCTCCGGCTCGTCCCCATCGCCGGGCAGCTCCAGGATGGTCGTGCCGCCTGCGGCGAACTTGATGCGGTCCAGCTGGAAGTCCGGCCCCTGGCAGTCCTCCGCCATGATGTCCTTCATCAGAACGAGGGCTTCCGTGTTGGCGTAGCCTCACAGCCAGTTCGGCGGGAGCGTTCACCGCAAGCCCGGTGTTCTTCTTGTTATCAGTCATCTTGATTACCTCCATAATCGTTCAGTTGAAAGATGGGAAAGGAATGGTTGTGCGTCTGAGCATCATTGCGCTCACGTTTCGGTGTGTAAGAGTATCGGTGTGTAAGAGTATCGGTGTATCAGTAGAATACGCTTCTGTGGTTCTATGCGCTTTGTGTCAGTGTCTCCGCCGGCCTACGCGCTTTGCGGATGCCCACGGTCACCTTGTCAAAGGTGCTGACCACTTCCGCCAGCCAGTCGGGGAACTCCTCCCGCTCTCCGGAGAGGGCGATCTGCTCCTTGTAGAAGCTGGCGAGGGTCTGGGCGTTGACCGTCTCACGGACGATGTCCCCATACCCGTGTTCCTTGAGGGCGGAGATCAGTTCCTCCGCCATCCCGGACTTCGGAGAGGCATACAGCCGGGTGTTCAGATAGAACGTGGACCCGGAATGGGCGAAGTTCGGGCACTCGGCCTCCGCCATGGCGTCGGAGAGCTGACGGTCCAGCTGCTCAATCTCGGCGTTGACCTTCTTGACCTGGCTCTCCAGGTCCTTCTTCGCCTGCCTCTTCTCCTTGAGCCGGTCGGCGAGGGCGAAGATCTCCCTGCCGATGGCCATGCTGCTGTTTTCCATGATGTGTACCTCCTTCAGGATTGAAATGGATTGTGCCCCTGTCTGTAATCGTCTACCAGTGCCTTTGCCAGATCCATCTTGCCCCGCAGGGCTTTCAGGACCTGCTCGTCCACAGTGCCCTTCGCCACGAGGTAAAGGTAGTGGCAGGTGCTCCTGGCGCCGATGCGGTGGATTCGGGCCTGCGCCTGGGTGAAGTTGCTCATGCTGTATCAAGGCTGTAGAACACCAGCCTGTCGGCTGCGGTCAGGGTCAGCCCCAGTCTGGCCGCCGCGATCTGCCCCACAAACACCCTGCAGTCATCCTTCTCCTGGAGCCGCCGGACATCCTCCGCTCTGTCCCTGACGCCTCCGCGCACCTGGGCGTATCCGATGCCACGTTTCTCCAGGAGGGAAACGATGCCGTCCAGCTCGGCTACGAACCTTGCCATGATGACCAGCTTCCCGCCATCCGCCATAACGGAGTCGAGGATGTCCTCCAGCGCGTCCAGCTTGGCGGTGCTGACGGCGTGCATGTTCTTCTCGTCATCGCCGACATATCCGCCCGTCACCTGGGAGAGCCGGAGAATCTTCGTCAGGACGTTCGAAGCGGTGATCTCTCCGCGCTCCAGTTCCGAGTAGGATTCCCTGGCAAGCTCCCGGTAGAGCTCCCTGGCGTCCGGCTCCAGCTCCACATACCGCGTCTCCTCCGTGGTGTCCGGCAGGTCCAGCGCCTCGGCTTTCGTGACCCGGAACGCCACAGAGTGTAGCCGTCTCAGAAACTCCTCCGTCCTGCTCTTCCGGAAGACCGGGATGTGGTTGCCGTAGCCGGTCATGTCAAAGAAGCGGCTCCGGAAGGCGTAAAAGCTGGTCCCGAACACGCGGGGATCCACAAAGCGGTACTGGCTCCAGGCGTCCAGCTCCCGGTTCGTGATGAGCGTCCCGGTCAGGAGGAGACGGTACCTCGCGCTGTCCCCCAGCCTGTGGAGCGCCCTGGACTGCTTCGTCCGGCTCTCCTTGATCTTGTGGGCCTCGTCCGCGATGACCAGGTCGGCCCCAAAGCCGGGGAGCTCCTTTTCCAGGCGCCAGGCGGATTCGTAGTTCACCACCACGACCTGCAGCCTGCGGTCCGGAAGGTTCCTCAGCTGCTCCCGCTTCTTCTCCACCGTACCCTTCAGCACCGTCAGGGAGTAAGGGAAGCCGGCGAACTTTCGGAATTCCTCCTCCCAGACGCCGAGGATGGAGAGCGGAGCTACCACAAGCGCCCTGTCGATCCGGCACAGCTCGAACAGCTGCCCCGCCACCGCGATGGACACCAGACTCTTGCCTGTGCCCATTTCCATCAACAGGGCCGCATCCCGCGCCTCCCTGGCTGGCCGACGATGCCGCCCTCACGGCGCCTCCCAGGCCTCTCTGATCGAAGATCCGCATCGCGAAGTCGAACGCGTCCTGCTGGTGCCGGTAAGGCGTCACCCGGACCGGCATCTTCATCGGTCCTTCCATCCGCTCTCACCCGTCCTTCCCGCTGTGCCTGCCATGCTCTTCTGTGTCGTTAGCGCCACATTTTTGGCAAAAAAGATTTGCGTTCAGTGGCATATCTGGGTAGGCGATCATGAACTTCTCGATGAAATTCCCGCCCACGGCGGACTTCTCCCCGCGGATGCGCCAGAGCTGGGAACGGCTGACGCCCAGCCGTCTCGCAAACTCAGCGTCACTGATATCGCCCTGCAGATCCAGAAATGCCGGCACGTTCATTCTGATCATGCTGATCCGCTCCTTTCCGGACCTCTTTGGACCCCTCTGGAGCCCTCTTCCGGTCCCGATGGTATGAGTATAACAGGTTCGCTCCGCCAGTGCAACACTTCTGCGGAAAATTTTCAAATTTAGTTGCATCGGTGCAACAGGTATGCTATAATGAGGGTGTCAGCAGCGGAAGGCGCCCGCATGGACGCCTGAAATTGGGGGACACTGATCTGAAAATGACAGGAGGAATACGGATGGAAGAAAGCTTAGGGACCGTGATCTGCCGCCGCAGGCAGGAGAAGGACCTGTCACAGCGCGACCTCGCCCAGGCGGTGAAGGTCAGCAACTCGACCATTGCCAGGATCGAACGGGGAGACTCGCTCGTTCCCGGCAACGAGACCCTGCGGGCGATCGGAAAGACACTGGACGTGGACTACAACTACCTGCTCGCCCTGTGCCGCCAGATCGACGACGAGCCGGAGATCCGCATAATCCAACGCGCCGCCCGCAGGATGGACGAGAAAGACAAGAAGAGGATGGTCGACATCCTCCGCCTCACCTTTGAAGAGGCGTTCAGCGGCACCGACCACGATGAGGGGATTTGACCTCCGGGGAGGCATCCCCTTCATCCGAGGCGCGAACTATCCGAAGGCCGTCCGAGCAGAGGCGGAAGCACTTATGGACTGTGGGATCGACAGCATGCCTCTTCAGCTGGAGCGGATCATCGACGCCCTGTCCAACGAGATCCAGCTCGTTACATACACAAGTGTCGCGCAGCTGGGCGGCTACAGCTATACCGAGGTCGTGGAGTCCATGGGCAGCGACCTCGGCGCCTGCGCTTATGACCCTGTGCACAGCCGCTATATCATCTGCTACAACGACACGCTCACGGACGCCTGGTCCCGCTTCACCATCGCCCACGAGCTGGGGCACATCTTCCTGGGGCGCCACCTGGACGTCGGCACCGACCTGCTGAGCAGGTCCTGTGTCTCGGATGCACAGTACGACGAGTATGAGAAGGAGGCGAACGCCTTCGCCCGCAACCTCCTGAGCCCGGCGCCGCTCGCCAATACGGTAGTGAGGCACAGGAGCAAAGACGAAGCCTCGCCTGATCTGGAGTGGGCCTTCTTCATCACAAGCGCAGCTACCGATATGCGGTACGACTGTCTGAAGCGTGACCTCCGCTACTGCACGGCGGACATCTTACAGTTCCTGCGCTCCATACGGCTCGAGGAGCTCCCCAACTGCTGTGCAGACTGCGGGCGCGCCATTCCGACAGGCGCGGAACATTGTCCCAGCTGAGGTTCCAACCGGTTCCGCCGCCGCTTCCAGTACAGGCCGCTCCCGGAACCCATCTACACGGACCCTCTCTATTCTGTCCTGATGTGTCCGAGGTGCGGCAACACCGACCTCAGCCTCGGGGCAAAGTTCTGCCGGATCTGCGGAGCGCCGGCTATCAACATCTGCCTGGGCACGAAAAGCGGGCCGTATGCCGGGAAGCGCCACTACAACCCACACTACGCCAGGTTCTGCCTCGTATGCGGGGCAGAGATCGTTTTCTCTGCATACCATGTTTTAACGGAGGACATAGAATACATGCACAAACCTGTTCAATACAGCGACGGCGTTCCTTATGACACTGAGACCATGCGGGTCGAGCAGTGTCCGCGCTGCCACAACACCGAGTTCAGCCCGAAGGCCCAGTACTGCCGCATCTGCGGCGCCAGTCTCTACAACTACTGTGACGGCGGATACGAGGATTATGAGGGCAGGCTCTTTTTTGATGAGGAGAGAAGACGTCGCCCGAACCCCAGTAACGCCCGCTTCTGCGAGACCTGCGGCCGGCCAACCCACTTCTTTGACAGCAGGATCCTGTGCGACTACACGAAGTACGTGCCGGAAACAGATGGGTAGGAGGACGACCCCGCGTCCGCCTCAGCCAGAGACCTGATCCGCCAGGAGATCGAGGCAAACCCAGGGGCGGAGGGGTACCCACCGCCAGGCAGCGGTCCGGTTGACATCTTCCCCTTCTGACGCGCACGGGCCTCAGCGCCGCTGTGCGGAAAAGTCCCGGCACAGTCAAACCGGACAGGAAAAGAGCCACACCAGCATCGCTGCCCACTCTCGTGAACATTCTCCCGCTGATGTGGCTCCGGTCATTTCTTTCGTTCCCGGCATGGTCTTCATCCGCAAATCGATCCGTATCTGCCGCCCGTCAAAACATCAATTTACAGTCTCCCAATAGACCGGAACAATCGTGTCTGATCCTCTGTGTATCTTACCCGCTCAGTTATTTCAGAACCGACATCCGTATGTTCCGGAGCACACCGCTCTCAGAACTGCGGTATTCCCCACGTGGCCGATCATGACCGCGTTTTGTACGGCGGATCCCATTCCGTTTTAATCCTGTATGTTCTGCCATCTTTTTGTACTTCAGGATCCACGTACCGGCTTGTCCAGTCTTACTTTTTCCTCCATCCGGTGCGCCTTTTCAGCGCTGCCAGCTTTCATCCTGAGCAGGGTTCTTCCACACGTTTTCATAAAAGGCGCGCAACGCAAGGCGTCTTCCATGATTTCCGCGCATAAAATGACCTGATATCTAGCGCCATTTCATATTCCATCAACTCCTGTTCATTTTTACATCCTCTGAAGCATGATGGCATGCTTCCGGATTCATCTTCTGCCCCTCCGGGTTCTGTCCGCTCAGGCGGCACTCAAACTCAGCTGCCGTATGACGGCCCCATAGCGCTGTGCAGTTTTCAAGGTGCCGTCCCGCAGGCCTGTCCGCTTACTCCGCCGGCCCCGTATTTCCAGCCGGACGGGTCTCTCCACCCGTCTGTGCTCCGGATATGCGAAGTCCCGCCGAAAGGCGCGGAAGCACGATCCCGGCGTTTTCAGCCCGCTCGGATAACGTATGATCCGTAAACCGGCAGATCCGCACGATGTCGGAACCGGCGCCGCACACATCCTGAAACGATGGCGGCATGATTCCGCGCATAAAATCAAAGTCAGGAAAACACCTGATCCAGCCGCAGCCAAAGCGTGCGCTGTCCTCCATGGCTTTCCGCCTCCTTTTCATCTCCCCGGCCAGCTCGTCCACAAGCCGTCCCAGTTCCAATACCACGTTCTGGCACAGGCTTTCGTGGGTTTTATCGGGCACCATCAAGCCGGTATTCCAGTCTGCGTAGTGGGTAAATAACCCTTCTTGAATGATAACAAACAGGTGAGCCGCATTGGACATTCTGACTTCCTCCTTTCCGGTAAATCTATCATTCCGTACCAGTTCAGCGTATGTTCCGTTCATCTGGCGTTCAGTGCATCCCCGGACAGGGCTTTTGCCCCGCCGGGGAGCACCGAAACCATGATTCGGGCATCTGATGGTGCTGTGTGTCTGTGTCTCCCGGACGACCTTCCCGGCCGCCCCTGTCAGCCCCGGCAATCTTTATCGCTTCCGCCCGCGTAGTCCTCGTACTCCTCGCAGAGCTGGATGAGATACGCGGACGCCACAGGGCCGAGAGCTGCCGGAATCAGCTTCACTACTTCAGCCGGAACGACAACAAGCTCAACTCCGCACATGCGGATCTCATCAACCACATTCAGTATCGCGTTGATGCCTTGAGCTTCGTCCTTCTTCGCCTGTTCGATCAGTTCTTCCGGAGCGTCATTCTCCGCCAGCCATCTGATCACCGCCATGTTGCGATATTCCAGGTTGCTGTTGTATCGTGACACCCGGTCAGAATCAATCAGATTCATTAGGTATTCGCCAAGTTCCCGATTGCCCAATCCCATGTCGCGCCAAAAACGATCGTTGCTGAACATGGTCTTATCCTTTCTGGTGTTATGTCCCGCACCGCGACGCCACAAGATTATAGGTCGCGGGCCCCTCGCCGCCAGTCTCCGGTTCGCCGTCCAGGTTGATGGTCCGGACCCGGTCTTTGCTGCGTAAAACTCCGGAAATCCTCGGTCAGCGCCAGGTAGAACTCTCCTCCGTACCCAAACATCCTTGTCCTGTCGAAGTTCTCGTACAGTTCCGGCTGATTGGTGAGCACGACCAGGAACTTGTCCCTGATCTCCTCGGAGTAGATGCTGTACGCCACCAGAAGATTCCGCTTCGCTTCCTTCATCTCATCTTCAACCGCCCCCAGTCCGCAGAACGCGGGGATACCGATGATGTCCTTGCCGCCCTTGACGGAAATGACAAACATCTCCCTCTGATGGTCAGATGAGTATCTGTGCCCCAGCTGTCCCGTCCTCTCCAGCACAGACGCTGTGAGGAACACGGGAAACGCGGAGCTCTGAGCTTCAGCTGGCAAAGCCTCTTCATCGTTCGACACAGGCCCGGCCACCTTGCTGATGATGTACGAGGTGATGGAGTACCCCGCAGCACGCATCATTTCTTCAAGCGTGATGCCGTTCTGTGGCCTGCTCGATTCAGCCATCAGCTTCGCGATTGACCTCCTGGTAGGTGCGGAGAGCAGTTTCCCTGTCGTCAGGCGGGAGAGAAAGCCCTCGGAAAGTCCGCTCACATTGGCAAACTCCCTCAGCGTCCTTCCTCCGATCGCCAGCTTCGACAGTTCCGCCAGCCGCTCCCTGTCATAGGTCAGCACTGCCGCGCTGTCATTCTTCTCTATATCCATACTTTTAACCTCCGTCCCAGGGAGCCCGTCCTACCCAAAGTACCATAGTTTGTAAGCTTGCTGAACCCAGAGGTATGGCTGGTACCTGGGTCAGTCCGGTGTTCAGTTCGCGATTGGCACCATTATGCACAACGTGTCATCGTGGCTTCGCACTCAAACTGGCGTTCACTCCCGAAAATCGCTGTAGAGGCCGACGTTATACATTTCGACGATCACGCTTCGATGATCTCTCGCATAAGCCTCTAAGTTCGTATCACGCCCGCTCTCGCGGGATATGAAGCTTCCTTCGTCCTGCAGCAACGCGTTCGCGTCTTCGCTGCCCATCATAACAACCGCCTCCTCTCCATTATATCCATGTAACGCTCTGGTCACACGGCCAAAACCAATCTTTGTACACACCTGTCTCGATCCGGATCCAGGTCAGCGAGTTGTAACCGGATCCGGTTCTTTTGACACTGCCATTCTAGCAGACATGGGGGGGAGCCTGTCAACAGGAAAAGCAGATTTTATGATTTTTCATGCTTTTCCCACAAAGGCCAACCTGGAAGCCCGTCGACTTGTCTCCAAAAAGCATAAAGGTTAACCGTAACAGCCTGAGACCCACAGGGGGGATGTGAGGGGATGTCTCCACGGCCCGGAAAGCATCCGCCACGACTCATTTCCGCTGCTGGCAGAAGTCCCTGTGTATTATGCCTCAGGGTCCCGGTCTCGCGTCCCGGCGAAAGCCAGCTACGATAAATATACGATTATCGCTATATTAAGGAAGTAAAAGGAAATTGAGGCCGGAGACCACAGCCGCAACATCCGGTAAATCTGAGCTTCCACACCACACTTGACATTTTGTGTCAGACCGTTTATACTTTATATGAGATATCAGCTTTACGCTCTGGTATCCTATACAGACGGTCAAAAAACAGAATTCCGCGTCAGGAATGCTGTCGAGGACAGGCAAAGTGTGGTGATACGTCATGGGCAAGTACAACGACAAACAGATCATAGAAAACGATTTGGCGCAGGCTCTAAATGTGACGGACGAAAGCGCTGCGCACGACGCGACGGCCAAAAAACTGGTTGCGAACAAGGCGATCCTGGCGTATATTCTGAAGTACACGATGGATGAGTTCGAGGATATGCCTTTGAAGGAGATCCCGAAGTACATAGAGGGAAAGCCGAAGATCAGCCAAATAGCGGTGATGCATGATCATGCCGACATCGAGGACCCGGAAGACAGCGAAGACAGTGCAGACAGCGAAGACGTCGAGATCGAACTGCTGGAAGCCGATGAAGAAGAGAACGGGAAGTTGAGCGGCAGCAGTCGGATCGAGGGATCGTTCACAGAGGATAAAAGCATCCGGGAAGGCAGCATATACTACGACATCCGCTTCGTGGTGCGGGTGCCGAAGGACGGAAAACTTGTAGAGATCATCATTAATATCGAGATCCAGAATAACGACACTCCCGGGTATCCCATCACCAAACGAGAAAATACTATGGTTCCCGGATGATATCCGCGCAGAAGGGAACGGTATTCACAGGACAACACTACGAGAAGATCCAGAAAGTGGTCTCCGTGTGGATCTGTGTTGGAACGGCCGAGGAAAGGTCGGACTCCGTCAATGATTATGAGTTTCATGAGAACTGCTGGCCGGGGACTACAAAGAAGATCCCGCCAACTATGATCTGGAGAAAATCGTGGTGATCCGGCTGGGAGCAAAGGGAGAGAAAAGCGACAATCCGATGGTTCGGTTGCTGAGCAAGCTCTTCTCCCAGACGATAAGCAAAGAAGAGAAAAAAGAGATGTTGCCGAATGAATTCAACATAGCGGTAACGGAGACAATAAGCCGGGAGGTGGACATGATGTGTAATCTTAGCTCAGGGATTATTGAAAAGACGAAGCAGGAAAGCCGTCTTGAGACTTTGATGAATGACATCAAGAATGTCATGGAGGCATTTAAGATAACAGTAGAGGATGCTATGAAAGTGTTAAAGGTCAGCAAGGAAGACCAGGCCATTCTGAGAAAGATGATCTAATTTTTGGCGTTAATGTTTGCGCCTGAGTAAAAATACATCAGAGCATAAAAAAAGCCTCCGGAACCAGCAGCTGCATTTAGCCGCCAGTCCCGGATGTTTTTAAGTTCCTCACCCATGTCAATTAACACAAGGCAGACAACTGGAATCGAGCAGGGCATCCTCCCGGCTCATTCTTTGAGCACACCCGACTTCTGCAGGATGCTGTGCTCTCGGCAAGTTTATTAGTAGTGACTAACTATCAAGCAAAAAAATAGCCCCTGAGGCAGAGAATATCTGCCCCGGAGGCTATTGTCAGTTCATCGGGTTAGTATATCCTAATCGCAGGATATGAAGACCGCCGACTCCACACAAATGAGAATCACATTCAGTCTACGAGCTTATTCACAGTTCTTCCATGCACAAGTCTATACACATTCTGATCCATGTCATTTAACACAAGGCTTGTTCTGATAATGGAAGCCTATTGCACTCCCCCACTTGCCTTCCGTTTCGCCCTGTATCTTTCACACCGCCTTGCGTTGCTGCTCCGCTCCTCCAGCTTGTAGACGACAGAACTGTACGGAAGGTTTACAGACACACTCACCTTGCTGATCTTCAGCTCTGCGGCAATTCGATTCACTGCCGCGCCGGGCTGCAGCCCCTCAGAGATGTACCGGGAATACAGCTCCTGGATCTTCCTGCTGCGCGCTGTCGTCCAACAGCCGCCCGTGATAAAGATCTTCTTGATTCTCGATGTAGACAGAGAGAACCCTTTCTTCTGCAGTTCACACTGGAAACCTGACAGGGATTTATGCTCGGCACATTGCTCAGGCGCCCAGTCTTCACCAGGAGTACACGGGCTGTTGCCAGCGGTCGGCGGGCAGGTGTTCTCCACACGGTCATCGTAGGTATCGTTATAGAGTTCACAGATGGCGTTGATATATTCCTGTGAGGGAGTGTTTTCCATAATGCCTCCAAATAATACATGTCAATTAACACAAATGAGAAGCCACAGCAGGAATCCAATGATAGTGGATTCCTGGCAGGCTTTGTGACTTTTCTATCTGCTTATTCAACAAAAATACTTCAATTTAAAGTGTCGTATTATACAACTCAAGCTATATGCACCAAGTGTGGAAAGTATAAAACGCGCTAATAATAATCCCATTGAGGCCAAATTAGTCGTGAAAATACATCCGCCAAAGCAATTGAAAGCAAAAAGCACAATTAAATAATTCAAAGGATCAGAGTATAAATATAAGCCAAATGTATTATTGCGAATATGCTGAAAGATTTTGCTTTGCGGCAATTTTGTTTTTGTTAAAAGATAACAAAAGCAGTATACAGTATAGCAAGCGCAAAATGTACATATATTTTTTAATGCAATACCAATCAACAAATAAACGCCTTCAGATGCTTGCTGATCAATATTAATAATGGACAATAAAATCCAAATAAAAGCACTACATATTGGTTTGATCAAAGACCTATCAATACTATCGTTTATGCGATGTCTTCGGTTTTCAAAATAATACCCTATATAAAACCAAAATGCATATCGTAAAATTGAACTGAGCAGTGCTATTTGAATAATATCGCTAAACAGTGACAACGAAAAAAGCACGATTAATTTTAATAAATCATCCCGCTGAATTAGGCGATTAATTTGATAAATAATCAAGAATATAAAAAACAAGGTTGGTAAGAACCATAAATGATTATTACCTTGTAATAAAACTTGGCCAACAAAGATATCTCGAAATAAATTAGTTGACACTGTATAATAACCGGATATAGCCTTTAACGGCACAACATAGCAAAGAGTAACCACAAAAAATGGGAGCAGAAGATTTCTTGCTTTCTTTTTTATTAAAAATCGAAGTGAATCATACCCTCCAGAAGAAATTTCTGTATATCTGAACAACGCGCCACTAAGCATCATGTAGAGTGGCATATGAAATGTATAAATGATCCTTCTTACAAAGTTTGCCAATCTATAAATAAAGCTTAAACCAGATACAGTATAAATGGAATAATCCCATTCACCATATGAATTAGTTGTAATCTTAAAATACATGCAATGTCCTATTATTACAAGTAAAGTAACAATTACGCGGACTACATCATACTCCTGAATTTGCTTATATTTCAACTGCGAATTCCTCCCTTTTGCAAACGGCAGCTATATATCTATATAAATTTTTGCTTATGTCAATAGTGTACTTAAAAGCACTGTGCAATAAAACTACCCATTAAACAGTCATTGCTCCAACAGATAATACCAGTAGCATAAGAAGGCAAAACAACTGATAAAAATAAAGTGAACTATACGCATATCCTCGTTGCATTATACTCTTCTGCAGTCTCCATATTCCCTATGTCAGTACCTCGAACAAGTCTAGAAGTGACTTGGCAGGGAAAATCCCACTTAGAATAACCTTAGCAAAATCATTTCCCACTTCTTCCCGTCCTGAACCAAACAGTTGTATTATTACACAAGGCAGTCACATTTTAGTATTTTACTGTTTTATACCTCTAGAATTCGCATTTCAATTCCACGTTTCGAGCAAAAATCCAAAACTTCTTTGTCGAAATAATCTTTCATGCTTCGTGATTTTCCAATTTTACCCAAGAACATCATGGATTTTAACGGAGCAAACAAAACAGGGAATCGCCTCATTAATTTCGCATTTTTGATTCCAAGCCTGTTTATCGTAATACGATGGAAAAAGCTTATATCGAATGGCGAATAGCCTGCTTTGCCTATATTTTTCTTTCTGACCGCAAGTATCACGGTACCCCCACACTCTTTAAGTATGCTAAAAGTATGCCGCAGGACTTCAAACGCTCCTGCAAGAGTGCATCCAGGCAAAAAAATGCTGACGATATTGCTACTTTCAGACAGACTATGCATAGAATTAGGGTTTATATCCCCTATTACTAAGCAGTCAACATTTCTTATTTTGCTGTATGTTCCGAACGGTATTTTCTGCTTATTCATCTTTCCTACAGTAATCTCGTTTAGAGCTGCAAAAACCAATATTACTAACACAGCGAGATACATTCTGAAAAATAGAAAAAATGCCGTCAGTACCATAAGCATAAAAATAACAGCTACATCTGTTTTGCGTTTTATTACTTTGTTTACAATCCCGGACATGCTATCGACTCCAAATACATTTTATAATCTATATTCAGTGAGGATATTAAAGCTATATCCTCCTCGGACAACTTAAAACCAAAAATTCCGGTATACTCCTTAACACGCTCCGGCTTTTTCGACGTAAACACAGGCGTAACACCAGTATCTATATGCCAACGAAGTACCGTCTGACCAATGCTTTTCCCATTTCTCTGAGATACCTCTTTTAATATTTCACTATCGCGAAGGCGTTCGTCCATCTTGCAGAGAGGTGAATACGCTTGCACCTTGATACCGTGACCATGACAAAATTCAATTTCTTTTTCACACGTTCTGAGCGGATTTCTTTCTATTTGAATAATGTCAGGAAGATCACCGCGTTCCGCATACTTTTTAAGATGCCTAAGTCTAATGTTGCATATGCCTGTTTTTTGTGCAATGCCGTCATTTTTAAGCTTAACAAAGCACTCCCATGTCCTATCAAAGTATTCTGGTACAGGCCAGTGAATAAGCAGAGAGTCAATATAATCAACTCCGAGCTTTTTCATTGCCGATTCAATATGTTTATATACTTTGCCGTCTGACTCCTGCATTTGCCACGCATCGATCTTAGTCTGGATAAATAGCCTTTCCCTGTCAATTCCCATTTCGTCTGACAGCTCTTTGAGAATCCTGCCCAGGACCTCTTCCGTGCCATAGCTTGGCGCGGTATCAAAGGCGAATATTCCGCTTTCCATCGCAGCGCGGATGACTTGTTTCAGGCTATCATAATCCTTACTCGATGAAACACCCGTTCCGAAAATAAGTCTGTTTGCGTCCATGTTTCCTCCTTTTTGTGGAAGAAAACGGCGCTATAACCTCAACCTATCTGTTTTTGATTCTCTTATATGCAAAATACGGAGTGTATCTCGCTATAAGGTACTTGACCTTCTGTTTCCAACCTGAGAAAGCGGAGAGCTTGGTGCGTGTATGCAAAACCTTGTCAAAATATGCTTCTCTCAAAACACTGATTTTTGCGCATCTTTGACCGTCTTTCAAAAATTCAGCTACACACTTTCTTAGTCCGTCTTCTATCGGCGTATAGGTCATTCTGCCTCCGCTCAAGCGATCCATTTTGGAAGAATCAAAACGACGGTTGTAAATACGGTTATATTTAAGCCGCCATTTTCTTCCTAAAATGATCTCGCAATCCTCGGCATGAGGGAGCATAACAGTCTGTAGGCTGTACCCCCCCCGGAGGATTTTTCAAGTGCATTTTTATATATATTTAATATTTCGCCCCAAGTCTTTGATTCGGGTGATGCGATGTTTACTGCTTCGCCCAACGCCTGCGGGTTGCCTATTAAATAGCATATTCCCATTGCCACATCTTCGCCGTAGGTCATAGACGTCAGCTTGTCCGCCAAATCGTCATAAAAGACAACCGGCTTGCCCCTGAGCACTCTTCCAAGCCATTCGTCAAGTTCATAACAGCCAAGCTGCAAACGGTGGGAATTGTATGTCACGGTAGGTCTGACGATCGTCCAATTATTGTGCTTGGATGCAAAGATGAGGTTTTCCTCTCTCGCCTTGGCAAGGGCATATTCCTCGGTTGCCAGGAATTCTTTGTCTTTACACACATAAAGCAGACGCGGAGTTTTTTCTGTGATGGGCGTTTTCGATTCAGCATATACTCGGCAGGAACTGAGGAAAATATACTGACCAACCGAATTCAATATCAGGTCGAGCCTTTCCTGCAACTCAGGCAATCTGTAATTCATGAAATCGATCAAAACATCATAGCGATCCTTAAGGACAACACTTATAAATGCCATTTCATGGGCGTTGCCCACAATGCAGTGAATGTTTCCCCTGCTATATTCCCGTGATTTCCGCGATGTAACCCAAACGTCGTTTCCTTGATCAGCAAGCAGTTCTACGAGCGGTGTTCCCATCGCTCCAGTGCCGCCAAAAATTAAAATCTTCATACCGTTTAGCCTTTCTTTTTACTGCCTTTTACGGACATGATCTGTTTTACTGTTTCAATGATCCATTTGCGCTTGATAAGCAGTACTGCCGCAAAGACGACGATTGCTGCATATCTCACATAAATATTAAAGTAAGTAAACTGAATTGCAAAACCAAGCGCCATGAATACGCCTGAGATTGCCAAAAGCTTTTTCAGGCTGTAAACCTTTTTGCCGCCTAAGTTGTCCTTACAGATTTTTCTCATACCGAGATAATGACATGCGGCATAGACCATGTAGCACACGAGGGTAGTGTATCCGGCTGCAAAATATCCGAAAATACCGATGAAAATGTAGTTGAGGATAATATTTAGAACAGCGCCTGCCATGGTTGCAGCGGCGACATATCCTGTCTTTTCAAAATAAAATTCAAAGCTGGCAAAAAAGCCATAGGTAAACATGAAGTAGACGCTCATTGCCACGGGCGGGATCACCCATATCGCGTCATAATATTCAGGCGGCGCAAAAATTTGCACTACTTCCGGCGCAAAGGCAATAAGTGCAAGATTCAGCCCTGCCACTAAAATCAAAGTCGGATACGCAAGCGTTGCTATTTCTTCCTGTCTTCCTGCCTTTTGTTTTGAATATCTCCATGGCTCCAATGTCTGCGTAATACCCGTTGTAAAAAGCGTCATGAGCTGGGAAATTGAGTATGCGAGACTGTAAATTCCGGCCGTATCTGCACTTACCATCTTTTCTATCATTATTCTGTCAGCACTGTTAAGGATAGTCATAGAAAGATAGTGTGGGATCAATGGAATATTGAACATCAGGGCATGCTTCCAGAATTCTGTTACGCATAGTTTTCTACCCTTTACGATTTGTGAGACCATCAACCCACTGTAGCCTATAAGCTCGACCGCGGCAAGCCCCAAAATACGTGCGGTTACCTTGTCCTCGGCATGAAGTACCAAAAAGATTCCAAGCAACGGTTTGGCAATTGAAACCAAAACGGTTATTAAAACCAGCTTGCGGTAGCTGAAGACAACGCGCTGCGACGCCGCCCAGAAGCTAAATGCAGAACTCATCCATATCATCAGAAGCATCGCAAGCATCTGAACCGTCGTCAGCTCAAAAAGGCCGTTCCAGAAGTCGTGAAACGAAAGATATACCGCCGTCCAGATTGCGACAAGGAGCATTGTAAGCCCCTGCAAGGACGACGCATATTCCTTGCGGCGGTCCTCGTATTTCACGAGTCCCTGCATGAACACGCCGCTGGAAAGGTTCAGCGACACGAACACCGTGACGATGCCAAGCCATGAATTAAAAACGCTGTACTGACCGTACTCCTCTGTGTTCAGAAGGCGGGTAAAGATTGGTGTGGTGATGCTCGATATGCCCTTCTGCATAAAAGAGCAGACCATGAACCAAAATGCGGCACGAATTTGCACAGGTAAAGTTTTATATTTATTTGTCGCTTGTCTTAATTTATATCCGATTTCAAAGCTGCTTTTCAACAGCAAATACGCCTCCTCCTACAATAAAAAGCAATCCATAAGAAAGAATGCCATGCGTACCTTGGTAACAAATCATATCCGCCTTTACCTAAACAATCTTATTTCCCAGTGTTCAGCAGTTTTTTGACCGCACTTACGCCATTTTTACCAAGAATCTTCTTAGCAACCTGCTTAGCAACGTCCAGAGCAGTTACATCTATATTGAAAAGCATCCCAAACGCTTCCCTTTCATCGATATAACTGGTAAAAAGCTCAAACATCATGGGCTTGTCCGTCAGTTCAGGTGTGATGAAGCGCTCATATACAGCGTCAAACTCCTCCTTGGATGATGCCGAAAAATATTCAAACCCAAGAGCCTGTGAATAATTTTTTATCAAATCAGGAGATTGATTACCAAAATGTCCCGTAGCAGCAATGTAAGGCGCGGTGTCTTTGTCACCGATGGTTGCAGTTTGCTCAGTGCCTTTCAATCTGAATAGTCCACCGCCTCCGTCATTAACCAGCAGAATTCGAACATTCTTTCCTAAATCACGATTCCCTATTGCATTCATGTCATAGAAAAATGTCAAATCCCCCAATACGCAGAAGCAAAGTTGTTTCTTGTCAACAAGCGATGCTCCAAGAAAAGATGATAATACACCATCGATTCCCCTCGTGCCCATATTTGCCATCGTAAAGACACCATTTGGAAAATCGAACATACTCCAAGCACGTATGGTACTACTTCCGCCAAGGAACAAGAAGGAGTTTTGTGGTAATTGACCAGAAATCTTTGATGCTGCATAAACATTAGAGAAAGGAAAAGCGATATCTACAGCGGACACACTTGAAATTAATTCTATCGTATGCAGTAAGTATCTGTTTTGAGGCTGGCATTCTTGGTTACTGTAATGTAAAAAGAACGCTACTTCCTCCATTTCAAAAACATTTGTCAGTTTCTTGAATGTATCACGAATCTCTCCATCAGGGTTTACTCGCCAAACTTCTTTTACGGCCTTTAAACGTCCGGCTGTTCTCTCATCCGCCGCCGGCCCGCCGATGTGGATCAACAGATCGATATCTTGAAAAACATCATAGGATCCATGCTGTGCAGCAAGCAGACCAGTTAGTACACGGTATTTGCCATGATATCCACTTGTATGACCGCAAAATGCTACTGCATCGTGTGTAGCGCAGAATGCGTCAAGTGCAGCTGTCTGTCTTTCTGTAAATACCTGATGTGTACCAATGAAAATAGCCGTTTTTCCATGCTTTATTTCAGGCAACTGCGAGCAAGCTGTATACCTTCGTATAATTCGCGGCTGAATCAGTTGCTTCTCTGTATAACTGGCAAATTCACGGTCATCGTTTCGCGGCAGGTCAATATGCACAGGACCACCGCCGTGATGCTTCAGTGCGAGAAGTGCCTTATTAATCAAAATATTACTTTCCCACATATCGTCTTCATCTTTAATTTCCGGAAGATGAACCTTTTCAACAAAGGTGTCATTGGGCGAAATGCTCCGATCTATAATCTGTGCATGTAGATGTCCTATCTTGGAATAACCATGCACACCTGTTATGGCAAGAATCGGTAGCTGACGGTAATATGCCTCTGTCATAGCCGGCAGATAATTTCTTGAAGCGACAGATTCTGTGCAAATAATTGCAACCGGTTCACCACATTCAGCAGCCATGCCTAAAGCCATATAAGCCGCACCGCGCTCATCTACCGTAGAATATAATTCAAAGCCGCCGTTATACTGGAGCCCTACTACAATTTCATTATGAGTTCCACCAGGCGATATGATAGCTCTCCTGACTCCGTGTACCTCCATCAATGCGATAAGCATCTGAACATTTAGATTCTTTGCATATCCATTAATAATTTCCATGTTGCTCCTCCTGCTTTTGCATTTATAATAAAGTCATACGTATTTCCTTATTGGTTTGATTAATGCAGCAACGCCTCTTCCAAATAGTGCATTGATTGTTTTTGGTCAATTCCTATCTGTTTTTCGGCATACTGAAAATCAACATTCGGTTTACGCTGGAATACAGATTCATCAATTACAATCCGTTCTGTAAGCTGATAACGCTTGAGAAAATCTGCATATTTATCATCTTCAGCTCTCCGTGCCCTTTTTAATAGATAAAATTCTTTTTTGTAAATTGTGCTAAAAACACAAGCATGGAATGAATCAGTACAAATTAATCCTGCATTTTTTATAAGCCATATAAACTCATATGGTGTGCCATCCAAAACAATGTCATACGGCTGGTTTTCATCATTGTAATGCATAGGCAAAACAACAACATGTAATCCAGTTATAGAATGAACCTTTTTTACATACTCCCAATACCGTAAATCATCCATAACAAAATAACACAGGATATATTTTCCCGGTGTCACATTTATCGATATTTCTGCGCGTTGTGCAAATTCATCCCATTCTTCTTCTGTCAGCAAAAGTGTTGGATCTACAACTTTTTCTATTTTCCGATGAATAATCTCACCCATCATATCAGCAGCAGCTTGTTCGCGGACACTGATATGTGAAAATGCACCAAGATATTTTCGGTAAGCACTATAATATTTATGGGGTAGTTCCAATGCACCGATACTTGTGGCATAAGAGATTTTTTTCAAATCTGTAAAATAAGCAAAATCAAGAAAGGAAGTAGTTGGGTATCCCATACTTGGCTGCCATAAAATATCACTTCCTACAATAAAAGTCGTGTTTTGTCGCAGTACTGATTTCCATGTTGAAGATTTGTTAATGGTCAACTCATTGATATTATCTTGTATATATTTATTGATCCGCTTCCTCCGATTATCCGAAATATTATACGGTGATGGCCTAAAAAACTTCCTCCAACGAGCAGATAAAAGTTTATTTTGTATTCGTCTAATCATCAGAGACGGATGACGCAAGAAATAAGGTAACACTTTAAAGCAATCCAAAAAAGTGACATTATACCCCTTTTCCCTCAGGTATTTACTCAATGCTGTAGCTTGTAATAAGCTTCCATAATTAGGTGATTTATGCACAGTCACAAGACATATTTGATTTTGCATTTCTCCGAACCTCCATTATTTTTTATTATATATTATAAAGAAAGATTTAACTTGCGCTTTTTAAGATTGCATATCGCATTCCCACGCCCTTTCATTATTTTAAATTTCAACATGTTTTAAGGTAAAATTCAGCCTGCAACATCGTAAATAGCCATCAAAAAATTCCTAGGGAAATACTGAATAAATAGTGGTATGTAGTAACCTCAGCTTAAATCGAGTGAATTTTTTTAACAAGTTATAGAGATAGGACATAAATCAGGCTGTAAGCCTCTAAAAACGTGGATTTTTTCCCAAAAGAGTGCAGTTATCCTATCTGCACTGTTGAAAACTTTTTCGCACGGGGAAACATAAGCAAATTGGCGCAGACAAAAAGCACATTCAGCTTGTGAAGATTCTTGTCTATACCACGATAACGAACCTTGCTAAAACCAAATGTTCCTTTGATAATTTTAAATGCGTGTTCCACTTTGGAACGGACGGAAGATTTACGATAGTCAATATATCTTTCCCAATCAATCGCATTGTCAGATACTTTCGGAAGACTTTTGGGACGGCGTGTGATACGATAGTCAATCTTTGATAAATGTTCATCATTTTTGATTTCTGTGCGCTTCTGGATGCCAATATAGCCGGAATCTCCGTACACTACCTCATCATCTTTACGAATCAGTTTTTCTGTTTCGGTAATATCATGAACATTTGCAGATGTAGCGGTTAATGTATGAACATACCCTGTTCCTGCATCAACGCCAATATTACATTTCATGCCAAATCGCCATTCGTTGCCCTTTTTCGTCTGATGCATTTCCGGATCTCCGGCTTTCTCCGCATTCTTTGTAGAACTCGGCGCATTGATGATCGTGGCATCTACAATGGTTCCGCCTTTCATCATGGCTCCGCCTTGTTCCAGAACATAGTTGATTGCTTTGAACATTTGTTCTCCCAGATGATTTTCTTCCAGAAGGTGTCGGAACTTCAGCAATGTAGTTGCGTCAGGCACTTGCTCATCATTGAAATTGATTCCCATGAACTTGCGAAAGGCATAACTGTCGTATATAGCGTCTCCCACACCTTCATCTGAAAGATTGAACCAAACTTGCAGCAGATACATCCTCAGCATCTTTTCGATTCCTTTTGTCGGACGACCTCTTTTTCCGCTGGGATAATATGGCTTTACAAACTCTACCCATTCATCCCACGGTATGATTTCGTCCATCATATCGAGGAACTCTTCTCTTTTCGTTATCCTTTTTCTGTTGCTGTATTCGTAGTCGCTGAATGTCATCTGTTCCATGTTTTTTCCCTCCATTTTCGCTTTCCTCTATTATACCACACCTTCCCCTTTTTGGGTAGATTTAATCAGCGTTTCCATAGTATTTGTTGGAACGAATTAACCATGTAGATTAATAAGAGTAAACACACTAATATGTTTAAACCTCCTCGATTCTACTCTGACTTTTTAGTGGTGCATGGAAGGACGCTTACATAAATTACTATTGCTTTTCGATTTTTGTGGTTCCAAATTCAAAAGCAACGACATAAGCTAAAGCAAGAAAATAAAAGATTACATACCTTGCATGGAAAATAGTTGTAGTCAGCAATGTCAATATCATAATACTCCAACTCTTTAGATTAATTTCTTTCTTTTTAGCTATTATTACTACAAAAGGCGTTAAATATATTAATGTAAGTATCAATCCTCCTTGGCCAAATATTGCTGTCATGGAGTTACTAAATCCTATTCCTCTTTGATTCATCCCGGCATCAATCATTAGAGCTGTTTTATAATCATATAAATTAGATAACACATTATAACCTGTTCCAAATATCGGATTGTCCATCCACGCTCTAATGCCAACAATATAATCGATCATTCGGAGAGTATACGAGCCAGTACCTGACTTTATATTAATAAGAAAATTAGCTGATATAATCGCTCCTATTGCAAGAGCGCAAAATACCATATAATATAGAATTCTTACTATTCGCTTTTTAGAATGTATGCTTTTCCAATATTTCAGCAAGAACACTATTGCAATACATAAAATCCCGGTTAAAGAAAATGTTGTTACAATGTATATGCATAAAATTAAAATACGAGTTTTGTTTTTCCCATTATTCAAAAACATTTCGTAGATTAAGGCTAATGTCAAAACCAACGAATGCATTGGAGCTTCGCAAAATATTCCGGTATTTCTAAACATAAAAATTCCAAAAGTGTTTTCCTTTTGTGTTTCAAAATAAAGACCATAGAAGCCTTGAACAGCATGTGTTGTACCCCATGTAATGTTTACAGTAACGTTAGGAGTGATTGCGTGGACTATCTCAGCTAAAAACCACACAACACTGGAGAATGTTGATATTATAAAAATATATTTGGAGAATTTCTCATAAATACTGAAAATTCCTCTTTTAGCACGATTTTGAGACAGGTAAAGAACCATGCAGGGCAAAAATATAATAAATTGTAATATGAAATTGCTTTTATCACTGGATGAATATCTTGCAAGCAAATAAAGAAGTGATAACAATTCAACTCCTACTACAAAATGAAACACTTTTTTCTTTATATTTATTTTTTGAGTGCATATAATGAATAATAGTACAACCAGAACAGTTGTCATTTCCTCAATATAGAATGTAGTTGTTGCAAGACGGCCGTAGATAGAATTGCAGTTCAATATCATTAAAATAACCAGAATGGATTCAAGAAATCCATCTACAGTGAACCTTATATGATTCTTTTTGCCATCGATTCCTTTTATCATAAATTCACTGTCCTTCCGCTTGTTCACTCTAATTCAAAGAATGACTATGATTATTATTTGTGTTGGAAAAGCAATACGTTTCGCTTTCCTTCCCTATATGTAGAATCTACAGTTATAAACCTGCCGTCTGGTGTGATCCGTGGGTGCAGATCACATCGCTTTTCTCCATATAGACGTGGATCTGAATATAGATCGCATATCGGGTTATATGTCCTGCCATCAATTGACGAAGAAAATAAGTGCTGCATGCATCTGTTCAGCGGATATGTATCAGCAATAAAATATTCCTTGTCCGGTAGAAAGGACGGATGCCCGTCATGTGTTAAATGCTCACTGTCTACAGTTACTCGTTTCTTATCTGTAATATTGTAGGAAAAATAATAGGAACGATTTCCGTTTCTCCCTACAGTTGTGGTTAATAACTCATTTTCATTCTTCCAGCAATAATGTGAAGTAATATATTCCTCTTCCAGGCATTGCAAATCCGATCCATCTTGTTTGGCTACATAAAGCTTTGCATGCCATCTTCCGCCGACTTCCGGGGTATACAAATGAAAGAATATGAAATGTTTCCCGTCTGGAGCTATGCTAATGTGGTTGATATAGTTCCACTCATTTCGGGCTTCTGGTGTTCTTTCCACCAATTCCTCGTAGGTGATTATGCATTTTACCTCGCCGGTCTTCAGATCAACCAGAAAAATACCGTCTCCTTCGGGGACCTTTTCGTTCACAGTATGATCAGGGAGCGTATTATATCCATAGCCTGGACGTAGTCTTTGTAATCTTGAATAATTAAGCGATAACCCATAGCAAAAATCTGGTGAAACATCGTACATGGCTCTTGGGAAAACTTCCAGTGTACATCTCTTGTTTAAGTCATAGAGACGGGTAACATATCGATCTTTCTCTACATCATTGTACAGAACAAGATCTTCCATAAACGGATGCCACCGCAGCCGTGCTCCCTGCTGCCAGCACCAGGCAGTTGTAGTGTTAATGGCATGGTATTCTCCTGACTCTAAATCGATCCACTGCAGTTCAGCTTTGTCTTTTTGAGTATCCGCCCTTAGAGGGATCATTGTAACGAGCATTTTATCCTGTTTTCTGCTTATCTGCTGTATATCATAATAACCAAAAAACACATGCTTGCCAGGCTGACTAAAAACCAGCGGTTCATTCCATTCACCGGATTTTAAAGTGAAGCGATCAGGGGACCCTGGCATATTGCTACCTATATATTTAAGCAGTGCCTTACCCGTTTGAATCCGACTTACATTTTGAGGACCTATGAGATTCTTTATATCAGATTTAATGCTCATTCCAGCTTCCTTCCTTTGCTATAAGATTAAGCTTTAAACCGCATTACTGAATAATAAACTTTAACCGCAAGCCACACGGTTCTTGCTGATGAGCTACGCGCTACCTTCTGCAAAAGCTTATCCATACGGTTAGCCAGCATATGGCTGTCAGCTTCCTTTATTGCTGTACAATACGGATCAGTTTTGATGAGTGAATCCAGTTCAGAAAGCTGTTCCTTAAGAGGTTTTGTATTATTATCATGAAAGAAGTAATAATCAAACAGGCTCCTGAACCTTCTCATAACCATTGCCAAATACGGTTTACGAAACCTTCCGTCAGATCCATACCTATCCAGAAACTCATCCCACGAATGAAATATTGCAGAATTGATCTGAATCAGATTCCCTTTAAAGCCATGAGTAATGGACGTTCCTAATTGGCGATAGTTATAGACTACTGCATGCGTATATTGAACAATATTAGCATTTGCAAAAATATAGGCTGTGTATAATATGTCATCGAAAATACCTTTCACTCGTAAATCAAATGTAATGTTGCTTTCTATAAGCAATTGACGACGCACCAGCTTATTCCATGGTCCGCCATAACCAAATGCTGGTCCTTCTTGAGAGGGATTAAAGCAATATGTTTTACAGAAATCAGCGGCTATAAGCTTATCAATGATCTCTCTTTCTTTTGTAACAAAGGTATCTTTATAAAATACAGCTCTTTTTACTTTATCGCTGTAAACTAAATTGACATCACCAAAAACAACATCAGCATGACTCTTTTCACCGGCTTCAACCAATTCCTGCAGTGCATTTGGCTCCATCCAGTCATCTGAATCACAGAAAATGACCCAGTCCCCGGATGCCTGCTTTAACCCGTCATTACGAGCTGCACCGACACCGCCATTCTTCTTATGTATTACCCTGATCCTTGAATCCTCTGCTGCATAGGTGTCACATATCTTTCCACTTTCGTCTAAACTGCCGTCATCCACAAGGATCAGTTCAATATCCGTCATAGATTGTTTAATTACACTTTTTATGCAGTCCCCGACATATTTTTCTACATTATATACAGGAATGATGATTGAAATCTTCGGCATAATAATTCTCCATTCGATGTTATTTCTTTTCTAAGTTTCTACTTTCCTCATTCTTAGCTGTTTCTGCGGCCTGTGTAAAGCAGTCTGGATGAGTCCTTATCACTGATCTTCTTTGCAGGTATCCCTGCAATACTGATACCTGGCTCATTAAAACTTTTATTGACTATTGCATTAGCACCTATTGCGATATCATCAGCTACTTTTGAATGGTTAAAGATCTTCACTCCTGGTCCAATGTATACGCGATCTCCAACTTCTACATTTTCACCGATATTCACACCTACATGGATCCTGCAGTACTCTCCTATATGTGCATTTTTCGATATCACGATACTTCCACAAGGTATTCTTTTAATTTTGTTTTACTGTCAATCATTTGAACCTCTCAATCAAAAGCAATGGGCTGTATTAGCGCTATTTTGCTCAGTGAACTTGAATCCTCGTATTGAATGCTATTCGGGTACATGAATGAAGCATCTTCTTTCATTCCAATCTCCATATACTTTTTGTAATACCCGCCCTTTACAACCCCTGCGGAAAAGCCTGCACCAGGCTCCGCTCTGCGAAGATACTCTTTCTGATCTTCCGGTAAGAACTTATAATGCCGTATACCAAAATAACAAGGTGCTGAGTTCATCTTAATATAAGGATACTGAAAATGTGCGTCGGCGCTGATCGTCCCCTCAGAGAACCATACGAGAGGATATTTCATAAGCGAGGGGGTAACATTCATGCTTCTACTCCTCGGTCCGCCTACCATAGCTACTGTGTCAATCCCACAGACCTTCCTCTTTTCGGTCGTGTAACTGTCTGAATCCATCCAGCAGTAAACTTTCTCTATGTCGGCTTCTTGGATGCCACCTTCAAATAGACCTTTATCTGAGTACATATCTAATGTAAGGCCTTCAATTCTTTCTATCTTATTCTTTACGGCATACCTTATTACATCCTCCAGGGAATGCTGCTCCATATTTATATATGTAACAAGCTCATCAGAGTCAGTAAGTATATACCAATGGTCAAACCCATAGTAGCTGACTAACCGGTTGATCCATGCTTCCTTCACAAACGAACTGTATTGGTCTTTCGTAGTGAAGAGATCAATATCCTCCTGTTCCTGCATCCATTCCAGTGTTCCATCCGTAGAGCCGTTATCCAGGAAGATAAATTTCTCCACACCGATTGATCTGTAGTGCCTTACCAGCATTTCTATGCGCCGCCTGTCGTTTCTCACACACAATACAACAGCAGGCACATTATTATTTCTGAATTTAGTTTTCTTTATAATTTCAATTTTTGCTTTAGCAAATTGTTCAATCAATATATATTTCTTTATTCCATAATTTGCCCTATAGTGATCCCGGAACATTTTACGAAACGATTTCTTCCAGACTTGATAATCATGCTGGGACAGATAACTTAACTGTCCTTTATGATATTCATGTTCGAAAATAAAATGGCATTTAACCGTGAACCAAATATAGAACAATGTAAAATATGCCTTTTTACATAAAGCGTTGATCATTTAACTACCCTCTGTCTTTTTCTGCCCCGCTAACACATCAGCTATCCTCTTACTCGCATACCCATCTCCGTAAGGGTTACTCGCTTTTGCCATCGCGTCATAGGCCGATTTATCTGTCAGCAAATGCTTGAACTCAGAATAAATCGTATCCTCACTGGTTCCAATGAGCTTGAGAGTGCCGGCAGAAATCCCTTCCGGACGTTCTGTTGTGTCACCATGGACTAAAACGACATCCGGATTGACTTCCAACAGTACTTCTCGAATACGGTTAAGGATACTTGTTGTGATGTCAAACAACACAAGTATTTTAGGGTGTTTTACCGTCATTTCCCCATTCGAGTTTTCCGTTGTGTCCTTCCGCCTTCTGTTCCTGGCAGAAATACAATACCAGTAAGGACATCGAATACAACAGAAATCTCTTATGCGGTATAGCGGGTGAGGAAAACTGTATTATGAAAACTGTATTATCATAAGGGAAGATAATATTTTGTCTATGCAGTCATTTCCTGTTTGATAAGCTCTACTTCTTTTCTTATAGTATTTTCGGCAAACCACTCTTCTGGCTTATCATAGGGAAAATGTTCTTCCATCTCTTTGATCAATCCATTCAATCCGCATATTTCCTGTTCATCTTTTAAGAACCTGACATTCGGAATGTTATCGAAAAATTCGTGGCATACCGCAATGTCTGAGGTTATCATCGGCATACCTAATGTTGCCATTTCACATGCCATTACCCCTTGAGTATCTTGTCTGGTCGGCATCAATGCGCATCTGGATTGGTTCAGATAACTCAGAATCTCCTCGTGCCCAAGTATGTCCTCTATCAGCATCATATTATCTGGCAGTTTATTGTATTTGAAATAGTTCCCTCTTCCGATTACCAAGAAACTCATATCCGGATTGCTTTCGGCAATCAGACATACAGTGTCTATGCTGTATTTTGATCCGTCTAAATTTGAGCGGATAGTTATACAGTCATATTTTTTCGGAGACAGGAAGTCATATTTACCATTTTGAAATGGGGTACCTACGCTGTTGTTAATAACAGTATATCTGTCTCCCCCCGGGAGTCCTGTCTTGTTCCCCATGATATTCTCCTTAAACTTTTCAAATATCCAATTGCTCACAAAGATAAAGTGTGATTTATTGGCTAATTCTTTGTAATACTTTGACCAGATACTTATTTTTATATGGTCATATACTTCTCTCGAAAGTCTGAACAGCCACTTGCTTTCTTTCAGATATGGGTACGGTTTTGGGTAAGAATGATTCATATACAAAATTTCAAAACCATGAAAGAAAAAGAATATATGCCGAAATTCCTTTTCATGTTTCTTCATAAACCGATAGTGGTGCCTTAAATTGCAGGAATGGCATACCGCGATATCATACTCACCTTGTTTATATTCGTTTTCTGTAATCACTTGGATACCATCAATTTCATACGGATGTTTTGCAGAAAAGTTCAATACATCCAGGCTAATTCCATGGCTTACGTAATAGGTATTCCTTACATGAACAAACATCCTGGATTTACCTCCGGATGGATCCGGATATCCATTCGTTAACACTAATACCCTCATCTTATCTCCTCAAACACATCCAGGGCTCTTCTTATGACATCATCCATATCATAATACCTGTACTCAGCAAGACGCCCAAGAAAGATAATGTTTTGCTCTTTCTCTGCCTCATCCCGGTATTTTTGCGCCAGTTCTTTCCATTCCTGTGTCGGGAATGTATAAAACGGCTCATCACCATCACACGGGATTTCCTTCAAGATCGTAGTTTTATCACTCTTCTGCCCTGTCATCTTTTTAAACTCTGTGATTCTCGTATAATCATAATCCATTGGCCAACGAGTGCTTGCAACGGGCTGATAGGATTCGCAATCATGCGTCTCAAAGATGAACCTTATACTGCGCCATTTCAGCTTCCCAAATTGATAATCGAAGAAATAATCAATAGGACCCGTATAAATAAGTTTTTCATATTCAATGTCATCTATCACGTCTTTATAATCCGTGTTTAGCATGACGGTGATTTCAGGATGATCCAGCATTCTTTCGCACATCTTTGTAAATCCACCCTGCGGATTCCCCTGATATTTATCTGTAAAATACCTAGTATCCCTGTTTTTGCGGAATGGGATACGGCTGATTACAGTTTTGTCCAATTCGGCAGGTGAAACGCCCCACTGTTTGATAGTAAAGTATTTAAAGAATTTTTCATAAATGTCATAGCCGCCCTGGCTCAGTACCACGTCCTCACTGGTCTTTATTTCGTCAATCTTTACTTTACGGCTTTCAATGAAAGCTTCCATCTCGTCTTCAGAGAGGTTCATATTGTAAAGCTGGTTTATTGTCTCCAAAGAAATCGGCATCGGGACAAAGTTTCCATTCACATAGGACAGTACCCTGTGCTGATATTCATGCCAGTCACAGTACTGGCATATGTAATCAAAAACCTCTTTGTCATTCGTGTGAAATGTATGTGGTCCATACATCTGCACAAGGATACCAGCGTCATCATATGTATCATACACATTTCCACCGATATGATTCCTCTTCTCGATTACCAGCACTTTCTCGTGCAGCTGCGTTGCAATCCGCTCCGCAACCGTTATCCCAGCCAATCCGGCTCCAACGACAACATATTTAAAATACATTATGAACTCCTCCCGTACTTCTTCTTGGTAAACTTGGCGCTCAGGAATGCCTTAATCTTATATCTCCAATCTACATCTTCTATATAAGGAAGTTCTTTTATCTCATTTTTCTGAACTGTACCTCTTTCTATCTTGTTCTCCAGCCATACGTCAAATAGGATTTCGCTGATTCTTCCACAAAAGCGTTTATCAAAGTCGCTCATTCCAGCCACATTGATCTGTTCATATGCCTTAAACAGAATATTAAACAGCCATGAACAATAGTCATCCATCAGATCCTTTTGCAGAATCATCATGTTAAACATATAGCCCCATCGACGTTTAAGCACCTTATTTAATGCGCTAAGATATTCAGGACAGTCATTCTCGATGATCTTTTTTACAATCTGAAAATGCTTTCCATCATGAGTATGTGCATAGTGAGAACACAGCGTTTCAATTACATACCACCGCTTCTGGGGAGTAAAAACCTTATACTTACCCAACATGGGTTTGATCTCATCATAAGTTATTGCTGATCCAATCATGTTCTTCTTATCTGCCTTTGAGCCTACAAAATAGCGGCGATAGTGGACCAGTCCTTTATAATCAGCATCCACGTTCTTCCAAATCCAATAAAGACCAGTCTGTGTACCGAAGTTCGCATTCAATGCAGAAATGTTGTCTCCGGTATCATCCCTTGTATAACCGAAATCTACCGGTGTTCCATCTTTATTGAATTTCCCAGCTGCCCCTACATGCAGAGGCAAATATAGTTTATCTTTTGGCATGGGGCTCTTCTTATGAGCTGCCACAATAATTTTTATGCTGTACTCCATCTGCTCGTTCCTCATATCTATTTTTTAGATTTGTCCAATCCTTTAATGTAGCTGTAAGGCCTGAAAATCGCATTATGAATACCCAGCCTTTTTGACAGCTCACTTAATGTGACCGGTAATATTAAGCCTGCAATTGTGTTAACTGGTATGCAGATCCAGATTGTATTTATATGGATTTTGGTCAGTAGTAGGCGCAGCCCCGCAATTATAAAAATATGACATACATATATCTCTAACATGTTGATACCGCATATGCGGAGTACCCCCCCCCACTAAACTTGCTGTTCTTTTCTAAAGCGTTCCACACACCGATTGATATGCCTAAAGCCACAATCATATTCACAACTGGAATTATATTTATCTTTCTGCCGCATATGAGGAACGGAATCATAATGACCACTGCAATACCCATGCAAGTCATACTTGACTGTTTACGGAATATGAAAAAGTTCTTATCCTTTCTGTATTGCATACCTAAATAGAAAAACAATGAATAATATGCTATTCGAGATACTTGAAACCATACTTTTCCCGGAACCAAATTGCTTAATACATTTACAGCTAGTAGTACCGGAAACATATATCTAATTTTCAAATTTCTTAATCTATCTATTGAGAAAATGAAATACAATGCAATCAAAATGTACAAATACCAGTAGTTCGACATTGGAACAGCCCATATCATAAATATGTCTTTTACTGATACAGCTGTATTCACTGCATCCGACATAACTAGTTTTGTCGCCCAGAACAGAATGCAAAAAACTATATAAATTATCGCAAAATCAATCGCATGAGTTCTGACCTTTTCTCTCTTTACCGCGCCGTTCTGATCAGTATACGCAAGCTGATAGAGATATCCACTTATCATGAAGCATAAAGGCATATGAAAACTATAAATGATATTAAATATTAATGACAAGACATTCTCATATTCTGGCCATTTCGCGCTCTCTAAATATCCATCTATCACATGGCCAAGAACAACGAAGACAACCATCAGCCCTTTCAGAGCATCGATGTAGTCAAGTCTTTGCGCTGGCTTTTCTGTCATAACTTACTCCTCATCATTATCTGCCTCATAATCAGGCAGTTTTTTTATTTGTGTTAGATTAAGTTATGATTAATCACGCTTATAAATATCCCGCGTATAAACCTTCTCGCTCACATCGTCGAGAACTGCCTCATACCTGTTCGCAATGATCGCATCCGCGCCGCGCTTGAATTTCTCCACATCGTTCACAACCAGACTTCCAAAGAAAGTAGCTCCATCAGGCAGTGTAGGCTCATAGATAATAACTGTCGCGCCTTTCGCCTTCAGCCGCTTCATAACGCCCTGGATACTGCTCTGGCGGAAGTTATCGCTATTTGCCTTCATCGTCAGCCTGTATACACCAACTGTGATCGGACGCTCCTTTTCTGCGTTCCACATACTTGATGCTGTGTAGTAGCCGGCTTTCTCCAGAACTCTATCCGCAATGAAATCCTTTCTTGTCCGGTTGCTCTCTACAATAGCTTCTATCAGATTCTCAGGTATATCCTGATAATTGGCCAGAAGCTGCTTCGTGTCTTTCGGCAGGCAGTATCCGCCGTAGCCGAAGCTTGGGTTGTTGTAGTAATCACCAATTCGAGGATCCAGGCTGACACCTCTGATGATATCCGCAGTATTCAGGCCTTTGACCTCTGCGTATGTATCCAGCTCGTTGAAAAATGAGACCCTAAGAGCTAAATATGTGTTCGCAAAAAGTTTGACTGCTTCAGCTTCGGTAAAGCCCATGTAGAGAACTTCTATATCCTTCTTCACTGCTCCCTCAACCAGCATTCCTGAGAAGATTTCCGCGGCATAGCTGGTGGCCTCATCACAGCCAACGATAATACGGCTCGGATACAAATTGTCGTAGAGTGCCTTGGATTCCCGCAGGAACTCCGGGCTGAATATGATCCGATCCGTGTTATACTTTTTTCTGACCGATTTTGTATATCCAACCGGAATGGTACTTTTAATCACCATTACAGCCTTATCACTGCTCTTTAATACCAGCTCGATCACGGCCTCGACCGATGAACAATCAAAGAAATTCTTCTGCGGGTCATAGTTGGTCGGGGCAGCAATAATGACAAAGTCCGCGTCCGCATAAGCGCTTGCTGCGTCCAGTGTGGCGGTCAAATCTAGATCCTTCTCAGCGAGATATTCTTCAATCTCCTTATCCCGTATCGGACTGATCCTGTTATTGATCTTCTCAACCTTCTCAGGGAGGATATCCACCGCCGTTACCTGGTTATTCTGCGCAAGCAACACGGCAAGGGACAAGCCAACATAGCCCGTCCCTGCAACTGCAATTTTGTATTTTTTTCCAGTTTGTTCGTTAACCATTTCAATCATCCATTCTTTTGTCTAGCATTCTATTTCTTTATCTCTTCCCGTCTATGTAATAGCCCTTATACCATTCCGCAAACTTCCGCAGCCCCGTCCTGATGTCAATCGTTGGTCTGAAGCCGAAGTCGCATTCCAGTGCCTGACTCTCTGCGTAAGTCACAGGCACATCACCCGGCTGCATGGGAACCAGTTCCCTGTGTCCCTCGAAGTCATAGTCCTCCGGCAGAACACCGGCACGGACAAGCTCCTCCTGCAAAGTGCTGATGTAGTCCAGCAGATTTTCCGGTGTGCCGCCTCCAATGTTGTAGACACGGTATGGTGGAATCGGCAGACCGTCTTCCCCCGTTTTCTTCTCCGGTGCTCCCTGCATGACCAGGACAACGCCTTCCACAATGTCATCGATATAGGTGAAATCACGTTTACAGTTGCCATAGTTGAAGATCTGGATTGTCCTCCCGGAGCTCAGCTTCTGAGTAGCGGAGTAGTAGAACATATCCGGGCGTCCTGCAGGACCGTAGACCGTAAAGAAACGTAAACCGGTCGATGGAATGTTGTAGAGTTTCGAGTAGGCATGTGCCAGAAGTTCATTGGACTTCTTGGTCGCCGCATACAGGCTGACTGGGTTATCCACCTTGTCATCAGTACTGAACGGAACTTTCTTGTTGCCTCCGTAAACGGATGATGACGAAGCGTACACCAGGTGTTCCACAGGATTGTGGCGGCAAGCCTCTAATATATTGAAGAATCCGATGATATTGGACTCGATATAAACATCCGGATGCTCTATGGAGTAGCGGACACCAGCCTGCGCTGCAAGGTTCACAACGATGTCTGGCTTACACTCTGCAAACACCTTGTCCACAAGCGCCTTGTCAGCAAGATTACCCTTTATAAAGGTGTGTCTCACATTGCTGTTTTCTGCCGCCTTTTCAATCTCCGCAAGCCGGTATTCCTTCAGGCTAACATCGTAGTAGTTGTTCATGCTGTCAAAACTGATGATATGTCCAGAGGACAGCTCCCTTAAAAGACGCACAACAAGGTTCGCACCTATGAATCCTGGTGAACCAGTCACGAGGATTGTTTTGCCGTTTAAATCCAAATTCATGTTGACCATTGTTTCCTGCTCCCGATTTCTTTCTATATTAAAAACAGTGTGAGAAAGGTGTGGACAAACAGCAGTCCCCGCCTCACAGCTTTTCCCCAGTACTGTAAAACTCTTTTCCCCAAATCCCCTGTGTTTCTCGTCCTCTATTCCGCAATCCCATCCCCTCATGGCATACTCTCAATCCAAATCCATCGAATTAACTGACTTATCTTCAACGGATAATCTCGAAATAAAGAGTTTTACATTCTTGACTTCAATCTCCCCTATTGCAGTCAAGCTCATTTATCCAGCTCATCTCTTATTCCGTTGAGTAATGAAAAGCCTTGATATTACTGGATTTTTCTAGAACACCAAACTGTTCTCATGTGCATATCCTCTAAATCCAAGTCAGTTTCTTTAACCGTCTAACTCTATCATCTTTTCTATCTCTTACTCTGTGTTCCCCAACTGATGTGAATAGCGCACACTAACATATGTTTCTTCACATTTTCAAATCGTTGAACAACACAATCAAACTGTTTGCTACAGTTTTGTAATGAATGCGGTTGAATAGTATCATTCTGGCCCATCAGACAGCATGATACTCCCACTCCGCCGTGAGCCCGATTAACATACTTGAACTTGAAGGATAAGCATTGGCAAACAGTTTCACGGCTTCCGCTTCTGTAAAACCCATGAACAGTGTGTCGATGTTCTCCTTAATAGCTCCTTCCTGAAGCAGCTTTGCAAAAATGTGTGCTGCATTAACCGGTCGCTCGTCCTCCATATCAGTGCCTGCAATGATTCGGCTGGGATATAAATTATCGTACAATACCTTTGATTCACGTAAAAATTCTGAGCTGAATAGAATATTTTAGCTTCCTGTTTTCTCCCGAATACTTTTCGTATATCAAACCGGAATAGTATATTTATTATCATGATAGCTTTTGGATTATATTTCATAACCAGGTCAATGACATTCTCGACAGCACTTGTATCAAAATGCTGTGTACTTGAGTCATAGTTGGTCGGTGCTGCAATTATAACAAAATCGGCATCGATGTATGCCGACTTTGCGTCAAGAGTAGCAGTGAAATCAAGCTCCTTTTCAGCTAAGTACTTTTCAATATACTGTCCTGAACAGGTGACTTGCGACTGTTAATCAAATCAACTTTATCTGGAGCAATATCAACCGCAATAACCTTATGATGCTGAGCCAAAAGCGTGGCAATGGAAAGTCCGACATATCCGGTTCCAGCAACAGCTATTTTTAAATCTTTAAAAGCATTCATAAAATATTCTCCAATTATTAAAACCTTTTTTAGTAATTTATATTTTAGATAATTCTGTCGTACAATGACGAAATACTGAATGTATTAAGTTTAAATATGATAATTAATTTTCTAATTTTATCAAAAAGCACAACCTTTTGAGGAGAAGCAAAGTCATATACATTACTGTGTCAATTATAGCAGAATATTGCATAAAGTCAATAGTACATATAACGAATTTGTGGGAATATCTAAATGAATTTTGTTAATTTTAACTTTTTCTAATTTTATCAAAAAGTGTAACATTTTAGTGATTTATTCGCATAGTGCTCTATAACACGTTTTGGAAGGTTACATTTATCTTGTCCGCAATGCCACAGTGGTAAAAATAACAACCGCTTCATGATTTTATTATACTGTATTCTTACACGCTTATAAACCTTTATGTGAACACACTCTAAAATCATTTCCATATCTCATTCCTCTAAAGGCTGATCAACTAATCGGCATTTATCTAAAAGTAACATCTTCTTTTTTTGCGGGGCGAATGACATATTCATTTAAGGTAACAATATATGCGCTGGATTCCATGTCCTTGAATTCCTTGTCAAAACCTTTTGCACTTTCAACTTCAACCAATTCTCCGTCAACCGGCACCAATATACGAGCATTATACTCATCTGGTGCATATCTTTCATATAGAGTCTTAATTGCTTCAACTTTTCCTTCTAAGACAAATATCTTTTCCCATTCAGAACTATGGGCCTCGTATATATAATTGATTACTCCTACATCAATGGACGTTTGCAAGCATTCATTTTTTAGCACAAGCCACTTTACCTTGTCCCCTAGGAAAATGCCGTCCCGCAGCATTCCATTTGCCAGCTTTCATAAAAAACAACACACCGCACTGGTATTTCATCACCTTTACAAATGCCGAGATTTGTCGAACAGTCACCTACTCGACATTTAATATTATATCACTCAAATGTGAAGAAATCTACCGCAAACAGCGATTTTCTCAGCGAGAATACCAACTTCGACTATACTGCCGACTTTACGACTTTTAAACACATATCGTTAGTATGTAAATGCAAGCAAAAAGGTTAAACAAGCTATATTATTAAATGAAGGCACAAAGGAGATATTCAACATGGGGAAGAATCAAAAATCCTATATCGCCAAATTTAAGCAACAGATCGTGGTGAATTTTCCATTTTCGTCGGTGGTGTAGCTGTCAATCAGCCTGTCCGCTTTGACCGTCTCCATGTTGTCCGCCCCCACGATTACGTCCTGAAATTCCGTGTCGCCGTAGGCGAGCAAACGGGAGGTTTCGGTCATTGTCGGCAGATTGTTGCGCGAGGCGGTGATCAGAATCTTGCCGTCAAAGCCGGCGGCGGCCGTGATTGTGAGTTTGTCGCCGTTTTTTGAAACCGTCACGTTTTTGTCCGCGCTGGTGAAGTCGTACTTTGCCAGCATTTTGTTTTTGTCGGTGAGAGTGGCGCTGTACTTGCCGTCCGTGAAGGACAATTCCTCGGTGACTTTTGACTTGTCGCCCGACGTGAACGAGGGATTTGTATGGTTCCGTTTTTTGACCACCTGTTAAATTTCATATAAATGGTGTGCCACTTCCCAAACTTTTTCGGCAAAGCTTTCCATTTACAGCCATTTTCTATCATGTAAAGTAATGCATACAAGAATTGATAATTTGAAATTTCGGGTGGTTTCCTTGGTATTGGCATTAAATGCTCTATTTTTCTGAATTGTTTTTTAGTCAGTTTCATGATTTTATTATACTGTATTCTTACATGCTTGTAAACCCTTATGTGAACATACTCTAGTCTCTAACAAGTTACCATTCAACACTTATTTCTCTAAAAAATAATGTCCTTTAGTAGCTTGTTATCCCTCATAACTTTCGTATCTGCATTGTTCAAACACTTTGCTTCCGAGAAGCGTTATTGCCCGTTTTGGACATGTACTTATACAGAAATAGCACATCGCACAACTGTATCCTGCAACAGCCTTTCCATCCTTAATACGCAAATTTTCCATTGGACAGTTTTTACTGCAAAGTCCGCATCCAATACAATCATCACTTATTTTAAGTTTTTTTGAATATTCCGTTGTCTTGTTATAAAACCACAGTCTTTGTCCAAAAAGGCCTACCATGTGGGAAATAAAACTGATTCCTTCTTTGGGATATTTACCGTTTTCCATAATGTCCTTTGCGACATCTTCTATCTTTTTGTCCGCTTCTTTAACAAGCCTTTGATTCTCTTTTAGAGGCTTTTTCAGCATTTTGTTATCGCATACCGCATCCGGCATACGAATTTGAAGTCCACCTATTATTTCTGCTCCGTATCTTTTCAAAAGTCTCGCACTGCAGCCAGCACCGTCACCAGAGAAGATTCCCATTGTCGTCATACATAATACTTTTTTCCCCAACCAAATAGTTTGATTCCTTTTAATAAAGTCACGAACCATATATGGCATGTTTGAAAACTGAGTAGGGTATGCGAGAATGATTGTGTTGTTTTCCTTGATTCTATCAACAATCTTTTCTTCATTCGCTTTCGTTATCCGAATGCTTTCAACCTCAGAATCAATTAACCCCAGCAGCTTTATGACACAATGCTGTGTATTTCCTGTTCCACTCATATATATTCCTAACATATGCTTATCTCCAATCAGATTGTTACCGAAGATAGAATATCTTCTATCTTGTCTTCCATATTTCGATTATCCATCGTTCGAAATGCCGGGAATGTATATAATTGCGCCAGACCGTGTACCATAGCCCACATTGCCAAGGTTTTATTATAAATGCTTTGTTCATCTATTTTCCCACCATATAGTTCATTCAAGACTTCACGTACAATGTGCTGGAACATTTGAAAAGGCGGATAATAATTAACATCAATTTCTCCGTGAGAAAAGATAAAACTGTAAAACAAAGGATTTTGGCGAAAAAACAATACATAGCTTTTTCCAAGTTCCAAAAGCACCCGTTCTCTGTCGTTACACATTTCATAAGTTTTCTGGAGTGTGTCTGTAAACTGTTCTGTAATATAATTCTGCACTTCCGATAGAAATGCTTTCTTGTTCTTAAAATGCGCATATGGCGCAGCACTGCTTACTCCTGAAAGAATTGCCAGTTTACGCATGGACAGAGATTCTACTCCGTTTTGATCGATAAACTCAAGTCCTCTGTCTATTAGTTCCTGTTTCAAATTTCCATGATGATAGGCTCTTTTACTCATTTCAGCCTCCATAATCTTAACGCTGCTAAGATTATATCTGTTTGATGAACTTTTGTCAAGAGATTTCAATGAGTCTTTATGTTTTCGTCACTATCTTATCACAGAAGAATTCCTCCATCGTCTATTTCCTGCATCGAATACAAAAGCTGCACGGATTTTCCCTGCGGCAGGGACACGATGTGCTTGGAGTCCCACGCCGCGCTGTACTGGTAAAATCCATCCTTCGTTTCCGTGCTGCCGTTCCTCGTGCATTTCCTCGTAGATGCCAGCAGAGCCACATTGTCACCGGCATTCATGGCATTCGGGAAGGTCGCTTTCTGACCGCCCACGCCCTGTGCAAGCGTGACCGAGCCGCCGTCCATCCTCTGTTTCGGATAGAGGTGGATATCAAGCTCCGCAGAAGTGCCGCCGAGGTTCAAAAGAATCACCGTCTCTTCCAAGCGGACGATGCCGTTGAACCATACGGGAGCGTTATCCGATTCCTTCAGACAAATCTCCGTGTGCGGAGCATAGTAATGTCTATCACTCTATCTATCGAAACCATACCCATCTACATCTCGCCTTTGCAGCCCTCATATCAAACATTGCTTTAGCACCTGAATAAATAATATCATAAACAAACAGCCCAAAGATTCGGTTTGTTGAATCTTTGGGCTGTTTGTTTATGGCGGAACTTCGTCATAATTTATTCATTCCGTTTAAATGCAGAATATATTAAAAAATAAACTATGAATCGATCAATGCTCATACCAGCCGACAACGCCGGGATTGAGATTGATATTAATCTGTTTGACCTCCTGATATTCCTCTAAGCCGTGTATGCCGAGTTCCCGACCGATACCTGATTTCTTATAGCCGCCCCATGGCGCTTCGTTGAAGCAAGGGTTGTAACAATTGATCCAAGTAATACCCGCGCGAATCTCCTTTATCACGCGAATCGCTCTTGCACCGTCGGAGGTGAACACCGCGCCTGCCAAACCGTACTCGGTATTGTTGGCCATATTGATAGCCTCTTGTTCAGTCTTAAAAGTTTGGATGGTGACAACCGGGCCAAAAATCTCCTCCTTCACGATGGTCATATCGTCCGTACAGTTGTCAAATACTGTCGGGCGCACATAATATCCCTTTGCACATTCGCCTTCGGTATAGCGATACCCCCCGCAAACCAGTGTAGCGCCCTCGTTGATTCCCTTTTGGATATAATCCAGCACTTTGTTCATGTGGCTTTCGGTAACAAGCGGCCCCATATCGGGATTTTCCAAAGGATTACCTATAGTGATGGAGTTGGCTCTTTCGGCCAAACGCTTGACGAATTTGTCCTTTATGCTTTCTTCGATGATAATGCGCGAACCGGCCGAGCAGATTTCGCCTTGATTAAGAAAGATCGCGAGCATAGCCCATTCGACAGCGCCCTCCAAATCAGCGTCGGCAAAAATGACATTTGGCGATTTGCCGCCCAATTCCAACCCTATCTTTTTGACATTGCCGGCGGCGGCGCGCATAATGCTCTGTCCCACCTCTGTGGAGCCTGTGAAGGTAATCATATCAACATCATGGTTTTCCGCCAACTCGTTGCCGATGGTAGAACCTGCGCCAAGCACCAGATTCACACTGCCTGCGGGCAATCCCACCTTTTCAAATATCTCAAAAAGACGTATGCAGGACAGCACGCAGTTGGAGCTTGGTTTAAAAACAATGCTGTTGCCCGCCGCGATAGCAGGTGCGAGTTTCCAAACTCCCATAAGCAGGGGATAATTCCACGGCGTAATTTGTGCGCACACGCCCACAGGTTCATGCACCGTATAGGAGTGCATTTTGCCGAAGCCCTCATTCACATCGTACACGCCGCCGTATGGCGCTTTGATGAGGCCGGCATAATAGCGGAAGCAGTGGATTGCGTCATCAACATCGGCTTCTGCCTCTCGAAGCGGCTTGCCGTGGTCGAGGGTATCTGTGCGAGCCAACTCGTCTCTGATCTTGTCCATTTCATCGGCAATTTTCAGCAGCACATCGCCCCTGGTCTGCGCATCGGTATCCCGCCATTCGCGCGTCACATAGAAAGATCTCTTGGCCGCCGCAATAGCCAGACGCGCGTCCTCAATATCGCCCTCTGTGACAACGGCCAGCGTTTCCCCGTTGGAAGGGTTAACAGTCTTTCTGTTTTTGCCGCTGATGCTTTCCACCCAGCGGCCATCAATATACATCTTTTTGATTTCCATTTTCCACTTTCCTTTCAAAATTCAGCGACTCCATCACAGCGGAAATCAATATCAGCAGACAACCGATTCCCATTTTTACACTGAAACTGTCGTTTTGGAATATCGCACCAAAGATTCCCGCGAATACGCATTCCGACGACAGCAATATCCCCGAAAGCTGTGGACTTGTATTTTGCTGTCCCCTAAATTGCAGCAAAAAACCTATCAACACTTCAAAAATTCCACAATAGATGATGCTCAGAAGAAATGAGCCATCTTTGGAAATGCTGAACGGCTCCAAAACCAGTGCCGACGCGAGTGATATCAGACACGCCGTCCATATCTGAACCACATGAATGACGATCACTCCGTCTTTTTCGCCACAATGGTCAATCCAAAGCAAATGCATGGCATAGAAAAATCCCGTCAATAACAAAAATATATCGCACCATTCCAATGAAAATCGTTCATTTAAAGTGATAAGTGCCACGCCCGCTAAGCACACCGCGACTGTGGCCGCTTTCCTTGCCGTCAATGTCTTTCGCAGGAATACTGCCTCGATAACAGGGGTAAACGCCACATAGCTTACGGTTAGAAATGCGCATTTGCTCGCACTGCTGAGATCGGCGCCATAATTCTGAAAAATAAGAGCTGCCGCAAAAATAATTCCCAGCACCACACCTTGGCGAATATATTTGGCACATACATATTTGCGTTGCATGGCAAAAATCACAGTGCCTCCCAGAGACGCAATTGCCAATCGGTCAAAAAGCTGCCATACCGGTGTGACATAATCCAAACTGTCTTTGACCACCACAAACGAGCTGCCCCATATAACAGAGGCTGTGAGCAGCATTGCGATGGAAACGAGAGCGGCCTTTTTCTTTTTGAGCATATCACATTGTTCCTTACAGGTTGAATGCTTTCTTGGTATCCGCCAATGCCTCGTCCATTCTCGAGATCACGTCCTCCATATCCTGCTGAGAGATCACCGCGGTCGGCTCGAAACGAATTGTTTTGGCATTGACCAGCGTTCCTGCTGTCATCACACCCCTTGCAAACAAGCCCTTGGCACATTCATAGCCGATTTCGCTGGTCTTGAATTCCACCGCCAGCATAAGCCCTGTACCGCGTACTTCATCAATCACCTCGGGATACTTTGCACCCAGCTTGTCAAGCCCTCTCTTGAGGAATTCGCCCTTCTTCCTGCACACACCCGGAATATCATTTTCGAGCATATATTTGATGGTGGCAATTGCCGCCGCACAGCACACGGGGTTGCCCCCGAAGGTGGGCGAACCGAGCAGCCAGGGATTATCTACCAACTGCTCCGTCCACATTTTGGGCTTGCAGATAATGCCTGTAATCGGCATAATACCGCCGCCAAATGCCTTGCCAAATGTCATGATGTCGGGGGTAACGCCCTCGGCCTCACAGCGCCACATGGTACCGGTGCGCCCCATACCTGTCTGAATCTCGTCGAAAATCAGCGCGACGCCCTTTTCATCGCAGATTTCGCGTACTTCGGTCAAATAGCCCTGCGGCGGAATGATCACGCCCGCCTCGCCCTGAATGGGTTCGAGAATAACGGCGGCCACCTTCTCTCCTACCGTTTGCAGATTGGTGATGGCTTTTCGTATATCCTCCGCGTTGCCGTATTCCACGTGCTGCACCTGCTGAACCATCGGCGAATAAGGGATTCTGTATGTACCCTTGCCGCCCATAGAGATAGCGCCCATGGATTTGCCGTGGAAGGCGCCCACCGTCGAAATATACCATCTGCCGCCCGTCGCGATTCGTGCCAGCTTCAACGCCATTTCCACCGCTTCTGCGCCGCCGTTGGTGAAGAAACAATACTGCAAATCACCGGGAGTAATGTCAGCTACTGCCTTGGCAAGGTAGCCTCTCAGCGGATCAAGCAGCTCCTGTGAGTGAAGTGCCTGATGGTCAAGCTGTGCCTTGACCGTCTCCAAAATTTCGGGATTTCGGTGGCCACAGGTGTAAATGCCGAAGCCGCCCAGACAATCGATAAATTTCTCACCGTTCAAGCCATAGCAGTAAGCGCCCTCATCCTGCCATTCCAGCACCGCACTTTCCTCCGAGTCGGAGGAAACCGACTTTCTGTATTTGAGCCAGCCCGGGCTGACATAGTTATTGAAGTGGTCGAGTGTATCGGCCACCATCGCCTTTTTCTCCTCTGCCGAGATATCCTTGGTATCGGTTTTAATGAGTCCGATGACCCTGTCCAAATCCTGAATCACTTGTTCATTTTTGCTCTTGCTCATGATAGTCCTCCTGTAATAAAAAATAAAAAGAAAAGGCGCATTTTTTATAGGCATGAATCCATGAAAAAATACGCCTTTGCACTTTCCACTTTTTGTTTTCGCGGCTTTATTATAGCGCCGCCTCAGCCAAAGCGCAATTGCTAATTTTATCCGCCTTCTGCTTGATTTTAAGCAGAAAGGTATCCGTTTTAATCATTTATACTTAAATTTAAGTAGAAATTATGTAAATACCGCTTGTCAAATTGATAACAATATGTTATGATGAGTTATCATCAAAATTGATAAGGCGGTGAAGATTTGAATGGAAAAAAATGATTTTTTGGCAATCAACGAATTGATTTACCAAATTTACACCTCGGCGGACGGAAAGCAGCTTAAACAAAAATTCCTCGAAAATCTGCGCTGTATCATTCCCTACAGCTACGCGAGCATTATGATGGTCAAGGAGAAGCACAATGGTCTTTGTCTCTCAGACCCGTACTGCGTGCCGCCCGACTTCACACAATTTGAAATTGATTACAACCAATACGAGGAAATTGACCACACCGACTGGGTAATGCGCACCTCGGAAACTGTCATCATTCGGGAGAGTGAGATCATGCCTGACAGCAAGCGATTGACTTCGCCGATCTACAGGCAATACTACAAAACACATGACATTTACGATACCCTGCAAATGAGCATTGTGTATTCGCAAAAGACCATCGCCTGCCTGACGCTTTATCGCACAAAATCCGACGGCGCTTTTACGGACGATGACGCGTTTTATCTGCGCGCCCTGAGCAAGCATTTGAATTATGCCTTTTACTGCTTTTACGCCTCCGACAGCGGTCATTTGACGCGGAATTCTGTCTCGGAACTGACGCAGCGTTTCGGCCTTACCCGACGCGAAAGCGAAATTTTGGGCATGATATTCAGCGATAAGGACAATTACGAGATGGTAGAAGCGCTTAGCATTTCCAATCACACACTGCAAAAGCATTTTCAAAATATTTATAAAAAGATGGGCGTCTCAGGAAGGATCGAACTGATGAAATACCGATAACACACAGCCTCGAGATTCAAATTTTGAACCACGAGGCTGTTTTTTTTGTTATATTTTCGGCATTTGCTGAGTAATGCAGTGGATATTACCACCTCCGTACACAATTTCACGGGTGCGCACCCCGATAACCTTGCGTTCGGGAAACATAGCCTGAATTTGGCTGAGCGCAAGGCCGTCGTTTTCGTCGTCATACTGCGGCACGATAACGGCACGGTTGCAGATGAGGAAATTGGCATAGGAGGCAATGCACAATTCGCCGTTTCTTCTCATCCGCGAGCCGCGTCTGCGGTCAATGCTTTCTGCGCCCGCCATAAATACAGGCTTCCCGGTGCAGCAAAGCTGGTGGATTTTCAGCCGCCTGCCTTTGGCGTCGGTCATCTCAGAAAGCTGTTTGATGGCCGCTTGTGAAGCCTCATAAAACGGGTGGCCTTTATCCTTGGTGGCAATGCAGCACACCTCGCCCGACCTTACGAAGCAGGCAACATCGTCAATATGCCCGTTGGTTTCGTCGGGGTCGATACCGTCTTTCAGCCACAATACCTTCTCACCGCCCAGATATTCGCACAGCATATGCTCGATTTCTTCTTTTGACATAGCGGGATTGCGCCCCTTGGACAGCAGACACATTTCTGTTGTAAGAATGGTTCCCTCTCCGTCCACATGGAACGAGCCGCCCTCCAGCACAAACCCTTCGGTGCGGTAATACTCCGTGCGTGTCAATTCGCAGATTTTCTCGGCGACAAGGTCATCGTCATTCCATGGAAAATACAGTCCGTCCACCAAGCCGCCCCACGCGTTAAAAGTCCAGCTTACCGCGCGGCGACGCCCCTTGCCGTCGATCAAAAAGGTCGGCCCCGTGTCACGGCACCACGCGTCATTTGAGGACATCTCTATCACACGTATATCGCTTGGTAAGTGTGCGCGGCAATTCTCATATTGCTCATGCGGCGCCAGCATTGTGACAGACTCAAATTCGCTGATGGCCTTTGCGACATTGGCGAATTGATCCTGCACAGGCTTGGCGCCATTTCGCCAATTGTCTGTGCGGCAGGGCCATACCATAAAGATTTCTTCCTGTGGTTCAAACTCCGCAGGCATATGGAAGCCGTCGGATTTTGGAGTCGAGCCGACGATTTGCTTTGACATATTTTTATCACTCCTTGTCGGTCAATGCGTCATTAGAATAGAATACATTTCCGGACGTCTGTCGCGAAAAATGCCCCATTCACGTCGCTCCTTTGCCAGCGCATCGAGGTCAAATTCATGAGTAATAAAGCCCTCGCTTACGCGGTCCATCTCTTTCAAAATACAGCCGTGATTGTCCGTGATAAACGACGAGCCGTAGAATACAATTTCGCTCTCCCCCTCGGTTTCTCTGCCGATGCGGTTAGAGGCGATGACAGGCGTCATATTGGCGGCGGAATGTCCTTTCATGACGTTTTGCCAGTGTTCCTTGGAATCTTTACCCAGTGTCGGCTCACTGCCGATGGCTGTCGGATAAAACAGCAGCTCCGCACCCATGAGCGCCATGGCGCGTGCCGCTTCGGGGAACCACTGATCCCAACAGATGCCGAAGCCAAGTTTGCCGAATTTTGTTTCCCACACTTTGAATCCCGTGTCGCCGGGCGTAAAATAAAATTTCTCCGCATAGGGCATTCCATCGGGAATATGGGTTTTATGGTATACACCAAGTACCTCTCCATCGCTGTCAATCACGGCCAGACTGTTGAACGCGATGTTGCCGTGCTTTTCGTAAAAGCTGACGGGAATCACAACGCCAAGCGCTTTGGCAATCGTTGTGAAGCGCTTGACCGCCGCATTTTCCTCTGTCTCTATCGCCAGCGAGAGGTATTCAAATTGGTGCTTTTGGCAGAAGTACGGCGTCTCAAACAATTCCTGCAACAATATGATATCTGCGCCCGCCGCGTGCGCATCTCTCACCAATTGTTCCGCCTTATCGAGCGCCTCTTGCCTGTCCCATGACACGCTCATTTGCGTCGCCGCCACTGTTACTGTTCTCACGATTTGAACCTCCTACATATGATAAACGACAAGGAAGCTTGCACACTTTACCGCATACAGGCCCCCTTGCCGTTGATGATGATTATACGCGCAGCCAAAGAAAAATGCAAGATTTTTTATTAAAAAATTCATTTTAGAGCCGTTTTTAGGTGCTTTCTACTTAAAATTAAGTAGAAAAATAAATAATTATGCTACTTGTAAAATCAAAACAAGAGCGCTAAAATACACTTAAATTCAATAAAGACAAACACAAAGGCAACGAGGCTGAAAATGCTATCGCTGCCTTTTCTTTATTGAAAATGCTAATTATGAAGAGGAGATTTGTACAATGAAGGAATTGGTGATCATCATAAGACCGGAAAAGCTGGAAAAGGTCAAAGAAATTCTTGATCTCAAGCAATGCGGCGGCATGACGATATCCAGCGTCATGGGCTGCGGCACACAAAAGGGCGTTGTGGACGAAAATGCTGTCAACGTCATCAAAGGCTTCAAGATCAATATCAATCTGCTGCCGAAAATCCGCGTGGAGGTGGTCGTGAAGGACGGCGATGTTGAGGATATCCTCACGGAGCTGCGCGACAAAATTGCGACCGGTCACGTGGGTGACGGCAAGGTCTTTATCCGCAATATCGAGGGGGCCATGCGCCTGAGAACCGGCGAGCGGGACGAAAAGGCGTTGTAAGACGCAGAGAGGAAGTGATACATTGCTATGTCAGAAGAACGAAAAGTCATTGTAGAAATCAAGGGCGTGAACAAGATTTACGGCAAAAATCACGTTGTCAAAGACCTCGACCTCGACATATACGAAGGGGAGTTTCTCACGCTGCTGGGTTCCTCGGGCTGCGGCAAAACCACGACACTGCGCATGGTGGCAGGCTTTGAGGAACCAACGAGCGGCACCATCAAGGTGGAAAACGAGGATATTCACAACAAGGAGCCCTATGAACGTGACGTCAACACAGTGTTCCAAAGTTACGCCCTGTTCCCCCACATGACCGTCTACGATAATGTGGCCTACGGGCTGAAAATGAAAAAGGTGAAAAAGGCGGAAATCAAAGAGCGCGTCACCGAAATGCTGGACATGGTGCAGCTTGGCGGCTTCGAGAAACGCTACCCGTTGCAGCTCTCGGGCGGACAGAAGCAGCGCGTTGCCATCGCCCGCGCACTCATCAACAAACCGAAGGTTCTGCTGTTGGACGAGCCTCTTGGGGCGCTGGATTTGAAGCTCCGCAAACAAATGCAGCTGGAATTGAAGCGGCTTCAAAAGAAACTCAACATAACCTTCATTTATGTGACGCACGATCAGGAAGAAGCGCTTACCATGAGTGACAGAATTTGCATCATGAACGACGGGGTTTTGCAGCAGGTCGGTACGCCGTCTCAAATTTACGAATCACCGCGCACACGGTTTGTGGCAACCTTCATCGGCGAAACCAATCTGTTTGACGGCATCGTCCGCGCCAAGCAGAATGGAAAACTCCACATCAATGTGGAATCGGGCGATTTTTGCGTACCTGACGAAGATTTTAAAAACAATGAAATGCTCGCCGTTTCGGTCAGACCCGAGAGAATGTTGTATTCTGCTGAACCGGTGGAAGGATTTAACTTAACAGGCACGGTGAAAGACCAGATTTACGTCGGCTCGGTGCTCAAAACCGTGGTGGAACTGCCCAACGGCAACGAAGTCAAAATAGAGCGGCTTGCGGGGCAGGAGCTGCCCAAGGGCGGCATGGTCTACCTTCACTGGAATGACGGCGACGCCAAATTGATACACACCTTTGACGATGTTTTCGCGGGAGCCGTGGAAGACGTCGTGATGCAATAGGGGGAATTGACATGGCAAAGATGACAAAGCACCGCCTTCGGTCAAATACTCTCCCCGCTGTTACCATGGTAGGTCCCGTTACGCTGTGGCTGGCCTTCTTCGTCGCCATACCTCTGCTCTATGTGTTGGTGATGAGTTTTTGCAGCTTGGACAGCGGCTATAACGTTGTATTTGAATTCACACTGGCCAATTACAAACGACTGTTTGACCCGAATTACGTGCAGATTTACATGACATCCATTCTGGTTGCCTTTTTGACCACCGTGATCTGTATTTTGATTGGCTATCCTTTCTCCTTCCTGATTGCGCGAACGACGTCAAAATACAAGGCATTGCTGTATATGCTGGTTATAATTCCATTCTGGACGAATTCGCTCATCAGAATTTACGGTTGGAGGAGCTTTCTCGGAGCCAACGGCCCTCTCAATAACTTTCTTACCTCCGCACACCTCGCCGACCATCCCATACAATTCCTCTTTAACCGCGGTGCCACGGTTCTCGGCATGGTGTACTGCCTTTTCCCCTTCATGGTGCTGCCGCTCTACACCTCTATCGAGAAGCTGGACAAGAATCTGCTGGAGGCTTCGGCGGATTTGGGCGCACGCAAGACGTCAACCTTCCTTCGCGTGATTATCCCCCTCACTATGAGCGGTATATTCTCGGGCAGTATTATGGTGTTTATCCCGAGTCTCGGCTACTTCTTTGTAGCGGATATTCTCGGGGGCGGCAACTCCGACGTCATCGGCAATCTCATTGAGCGCCAGTTCCAAAGCGGCAACAACTGGCCGTTGGGCGCGGCGCTGTCGATCATATTGATTCTCATTACCCTGCTTTTGGTCAAATTTTATCAGAAGCTGGGCGGCGATATGGACAGTTTGGGGGTATAACACATGAGCAGAAACATAAAAGCCATCATCAAGAAAATCGTCAGCATAATTTTTTGCGGGCTGGTTTATCTCTTCCTGTTCCTGCCGATTGCCGTGATTGTGGTCAACTCGTTCAACGCCACCACCACCAAGCCCTATCAAACATGGAAAGGTTTCACCTTTGACTGGTATGGAAAGCTATTTGAAAATGAAACGCTGCTTAATTCCTTCGGCACTACCATGGCAATCGCGCTCATCAGCACACTGCTTTCCACTGCCATCGGAACCATCGCGGCAGTGGGTATGTACAAGTATAAATTCAAGGGCAAAAACATCATCGACGGGCTGCTTTACATTCCCGTTGTAATCCCCGAAATCGTGCTGGGTATCTCGCTGCTGACGCTGTTTTCCAACACTCATATCCCACGTGGTATGCTCACACTGGTGCTTGCTCACACCACTTTTTCCATTCCGTATGTGATCTTCAACGTGCGGGCAAGGCTGTCGGGCTACGACAATTCCATTGAGGAGGCAAGCATGGACTTGGGCGCCAACAGAATAGTCACCTTTAAAAACATCACTCTGCCGGTGCTGGCTCCCGGTATCGGCGGCGGCGCGCTGCTGGCCTTTACACTTTCGATTGACGATGTGATCGTCAGCTATTTTACCAACGGACAGGTCAAAACCTTCCCGCTCAAAGTCATGGAATCCATCAAGAGCGGCGTGGCGCCCGACGTCAACGCGCTTTCAGCCCTCATATTGATCGGTACAATCCTTCTTGTCATTCTAACCCAAAGTGATTTATTCAAGAAGAAACAATAAACTTTAATTTGAGAGGAACGAACCATTATGAAATTGAAACAATTACTATCGCTTTTTACCGCCTGTACGCTGCTGGCAGCCTCGGCTTTGACGCTCACGGGCTGCGGCAGCTCAAGCTCCTCGGGAGAAAACGGCGTTATCAATATCTACACCTGGACCGAATACATTCCCGACAGCGTCATCAAGGATTTTGAAAAGGAGACGGGAATCAAAGTCAACATGAGCACCTTCTCCTCCAATGAGGATATGCTGGCCAAGGTGAAATCTGAAGAAGAAGGCGCGTTTGATATCATTCAGCCCAGCGATTATATGATCGAGCAAATGGCGTCACAGGGTATGCTGGAAAAAATAGACACATCAAAGCTGACCAATCTTTCCAACATCGACGCACAATATCTCAACCCCTCCTACGACCCCGGCAACCAATATTCCGTGCCATATCTCGGAGGAGTAGAGGCTATGGCGGTCAATACGGCGATGATCTCAGATGAAATTGTCTCCTACAGCGATTTGTTTGACCCCAAATACACCAATCAGATCGTTCTGCTGGACGATTTCCGAGCGGTCATTGGCATGACGGCGAGAAGTCTCGGATACAGCATGAGCACCTCCGACCCGGCGGAGCTTGACGAAATCAAGGCAAAACTCCTCTCCCTCAAGCCCAATGTCAAACTGTATGACTCCGACAGTCCGAAGTCGGCACTCATCTCAGGCGAATGCTCGCTGGCCTCCGTATGGAGCGCCGAGGTAGCGCTTGCCATGGACGAGGTATCCACCATCAAGGTCGTTTATCCCGAAGAAGGCGCGTACCTGTTCATGGACAACTGGGCAATTCCCAAGGGAGCCAAGAATGTAGACGGGGCAATGCAATTCATTGACTATATGCTTGACGCCGAGCATATGTCCAAGGTGCTGGAGGAATTCCCATATCTTTGCCCCAACGGTGCGGCCATCAAACTGATGGGTTCCGATTACGCCGCGAACCAGGCCAAAAATCCCCCTGCCGAGGTTATCGAAAAGGGCGAATATATCAAGAATCTCGATAATGACACGCTGGCAGTCTACGACCAAATGTGGACAGAATTGAAGAAATAATCGACATTTCCCAACAACATCCAAGGATCATAAAATCAAAATTCCCGAGCAGATCCGTTCGGGAATTTTGATGTGTCAGGGTACATTCTCATCAGAAAGGTTTTTATCTAAAATGAAACAATTCAATGTGGCTCCCAAGATCACCATGCTTGACGTCTGTGACGAATTCATTCACGAATACAATATCAATGAAAATGATCTCGTATTCACGATTGAGGCGACATGGTCAGCTTATTTTCAAAATGTCAGCGCCGGGACGGTCATTTTCATTGAAAAATACGGTCAGGGCGAACCTACCGACCAAATGATTGAAGCGATATATCACGATATCACCAATTCCTACAACAGAGTAATTGCCATCGGCGGCGGAACGGTACTCGACTGTGCCAAACTTTTTGCATTAAAACAGACTTCCCCCGTCACAGACTTATTTGACAAAAAAATCCCCGCCGTCAAGGACAAAACGCTGCTGCTCGTTCCGACCACTTGCGGCACCGGTTCGGAGATGACCAATATTTCCATATTGGAATTCAAAGAGCGGCACACCAAATTTGGGCTTGCCGATGACGCGCTGTATGCGGACGAAGCCGTACTTGTACCTGAGCTGCTGAATAAACTGCCGTTCGGCGTATTTGCCGCCAGTTCCATCGACGCATTGGTTCACTCGGTAGAATCTTACCTCTCTCCCAAAGCCACACCCATATCCAAAATGTTCTCGGTGCAGGCCATGACGCTGATTCTAAGCGGCTACAAACAAATAGCCGCCAAGGGCAAGGGCGTATTGAAAGAGCTTCTTCCCAATTTCTGCCTGGCCTCCACCATGGCGGGTATCGCTTTCGGCAACGCGGGCTGTGCGGCAGTTCACGCGATGAGTTATCCGCTCGGCGCACAATTTCACATTCCCCACGGGGAATCCAATTATGCCATGTTTACAGGTGTTTTCCAAAAATACATGGAAATCTGTCCCGATGGAGCTATCAAGGCATTAAATGAAATGATGGCAGAGATTTTGGGCTGTGACGCTGTGAATGTATATGATGAATTGGAAGATCTTCTCAATACCGCCATTTTACAGAAAAAATCGCTGCATGAATATGGCATGACAGAACCGATGATTGAAAAATTCACAGATTCCGTCATTGCCAACCAACAAAGATTGTTGAGCAACAACTATGTTTTCCTCGACAGGGAAGCATTAATTGATATCTACACAAAATTGTTTTAACTCAAAGGAGAGATGAAAAATGTCAGAATTAAGAAACGCACTGCCGCAAATCAAAACAAGCTCCTTGCCAGGGCCAAAGGCACAGGCCATCATCGCACGACGTGCCAAGGCCATTCCCAACGCGATTCGCTGCGGCTATCCGTTGGTGGTGAACCGCGGCGAGGGCGCCATGATCGAGGACGTGGACGGAAATATCTTTCTCGACTGGGTCGGCGGTGTCGGCGTGCTGAATGTCGGCTACAGCCAACAGCCCATGATAGACGCGGTGAAGGCACAGGCGGACAAATATTTCCACGTAATGATGAACATTGGCACTCACGAAGGCTACATCGCCTTGGCCGAAAAGATGAACGAAATCGTACCTGTCAGAGGCGAGGCCAAAAAGACCATGTTTGTCAACTCCGGCGCGGAGGCGGATGAAAACGCCGTCAAAATCGCCAAGGGCTACACCAAACGGCCGAATATCATCGTATTCAGCGGCGCCTTTCACGGACGCACACATATGACCATGGCCATGACATCCAAGAAGGCCTATGCTTACGGCATGGGACCTTTCCCCGACGGCGTTTATCGGGCGGAATTTCCATATATCTACCGCGCGCCAAAGGGATTCAGCGAAAACGAGGCCATCGCGTATTACGTCAAACGATTAAACGACGTATTTGAGGAATGCAGTGCCCCTGATTATGTGGCGGCCATCGTGGTGGAACCGATTCAGGGTGAGGGCGGCTTTATTCCCGCACCGATTGAGTGGGTCAAGGCGGTCAGGAGAATTTGCGACGAACACGGGATCCTGCTGGTGGCCGACGAGGTGCAGACCGGCTTTGCGCGTTCGGGCAGAATGTTTGTTTCGCAGTATTGGAAGGAGGCGGGCTGCGCGCCTGACATTATGACTTCGGCCAAATCCATCGCGGGAGGATTGCCGCTGTCCGCCGTGACCGCCTCGGCTGAAATCATGGACGCCTGCCCTATCGGAACCATCGGCGGCACCTACTGCGGCAATGCCATGTCGTGTGCATCGGCACTCGAAGTCATCAAATTCATTGAGACCAACCGACTTTGCAGCAGAGCGCTGGAAATCGGCGATAAGGTTACACAATTCTACCGAACCGAGCTTGCCGAATTCGGCGTTGTGGGCGATGTGCGCGGGATCGGCGCCTTTATCGGGCTGGAGCTTGTCAAGGATTTGGAAACAAAAGAACCATATCCCGAACTGGTGACGGCCATCATCGCCAAAGCGGCTCAAAAAGGGCTTATTATAGAAAGCTGCGGTACTTACGGCAACTGCATCAGATTCCTTTGCCCGCTGGTGGTCACTGACGAACAGCTTGACGCAGGCTTGGCTATCATGAAATACGTTATGAAAGAGTGCATTGAAAATACCTTGACTTGATATTTTGGAAGAATTATAGTATAACAAAGCAAAGGTGCTGCACGGATTATTCCGACAGCACCTTTTTTGGGGGTATCTATATGAAGAAGATCGGCGTTATACCACTTATTGATTACAGTAGAAACAGTTACTGGATGATTCCAGTACACCTGAATAGGTTGCAGACAGCGGGTTTTTCCCATACTGCTTCCTGTCATAGAAAGCAGTAAAGAGCTTCAAACGATCATGGAAATCTGTGACGGCTTTTTGTTCACAGGTGGACAAGATGTAGAGCCAACATTATATCATACAGAAAAGACTCCTCTATGTGGTGAATGCAGTCCGGAACGTGATAAAATGGAGAAACTCATACTTGATGAAGCATCAAAGCGGGATAAGCCTATCCTCGGAATATGCAGGGGGAATACAATTTATCAATGCTGCACTCGGAGGAACATTGTGGCAGGACATTCCCTCGCATAATATTGAAAAAAACAGATTCACCGCTTTATACGCTTTTGAAAAGGAAAAGTATTTCTGTCAATAGTTATCATCATCAAGGTGTGCGTGAGCTTTCATCAAGGCTTATCTCCATGGCGTCCGCGCCGGACGGATTAATCGAAGCGTTTTATGCTCCTGAGCAGAAATTTTTATGGGCAATACAGTGGCATCCCAAATTATCTTATCAGTACGATGAAAACAGCAGAATGATATTTCAAGAATTTGTGAGACATTGTTAATCTATCAGATCATTTTGAAATCTTGATAAATGCTCAAAAGACAAAATCTGCCTTTGCATACCTCTGTACTGATACCATTGTTCCGACTCGAACTGATTATTGAGGAAGTGGAAGATCTCAAACATATTCAACTGTTAAAACTTAAATACAGACCCTTATATCACTGATAGTTTCGATATCCTGCATCATAGCCATTTGCGCCATGGTAAGTTTCATCTGTTCTCTCCTTGCTTTCAGCGGTATAAACCAACTGCTTGAAACGCTTGATGTAAATCTGCAATGATATCTTCCGGTTCTTCTAAGCCAACGCTGAAACGTATAAAACCCTTTCTGAATTTTTCGGGATAAAGGTTGATTCTTTCATCATAACTCGGCTGTGGGAAAATCAGGCTCTCGTCATGTCCGAGAGATACCGCAAAAGTCACAACCTTAAGAGTCGCGCACAAGCGTTCCACCGTTTTATCATCGGCCGCCACACCGAAAGAAATCACTCCGCCGTATCCGTTTTTCATCTGTCGCCGTGCCAGCTCGTGACCGGGATTGCTTGCAAGTCCCGGGTAAGATACAAAGGTCACGCACTCTTGCTTTTCCAACCATTCCGCTATGACCTGTGAAGATTCATTGATTCTCTTCATTCTGAGAGGAAACGTCACCGAGCCTCTGAATATTTGCCAAGCGTTGAACGGGCTGATAACAGATCCAACGTTTACCTGCGCTTCATAGCGGATCCTATCCATTGTTTCAAGATCATTGGAAATGATTGCTCCTCCCTGCGCGTCTCCGTGGCCGTTGATAAACTTGGTCAATGCCTCCACGACGAAATCAGCGCCCAGTTCCAAAGGTTTTTGATTGTAGGGTGAGGCAAAAGTATTGTCCACGGAAAGAACGGCTCCGTTCTCGTGGGCAATTTTTGCTATTGCAGCAATATCCGTCACTCCCACGGTCGGATTGTCCGGCGTTTCAATATGAACGAGCCTTGTTCCGGGTGTGATTGCCGCCTTTACCGCATCTAAATCAGTCATATCCACCATAACGGTATCTACTCCGAATTTACGGTTGAAAAGCTCATGGAACAGACGGTATACGGCCATATAACTGACATTTGGATATACTACCCTGTCGCCGGTTTTCAGAAGAGTCCAGAAAAGCGCGTGCAGGGCGGCGACTCCGCTTGCAAGAACAATAGCATCGTCTGCCTCATGAAGGGCGGCTATCTTTTCTTCCAGCCAGTGTTGGTTCGGATTTCCGTTTCGGGCATACATCAAAAGATCTGTCGATGAGTAGTTGACCTGTGAAAGGTCGTCGGGCAGCCTGAAGCTGTTCGCCATGTGAAGCGGACGTCTGACGGCTCCTGTCCCTTCATCGTAATCTGTTCCCGTATGAATCGCCTGTGTGGCGATTCCGTATTCCTTATATGGATTTTCTTTCTTTGCCATTGCTTTTATCCCCTCTGTACCTGATATGGTATCCTCAGCTTTTCACAATTTGGTATCCTGTCCCTGCTGCCCGTATTCACCTTCGCCATGACGATCTTTGACAAAATCGCGCGCATTACAATCCGGAATAAGCTAAATAGAGCAAGTTCATTTTTTCTTCGTCGTAAATATATGTCCAGTCGTGTTTTCTGCCTACATATATCAAATTTCCATCTCTGTATACCATAAGTCGGTTTGAGGGAAATTCAGTCCAGACGTCATTATCAAGAGGCTGTGTAGCAAAAACCACTCCATCTTCCAATTCTTTTTTGTAAAGCGTTTTTTCTTCGTTTTTGTGTACATAAAAGAATTCCCCGTCATGAATCAGCAGATTCAGTTTGTTCCCCGGTGCGATCTTATTGATCGCCTCCTCAACTATATGGAACCGCTCATCTTGGAATAAGGAACCGCCTTTTTTCCGATACAGCTTATTGATCTCATCTACGATATAGAGTAGGATCCTTTCACTGTCAGTCGAGCCCTCCTGGACATACTGATAAGGTGAAAGCACCTCGGAATCAAATATGGTTCCGTTATGTGCTAATATCCATCTCCTTCCGGAATCATCACACATTGAAAACGGATGCGTATTGGCGGCGTCCTCGTCCCCAATCGTCGCTTTCCTGATGTGTGCTATACACCTTGATGTTTCAATATCGCCTTTTAATTTGTTTTTAAGGTACAAACTGTCAATAGCCCTTTTCGGTTCCTTGTCTATTAAAACCGGCTCACTGTCAAGCAGGACAAGCCCCCATCCGTTCCGGTGTTCTATACTGTGGCTAAAAAAGGTATTCAATAATTCGTTTGCCCTGATTTTTCTGCGGGCAGTTACACCTAAAAGCTCACACATAGCTCAGATACTCCTTCTCATCATCAGAAAGACACTTTCCCGCCAATTCGACGAGATGTGACGCCCACTGTACGGCGGTCATGTTATGATAAATAACCGCCTGCAGTCCGTATTTTTCAATTTTGAGGACTGCTTCTTCAATTTTTTCAACTGTATCAATATCCGCCAGTTCTTTCTCCAAAATGTCCAGATTACTCTTCGAGTAAACAATACCCTTCAAAAGCGCGATGTAGCCCATCGCCTTCTTGATTGGAACGCTGTCGGCAACCCGTATCTCGATATATTTCTTAATTCTGAAGTGGAAGAATCCCATGGAAAGAAAATGCTCCACAAGCTTTTTCCTTCTTGTTTCATCAGTCAACTCTTCAGAAATGATCCGCTCATTCAAAATGTCTTCGACGGTTCTGTTCCCGACATCGATGGTAGAACCATTGTCTGTAAGCAGAATAAGTGGGGTATGATATACTACATCGGCAGCTTTCTGATATCCGAAATCCTTATCAAACGAGCCGGGGAAAAATCCTGTTCTGGCCGGATCAAGGTCGTCCCATTCCTGTATTCTGAACAAATGCGGTTTTTCAGGAACTCCCGGCAGAGTGGATTCCTCTTTGCTCTTGTTCTCCATCATAATCATAAGGATCGGTGATATTTTCTGGAGCAGACGCAACTTTCTGATAAGGTCATCTTCTGACTTGAAATCAACAGAAACCTGTGTTGAGGCAGATGCGCGCATCATATATTTGCCATATTTTCCGCTTGACTTGAAATAAGCATCCATGTATTTATATCGCTTTTTTGGAGACAGGGGAATTTCATCGGGCTTGATAATTCCACATTCGACCAAAGGAAGATTCCCCTTGTTAATAATACAATATCCTCTTTCGGAAAACAAGGGCTCCCAAACAGAAAAAAATTCCCTGTAAACATTTTCAATCTCTGACAGTGCCGAGTAGGGATTTATACTTATTTCAAACTGGCAGGAAGGTTCAAGACTTACGGAATATTTCCCATTATAATAGCCAACCGGATATCCGTCCATATATATTATTTCAGCGCCTGTTGCCTTGCCAACCATATCTATCAGCGGAGATATTTCTTCAAACTTAATTTGATTACCCGTTTCATCTACTACGAAATGCTCAATTTCAAGCCCCAGGTTTTCCGTTTCGGATTCTCCGCTTTTCATATATTCATATATATCTTGCAAAAAACTCATAATGCCACATTCCTTTAATACGTTTTATATAGGCAGCAGCCCATTTTCCGCATAAGAAAAATATCATGCTGCCAAAGTTCTCCCATTCCCTTTGACTTCTTATACCGACAAAGCAAATATAATTGTCAATGATCATGTTACCAAGCGGAAAAAATCCCGAATTGTCAAAACTTATTTCATTTTTTCTATCTACTTCCTATGACAGGATAGCGGTAACTTTTATGCTGCCGCTATCCGTCCAATTGATTATTCGGTGAAGAGTGCCGTGGAATAGTAACGGTCTCCGCTGTCCGGCAGCAGTGCGACAATGACCTTTCCTTTATTCTCCGCACGTTTTGCCAGCTGAATCGCGGCAAAAAGAGCCGCGCCGGAGGAAATGCCGACGGAGATACCCTCCTTCTTCGCAAGCAGCTTGGCCGTGTCGAAAGCGTCCTGATTGGAAGCTTTAAAGACCTCGTCATACACTTTTGTATTCAGCACTTCAGGCACAAAACCCGCGCCGATACCTTGAATTTTGTGCGCGCCCGCTTTGCCTTCCGAAAGAACAGGCGAATCTTCCGGTTCAAGAGCCACAACCTTGATATTCGGGTTTTGCTCTTTGAGGTATTCACCCGCGCCGGTTATTGTTCCGCCTGTGCCGACTCCGGCAATAAAGATATCGACCTTACCGTCCGTGTCGTTCCAAATTTCCGGGCCGGTCGTCGCCTTATGTATCGCAGGATTCGCGGGATTCACGAACTGCCCCGGAATAAAGCTGCCGGGAGTTTCCTTTGCCAGTTCCTCCGCCTTTGCGATTGCACCTTTCATACCCTTCGCGCCCTCGGTCAGTACGATTTCCGCACCGTAGGCTTTCAGAATGTTTCTGCGCTCCACGCTCATGGTTTCCGGCATCGTCAGAATAATGCGGTAGCCTTTTGACGCGGCAATTGACGCAAGTCCGATACCGGTATTGCCCGACGTCGGCTCAATAATAACGGAACCTTTTTTAAGCAGTCCCTTGCTTTCGGCTTCCTCGATCATTGCCTTTGCGATACGGTCTTTTACACTGCCCGCCGGATTGAAATACTCGAGTTTGACCAGTATTGTTGCTTCGAGTCCCAGTTCTTCCTCAATGTTTACCACCTCTACAAGAGGCGTATTTCCGATAAGTCCAAGTGTCCCTTTGTAAATGTTTGACATGGTTTTTTACCTGCTTTCTTTTTATAGTTTAATTTTCACTTTTGCCTGGAATCACTTTTCCTTAATTATCCCAGCCGAGAGCTTTTCTTTTTGCCTTCATATCGGCAACTATTTTTTCACCAAGCCTCACAGGGTCGGTATCTACATTCATTGAAGAGCCGAGCGTTTCGAGAGTGCCGAATTTAAGAAACTCTATCACATTCTTTGAACCGTAGATTTGCGCTTCAACGCAGTGGTAAGAGCTTATACCGTTGAGCCTGAATCCGAGCGCGGCGTCAATACCCTTTTCGTTTCCCCATTCGGGTGAAGAAAAAGCAAACGGCAACTCATACATTTTATGCCCTAAAGCTCCCGCTATCCCCGCGAATATACCGGACGAACGGGTATTGTCTATACACTCGCCGACGTGCCATACGGGAGGAAGATCAGGCTCAAGGAATTCTCTCAGCGTATCTCCTGCCTTATCCTTTCCGGACACGGCACAGTATCCAAGCTTCATAAGCGGAAACGAAGCGCAGCCGTTGGAAAGAATAAGAACATTGTTTTTCAATAAAACATCGGCGACATCGATAATACACTTTTCATACAACACCTTCGGGTTGTTGCAGCCTACCATATTGACTACGCCGAGTATGCGCCCGTCCTTTATTGCGTCGGCAAGCGGCTGCATACTGCCAAAACGCTTGTGGATATACTCCACCGAGAAGCCGACCTCTGCTTCCACCTCATAGGGCGGTATATAAACAGGTATGCCCTTTCTTGCTTCAAAGCTCTCTATCGCACGGCGGACAATCTTTTCGGCAAGTACTTTTGTCTCAGCAATATTTGAGTGGTGATGATCATATTCGTAACGTTCAGCGCCGGGAAGCCTTGCTGATTCGCTTGTGGTCACAACAGTTGTCTTGAAACAGCGGGCTACTTCCATAATTGATGGAAAAACGTCCTGAACATCAGCCACCCAAAGATCGAGCGCGCCTGTTCCGAGAACAAGCTCGGCGGAAACGGCATTTGACAGCGGAACTACTCCCGCGTATCTGTACATAGCCGACAACCCCGAGCAGCATATCCCATAAAATCTTATTCCCTTTGCTCCTTTTGATATTGCAAGCTCAATAAGATCGTCACGCTTGCCTGCCTCTACGATCTGACTTACAAGAAGCGGAAGATGACCGTGAACCGCGATATTTACATATTCCTTTTCAAGCGCCCCGATATTAACCTTTGAGGTAACTCTGTCTCCCACGCCGAACAGACTGTCCGTAGCGATGGACGCGCCTACGACTCCCGAAAACGTGAAAGCAAGACCGCATCTTAAAAACTGTTGCATGACCGAACGCCAGTCGCCGTCAGTAGCGCAGCCCGATTTGTGGTAAGCTTCAAACACCTCATGATAAGCGCTTATGGGCAGAATATCAAGTTTCTTCCATACCTCCTGCCTTTCGGGAACCGCGCAGGCTGAGATTGTCTTATACTCATCGGGAACAGACCTTGACAGATCGTCAAGCAGCGCGTCGGCTAAGTCTTTTGCGACATTTTTGAGCTGGCGGTTCTTTTGCTTTATGCCGAAGGCTTCCGCGGTTGCTCTGATCTTCTGTTCACCGAGTATGGGAACATCGAGCTTTCCCTCGGCCGCCCATTTCAGCGCGAGCATTACCTCTCTTGCGTGCATACCGTGCTGTGCCGCGCCTGCCGCCGCTGAGCGGAGAAGATTTCTTGCAACGATCAGATCCGCGTCCGCGCCGCATACTCCTCTAGGCGCTTTTGCCGTTATGCGGCACGGACCCATATTGCATATCTTACAGCATATACCCGCAAGTCCGAAATTACATTGAGGCTTCTGCTTATCAAAACGGTCAAAGGCGGTGTCAATACCAAGCTGCTCCGTTCGCAGGAGCATATCTCTGACAGCAGGGTCAGGAGTCTGCTCTATAACGTCCTGTTTTGAAGGAAAAGTTTTTCTGTATTCCGAAACGGCATTCATATAGTCTCTGATAAACGCCTGTGGGTCGTCGGTTTCTCCCTCGCCGTGGCTTGCCCTTAATATCACTGTAGGGATACCATGTTCATCAAATCCGATTATATTTCTGTGCGAGTGAATGTACGCGGGCGCGTCGGTTTCATCATGAGAGTGGTGATGTTCATGTTTACAGTTATTTTCGCTCATAATGTTGTTGCTCCTCAAATCAGATATAATACTCAATAAAGCCTTCTGTTTTTATATTGAACAATTCAAATATCTTATCACGGACGTATAAAAAATCCTCGCCCGTTCTGTCACGATGCGCGCCAAGCGGCACTTTGACGATACTCTTTATCCTGCCGGGATCAGTCATCATAACAACGATCCTGTCAGCCAGAAACACAGCTTCCTCTATATCATGCGTAACAAAAATGATAGTCTTTTTTTCCTCTTTTGATATTCTCAGGATATCTTCCTGCAATTTCATTCTTGTGATAGCATCGAGTGCTCCGAAAGGTTCATCCATAAAAATAATATCCGGATCGACCGCAAGACCTCTTGCTATTGCGACTCTTTGCTGCTGACCGCCCGACAGTTGTTTCGGGTAACGTTTCTCATAGCCCGAAAGCCCGACAAGCTCAAGATATTTTTTTGATATTTTCTCACGATCTTCCTTTGAAACTTTCTTTGACTCAAGTCCCAGCTCAACATTCTTCAAAACATTTCTCCAGGGAAGCAGACCATAATTCTGAAATATCGTGATGTTGCTGATAGAAGGCTCTGTGACTTCTTTTCCATCAATTCTTACGGTTCCGCTGTTCACTTTTTCAAAGCCCGCAAGGGCATTAAGAAGGGTACTTTTTCCGCATCCCGACGGTCCGAGCAAACATATAAACTCCCCCTTTTCAATGTCAAGCGACACATGGTCAAGGGCAATAAATTCTTTTCCGTCCTGAATAAAGTGCTTGCAGGCGTCCCTTACCTCAATATACATCACTCGACACCTCCCCATGATTTGAGTATCAGCTTTTCAATAAGTTTGAGCAATCCGTCAAGCAATATGCCGATCATGCCTATAACAATAATAGTAGCAAGAAGAATATCCGCACGAATATTGTTTCTCGCGTCAATTATCTGATAGCCCAGTCCCGACTGCGCGCCCACCATTTCACCCGCAACAAGAAATATCCATGCTGTTCCGAGCGCAAGATGAATACCGTTTGCAATTTGAGGGAAAGCCGCGGGAAAAATAACTTTCCAAGTCAGTTCAGGCTGTTTGATACCGAAATTCTTTGAAACTTTAAGATATGTCTGATCGATGTTCCCTACAGCTGAAACAGTTGACAGCAGAACAGGGAAAAAAGCCGCAATAAAGATTATAACGATAGCCGGCACATCTCCGATACCGAACAGCAGAACAATAAAAGGCATCCACGCTGTAGGTGAGATAGGTCTTAAAAGCTGTATCGCAGGATTTATATACTGAAAAACCTTCGGAAGTCTGCCGAGTATAAGTCCCAATATTACAGCAACGATCACCGAGCTGAAATAGCCTGTGACAAAGCGGTACATACTCGTTTTTATATTCTCAAACAGCCTTCCGTTACTGATCATCTCAATTAAGGCGTCAAATGACATCTTTGGTGAAGGAAACAATGCCTTATCATAATTGCTGACTGAGAACAACAGCTGCCATATCAATATCAGTATTGCAACAGAAACGATAACGTTTTTCAGAGAAAGTAATTTTTTCAACCTTATCACGCCTTATCAAAAATCATTTTTCACAAAGTCCTCATAAGCAGGAGGGTTATCCGAAAGTCCGTACTCCTTGACTTTCGCTGCAAGTGTATTGTAAGTGTCCTCTGTTATATCAAGGTCATTATAAGATATCCATTGCAGAGATATATCAAGCACTTCATCTGTCTGACTCAGATATTTTTCCGCTACCTGTTTAGCCGTCTCCTTATCGAGTGAGTTCGCCGCCGACTTATAGCTTTCAACAAAATACTTCGCGTCATCGGGACGTTCATCAATAAACTTATCAGTCAGCACAAGGCCGCAGCAAAGAGAATCTTCCCACAGCTCCTCGGAACTGAAAAGCACCTTTCCGGCGCCCAGAGATACACCCATTGCTCCAAAAGGTTCAGCAACGCAGTATCCGTCTATCTGACCGCTTGCAAGCGCAGAAGGCATTTCGGTAGGTGCAAGCTCAGTGACATTTACATCGTCAATTGTAAGCCCCGCAGTTGCAAGCGCATCATTCAGCAGTATGTAATGTGATGACTGCCTGTGAGGAATCGCAAAAGTCTTGCCTTTAAGATCAGCGGCAGAATCAATATTATTTGAAACAATGAGCACATTTCCGTCACGATGTCCCAAAGCTACAGCTTTCAGTCCGATACCCTCCTGTTTGGACTTCATTGCAAGCTCTATCAACACGGAAGCTCCGTCAACCCTGTTTGCGTTGAGTGCGTCGAGCAATTCCGACCATGAACCGTACTTTACAAGTTCTACTTTCAATCCCGACTGTTTTTCAAGCTCCTCCGCTTCCTCTAAAACAGCGAGTGAATGTGTAATGGGGAGATAGGCAATCTTTACAATATCTGCGTCACTGTTACCGTTTTTTCCACAAGCTACAGCAGATAAAGCAAATGTAATCGAGAGCGCTAACGCCAACAATCTTTTTTTCATTTTAATTCTTCCTTTCAACATAAAAAAATCGGGGCTTAATTGTAAGCTCCCGGGCAAATGGCAAAATTGACTTAAAAATACTAATGTCGCATTATTTTGAGGCGCACGGATAAACAGTCAGGCGCCTCAGCCATATAATATGCCCAAGAGTATAACATTGAACAACACATTATGTTATTTTGTTTGTGAATCACGATACCGTACATTACTTGCACCTCATTTTTTTATTTGTAAAATTATAATCGAAATGAGGCTCTTTGTAAATTCGTTCGTTTTTATCGCCGGCGATAAGCTGCGGTTATCGCAAGACTTATCACTGCAAAACTATATATGATTAAAGCTCTTTGTATTTCATAAGCTCTTCAATATATTTTTTCCCATATACAGACATTGTACTTCCTTTTCTGGTTATATATCCTATGGTGAGCGGATCTTCTTCTTTAAGTTTGATTGCTACAAGTCCCTGCAGTATCGCATTCGCTCCCGAAAGCATCCCTGAACCGATAGAATACGCGTCCAGTTCAGCGATGATTTCCATGGTCGTGGCTCTGTCATCGGATTTGATCATTTTGTTAAAAGCATAATCTGCCATAGCTTCTTCGGTCAGATAGAAGTTACTGTCATCACTTTGATCAAACGATATGCATGGATAGTCTTGCATTTCATCAATGGAAATCTCATCTCTTCCGGCAAAGGGATGGCATTTCCAGACATACACATAGGTATCTCTCTTCATAAGGGGAGTAAAGTCTAACTGGTAGTCCCGAAAAAATTTTTTTATTAATGCTTCATTGGAACCGGAAAAAGATACGATTCCCACCTCGCTTTTCAGGCATCTGACATCTTCAAGGACTTCTTTTGTTTTCGTTTCATGAATAGAAAAGATAAATTTGTCCGGATCCGTTTCCCTTATCACATTGGTAAATGCTTTGATTGCAAAGTTGTAATGCTGAGTGGAAACAGAAAAGCGTTCTTTGTCACTGTCCTTGGACAGATATCTTTCCTCAAGTATCTCATACTGCCCAACCGCCTTCTTTGCATAAGAGAGAAACTCTCTGCCCGCGTCTGTAATAGTGATTCCTTTGTTCGTTCTTTCAAAAATCAGTATTCCGAGTTCTTCTTCCAATTCATGAATACTGGCAGACAGTGCAGGCTGAGATATATATAGTTTTGTCGATGCCTCACGCATGGAAGAGGAGGCGGCTACTTCAAGCACATATTTCAGTTGATTGATATTCACAATATTACCTCTTTCGCTGCACTTAGTTTGATAACGTGCGATTGTTGTTCTCTTAGATGACAATTGAGAAAATCAACGTTTATATTGTAAGCCATTTGGTTTCCTTTTTCAAGTGATTGAACGAATTTTAATATTCTGTACTTTGAATTCTTTGTCATATTTACGTGCCACTTTATTTCTCTCCTTATTTACTGCTTCCTCCTTTCCGTTTCTGCCGGAGAATAGAAAAAGCCCTTGCTCTCCGTTAATTATCGGGGCGATTTTGGAGCATTTATTCCTCTGTAACCGCCTTAGAAAGCAAGGGCTATGTACTTGTATTCAGTTGTAACCATACGCTCAAATGGAGCGTTTGGGGAAGGAAAAAGCGCCCAAATTTTTACACTTGAACGCTGTGCATTAATTTCTTATTTATTTCTCAAATGAAAACATTTCTTCTACTGTTGTCCCAAATATTTTGGCAATGTCCATAGCAAGCTTCAGTGACGGGTTATATTGCCCTCTTTCCAATCGAACGATTGTTTCACGACGCACATCCGCAAGTTCTGCCAGTTCATACTGGCTCATATTAAATTTAACCCTATATTCTTTGATTTTCGTGTGAAGCTTAGCCATCCGACTCTTCCTTTCCGATAAAAGAACAGTCAAAAGAACAATCAAAAATTATAAACAGAATGCTTCGGATTGCAAAGGCAGAAAACATCACAACTAATATGTGCGCCACTGAAATTGCGTGAAATCTTGCGTGCATGGCAAATACGCAAAGTACGGCAAATAAAATCCACATTGTAATCGTATTTGCTCTCGAAAGGTTTTGCCTTACAAGCTCATCTGCTTTTTCAAATTTACCGTCAGAACAGATTGCCACTGCTATCGGAAGATACCCGATCATCTCGCTCCAGTTATCCATGAAAAGAACTGCCAATATGCCAAGAACAGACAGTATTATAATTGCGGCGTGATACCAACGCAGGGACTTGATTTTTTTAGGATTTTCTTGTTTCATGATACATTCTCCTTCTTCGATGTGATATATTTATCACTACATGATACAAATATATCACATGCGAATCCAAATGTCAAGAGGAAAGTGAAATATTTTTAACTTTTCTTTTTTGCGGAATTGTGAGGTTCATTTTCGGCACAAAGAATGGTATAATAACCATTGTCTAGTTTTATTGACTTTTCATCCTGTTTGGCATATGCGTTTGTCCAGCGTGCCAGTGAATATAAATCTCCAAAGTGAACCTGCCCATCACTTACCTTGATACTAAGGCGCAGTTTCAATTTTGTATTATCTCTCAGCTCATCACAGGGCATTCCCTCTCGAACCTTTATGACATATGTTCCGGGCTCGCCTACACAAACCCCTAAAATCCCCCCTGAATTTACTTCTTTTGCCACATCTTCCGGCCTCCAATAACGTGCGCTCAAGAAATCTTCGCCTTCTTCTATTTTAGCCACTGCATGATCAGAAAAAATAATAAACCCCATACCTTCTAAGTCTAAAATAATTTCTTTATCTTCTATATGTTCTGCCTCCTGTTAGTTTTTTATATACTTAAAAATTGCCTCTTCATATAACCTTTTCCATTCTTTATTCACTGTTTTGCCATCCTTAATAAATCGGGATTTTGTCGGACAGTCGCCTACTCGACATTTAACATTATAGCGCCCAAATGTGAAGAAATCTACTATTCTTTCAGACGTAATCATTAAAGGCAGTTTGCATAAAATGTGAGATTCCCGAACAATTCATGAAACCGTTCTTCGCATATGCCATTTTCGCCGCGCCATCCAGCTAACGGAAGCACCACATCTGAGCGGGGGCTTCCCGGAACCTTTCTCTCGATCTCCCAGCGAGCCACAGCGCTCGTAAATTGGTTCAGCGCGTCCTCCAAAAGCCGGTAGGCGGAGGCGCGCTCGGTGCCGTAGGTGCTGTTCGCTTTGATATTCATGGAATCCGCGCTCTTGTTTTCAATGAACCAGTCCCCGCTGATGTTGGAAAAACGCACCTTGATTTCCCGCGCGGCGTAGTAGGAGGGCGACAGCGTTTCCACGATAAACCGCTTTACGTCCTGAGTGGGTATCCATGTCACGCCGAGACGGACGTTGATTTCCCCGGCGGTCAGGTCCTTGGGAATGACCTGTTTTAACGCCTCGACGCTAATCTGAAATGCCTCGTCAGTCTTGGCTGCGATTTAGGCCATCTTCAATTTTTCCCGCACATTTCCCGACAAATACTCGTCCGCGGAAACGTATTTCGGCGGGTCGGAGTTGGGAACACGGTAAATTACACCTTGCAGCTCTCCGATAATTTTCTCCTCGGATTTGCCCGTGAGCTGAGCCATATACGGCAGATCCACACGCGCCTTTTCGCCGATAGACACCGCAAGAGCCTCGCTCGACGTTTCGACCGACGTGATTTCCCTGTGCGGCCTGATGGTTCGCTTGCTGAACATATCCGCCTTGCGCTTGAAATTGCCCTCATCGTCCAGCACTTCCAACGAACAGAGCAGAAAATAACTCTCGTCCCGCGAGAAGGCTAGGTAGTTGCCGCGGCTGTTGATTAAGCCGTATTTTTCGGTGTATGCGTCGTATAGGCGGTTAAGTTTTTCCTGTTCGGTGCGTATCATTTCCTCCGGATAGTCCTCGGTCTGATACGCAATGAGTCTCCTGACGCAGTCGCGGATTTCGATTAAGCCTTTGATTCTGTTTTCCGCCGTCACCGACATATCGGACGGAACCATCATGTCGTTTTCCCGGAAGTAAATCTTTCCGTCGACCAATGCGTATGAGAAATTCCGCACGTCAGGTGCTGCGGGAATTGCGTCTTGCCTGTCGTCGGAGATTTCGTCGATGGCGGGAGGTTCGCGGTCGGGAATATTTCCATTGATAAAACTCGCCGCATACTTCAGACTCTCCCCCAACGGCATATCGGGCAGCGCCTTGCAGATCGCTTCGAGCTTGCCGAAACGGTTCTGCACAACCCGCATTTCGCCGCAAATCATGTCGGGGTTCTGTACGAAATAGTCGTTGATTACAATTCCGTCGGGATTGTTTTCCAGAAAAATCCAGTCGGATTCCACGTCGATGACGCGCTCCCGCTTCTGCAAAACAATTATGTCGCTGGTCACTTCTGTGCCGGCGTTGGCCTTAAATGTGCTCTCCGGCAGGCGAATGGCTCCCAGCAGTTCAGCGCGTTGGGCGATATATTTTCGCACATCGTTGTTTGCCTTGTCCATCGTCCCTCTGGAGGTGATGAACATCACGACGCCGCCCGGACGCACCTTGTCCAGGGCTTTTGCAAAGAAATAATCGTGAATGAGGAAATTCTGGGAGTTGTAGCGTTTGTCGTCCACGCGAAAATCGCCGAACGGGACGTTGCCGATAACCACGTCAAAATGCCCGTCGGGCAAGTTCGTGCGCTCAAATCCCTCGAGGGCGATATTGGCCTTCTGGTAGAGCTGCCTGGCAATGCCGCCTGTGAGCGGGTCGATTTCCACGCCGTAGAGGTTGGATTTTGTCATACTGTCGGGCAGCAGGCCGAAAAAATTTCCCACGCCGCACGACGGCTCCAAAATATTTCCCTGAGAAAATCCGAGCCTTTCGAGTATCTCATACATCGTGCGAATGACGACCGGCGGCGTGTAAAACGCGGTCAGGGTCGATTCCATCGCTGCCGTATACTCGTCGGGTTTTAATGTCTCTTTTAACTGCGCGTATTCGTCTGCCCAAGAGGAATTCTTCTCGTCGAACGCCATAGACAGTCCGCCCCAGCCGACGTATTTTGACAAAACTTCCTGCTCGGCGGGCGTTGCAAGTCGGTTTTCAGCCTGCAATTCATGAAGCAGTTTAATTGCCGCGAGGTTGTTCCGAAATTTTTCCTTTGCGCCGCCTACGCCCAACGCGTCGTCGGTAATGCGGAAGTTGTGCTTTTTGGGCGGTAGAATTTCTGATGATACGACCGCAGAATCTTTAGCCGTTTCCGATTTTTGTTCCTGTTCCGGCTCGTCAAAATGCAGCTTTTCGATGACGATATCGTAAGGCAGACCGTTTTCGACGGCGGGGTAAACCGCTTCAACAGTGGATTCAACGGGTGTTTTCGACTGAGATTCCGTTGATAAAATCGGTTCTTTTTCATCTGTCCGCGCCGGTGCAACAAACACCTTGAGATGGTCGTTCGCGTCGGACAATGCGAGCTTTGCGCTCAATTCCGTCTCGCTCATTTCCTGGCCGAACAGCGGAAATTTTGGATTTTGCAGCGATATCATTCCGTCGTGAACCGCCGTGATATTGTATTCGTCAGTGCCCAGATACAGCTTGTCGCCGACCTCGTATCGGTAGCCCGTCGGGTACAAATCGGTGAGTTCCTGACCGAATCGCCACGCCTGCGGACTTCCCGCCGCCCCCGCGCGCGTCCGGCGGTACAGCTCGTCTATGATTTCGTATTTGGTCGCCATTCGTTTCCTCCCCGGTCAATTTAACTCTGCGAATCATATTAACCGCGCGGGTCGGAATTTTCGGCGGGTTCCGGTTCCTTTTCCCTGGGCTGTCCGTCGCAGAAAAATCCGATTACCTCGCGCGCCTTGATGTGCTTTTGGAGTTCGTTTATCATGGCGATATCGCTCACTGAAACGCCGCGCAGGGCCAGCATTTGCTCCACAGTCATGCCGGAAATCGCGCTCATTGATATACTCCGCTTCAATGAGCTTTTCAATCAGCTTGAATGCCTTCTGATTTGCTTCACAGAAATTTCCCCCTAATCATATTTTCATATCGTTCGTTCCTTTTATTTTTTATTGAATCATTTTTCTGCACCTGATATTTTTATTGTTTGTTAATGGTTTAATTGCGTACTATCTTGCCTGCTGTTTGGCTTTGGTTGGAACGTCGTCCTTCGGCGTGTATGTCGCGTCGTTTCGCTCCATGCGTTCGGCGAATTCGCCGATATGGAAAAGGTTGTTTCCCACCTCGCAGTGCCTTTCGTCGATGTAACGGCAGACCCGCTCCATTTTCTCGCCCCGCGGTGATTACTTCATTGAATTCCGACATGAATAAATCTGTTTTTCGCGCTTTGTTCCTATCAAACCACTCCGTGTAAAATTCCCCGTCTTTGCCAAAATATCCCCGCAGATATCCCACCTGCGTTGTCTGCATCTCAATCTGCATACTTTGTCTAAACGTGTATTTCTGCTCCTCCTGAGTCATCGCTCGGACTTCCATCGTCAATTTCTCCTCTCTAACGCCGGATTTTGGCCAGCATTTCAAACGCCCAGCATGGTATTCTGTCATGCCGAAGCACACCCATCGCCTCTATGCGCCGCCAGATTCCGTAAAATACCCTGCCGCGCTCTCCCGAAGCGTCCGCGCCGCCCTCTACCAGCACCAATTGCCGCGCGCAATGACTGTATTCAAACCGCGTCGGCTCCAGCTGAATCGCCACTATCTTTCCGACAATACATTCGCGCGAGCCGATTTTGCAGCAATCATTGTCGGTAAAGCCCTCCAACGCCACCAATTCCAATTCTTGTTCGTCATTCGATTTTACCATTTTAACGAGCCTCCTTATTTTCATTCATTATCGGAATCCTCCGTTTCTTTTGATTGCCGTGAAGCCTTTAACTGCTGCATTTCGTCGAGAATTTTCCTCATGCACACGCCGCAGAAAATGATTCGCCCGTCGCGATAATCGGCGTATTTGCAGTGTTTGCAAATAAAAATATTTCGCCCGTCGTTCATCTCACGTCCCGACCGCCTTTGTCGCTGGGAATAACGCCGCGTGCCTTCAGACTGTTAACGTCAGCCATTCTCACGCGGTCGAGCAGACAGGTCATAGCCTTCTCGTAAGTGCCGGTATATCTGCCCCAATAGAATCCGTTTGCAGGCGTATAGTACCACGCGACGTACGGGTCGGGCGATTTGGGGCCGTAGCCGATGACGTGAGTGACTTCTCACACCCTGTACTTGTAGATCATTTTATAGCCGCGATTTATTTTTGGAATTGCTTTTTCGATGTTTTCCATTTTTCAAAAATCCTCTCCTTCGGGCAGTCAAAAAGGGCATTTGAAATCAGCTTTTTGAAGCCGTACAAACGCCCGCCTTACTTATCGTTCAATTTTTTAATATAAATTTTTTACTTAAATCTAACATAGAACAATCTGTTTTCCGGAATAAATCCCGCGCTTGTAAGTGCAGCAATGCTTTCCGTATTGCCGTACCAACAGCCTGCGACAGGTACAAACCCCTGTTCTATGGCTATTTCACCAAGACTGATCAACAGACTTCTTCCCACGCCCTTTAGTCTATGTTCAGGAAGCACATAATTCCCGATATCTACGCACTTTTTATTGTAACCCATAGAACTGATTGCTCCAAAGCCCAAAATTTCATTTCCAACTATCAGCTCATAAAATTGATTGTGCTTATTGTCAAACATTCCGTCCCATTGCCCTTCGGTCAACCTATTCATTTGCTCTAAATCGTTAACCTTGTGAATGCATTCCCTCCCAAATTCTGCTTTACGCTCAGGCTTGCCGTAGATAAAATTGAAGGCTTGCATATCAAAACCAGTACCCAATGCATTCATTTTTTCAAAGGCCAAGCTTATTAAATGAGCATCGTTACTGGCGACCAGTGCTGCCTCAATGTCAAATTCTTCGCTCATCTTTTCAAAAATACTACGGGACTTTCGGTGCTGAGTAGGAAGAATATAGAACATTCTAAACATTTTTCCACCGTCCCAAGAATCTCCGAGAGAGAAAAAACCGATTGTTTCACCATTATAATCTATCGTATACGGTTCTCCATCGAATATCATATCACTGTGAAATCCGTCGTTTTTATAGCACAATTCATTAAAATATAAATCCGTCCAATTTTGAATCGTTTCCCACTTCACAGATTTTGCATTTATCATTTGTCTTATCTCCCATGCATTGATTTTACTTCGGCAATAATAAACTCTTTTATAGAAGCTTAATTGTCTAAGTGACAGAAATATTATACCGTAATCCTTATTCAATGAAAACCTGATAATTATGACATAATTAAAAACGGGAATACCGCTGCTGCTGTATCCCCGTTTTTCTCTCAACAAAGTTTTTTCATTTCAGAAATAATAGAGTAAATTGTCTTGACGGACAAAAAATACTGTTCAGACAAATTACTCACAGAAACTCCCGCCTTATACTTTGCGAATATTTCTGCATTTCTCTCCGAAAATCTTTGCCTCGAACCGTTTGCTTCGCCCCATAATTTTTTATTGTCTGCCTTGCGGGGAATGTATATATATCCACCGTCAAAATATACCTGAATGGCATCAATTAAATCCTTGGGCAAAATATCCTTACCGTTGTAATAGCTCATTGCAGTTCTCCTTATTGTGAAAAATAATGGAGTTTGGCAAAAGCTATTTTTCGCAAATAGCTTTTGCTATCTGCATTCAATCTTGATTGATTTAGACAAACACTGACCTCCTTTCCATTTCATCATAACACATATCAGCTTTTATATCTATTGTTTTTTGGATTTTTATAAAAATAGCGTTGTAAACTGTTGTAATTCTTTGATTTTTCGTGTTTTGTAATAATTATTCTGCACTTTTAAAACCCGAGCAATAGAAATCCGATAGTTCCTGTAAATGTAAAAACCTCGCCGTTTTCCTCGACGAACACGTCGAGGTCCGCAATCAGCTCACGCCTTCCCAGCCTGAAACCTGATGTACGGTGTAAAGGCCGTAGGGCAGGCTTTTGGACTTGGCGTAACCGTTTTTGTCGCAGACCAGCGTATCCTTTTCTGTGGATTTCGCCGCGTCATAGCTGCCCGCCGACTTGAGGTAAATTTGGAATTTCGCTCCCTTTTCGGGCGTTTCAATTTTGGTCGTGCCGTCGTCGGTGTGCTTGATTATGGCGACGCTGCCCTTGACTGCGGTTTCGTGAACCTCCATGCTTACGCTGCTCTGCTCGACCTTGTACTGCTTCGGATCGACCCCCACGCTGTAAACCGTTTTGTCGAGCGTGTAACCGACGGGCGGCGTGATTTCCTTTATCGTCCAGTCGGTGCCGCAGGCATAGCTGCCCGTTGTGAATTTGCCCTCCTTGTCGGTGGTGTAGCTGTCAATGAGCTTGTCAGCCTTGTAAATTCCGTAAACCGCGCCCGCAAGGGTTCCTTCCCCCTGCGCGGTTGTGGTTTCAACGTCCTTTTTAACGACGCTGATGCTGAACTTTTTCAGCGTGTTGTTGAAGCTGCGCTTGGTTACCTTGTTCCACTCAATCGGCGCGGTCTGCTTCGATGGCGCGGTGTATTGGTCGCCCGTCACGACCTCCTCCAGCGTGTAGGGAGTTTCCCCGCTGATTGGAATGTTTTCAAATTTCGCAAGCTCGTTCTCGTCGGTGACGGCGTACTCGTCAACAGTCGTACCCGCGTATGACCTGCCGAAAAGATGGAACTTCACGCCCTCGATAACCTTGTCCTCGGCGGTTTTGACCACCTCCAAACCGCCGCGTTTGAGCTTGTTTGCAAAATTAACAGTCGCGGTTTTGCCGTCCTCGACGGTAACAGTCTGTTCCTTCTGCGGCTCGTATCGGTCGAGTGTCTGCCCCGAAACCGTGTAGATCCCGGGCGAAAGTCCCGTTACGGACACACTACCGTCCTCGCCTGTGGTGACTGTTTTTTCAACGCCGTCGCCCTTGATTGTGAAGGTGACTCCCGCAATTACTCCGTCGTCCGACGTTTTTTTGAGCGAAAGTCCGCCCGACGTGGTGTGCACACTCATGTAAGCCTTGACCGTCTCCATATTGTCAGCGCCCACGATTACGTCCTGCAATTCCGTGTCGCCGTAGGCGAGCAGGCGGGAGATTTCGGCCACGGTCGGCAGATTGTTGCGCGAGGCGGTGATCAGAACCTTGCCGTCAAATCCGGCGGCGGCTGTGATTGTGAGCTTGTCGCCGGATTTTGAAACTGTCACGTTTTTATCCGCGCTGCTGAAGTCGTACTCGGCCAGCATTTTGTTTTTGTCGGTGAGAGTGACGCTGTACTTGCCGTCCGTGAAGGACAATTCCTCGGTGACTTTGGACTTGTCGTCCGACATGAACGAGGGAATTGTGTTGTGGTTTTCCAGCAGCTTGACGATATACTCATACGCCTGAGCCGTCCCTTTGTTGGGCTGTTTGGAGCCGAAGTGCAGCTCCTTCACGTCGTCGTTGAGCAGTTTGTAACTGCCCGACGTTTCGCGCGAACCCACCACAAATTCCCAAATGATGGTCTGCGTGGCGAACCAGCCCTCGTCCTTACTGCCCGGAAGAATGTTTCGGTTGCCCTGCGAACCGTAGAGCAGCGCCAGACCGATTGCGTTTTTCTGTTCTTCGGAAAGAGCGTTCCAAGCGTCGGACGAGGCTTGCTTCATGGTGTCGCCGTGATGGAGCGGTGCGCCCGGCTGCAAACAAAATGCGCTGTACCCGTCCACGAACATTCTGTACTTGATATCGCCCTCGCCGCCCACATGACGGCCGTCGAATGTGCCTTCGCCGTTGTAGAGAATCTCGTTGCCCTCGCTGTCCACCATGGCGCGCATGGAGATATTTCCCACCTCGTCCAGCATGGCTGCGTAAACGATTTCGGATTGAACCACCGTCAGCATCGTAAACAGCGAAAGCACAAGCGCGGCTGTCCTTTTACGGATACGCTGAATAAAGGTTTGCCGTCGATTCGCCCGCGCGAAAATCCGTCACTGAGCGGGAGCTGAATCGACTTATTCAGCGTTTCTGTGAATAGATCGGAAATCTTCAGATTTTTCATCAGCTTCCTCCTTTGAATTTTACACTTTTAAACCTTGAAAACTGTCTTTTTCTCAGTGCAAAAATCATCTTGAATCACCTCCTACAATAAAAAATGGTGATGGGGCATGACAGCCAGCCATGCCCTTTGCCAACTCAAAGCCGAAGTTGTAG
>CANPVE010000010.1 GCA_947581635.1 uncultured Clostridia bacterium | reverse complement strand
TCGCCTTGTTTATTCTTTAGTCTTGGCTTGTTTCGCTCGCTCAGCCTTTCGGCTTCGCTCGTGAGGCTCTGCCTCACCCTTCGCTTTTGTTGCTTCGACTTTTCTGTGTTCGCCTTGTTTATTCTTTAGTCTTGGCTTGTTTCGCTTGCTCAGCCTTTCGGCTTCGCTCGTGAGGCTCTGCCTCACCCTCCGCTTTTGTTGCTTCGACTTTTCTGTGTTCGCCTTGTTTATTCTTTAGTTTTGGCTCGTTTCGCTCGCTCAGCCTTTCGGCTTCGCTCGTGAGGCTCTGCCTCACTCTCCGCCATGGGCCCTGCCCCTGGACCCCGCAAGGAGGAATTATCCCCCTTGACTCCCATGTAGCTCCGCTCGCTTGACTTTGGCTTATTTATTGAGCTGAAACTTTTATATTCTTTATCAGATCATTCACCATATTGCGGAAGTCCGGTCTTTTTTTCATGTTGCGTTCTACCTGCTGCACTGCGTAAATCGCCGTCGAATGATCCCTGCCGAACTCTTTTCCTATTTCCTCATACGATAAGTTTGTGACTTCTCTCACAACGTACATCGAAACCTGCCTCGCCTGCGATATCTGCGCCGCGCGTTTTGGAGATTTGATGTCTTTTGCCGTCACCTCGAAAGTGCGCGCCACTTCCTCTATAATCCTCTCTATCGTAATAGGCGTGGGCTGTACGTCGTTGATAACGTCGCGTATGGCATTTTGAGCCATAGTGAGCGACGGAAGTTCCTTCTCAAGCTGATATGTGGCGTTGATTCGCTTTACAACTCCCTCGAGCTGACGTATATTGGATTTAAGACGCTCCGCTATAAATTCCGCTATCTCGTCGCTTATCTCCATATTGCATTGCTTTGCCTTTCGCTTAATTATCGCTATTCTGGTTTCATACTCCGGAGGTTGTATGTCTGCCAACAGACCCATTTCAAACCGCGAACGCAGACGGTTTTCCAGCGTCTGAATCTCGCGCGGCGGACGGTCGCTTGTCAATACGATTTGCTTATGTTCCTGATGAAGCGTATTGAAGGTGTGGAAGAATTCTTCCTGCGTCTGATCTTTGCCCCCGATAAACTGCACGTCGTCCACCATCAGCACGTCTATGTAACGGTATTTTTGATGGAATTCGTTCTGTCTGCCTTTCCCGATAGCTTCAATAAGTTCATTGGTGAATTGATCTCCCTTGATATATTTCACCTTTTTGTCGGGGTACTTCTTCACAACTGCGTTTTGAATCGCGAAAAGAAGATGTGTCTTGCCCATTCCCGACGGTCCGTAGATGAACAGAGGGTTATACGCGCCGCCTGGGTTCTCGGCTACGGCAACGCTCGCCGCGTGCGCGAATCTGTTGGACGAGCCTACAATGAATGTGTCAAACGTGTACTCATAGTACGATTCGTCAGATGAAGAATACATTTGTCCCTGAGCTGCTTCGTTATTGTCAGGCTTCTGCGCGGCTTCGGCGTTCGGAGCGGGTGAGGACTGAAATTTTGATTCCTGAGCCGCCATGTTCTCATAACGCCGAACTTCGTCATGCCAGCTTGCCTCCCCGTTTCCCTGCGCGCCGGGTTCGGGCGTTGAGGAGATTTTTGCCGCCGTATTGGAAGTGGCCGAAGCTGCGGGAAGCTCTTCACCGTTTACCAGTATCTTAAGTGTCACTTCAAAGCCTATTGTGTTGTATAGCGCATTTTCTATCTTCGTACTGATATGCTGATCCATAAGTACTGTCCTGTGCAGCGGCGATGGCGCTATGATTATCATCTCGTTTGCGTTTATTAGATCATATGGAACAAGAGGTTCTATCCATACATTATATACTATGTCATTTACCTGATCCTTCAGTTTTAAACATACCTTTTCCCAAAGCTCGTTAATTTCCATGGTCAGATTAATTTTCCTTTCAGCAGTGCGTAACTTTTAGCTCAATAGCTCAATATTTCAATATATTAATATTCGACCTGTATATTATATCATTCTGGATTTAATCCTACAATAGAATTTGACATAGGAAAATTTAGAAATGTAAATTAAACTTTTGTGCAAAACTTATATAATCACTTTGTCACAATTAAGCAGTCGTATGAAAAATATGCTTTGTTTACGTCCTTTATTTTGGTCATTTTGTCGGTGTACCGATTATATTTTGTATTATTTAACTTAGTTTTACACAATACGTTGAAAAAGTTGCGGTTTACCGTCCGATTCCTGTTGAAAAAATTAATATTCATCAGCCAAATTTTATATTGACATTTTCGGCACAGATGCGCTATAATACATTAGTATGCTTTTGGTTGACGGCTGTGCGGGTCGGTTTGTGTCCCGTTGTGTCGTCTGCTGAAATCCGCTGCTTCGGGCTTGTTTTCACGTACCTGAATGTATTCGGAGATTTTGCCCGGCGTCAATGTTTGTAATTACCGAAAGGGGGTAACGCAGATGGTCAGAACATATCAGCCTAAGAAGCGTCAGAGAAAGGTCGAGCACGGCTTCCGCAAGAGAATGGCTACGAAGAACGGCCGCAAGGTTCTTGCAAGACGCAGAGCTAAGGGAAGAAAGACACTCACCTATTAATTTTACTTTTGCTACGAGTGGATTTTTGGCTTTTGTCCGCCGCAGCCGTTGTATGTGCAGGTTGCGCGCGGAGATTTGCCCCGCTTGCAGCGATAATTACGGTAACAGCATTTAAAAATAATTAGTGAAGCGTGGAAATCCGAGGTGTGCCGGCACATCTTGGCGGGATTCAGGAGCAAGCGCTCATGGCGGAAGGGGAAACAGTGCCTCACAAGCGAAACTTCAAGCTGAGCGGGCAAAATGCACTGGGACTAAAGCAAAGCCAAGGCGAATACAGAGCAGGGGTAATCCCTTTCAAATAAACCTATTCCCGATTTTTTCGCTGCAATATAAAAATAGATGTTGCTGCCGTATGGCGATAACTTAAATTATTTTGGTGCGGTTATTTTTATCGAGTGATGTTTCATTGCAGGGCCACTTTTTTTCAAGTGGCCTTTGTTTTTACAAGAAGGATTTTGTGTAGATTTTATGGCTAAATACGCGGTGATAAAGCAAAATTATGAATTTCGCCGCGCTTACCACAGGGGAAAAAGTTTTGTTTCACCTTACTTGGTGGCGTATTGTTTCAAGAAGAGATATGGCGGAATAAAAATGGGAATTACATCAGGAAAAAAAATCGGCAATGCCGTTGCGCGCAACCGCTCACGCAGGATAATACGAGAGGCATATCGTTCGATTTACCCTGAGCTAAGCGGAAATTGGGATATAGTATTTGTTGCCAGAACAGCTGTATTGTATAAGAAAAGCACATATATTGCCGCTGTAATGAGAAAGCAGCTGAGGGAGGCAGGTGTTCTCAATTGAAGCGCTTATTTCTTTGGCTCATTCGCTTTTATCAGAAAAATATCTCGGCCAACACTGCTCCGAGATGCAAGTTTTATCCTACCTGCTCCAATTACACCTACACGGCGATAGAACGATTCGGTGTATTTCGCGGCACCTTTATGGGAATGTGGCGCATATTGAGGTGCAATCCGTGGAGCCTCGGCGGATATGACGCGGTGCCTGAAAAGAAAGAAAAAAAGATAGGATGTCCAAAAAAGATTAAAATTATGGCTCGGCCGCTCAGATCAAAAAGTGAAAGATAAACAGAACAGTGGACGAATTTGGCAAATTAAACGGATTGAACGATTGAGCAAAACCGAATGGAGGAAGTTGGTCACAAAAAATGGACGCTGTATTAAACTTTATTGGAGAGATCTTCGGATATGTACTTATGTTTTTCAACAACATATTCGGAAATTTTGGCGTGGCTATCATAGCATTTACAATATTTACACGGCTGCTGATGTTTCCGCTTACCATAAAGCAGCAGAAAAGCATGGCTGGATTACAGAGACTTCAGCCAAAAATGAGAGAGATTCAGGAAAAGTACGGAAACAATCGTGATAAATACAACGAAGAAGTTCAGAAGTTGTATGAACGGGAGGGACAAAGTCCTACAGGCGGCTGTCTGCCGATGCTGATACAGTTGCCGATATTCTACGGACTTTACCGCGCGATTTGTATGCCTATAACCTGCTCTCTGCACCTTGATATAACTCAGGGCAGCTTGGCTTCGGCTATAGCGCGTGTCAAGTCGCTCAGCGATGTTTACACGACTACAACAAGTTCGTATTATTCCCAGATAAACGTCATTGAGGCTGTGAGAAACATAGGCGGAAATTACGCGTATTACGGCTTTACGTCTGCGGAGGCCAGCGCCCTCGCCCCTATTTATGAAATAAGCCGTGGATTCAATTTTCTGGGAATCGACCTTCTTTCCATCGCAAAATTTTGGAATCCCGCAATCATACTGACATTTGTAGTATTTATCGCCAGTGCGGGCGGTATGTTCCTTTCAAATAAGATAAACGGGACTGTTCAAACGGCACAGACGGGCGGGTGCAGTCCGAATATGATGGGCATAACCATGGGATTGTTTTCAGCATGGATCTCGCTCTCGGTGCCTTCGGCAATGGCTCTCTATTGGTCGTGTACCAGTTTGATTGCGCCTTTGCAGAGCTGGATTGTTCATGAATATTACAACGCCGCAATACTCAACGCTGACGCGGAGGCACGCAGATTGGCGCGCATTAAACTGGAGGAAGAAGAAGTCATCAGGGCTGTCGGAGCGTCAAAAGGCGTAAAGAAATTCGCTCCCATTTACGCATTGCCCGCCGTGGAAAGCAAGAAGGAAAATGCCGCGGGTAAGGCGGCGGTAAAAAAATCCGGCGGCAAGAAGAAAAAATCATCTGGAAATAACGGCAAAAAATCTTCGTCGGCAGATTATCAGGGCAAGAAGAAAAAATAACTTTTTAATTTTTACACTAAACTGTCACGCATAAGTATAAAAGTATAAAATCATATATGTTTAACCGAAAGGAAGTTTCTGAAATGAAGGAAATTACTGTTACCGGAGCCACAATAGAAGAAGCAGTACGCAACGGCTGCCAGCAGCTCGGAATTGATGAAGATAAAGTAAAGTATGAGGTTTTGGAAGAGCCAAAAAACGGCTTGTTTTTCCGCAAGTCCGCCAAAGTGAGAGTATTTTTTATCGAAGATTATCAGGCTGACGGGGAGGACCCCGAAGATTACGAATTTGAAGATTATGAAGAAGATTCCGACAGCATAGATGAAGAATACGATAGCGCGGAAAATTTTGAGGAAGAATTTGAGAGCGTGGACAGTGAAGAAGATTCCGACGATGATGACTCTGATGATGAGAGCGACGAAGAGGAATTGGAAGACTATTCGTCGGCCACGCAAACTGCAATAGACTATCTCTCTGAGATTCTCACAGGCATGGGAGTGAGAAACCTTCAAATTACCGCAGACGTCAACGAGGAGCGAACCATTCTGAATATAAACGGTGATGATGAAGATCTCGGCGTAGTTATCGGACATCGCGGCGATACGTTGACGGCATTGCAGTATCTGGTGAGCCTCGCGGCAAACAATTGCTGCAAGGGGTATTTCAAAGTTTCACTCAATGTGAAAAACTTCAGAGAAAAGCGCGAAAAGACGCTTGAAACCGTCGCTTCAAAGACGGCTTATAAAGCGACAAAGCTCAATAAAAATATAGCGCTTGAGCCTATGAGCCCTTATGAGCGCAGCATAATCCACACAGCTGTGCAGTCTATCGAAGGTGTAACAAGCTGGTCGGTTGGCGAAAATGAGAAACGCCATGTTGTGATAGGTCCCGAGGGTCTTGACGAGGGCGGCGAGGGAATGCCTGTAAAGTATGCTAAAGTAAATAACAGAAATACACGCGGCGGTTACAATCGCGGAGGCTATAACAGAGGCGGTTATAATAATCGCGGCGGTCGCGGTGGGTACGGCAACGGCAGCAGAGGCGGCTATCGGAAAAATTACCGTGACGGCGGTTATCGTGAAAACAGAGGATATCGCGATGACAGAGGGTATCGCGATGACAGGCGCGACAACTTCAACAGCAGGTATAATGATAATTACGGCAGCGAAAATCGTGCGGCATCTAAGCCAAAGAGCGACTATGACACAGGATTCACCTATGGTAAGATCGATATAAATAACGATAACAAAGAATGATTTAATAAGAGACTCCGGCTGATGGATTTCCATTCACCGGAGTTTTTTGTATAGTTGAAGTCAAGCAAGCGGAGCAACAATGGGAGTCAAGGGGGATAATTCCTCCTTGCGGGGTCCAGGGGCAGGGCCCATGGCGGAGGGTGAGGCAGAGCCTCACAAGCGAAGCCGCTGGCTGAGCGAGCGAAACGAGCCAAGACTAAAGAATAAACAAGGCGAACACAGAAAAGTCGAAGCAATAAAGGCGGAGAGTGAGGCAGAGCCTCACGAGCGAAGCCGAAAGGCTGAGCGAGCGAAACGAGCCTATATCAAGGAAAATCCAATGCGAATACAAAAAACATAAACTAAGCCGCATCAATAAGAACAATCAAAGATTTTCGAGTGGAAACATAAGAACAGCCAAAGTATGCTAAAGTACTGCCAAATTTGCGTTAATTATCAAAAAATTTTTACTGATGTTTCACGTGAAACATTGGATTTATTTTGAATTTTTGCGGTAATTTTACAATATTGGTAAATGCATGGAAGTACTTAAAACTGATCCTTTATCTCCACTCGAAAATCTTCGATTTTCTTGTTGGTTTTAGTTTTTTATGGCTTCGCTTCTTCTGTGTTTGCCTAAGTCGGTCTTTGGCTATGTTGTGTTTTGCCCGCTTCGCCTGCGGCTCCGCTTGTGTGGCTTTGCCCCACTCCCCAGTGGTGGCGCTGCCCCCACGCCCCTGCCAGGAGGAATTATCCCCCTGGACTCCCATTGTTGCTCCGCTCGCTTGATTTTAACTTTTTTCGATTGTTCCCTTTACTCTTTACTTTCATTATGATATAATGAATACAGTACAAATTTAAATGAAAGGGCTGAATTTTCCAATATGAACGATACCATTGCCGCGATTTCTACCCCTCAGGCGGCCGGCGGTATAGGAATAGTGCGAATTTCAGGTGAAAATGCTGCTGCGGTTGCCGATCGCGTATTTTCGGCGGCAGACAAGAAATCGCTTATAAATTCGGTCGGGTATACTGCGCATTATGGCAGCGTAATTCAAAACGGTGATGTTATTGACGAGGCAATTGCTCTCGTATTCAAAGCGCCGAAGAGCTACACGGGTGAAGATGTGGTAGAATTATCCTGTCATGGTGGTTTATATGTAATTCGTCGCGTATTGAGGGCTGTTCTTGAAAACGGCGCAAGGCTCGCTGAGGCAGGAGAATTTACCAGACGCGCTTTTGAAAACGGCAAGATGTCGCTGACGCAGGCCGAATCGGTTATGGATATAATTGGCGCTCAAGGCGAACAGGCGGCGCGCGCGGCAATATCAGCCCGAGAAGGGCGGCTTGCGGAAAAAATAAATGCACTCAGAGCGGAAATTACGAAATACTCTGCACATCTGGCTGCTTGGGCGGATTATCCAGAGGAAGATTTAATTCCTGTAGACACCGAAGAATTATCCGCGAACCTGCAAACCTGCATATTAAAGCTGCGCAAGATGATTGCCGACGGGGACGCGGGCAGAGTTATTCGAGACGGGGTTGACACTGTAATTGTCGGCAAACCAAACGTCGGAAAATCTACCATTATGAATTGTCTGGCGGGTTGTGAACGAAGTATTGTCACGCATATTGCGGGAACTACCAGAGATATTGTTGAAGAAAAAGTTGTGCTTGGAGATGTCATTTTGAGATTGGCGGATACTGCCGGAATTCGTTCCACCGATGATCCTGTAGAGAGCATAGGCGTTGAACGTGCGGTAAGTCGAATGGACAGCGCGGGATTGATTCTCGCCGTGTTCGACAATTCGTTACCTTTGGACGATGATGACAAAAAATTGCTCAAAGGATTGAAGAACCGTACTTGTGTTGCGGTTATCAATAAAAACGACATGGAAAGCAGGCTGGATGCCGAATATATAAAGCAAAATATCGACACAGTGGTGTACATCTCCGCAAAGGACGAGAGTGGAATTGAAGAACTGGGCGCAGAAATATCCAAATTGCTGGGCGTTGCTGAATTGAATCCCGCTGACGGAATTTTATCGGGTGAAAGACAACTCGATTGTTCCAGAGAATGTTTGAAAATGCTTGAGGAAGCAAAACACGCTCTTGACGTCGGCATGACATTAGACGCGGTGAATGTGTCGCTTGATAGTGCGATTGAGGCATTGTTGAAGCTGACAGGGGAGCGCGTAACAGATGTAGTCACTGACGCGGTGTTTCATAATTTTTGTGTCGGAAAGTAGCAGGCCGCGAGTGATGTTTAATGTTTCACGTGAAACATATCAAGCCTCACATATAAGAAATAAAATAACGAAAGGTAATATCATACATGGAATTTTACGCGGACAGCTATGATGTTGCGGTGATAGGCGCGGGGCACGCCGGAATAGAGGCGGGTCTTGCCTCCGCTAGATTGGGCTGCAAGACAGTTGTTTTTACAATAAATATGGACGCGGTGGGCAATCTGCCCTGTAATCCCTCGATAGGCGGAACCGCAAAGGGGCATCTGGTGCGTGAGATTGATGCGCTGGGTGGAGAAATGGGACGTGCGGCGGACGATACCTTTATCCAGAGCCGAATGCTCAACAGGGGAAAAGGACCAGCTGTACACAGTCTGAGGGCACAAATAGATCGTCGAATGTATTCTTCAAGAGTCAAGCATACGCTTGAATTGCAGCAAAATTTGGATCTGAAACAGGCTGAGATCACAGAGATAAGGCGGTGTGATGATAAGTTCCGTTGGCAGGCCGTGACCAAAATGGGTGCTGTTTACAAATGCAAATGTGTTATAATTGCTACAGGCACTTATTTGGCAGGACGCATTTATGTGGGAGACGTGAGTTACGAGGGCGGCCCTGACGGTATGTTTGGAGCGACCTCGCTCGGAAAATGCCTAAGAGAGCTTGGAATTCCCTGCCGACGATTCAAAACCGGAACACCCGCACGAATTGACAGAAATTCAATAGATTTTAGTAATCTTGAAATTCAAGAAGGCGACGAGTACATAACGCCATTTTCTTATGATACTATGGAGAATCCAAACTTCCCGCTTGAAAATAAAGTTGTATGCCACGTTACATGGACCAACGAGCAAACAAAGCGTATAATACTGGATAATATCCATCGTTCTCCTCTCTACAGCGGAAAAATTGATGGCATAGGTCCGAGATATTGTCCAAGTATTGAGGATAAAATTATGAGATTCGCTGATAAGCAGCGTCATCAACTCTTTATCGAACCTTGTGGGCTGGAAACTGAGGAAATGTATTTGCAGGGCGCTTCCTCGTCACTGCCCGAAGACGTGCAAATTGCGCTTTATAAAACTATACCCGGATTGGAAAATGTCAAGATAATGCGCACCGCATATGCAATTGAATATGACTGTGTAGATCCGCTTGCGCTAAGACCTACGCTGGAATTCAAGAATTATGAAGGACTTTACGGAGCGGGCCAATTCAACGGCAGTTCGGGATATGAAGAAGCTGCTGCACAGGGAATTGTCGCGGGAATTAATGCCGCCTTGAGTGTACAGGGGAGAAAGCCTTTGATTTTGGAGCGTTCAGGCAGTTATATCGGAACATTGATAGATGATTTAGTCACTAAAGGTGTATCTGATCCATACAGAATGATGACTTCGCGCTCGGAATACAGATTGATCTTGCGTCAGGATAATGCCGATGAACGACTTATGCCTATCGGACACGAGATTGGATTGATTTCCGACGAGAAATACGAAAAGTTTCTCGACAGGCAGGCAAAGAAAAGGGCAGAATTAAAACGCGTGAGAGAAACTCAAATACAGCCCACAGATACGCTTAACGCCATACTTGTTTCACGTGAAACAACGCCGATAACAAATGCCATTCGACTGGTGGAGCTTATAAAGCGTCCGGAGCTGAGTTACGAAATTCTTACACCTGTAGATACTACACGCCCGAAACTTCCGAGATATATATTTGAACAGGTTGAAGTGGAAATAAAATACGAAGGCTATATAAAGCGGCAACAGGCAATGATAGACGAATGTAACCGATTGGAGTGCAAAAAACTGCCGCATGATATAGATTATTCTGGAATTACGGGGCTTAGGCTGGAAGCTATAGAAAAGCTCGGCAAAATCAAACCTGAAAGCGTGGGACAGGCTTCTAGAATATCAGGCGTCAGCCCCGCAGATATTTCGGTACTGCTGATTTGGCTGGCTAAACAGTCTTCCTCCTTTGATAGGTGAAAATATACATGATCGAATTCAATACAATGATTGAAAAAGCAGCAAAGTTTGGCGTCAATTTAAGTCTTGAACAGCTTGAAATGCTCGATATTTACGCCGAAATGCTGATTGATTGGAATACTAGAATGAATCTCACAGGCATTATCGACAGCGACGGCATTATGACACGGCATTTTGAAGATTCAATTGCAATGCTGAGTGCTGTAAGCATAGAAAAAAATGCCAAAATAATTGATGTTGGCACCGGCGCGGGATTTCCCGGAATGGTGCTCAAAATTGTGCGTCCGGATATCAAATTGACGCTCTTGGACAGCCTCAATAAGCGAATTTTATTTTTGAATGAATTGGCCCAAAAAATCGGATTGGAAGTTGAAACCTTGCACCTTCGCGCGGAAGAGGGCGGAAAGATGCCTAAATACCGCGAGAAATTTGACATAGTATGTGCGCGCGCTGTGGCAAACTTGCGTGAACTGTCGGAATATTGTCTGCCATATGTCAAAGTTGGCGGAAAATTTGTTTCTATGAAGGGGCCAAATGCAGCCGATGAAGTGAATTCCGCAAAGCCCGCAATAGGTACACTGGGTGGAAAATTGGAAAAACTCGACGAATTGGAGATATCCGACGGCAGCGGACGCAGCATTGTTGTTATAGATAAAGTGAAGGCGACGCCGCCTCAGTTTCCAAGAAATTCCGCAAAAATATCGAAAAAGCCATTATAATTATCGTTGTTTCACGTGAAACAATGATGAAACACTATATAGACGGATTAATTTTCCAAATTAACATAAATTTAAACAAAACCGCCATAAAAATAATTGTAATTTTGATAATGTGTGTTATAATCATAATGGACGGTTAAAAGAGCTGAAAGGCCGAGAAAGTTAATATATCAAAGAGAGGTAAACGACTTTATGGGCAAAATTATAGCTGTCACCAATCAGAAGGGCGGTGTGGGTAAAACCACAACAGCAGTCAATCTCGCATCCGCACTGGGTGCAAAAAATAAAAAAGTACTGTTGGTTGACATCGATCCGCAGGGCAATGCCACTTCAGGTTTGGGAATAAGCAAACAGGACAACGAAAAATCTTCATATAATGTGATGCTCGGGCAAATTACCGCAGGAGAAGCCGCCGTAACTACGGAATTTGAAAATGTGTCGGTTGTTCCTTCCGATATTACTATGGCGGGTGCGGATTTAGAAATATCCGAGCTGGAAAACCGCGAGTCTATATTAAAAAAAGGTTTGGCGGGCGTGCGCGAACAATATGATTTTATTTTGATAGATTGCCCGCCATCACTTAATTTGATCACAATAAACGCGCTTAATGCGGCGGACAGCATCTTGGTGCCTATACAGTGCGAATATTACGCTCTCGAAGGTCTGGCACAGCTCATCAATACGGTTTCCAGGATCAAACGTACATACAACAGTCATTTAAAAATAGAGGGAGTGCTGTTTACGATGTACGATGGCAGACTTAACCTCACGCAGGAAGTTGCGGAGCAGGTCAAAAAATATTTTCCAAAGCAAGTGTTTAAAACCGTGATTCCCAGAACAGTGCGGTTGTCAGAAGCTCCCAGCTTTGGACAACCCATCAATTATTTTGACAAACGCTCAAAAGGTGCGGAAGCATATGATAAGCTTGCTAAGGAAATTATAAAGAATAATAAGCAATAATAAAGGATAAATAAAGTTTTATCGGAGGGAATGAGCTATGGCTAGCAGAAAAAGCGGTCTTGGCAAGGGATTGGATTCACTTTTTATGGATAATATAGCTGACGAAAAGGACAGCACTACAACGCTTCGTGTTTCAGAACTTGAGCCTAACCGCGATCAGCCGCGCAAAGAATTTGACCCGGCAGCACTTGCAGAATTGGCGGATTCTATAGCAGCAGTGGGTGTGATTCAGCCGTTGATTGTACGCCCGATAGCGGGCGGAGGATATCAGATAGTCGCGGGCGAACGCCGTTGGCGCGCAGCTCAGAGCGCGGGACTCACTGAAGTTCCCGTAATTATACGCGAATTGAGCGATAAGGAAGTCGATGAGATTGCGCTGATAGAAAATTTGCAGCGTGAAGATCTAAATCCTGTGGAAGAAGCCGAAGGATACCGTCATTTAATGAATGAATACAGCATGACGCAGGAGCAGGTAGCGTCAAGGGTTGGAAAATCCCGTCCGAGTGTGGCAAATTCGGTGCGTCTGTTGGAACTGCCGGATTCGATTTTGGGGATGCTTACTGCCGGGGATTTAACTGTCGGTCATGTGCGTCCTTTGCTTGGGTTGCAAGATGAAGACGAAATGGTGAAGGTGGCGTGCATGGCCGTCAAGAAAAAGATGACGGTTCGCGAAGTAGAAAAGCAGGTAAAAAAAGAAAAAGGAGAGACGGCGTCAAAAAAGGTTCCGGTTGACAGAGATAATTATTTTGATGAGGTTGAGATCGCATTATCCATGGCACTTGGGCGAAAGGTGAAAGTATCGGGAACTCCGAATAAAGGAACTTTAGAGATAGATTTTTATTCAAATGAAGAATTGACCGAGCTGGCAAATATGCTTGGTAAAGATAGTAACTAAAGTCAAGTGGGCGGAGCTATTAGCCGAAGGCGTGGGAATCCAAGGGGTGCTTGGCACCTCTTGGCAGGTCAAGGGCAGCGCCATTGCGGAGAGTGAGGCAGAGCCTCACAAGCGGAGCCGAAGGCGAAGCGAGCGAAATGAGCCAAGATTAAAGAAAAGCCAAGGCGAACACAAAATAACCCCCACACCTCGCAGAACAATTGTCGGTTTCTTCAATTGCAGAAAGTAAATTTTTTCCGTTTGGCATGGAAACCGAATGGGAATGTCATACGTGTCAAAGTTAAAAAATTATTGCTAGACATACAATAGGTGTAAAAAATTAATTTCCACGATAAAACACAGAGGAAAAATGTTAAATGATAGCTACACATAAAAAATTCAACATCGGATCAAATAGAATAAAAATATTAATTGCAGTATCGGCGGTATTATTAACATTACTGACTGTCTCTTGTGGAAAAAGCAACAATATTAAAAAGAATAAGGTTGAAAATTCGACTCCGAATACCGAAAAGTTTTCAACTGACTTTTTCTATAATTGCAATTTGCCTTATGAAAAATTGCAGTTGACCGATGTACAGAACAACGCTGAAGAGTATTTATTTTACATTCCAAACGGTTCGGTCTATCGCACGCTCAATGATTACGCCGTGGTGATAGTCGCGCGAAGCGATATTCGAGAGGAATCTGACAAAATCGGCACAGATTACAGTGGGGAATTGTATCAGATATTTGAAGATGACAATATTGACCTGCTTAAATTCAGCGCGGCGGGAGATTATGCAATAATGGCGGTTCCCAGCGCCATTCCGAATTGGGAAGAGGATCAGGTTATCGTTTCTTTTATGGAATATGCCGCAAATTATAAATCTGAATAAAGTATTACATTGTAGCTGCGCTCTCTTTGCCTTGGCTTTATCTTAATCCATTTCCATGCTTTTAAATTGACTTGACATATATGTAATTATGAATTATAATGTCTATTACGTTTATATGGTTGCTTCGGAAATTTGTCCGAGAAATTTGAAAAATAACAAAAAATTGAAAGGAGAAAAGTTAGATGACAAGCGATGCCGACGGCGATCCTGCAAATTGCCTCAGTGATTCAATGTTCCGCGAATTCGGAGGTGAGGTCCTGTGAATTTGTGGGCGTCGATAATATTTATAATAGCCGTCACGGTAATAGCCGCTATATTCTATATGAGCGAGGCGGCAGTTTCATCAGCCAATTTCAGCAGAGCCAAACAGCTCAAAGAGGACGGCAACAGCAGCGCTATGAGATTGGTGGAACTGAAAACTACGTGCAAAGTGACGTTCAGCACAATGACGCAGATAATCATGACGTCGTGTGCGTTTATGGCGGCAGCAGTTTCAATCCAATATATTTTTCCTTATGTTCAGGCTCTGTTTTGTTCATCAAAGCGCATACCGTACACGGCAGGTTCGTGGCTTGCTATGCTGTGTCTTTTGCTTGTTGTCTCGGCGTTTTATATAGTGAATGCCCAGATAATTCCGCGTAAAATAGGCGCGCACAAGTGTGAATCAATAGCATATGCGGTATCGGGATTTTCGGTGTTTTGCATGAGAGTTGCCGCGCCATATATTTTTATTTTGCAGGCTATCAGCGGTCTTACAGTGAAACTTTTTGGTGTTCCGGCTCATGCGGGAGAAAAGCTCGCCACAGAAGACGAAATAATGATGATGGTTGACGCCAGCGGGGAAAAGGGAGTTATTGAAGAATCCGAAGCTGATATGATAGCAAATATATTTGAATTTGGCGATACCACAGCCAGCGAAGCAATGACTCACAGAACCGATGTGGAAGCTCTGGAATACACCACAGATGTGCGCAATGCCGTCGCTTTTGCGCTCAAAAATGGTTTTTCGAGAATTCCTGTTTATAAAGATGACCTTGACAATATTCAAGGCGTACTGTACGTCAAGGATTTGCTCAAATTCGTGGGCAATTCAGAGAAATGCAATACACCCGTATACAAACTTATGCGCCCGGCAAGCTATATTCCTGAAACAAAAAAGCTTAGCGAACTCTTCGGAGAAATGACCGAGACAAAGGTTCAGATGGCGGTCGTTGTGGACGAATATGGCGGGACATCGGGTATCATAACAATGGAGGATTTGATTGAATCAATTCTTGGAAACATTCAGGACGAATTTGACAATGAGGATGAAGAAATCAGCCGCGTCAGTGAAAATACGTTCACTATTGACGGCGCGGCGTCAATTTACGAGGTTTCCGATCTGCTCGGAATAGAAATTCCCGAGGGTGATTACGACACATTGGCGGGATATATAGTTAGTACGCTTGGAAAAATCCCAACTGAGGATGAACATCCAACTGTGAGTTTGGGCAGTTTTGATTTTACAGTGGAGCAAGTGACCGATCGAAGGATTTCACGCGTACACGTCGTAAATAACTGCGCGTCAGAGAAAAGTGTCGACGAATGATAATAATGTGTTATTGAATTAAAAATGGTATAATAATTCTAATGAGTAATAATAATAATTTTTATAGCAAAGTGTATAATGCAGTGAGGAGAATACCCAAGGGAAAAGTGTCGACATATGGTCAGATTGCGGCGATGTGTGGCAGTCCAAAGGCGGCACGAATTGTTGGGGGAGCGCTCCATAATAATCCTGAGCCAATAAAAATTCCATGTCACAGAGTAGTTAATCGTTTCGGAGGACTTGCGCCGGAATTTGCGTTCGGCGGTAGGCAGGTGCAGCGGGAGTTGTTGGAGAGTGAAGGCGTAGAAGTGAGCGATGATTTCACAGTGAATTTATCCGTCTATCTGTGGGACGGCGAATGACAATAACCGAAGTCAAGTGAGCAAAGCGACAATGAGAGTAAAGGGGGATAATTCCTCCTTTTGTGCTTCAGAGGCAGCACCTCCTAAGCGAAGCAATAAAAAGCAAAAAAACAAGAAAGTCAAAAATAAACCTGTATTAGAAAATTGTTTCACAACTTGATTCCATGTGCTTAAATATATAAATCCACCTGTGTGAAACAGAATTTTTAAATAACTTTAAGTTCTAAAATTACAATATAATACTATCAGGAATATAAAAATAAATTCAGAATCAATAAAATCAAATTTATAATTCGGCTGGACGCCGTTTTATATTACAAAAGGTCAGTCGCAACCTCCTGACCTTATCCGACTATTTTTAAAATTTAGAAATGTTCGGATAAATAATCAAAATACGGAGTGATTTTTACAAATGAACAAGAAACACACACGCAGCAAGCTTGTGTTTATGGCAGTGGCAGGAATGATAGCCGCGCTGTACACGGCCGCGACAATGGCATTAGCGCCATTATCCTTTCCAAACATCCAATTCCGTGCGTCTGAAGCGCTGACGCTGCTGCCGTTATTCACACCCGCCGCAGTTCCCGGCCTCACTATAGGCTGCATTATCTCAAATACTGTCGGCGTGGCGACCGGCTCCAATATAGCCGGCTGGATAGATGTGATATTCGGGAGTGCCGCAACGCTTATCGCGGCGATACTTACCAGACTTCTGCGCAAAATTGAATTTAAGGGGATACCGTTCCTCGCCATGTTGCCGCCGGTTGTGCTGAACGCATTGATAGTGGGCGGCGAGCTTGCGATAGTTTCTAAGCTGCCATTTTGGCTCTGTGCGCTGGAGGTGGGCGGCGGAGAACTTGGCGTGATTGTGATTCTTGGCATACCGCTTGTGCTCGCCTTAAAAAAGCTCAAGCTGTTTGATGACGAAGGTAATTTGAATATCCGAAAATAGTTTATGTCTTACAATGGCGTAAATAATTATCTATAATATTGCAAATACAAAAACCTCTAAGTCCTTGCATATAAGGTTGCGTGCAACGGAACTTAAAGGTTTTTGTATTTTTTATTCCAATTTGTATTTTTATTTTTTGAATAAACAATCCGTTATCAATTATCCACGGCGAAATTTATTCTGCTAGCACTTTTGCCGTCTATCACCAAGTACATATAATAGTTGCCCGGATTGTCGGGGGTTGTGAATTCAAATAGGTATGGGCGATGGTAAAACCAATCCTTGCCCTCGGGATTGGTATATATATCGCCGCATTTTTCCTCGCTCACAAGATTGCCTTCTGAATCGGTTATCAGGAGCGATATGTTTGCCTTGTGATTTTTGTCAGTCTTTCCATTTATTATGAGAGATGCCTTATACTTTGACGAAGCCTTGACTTTGTTCAAATCCTGAACCTGGATAGAATTTTCTACGTTTGCCGAACATATTACAAAACGTATAATATTGATTTTATCATACCCTTTGGAATATTGACCCGTCTTAAAGGTGGATTTACCCACCTTGCAATAGCTCGTCAACGGCATGACAACCACCGTGTAATTCAATTCCGACGCCAATCCGCTTATCTTGCACTTTGTGTCGCCGTCCGCCGAAATCCGCACTTTTTTAGATGTCAAGTGCCGCTTTGCGTTTGAATCCAAAGCATAAGCGACGGCTTCAAATCCGTTGTTCACGCCGTTATATTCCCACGATACATTGACGCAATCGCCGCCCGCGCTTGTTGCTTTAATGTTTGTGACCTCGCAATAGCTGTCTGTGCGGCAGCTTATATTTTGCGCGCCATACTCATCGCCATCACTTAGTGCGCATATATCCACACTGTATTCCGTATTTGAATGCAAATTCCGCAGCGCCGCAAAAGGAAGATCGCAGTCGCTCACAATTTCCTCGCCGTCGTTTCCTATCAGTCGTATTCTGAAGCCGTCTGCGCGGCCCGAGCTGCTCCATGATATCAGCACTGAACTGTCAGTCGCACCTATCTGCCGTGCATCGAATATCTTGGGAGCGTCGCGGCTGCCCGAACATAAGAAAAAGAAGAAACACACCAAACCAACTGACGCGGCAACAGCCACCGCAAGAAGCGCCGACACCGTTTTATTTAATCTATGCGGTCGCGGCTCATGCTCTCTCTGTTCGCAGGTCAGCTCCGCGCATGAATCGCCCGCATATTTCCCGTCGACAATATATCCTATAGGTTCACCGTTTAAATTGTTTTCGTCAAAATTCCGGTCGGATTTATTGATTTTATTATCCTTATTCATAATAAAATATTACATAGCGTCATATTTGATATATATATTAATAAACGACAACTCCCATCAATTGGAACTGACGTCGCTCTCACTTTCGATAGCAGCGCCTGCTTCAAGACCGGCTTCACTTGATTCGGCGGCTTTGGAATATCTGAAATACTCTCCTTCATAACTGTCCCACATAATCAGCGGGCGCTCGTCCGTTTTTTCCACTATAAAAGCCATCCATCGCTCGCCGCTTTCGCCTTTTTTCAACAGCTCTTTTTCATTTTTGTAGTTCACATATGTGATGGACTCATACTTGACCAATGAAGGATCAGACTCGTCGCCCTTGTAGGCCGATGTCAAGATAGAGGGCGCTACTTCCACATATGCTTCAGTTTCCTGCTTTGTGACAGTTACCTTAAACTTTGCAAGATAGATTTCCTTACCGTCATCAATTTCGGGCAGTTTGGCGCCTTCGAGCAGCTTGAGTGCGGCGTTTCCGCGATACGCCTCGTCCAGCTCCACGTTGTAGGTGGTGGACACATCTCCGTTGGAAAAGCTGTGCAGATAATCGTCAAATTCTACAGGTGTGTGTTCATTTGCGGGATTTGAGCCGGGATATTTGCTCTCCTCTCCGAATATGGAGTTGTAATAGTCGAAGAAATGATCGAGCGAATCCTCGTCGGTAAAATCGTCTATGCCGTATTGGCTGAAGTCGTCATAGCTGCTGGTGTCATCGTAGTCGTAATTGTATTCATGGTCGTCAATTGAAGCCATTAAATTTGCGAAAATTATTATGGCCGCAAAAAAGCTGAGTACGGACACTACAACAGCGATAACAATGGCGGCAATCTCGCCACCCGTCTTTTCTCTCTGAGGTTGGGCGCAGACATTTGGGCTGCCATAGACGGGCGTTGAATAATAATAATATGGCGAAGCGCCCTGTTGGACCGTTGACTGATAGTTCTGCTGGGTATAGGGTTGTGACTGAGCCGCCTGCTGTGATGCGGCTGTGGGGTCGATGCGCTGTCCGCAATTCGGGCACACGTTGGAGTTTGAAACTTCTGAATTACAATGTGGACATTTCATAAAAATCACTTTCCTTACAATGGTTTAAAATTTTTTGATACCTGATCCAACTGTTCATACTTAAATATACACCAAATCCGCCGAAAAATCAATAGAAATTGACGTTATTGTCATATTTTATTAATCGCGGAAAGAAAAATTATGGATAAAAAGAAAACATTACAGTGAAATTATGTTGATATTTTTTGTGTTGTATTGCAATTACGGGTTATTTTTAGTATAATGTAAGCGGATCGCGCACATACACGGCGTGCCAAAGGAGATATGATTGTTATGGTGTGCCCGAAATGCGGAAGGCGTACGTTTAAAAGAGAGGCGATATGCCCCAAGTGCGGCGCCGCAATGCCTGAGAGGATATCTGTAGAAGCAAAGGAAGCAAATCAAGCAAGTGAAACAAATGACACAGAGGGAGAGAGTGATTTGAATTTCTTCAATCGAAACAAACCAAAAGCGGCTGATTCGGCGCAGCCTCAACAGCCCATGCGCACGCCTGAGCCGGGTGCGGGCGAGACTGCTGCGGAATCTGTGAATAGAGCGGAGCCGGAGATTTATCAGCCGCCAATTGATACGGCTCCTCCGGTTATAAGTGAACCGCCCGCACAGTCGTCGGTCGTAGACGCACAGTCCGAACCGTCGGTTTATGTTCCGCCCGAATTCTATGGCTCTTACGGTGAGGTGTGTAACGATGCGGCGCAGGCTTCACCCGTTACAAATACCCAGCAGTCCGATCCATCATTGCCCGACACGGGCAGTACTGATGGTTTTTCGATGACGGATTTTGACATTACAGGTGTGACGGTTTCCTCTGCGGCGGACAGCTCCGCGACTGAGGAATCAGAATTCAGTCCGATCCTCAATTTTCCCGGCGGCGAGGAAAAAGATGATGACGACGACGAGCTTGTTTTGCCTGATATCCCCGTTTCGGCGCCGGATCCGGCTGGTGAGAAGAAAAAAAGCATGGGCTATGAGGTAACTGTCAAGCTGCAAAATGCCCGCAGCGCCTATGGCAATCAAAAGCCTGTCAACGAGCCTATCAAATCGGGCGGGGCCGTTTCGGCTCCGAAGCGCAGGGACTATACGGTTGTGGCGTCTGGCACGGCTCATGTGAGCGGCGATTTACCCAAGCTCAAAGACGGCGAGATGTATGTAGCGATAACACCCAAGGAACTTCGCCTGCTCAATAGCCGTAGGTTCAGAGGACTGGGAATACTCGCGACACTCTGTCTTGTTATAATCTCGGCGTTCTGCATATGGAGTTATGCCAATTCCTTCACCGATCCTCTAGTCGGAGCGTGGAAGGGCGACATGAGCGCGGTGTATCTTCCGATTGAGCAGCTACAGCAGCTCGACCAAGAGATCGTGCAGTCAACGTGGGAATTCAGCAGCAACGGCTCGATGTATCTGAGCATAGTGATCAATGAAACACCGATAAGCCTCAGCGGAACATATGAGCAGAAGAAAGATGTCAGCGGCGAGCCTTACATTACGATGACCATTACCAATCCCATGGATTCATCGAATTATTCGCTTGATATGTATTACACCGTCACGGGTACAATTCTGGAACTCAACGATACACAGGGTATGGGAATTACTATAGATTTAACTAAGGAATGATATAGAATGAGAAGATATTGTCGTAATTGTGGACATGAGATAACAGACGACGATAAATTTTGTCATAACTGCGGTAAGAGAATAGATAAATCAGAGAGGTTCACAGATACGGGCATTCAGGCTGAAAGAAATTCCGCCGCGCGAACCACTGCCGGTAAACCCGCAGCCGCCTCTTCCAACCGATCCGAAAACAGTGTGAAATACGTGCAGGTAGACACGAGAACAGGGAAAATCGTGAAAAACAGCAATGCCAAATCGAGCTCGGATTCTATGATGCAGGGACTTACCATTGCGTTTGTGGCGATAGCCGTCGTGATAGTCATGGCGGCAGGCTCGATGTTCATTTCGGGATATATGAAAGAAAATATCACGGCAGGAAGCGATGCGGAGAGCGACAGCGCGGTTGATGTTTCCAGTGCGGAACCAACTCAAGATAATTCCATATCGTCAGAGGAGGAAGTAAACACAGTGCCAACTGAATTGCAAGCTGATTATCTGAAAAGCAGAATAAAGGGGAAATGGAGCGCGAATCTTCCATACAAGTCGATGTCGCTGCCGGTGACTTTTACATTCGACGACGCGGGAAATTGCAGCTGTATGATTAAGGCGCTTTTCATAACCAAACAATTTGACGGAAATTATACCATAAATGATGGAGGACAATGTACGGTGACGCTAAGTGGCTTAGATGAATATATGAGCGAAGGCAACAGCATAGCGGGCAGTATGCAATTTATCTCAGATGACGAGGTGAATTTTACTGTAGGTAATAATAAGTTGACATTAACCAGAATGGAATAAAAAGAGGCTCTTTTACCTTTAACCTTATAGGGGGTGATTTTTTCAATGAGATGTCCGAAATGCGGCATTGAATTAAATACTCGCTCCGAGAGATGCCCGAGGTGCGGTACACCCGCAAGACTGGCAAAGCCTGACGGCGATGCCATGAGCAGGGTGCGCAGACAAATCGCGGTGGTGAGCGGAAAAACTCCGCCGCCCGACCGCGATTATTCGGACGCGTCATTCTCTCCCGTCATGAAATTTGAAAAAGAGGAAACCGGCGTCATAGAGGATAACCCCGCCGATAATTTTCAGGACGAAATATTTACTCCTGTGGATATTGACTCTCTGCTGGAAAAACACAGCGAAACCGAAGCCGAGATAAAACATCGCGGTATTTCCGCAGAGATACGCAGGATGGTTAAAAATAAGGACGACGATCTTCTCGCCGAGTATTACTTTAAGGACGGGATATCCGATCTGGAGAAATACCAGATTGCCAAGAGCTTTCAGGATTCGGAGAGGACCGAAAGCAATTTGGGGCCAAAGGAGGACGACAAAGCGGAACAAAAGGAGCCTTCGCCGCAGGAGGTCATGCCTGACGGTGAAGCCCCAAAAGAGGAGGAGATGTCCGAGGCGGCGCGCAGGCTCAGCACTTTTCCCGAGGAGAGCGGCATTGATAAGGCGCTCACCTTAATCGGGGAGAAGTACGACAGTGCGGCGCTGGGTGTAAAAAACTTTTTTCACAAACTGATATATGTCAGAATAAAGCGGCTGTATGACAGGCTGGACGGCAAAACCGCGCCGTTTTTAAATAAGCTGTTGGATAAGTTTTATTATAAGAAGGCGGGAAAGCTAAAATTAAAGCGTTCCGAGGGCGACGCGGAAAGGCGGCGCGCACGCCGTGTCATATGGAGTGTGTGCGGCATAACTGCGGTGCTTCTGATATGCGCGGTGATTTTTGCGGCTTCACTTTTTACCGACGGCATAACGGGTGAGTGGATAGTTTCGTACGACATGAGCGGCAAGCCGAGCGTAATAATGGAATTCACGACGGGCGGCAGCGCCGTGGTATCGGTCAAATCAGAGGACGGTTGGCACGTACATAAGCAGGGAAAATACAACACCCGCCGCAAAAACGGTCACGATATGCTCACCATAACCTACGAAGACGGCACAGTGTCGCGGTTGTACTACGTAATAAATGGCAGGTCCGGAACTTTTATAAATGTCGAAACCAACGCGGAGGTAGTTTACGATTTGAAATAGACAGACAGGAACCGGCAGCCATAAGATGGAGAACAGGCAAAAAATCAAAATTCAAACAGGGAGATGCTTCTCAATTGAACGAAGGAAACGGGCAAAATAAAAAATCCGATTTTTTAAATTTGGAAGAAAACACGGCGGGAATGCTCACAGCGTTAATTCCTCTGGCGCTGAGTATGATAAGTTACGTCAGCTATGTTGCGTGGGCAGTTCCGTTGATTGTGATGCTGCTTGAAAAGCGCAGTAAATTTGTTAAATTCTGCGCGGCTCAAAGCTGTGTGCTTATGTTGGGTATGTTTGCCTGCTCAAAAATAAACGAGAACATAATGAAATTTGTTGGAAGTTCTCACGGCCCGTTGTTTATTCCCATGGGTATCATGGGAATGGCGATGTCAATTTTGCAGGTGATGTGTGTGGTACTGCTTATCATGCTGGCAGTCAAAGCGTACAAAATGCAGACTCTCGAAATTCCGATAATTACCGGTTGGCTCAGAAAATACTTTTCTTAATTGACAAAACATCTCTTTATTACTTTAAGTTATTATTATGTGATATATTTTGATTTGGAATATTAGCCGCAGCGTTACATTGTCACGCCATTGGTAAAAAAAATTACAAAGTACAACGTATATTAATATTTTGCGTATAAATAACAGTCAGTAATATGAATCTTTAGAAGCAAAAAGCGTCTTGATTTGGCTCTTTTTGCTTTTTGAATTTAATGTGGATATGAGAAGATGTATTACAAATATCCAATATATAACTGATATTAATAAATTATATTGAAAATACAAATCGGAATAAATTTACAGAGGAATGGTTAAAAGATGTACGAATACAAGCTGATTCGTTCGCGAAGAAAGAGCGTATCACTGCAAATAAATGACAACTGCGAGCTTGTGGTGCGCGCTCCGCTCAAAACTTCAAAGAAAGAAATAGACGGAATTGTGATGCACCACGAAGAATGGATAAGCAAACATATGCCCGACGCGCGCAGGCGAATGGAGAACGCACGGAGCATAACCCCCGAACTGCTTGCAAAGCTGACCGAGCGCGCCATAGCTGAAATTCCGCCGATAGTGGAGCATTACTCCAAGCTGATGGGAGTAGAGCCGACGGGAATAAAAATAACGTCGGCGCGCAAACGGTTCGGAAGTTGCAGCGGGCGCAACAGCCTGTGTTTTTCCTGCCTGCTTATGCTCTATCCAAAAGAAGCGGTTGATTGTGTGGTGGTTCACGAACTGGCGCACATCAGACACCACGATCACAGCGCGGCATTTTATGCGTTTATACACGAATTTATGCCGGATTACAGGCAGAGGGAACTGCTTTTGAAGCAAATGCCAAAAATTACCGACTGTTAAGCGTCACATTTTACAAAACTGCAATTAATTATATCAAAAATCGTAATTATTTTTTTATAAAATTCGATAGTGCTTTAAGTTGGGAGTTATTACAAGAAGTGACAGAAAAGTCAGGAGTTTGTAGGCTTTATGACGAAATCGTAACCAATTTTTATCCGCGTTGTTGTTGACGAATGAGTATAATTATTTTATCATATAAATGTAGGCAAAATATGTACAGGTTGATTAAAAGATGAGCAGATCCGCCGGCCGAAGGCGTGAGAATCCAATTGGCGTGGCAAAAACGCAGGCTGGGCTGGCAAAATGCTGAGAATATATATCGCGCACGTGTAATATTGTTAAATATGTCTATTGAATGTGCGGCGTTTTTTTGGTACAATATCCTAATCCGAAGAAAATAATTCATCGGAATTGTCTTGCGGTTCCCCATTGAGTTTGTTTTTTGTTTATTTATTTATTCATTTGCTCAGTGCGGCTGCCCGCAATCTCAGACGTAAAAAAGGCGGTAATTTTTTATGGACAGGAAAACAAAGAGTATTTTGATAGGCGTCGGGTCTTCCTTCGCTGCGGTGCTGGTTATAGTTCTGCTGTTCTTCTCTCTGGCGGATCTGAACGTACGGGACGACAGAAAAGCATATGTATCCTCATCAAATGCCAATAAAAACAACACAGATACGGCTCAGCCCGACGAGCAGGTTATCGTCCCCTTTGACGATGACGACGACGGCACATCGAGCGATACGTCGTCCGACACCGTTTCATCGGAAGACGTAAAGAAAGACGAGGTCAAGCCGTTCGGGCGCAGCGACATAGACGGAATCACAAAGGGCATGAATACATTTGCCAAATTGGTTTCGGCGGTAAATCCTTCCTCTTATGAGTGGACAACCGAAAGTATGGGAGCCACGTCCGAGGTTGAAGTCAAACTCGTGGCTTCCGACGGCAGCTATGCCGTTATCGGCGTTCCCTACAAATCCGACGACTACACGATAGACGGCAACACATACGGCGTAGGGGCCGACATCACCGACTGGGAGCCGTACGACGACGTGCGCGGTAAAGAGTGCCGCGTCAAGGAAATAGTATGGTTGTCAAACAATATGAAATTCAATCTTCCCAGAGGTGTAAAAATCGGCACCGCCTACAACGATATTACCGAGGCTTACTTTAAACTGGAAAATCCTCCGCAAACATACGTGCTCTATCAGGGCGCGGACGTGATGACCGACGAGGCCAAGCTGAAAGCATACAAGAAAGACAAGGCGGCGTATGTGGGCGCCAAGATTTACAAGACTTCCACTCTGCTAAACTCGTTGTATGCCGACGACAATGACGCCTATCCTTTTGCCCACACCAGTAACAATGTAATACGCTACGGTTTCAACTCGATAGTCGACACGAATGACACCTCGGGTCAGTGGTACATCGAGTACGCAACCAAGAATTCAAAGGTAATGGGAGTGTATTTCCACATGACAGGCGCGGACGACTGATGTTATGATTGACAGGAAATAAAAATTTACGACATGAAGGTTTCTTCGGACGTAGGAAAGGAAGTAAGGTTCCATGGGGTTTCAATTAAACAATCGACTTGTGAACAGGCTTATAGGTATAAGTATGGCCGCCGCTGTAATTGTTTCATGCAACGTCGTGTCCCAGATATCCGATATAAAGGCTAAAAATGCCTCTGTGACGGCAAACGGCCAAAATACGCCTCAAAGCTGTGAGAGCGCAGGCAACAGTGTCGTGATAATTCCCTTTAGCGACGGCATGAACGATAATTCGCAATATGATTCCCACAAGCTTTACGAAGTTTATTCCAAAATGGTAGAGGACGAAAAGAAAAACGAGAAGCGGACGACTGGCAATGCCGGAGATTCCGTCTCTTCGCAGACGTCTGCGGAGGCAGTGACGCAGACCACTGTGGATTCCACTACCCAAACCACTACTCAGACATCTAGTGTGTCAAGCCAGACCATCTCTGACACAACCGTCACTCAGGCCGGGTCGGAGCAAACTGTGTCAAATGGCAAGCTTCCCTTCAATTACAACGATGTTTCGTCGATAGCGGCAAATATGAACAATCTCGGCAATTTCGTGGATACGATTGCGCCTGTGTCATTCTCGTGGGACGCGTCGGAGTACGCCGATCGCGGTTATGTTCAGGTTACATTGACTTCCGCTTCCGGAAGCATTACTCTTGACGTAAAGCCGATACAGCAGGAGGCTGAGGAGATAGAGCCGTACACGATAGACGGAGAAGTCAGCGGCATAATAAACGCCAATTCGCTCTCCGAGTTGGATTGGTACAAATACAATAAGGATAGCGGATGCGTCATACGTTCGGTTACGTGGCTAAGGCCAGGATTCGCCGTGGAGCCTGTGCGGGGCATAGACATTGACACAGGTTTGGCCGAGCTTACGGATAACTATTTGTGCGTAAACGGCGGCGCGACCACGCTCTATAAGGCGGCGGACGTGATAGAGAGCGAAGATAAACTCAACGCGCTTCTCGCCTCCGAGAATGCATATACGTTTGTAGGCGGTAGGCTCTACACCATGGATGGTTATCTTCAAAAATACTACGGCGGCAAGACCGATTCGTATGAATTCGCGGATTGTGACATGGTTGTGCAGTATGGCTGCAATTCGATAATAGATCACAACTATATCTCGGGAAGCTGGATAATAGAATATGCGATAAGCCACGACGCTGTGGCAGGAATCAGCTTCATGAATAAGAGCTACTACAAGAAAACGGAAGTACACGGCGGCTCCACATCTTCCAGCACGGGCAGTACCAGCGCCACAGATGGGGAAAAGGAAACCACATTTCCGATTTTCCCGGAGGCCGAAACCACAACTACAACGGTTCAGAATAGCGAAAAGACTGAGAAAACCGTGACAACTTCAGAAAGCACAGGCGCGCAAACGTCACATGATATTGACGTTCCCGAAGCTGCCGCCGAAGCGGTCATCGAAGCCGCAGCCGATGCCATAGCGTGAATTTTCGGCGCCGGATAAAGCGTAAAAAGTGTAAAGATCGCTGTAAGGCGGTCTTTACACTTTTTCTCTGGGACATATGATTAAATATTATAAAGCATACTGAAATGCTGCAAGTTATGCGAATATCATTTTACAAGCGAAGGAACGCTTGCCGTTCCGATCGTTTACCCCATCAATTATCAATTCGCCTGTGGATACTTCGGAGATGTTGCGACGCACGGTGAATGTGTCGCCAAGCCGAAGCTCTGACATGAAATACAGATCCATTCTGCGTAAAGCAGCGAGGTTATCGATTTCATTTACGGTAAGGGCGTCATATGCGAACTCGCTGTATCGGCAGTTGTTGGTGTGGCCGAGGCGGTCGATATAGCTGGGATAAATGCGGCGGCTGTCGCAGTTGTGCATTTCGCAGCGATTTCTGAATCTGCTTGACCCTTCCATTGCGAATTGTGGGAATGGCTCACCTATATCGAATTCCAAGTTGTCGGGCGCTACTATTCGGCGCGTGGAGCGATCCAACAATACGGAAAAAGTCACCGCATTAAACACGGGGTTGCCTTCAAGGTCTGTGAAGGTAAGTTCGCGGCGGAAAGTGGCTTTGTCCATGGAGGAATGCCATGTGCGCCCTATCAGGCTCATTTCAGGTTTTATGGGTGTTATCACCTCAAATGACGAGGAAACCAGAACCCACCACATATTGTATTTTGAAAGGTCATTTACACTCAGGTGAATGCGGTCAAGGTGAGTTTCGATGACGTCGCATATGATCTTTTGATATCCGCCCGGCTTCATTATTCCGTTGCCGTCCAGCATATCCAAGCCGACAGTGTAACTGTAGGTGTTTGACGCCTCATTTTGAATGCTCATTGTTTCAAATTCCTCTCATATTTAATAATTATTGTTATTTTATCACGATGAAGCAATTTTGTCAAACGAGGCTTAGAAACCAATTCCGAAAGGCTAAAGTCAAGCGAGCGGAGCCACATGGGAGTCCAGGGGGATAATTCCTCCTGGCAGGGTCCAGGGGCAGCGCCCATGGCGGAGGGTGAGGCAGAGCCTCACAAGCGAAGCGAGCAAGACATATCAAGATTAAGGAAAAACTAAGGCGAATCCGAGCAAGTAATCCCTTTTGCCAAGCTTCCCACGTTTTTTATCGCAGGAAAAGTAAAAAGCTGTCCCCGCGCTTGTGTGCCGTTGATTGCGGCTAACTGGTACAATCCATTTGAATGACGTGCAAAAATTATGTGTTTTTACTTAAAATTCCCTAATCATTAAGAAAAAAATTAATATAAAATCCCTTTACAAGAGGCGGACAAAGGTTTATAATAATATGTGCTTTAAATGGGCGAGTGTCAAATGCTTTGAATTTTTACGCTTGGCGTTCTGCCATTGAAAATATAAAATAATGTTGGAAAAGGGGGGGCTGTTTTGGACAAGTCCGTTGCTCAGAAGTTCATGATAGTAATGTCTGTGTTTGTCGCTGCTTTTGCTACGGTGTTTGTATGCGGCAATGTGATAAACGGCGGAATTTCATCTGATGGATACAGGCGCCCAATTCCCAAAACCAACATTGAGGTTTCGTACACCGACAGATCGGTTGAAGATAACATTGTGGGGACGGGCAGCGTCAGTTCATCAGATGCCTCACCAGAGCCGGTTACCCGCATGGAGGGCAATGTAAAGATCATCGAGTTCATTGACGATGAGGAGGAAGGGCAGAATACCACAGTTACTGCCTCCACTACATATGGCGATTACGATGTCGACGAGCAGTTCCTTTATATGACTACAGTGACCACCACCGGAACGGCATTCAGGAAAACCACCACCCGAGCCAATGCCGTCGCTGTGGGCAGCACCACAAAGGCATCTTCAAGGAAGTCAACCAGCGCCAGAACCACTTGGACTGAGGCTGCAACCAGGAGTACCGCCGTTACCACATTTGAGACTAGCGTTCATACAACCACAACTACGTTTAGAACCACCCCGTCCAGAACTGCGTCGTCTGCGACTGTGACGTCTCAAACCAAAGCCACGTCTGCCGTGACCGCAATCACCGGTGTTTCTACCGTAACGACGACGGCTGCAACTTCGCCGAGCCATGATATTGACGTTGCCGTGTCGGTAAATAAAACAAACGCGAATAAGTCTTCCGACGCCAGGAACACCACAGCGTCTCACGCAAAGACAACCGAAAGCTCCGCCAAGACTACGGCGCGCACCACTGTCGATACCGCTGATAATTCCACGACTCAAGGCGAAGCGCCGGTGGCCGTGGGATAGCGTGCGTTTATAAATATAACGAAAAAGTAAAACGCCGGAGAGTTAAAAATCTTGCTCTTTGGCGTTTTTTGGTGTCTTATTTATCAATTTATTGAATGATTTGACTTTCAAATATTACCAATTGTATTTTCACTTGTTTAAATTACAATATGATGTGGAAGGATTGATATTATTATGAGCGAAAAAATGCCGTCCGTTGAGGTGGAGTGCAGAAACTTTTCGGCAAAGGATACTCTTACCAGCGGACAATGTTTCAGATGGACCGAGCGCGAAGGACGTATGTGCGGCACAGCTTTCGGAAGGTATGTCGAAGTGGAACAGAATGGGAACCATGTGACTATATTTGGCACAGACGAGAAAGATTATAACGAAATATGGCGAAAATATTTCGATTTTGACCGCGACTACGGTGAAATAAAGCGCATTGTCACCGAACTTGAGCCACGTCTTTACGAGGCGGCGGAATACGCGGCGGGTGTGCATATTCTGGCACAGGAGCCGTGGGAGACGCTGTGTTCATTCGTGATATCCCAGAACAACAACATTCCGAGAATACGCGGAATAATACGCAAACTTTGCTTGAATTACGGCGAGCGCGCCATCGGGGGTGAAAATGCGGCGGACGAAGGAGAAGCGAAGACTTTCCCTACAGCCGAAGCATTGGCGGAAGTATCCGAGGAAAAGTTTAAGGAATTCGGCTGCGGATACCGGGCAGCATATCTGACTGCGGTATCGCAAAGCGTGGCAAGGGGTGATATAGATTTTGAGTATCTGAGGAGTGCTCCGACGGACGAGGCGAGGAAAATGCTGCGTTCACTCAAAGGAGTGGGACCCAAGGTTGCGGAATGTGCGCTTCTATACGGATTCGGACGTCTGGAATGTTTTCCGGTGGACGTGTGGATACGCCGCGCACTGGAAACCGAGTTCACAGGCGGCACTGAGCTTATAGGCAGCGAATTTGCGGGAATAGCGCAGCAGTATATTTTTGAATATATAAGGCGGAATCCTGAAAAATTTTCAAAATAACAAATCAGCAAAATAATTTACAGGTTTTAAAAATAAAAAATACAGAATTTATATCATGTATAAAATCGTATTTTGATATCCTAAGCAACGCCGCGTAAATTTTTGGCAAATAAAATTTGCAATGTATAAAATTTACACCCGGGCAAACAATAACATCGCACACGCCAAAGTCAAAAGAGAGTATAATACTGAATTTCAATAAGAATGTGACAAAAAAATTTTCGCCCAAAATCCATATACAAAAGCTTTGGTGCCCGATTTTTTTGTATTTTTTAATTGAAGTTTAGTACAAAAAGAAAAAGCCAAAGGAGATTTTATATATGAAAGCAACAGGCATAGTCAGACGAATAGACGACCTCGGCCGGGTGGTTATTCCAAAGGAGATACGCCGCACCATGCGCATACGTGAGGGCGAATCACTGGAGATTTACACCGACAACAACGGCGAGGTTATATTTAAAAAATATTCACCAATAGGCGAGCTTTCGCCCTGCTCGGGTCAATACGCCGAAATTCTGGCGAAAAACACCGGCTTTCCCGTGCTTATATGCGACCGGGATCATGTGGTTGCGGTGTCGGGCGTTTCCCGCCGCGATTATATAGACAGGCGCATCACCGCCGAGCTTGAGAGCTGCATTGACGAGCGCACGCCCTATATCGCGGATCAAAACAATGATCGAAGGGTTATTCCCGTGGAAGGCGCCGAACTTGCCGCCGCCTGTATTTTTCCAATCATATCTTCAGGCGACCTCAACGGCGCAGTAGTCATATTGCAAAAGGAAAGTGGTGAGCACCCCGAGGATATGCAGCTTAAACTGGCGGAGGTGGCGGCAGGCTTCCTGGGCAGTCAAATAGAGCAGTAGATTAATTCTGAATTATCCGCGATATGAAAAATTCTCCTTGGGGTCACACCCATTAAAGAGATTGTATAGAGGAAATTTGTATACAAATCGAGTCCGCGCCTTTAAAAAGGTGCGGATTTTTCATTTTTGTGCCGGATTGAGACAGGTTAGTTTTTGCAATCGAAAAAACCGGTATTTTATTTTGTGTTCGACTCAGCTTTTATTCAATCCTGGTGCGTTTTGTCCGCTTAATTTGTGAGATACTGCCCTTGGATTTTGCCAAGATGTGCAAAGCACTCACTTGTATGCCAACGCCTTGACAATTGTTTTTAAATGCTGTTGATGTGTGGTATAATTAAAAAAACTAAACCGATTGTCGTTTTTTTGGGTCTTGGATATTATGCATTTTGCAATATAAATCTGGTTTTATTGATTAGTTTTTCTATGTGATGGGTGAAAGTGCTGAAATTGTGAGTGAAATATTGTTAAATATTTTATTTAGAAATTTCTTGCTTTTTTTTATAAATTGATATAGAATTACAACTAGATGGTTAAGGGATATATCGTGGCGTTGCCGTAGTTATCATTTTTTACAGAATTTTAGGGTGGTAATCCGTGGAAAGACTTGATAAGATTCTGGCTTCTCAGGGAGTCGGCACGCGAAGCGAGGTTCGTAAAATGATATGGTCGGGAAAGGTGACGGTTGACGGAGCTGTCTGCCTCGCCGCCGATCAAAAGCTCGAACCTTCAGAGCACGGTATCGCTGTGTGTGGTAATCTTATTTGCTACAAGAAGCATCTCTACATTATGATGAATAAACCCGACGGAGTTGTCTCGGCTTCCAATGATTCCCATGTGAGGACTGTTATTGACATTCTGCCGTCAGATCTGCGCCGCAAAGGGCTGTTTCCCGTTGGCCGCCTGGATAAGGACACCACAGGACTTCTGATCATTACGGATGACGGAGCGTTTGCCCATTCGGTCATGTCGCCGGGAAAAAAGGTCTTTAAGACCTACAGAGTATCGCTTGACGGTGCGCTGTCCGAAAGCGGCATCGGGCTTTTATGCGGCGGTGTTATGATCGACGGGAATGAAAAATGCCTGCCTGCACAGGTTGCGGTGTTGGACGAGGGAAATTTTATTTACCAAATAAAAATCTGTGAGGGGAAATATCATCAGGTAAAACGGATGGCGCAGGCCGTTGGCCGCAGGGTCTTATCTCTTGAAAGAACAGCAGTGGGCGGTCTTGCTTTGGATGGGACGCTTGAACGCGGTGGGGCTAGGGAACTCACCGAGTGCGAAAAGCTGTTGCTGACGTCTGATTCGTAGCCTTTGCATAAAAGGTGTATGAAATTGCGTCTTTGTTGATGTTTGCGACAACATAAAAAATCTTGTCGGCAATTCGTCAATACAAACAATAATTTCGGTAATTCACCGAAATACCGATTTTAATATTGTTGAATACACTAATTGAATTTATTACATCATTATGCTAAACTTACACTAAGTAATATTGGTTGTGTTCTGTGATTCTTCGGGGCAAATCATATTATACTTACAAAATTTGGAGGTAAATTTTCAAATGGCAAGCTTATCTTTAAGACACATTTACAAGAAATACCCCGGCAATGTCGTTGCCGTTAAGGATTTCTGCCTTGAGATCGAAGACAAGGAATTCATAATTTTCGTTGGTCCTTCCGGCTGCGGTAAATCCACTACCCTGCGTATGATCGCGGGCCTTGAGGATATCACCGAGGGTGAGCTTTATATCGGCGACACGCTTGTGAACGACGTTCCCCCGAAAGATAGAGACATCGCCATGGTGTTCCAGAACTACGCTCTGTATCCTCATATGTCTGTTCGCGAGAATATGGCGTTCGGTCTGAAGCTCAGAAAGTACCCCAAGGCGGAAATAGATCGCCGCGTTGAAGAGGCCGCACAAATTCTCGACATAAGCCACCTGCTCGACAGAAAGCCGAAGGCTCTCTCTGGCGGTCAGCGTCAGCGCGTTGCTATGGGTCGTGCTATCGTTCGTGAGCCGAAAGTGTTCCTCCTCGACGAGCCGCTCTCCAACCTCGACGCAAAGCTCCGTGCTCAGATGCGTACAGAGATTTCCAAGCTCCACCTGAGACTGGGTACGACATTCATCTACGTTACGCATGACCAGACAGAAGCTATGACTCTGGGCGACAAGATCGTCGTTATGAAGGACGGCGTTGTGCAGCAGGTTAATACGCCTCAGTTCCTGTATGACAAACCTTGCAATATGTTCGTTGCCGGATTTATCGGTTCTCCTCAGATGAACTTCATTGATGTCAAGCTCGAAAAGAGAGGCGATCATGTCTACGCTTTGTTCGGCAACTACGCCATCAAGCTCCCGATTTCCAAGAACAACAAGGGTCAGCTTGAGGATTATATCGGCAAAGAAGTTGTTCTCGGCGTTCGTCCCGAGCACGTGCATGATGAGCCAGAGTATATCGAGAGATACGTTGACAGCTGCATCGAGGCAGAAGTTGAAGTTACAGAACTTATGGGTAACGAAACTTTCCTCTACCTCAATGCTCTCGGTTCCAGCATAACAGCTCGTGTTGCTCCTACCTCCAAGACAAAGGCGGGTGACCACGTGAAGGTCGCTCTCGTCAACAGCAAGATTCACATCTTCGACAAGGAGACAGAGTTGGCTATAGTCAACTGATGGCTCTGTGGAATTCCAATTGAGTTAGCCTTACAAACTGCGCACCGTTTCGACATTCGAAGCTGTGCGCAGTTTTTTGATATAATTTCCTCAAAAACAAAAAAATATTAAATAAAACACTTGAATTATTTGTTCGTTTTGTGTAAAATGTATATTGTAGTATTATAGCAATTCGAGTAGAAATTTCGTGCAGCCGGTAGATTTATTTACAGTCTGTAATTTTCTCTGTATTTATCCGAATTGTTATGGAACCTTAATTATATTTATTCTGACTATATTTCAAGAATTTTATCAGGAAGTGAGGATTTTAATAAATGCCTAACAGATTATATCAAACAGTCATACATCAGATGAGAGATTCCATCGACAGAACTATAGGTGTGGTTGACACCACTTGCAGCATTCTCGCTTGCAGTGATTTGGGTCGAGTGGGTGAGACGTCCGCCGATGTTCCTGTCGAGCAGATCACCGCCGGGGATAGCTTTGTGTTCAATGGTTACACTTATCGCCCATTTGGCACGCAGCCCGCTTCCGAGACCGCTGTGTTCGTGGAAGGCACCGACGAATTGGCGAGCAAATACGCTGGAGTTTTAGCCGGCTCGCTTACCATTATCAAGCAATATTATGACGAGAAATTCGACAGAAATAATTTTATCAAGAATCTGATCCTTGACAATATTCTTCCCGGCGATATCTACCTTAAGGCACGTGAGCTTCACTTCAACACCGACGTGAACCGAGTCTGTCTGTTGGTTCGCACCGTATCCAAGCCCGATATTACTACTTATGATATTATTCAGAATCTTTTCCCCGATAAAAACAAGGATTTTATCATAAGCATAAACGAGCGCGAAATAGCCATTATAAAAGAGACGCATCAGGGCACGGAACTCAAGAACCTTGAACAGCTGGCTCGCTCTATCGTCGACACCCTTTCAGGCGAATTTTACACTCACTGTATAGTGGGTATAGGCACGCAGGTTTCGGGCATAAAGGACCTTGCCAGTTCTTTCAAGCAGGCGCAGATGGCTCTGGAAATCGGCAAGATATTTGACACCGAAAAGACGATAGTATCATATGAGAATCTCGGTATCGCGCGCTTGATTTATCAGCTTCCCGACACGCTCTGTGAAATGTTCCTCAAAGAGGTGTTTAAGAAAGGCTCAATTGAATCGCTCGATCAGGAGACGTTGTTTACAATTCAGAAATTCTTTGAAAACAACCTGAATGTTTCCGAGACGTCGAGAAAGCTCTTTGTTCACAGAAATACCCTCGTATACCGCCTCGAAAAGATCAAGAAGCTCACAGGTCTCGATCTGCGCGAGTTTGACCACGCTATAATCTTTAAGGTGGCGCTTATGGTCAAGAGATATCTTACCAACAAGCCGACCAAATATTAATTTGTATTGTAAATGAAAGCAGCAATGTTTAAAAATAATTAGCGAAGCGTGGGAGTCCAGGGGGACAGGTCCTCCTGGCGGGTCAAGGGCAGCGCCCTTGCGGAGAGTGAGGCAGCGCCTCACGAGCGAAGCCGAAGGCTGAGCGGGCAAAGTGCGCTGAGATTAAAAGTTGCTTGGGCGAATACAGATGAAATAAGTATCTTGATAAAACCTTTCCCACATTTTCTATTGCTTAAATTTTATAAGATACTCCCTATATGAGAGACAATGAAAAAGAAAAATCATTGTCAGACATATAGGGAGTATTCTTATATTCACTCGAAATATTGATTTTTGTTTATGGGTATCTTTGCAACCCAAAAGGATTACATATCCGGAGTTCGCCCAGGCTGTGTCTTAATCTCGGCTTGTTTTGCTCGCTCAGCCTTCGGCTTCGCTCGTGAGGCGCTGCCTCACTCTCCGCCATGGGCGCTGCCCCTGGACCCTGCAAGGAGGAATTATCCCCCTTGACTCCCATATAGCTCCGCTAGCTTGACTTTAACTCTTTTGTACCGTCTTCTTTTTCGAGCGGGTACCCGCTTTTTTCCTGCTTTCTTCATATGCACTGCTTTGCTGTATTTTTTCCTCAACCTTACGGGTAAGAAGCCTTCTCGCATCATACGAAGACTGCTCACGGATCGCGCTCTGTCTGAGGTCATTCCTGTTGACGGCCTTCAGTGGCGGGAATTCGGCAATAGGACTGATATCGGCATAATCCACCTGAATGAATCTGATAAGCTCCCGCGCTTTCTCGGCATTCTCCGCCTTGAATATATAGAAATAGTCCCCCGTGATATCCAAACCTGTGTAACATCTGCCGTACCGCCTTATTGCGGTTCTGAGCTTGCTCATTATCCTGTCGTGAGAATATCTGTAGCTCCTGTCAAAGCGTCTGGTGGCGAAAACGGTTGTCTCGTTTATCACATGATAATCCATATTAATGCCGACCTTGTCCGCAGCCCACATATGGCAGACATCGCTGCTGCCGCTGCAGGCCATAACATCGGCAAAATACTCTTCGGGCGGCAGGAAAGATGTATCCGCCAAAAGAATCTGTTTACCCACGGCAAAGGTAAGGTTAAAGAAGCCGCCGCGCAGATTCACCGCGTCAACCGCTTTGAGCGCGGTCTCCATGAAGTCCTGATTCTCCGTGCCGCATTTTTCGGGGGCTATGCTGAAAAAGGAGAGTAAATCCTTGTTTTTGTTTATTCGCTCGGGCAGGTCGGAAAATTCGTATGCCGAAATGCCCTTCACATGACCGTAGCGATCGACCATGCCGCAGCACCTGATTATGCGCGAGCCGTCGGGAATCGCCTGATTGCCTTCGGCGTCGCGATTCACAACCTCTATGCCGGCGCTGCGCATAACGTCGTTTACGCGTTCCTTGTCAAATATGCGCTTTGCATAGTCAACATCGAAGCCCACCACGTTGAAATCGCGTCGAAGGCTTGCCTCCAGAGTTGCCCAGTAATCGTTAAGCGATTCGATAGCGTCGGCTCTGCCGTGTTTATATGTCAGATACGCGACTGCGCGATACACCGCGTCATAGTCGTGCAGATCATCGACACGGTAGTAATCAGTCAGACAGCCCTTTAGACCGTGGGGAAATTGCTCCTCTACGGCATCGCCTATTCCCAGCACATTCACGCCAAGACCCCTGAGCGCGTGAACATATCTCCATCTGTCCTCGGGGTAATTGGGCGAAATAAAAATAACATTCATAGGTTTGTACCTCCGGCTTTGCAAAGCTTCTGTATTAAAATCATTATATCACGCATAAATTCCAACTTCAACCGTTTTATTTGAACGACGGACAAATCAATAAAAAAAGCCAAAATCAAGCGAGCGGAGCTATATGGGAGTCAAGGGGGATAATTCCTCCTTGCAGGGTCCAGGGGCAGCGCCCATGGCGGAGAGTGAGGCAGCGCCTCACGAGCGAAGCCGAAGGCTGAGCGAGCAAAACAAGCCAAGATTAAGACACAATCTGGGCGAATTCAGAAGAGGCCAACCAATTTTCACCGAACTTTTCCATTACAAAAAACTCCAAGTTTAAGGGTCTGCACACTCCGCATAAAATTATTGGATATCGGTAAGTAATTATACAATAAAAAGCCCGTATTAATTTGTCGATTTATGGGTAATTTTTCCATGTCAAATAAGAAACAAAAAAGGCCGCCCCACAATTTCCGCAGCAGGGCGGCATCATTATCAAAAATCAGAGGGAGTACAGAGATACGAGAGGTTTAAATTTTGGTGTCGGTATCGTTATCGGGCTGACCCGCATCATTTGCAAAGTCCGCGAGTATCAGCTTGCCATCGGTTTTGTCAGCCAGCGCGCATATCTCTGTGAATGCTTCGCGGCATAGCTGCCACTGTGTGTCGTCGGAAAATATTTCGGGCCTCTGTTGAGCCGAGATATATCTTGACGCCTCTACAACCATATATTTCAAATGGGAATTTTCCTCTCCCTGCACGGCGTTCTTTACGACATATATAGGACGATATGCCGCACTCTCCACGCTCACCGAACCGTTTTTGCCGCGTACCACACTGAAAGTCACCGTCATACTGCGCGACATCGCCTTATTGACAGTCTCCACTCGGCGTTTTTCCTCGTTAAGCTGCTTTTTCTGCGAATCCGAGGGCTTCTTGATCTTGCTCAAAGAGTCAAGCGTCCTGCTGCTGTAGCTGTTGTCACCCAACAGTACCCCGAGCGAATAAAACACGTAACATTCTTTGTCAACGCCGGCGTTTTGGTATTGCAGCACTTCGGCGTCGAGTGTGACAAGCGCCCCGTATCCTATGATAATGTCGGCGCCCGCCTCGGCTATCTTCCTGGAGGACTGCTTCATAAATTCGCTTGGTTCCAGACTGCCCGCGCTGCCCCAATTGATGCATATTACTATGAATTCCGCACCGTTGCCGCGCATTTTGGCTATATCCGCCGTCGCTCTGTCTGCCAGAGCATCCACATCGTTGCCGGGTTGAACTATGTAAGTCTTTTGTTCGTTGGACAGTGCGCCATAAGATGTACTGTCCACGCAATTGTAGCCGGCGATCCCAACGCCTATGCCGTTCATGCGGACAACACTTGCATTGAGCTTGCGGGAATCGGTGTTGGTGAGGCCTATCACGCCCACGGAGTTGGTATGAAGGTTTGAGATTGAAGCGCACATTCCGTCGTAGCCGTTGGCAAATGCGTAATGATTCGCGCCGAATACATAATTTATGCCCGTCTCAGATATCGCCTGCGCAAGCTCGTCGGGATAATTCATTCCATCGTCGAAGCCGCACACGCCCTTGTTCCTGCCGTTTACGTCTATCTGACCGCAAAGTCCCGCTATTGATATATCGGCCGACATCGCAGAGGAAAGCTCCGACATATAGTTGTTGAAATTATATCCTCCGTCGTTGAGCGCGCAGTCCAGCATATTGCGGGTGGGCATGATATTGCCGCCTATCGATAACGTCAGACTGTCGGTGCCTTTGTTGAAGTCCTGCTGTTCAACGGGTATCTCGCGGCCGCCGGAATTGACTGCCGCCGCCACCAGTACTGCGCCTATTGCGGTGACAAATCCCACTACCAATACCACGCACAGGCGCGTAAATCTGTCCGCATCCACGCCGTCAACCAATCGTTTGCGGGGGCGCGCTTCATTGCCCGTACCCTTGCCGGCGGGGTTGTCGGACGGTCTGCCCTTGTTGAATATACTGTTGAATTCCACAGCTATACGGGCGAAAAATCTCAGAATAGCCGCTGCCACCGCTTTTATCATGCTTTTTATGCTTTTCATTTTTCAAACACCACTTTTCGGTTATTAAACAAAACAGACGTGGGCAGCATCCGAATGGAATCAAACTGTACTTATATGCAGAGGTTGAAAGAATTACGAAACAGCAACGCTGTGGTCGGAAAAAAATGAAGTTATGTAGTCCTTAGCCGTTCCCAGATACTCGCCGATTGCCTCGAATTCGGCGGGCCACTGTCCCGATAACACGCCGTCAACCAAAGCCGAACCCACTGTCATTATCAACGCGGCGCATATCATACCCATGAGTATAGTGAAAAAAGCACTCCTCACTCTCAGATCAAGCAGCGCGGCAATCAGAGCGCCTGTCCACGCGCCTGTCCCGGGTATCGGAATGGCGACAAAGGCAAAAAGTCCCCATTTACTGTATTTGAGCACCTTGTCCTTTTTCTTGTCCGCCTTTGCCTCCAGCCACTCGGCGAGCGGGCGAAAGAGCTTTGTTTTTTTGAACCAATTTATCACCGGACGGATAAGAAGCAGTATGAACGGCACCGGGATTATATTTCCTATTATGGCTATCGGGACCACTTCCCACATAGGCAGATTGAGCACGACCATGCCGAAGGGAATGGCTCCCCTGCACTCCACCAAAGGAATCATTGATATAAGCAGCACCGCAAGTTGAGGGGGAAAATTCTCCTGAAAGAAAGTCTGTAAAGCCTCTACCATATTTGACACGCTCCAAACAAATATGCAAAAAAGATACTTCATATTATACATCATTCATTAAGAAATTTCAACAAAAAAATGCGTTTACAGACGGCGGCAAGAACATTAAAAATTAATAGCGGAACGGGCAAAGTGCAGCAAGGTCAAAGAATAACCAAAGCGAATACAAATCAAACGACACTTTTATGAAAATTTTACCCCCGTTTTTTCGATTGCAAAAATAAAAAATATTTTAATTTTGTACAAAAAAATATATGAAATGTTGCAATAGTATGATATAATGAATGGGTCGTGTGTTTTATATTGAATAAAGAAGGAGCGACGAACGAATTATGGCGGTTAAAGTAGGAATGGTGAGCTTGGGATGTCCAAAAAATCAGGTTGACGCTGAGCTTATGCTTGGGTGTCTTGCGGATGCCGGCTTCAAACTTGTGGAGGACGCGGCTATGGCTGATGTTGCCATAGTGAATACCTGCGGATTTATCGAGAGCGCGAAAGCCGAGGCTATCGAGGAAATTTTGGAATTGGCGGCTCTCAAAAACGAGGGCAGGATAAAAACTCTGATCGTCACAGGCTGTCTCGCCGAGAGGTATCGCGATTCAATCCTCGAGGAGATACCCGAAGTCGACGCGGTGGTGGGTATAGGAGCTAACCAAAAGATAGCTGAAATCGTGCGGCGCTCACTCGATGAGAAAGGTTTCGGCGTCTACGGAGAAAAAGAAGAACTTCAACTCTGCGGCAGAAGAATACAGACCACTTTGCCTTATTACACATACCTCAAGATAGCTGAAGGCTGCAACAACAAATGCGCTTTCTGCGCCATTCCCATGATACGCGGCAGATTCCGTTCGCGCCCGATGGAGGAATTGGTTGAGGAAACCAAAATGCTGGCAAATCGCGGCGTCAAGGAGCTTACTGTCGTGGCGCAGGATACCACGGAATACGGCACAGACCTGTACGGCAAGCGTATGCTGCCCGAATTGCTGAACAGGCTCTGCGAAGTTGATGGCATAGAGTGGATCCGTGTGCTGTATTGTTATCCCGAAAAGATTACAGACGAGCTGTTGGACGTGATAGCAAATCAACCGAAGATGTGTAAATACATAGATATGCCGATACAGCACGTCAGTAAAAAGATACTCCGCGCCATGCATCGCCCGGGCGACAGGGAAACCCTCACCGCGCTTATTGAGCATATTCGCGAGAGAATACCGGGAGTCACTCTCCGCACCACGCTGATGACGGCATTTCCGGGGGAAACTCAGGAGGATTTTGAGGAGCTTATTGATTTTGTTCGTGGAGTGAAATTCGAGCGTCTGGGCTGTTTCATCTGGTCGGCGGAAGAGGACACTCCCGCCTGCGATCTACCCGACAGAGTGGACGAGGAGACTGCGGCGCAGCGTGAGGAATCCATTATAGACGAACAGTCGCGCATAACCGACGAATGGTGCGAGAGCATGATAGGCAGGCAGCTCGATGTGATAGTCGAGGGTTACGACAGGCTGGCAGAATGCTGCTACGGACGTTCTCAAGGAGAGGCGCCAGAGATAGACGGGAAAATATTTTTTGACACCGATGGCAAAAAATTCACCATGGGGGATTTCACTCGAGTGGAGATAACCGACTTCATGGGCTGTGATCTGGTGGGGCATACCGTATAATTTTTGAAGGGAGAAAGGTGAAGATGAATCTTCCCAATAAACTCACGGTTCTGCGGATACTTTTCATACCTGTGGTAATGGTATTCATTCTGGTGGAGGGCATACCCTATCGCTGGCTGCTGGGAGGCATATGCTTCGGGCTTGCGTCGCTGACAGATATGCTTGACGGAAAGATAGCGCGCAGCCGCAACCTGATAACCGATTTCGGCAAGCTGATGGATCCTGTGGCTGACAAAATGCTTATAATGTCCACGCTGGTGTGTTTCGTGCAGGAGGAAATATGCGGCGCGTGGGTGGTTGTGGTTATACTTTTTCGCGAATTTCTTGTCACGTCAATGCGAATGGTAGCGGTTGACAAAGGCATGGTGATTCCTGCGAATATCTGGGGCAAAATTAAAACCGTGACGCAGATGATGTCAATTATAGGAATATTCTGCGGCTGTGCAATGCGCGAATTCACCTTTATTCCCGCTGCGGTGGGGGACTTGTTGCTGACAATTTCCGTAATCATGTTGTATGCAGCAGTTGCCGCGACGATACTTTCCGGAATTACATATATTTACAGCTGCCGAGAGCTTTTTAAAGATGTGTAATTTCAGTTTTTTTGCGTTTTTTATACGTTCAAATAGTTAATTTTTTTTAAAACACTTGCCTTTTTTCGCAATATGTGCGAAAATATACTGAGAGCGCTTAGCTCTTGATTGTATTTGGAAACGCGTTCATTAAGCTGCAATAAAAATGAGACACGAATTTTAATTCCGAGAGGAGTAATTTAAAGATGGCTAAAAACAAGCGCCGTGAGAATAAAGCAGAGAAACAAGAGATAAATAAAGTAGAGACTCCGAAAGAAAATACCGAACAGGTTGTCGAAGCTGCCGAGGACGTGGCAGAAGAAGCTATGGAGAAGGCTGCTGAGGCTGCAGAGATGGAAAAGGCCACCGAGGAGACCGAATCGGAAGAAGCCGCCGAGGAAACCGAAGCGGAAGAAGAATCGGAAGAAGCCGACGAAGAAACCGAAGCAGAGGAAGAATCGGAAGAAGCCGCCGAAGAAACCGAAGCGGAAGAAGAATCGGAAGAAGCCGCCGAGGAAACCGAAGCGGAAGAAGAATCGGAAGAAGCCGACGAGGAAACTGAAGCAGAAGAAGAATCGGAAGAAGCCGACGAGGAAACTGAAGCAGAAGAAGAATCGGAAGAAGTCGCCGAAGAAACCGAAGCGGAGGAAGAATCAGAAGAAGCCGACGAGGAAACCGAAGCTGAGGAAGAATCAGAAGAAGCCGCCGAAGAAACCGAAGCTGAGGAAGAATCAGAAGAAGCCGCCGAAGAAACCGAAGCTGAAGAGGAATCGGAAGAAGCCGCCGAAGAAACCGAAGCAGAGGAAGAATCGGAAGAAGCCGCCGAAGAAACCGAAGTGGAGGAAGAATCAGAAGAAGTCGCCGAAGAAACCGAAGTGGAGGAAGAATCGGAAGAAGCCGACGGAGAAACCGAAGCGGAGGAAGAATCGGAAGAAGTCGCCGAAGAAACCGAAGTGGAGGAAGAATCGGAAGAAGCCGACGGAGAAACCGAAGCGGAGGAAGAATCGGAAGAAGCCGCCGAGGATTTTGATGATGACGACTATCTGGACTATGATGAGGACGAGACTCGCCCGAAGAAAATAGTTTCAGGCAAGACTGCCACTGTCACAATGCTCATAACGTTTTGCGTTTCTATACTCGTCGTAGTGGGAGCATTTTTGTTTGGAAGCAAATTCCAGCGCAGTATGAATGTCGGCATTGTGTCCTATACGGACAGATTCAATTCCTGCCGCACAAACGATTTCTCATACGGAAGTATGCTTGGGATAGACACTGTGTCGTATAGCGATGAAGAATGTACCTTTACTGACAAAGATATCAAGGATCTCAAGAGCGGCAAGACCGTGACAAAATTTGACGGTATGGTAAATATTGCGGCAAACGTGCGCTTTGGCAAGCTGGTTTCAATGGATATAACCTTTAATTCCAAGATTGACGATACCGAAAATCCGTCAGGATATTACACACTGCTCGCCGGCAACGCTATTTCAGGTCTCGTTCCCGATATAGATACCAGTGACTACGGTTTCATGCTCGCTTATACGGTGCTGAGCTATTCCGTGCCTGTGGAAGGCCGCGAAGACGTTTATATGTATCAGGTCGACGACATGAATTTCTATGTTGACTATTCAAAGGCTATGGATACCCAGAGCGTTAAGGACATATCCATTCATGTGGAAAGCGCGAAGCCCCACTATATTGATACATCAAGCATTGACACATCGTGGCTGCCTTGGAACAAGGAGTCCGACTCTAATGTGTCGGGTTCAGACGCGTCGCACAATGTGTCCGCATCGGATAATTAATTACAAATTAAAAATTAAAGATTAAAAGTTTCCCGATTTTGTCCGTGCCTTGAGAACTGGATGATTCGGGAAATTTTTATATTTATAGTAGAATTAAGTTTCAGCTTTGCTTTAAACTTTTATAAAGTATATTTTTTAATAATTAAGGTTTTATTCGATTGACGTTGGCGTTATTTTATTATATAATTAAAAAGGTGCAGGCTCGTTTGACGCGCCGGGACCGTTGAGTTGCTTTATTTTAATTGATCGATATAGGAAAAATACCAAAAACTACTAAAAATTGCCGCGCTGCAATTTTTCAAGAGGGAGAGATTTTTGTGAAAAAAGTTTCTGTAAGCCGCACAAAGCTTTTGGCCGCCCTGTTCTGCTGCGCCTTTATCGCGTTGCTGACCGGCTGCGGAATGAAAACCGACATGAAGATAAACAGCGATTTCGCGGGGGAGCGCGTCATAGTGTGCGACGAACTTTCCGACAGCTCTCTGATGTTTTCCAAAAAAAAGGTGACTGACATCACCGAATGTCTGAAAAACAACTGCCCTGAACAGATGGAATTTTCCTATGCATATAGTGATGATAAACAAACGAAGGTAGTCTATACATTTGCCATCAAGTTCGACAGCCTTGACGATTACAAGGCCAAGACCGCCGCGCTGCTGGGGCGCACACCTTCGGTGGAGTACGCCTACAAAAGTCCGGAGGAACAGCTCTTCAAAAGCGGTTTTTCGCTTACAGAGGATTTTGAATCGAGAGATCTGCTTGCGTGGGTAAAGACCGCCATCAAGAAGGACCTCAACCTCTCTCAGGATCTTTCCAGCCTTACCGACACGGTTACAATCACATTGAATGACGTATCATACGACAATCAAAATCTCATGTCCTCAAAAATAAAGGTGGACACCGTCGCGCAATACAGACTGAGCAGCATTGAAATAAACACCATACGCTATGGCGACGACGATTATGAGCGCGAGATAGTGCTTAATATGCCAAAGAAAACAGTGGAAACGCTCGGCAAAGACAACATTCAAAAATTCATGGAGACGGTCACTGTGGGCGATGCCGCCGGACAATGGCTCTCGGACGAGGGCAGCACTTCGCGCTACCGCGTTTCTATCAGCGGCACCGCTGAATCGTTAAACGTCTGTACCGCCGCATTGTTTGGCGAGGGCAGCTCTTTTGAATATGTCAAGGACGAGTCGCTCTACACCGCGTTTTCCGAGACGGGCGTACTCACCGAGAAATTGAATTTTGACAAATTCCCCTGTGAGAACGACGGCTCGTGCAATGCTACAATTACATATAAAAATATGGACGCGAGTGAATTTGACGGAGAAAGGTCGACCCTCTCCGCTGCCCAAAAGAAAGTAAACGGCGAGGGACTTTTTGACCAAAACAAAACTCTAACCCTTATTTACAAAAAGGCAGGCGGCGCGGATATCAAGCTTTATTCCTCCACGGTCTACAAGCTCAGCGAGGTCGACGTCGCTACGGAAATAAGCGGCGACGACAAAGTGAGCCAGTCAATTACTCTTGTATCTCCCATAGACACTCATGATTATGGAGCACAGTTTGCCGCTTCATACTTCAAGCGCGTCCTCAAAGACAGCGGCTTCACCGTCACGGTGGGGCAATTCAACGATTCCGGCACGCAGTATGCCGTAACTGTCGCCACTCCGAAGGATACAGTTGAGAATGTAAACACGCTTTTGGCACAGTACATAGGTAAAGGCAATTCCATATCAATAGAGGGAAAAGACAAATTTACCCTTTATAACAGGCGTTCGGTGTCGGTATCTGTGGATATAACCGATATGATAAAGCCCTCGCAGTATACCGGCGAGATAATGTACAGCTTCAAAGGCTCGGGCGACGCATATGACGTTGACTGGAGTGCCGATCAGCTCGGCGGCAAGAATGACGTGCTCATGGGCGCTTACCGCCCAGGCGGCTTTGAGCATCCGATCTCGGTGCATTCTTTTAAGATAACCTATCATCTGCGCAGAATAAATGTTATATTCGTGCTGCTCATAGCTGCTCTTGCTCTGGTTGTATGCGGCGTGATTGTAATGACCGCGAGCCGCGTTGCAATCCGCAGACGCAAAAAGAAAGAAGCCGAAAAGATGGAGGCAGTCAAAACCATGGCATTGGTTAAACTGCCCGACGGCACCGAAACGATGATGGAAGTTACTCCGGAAGAAGCGGCGAATACTGTGGTGCTCGCCCCGAAGAACGACGACGGACTCGACGAAGACGACGACGAGCCGGAAAACCTGTGGCTTTTCAGTACGGCAATGCGCCTTTTCTCAGTAATGGCGGGCGTGCTGTTCTTCCTGAGCTTTGCCACGATAACGTGGACGGAAATTATAGCAAAATCAAGCTCTATAACGGGCCTGAGCCTCGTCAGAGGCCTTGATCTTATGGATCACACGCTTGAGGGATTTTATCTCAATGCCATTCTTCTGATAATTCCGGTGGTGATATTTACCCTGTTGAGCGTGAGAAATTTGGTGCCGAAGATGATCTCCGATCTTGTGATAATAGCGCTTTCGGCTTTGCAGATATGGTATCTGCTGGGTTTGCCTTCTACGCTCGAGGAGCAGGTGAACGCTTTTGCCGCCGAGGTATCCAAGCGCATCACGATGGAAATGGGCTGGGCTTACAACTACTCCATAATGATATATGTGCTGCTTGCGCTGGGAGGCATTGTGCTGCTTATGATGGACGCGGGCATATCTATTTACAAAAACAACAAATTCAAGTCATAATTATTGCTTGATTTGACAAGATATGAAAAAACCGAAGGGAACGAACGAAGGAAATGAAGGAATGAATAAATGAAGAAATTAAGGGCGACGGCCGCCCTGATTGTGACGGCGATAATGCTGATTCTCACGGCGTGCAATGACGCCGATACTCCCGAGCAGGCAATCAAAGGTTTTAATTCAAAGATGAACGACTGCAATTATAAGGGAGCTTTTGCTTATGTGTCGGATTACGACGGTTTGAGCTTTGATAAAGGCGACAAAAACGGCACAAAGCAGATTGTAGACGCTGTGTCAAAGACGCTCGAAATAGAGATAATGGATATTCAGACCTCTGGGGCGACCGGAGCGGCGCGGTTGAATATAACCACTGTTGATCTGCGCGATGTATACGCAAAGGCCGCCTCCACGGTTACTAACGGATATGTGGATACCGTTTTGGGAGGCTCCAAGATATCCGCAGAGGAGATGCGCGACGCTTTGGTTGCCGAGATAGTGCGTGAATCCGCCATGTCCGATGCAGCTCGTGAGAGCACCGAGTGTCAGGTGAACCTTATGAGGGAGAAAGACCATTGGTATATAATCCTGGATAATACATCATTTAATGTGATAATGGGATATATCAACGACGCAAATTCCATGGTAGAGAACGGAGACTTCTCATCGGTGGCGCCAACAGTGTCACCCTCTGACGTGAGCAGCGCCGAAAGCGACACAGAAGAGGAAGAAAATCCGACCAGTTCGATAGTCTTTAACGACTGAGCGCTGAAGTCAAGCGAACGGAGCTATATGGGGAGTCTGGTGGGATAAGGGCCATGGCAGAGAGGCAGAGCGGGCAAAACGCGGCAAGATTAAAAGCTGCTCCGGAGAACACAAAATTAAGTAATCCCTTTCATAGAGCCTTTACCGACTGTATAAAAAATTGATTTGGGTGAACGATTGACGTACAGGAATTTTTGTTGTATAATCCCTGTGATGCAAGTGCAATCAAAATTTATCATACAAAATACGCCGGATAGAAATTTCGGCTGCGGCTCTGCGCATATGCGGAGAATCGCTGAAAGGATGACCTTAGACAAATGAAGCTCGGCATAGTAGGTTTGCCAAATGTGGGCAAAAGCACGCTTTTTAACGCAATTACAAACGCAGGCGCGCAGTCTGCCAATTATCCCTTTTGCACGATAGAGCCGAATGTGGGCGTTGTGGACGTTCCCGACAAGAGGCTTGACAAGCTTGCGGAGATTTATAACCCCGAGAAAATTACCCACGCGCCGTTGGAATTCGTAGACATCGCGGGTCTGGTTAAGGGCGCGAGCAAAGGCGAGGGCTTGGGCAACAAATTTCTGTCAAATATACGCGAGTGTGATGCGATTGTTCATGTGGTGCGCTGCTTTGAAAACGACGACATAGTTCATGTCGAGGGCAGCATAGACCCCGCGCGCGACATTGAGACAATCAACCTCGAACTGATATTCTCCGACCTCGAGCTTGTGGAGCGCAAAATAGACCGCTCCAGGAAGGCAATGAAGGGCGACAAGAAATTCGCAGCCGAGGTGGAATTTTTCGAGCGCGTCAAGGAAGTGCTGGAATCGGGCAAGCCCGTGCGCTCCATGGAACTGACCGAGGACGAGGAGGCAATGCTCGCCACAGTCGCACTGCTCACAGCCAAAAAGGTAATTTACGCGGCGAATCTCAGCGAGGAGGATTTTGCGGCAGGCGAGAAGAACCACCATCTTGAGACGGTGGAAAGAATCGCTGCCGAGGAGAACAGCGAAGTTCTGCCGATATGCGCGGAGATAGAAGCCGAAATCAGCAGCATGGAGCAGGAGGAAAAATTGATGTTTCTCAGCGACATGGGGCTGGAGGAATCGGGACTTGACCGGCTTATTCGCGCGGGATATCATTTGCTCGGCCTGATAAGTTTCCTCACCGCAGGACAGCCTGAGGTCCGCGCGTGGACGATAACGCGCGGCACTAAAGCTCCGCAGGCGGCGGGCAAGATTCATTCCGATATAGAGCGCGGCTTCATTCGAGCCGAGGTCATTGACTACGACACGCTGGTCGAGCTGGGTTCGCTCACAGCCGCAAGGGAAAAGGGCCTTGTGCGCTCCGAAGGCAAAGAATACGTAATGAAAGACGGCGACGTTGTACACTTTCTGTTCAATGTTTGATTTTTGAACTTTAATTTTTACGCCGCGGCGGTTTCAGTTTAAGAAATGCGCCGCGGCGTTTTTTATGGAAAAATTTATTGGAGAAAATCATTACTTTGTTAATTTATGTTGAATTTCATAAATATAAATAACATAATGCAGAATAAAAAGATAAATTTTATACCAAGATATTTCGGATTTTGAGTCTGTGCAGTAGAAAATAGAATTTTTAAATAGTATTAGTTTCATTAATGATAAAGTATTCCAAAATTGCCCACAATTAACCATTTATAGCGAACCGGATTCTTATGACGCAACATACGCAAAGGAAAAGAATATTCGTTTCTCTGGAGAGTGAATTCCCTTTCAAAAATATTTCTTGACCTTATGGAAAATATATGGTATAATGGCTCACGTCGAGTGTTAATTTATAAACTCGGTTTCGGGCGAATGTCCCGCTCGCCTTTGGCGATTGGAGGGAATGCACCGTTACCCGAAGCTGGGCGCTCCGGCTAATTTATTGACAGAGGTGTTTTCATTTATGCTGAAGGCAGAAAAAGAAGCAATTATCAAGGAGTACGCTATCCATGAGGGCGACACGGGTTCTCCCGAGGTTCAAATCGCTATTCTCACCAAGAGAATCAACGACCTCACCGAGCACCTGAAGGCCAACAAGAACGACCACCATTCCAGACGCGGTCTGCTCAAGATGGTCGGTCAGAGAAAGGGTCTTCTCAACTACCTCATCAAAACCGATATCGAGCGCTATCGTTCCATTATCGCTCGCCTCGGTATCCGCAAGTAATTGCAGAAAACAAATCCGTAAAATCGCCGCCAGTTTGATTTGACGGCAGCAGCGGCAGGCGCAGAGAATTTTTTTATTGCTTTAAAGAAGTCCTCTGCGCCTGCTTGCTGATAATTATTGTAATTCATAATGTGTGATTTATAATCAATAATATAATTAAATCGGATAATGTACAATTGTATAACCGCTAGGTCAATGTCCGCAGGTTCGGTCGGAGGTTTCCGGGATAAAGAGACATAGCAGTAAAACGGAAGCTCAGAAGCGCAATATCTTAAATATTGAAATAATTTGAGGTATTAAAAGACGCGCGGCAAAAATTCTGAGAGTCGGTTTTGTTGCTAAGTCAATTTATCATACGGCGGCTTTCGGGGATTTGCAGACATTCCGATATATTTCTCATTATTATTTTTACAATATTTTTGGAGGTTTAAAAAATATGTCTCAGATTCTCGAATTTGCGGGCGAACACATGGTGTTCGATTCCTACAGGGTGTATGAAACCGAGCTTGCCGGCAGACCGCTTGTCGTAAAGACAGGCAAGACAACTCAGCTTGCCAACGGAGCCTGCATGGTGCAATATGGCGAGACCACCGTTCATGTGGCGGCCACCGCTTCCGCAAAGCCCCGCGACGGCATAGACTTCTTCCCGCTCTCGGTTGACTTCGAGGAGAAGCTTTATTCTGTCGGCAAGATACCCGGCTCCTTTATGAAGCGCGAGGGACGTCCCAGCGAAAAGGCCATACTCGCTTCACGCGTTATTGACCGCCCCATTCGCCCCCTCTTTCCAAAGGATATGCGCAACGACGTCTCGATAGTCGCCACGGTAATGAGCGTCGATCCTGACTGCTCCCCCGAAATCACGGCTATGATAGGCACGTCAATTGCCCTTTCGATATCCGATATCCCGTGGAACGGCCCGATAAGCGCCGTATCGGTGGGCATGGTTGACGGCGAGTATGTGATTAACCCCACTGTCGAGCAGCGCGAAAAGAGCAGAATGGCTGTCACCGTTGCCTCAACTGATAAGAAAATCCCTATGATTGAGGCGGGCGCGGATATCGTCACCGATGAGGAAATGTACAACGGCATTATGGCGGGTCACGAAGCCAATCAGGCCGTCATAGAATTTATCAAGGGAATTCAGGCGGAGATCGGCAAGGAGAAGTTCTCCTATCCCTCCAACGAACCTGATGCGGATATGCTTGAGGCCGTCAAGGAATTTGCGATTGAAGATATTAAAATTGCCCTTGATACAGACGACAAGAGAGTGCGCGACGAGCGCTTGAAGCCTATTTACGATAAAGTTCACGAGAAGTTTGACGAGATATACCCCGATCAGGCGGCGAAAATCGACGACTGCCTCTACAAGACGCAGAAATTTGTCGTCCGCCGCTGGCTGCTTGACGAGCAGAAGCGCGTTGACGGACGCGGCATGAACCAGATTCGCCCGCTCGCAAGCGAGGTTGGCGTGCTGCCTCGCGTACACGGTTCCGGTCTTTTCACCAGAGGTCAGACGCAAGTGCTCTCGATAACCACGCTCGGACCCATAAGCGACAGTCAGACCCTCGACGGCATTGACGAAGAGGAATCCAAGCGCTATATGCACCACTACAATTTCCCCTCCTACTCGGTGGGCGAAACCAAGCCCAGCAGAGGCCCCGGCAGACGTGAGATTGGTCACGGGGCGCTTGCCGAGAGGGCGCTTCTCCCTGTAATTCCCTCGGAGATGGAATTCCCGTATGCGATACGCGTTGTATCTGAAGTGCTTTCCTCCAATGGCTCCACCTCTCAAGGCTCCATCTGCGGTTCCACACTCTCGCTGATGGACGCAGGCGTTCCGATTAAGGCCCCTGTTGCGGGTATCTCATGCGGACTTATCACCGAGGGCGACCGTTGGATGACAATGGTTGATATCCAGGGCCTTGAGGACTTCTTCGGCGATATGGACTTCAAGGTTGGCGGCACTCATGAGGGTATCACAGCCATTCAGATGGATTTGAAGATCGACGGCCTTACGCCAGAGATGGTTTGGGACGCCCTTGTCAAGACCCACAAGGCGAGAATATTCATTCTCGATGAGATTATGCTTAAAGCTATCCCCGAACCGCGCAAGGAACTGAGCAAGTACGCTCCGAAAATGCTCTCGCTTACCATTCCTGTTGACAAGATCCGCGAGGTGATCGGCAGCGGCGGCAAGGTTATCCAAAAGATTTGCGCTGACTGCGACGTTAAGATTGACATCGACGACGACGGCAAGGTGTTCATCTGTGGTGTAGACGCCGAGAATTGCAAGCGCGCCTATGAGATAGTCGAAATCATAGCCAAGGATCCTCAGCCCGGAGAAATATTCAAAGGCGTCGTCACCAGAGTCATGGAATTCGGCGCGTTTGTTGAGATCGCCCCCGGCAAGGAAGGTCTTGTACACATCAGCCAGCTCGATGTAAAGCGTACCGAGCAGGTAACAGACGTTCTGAATGTCGGCGACAGCACGATAGTTATGGTTCAGGGCATTGACGAGAAGGGCAGGCTCAACCTCTCACGCCGTGAGGCTCTCATCAAGGTCAAAGGTCTTGTCCCCGAAAACACGGTCAGCGAACGCCGCCCACGCCACGAGGGAGGATATCGTGACGGCGGCTACCGTCCAAAGAGAAACAACAACGGCGGCGGCAGCGGCTATCGCAACTGATTTTATGTAATTCAAAATTCCATGTAACAAAAGCTCCCTTGTCGGGTTGTACCGATGAGGGAGCTTTTATTTTTTGTTTATCTAAAAATAAAGCAAAAAATTCAACCCTTTGCTTTTGTTTCCACACATATCTCGCCGGCAAATTGCTGAAACTATTATTAGATCTGCAATATGTTACGAATTTATCTGTCAATTGATTGTATGGTGATTTGTATGAAAATAAAGCGGCTTTTTGATAAAAAACTTATTCTGGGCGGGGCGCTCACGGGCTTTATCAACGGCTTACTTGGCGCAGGCGGCGGAATGATAGCCGTGCCTGTGCTGGAGGGCAGCGGCGCGGACGCAAAGCAGGCGCACAGCGGCTCGATTGCCGTAATGCTTCCGCTGTCCCTGTTCAGCGCGGCGGTTTACCTGCACGGCGGGCGTGTGACGTTATCCGACGCGCTGCCTTACATTCCCGCAGGAATAGCTGGCGCATTCTGCGGCGTATGGCTTATGAACAGGATATCTCCCGCTCTGCTGCACAAAATCTTCGGCGTGTTCGCCATATGGGCGGGTGTGCGAATGCTGATGCGATAGCGCGATTAATAATATCGGATTTTTTGATACAAGTTGGTATGATAACAGATGATTATAGCATTATTATATAGTTTACGATACGTACATGGGGAAGGTGTTAAGTATGAATGAATACATCGTTACGATTGTGGCGGGACTGCTGGCAGGCGCGGCGGGAGCCATGGGTCTGGGCGGCGGGAGCATACTGTTGATGTATCTCACGCTGATGGCGGGAATACCGCAATTGAGCGCACAGGGAATAAATCTGATATTTTTTATTCCCTGCGCGCTGTCGGCGCTGTTCATGCACCAGAAGCGCGGGCGAGTGCCGTGGGACATCGTAATTCCGATGATATGCTGGGGACTGCCCTTCGCCTTGGCGGGGTTCATGCTGGGCGACAGACTTGGGGGCAGGGGTATGGGAAAAATTTTTGGAATTTTTCTTTTATTGCTTGGAATACGCGAGCTTTTTGCGATAAATTGGCGGCCGAGAGCAATGAGTAACAACTGCTGAGCCGTCCCGCTGTCCAAATCGGAATAAAAGTTATATCAAAGCGGTAATCAAAATTGCCGCCGCCGCTCCGCCGCCTGCCGACAACACCATCGGTATCCATTTTGGCAGGACCGGTTGTTTTGATCCTCCCGCTCTTGTTCCACTGACTCTGCTCTGCTGGACGGTTGGATTCGGATAATTCACGCGATAATTTTCGGACTGCTGCGGCTGTACCCTGAGCACATGACGGGTGCCCGTTTGGGCTTCCTCTACTCCCGAGCTGATATTGTTGACCAATCTCACCGCCTCGCGGTGCAGATCTACCGAATTGCCCTCTGCGTACTGTGGACGTACAAAGCATATCACTTTCTCGAAAAACGGACTGTCGGTCTTGTCTATTTCAACAGCGTATCTGCTTACTCCCTTTATCATAATAGGCTCTTCTCCCTTTCGTCACGGCTATGGTCGTGTTTTGTATTTTCTTGTATCTCCTGTATTTACTGTATTTCTTCGTATCGTTGTATATTATTTCTCAGCCTGCCACAATATATACTCCGTGTCAAAAAAATTACGATTTGTAATACAGTGTCAATAAATATTTTGGCTGAGCTTTCCACGAGTATTTGGTTGAAAACTCTGTTAAAAGTGTTGATAACTGTGGAATTACAACTTGTATTATTCAAAATTTGGTAAAAAACGGAGTAAATTTCAAGGGTTTCCCCAGTTTCAACAGAGTTTTCAACAGGTTAAATATAATCTGTAATATTCAACACTTGTCCACGCCCGTAAAAATGCCAAGAATTACGAATTTACAAAATGTAATTTTTTAATTTTGAGCAGTCGTTAAACTGAAACAAAACACCGGAATTAATGAGAATAATGTAGAAATTTAGGGAAGAATAAGAATTCCGCACAGTTTTCCACATAATTTTCAACAACAGGTGGAAAAGTTGGCGGTACAATTAAAGCTGCAAAATTGAAAAATTATAATAAAAACACCCGATGGGGAACGTCAAATTGACAAACCCAATCGGGTGTATTTTTTATTAAGTAAAGTCAGACTTTGAATTAGAGCCGAATTTGGAGAAACGCGACTCAATAAAAATTAACCATCGTGTGGATTAATGTAAGAATTACTCGTCTCTGAGGAATACCGCGCCCTGCGAACCGCTGCTTACGTGCTGGTAGTAACGCGCCAGATATCCTTTGAGCTTGTTGTCGGGCGCGACCCACTCCGCGCGGCGCTTCTCTATCTCCTCGTCGGATACTTCGAGCGTGAGAGTACGGTTGGTGATATCGACGTTGATCATATCGCCGTCGTGGATCAGGGCGATAAGTCCGCCAGCGGCCGCCTCGGGGGATACGTGACCGATGGCCGCGCCGCGTGTCGCGCCGCTGAAGCGTCCGTCAGTGATGAGGGCGACGGATTTGTCAAGACCCATGCCAACAAGTGAAGCGGTGGGATTGAGCATTTCGCGCATACCGGGTCCGCCCTTGGGACCCTCGTAGCGGATAACCACAACGTCGCCAGCCTCGATTTTGCCGCCGAGAATGGCTTCGCTTGCGTCCTCTTCGCAGTCGAAGCACTTGGCGGGACCGCGGTGCTGCATCATCTCGGGAGCAACCGCGCCCTGCTTGACGACCGCGCCGTCAACGGCGATGTTGCCTCGCAGAACAGCTATGCCGCCGTCTTTTCTGTGAGGATTGTCGAGCGTGCGGATAACGGTGCCGTCGGCTTCGGGGGCGTCGGAAATTCTCTCGGCCACCGTACCTGAAACCGTCAGGCAGTCGGTATTGATAATGCCGCCCTTGTTGAGTTCATGCAAAACTGCTTCAATGCCGCCCATCTCGTCCAAATCCTCGATGAATATCTGACCTGCGGGGTTGAGCTTGCATATCTGGGGAGTAGTTTTGCTGATTTCGTCGATTATCTCCATATTTATCGGGCAGCCCGCCTCGTACGCTATAGCCGTGAGGTGAAGTACTGTGTTGGTGGAGCAGCCAAGCGCCATTTCGCAGCGGAGCGCGTTTTCAAGCGACTTGGGCGTGATGATATCAAGGGGCTTGATGTCTTCTTTGAGCAGCTCAAGCACTCTTTCGCCCGCCATTTTGGCGAGACGGCGGCGTTTGGAGGATACTGCCAGACAGGTTGCCGTGCCGGGCAGGGACATACCGATTGCCTCGGTCAGACAGTTCATGGAATTGGCGGTGTACATACCCGAACATGAGCCGCAGGTGGGGCAGGCCTTGGTTTCAAGCTCCAGAAGCTTTTCGGCGGTTATCTTGCCGGCGGAATAGCTGCCCACGGCTTCAAACATTTCGGAAAGTCCGTACTTGTTGTCGTCGCACTTGCCAGACATCATGGGACCGCCGCTGATGAAGATGGCGGGGATATTCATGCGGCAGGCGGCCAGCAGCATTCCGGGAACTATTTTGTCACAGTTCGGAATGAATACAACCGCGTCCATGGGGTGCGCGGTGAGCATGACTTCAATTGAATCCGCAATGAGTTCGCGTGAGGGGAGAGAGTACTTCATTCCGGGGTGGTTCATGGCCAGACCGTCGCACACGCCGATGGTCTGGAATTCAAAGGGGACGCCGCCCGCGTTGCGCACGCCCGCCTTTACAGCCTCGCCTATCTCGCGCAGGTGCATATGACCGGGAATATATTCGCTGTAGGAATTCACCACAGCGACGAACGGGCGCTTCATCTCGGAATCAGTGATGGACAGAGCCTTGAGCAATGAGCGGTGAGGCGCCCTTGAAGGACCCTCTTTGAGCATATCGCTTCTCATAACAAAATTACCTCTTTCGGTTTTGAAATAATCGGCACACAGCCGTATTTTTTATTATTTTAAATCCAAACGCCTCAATTGTCAATAATTCGGGCGGATATGGGAGAAATTTAATTTGATGTTTTTCATTGAAAAGCGGCGAATTTAATATTGTGCTTTTTAGCGTAGGTGTCGCAATACGAACCCGCCTTGACATATATGGTTAAGTCCGAATCGCAATTTTCAAATGCATATCTACCAACAAAAATAACGCTATCAGGAATCGTTTAAGCTATTTCATATGTAAGTGAAGCGAAATTATACAAAGAATCACCACTTTTTCTGTTTAATTACTTTCATAATAGATTGTATCATTTATAGCTGAGAATTCAATATTTTTGTACTGTCCTTTTCCCACCTCAGTCACAATTATCATCGAAATTATGCACATCAGGGACATTAAATCCAAAATATATTTCCCTGACATATTGATGTTCGGGGAAAAATATGCTACAATTTAAACAAGGAATATCGCGGAGGCGATGTTTTTTATGGATAAAGAATACAGAACAGACAAAAAAGACACAAAACAGCAATGGAGAGACGCCGCCGTGTTTAATTTGACAATGCTTGCCGCCGCGCTGGGATACATGGCGTTAATGGTTAGGACGGGTATATTCTGCCCGATACGTCATTTCACGGGGATACCGTGCGCCGGCTGCGGAATGTCGCGCGCGCTCGGCTGTCTGCTTCGACTCGACATCGCCGGCTCGTTGAGCAATAATCCCGCGCTCGTACCCTGTCTGATTGCGGTGTTCTTCATGATAAACCGCGAGACGGTGATTCTGAGCAGGCTCAGCATGAGGGTCAAGGACACGGTGATATTTGCGGGACTGGGCTTTACGGCAGTTTCCTATCTGATAAGGATAGTGTTTTTCGGAATTCCATAGGCACAGCGGCGGGATTGCAAATGTATTTTTTGGAAAGGGATGGACGCTATGATGGAAAATAATTATGGTTTTGGCTCGGACGAGGGAAGAACTCGAGATCCTGACGGCCTCGAGCGCGAAGAGCTTGAGGCAATACGCAATCAGAAAATCGCGCTTGCCGACAGATTTCTTGTGCTCAACCAAAACGATCTTCCGAGGGACAAAATTCCTGTGCTTCGCTCGAATATGCTGCAATGCTCGCTGCGCAGGCTGCAATCAATTCAATCGCTGAACTGCCGCAGGGTTTACAATATGCAGTTTATCTCAATAATACTAGGTTGGTCGGGCATTGACCGTATGCTGCTGGGCGACATCGGAATAGGACTTCTGAAGCTTTTCACCCTGGGCGGCTTCGGTATTATTATGCTCTTTGATTGGCTCACAATTGCCCATAAAACCCGCCGTTACAACTATATTGAGGTTATGAGCCTGCTGGATTACGACGGCTATCAACCACTGTGAAGCACGTAGTTTGCAAATACGCTTATTGTTGTGTAAAATTGATAAAAATAAATAAAATATATTTCAAAAGTTCTACATATAAATTTTTGAATAACTCTTGCAGTAATTGGCACGCTTTGGTATAATGTTTAGGCGCGCTGCGAACGACGGCGCGTTCAAAAATTGCAGCGACTGCACATGAGATATGCGATGAAGCGGGAGGTTGCGTCCCTTGCGGGCGGTTTTTCCGTGGAGTATGTCCGATTTTAAACCGGGCGAAAAAGTGTGCGCAGTTGATTTGCGGACTTGCGGCAGATTTGAGTGATTTGCCCGTCCGTGCGCGGTGATTTGGCGTCCCAATGCGTCGGCAAAAACTGCGGTTGATACTGCGCGTCAACGCTTGCTATGAGTTTTCACTGAATTCACTGACCCGGAAAGCCGTTTATCCGCGTTTACCCACGGAGGTATGAACGGTTTCCCGGATTTTTAATGCCCGAGTATGAAACACCCGGAGGCGTGTTCAGGCGTTCGGAGTAATTCATGAGCAGCGGCCCGCCGCAAATATTAACAGGAGGCGATTTTTTATGGCAGTCAAAGAAAAAATCAGAATCAGAATCAAGAGCTACGATCACTCTCTCGCGGACCAGGCGGCACAGAAGATTGTCGACGCCGCAAAGCGCGAGGGCGCACAGGTTTCCGGTCCGGTTCCGCTCCCGACCGACAAGCAGGTCGTAACGATTCTGCGTGCGGTTCACAAGTACAAGGACAGCCGTGAGCAGTTCGAGTACAGAACCCACAAGCGTCTTATCGACATCCTGAGACCTTCCAACAAGGTTGTGGAGGCTCTTAAGGGATTAGAGCTCCCTGCGGGCGTTGAAATCGAAATCAAGCTGTAATCGGCTCCGAACGGTTCCAACCAACAGCAGTCGAGGTCAAGTTGAAGCGCGCAATACCCGCGCTTTAACCAATAACCTATCCAGGAGGTAAACAGTAATGCAGAAAGGTATTATCGGCAAAAAGCTCGGCATGACCCAAATCTTTGACGAGAAGGGTAATGTGATTCCCGTAACGGTAATCGAAGCAGGACCCTGCGTCATAGCACAGAAGAAAACTGTCGAGACAGACGGCTACAACGCCGTACAGATGGGCTTTGGCGACATAAAGCTCAAGTACAAGAAGGGCTCCAAGAGCGACAGAAGCGAAAAGTTTGAGAACAAACCCAGCAATATGACACTTGCTGCCGCTGGTCACTTTGAGAAGAACGGCGTCGCTCCCAAGAAGTATCTCAGGGAGTTTCGCTTTGATTCCATCGACGGCATGAACGTCGGCGACGTCATCAAAGCAGATGCCTTTGCAACAGGCGACAAAGTTGACGTCGTCGGTACAAGCAAAGGTAAAGGCTGGGCAGGCGTTATCAAGCGCTGGAACTTCGGCAGACTTAAGGAGAGCCACGGTACCGGCCCTGTGCATCGCCACGGCGGTTCAATCGGCGCCTGCTCCGATCCTTCCAGAGTTTTCAAAGGCAAGAAGATGTCCGGTCATCTCGGCAACGAGAGAGTAACCGTGCAGAATCTTACGGTTGTCAAGATCGATGTGGAAAACAATCTTATCGCTATCAAAGGCGCTGTTCCCGGCCCCAAGGGCGGCATTGTTCTCATCAGCGACAGCGTTAAAGCGTAAGGGAGGAGGAATACAATATGCCTAGCATCGCAATAGTCAACGCGGCAAACGAAAACGTCGGCACAATCGAACTTTCGGACGCTGTGTTCGGTATAGAACCCAATGAGACAGCAGTTCACGCTGTTGTAGTAAACTATCTTGCAAACCAGCGTCAGGGCACTCAGAGCACCCTGACACGCGGCGAGGTATCCGGCGGCGGCAAGAAGCCCTGGCGCCAGAAGGGTACGGGTCACGCAAGACAAGGCTCCACCCGTTCGCCTCAGTGGAGACACGGCGGTATAGCTCTCGGCCCCAAGCCCAGAACATATCGCTACACACTCAACAAGAAGCTCCGCAGACTCGCCATGAAGTCGGCTCTCTCCGCAAAGGTTGCAGAAAATGACATGATCGTTCTGGATTCCTTTACCATGGACGAGTACAAGACCAAGGAAGTAGTAAAGCTTCTGAACGCACTCGGCGCCGATCGCAAGGCTCTTCTGGTTATGCCCGAGAAGAACGAGAAGGTTATCGCCAGCGCAAAGAATATCCCCGGCGTAAAGACGGCTCTTGTCAACACTCTCAATGTCTACGACATTGTCAATGCAGACAAGTTCATCGTTGTCAAGGACGCTGTGGCGCAGATTGAGGAGGTCTACTGCTAATGAATCCGAAGGATATTATCATTCGCCCGATCATCACAGAGAAGTCCATGGCAGGAATGTCTGTCGCTGAGGGCGAATCCATAAAGTACACCTTTGAAGTTGCAAAGGACGTCAACAAAATCGAAATCGCAAAGGCTGTGGAGGCTTGCTTCCCCGGCGTAAAGGTTATAAAGGTCAACACAATGCACGTCAGAGGACGTCATCGCCGCCAGGGCAGATATGAGGGCACAACGCCCGCCTGGAAGAAGGCCATCGTAACACTTTCACCCGATTCTAAGCCCATCGAGTTCTTCGAGGGCCTCATCTGATTGATTTAAACGCACGCAGGTAATGTATGGAGGCAGATGGCGCCTCCGCTAAGCCTGAGAATAACGAGGAGAGTGAATTAAATTGGCTATTAAGACATACAAGCCGACTACAAACGGCCGCCGTAATATGTCCGTCACCGATTATTCTTCGCAGCTCGACAAGGCAACTCCCGAGAGAAGCCTTCTCGCACCGCTCAAGAAGAATTCCGGACGCAACAGCTACGGCAGAATCACGGTTCGCCACAGAGGCGGCGGACTTCGCAGAAAGTACAGAATCATCGACTTCAAGCGCCAGAAGGCCGATATGCCCGCGACGGTGCAGTCTGTTGAATATGATCCCAACCGCTCGGCGTTTATCGCGCTCATTCAGTACGAGGACGGTACAAAGTCGTACATCACGGCTCCACACGGCCTCAAGAAGGGCGACACCGTGGTGAGCGGCGCAAACGCCGACATCAAGCCCGGCAACGCGCTTCCGCTTTCATCTATCCCCACCGGTACATTTATCCACAACATCGAGCTTTATCCCGGCAGAGGCGCACAGCTCGCCAGAGCCGCAGGCATTCAGGCTCAGCTGATGGCTAAGGAAAACGGCTACGCACTTCTCAGACTGCCCTCGGGCGAGTTGAGAAACGTCTCTGTGGAATGTATGGCTACAGTCGGTCAGGTTTCCAATATCGATCATGAGAACGTGAAGGTCGGTAAGGCGGGCCGCAAGCGCCTGATGGGCTGGAGACCCACCGTCAGAGGTTCCGTTATGAACCCGAACGACCACCCGCATGGCGGCGGTGAGGGCAAGAGCCCTGTAGGACGTCCCGGTCCGTGCACACCTTGGGGCAAGCCCGCTCTCGGTTATAAGACCAGAGCTGCCAAGAAGGCTTCCGACAAGATGATCGTAAGACGCAGAAACGGCAAGTAATCGCCTGAAAGGAGACTGATTAACAATGGGAAGAAGCGTTAAAAAGGGTCCTTTCGTGCAGCCGGTGCTGCTCAAAAGAATCCAGGAAATGAACGAAAAGAACGAGAAAACCGTGCTCAAGACATGGAGCCGTTCCTCTACAATATTCCCTGATTTCGTAGGACACACGATTGCCGTACACAACGGCAGAAACCATGTTCCGGTTTTCATCACCGAGGAAATGGTCGGTCACAAGCTCGGCGAGTTTGTTCCCACCAGAACTTTCAAGGGTCATGCCGGAAGCAAGACAACAAAGAAGTAAAGCAGCTGAAAGGAGTGTAGTGAAATGGAGGCAAGAGCAGAGCTTAGATACGCTCGCATTTCTCCCACAAAGGTTCAGATAGTGCTTGACCTTATCAGAAATAAGCCGGTTAAGGAAGCTGAGGCTATTCTGAAGAATACGCCCAAGGCTGCTTGTGAATACCTTGAGAAGCTTCTCAAGTCAGCCGTGGCAAACGCGACAAACAACTTTGACATGGACGAGGATAAGCTTTATGTTTCGGAGTGCTTCGCAACTTCCGGACCCATCCTCAAGCGTATGCGCCCCAGAGCACAGGGCAGGGCATACCGCATAGACAAGAAGACATCACACGTTACCCTCGTGGTAAAGGAACTGGAAGACTGATCGGGGAGGTAAGCACAATATGGGTCAGAAAATTCATCCTCACGGCCTCAGAGTAGGCGTGATTAAGGATTGGGATTCTCGCTGGTATGCAGGCAAGAAAGACTTTGGCGACACGCTCGTCGAGGACTACAACCTCCGCAAGATGCTCAAGGAGCAGCTTAAATCGGCAGGAGTTCCCAAGATTGAAATAGAACGCGTATCCGGTAAGGTTCGCATTCACATCTTCTGCGCAAAGCCCGGTATCGTTATCGGTCAGAAGGGCGCGGAAATCGAAAAGCTTCGCCTTCAGTGCGAGAAGAAGATCGGCAAGCCCGTATCCATCAATATCGTTGAGGTAAAGGTTCCCGACGCGGACGCAACTCTCGTTGCAGAGAGCATCGCTCAGCAGCTTGAAAAGCGCGTGAGCTTCCGCCGCGCGATGAAAATGAGCATCAGCAGAGCCATGAGCGCGGGCGTCAAGGGCATCAAGGTCATGCTCTCCGGCCGTGTGGGCGGCGCCGAAATCGCGAGAACCGAGATGTACAAGGAAGGCACAACGCCTCTCCAGACCATTCGCGCCGACATCGACTACGGTTTTGCCGAGGCTCACACAACCTACGGTATCGTGGGCGTCAAGGTGTGGATTTACAACGGCGAGGTCCTCAAGGACAAGGACGGCACATACAAGCGCCCCGAACTGCCCCAGCAGAAGAAGTTCGGCGACAGAGACAGAAGAAGAAGAAGAAATGACGGCGACAGGAGACCTGCCCGCAGGGAAGGAGGAAATAAATAATGCTGCTTCCTAAGAGAGTTAAATACCGCAGAGTCCAAAGAGGTCGTCTCAAGGGCAAGGCGGACAGAGGCAATTTTGTTTCCCACGGCGAGTACGGACTTATGTCTCTCGAACCGGCATGGATCACATCAAACCAGATAGAGGCCGCCCGTATCGCTATGACCAGATACATCAAGAGAGGCGGTCAGGTCTGGATCAAGATATTCCCCGACAAGCCCATCACAGAGAAGCCCGCTGAGACCCGAATGGGTTCCGGTAAAGGTTCGCCCGAGTACTGGGTGGCTGTGGTTAAGCCGGGCAGAGTAATGTTTGAAATAGCAGGCGTAACCGAAGACGTTGCCCGCGAGGCTCTCCGCCTTGCCGCAAACAAGCTTCCCGTGCGCTGCAAGTTTGTCAAGAAGGAAGAAGGCGGTGAGCAGTAATGAAGATTTCTGAAGTAAGAGATATGTCCGTAGCAGATCTGAATAAAAAGCTCGCCGAGCTTAAGGATGAGCTTTTCAACCTGCGTTTCCAGCACGCAGTCAATCAGCTTGAAGATCCCATGCGCCTCAAGGTCGTAAAGAAGGATATCGCAAGAATCAAGACCGTGCTGCGCGAAATCGAATTGAGCGCAGAGAACGCATAAGGAAAGGGAGGAAATGACTGTGAGCGAGAGAAATCTTAGAAAAACCAGAGTGGGCAAGGTAGTCAGCGACAAGATGGATAAGACCATCGTGGTAGCAGTTGAGGACTCCGTTCCCCACCCGCTTTACAAAAAGATAGTCAAGCGCACCGTTAAGTTTAAAGCTCACGACGAGCAGAATGAGTGCGGTGTCGGCGATCGTGTTCGCATTATGGAGACCCGTCCTCTCTCTAAGGACAAGAGATGGAGACTGGTTGAAATCATCGAAAAGGCGAAGTAATTTCAGCCTTATCAAAGGAGGAAAAGCACTGTGATACAGCAGCAAACTCTTCTGAAGGTAGCCGACAATACGGGTGCAAAGGAACTTATGTGCATCCGCGTGCTTGGCGGTACCGGCAGAAAATTCGGTAATATAGGCGACGTAATCGTGTGCTCTGTCAAAAAAGCAGCACCCGGCGGCGTTGTAAAGAAGGGCGATGTCGTCAAAGCGGTTATCGTCCGCTCGGTCAGCGGTGTTCGTCGCGCAGACGGCACATACATCCGCTTCGACGAGAACGCAGCAGTTATTATCAGGGACGACAAGAATCCCAGAGGAACCCGTATCTTTGGGCCTATAGCCAGAGAGCTTCGTGACCACGAGTACCTCAAGATTCTCAGCCTCGCTCCCGAAGTACTGTAAGGAGGGTTGACAATATGGCAAACAAGCTTCATGTCAGAGAAGGCGACACCGTTATGGTAATCAGCGGTGACGACAAGGGCGAGATCGGCAAGGTGCTGGAAGTCAGCCCGAAGGAAGGCAAGATCATTGTAGAGGGTCTCAACAAGGTCAAAAAGCACGTCAAGCCCCGCAAAATGGGCGAGAAGGGCGGTATTATAGAGGCCGAGGCTCCGATGTATGCTTCCAAGGTTCAGATTTACTGCTCAAGCTGCAAAAAGCCTGTGCGCGTCGCTCACAAGTTCGTTAAGGACGGCGACAAAACCCGCAAGGTTCGCGTGTGCGGCAAGTGCGGCAAGACGCTGTAAGCAAGGAGGTAAGTAAATCATGGCTAGAATGAAGGATTTCTACAAGAGCGAAGTCGCTCCGGCTCTTATGGAAAAGTTTGGATACAAGAGCGTAATGCAGATTCCCAAGCTCGACAAAATAGTTATCAACGTCGGCTGCGGCGAAGCCAAGGACAACTCAAAGGTTGTCGACGCTATAGTCAAGGATATCGAGACCATCACGGGTCAGCACCCCACAATCTGCCACGCCAGAAAGTCGGTTGCTAACTTCAAGCTCAGAGAGGGCGTGCCGATAGGCGTAAAGGTCACTCTCAGGGGCGAGAGAATGTATGAGTTCCTCGACAGGCTCTTCAACGTGGCTCTGCCCCGAGTAAGAGACTTCAGAGGCATCAACGCCAACGCTTTTGACGGCAGAGGCAACTACAACATGGGCCTTAAGGAGCAGCTTATCTTCCCCGAGATCGAGTTCGACAAGATCGATAAGGTGAGAGGTATGGACATCTGCTTCGTTACCACAGCGACGACAGACGAAGAAGGAAGAGAGCTGCTCAAGCTGATGGGCGCTCCTTTCGCGAAATAAGGAGGTATTATTGTGGCAAAGACAGCAATGAAGGTTAAGCAGCAGAGACCTGCGAAGTTCTCCACAAGAGCGTACAACCGCTGCAAAATTTGCGGAAGACCACATGCCTATCTCCGCAAGTACGGCGTTTGCCGTATCTGCTTCAGAGAGCTTGCTCACAAGGGTCAGATTCCCGGCGTTAAAAAGGCAAGCTGGTAATGCCGGATTGGAGGTAAAATAAATGCAGATTACTGATACAATCGCAGACCTGCTCACAAGAATTCGCAACGCTAGCACAGCTAAGCATGAGACAGTGGACGTTCCCGCTTCCAACATGAAGAAAGCAATCGTTCAGATTCTCGTTGACGAGGGATACGTAAAGAGCTACACTGTCATCGAAGACAAGAGCAACACACAGGGCATAATCAGAATCGTTCTCAAGTACGGCGCAGGCAAGACGCCCGCAATCACCGGCCTCAAGAGAGTTTCCAAGCCCGGTCTCAGAGTATATACAAGCGTAGAGGATATGCCCAGAGTTCTCAAGGGTCTCGGCGTCGCGATTCTGTCTACATCAAAGGGTGTCATGACAGACAAGAAGGCCAGAGTTGAGAACGTCGGCGGCGAGGTCCTCGCATACATTTGGTAAGGAGGTGGCCAGCAGTGTCACGAATTGGCAGAAAGCCTATCGCAATACCGGCCGGCGTAGAGGTTAAGGTCGACGGTCACACAGTTACGGTCAAGGGCGAAAAAGGCACACTTACACAGACTTTCCACCCCAATATGACAATCAAGGTCGAGGGCGGAGAGATCGTCGTGAGCCGTCCCGACGATGAACAACTCAACCGTTCGCTCCATGGCCTTACGCGTACGCTCGTTTCCAACATGGTCGAGGGCGTAAGCAAAGGATTTTCCAAGGAGCTTGATGTTATAGGCGTCGGTTACAGGGTTCAGAAGGAAGGCAAGAACCTCGTTATGAACCTCGGTTATTCGCATAAGGTCATCATGCCTGAAGTACCCGGTATCAAGATTGACTGCCCCACGGCAAACAAGATTGTGATTTCCGGTCCCGACAAGCAGCAGGTTGGTCAGTTTGCCGCCGAAGTAAGAGAAAAGCGTCCGCCTGAGCCTTACAAGGGCAAGGGTATAAGATACACCGGTGAGTACGTCCGCAAGAAGGAAGGCAAGACCGGTAAAGGCAAGAAGAAGTAAGTAAAGGAGTGAGTCTGAAATGGTTAAAAAAGTTGATACCAACAAAGCAAGAATCCGCCGCCACAAGAGAGTTCGCGGCAAAGTCTCGGGTACAGCTGAATGCCCCCGTCTCAATGTATTTCGCTCCTCTGCAAACATCTATGCTCAGATCATTGATGATACAAAGGGCGTAACGCTCGCATCGGCCTCCACTCTCGACAAGGATTTCGAGGGCAACGGCGGCAACAAGGAAGCTGCCCGCAAGGTTGGCGAAAAGATCGCAAAGATCGCTCTCGAAAAGGGAATCGAAGAGGTCGTTTTCGACAGAGGCGGATACATTTATCACGGCCGTGTTCAGGAACTGGCCGAAGGCGCCCGTGAGGGTGGACTCAAGTTCTAAAAGGAGGAGGAACTACTTTGGCAAGAATTGACGCATCCAAAATGGAGCTCAAGGAGACGGTTGTAGCTATCAACCGTGTTTCCAAGACTGTTAAGGGCGGTCGTATCATGAAATTCGCGGCTCTCGTGGTAGTGGGCGACGGCGAAGGCATCGTCGGCTTCGGCATCGGCAAGGCGGGCGAGGTTCCCGACGCTATCCGCAAGGGCATTGAGAACGCCAAGAAGAACCTCATTAAGGTTTCTCTCAAGGGTTCTACTATCCCTCACGAAGTTATCGGTAAGTTTGGCGCAGGCGAGGTTCTGCTCAAGCCCGCAGCACCCGGTACCGGCGTTATTGCAGGCGGCCCCGTGCGTGCCGTTCTCGACGTAGCTGGCGTTAAGGACATCAGAACCAAGGCTCTGCGCTCCAACAACCCCTACAATGTCGTCAGAGCAACCGTTCAGGGTTTGGCAAGTCTCCGCACAGCGGATGAGGTCGCGGCCGTCAGAGGCAAGACCGTAAAAGAAATCGTAGGTTAATCGGAGGTTACGCATCATGGCTTATAAAATTACGCTTGCAAAGAGCCTCATCGGCTCCAAGAAGGACCAGATTGCAACAGCCAATTCCCTCGGTCTCAAAAAGCCGGGCGACACCACCGTGCAGCCCGACAACGCCCAGACAAAGGGCAAGATCAATAAAATTATCCACCTCGTCGAGGTAACTGAAGCATAACGCAAGGAGGTGCGAAGACAATGAAATTAAGCAATCTTTCTCCCGCCGAGGGTTCCGTGCGCGACGTAAAGCGCATAGGCAGAGGTCACGGCTCCGGCAACGGCAAGACTGCCGGCAAGGGTCACAAGGGTCAGAAGGCAAGAGCCGGCCGCGGTATGCGCCCCGGATTTGAAGGCGGTCAGATGACTCTCCAGAGAAGAATCCCCAAGAGAGGCTTCAATAACATCTTTGCCGAAGAGTATGCAGAGGTCAACATTGACAGGCTCAACGCGTTTGAAGATGGCGCCACTGTTGACGCGATCGCTCTCATTGAAATGGGTATCATAAAAGATGAGCTTAACGGCGTTAAGATTCTCGGCAACGGTCAGCTCACAAAGAGCCTCACAGTCAAGGCAGCAGCCTTTTCCAAATCGGCAGCCGAGAAAATCGAGGCCGCAGGAGGAAAGGCCGAGGTGATGTAAAAGTGATTCAGACTCTCAGAAATGCTTTTACTATCCCGGACCTGCGCAAAAAGCTCCTCTACACAATACTGATTGTATTCATTTTCCGTGTGGGCACGGCGATTCCCGTACCCTTTGTCGACGCGGAGGCCCTCAAGTCTATGATGGGTGGCCTCACGGGCGGCGATACGGGCAATTTGCTCAGCTATCTGAACATTCTGTCGGGACGCGCGTTCGAGAACGCCACGATATTTGCAATGGGTATCGGTCCCTACATCACGGCTCAGATCATCATTCAGCTTCTCACCGTGGCAATCCCACCTTTGGAGAGACTTGCCAAGGAGGGCAGCGAGGGCCGCAAGAAGCTTAACAATATTACCCGCATCACCACAATAGGTCTTGGCATATTCCAAGGAACAATGTATTATATCATGCTCAAGAGCTACAATGTAGTCAGAACTTATGACTCTGATTTCCAGAATCTGTATGTTTCGGTGTTTGTAGTCACCTGCTTCTGTGCGGGTACGGCTCTGGTTATGTGGCTGGGCGAGCAGATAAACAAAAAGGGCATAGGCAACGGTATCTCGATACTTCTCTTTACCGGTATCGTTGCGAGCGGTCCCAGAGTGCTCACCACCTTCATCAACTGGTGGTCGCTGGCACAGGCTGGAAGCACGCAGTATTACTTTGTAATTCCTGCGGTGTGCATAGCTTTCCTCGCTATCGTGTGGTTCATAGTGTTCATGCAAAACTCCGAGCGCAGGGTTCCCGTGCAGTACGCAAAGCGCGTGCAGGGCAGAAAGATGGTAGGCGGTCAGAAGTCCTATATTCCCGTGAAGGTGAATATGTCGGGCGTTATGCCTATAATCTTTGCCTCCTCTATCATCTCTATTCCCGCCACGGTCAAATGGCTTGCGTACAAGGGTCAGACCTACAATACCTTCTGGTATAAGTTCTGGAGCATATTCGACACCAATTCGCTCTTCTATGCTCTGATCTATTTCCTGCTGATTATTGCTTTCTCTTACTTCTACGTGACGATTCAGTATAATCCAGTGGAAATAGCTAATAATCTTCACAAAAACAACGGTGCTATCCCGGGTATCCGTCCCGGCAAGAACACCATTGCCTATCTCAGCAAAATCATTTCCCGTATTACCCTGCTGGGCGCACTCTTCCTGAGCGTCATTGCTGTCGTGCCGATTATAATTAGCAGTGTCTCGGGTATCAGCATCAGCTTCGGCGGCACTTCGGTGCTCATCTTGGTGGGCGTCGCGCTTGAAACGGTTTCCCAGATAGAGAGCCAGATGCTTATGCGCCATTACAAGGGATTTCTTGAGTAATAAACCACAGCTAACAGACCGCCCGTTTTAAATTGCGGCTGTCTCAGACAAAGGGAGGATTTATCCATGAAGATTATACTTTTGGGCGCGCCCGGCGCCGGCAAGGGCACTCAGGCAGAAAAGATCTCCGAGGCCCTCAATATCCCGCAGATTTCTACGGGCAACATAATTAGAGAAGCGCTGAAAAGCGGCTCTGAGGTCGGTCTCAAGGCGAAGGAATTCATCGAGAGCGGCAGGTTGGTTCCTGATGAGGTTGTCATCGACATCATCAAGGATCGCATAGCCAAAGACGACTGTGCAAACGGTTTCATTCTCGACGGTTTCCCGAGAACGATAGCTCAGGCCGAGGCACTGGACAGCATGGGCATCTCCATCGACAGGGTGCTTGACATTAATGTCGCCGATGAAGTGATTGCCTCCAGATTGTCCGGTCGCCGTGTCTGCGAAGCCTGCGGCAGCTCCTATCACATTGAGTTCAAAAAGCCCGCTGTGGACGGAGTATGCGACAAGTGCGGCGGCACCCTGATCCAGCGCAAGGATGACCATCCCGATACGGTTGCAGACAGACTCAAGGTCTACCACGAGCAGACCGAACCCCTCAAGGAGTATTATAAAAATAAAGGCAAGCTCCGCGTGGTTGAGGGGCAGGATTCTGTTGAACAGACAACCTATCTCACATTCTGCGCTCTCGAAGACTGATTATCGCACAGATTATGATAATTCAAAAGACGAGCAGAGAAATAATGCTCATGCGAGAGGCAGGAAGAATAACGGGCAACGCTCTCAGGGAAGCAGGCAGGGCAATCGAGCCGGGCATGACTACCGGAGAGCTTGATACCGTTGTTCGCCGTTACATCGAGGGACAGGGAGCCAAACCTTCCTTCCTCGGATTATACGGATTCAAAGGAAGCGCGTGCATCTCAATCAACAATCAGGTCATCCACGGCATACCCAGCAAGGACGTGGTAATCAAAAGCGGCGACATAGTAAGCGTCGATGTCGGCGCGTGCATCAACGGATACCACGGCGATTCGGCGTATACCTTTGCCTGCGGGGATATAACTCCTCAGGCTCAGCGCCTTCTGGATACTACCCGCGAGAGTCTTTACTTAGGCATCAAGCAGGCGGTCAGGGGCAACCGCATCGGTGACATAGGTTACGCCATTCAGAAGTATGTCGAGGCTCGCGGTTACTCGGTGGTGAGGGAATACACCGGCCACGGAGTAGGCGCAAGTATTCACGAAGATCCCAGCGTACCCAATTACGGAACTCCTCACAGGGGCTACCGCCTTGAAGAAGGCATGGTCATTGCCATAGAGCCTATGATCAACGCCGGCACCGCCGGTGTAAGGCAGCTTGGCGACGGCTGGACTGTGGTTACGGCGGACGGCGAGCTTTCGGCTCACTTTGAACACACCGTGGCCATTACAGCCGACGGTCCCGTGATTCTTACCATGCCCGACCCGATTTGACGGCGCAGCGGGTATGACGGAAATTCGATTTATGTTCCATTCTGAAACGATGATTTTGAGGAGGTTTTTCCTATGGCAAAGGAAGACGTAATTGAAATTGACGGTATAGTTAAGGAAGCGCTTCCCAACGCAACCTTTAAGGTAGAGCTGCCAAACGGCCACGAGGTTTTGGCACATATCTCAGGCAAGCTGAGAATGAATTATATTAAAATACTGCCGGGCGACAGTGTAAAGATGGAGATGTCTCCTTACGATCTGAGCAAGGCAAGAATAACATGGCGCTCCAAGTAATTTCGAGGAGCTTAAATAGAAAGGGAGGCAATTACAAATGAAAGTCAGACCTTCTGTAAAGAGAATTTGTGAGAAGTGCAAGATCATAAAGCGCAAGGGGCGCGTTATGGTTATTTGCGAAAATCCCAAGCACAAGCAGCGCCAGGGCTGATCCCTGCAAGCGCATAATTTGGAGGTGTCTAACGAATGGCTCGTATAGCCGGTGTGGATCTGCCCAGAGATAAAAGGGTGGAAATCGGTCTTACCTATGTTTACGGTATCGGCCGCAGTAAGGCAAGCGAAATTCTCGCTGCAACGGGTGTCAATCCCGATACCAGAGTACGCGATCTCACGGAGGACGACGAAAAGAAGCTCCGTGATTATATTGATCACAATCTGATTGTGGAAGGCGACCTTCGCCGCAATGTCTCGCTCAGCATCAAGAGACTTATCGACATTCAGTGCTATCGCGGTGTGCGCCACCGCAAGGGTCTGCCCGTAAGAGGTCAGAGAACCAAGACAAACGCTCGTACACGCAAGGGTCCCAAGAAGACTATTGCAAACAAGAAGAAGTAAGTAGGAGGGAGAGCAAATTATGGCAAAAGCAACAGCCAAGAAGGGCGCTACAACACGCAGACGCCGTGAACGTAAGAACATCGAAAGCGGAGCAGTGCATATCCAGTCTACTTTCAACAATACAATCGTTACGATTACCGACACTCAAGGCAACGTAATTTCCTGGGCCAGCGCCGGCGAGCTCGGTTTTCGCGGCTCCAAGAAGTCCACTCCCTTTGCAGCTCAGTCTGCTGCGGAAACAGCGGCAAACGCGGCAAAGGAACACGGCCTTAAGAGAGTTGAGGTTTATGTCAAGGGTCCGGGTCAAGGACGCGAGGCCGCAATCAGAGCATTGCAGGCGGCAGACCTTCAGGTAACAATGATTAAAGACGTCACTCCCATACCGCACAACGGATGCCGTCCGCCCAAGCGCAGGAGAGTTTAATTGTACTTTAATTAAAAGGAGGTTATATTACAAATGGCAGTAAACAGAGACCCTATTCTCAAGAAGTGCAGATCCCTTGATTTGGATCCCGCATATCTCGGTATATACAAGAAGTCCAACAGAGAGCCAAAGCGTACCAACCGTAAGAAGAGCGAGTATGGTATTCAGCTGCGCGAGAAGCAGAAGGCAAAGTTCATCTACGGAGTTCTCGAGAAGCAGTTCCGCACTTACTACGAAAAGGCGGACAGAAAGCCCGGCATGACCGGTACCAACCTCATGGTGATGCTTGAGAGCAGACTTGACAACGTGATTTTCCGCCTCGGTTTCGCAAGGACAAGAAGGGAATCCAGACAGGTTGTAAACCACGGTCATGTGCTTGTCAACGGCAAGAGAGTTGACATTCCTTCCTACCAGGTCAAGGTGGGCGACGTAATCGAAATCAAGGAAAAGACCAAGGAGTCCGCGATGTTCAACGCTGTGCTCGAAGCAACGGCGGGGCGCGTAGTTCCCAAGTGGCTTGACCTTAACAAGCAGAATGGCAAGGCGACAGTTGTAGCCATGCCTGAAAGAGAAGATATTGATGTGCCGGTTGACGAAATTCTCATCGTTGAGTTCTACTCCAAGTAATGTGATTTTTCGGAAATGGTATTATGCTGCAATGACGAGCGCATCTATTGTATGCTTGATAAGGAGGGGTTTTGAATGATGGAGATTGAGAAGCCCAGAATCGAGACAGAAGAGTTGGCCCCCGACGGCACCTATGGCAGATTTGTTGTGGTGCCGCTGGAAAACGGCTACGGCACGACATTGGGCAATTCGCTCAGGCGAGTGCTGTTGTCGTCGCTTCCCGGCGTTGCTGTCAATTCCGTAAAGATCGACGGTGTGCTGCACGAGTTTTCAACCATTCCCGGCGTCAAGGAGGACGTGGCTGAGATAATACTCAATCTGAAGGGTCTGACCGCAAAGCTTCACGGCGAGGGTCCCAAGACCGTGCAGATTGACGCCACCTGTGCCGAGGGTGAAGGTGAACTGGAGGTTACGGCCGATTCGATCAGATGCGACAGCGAAGTCGAGATTCTGAATACCGATATGCATATAGCCACGCTGGCCGAAGGCGCTTCGCTGCACATGGAGATTGTGCTCGATAGCGGTCGGGGTTACGTTTCCGCTCAGAGGAATAAGCAGGCTATGCAGCAGAACGTGATCGGTATTCTGGCAGTCGATTCGATATACACACCTGTCATAAAGGTCAACTACAGGGTGGATGATTACCGTGTAGGCAACGTGACCAATTACGATAAACTTACGCTTGAAGTGTGGACAAACGGAGTTATCAACGCGCAGGAGGCGGTATCTCTGGGCGCGAAGGTGCTCACTGAGCATCTCAATCTGTTTGTAAATCTTTCCGAAAGCGTATCTTCACAGGAAATCATGGTTGAGACCAACAACACGGGCAGCGAGAAAGTTCTTCAAATGACCATCGAAGAACTTGACCTCAGCGTTCGTTCCTTCAATTGTCTCAAGCGTGCGGGAATAAATACGGTTGAGGATCTCATCAGTAAGACCGAAGAAGACATGATGAGGGTCCGCAACCTTGGCAGAAAGAGCCTTGAGGAAGTCGTAGAAAAACTCGAGTCGCTCGGCTACAAGCTGCGTAGAGACGAGGAGTAAAGCTTTGCTCCCCGCCCTCGGGCAGATTATGATATATACAGAGTAAAGGAGTGAAATCCATGCCCGGTACTAGAAAGCTCGGAAGAACTTCCGACCACAGACTGGCTATGCTCAGAGCAATGGTAACTTTCCTTTTTGAAAACGGCAAGATCGAGACAACCGTTACACGCGCAAAGGAAGTACAGCCTCTGGCTGAGAAAATGATCACTATGGCTAAGACAAACACCCTCGCCAACAAGAGAAATGTGATGGCTTTTGTAACCAAAGAGGGCGTTGCAAAGAAGCTTTTTGATGAGATTGCCCCTGCCTATGAGGGTGTAAACGGCGGTTACACACGCATCATCAAGAAGGGTCCCCGCAGAGGCGACGCCGCCGAGATGTGCATTATCGAGCTCGTGATAAAACAAGAAAAGACAGATAAGGAAGAAAAGGGCAAGTCGAAGAAATAAGGCTTGATTATCACTTCTTTGGTGTCCGAATGCCGGAGAAGTACCTGCTGTCTTGAAATCATCAGTTTTTCAAATTATAAATCGTCGGTGAAGATATCGCGGCTGAGGTAAGAATCCGAGGCGTGGCGGCTTCGCCCGAAAGACGGTTGCATATTACTGCATTGAAGCGTTTCATGTTTCAGTGCGTAATGCCTGTAACGCCGAAAGTTTCCGCGCCAAGAACGCGCGGGCTTGCGGCGTTTTTTGTTGTATTTTTTAATAAAAAGCGCAAAAAATCAGGACGGTTGCCCCAGCCGTCCTGATTTTTCAATTTTTCGCCGTTTCCAATCTAAGAAACAGCCTACTTGCTTTGTGTTCGCCTTAATTTTTCTTTAATCTTGGCGCGTTTTGCCCGCTTCGCCTGCGGCTTCGCTTGTGAGGCGCTGCCTCACCCTCCGCCATGGGCGCTGCCCCTGGACCCTGCCAAGAGGACCTGTCCCCTTGGATTCCCACGCTTCGCTAATTATTTTTTAGACGTTGTTGCCGTTGTTGACGATGCCGCCGCAGTGGACGTAGTTCCCTTGGAGGACGTTCCCTTGGTTGACGTCGCCTTGGTGGTGGTCTTTGAGCTGTCTGCCGCCGTGGTTGATGAAGAATTCGCCGTGGTAGTGGTAGTGTGCTTTGTGGTGACGTTGGAATTTGCGATGCCCTTGAGGTCAGGAAGGTATATTCCTTTGATTTCCTTCTCGTTGCCTTCATAGGTCATATCGTCGTCATAAATGAAGGCCGCGAGTTTCTGAGCGTTTACGCTCAGATTTGCGGCGAGAACCTCATTGCCGTTGCTCATATGCTGGATAGTGTAGCTGCCCTTTATAGGAATGGATATCTGCTTGTTGTCGTAATTCATTATGCTGGCCGCCTCGGTGGCGAGTCCCACCAGTTCGCCTTTTGTAAAGTCGGTGGTGACATATTCAAGGCAGGAATAACCTATGTTTATCAGATCTATATAACCCAGCCCTTTAAGCTCGTTTATAATTTCAGAAAGCACCTTGCGCTGGCGCTTGGTACGCCCGAAGTCCGAATCTATCTTTCTTATACGGGCGTAGTTGAGGGCTTCCGCTCCGTTCATATAATAGGTTCCTTTGCCCTTCTCAAATCGGGGAAAGTTGCCGTACTTCTCATTATGACACATATAATTTGCCTCGGCGTTGGTAACGGTTATCTTAATGCCGCCCTTGCCGTTAAGCTTGCCTATCTTATTTACCACCGTCTTAAACGCGTTAAAGTCGATTATGACATACTTATCCACTGAAATGCCGAGATTCGCCTCAATAGTCTGCTTGAGCAGGTCCACGCCCCCCACGGAATACGCCGAGTTGAGCTTCGTGCCGTATTTGCCGGGAATTTTGATATAGAGGTCGCGGAGAAAAGACGTCATTTTTATCTTTTTGTGCTTGCGGTCGAGTGTGAAAAGCATCATGGCGTCACTCAGACCGTTGACGTCCATAGTTCGACGGTCGCTGCCTATCAGCAGAACATTTTCAATATCCGCGTCAAACATCACAGCGTCGGGCAGCTCAATGTCGGAATCGTCGATTCCTTCCGCCTCTGCCGCGGCCGCCTCATCAGCCGCCATGTTCTGTACGGTAAGAGAGCCGTTGGTTTGAGCGGAATTTACAAAGTTCATGCGGTTCAGCATAGTGCTTACAGCCAAACCCATCAGCATAACGAATACCATAAAGAGGGTCACCGTGGTGATGGACGCCTTTTGCCAATTGCGCATGGGCCGACGGTTTTTGGAACCGCGCGGGTGAACGCTGCGATTTATTTGAGTTGAATTTTCCCCCGTCAGCTTCGGCACGAAGTATTCAACATTGCGCACCACCGAGCCGCCCTTGTCAGTCTCGCGCCTTATGGTGGAGGCGCCGGCGCGGCTGTTGTCGTAACGCTCGTTGAAGTCCCTGCGCTCACTGTACCTTTTTTGCATGGCCTCCGACAGCGTGTCAAACAGCGGCGGCTGTTCGCCTTCTTCAAGCTCACGGCGCGGACGTGCGCGCCTGTTGAACCTTCGGGGAGAGATATTTCGGCTTGAGATGCGGTCAGGTCGGTCGTACTTACTGCCGTATTCTTCAAGGCTCTTTGCCGTAGTCTCGTCATGCTGCTCCGAAGTTTCGCTTGGCTCGGATCCATTTTGTGCCTGTGCCGCTTCTTCCTGAAGACGTGCGCGGCGGTACTCGCTAAGCGGGTTGTTCAATTCGCCGTTTTGCGCGTTAATGCGTTCCTGCCGGATATTTCTGCGGTTGTTGTCCGTATGCCGGTTTATGCCGCGCTCAACATACATACGCGGCATGGAATTGCTTATATCCCGCATATTTTGTGAAAGCTCGCGGCTCTCGTCATTGTCCGGTCTGTCCATTCTGTTCATTGCGGTTCGATTCCCCTTTCTTCAATATAGTCACATACCCCGCAAACGACGGTGGAGTTTAATAAAATTCTAATAAGAAATTTTTTCCAAAGCCATAGGCGTATCCATAACGAATTCGGCTTCATTCGTCATAATCTTCGTCGTAGTCCTCGTTGTAAATTATTGAGCAAACATACTCATAGAGGTCGCGCGTAACGTCGAGAGTTTCAGTGAGTGTCTGCGCGTCGGGCGTTTCCCATCTGTCCGAAGGATATCTGCACTCTATATAATACCGGTTCAATGCAGCGGTTCGCGCTATAAATACGCCGAATTCCGAGTTAAATTTACACGCCTGACGCACCAGCCACGAGAGGTTGTGTCCGTCCACATTCTGCCCGCTGACGAACAGAAGGTATGCTTTAAGCGATTTCTCGATTGTCTGCTGACAATGGAAGCAGGCGGCATTGACGCAGGTGGCGTCCTCCGCCAGCAACGCAGCGGCGGCCAAATCTTCGCTCGCGTATTCCATCCATTCAAAATAATGCTTGCTGTCACGTTTGCCGTGTCTATTCCGACTCATAGAGAACCACACCGCCGTTCATTATGCCGCGATAAGCGAAACTGTATGTGTCGTTCATAAGTGAATTCCAGTGTTCGCGGTTATACACCAGTACATCGAACGGCACATCACATTCTACATTCAGATAGATTTTCTGCTCGATTTTGGAGCAGTCGTTCTCAGCGACTATGACGCAGAGCTTGAAGCTCTCCAGCTCACCGGCCAGAGCGTATTTGGAATGGAATATTATTATTCGCACAGGGTGAACCAGCTCTGCTATCTCGCCGCAAACGTTCATAATGCGCTCATCGTATTTCAAAAAAATCACTTCCTCCGCAAGACGCCCTCATTTACCTATATTTTAGCAAAAGATTTAAACATTTTCAACAGCTTTGCATTAATTATATTTTAACTTGGGGTCGGGAAACGGGATTTTTTATTTTACACCTTTTGAATTTTTTGAATATATTCACCAAAAGCGCAAACAATAGTAATGAAGCTGATGCCAGTCTTCTCAATTGAAGATCAGTGTAAGAAGAAAACGAGACGAAACGAAAGGTTGAAATGAAATTATGAGCAAAATCAATATCAAATCGAGAAAAAGAAGTCCGCGGGGTTCCCGAAAGCTGCGCGGCAATTACGCCTCGATCATGCTGTGCATAGCGGCGGCAGTGATAACCGTAAGCGCGGCGGCTGTGCGCGCGCAGAAGGATAAAGCGGCTATGCCGGCCGATCCACCGGCGCAGAACGTATCTTCTCAGCAGTCGGCGGACGTGGAGACAAACGCGCCGGAGGATAATCCCACCCCTGAGCCCAAGGAAAATAATTCTGACAAAACGGTAAAGCCGGCGGCGAACACCGACAGTTCGGTTACATCTAATCCCAAGAAGGATACGGACGCGCAGACCGATGAGTTCGAGGACTTTGAGGACAGCGAACAAACGCTCGCCATTCAGGTATTGGGCAAGAATCTGACCTACGTGCGTCCCACGGGCGGTGCGATTACCAAAGATTATAGCATGAACGGGCTTGTGTATTCGCGCACAATGGGTGATTGGCGTGTACACAACGGTGTCGACATCTCGGCAAACAAGGGCGAGACCGTGAAATCCGCCGCCGAAGGCACTGTCGCGGGGATCAGCGATGATCCGCTCTACGGCACAACCGTTGTGATAAATCAGAACGACGGTCTCATGGTGTATTACCGAGGGCTTAACAAAGACACCGCCGTGCATGAGGGCGAGAATGTTTCGGCGGGCGCTACAATCGGCACGGTGGATCAAATCCCCTGTGAAAGCGGCGACGGAGTTCACTTGCATATTGAGGTGATGAGCGAGGGCAAGTACCTGAATCCAACAGAGAGACTGGGCATAAAGTAAAAAATCAGCCAAATTCCCGCAATTCGGTCTTTTTGCAAATAAGGCCGTGCTGCGGGAATTTTTTTAAAAAACTCAAGTCAAGCGAGCGGAGCTATATGGGAGTCCAGGGGGATAATTCCTCCTGGCGGGGTCCAGGGGCAGCGCCCATGGCAGAGGGTGAGGCAGAGCCTCACAAGCGAAGCCGCAGGCGAAGCGGGCAAAACGCGCTAAGATTAAAGAAGAATTAAGGCGAACACAGAAAAAAGCAAACGCAGAATTGGAGGGTGAGGCAGAGCCTCACAAGCGAAGCCGCAGGCGAAGCGGGCAAAATGCAGTAAGATTAAAGAAAAATTAAGGCGAATAAAAAATAAAATACTCCCTTTTATGAAACCTTTCCCTATTTTTCGATTGTAAAAGAGACTCGCCAACAAGAAAATTAAAGATTTTGCAGCGGGCAAATAAAGTCAGCCAAACACTTTAGATTGATTAACTGTATTTTTTGAAATTCATTTGAATGAATTATTTATCTGAATAACTTGCAAATTATAAAATACGGTGGTATAATGAAAATACTATCAAATTAATTCCGGTATAGAGGAGTGTAATTATATCATGGAAGAAATAAAGATTCAGCTTACCACCAATCCGAAGCAGAAGCCTGCGGACGAATCAAAGCTTGGCTTTGGCAAGATTTTCACGGATCATATGTTCGTCATGGACTACACTGACGGGCATTGGCACGACCCCAGAATAGTCCCCTATGGTCCGCTTAACCTCACGCCCGCCTGTATGTGTCTGCATTACAGTCAGGAGGTTTTCGAGGGCATGAAGGCATATCGCGGTGTTGACGGCAAAATCAGGCTCTTCCGCCCCGACCAGAACTTTGCTCGACTCAACAATTCCAGCGAACGTCTCAGCATTCCGCTGATCGATGAGGAATTGGCTGAGACCGCGCTTGAAAAGCTCGTGAGCATTGACAAGGACTGGATTCCTCACACCGACGGCGCTTCACTTTACATTCGTCCCTTTATTATCGGCACAGAGGACGCTCTCGGCGCACATACATCTACCGAATATAAGTTTATCATAATTCTCAGCCCGTCCGGCTCGTATTACGCGGGCGGCCTTGCTCCCGTCAAGATTTACGTTGAAACCAAATATGTGCGCGCTGTCATCGGCGGCACTGGATATGCAAAGACAGGCGGAAATTACGCCGCTTCACTCAAGGCTCAGGACGTGGCGGCCGAGCAGGGATACAGTCAGGTTTTGTGGCTCGACGGCGTGGAGCGAAAGTATATTGAGGAAGTTGGCGCGATGAACGTATTCTTCGTCTTGGGTGACGAGATTGTCACCCCTATGCTGCGCGGCTCCATTCTCCCGGGTATCACAAGAAAGTCTGCGATTGAGGTTCTCAGAAGCATGGGCTACAAAGTCACTGAGCGCCTTATCACCGTCGACGAGCTTGTGGAAGCCAACAAGAAGGGTGAATTTAAAGAGATGTTTGGCACAGGTACAGCCGCTGTCGTGTCCCCTGTAGGTGAGCTGAAGTGCGGCGACACCATTATACCCATCAACAATGGCGAGATTGGCGAGATCTCCCAGAAGCTCTATGACAAGATCACCGGTATGCAGTTCGGCAAGATTCCGGACGAATTCGGATGGACCGTAGAGGTAAAGTAAGTTTTTATAAAATTATTCCATAAATCACACAAGGCAGCCTGCGGCGCGGTTTTTTGTACGTATCAATACTGCGAGGCGGGCTGCCTTATTATCACGATAGTTGCTTTTTCGTTGGCGCGTTCTTTTTCAGTTGAAAAGACGGTACCTATTTTCTGTTCGCCTTAATTTTTCTTTAATCTTAGTGTGTTTTTTGCCCGCTTCGCCTGCGGCTTCGCTTGTGAGGCGCTGCCTCACCCTCCGCTTTTGTGTTCACTTTTTCTGTGTTCGCCTTAATTTTTCTTTAATCTTAGTGTGTTTTGCCCGCTTCGCCTGCGGCTTCGCTCGTGAGGCGCTGCCTCACCCTCCGCTTTTGTGTTCACCTTTTTCTGTGTTCGCCTTAATTTTTCTTTAATCTTAGTGTGTTTTGCCCGCTCAGCCTGCGGCTTCGCTCGTGAGGCGCTGCCTCACCCTCCGCAATGGCGCTGCCCTTGACCTGCCAAAGGAGCCTTGCCCCTTTGGAAACCCATTGTAGCTCCGCTTCGCTTGACTTTAGTTTTTCGAAATTGATTTCCATGGTATTTTTCTCAATAATATTGACATATTAATCCATATTAAATAAAATAGTATAAGCGAAGTATTATAATTACAGTTGTGATTACGGCTTTGGAGGAACGAAGAAAATGAAGATAAAATTAAGCGAGGACAAGTATATGAACATAACCAAGCTGAAGGTTCAGAGAGTGATTTTCTATGTGCTGTCAATTACGATGGCGGCCGTGGTTTGTACCCAGTCAATTCCAAGCGGCAGAGCCGCAATATCTAAGCTCGACAGTAAGCTTCAGGATATCTACTTCGACAAGCGGAACGTAATGGTGTATGTGGGCGATACCTTTGAAGAAAAGCCAATCAGCGTGCCGAAGAACACCAAAGTGTCCTACACATGGGAGTTGCTCGACGATGGCATTCTCACCGTCGACAACGGCAGCATAGTGGCAGTCAATGAGGGCGAAACTACGGTAGGAGTAAGTGCGGGAGATTTTTACGCGGAGATAGATGTAAGTGTGAAGTATAAACCGCTTCCGCCCAACAGTTCGCTTCCGCCCGTCTATTACGAGAATCTGATGATAGCAAATTACCGAAATCAGCTTCCATCCGACTATGTGCCGGAGGATCTGATACAGATTCCCGCCGAGTATGTCGCAGCCAATTACTCCACACTGTATGTCGGAAAGGAGACCTTTGACAAATATAAGGAGCTTCTGAGAGCCATGCAGTCGGATTTGGGTACCAATAATATGCACATACTCAGCGCGTATCGAAGCTATGCCCGACAGAGTGAGCTTTACAACAACGCCGTGCAAGGCTACATCGCTCAGGGAAAAAGCTCGACGGAGGCGCGCGCGCTCGCGCTTAACACCACCCAGACCCCCGGTAATTCCGAACACCAGCTTGGCACTACTATCGACGTGAGCAACGACTACAACACCGACCACAATTTTAATCAGACGCCCGAAGGCGCGTGGCTTGCCGAGAACGCGCACAAATACGGCTTTATCATACGCTATCCCGCAGACAAGGAAGAACTCACCCGCATAGAGTACGAGCCGTGGCACATAAGATATGTGGGCATTTACCATGCAACGTATATGTATGTAAACAATGTATGCCTCGAAGAATATATCGATCTTCAGGGCGAGGCCGCCGAAGCGGCCAACGCCTACGCAGAGACTCACCCGGCTTCCTACGATTAATCGGATTCGGTGCGAATGAGCATATAACCGCCCGTCCCGCACCCACTGCCATCGCGCCATTTTGTCCGCCATTTGCCCGAATTGGCGGGAACTGCCTCGAACGGCAAATCTTCAAAAGAAATAAAAAACAAACCGCTCCGAAAGCCGACGGCCTTGAGCGGTTTGTTTTATTTTTTATAAACTTTTGTACACCATGTGGGTGTGCAACTGTTATTTAATCCTCATAGTGGCGGTGCCGGATATCACCTTATTGCCGTACTTGTCCTTCACCACACAACGAACGCGTCTGTTGTTGTGAACCTTGGTTAGAGTTACGCAATACTTCGGTGTCTTGAGGCTGCTGTTGCGCCAATTCTTGCCATCATCGCTGAGCTGCCACTGATAGGTAAGCCCTGTTCCTGTCGCCTCAACATTAAAGTAAACTTCCTTGCCGAGCGGGGCGGAATCATCAACAGGCTGTGTGATTATCTTTAGGGCATCATTGACGGTTACATTGAATGTAGCAGTCTTGCCGCCGTAGGTGACTGTTATCTTTGTTGTGCCTTTCTTAGTCAAAGTGGTTATATTGCAGGTAAATCCGCTTGTGATGGTCTTGGTGCTCTTGTCCGTGTATTTGGCGGTCAACGCTAGACCTGATGTGTTCAGCTTATCGCCAACTGCATATTCAACCCTGGACGGCTTGCTCTTTATTGAAATGGAAGAGAGCTTCTTCGTCGCCGCAGCTACAGCGGAGGTATTGCTTTTTTTCTTAGAGGATACGGCCGATTCCATAGCTTTCCACGTTGCGGGACCGCACTTGCCGTCTACCGAGAGGGAAAGATCCTTCTGAAATTTCTTGACGGCCGCCAAAGTTGTGCTGTCATACTTGCTGTTTATCGTCACGGTGTAGCCCAAATACTTAAGACAGGTCTGCACATATTTGACGTCGCTGCCGTTCATTACCTTGCTCTTGAGGGAAAGCACCCTGCTGTAGGATACCTTGCAGCTTGAAGGGTCGGGAGATGAGTTGGAAGAAGCGGCAGTCGTTGCAGGAGTTGAAGACTTTGAAGTCGTCTTTGTCGCTGCTGCGGCAGTGGTTTTTGACGAGGAAGAAGATGATGACGACGGGTAAAGCGAATTGTAATAACTGTCGGTGGGCTGAACCACATGGCAGATATATCTCGACTTGCCCGAAAGCTGACTGCGATTGAAGTCGTCCCATGTACGTATGGCGATTCTCACCAAACCGTGTCCGTCCGCGTTGCCCTCAAGGTACGTTATGCCGCTGGAACTGTAGGAGAGTATTATGGTTGAATGTCCCGAGCTTCCGTTGTAGGCTCCATTCGATTTGTTTGTGGTTCTCATATACGCGCCGCACTTTACGCCCGCATTCTTAAACTGGCTATAGGAGGCTGTGTTGCCGCCCGAAATAACCACCTTCGAGTGCTTGAGCGCCTGTGCGTGACCCACATATTCGTCGAACAATGTGTTGTAGACAGCGTTTGCGTAAATGAAGCATTGCCAGCCGCTTGTGAGGGCGCCCGTGGTGTTGTTCTTTACATAGTACATATTGCTGCCTGTCATCACCGAGGAGCCGAGTTTTGCATTGACGGTGGACTTGAATGAGGTGTCTGAGCACAAGCCGACGCTGCCCGAAAACACTTTGTCGAGTTTCTTTGCCAGAGCGGAGGACGATGTGTAGTCCGAACCGTCGGCGCCGCCTGACGAGCTTATGTAGGAGGCGGCATTTACCGTGGCAAAGTTGCCAAGCGGCGCCGCAAGCACTATTAAGGCGATTGCAACGGACAATGCGGCGAGCTTTCTGACCACACATCCTTTACCTGAACAATAATTCACTTGTTATTTCCCTCTCTTTTGGATTTTTTTGAAAAGGTCCTGAATCATTTGCATTTCCGCTGCGACCCTCTTAATTCATTAATAAAACAACGGAGAAAGGAACGATTTCAAATTCGTTACAGATTATAACAGATTTGTAACCGTTTTACAATACCCTAATTGCATTTTCATATAAATTCAGTCTATTAAACAACTTTTGTGGTATTTTTTTAAAGGATTTATATAAAATTATCGAACAAATGTCAGGTTAAATCACCTACGGAAGGCTTTATGTTAAAAACGAGTATTACAATTAAATACAAACTTGTAATTTTTACGATATATTTAGGGATTTATGTATTTAAAAATAATAGGTAAGCACGGAAATCCAATGCAAAACAATAACGCTCCGCATATACCGAGCATTCTTTTGCACGGCATTCCCGTAAAAGGCTGCTGCGGAGGGCGAAATAATAACGGCTTTTCGGGGTGTTCAAAATTCTTGTACAAAAATTTAAATACAATTTTAATTTTCTTGACATAAATAAAAAAAAGTACTACAATATAAGGGGTGTATTTTGTGACTGCGGCTCATATGAACTTGAACTGTAATGCATATCCACCTTTGAATTATCCAAAAAACACTGATTGTGCGGAATTTCTATGTTTTTTCCGAAGATCCGCACCAGGCGGCGCAATCCTATTTCAATTTAATTCACATATTTTTTGGCGTATTTTATTCATATATTCTGTTGTATATTTTTAATTTATTCCTTAAAACTAAAGATTTACAAAACGCTGTGAAAGTGGACTTGCAAAGGATGTTGTCTGTGAAATTATTCGTATTGTTTTGCAGAATAATGTCTTAAACTTGTTCACCCTTTATTGTATTGCATCTTTAGACTGTATTTAGTAATTTGTTGTTGAAAATTGCGCCGACCTAACTTGATTAAGGAGGTTGTGTGTAAAGCAATGAAATGGTTTTTGTTGGGTTTATTCATCGGATTAATAGCAAGTGCCGTCGCGCTTGTGCTCGGACGAAAGTCAGGTTTGAAAGAGGGACACAGGCTGGGCTATGAGGAGAGGAAAAAGGTAGCGGAGGCCGCCATATCCTCGGCGGAGGAAGAGGCCAAGCGCATTGTGGACAACGCCAAAAAGAACGGTGAATCCAAGCGCAAGGAGATTGTGTTAAAGGGCAGGGAAGAGGTCTACGCCCTTAAATCCGAGAACGAGAAGGAAATGCGCGATCGCCGCAGCGAAATGAACAAGCAGGAAAAGCGTGTTCAGCAGCGCGAGGAGCATTTGAACAAGAAGATCGAACAGGTCGAGAGGAAACTCGAGCAGGTTTCTGTTCGTATGAAGCAGGCGGACGAAAAATTTGCCGAGGCTGATCGCATCAAATGTCAGCAGATGGAGATCATGGAGAAGATTTCCGGCCTTACAGCCGAGCAGGCAAAGGAACAACTCATGAAGTCGCTCGAAGACGAGCTTATTCACGAGAAGGCTGTCAAAATCAAGGAATACGAGCAGCAGACCAAGGACGAGGCCGAAAAGAAGGCGAAGAACATCATCTCCCTTGCGATTCAGCGCTGTGCTTCGGATTACGTTGCCGAGACTACCGTGTCTGTGGTTCCGTTGCCAAATGACGAGATGAAGGGCAGAATTATCGGACGCGAGGGAAGAAATATCCGCGCGCTCGAGACGGTGACGGGAGTTGATATCATCATCGACGACACGCCCGAGGCGATTACCCTGTCTTGCTTCAACCCCATTCGCCGCGAGGTAGCGCGAATAGCTATGATGCGCCTTATTGCGGACGGGCGTATTCACCCTGCGCGCATTGAGGAAATGGTCGAAAAAGCCAACCGCGAAATAGAGATGACGATAAAAGAAGAAGGCGAAAAGGCTATGTTGGAGGCGAATGTCATGGGACTTCACCCCGAACTGGTCAAGCTGCTGGGTCGTCTGCGCTACCGCACAAGCTACGGTCAGAATGTGCTCAGACATTCGCTGGAGGTATCGATGATAGCCGGAGCCATGGCGGCAGAGCTGGGAGCGGACGTTGCGGCGGCACGCCGGGCGGGTTTACTCCACGATATAGGCAAGGCCCTGGACTACGAGATGGAGGGCAGCCATGTTGACATAGGCGTTGACGTAGCTCGCAAATACCGCGAGCAGGAAAACATAATTCATGCCATAGCCGCTCATCACGGCGGCGTAGAAACCCTGTCAATCACCGATTGTCTGGTGCAGGCTGCTGACGCTGTTTCGGCGGCGCGTCCGGGAGCGCGCCGAGAGAATGTGGAGAGTTATATTAAGCGTCTTCAGCGTCTTGAGGAAATCGCTTCCGAGTTCGATGGGGTTTCCGAGAGCTATGCAATTCAGGCGGGACGCGAGGTTCGCGTCATAGTCAAGCCCGAAACTATAAATGACGATGATATGCCGTTCCTTGCGCGGGAGATTTGCAAGAAGATCGAGAGCGAGCTTGAATATCCGGGTCAAATCAAGGTAAATGTGATTCGTGAGAGCCGCGCTTCTGAATTTGCCAAGTGACCTTTTTCAAAATAAAACCTTCAGTAAAACCCGCCCGACAGTTTAACCGCTGTCGGGTGAGTTTTTTGTGCCATTGTCGGCCATAAAAACAGGTTAGGATACCGATAAACTAAAGTCAGACGAGCGGAGCTGCATGGGAGTCCAGGGGGATAATTCCTCCTGGCAGGTCAAGGGCAGCGCCATTGCGGAGGGTGAGGCAGAGCCTCACAAGCGAAGCCGCAGGCTGAGCGGGCAAAACGCGTTGAGATTAAATAATGACTTGGGCGAATACAAAGCGAAGCCGCAGGCAAGGCGGGCAAAACGCGTTGAGATTAAATAATGACTTGGGCGAATACAAAGCGAAGCCGCAGGCAAGGCGGGCAAAACACACCGAGATCAAAGTAAGCCCAACTTTTTTGTATTGCCTGTTTTTGTTGTTCAAAATTGATGTTGGTGGATTTTCAAAAATAACAGTTGTTTCAAAAATAACGGTTGCAAAATTCGATTTAATATCATATAATGATTATTGTAATGAAGGTCTCGGAAAATGAATCTGAGATGCACTAAAGCCGAAAACACGGGCGGCGTTGACCTAATCCCGCCCATATATTCCAAATATCGCGAATAACTTAGAAAATTAGAAAAAAATATACAACAAAATGCTTAGAGGGATAAGTAATCCTTGCTCACTGACATCAGAGATTGAATGCCGTCGGCTGAAAGCGTTCTTTGCACGGAGCCGGGACGAATGCACCCTTCATCACGCAGGCGCGGGGAAATTGGCCGCCAATTATTTTGGGCCATGTGTATCCGCGCACGACGATTAAACGCCGCGTTAAGGCTGTCAGAGTGATCGCAGACGACGGTATTATTGTGCCGTTTACGATTAAACAGGAGTGGAACCGTGGAATTTGATAATTTCGCCTCCGTTGCGTCCTTTTATTGGTGCATAAAGGGACTAACGGAGGCGTTTATTTTTGCTATTGAAAATAATTGAAATTTTTTAGAGGAACGTGAAAAAAATGAATGAAATTATGCAGACTCGCCGCGATATGCTCAAGAGATTTGATGTAATGGCGCGCAAAATAGAGGAAATCACCACATTTGTGCTGACGGGTGAAAAGGACTGTCCTCCTTGCGACATACGCCTAGTGGCAGCGGGCATCAAGGCCGAGGACATGGAGAAAATCTACGACGACCTTGATTTTCTGGTGGGCGAATTTCTCGCTCCCCGCACAAGCGGCAAGGCGGAACGTGATGGACGGATTATCGCCGAATACAGTTTTGACAGCGGCATATCCTCAGAGATATTCATCTGTGAGGAGAGCAATTTACCCGCTTTTGATTGGTGGATGCCATACATCGACAAGCACGGGGCCGCACAAGGCTTCTATTCGGCGGAATCCGCAGTGTCACACGATCCGGCGAGCGATATTTCGAGACAATCCGAAGCCGAGACGCCACTATCCGAAACGGTTTCGCAGGCAAATGACGCGGACGTTGAGAAATCCGGCATTGAAGAAAAAAACGCGCCCGAATGGGAACGCATATACGGCAAGGTCAACCTCGCAAAGCACGCCATAGCGGGCGGCTCAGTGATATATGCGGGAGAGATAATGAACGAGCTCCGCACTCTGCTTATAAGGCTGATATGCGAAAAGAGCGGAATTACTGAGAATTATGCGCACAGCATAGATCTGCTGTCAAATGATTATCAAAAAGAGCTTATTAAGACATATCCCGCCAAGCCTGAGGGCAGCGCGATGGTGGCGGCATTGGCGGCGGAGCTTGCCCTGTTTGAGAAGCTGATGGACTGATTGTATTGATAAGGAGTTGATGTCACTTGTCAAGTTACCGACAGGATCTTATAAACGCCATAATGGAACGCGATCCGGCGGCGCGCAGTTCGATTGAAGTGCGGCTGCTCTATCCCGGGTACAAGGCGCTGATGGCGCACAGACGTGCCAATTGGTGCTTCAGGCACAACCTCAAATTTCTGGCCCGCTGGATAAGCGAGCGCGCCAAACGCAAGACGGGCATTGAAATTCACCCCGCAGCCCAAATCGGACGCGGAGTGCTCATTGATCACGGCATGGGGGTAGTCATAGGCGAGACCGCAGAAGTGGGGGACGGCTGCACCATCTATCAGGGTGTCACGCTGGGCGGCACAGGCAAGGATACAGGAAAACGTCACCCCACCATAGGCAAAAATGTACTCATAGGCTCGGGCGCGAAGGTGCTTGGGCCGTTCAGCGTGGGCGACAACGCGCGAATTGCAGCGGGCGCGGTGGTGCTCAAAGAAGTGCCTGAGAATGCCACGGCGGTAGGCGTTCCCGCAAGGGTGGTTCGCGTTGCCGGACAAATGCCCGTTTCCGAGCTTGACCAGATCCACTACACCGACCCGGTGGAAGAGGATATTTGTCAGCTTCAGGCTGAAATACAACGGCTTCAAAAGAAAATGGATATGGGCGGAATGGAAAATACAGACGGCGGGGGAATATAAGCTATTCCCCCCCGAATACACCGCCCTATGAGGCAAGTTGTTGCAAATATCATCAAATCGAAATTTTAAAGGGAGTGTGGATATGTACGAGGTAAGTCAAGAATTTCATGATAAATACTACCCTATGAACAATAAAATTGTAAAGATCACTTTCAAGGACGGTTCGGAGCGCGTGGGACTGTTTAATGATGAATTTTATGAGGACAGCTCCATATTGGTAGATTATGATGTCGTTAAAATTGAGGATATAGAGAAAATGGAATTGGTTGAGGATTGAAAAATCATTAAGGCGTGATATAATAGATAACAATAAATTGTTTAAATTATATAGTTTTTATACAGAAATATCCCTATCGTAATAATTTGGCATAGATTCAGATTGAATTTTAAGTTTAAAAGTTTTCAGGAGGATACAGTCATGAGAATATTCAACACACTAACACGCAAGCTTGAAGAATTTGTACCGCAGACCGAGGGCGAGGTCAAGATGTACGCCTGCGGACCTACCGTTTACAATTTCATTCACATCGGCAACGCCCGTCCGATAATCACATTTGACACTCTGCGTCGTTATTTTGAATGGCGTGGCTTAAAGGTGACATTTGTACAGAATTTTACTGATGTCGATGATAAAATCATCAACAAGGCAAAGTCAGAAGGCGTAGATTACAAGGTGATTTCGGAGCGGTACATCGAGGAATATTGGAAGGACGTCAAAGCAATGGGTGTCAAGCCCGCCAATATTCACCCAAAGGCGACAGAAAACATAGATAAAATTATAAATATGGTTTCGACTCTTATCGAAAAGGGACATGCCTACGAGGCGGAGGGCGATGTGTACTTCAGCACCAAGACATTCCCCGAATACGGAAAGCTTTCGCATCTGCCGCTTGAAGATTTGGTTGCAGGCGCGAGCGAGCGCGTTGACTCAGGCGACGTAAAGCGCGACCGCGCTGACTTCGCCCTGTGGAAGGCGGCAAAGGAAGGCGAGCCTTATTGGGAATCCCCTTGGGGCAAGGGCCGTCCGGGCTGGCACATAGAGTGTTCGGCCATGAATCTGGCACTGCTGGGGGAAACAATTGATCTGCACTGCGGCGGTCAGGACTTGATATTCCCGCACCACGAGAACGAAATAGCTCAATCGGAGTGCTGCACGGGAAAAAAATTCTCTAATTACTGGATGCACAACGGATTTATCAATGTTGACAATCAGAAGATGAGCAAGTCAAAGGGTAATTTCTTCACTGTGCGCGACGTGGGCGAGGCATACGGATATGAACCTATACGCCTTTTCATGCTCTCGAGCCAATACAGAAGTCCGATAAATTATTCGATTGACATTATCGAACAGAATAAATCTGCACTTGCCCGACTTTACACAGCGCTTGAAAATGTAGAATTCTACCTTTCCAAGGCCCCGTCTGGCTGGCAGGAGGGTGAGAATGCGATTAAAGAGCAGCTTTTGGCTCACAAGCAGCACTTTATCGATTCGATGGAGGAGGATTTCAATACGGCGGGCGCGGTGTCGGCGCTATTCGATCTCGCGCGCGACATCAACACTTATCTCGGCGCGTCCTCCACACATTCAAAAGAACTGGCCCAATTTGCGCTCGACCTTTATAAGGAACTGGCGGACGTGCTCGGACTTCTCTATAATCACAAGACGGATTCTCTCGACAGCGAGGTTGAAGTCCTGATAGAACAGCGTCAGGCGGCGCGCAAGGCAAAGAATTTTGCAGAGGCCGACAGAATCCGCGACGAGCTTAAGGCACAAGGCATAATTCTGGAAGATACGCCGCAGGGCGTAAAGTGGCATAAGGCGTAACCACATGGAGAAAGCTCAAGTCAAGCGAGCGGAGCTGCAATGGGAGTCAAGGGGGATAATTCCTCCTTGCAGGGTCCAGGGGCAGCGCCCATGGCGGAGAGTGAGGCAGAGCCTCACAAGCGAAGCCGCAGGCTGAGCGGGCAAAATGCAGCAAGTTAAAGGTGAGTTTAGGCGAATACAGTGCAAGTCATCTTTTAGTAAAACTTTCCCAATTTATTTGAGCCGCAAAAAATAAACACCAACGAGAAAATCGAAGATTTTCGAGTGTAGAAATAGAGCCAGCCCAACTTTTTTACATTGTCTGATGCTATTCATTGAAAATTGTTTTCCGCAGTTCAACCGATCACTGTGCATTTGCTTTGCGAGATGTTGTGGACGCCTGAAAAATAAATCCCCCATGAAATTCATCGACAAGGTGAATTTCATGGGGGATTTTTGTTTTGGCGATCAAAAGGAACGCCATGATTTTTGAGTTGTGTTATCGGCCGCAGCCGCCGCAGGTCGAACAGCTTCCCGTGCAGGCCGCCGCCTCGGGGTCGAATGTGGCCGGATCCTCGCCGTTGACTGCGGCGGTCAGAATGGAAGTCACGTTGCTCATCAGCGCGTCAATGACTTCTTTGGCACTGTTGAAGGCGATCATATTTTCGCTGCCCATTACATCGGTGTAAATTGTCATAAGCTCTTCGTTGAGGCTGCTGAGCTTGTTCTGATCGGGTTCGGGCTTAGACGATTCAATGTCCATTTTCATGCGCACGAGGTTAAAATTTTCAATCTTATCCTGTAGTTCCGCATCGTTGTCGCTGGCGGCTCTGGCAGCCTCGAGCTTCTTGTATTCATCTGATTGCTGTATAACCTTTCCAAGCTCTCTGGTCATTTCTATAACTGTCATCTGTTCAAATCTCCTTTTTCTCAAAATTTCAATAATATTCTGTGGTTATTCCAAATTTATTTTATTATCTTTCCGCCCAAAATCCAGTTGCGCGCCGATGTTATCTCGCACTCAACGAAACTTCCAACCAGCTCGGGAGCGCCTTGGCACTTTACCGTTATGTTGGTGCTTGTGCGGCAGAAAAGCGAATTATCTCTTTGATCCACGCCCTCGACGAGTACCCGCTGACGCGTTCCCATCATGGATTTGCAGCGCTCGGCGGCTATTGCCTCCTGAGCATCGAGAAGCTCTTTCATCCATCTTGCTTTTTCGGAGTGGGGAACGGGGTCGTCTAGCTTGGCGGCGGGAGTTCCTTCGCGCGGTGAATATATGAATGTGAAGAGCGACGTAAATTTCACTTCCCGTACCAAATCAAGTGTCTGGCGGAACTCTTCATAAGTTTCCCCGGGAAATCCAACGATTATGTCACTGGTGAGAGATATGTCGGGCATTTTCTCTCGGGCGGTTTTTATCAAATCAAGATATTTTTCACGCGTATATTTTCGGTTCATCGCCTTGAGCACGCGGTTGGAGCCGCACTGGAACGGCAAATGCAGATGATGAGCCGCGTGCCTGCATTCCGCCATCGCGTCAAGAAGTTCCTCGGTGCAGTCCTTGGGGTGGCTCGTCATGAATCTCAGCACATAATCGCCCTCGATTTTGTCTATTTCACGCAGCAGCTTGGGAAAATTCCACTCCGCACCGTCCGAACTTACGGAATTTTTGACAGCGTAACTGTTTACATTTTGACCCAACAGCGTTATATCCTTGTAGCCCGCTTCAACAAGCCCGCGCGCCTCGGCCAAAATATTGGCAGCGTCGCGGCTCCTCTCACGCCCGCGCACATAGGGAACGATGCAGTATGTGCAGTAATTGTCACAGCCGTACATTATGGGCAGCCACGCCTTGACGCTGCCGTCGCGTCGAACCGGCAGGTTCTCGCAAATCGAGTTGTCCGCTTGGGACAGCTCAAATACGCGCTTGCCGCCTGTGAGCGTCTTGTAGAGCAGCTCGGGAAAGCGGCTGATCACGTGCGTACCGAACACCAGATTAACATGAGGGTAACTTGCGCGGATCTTGTTTGCGACGGTCTCCCGCTGTACCATGCAGCCGCAGAGGGCTATTATGAGCGAAGGGTTGCGGTTTTTGACGTGCTTGAGCGCGCCCACGTTGCCGAATACTCTGTCCTCGGCGTGTTCGCGCACCGCGCAGGTGTTGAAGAGTATGAAGTCGGCCTTTTCGGGATCGTCGGTGAAATCAAAGCCCATTTCTTTGAGCATTCCGTTGATCCGCTCGCTGTCGGAAACATTTCCCTGACAGCCGTATGTATGAGTAAAGGCAAGCGGAGTTTTTCCGCCCAGCCTTGCCTCCATTACGGAGCGCACAAGCTGGCAATATTCCTGAATTTTCTCAGCGCTCACGCCGATTTCTTCCCCTGAATTTTCTTGCAAGATTCCTGACACGCCGGCCTCATCTCCTGTCTTTAGGATAATTTTCGGATTATTTACAATTATTTTGCGACTTTGCGGTACTTTTATTGGAGATCATTTATCCCTGTGTGTGTCCCTGTATATCTTGGACGCGGCGACAAAGCTCTTAAACAGCGGGTGGGGACGGTTGGGACGTGACTTGAATTCGGGGTGGAACTGGCAAGCCACATACCACAAATGCTCAGGCAGCTCTATCATCTCAACAATGTGACCGTCGGGGGACTGGCCGGAAAATACAAGACCGTTTTTCTCGTACTCGCCGCGATAGATGTTGTTTACCTCGTAGCGGTGGCGGTGTCGCTCCTCTATCAAATCAGTGCCGTAGCACTCGGCTACCTTTGAGCCTTCCTTGAGCTTGCAGGGATACTTGCCCAGACGCATGGTTGCACCCATTTCCTTGACATGACGCTGCTCGGGCATGAGGTCGATGACTGCGTGACTGGTGTACTGGTTGAATTCAACACTGTGTGCGTCCTCGAAATTGAGCACATTGCGCGCAAACTCGATCATGGCGATTTGCATACCGAGACATATGCCGAGATAGGGAATGTTGTTGGTGCGGGCGTAGTTGGCCGCGATTATCATTCCCTCTATGCCGCGGTCGCCGAAGCCGCCCGGAACGAGGATTCCGTCGACGTCTCCGAGAATATTGAACACGTTGTTCTCGGTGATCTCGTTGGATTCCACCCACTTGAAATCAATGTCGACCTTATTGCCGAAGCCGCCGTGCTTGAGCGCCTCCACAACGCTGAGATAAGAGTCGTGAAGCTCGGTGTATTTGCCGACAATGGCTATTCTGACCGATTCTGTGAGGTTCTTTGCGGTCTCCACCATCTCTATCCAGTCGGACAGATCTTGTTTGCCGTTTACGTCAAAACCGAAATAATCGCACACTATTTCGTCAAGCCCTTCTTTTTTGAGGAACAGAGGGGCCTCATAGAGCAGCGGCAGGTCGAGGTTGGCTATTACGTTCTTCTGGCTGATGTTGCAGAAGAGGGCGATTTTCTGCTTGATTTTTGGGTCGAATGGCTGCTCGGAGCGGAGCACTATTATATCCGGCTGTATGCCTATGCTGAGCAGCTGTTTGACAGAATGTTGGGTTGGCTTGGTTTTGTGCTCCTTACTGGCGGCGAGGTAGGGCAGCAGCGTCACATGAATAAAGAGGCAGTTGCTCTTGCCCACCGCCGTGGAGAATTGCCTGATTGCCTCGAGGAAAGGCTGACTTTCGATGTCGCCCACCGTGCCGCCGATTTCTACTAAGGCGACGTCCACGTTCTGTTTGTTTGCGGCGATGACGTCTATTATCTCCCGCGTCACGTGGGGGATAACCTGAACCGTGCCGCCGTTGTAATTGCCCTGGCGTTCGCGTTGGATTACGTTGTTGTAAATCTTACCGGAGGTGGCATTGCTGCTGCGGTCAAGGCTTTCGTCTATAAAACGCTCGTAGTGACCGAGGTCGAGGTCGGTTTCAGCGCCGTCATCGGTGACAAATACCTCTCCGTGCTGTATGGGGTTCATTGTTCCGGGGTCAACGTTGAGATACGGGTCAAGCTTCTGCATTGTGACCTTCATGCCTCGCGCTTTGAGCAGTCTGCCCAATGAAGCGGCTGTAATGCCCTTGCCGAGACCCGAAACAACTCCGCCTGTTACAAATATGTACTTAGTAGACATCAGAAAACTCTCTCCTCATTTTTTATTGCGAACTGTGAATTTATTGCTCTTCTAATTATCTTTTAAACGTCTTGCTGTTTCTCTCTCGACGTGAGAAACGGCACAACAATAACTAAGATATTCTATCACTTTTTCAAATTCTTTTCAATAGACAAAATTCAAAAAAGTTGACGAAAAAGCCAAAAATCGGATATTCGGCTATTTAACCACATAGAACCGCCGAATATCCGATTTTTTAAAGAAAATGACAATAACAGACAAACGTATTACACTTGCAGACTGATTATGTATTTTGGCTCGGGTGAGAGATCAACCCGGCCGCAATAAGCCGAAATAAAGCGGAACAAAATCGAATCATCGAATCAACTGTGAAATAATTCCCAGTTCCACAGGATTGATACAGTTGGGAAATTCATCATTGCTTTCATTGCTCACGGAGCGAGCACACTCGTCAAGATCGACCCATATCACACCGTCAACCTCTGATTCCTGCAATTTCATATCTTCGCGCAAAACATCGGAGCGATATATAAATATATTACAGTGTTCCCTATCGTGATACCACTCCCCGTCGGTCTCTAAATCCTCAACGGATTTCATGGTGGTGATAAATTTGAGATCCTGCGGTATAACTGATATGCCCAATTCCTCCTTCAGCTCGCGCACAGCGCCGACGAGTATATCCTCGCCGGCGTCGATATGCCCTGCGCACGAAACGTCGTATTTGGCGGGGTGGAGTTTCTTGCGCGCCGAACGGAGCTGAAGCAGCACTTCATGACCGCCGCGCCCGTTGGAGCGAATTACCCATATGTGCGCTGTAGCGTGCCAAAGAGCGTTTTGATGCGCGAAACTGCGCTCGGCAACGTAACCGGCGGGTGTTCCATCTTCTTTGTATATGTCTAAAAGCTCAAGCTCGCGCCCGTCCACAATGCATTCGCGCAACCGCTCCCCGCTGTAATTGAGTGTCATGTCAAATGGCGGCGCGTCATCAATGAGGTATTTGAGGAATATTCTGTCTCCGTCCCACAGATTCAGGTTAAAGATTTCCGATTTGTCTATCCAGCGGAGTTCGCCCTCGTCGCAGTCGGTAATATCTCCCTCGAATTTGGTGACGGTGAACAGATACATCAATTCATTTTCCCACACGTCGGAATTAAAATGCACAATTCCGCGCGGGGTGAGGTCGAGAACATTCAGTCCTGTTTCCTCCCTTATCTCTCGAATGGCGCAAAGCTCGGCACTTTCTCCCTTTTCGAGCTTACCTCCCACGCCTATCCACTTATCGCGGTTCGGGTCGTGTGGCTTTCTGTTGCGCAGCATCATGAGATATTTGCCGTGCGTTTCTATATAGCAAAGAGTAGTCTCCTGCAATCTGCTTCTCTCCTCGAACGGACGCCGATGTAAAGACGCGCTTTTAAATCCGTATCGGCACCCGTTAAATTCTCAAGATTTTTTGTTTTTTAACTGCAATCTGCACATATCCTTTTTTATTCCCATTTCGACTAAGCGTTTATGAGCTTGCTGAGAGAGCCAATCACCCAGCCGGTTTTGTCGGAAGAAAATTGAATCTTGTACCAGACCTGACCGCCGCTGTCTTTCTTGGTGTCGAGATACTTGTACTTCTTGCCCTTTGAGGTGCTGCCGATCTTGGAATAAGACTTGCCCGCGCCGGAGCGCACAACGACAGGATTGCCCGTAATTTCAACCTGCTTGGTTGTTTCGACATTTTCGGTGGGTTTGGTTGTCGGAGCAGTAGTGGAACTGCTGTTGACCAATTTGCTGAGAGAGCCAATCACCCAGCCGGTCTTGTCGGAAGAAAATTGAATCTTGTACCATACCTGACCGCTGCTGTCTTTCTTGGTGTCGAGATACTTGTACTTCTTGCCCTTTGAGGTGCTGCCGATCTTGGAATA
>CANPVE010000009.1 GCA_947581635.1 uncultured Clostridia bacterium | reverse complement strand
ACAACTACCGAAGCAACCACAACTACTACAAAGCCCACGACTACAACTACCGAAGCAACCACAACTACTACAAAGCCTACGACTACAACTACCGAAGCAACCACAACTACTACAAAGCCCACGACTACAACTACCGAAGCAACCACAACTACTACAAAGCCCACGACTACAACTACCAAAGCAACTACAACTACTACAAAGCCCACGACTACAACTACCGAAGCAACCACAACTACCACAAAGCCCACGACTACAGGTTCGACGACGGGTTCAACTGTTACAACGTCGTCCACAGCCCAAGCAACCCAGGCCGGCGGCGTTGTGACAACAATTACTACCAAGGCGACCACTACAACGACCAAAAAGCCGCACACAGTCAGCAACCCCAAAACAGGCGACGAGACCAATTATCTCCTCGCGTGGGCAGCGCTGATGGCAAGTGCATTTGTGTTGTGTGGGGCGAGATTTACCAAAAAATATCATGAGAGATAACAAGTGAATACGGCGCCTTCAAATGGCAATAAGATGCCGTTAGTTTGAACCAAAAGGGCCGGTAGCAACGGCATTATTAAGGCTTTATATCTGCCGATTTCACTAAACGCAATGTCACAGTGAACTGAGATTGATTAAAAATTATTGTCAAGCCGTGATTCCGTCACGGAAACTGCGGCTTGACATTGATTCGTCAAAGCAAAGGAGTGTACTAAAATAAAAATGAAAATGAAGCAAAAAACAAGACATACCCTGCGTCAGATTCGCATGAGGGCAACGGCATTATTGATAATTTTTGCAATGGCCGTTACATCAATGGCGGGTTTGGCAGATACGCAGGTGTTTGCGCAGAATGACGCTGACGCGGATACCGAAAGTTATTCCGACGGCCTGAGCAATGACAACTTAAAGGTGTCGGGAAACAATTCGTTTGGCACGCTGCTGGCGACCGCCATCGACGCTTCCGGCAAGGCCGATGAGAACTCGGATTATGCCATTACCGGCATGGAAATCAGCGGCAAGACCGCTACCGTGCAGTACAATGCAGCAGAGGTCAGCGATCTGCTCGTGGCGATTTATTCCGACGACGGCACGGAAATGCTCGGCTTCGGTTCTGCAAAGACCGACGCGGAAAATGATTCCGTTAAGGTGACAATAAACATCAGTTCCATGCCGAAATACTATCTGGCAAAGGCATTCCTGCTGGATACCGAGAGCCACGATCCCCTTTGCAGCGCCTATGTCTGCGAGCTCTACACGCAGGCGATACAGGACATAAAGTCAAAGGATATCAATGACTTTGCGGAAGAGGAAGTTCTGAACCTCGACGATGACACGCAGACGAACTTCGCGGTTTACTCGGATAACGTTGAAGTTATTTCGGGCGGCGACGCGAATGTTTACGATGAGGCCGCTTCAAACGAAAGTCAGGGCTCGTACGTATTCAACAGGGCGAACAGCGAATTGACGTCGCTCAAAACGGGCGATATCTTCACTGTGACAAGCGGAGACGACGTGATTATAGCCAAGGTAGCGTCAATAAAATCCGAAAAGCAGTCGGACGGCACATACAAGGTCACTATAAAGGAAGATACCGATGTATCGCTCGAAGATGTTTTCGATTATGTCAAAATCGAGAACAATGGCGTAATAGACGGCTACACGCTTGACTACAGCACCGCCGATCAGGGCGTTACCGACATGAACGCGGCGAGATCCAGCGGTTCCTCGATCGGACAGGTTGCGCCAATTTCGGGCGGAATATTCAGCGGCGGATTGTATGAGAATGAATTTAGCCAGAGCTTGGTCGATCTCAAGTACAATATCCATAGGACAAGCAACAGCATTGAGCTGAATGTGGACTTACATATACAGATGACATTTGAGATGTCTGTATACGTGGCGCTGTCAAACAGCTATGTTGATTTTGGTGTAATAACCGAGGCTTCTTTGGACGGTAAGGTTACGGGCGAATTTTCAAGCGAAATAAGCCTTCCGAGCATAAGCGCTGACTTTGCCGGTGGGGTCGCGTCCATCGGATTCACGCCTACATTGAAGTTCAGCGCCTCCGCCGAAATCACTGTAAATTCAAAGTTTAATTACAGGGTCGGTTTCAATTGCTCTACCCGAAACGGGCTTGTCAACACAAGCGACGCAAAGCCCGCGTTCGACTTTAGTATGAATGTGGAGGGCGAGCTGTACTTTGGAATTGAGTTTACGCCTTATGTATCTATTCAGGCGGCAGGTTTTAATTTGGTAAATGGTTCGATGCCGGTTGAGGTCGGCCTGAAAATGACCGGAGCAAAAAATGAATCCATACACAGCTGCACTTATTGTATAGACGGCGATATTTATTTGGTAATAAGCATTAATGCCCAGCTTTCGGTTCTCGGCAATTACGATGCCGGCTCGAAGAAACTTGTGGACGAGACCATCAAATTGGGAGATTGGTATTACTCGGCTAGTCACGATGAGTTTGGACTGGGTCAATGCCCCTACAGCAAGTGCGGCGATAACCTATCGTGGACATTTGATGAGTTGACCGGTGTGCTCACGATCAGCGGCGACGGCGATATGGACTCGTATATACGAACTTATAGTGATGGCTATATTATTTATGAGGACTATAAAGTGCCATGGTATAATTACAGAAATGATATAAGAGAAGTCAAATTTAACGGAAATGTCACTTTTGTCGGTGGTGGTACATTCTATGGTTGCGATCGATTGATAACTATAAATATACCGGATTCTGTTACTTCTATAGGTGATGGCGCTTTTTATGATTGCTCGAAATTAACTTCGGTGACTATATCGAAATCCGCCGCCAGGATCGGTAACCAAGCATTCTACAATTGTGACAGCTTACCCAGCGTACAAATACCCGACTCTGTTAATTACATTGGCGAGGCCGCCTTTTATGATTGTGACAGACTTGCCAGCGTACGCATACCCAACTCGGTCACCTATCTCGGCAGCGGGGCATTCTCTGGTTGTGCCAGCTTGCCGAGTATACAAATACCCAGTTCGGTTAATTACATCGGTGATAGCACATTCAGCGGATGCGAAAGACTCACCAGTGTAAATATTCCCAGTTCGGTCACTTATCTTGGAGATAGCGCATTTTATGGTTGCACAAGTTTACCGAGCATAACCATACCAAGCTCCATTACTCACATCGGTCCTCGAACATTTTACAATTGTGAAAAATTGGAAAGTATAGTTATACCCGATTCTGTTATTTATTTCGGTGACGAAGCATTTAGATGGTGCAGCAATCTCAAAGACATCTATTATTCCGGTTCCAAAGAGGCTTGGGATAACATATCTGTCGGCAGCAGCAGCTTCGATTTGGATCCAGATAATAATAAGACCATTAAAGATGTAGAAATACATTACTATTCCAGCGGCCCTGAGAGCAAGACAAACGCGATTGCCGCCGATTTGCCCGAGGTAGTGTCGTTCAGCGATATTCTGCCCAATGCGGTACAATCGGGCAATGCGGCGGTCAGCACAATCAGCTTGCCTGTGAGCGGCGCGGCTGCTTCGACCGCAAAGACCGCTTCGTTCAAGAGCATTGCCACAGGAAGCGAGTGCCTGTTTGTGGTGCTTAAATCCGACAAGGCGGAGAACCTGTTCGGCTCCGACAATCTGCTCTATATAGATCAGACAACCGCCGACGATTCAGGCAAGGTCAAATTCACCTACAAGGTGAGTTCCGGTTACGCCAATCCCGCGCTGAAGCTGTACGGCGTTACAGGCTACGAAACCGACACGACGCAAAGCGAGGTAAAACTCACAACAGCCGCGCTCTCGTCGGATCGCGAATTTACGGCTATGCTCGTATCGTCTGACGGAAAAACCTACTCTGCAAACGGGGCATACAATTCCGGCAGCACAACATTCAGCTTTAACGCGCCCGCCGCGACATATGAGTTGAGAATTACCGCTGTCGGTTACACCACTTACACCGATAAATCATTTGTCCTTGGCACAGACAAGCTGCCAAATGAAATTGAGATTTATCAGGGCGATATAAACGGCGATGGAATCATCAACGCAAAGGACAACGCGGTAATCGCGTCAGCCTTCGGCAAGAGAAAAGGCAATGACGAATATAATTCAGTTGCCGATTTCAACGGCGACGGCACTATTAACGCAAAGGATAAGGCCGTCATATCCGCAAACTTCACTAAGAGGAATGTAACCGCCGCGTGAAATTCTGCCTTTCACATAGACGGCAGTTATGCGGCACATTTCTGCTGTGACAATATAAACAACCCACTTTAGCGGAGTGTCCCTTATAATTAAGCAAGAGGCTGCCGCATCGGAAATACTGTTTCCGATGCGGCAGTTTTAATCTATTCCCGTATACCTGCGGATTCTATCTGAAAAGATTTACACCAAGTATTGCCCCGCCCAAAACAGTAAGCACGACTCCCACGACCCTGTTGAGTGTTTTCGCGCTCGCTCTGTTCGCAAATCTGGCGGCGATTCTCGCCCACATCAGCGTAAACGCCACACATAAAACAAGACACCACAAATCGGGCGTGCCGCCGATAGCGAAGTGACTGACGGCGCCGGTCAGCGCCGTAAAGGTCATAATAAACACACTGGTGCCGACGGCTGTTTTTAATTCGTACCCCAATACGCCGGTGAGCAGCAGAAGCATCATCATTCCGCCGCCGGCGCCGATAAAGCCGCATATGAATCCAACCGCAGTGCCGCAGACCACTGATTGAATCACCCGCTTTTTTGCGCTTACGTTTGCCATTGTTTCTTTTGTCGTCATAACGGGTTTCACGATAAATTTGATTCCCAACAGCATAGTCATAAAGACAGAAAAGCTGCCCATCGTGGTATTGGGCACGAAGCTTGCGATCCAGCTGCCCGTCAAGGTAAAAAGCAATACTGCTGCCATCATAACAATACCATTGCGTATGTCAAGATTTTTGTTTTTTCCGTAGGTATAAGCGCTCACCGCGCTTGCCAACACATCGCTTGCCAGAGCAATCCCCACCGCTTCGTAAGCAGGCATATCCAAAAACGTGATCAGCATTGGACTGATGACGGCGGCGGCGCTCATTCCCGCGAATCCGGTTCCCAGCCCCGCCCCCATGCCGGCTATAAAACAAATAAAAACCTTTATCAGCATATTCATCTTGCGTGTACCTCCGGATAATTCTTTATATTTTTCTCATTCGCATCATGTAGAAATGGAGACGCTGCCGTTCTTCCCTGTCAATATTGAACTTTGAAATTCACAAAGGGTTTGCAGGAGCGGCGGAAATACGGCTATTCGCGCTCTAAAATTCCTATGAGGGAATAACGAATCGTGTTTGACGTATATTCTATTATCTTTTTTCGATCTTTCTTGTCCCTGTTCTTTACCCAGTCAACAAGCATACCGCCCAGTGCTTCCATATAAAACTGTGTCAAAAATTCCTTATATTCGGCGCATAGATTCTTGCCCATACTGTGCTCTACCGTTTCAATGATTGAAACCACAATGTCATGGAAATCGTTGCAGAAAAATCGCTTTAACTCGTCCCGTCCGATGGAATCATAGGCGCAGTTGATGATATGGTCGTTTTTCTCCACATAATCCATTACAAATGTAATGGCCTCCTCATAATCTACTAACAAATCAAAATGCTTTATTACATCTATAGCTTCTTCTTCCAGCATCCATTTCAGCAGCGCGTAAATGTCCTCAAAATGGTAGTAAAAAGTTTTTCTGTTCATATTTGTGGCCTGAACCAACTCGCTTACAGAGATCTTCTGAAACGGCTTCTTTTGCATTGCCGCTTTCAAGGCCTCCGCAAGCGCCTTTTTTGTATTCAGAGAGATTTCCTCATGCTTCATCACTGAGCCTCCGATACGGTTAAAATTTGAATTTATTATACAACTGTCCGTCAAATGGTTCAATGGACAATTACGGGCAAGTGTTGGGAGAATGGAGAAACAGAAATTTAACCGTCAATTCACACTGATTTGTCCGGTTATTATACAGGGACGACCTGTTTGACCGTTTATTTTGAAAAGCGCCTGCTGTACTATCCCTTTTGGGGTTAGACAGAGAATAATAAAAAAGCAGTCATGCAAAAGTTTCAGATCTTTTAGATTTTTGTGGAAAGGGGAGACACCATGCTCGAACAGAAATACGATATTCTTTTGTATACGCCTCTTGGCAAACGACGAGGGCAGCTTTTCGCCAAAAGGGATGGAACAACGCTGACGGGAACACTTGAAATCCTGAATCATGCGTTGCCATTTTCGGGAGAGGTCGATGAGCGCGGAAACTGCAAAATATCAGGTAAATTTATCACGCTGCTCCGAACTGTGACATATATTGCGACGGGACAGATCAGCGACACAGAGATACATCTTGTGCTTGTGGCGGAGCGGGGCCGCTTTGAGATGTACGGCGCGGCAAGCCCCGCAGAAAGGAAAACGACATGAACAGTTTTTACACATATGTGGTTAAGCGCCGAAAATTGATTTTGATTTTGTTTTTGACGGTTTTTATCGTATGTCTCGTAACAAAAAATCTCGTGGCGGTCAATTATGACATAAATGACTATCTGCCGAAGGACTGTGCCTCCACAGTTTCGCTTGATGTGATGCAGGAGGAATTTGACGGCGGCATTCCTAACGCGCGTGTGATGATCCGCGATGTTACAATTCCGGAAGCTCTCGAATACAAAGACAGGATAAAGAGTGTGGACGGGGTTACGGGCGTGACGTGGCTGGATGACGCGGTGGATATTACCGTGCCGCTTTCCGCGTTGGATCAGGACACTGTTGAAACCTACTACAAGGACGGCACAGCGCTCCTGACCGTTACGATCGCGGAAGAAAGCAGGATTACCGCCGTTCCGCTGATCCGCGACATTATCGGCGACGGCAACGCAATGACAGGCAGCGCAGTATCCACATCCGTGGCCACGACAAGTACGGTATCCGAGGTACACAAGATCGCTGTTGTCGCAGTGATCTTCGTGTTTGTTGTACTGATTTTGACTACAAATTCGTGGATAGAACCGCTGCTGGTGCTGGGCGGGCTGGGCATCGCTGTGGTGATAAACGCCGGCAGCAACCTGATTTTCGGAGAAATCTCTTTTGTCACCAACGCTGCGGGCAACATTTTGCAGCTCGCCGTTTCGCTCGACTACTCTGTGTTTCTTATTCATCGGTTTGAGGAGTGCATGGAAAATCACTCCGACCCGAAGCAGGCGATGGTCGACGCGCTTTGCAAGTCCACTACATCGATCTTGTCCAGCGGATTGACTACAGTTATCGGTTTTCTGGCTCTCGTACTGATGCGATTCCGCATCGGACCGGACCTCGGTCTGGCTTTGGCGAAGGGCGTGGCGATCAGCCTTATCACGGTATTTGTGTTTATGCCGTCGCTGATCCTTTTGACTTACAAGCTTCTGGACAAAACAAAGCACCGTGTGTTTATGCCAAGCTTTAAAAGATTCGGTGGTGTGATCCGCCGTGTGGCGATCCCGATGGTGTGCGTCTTTGCAGTGGCAGTCGTCCCCTCATACCTCGCCTCAAACGCGAACGACTATTTCTACGGTTCTTCTCACATTTTCGGACCTGACACGCAGCTCGGCGCGGATACGCAGGATATACAGGAGGTGTTTGGTGAAAGCGACACCTATGTACTGCTTGTGCCCCGCGGAGACACCGCCACGCAGACGGCGCTGTCGAATGATTTGCACCGAGTACCTGATATTACGAGTATCATATCCTATGTGGATATGGCCGGCGCGGAGATTCCGCCGGAATATTTGGACGCAGGAACCTTATCGCAGCTTGAATCGGAGCATTACAGCCGAATGGTTTTGTCCGTGGATGTTCCTTATGAGGGAGAAAAAACCTTTTCGCTGGTGGAGCGGATCCGCAGTATTGCAAACGACTATTATCCCGGCCAGTATTATCTTGCGGGTGAGGGCGTAAGCACTTATGATTTGATGGATACCGTCACGGCAGATATGATAAAGGTAAATATTTTGGCGATCGGCGCGGTGTTCCTTGTGCTGCTGCTCACGCTCAAATCCCTGTCTCTGCCGATTATCCTTGTGCTGTCCATTGAAACGGCAATATGGATCAATCTTGCCGTACCGTATTTTATGGGTTCCACCTGTTTCTATATCGCATATTTGATCATCAGCTCTATCCAGCTTGGAGCGACGGTGGATTACGCGATTCTGATGACCGACCGTTACAAGGAAAACCGACAGTCACTTGAAAAAAAAGACGCGGTTATACACACCATTTCCGATGTTACCGTGTCGATATTGACATCAGGCAGCGTGCTGACTGTGGTGGGCTTGCTGCTTGGATATATTTCTACCAATCAGCTTCTTGCACAGCTTGGCATTTTTATCGGACGCGGTGGAATTTGTTCACTGATTATCGTTATTTTCGTTCTCCCGGGCGAACTTATGCTGTTTGATCGCTTCGTAATCGCCAAGAAGGAGAAAAAGCACAAGAAAATATGGAATAAACGGCTTGATTTAACGGAGGAAAAGTAAAATGAAGCGCAGAAAGAGGTTTTTTATCAAGGCGGTGGCGGTTGCTTTAATCGGAACGCTGTCATTCTCGATGATGTCGGCAGTTTCGGTGTCCGCTGCAACTGCAAATACACCAAAAGAAGAGGTAGTCTATATCAATCTGAACAACGACGGTTCGGTAAAGGAAATTAATGTGGTAAATATTTTTGAACTGCCGGAAAGTGGACAAATCATTGATTATGGACGATACCAAAGCCTGCGGAATATGACGTCCACAGATCAAATCGATTACTCCGACGAAACTGTTACAATCAACGCAAAAGCGGGAAAGCTTTACTATGAGGGAAAACTCGATGAAAACACCATGCCGTGGAATATCCGTATCGGTTACTTCATGGACGGAAAGGAGTATTCTGCCGATGAGATTAACGGAATGAACGGCGCGCTCAAAATACACATTGAGATTACCCAAAACAAGAACTGCCGCGGCAATTTCTTTGAAGGCTACGCATTGCAGGCATCTTTGACACTGGATACCGACAGCTGCAAAAACATCACCGCAAAGGGCGCGACCGTCGCTAATGTCGGAAGCGATAAACAACTCACGTATACCATTTTGCCCGGAAAAGGCATAGACGCCGAAATTACGGCCGATGTCACAGACTTTGAAATGCAGGGTATCTCCATCAACGGCATTCCGCTTAATCTGAATGTTGAAGTGGACGAAGCCGAACTGATGGATCAGGTGACAGAACTTTTGAATGCGATCGATCAACTCGACGATGGCGCCGGCGAACTGAAAGAGGGCGTATCCGAACTGAAGGGTGGCGCACAGGACGACCTTGAAGGCGGGGTGTCTGATCTTCGAGACGGCGCCCAAAAATTGCAAAACGGAGTCGGTCAGCTGCAAAACGGCGGAACAACTGTTCAAAGCGGCGCGGCCGAACTGAAAAACGGTACGGTCACTCTCGACAAGGGCATTCGCGATTTGAACAACGGTATCGGACAGATACAGACGGCTCTTGATATCCTAAACGGGCAATCCTCCGTCCTTCGTCAAGGGTCAGCGTCGTTCAAAGCGGCTCTTGCGCAGTTGCAGTCCACTCTCAACAGTCTATCTGTCACAGCGGAGGATTTGTCGGCACTTGCCGATGCCTCCACGAAGATTAAGGGCGGAATCGATGAGATTGTAAAGGCCGCGCAATCCTTGCAGACTGCCGTGAGCTTTGATGCATACAGAGCGATTATGTCTCAAAACGGATTAGACATTGATGATCTGAAGCAGAAAAACGCTGATGCAATCGGTCAGATCAAAAACCTGATATCTTCCCTAAATGTGCAGATTGAAAAATTGCAGCAGGCTGGCATGGATACAACAGAGCTTGCCGAGCAGGTAGAGCAATTACAGAGTATAGCTGCCCTTTTGAGTGCAAACAATTCGGCGGTAGACGGAACGAAAACGTACCTTCAAACAGTCAACCAGAACATTCGCACTTTATTGGAAGGAGCAACCGCACTCCAAACGAACTATGCGACCTTTGACGGCACGATTCAAACCCTGGTGGATACACTTGGAAGTCTTGCATATAAGATGTCTGAACTTTGCACCTCCGTAAATACGCTTGTATCCGAATATGAAAAACTGGACAGCGGCGTTATATCCTACACCGACGGCGTGGCGCAGATCGTCGCAGGATATTCGCAGATCACGGACGGCGCAGCTCAGCTTATGAAAGGCAGCGGTGCGCTCAAAACGGGTACGGATAATTTATACAGCGGAACGGCCGCTTTGCTTTCCGGAATTCAGGAAATATATAACGGCGCCGGTACGCTTAAAGACGGAACCGGAGCTCTGGACGACGGAGTGGCCGAGCTGCTTGCAGGCATTGCTCAGCTTTATGACGGAACCGGCAGATTGAAGAACGGAACGTCTGCCATGCGTGAGGAAACGGCGGGAATGGATACGGAAATCACCGATAAAATCGATGAACTGCTGGATACAATCACAGGTGGAGATGCACAGGCACAGTCCTTTGTCTGCGACAAAAATACCAATGTGGAGAGCGTTCAATTTGTAATTCATACCGATGGGATTTCCGCTCCCGAAGAGGAAATTCCTGCCCCTACTGAAAATGCCGAACTCACATTTTGGCAAAGGTTCCTGAAGCTGTTTGGAATGTATCATGAATAAAGTTCGATGTGGACAAAATGGGGCGATGACGGTAAGTGCAGGGAAGGGCGAAGCAAGACAGCGATCCGGATTTCCCATTTGATTTTTAACAACGGGGAATATCCAAATAATCGAATAAAATTGAAAAAATCCGATGAACTGACGATTCGTGTTCATCGGATTTTTTGTTTACGCTACTGTATCACTGTATCTTTGTCACTACAGATTCTCGTTCCTCAATGCGTCAATCGGGTTATCCTTTTTGACTTTACTCATGGCGTACATCATAGTGACGAATACGACCAGGAATACGCTGAGCACGGCGATTCCAATTGCTCCCCACGGCAGATGGAAGGTTGTCTCATATCCCGACATGACGGACTGATAGATCAGCCAAGTGATCCCACAGGAAACCGGCAGGCCGTAGAGCAGAGCCCTGGATCCATAGAGCAGGCATTCAAAGTTCATCATACGATTGAAGCCCTTTCTGGTCATTCCAACCGACTTGAGCATGGCGAATTCCCGGCGGCGCAAGCTTATATTGGTGGATATCGTATTGAAAACATTTGCCGCAGCGATCAGAGAGATCAACACGATAAAGCCATAGGAAAATACTCGGATAATAGCCACCATATTTCGCTCGGATTCCTCCTGCTCGGTAAAATCGTACAAGTGGTTGGAATTAAATCCACTTTCGTTCAGTACGGTTTTGACGGCGGTGTTGCTTTCCGTATGATTGCCGGATTTGATCGTAAAATAATATTCATAAGTGGTATCCTTGTCAAAATTTTCAAAAACTGCATTTGAAAGACTGATCGGGTAAATAAACCACCAGTCATCGAGACCTCGGATAAAATCCGGCCTTTCGGTGATGACCTTGCCGATGTTAAGTTTAGTTCTTTCGGTCGCTTCTTCTTCGGCCAACTCGATAATATCTCCGTCTTTATAGTCCGTACCTTCTTTGATGTAACGGCAGACTGTATTTCCGTTGCTGTCATTGCCAGTGCTATAAAACGTATAACCGGGGATTTCTTTGTTGTCCAATACATCTACTTCAAATTCATCACGGTTGAAGATCTTCACGGTTTCATATTTTTCGCTATGGACATTGAATTTCGTTATACCGTCCAAGGCCAAGGCAAGCGGTTTTTCCGGATTAATAAATTTTTCCTCGCTTAAGCCGTGTTTTTTAAGCAATGCCTTATAGGTTCCGTCGTCCACAAAGGAAATGTGCAGGTAGATATCGAGCGCCGTATCGTCCTTGTCTTGTCCCTGATTGGTTTTAAGGAAGGAATTTCCTTTCTCGGTCAGATACTCCGACCGGATTTCCGTATTAGCGCTGAACCGCTCCCGGGCATAGGCTACGCCGGTGACGGACTTTGCCGCCTTGATCCGATTCAGCAGTTCGTCCGGTGTAATTTTGTCAAAGTCCTCAAAAGCGGCCTGATACAACAGATCGTAACCCACCGATTCAAAACCGCCCGAAACGGTTTCCATCAGGTATTCGGTAAATGCCGAGGCGGAAACAAACAGCACGATGCTCATAAACAGGCTCAATACTGTTGTGCGGTACTTCTTTCGATTGCGTTTATAGTGCTTGCTGGCCAAAACGCCGGGAAGTCCGAACAAAGCGTAGATTATGCGAGAGGTTTTCACGGTTTTCCCTTTGGCGGTCACGTCCATATTCTGACGTATGGCCTCTATCGCGGAGACCTTTGTGGCCCGTTTGGACGGGATCCATGCGGAAATCAGCACGGTAATGAGCGCCACGACCGCGGCAGTCAGAATGGAGGCGGGCGAAACGCTCAGCTTCATGTCACCGGTAAATCCGAGGGAGTGGAATTTGTTTCCGATAAACAGCAGCGTAATCCCGATTCCGCCAACGCCTCCGAGAATGCCGATCGGGATTCCAATGGCGCTGACGGTAAGCGCCTCAAATAACACCATGCGCCGCAGCTGCTTTTTGGTAGCTCCGATGGAGGAAAGCAGACCAAACTGCTTGGTTCGCTCCGATACGGAAATGGAGAAGGCGTTGTAAATCAACGCCACCGAGCCGAACATGATAAGCCCAATCACAATGGCGGACATACTATAGAGCATGGTGGTGAAGTTGTCGAACTTAAAGGTCCCCGTAAACATCAGTACATCACTGTTGGTGTCGTCCCCTAAGTGGTTATTTTCCATGAACGCATAAATATCGCCCGGATGCTTCGTGCGGAAATACACATCATAGACGCTGTCGGAGGATAACTCTTTGTCGGCAACTGTCAACGCCGTATATCCCGGCGCCTCGAAATTTTCTATCCGCCAATCTAAGCGATCATAAAAACCCACAACTGTGTAAGTGCGTCTCTCCCTTGTTTCCAGTGTTTCTCCGTTAAACACGATCTCGTCCTCATTGTTGATATAACACGGAGTGTTCTGCGTCAGTACATCTCCATCAAGAACTCGCTGGCCGAGCGAAAGGGTCAGTTTGTCGCCGATGCTGTGCTTTATGCCCCCATTGGTATACAAGTGATTGGGCAACAGAATTTCATCCGACGAAGTGGGATATCTGCCGGAAGTCATGTGGATCGGGAGTACTTCGTTCACACCCTTCCCTGCGCCAAGCAGGTAGATATACGGTTTAAATTCGTTTTCGCAGCCATCCGCCACCGCGTAGCCAAGCTGCTGAAGATAAACGACGCCCTCAGTTTTGTCGCTGTCACGAACGGTCTCATAGGTGTGAAAATCAGTGCCCAGCGTCCGTCCGTACCAGTTTCCGACCGAATACACGGCGTACTGTATTGCATAGTTTCTGATACTGCTGGCAAGGGTTGTCACCGCACAGATCATCGCGGCGGAAAGAATGATGCCGATGATGGTGACTACGGTTCTCGTTCTGTTTTTTTTCAATGACTGTAACGTCACTTTATGGAATATGTTCATCGGCGAATCACCTCGTCTCGAGTGATGCGGCCGTCCTCGATGGAAATAATCCGGTCGGCCTGCAACGCGATGCTTTCATCATGGGTGATTATGATCAGCGTCTGATCGTACTTCTGGTTTGAAACTTTCAGAAGCTCTACAATCTCCTGACTGTTTTTGGAATCGAGATTCCCGGTCGGCTCGTCCGCCAACACGACTGAAGGGGCGTTCATTAACGCACGGCCGATAGATACACGCTGCTGCTGGCCGCCGGAGAGCTGGTTAGGTAGATGATTCTCACGCCCGGTAAGCTTCAGGGTGGTCAGCAGTTCATTGAGCCGATCTTGATTGACCTTTCGCCCGTCCATCAGTACCGGCAGAGTGATATTTTCCGTGACGTTCAGAACCGGAATCAGATTGTAAAACTGATAAATCAACCCTACCTGGCGGCGGCGGAAAATGGCCAGCTGCTCGTCGTTCTGAGCGTAGACGTCGCAGCCGTCCATATACACCTTGCCGCCTGTCGGCTGATCAACGCCGCCCAAAATATGCAGCAGCGTGGACTTACCGGAACCAGACGGACCGATAATTGCGACAAATTCTCCCTTGTCTACAGTGAACGAGACATGGTTCAGCGCATTTACTTGATTTTCACCCTTGCCATAAGTCTTGCAAAGATCTTCCACTCGTAATATTTCCATCGCTTAAACTCCTTTTCTATAGCAATCCAAGTAAATATGTGGACAAAAAGAGGCGATGACGGCAAGTGCGGGGCAATACGGAGGACGGCAATGCGGCTGTGCGCTCATCATCACGCGGGACTTGTCGGGATTATTTGCTTGGGTTGTCATAAGTTTACGGGTATATTGTATCTTGTCAAGATGACAGGGAGGTGACTTCAAAATAACAAAAATGTCACTTAACGAATGGACAAGCCGGACACTCCGGGTTCGGTCCCTTCGGCTATATTGTTCCTTTATAAAACCGAACTGTGAATCTGGCGCCGTTCGGGGCGAGATTTTCTGCTTTTACCGTTCCGTTCTGTGATGTAATGATGGTTCTGGCAAGGGCAAGACCGATCCCAAAACTTTTTTCATCCGATTGCTTACCCTTATAAAACCGTTCAAAGATGTGCGGCAAATCTTCTGCGTCAATCCCGCTGCCGTTATCTGAAATTACGATTTCGGAATAAAGCGCGTTTTCACTGGCGTTGATCCCGATGACGCCGCCGTTCGGTGTATGTTCCATGCAGTTTTTCACTATATTGCTGATCGCTTCTACTGTCCAGGCGATGTCCCCGGTAAAATTACCGTTAGCGTTAATTACGAGATTCTGCTCCCGCAGCTCAACGGGCACCAAAAGCGGCGCGGTAAACTCCCGGACCAGCTCCTCCATCGGAACCGTCTCCCGTTTGAAACGCACCGTGCCGGCGTCCAGCTTCGACATTTTGAGCAGTGTGGTGATGAGCCAGTCGATCCGGGAGAGCAGGTTGAGCAGTTTCTGAGTCAGCTCTACGCGGCATTCGTCCGTCACACCGGGCTCGGAGAGAAATGAAACGAGCAGATTGATGGATGTCAGCGGCGTGCGGATCTGGTGGGAAATATCGGCAATCAGATCGGCAAGATATATTTTATCGTCCTGCAACTGCTGTTTCTGCTCCCGCAGGCGGATGGTCATCTTATAAATCTCGCTTTGCAGGACGCCGAGTTCCCCTTCCTGATAGTCGCTCAGCGACACCTGAATCTCTTCTCCATGCAGAATGCGGTCAATGTCGGCGGATAAATCGTAAATCCGCTTGTACCGCCTGTAAGTGCTGGCGATATGAATAATCAGGAAGAGCAGCGAGAGGAGCAGCGTAAAGAAACCGAAACGCGCCTCCCATAAAAAAGCAGTGATTACCGCAGCCGCAGACAGACAGAGCTGCAAAAAAAGTATCCTGACTATCTCCTTGTTACGAAAGAATTTCATCCGATATCCACCTTATAGCCGAGACCGCGAACCGTTTTGATAAGTTGAGGATTCTGCGGATCCTCTTCTATTTTTTCCCGCAGACGTTTGATATAGACCGTTAGCGTGTTGTCGTTGACAAACTCACCCGCAATGTCCCAAATGGCCTCAAGGAGTTTGGAACGGGAAAGAATCGCGCCCCGGTTATTCAGAAATACCAGCAGCAACCGGTATTCCAGAGCAGAAAGGCACAGATCTCTGCCGCCTTTTGTTGCGATGCCTCTGACGGTATCGACGGTCACATTACCGAGATTAATGACCGAGCCGGCGCCGCCGGTCAGACGCAGAACATTTTTGATGCGGGAAACGAGTTCTCGCGGGCGAAAGGGTTTGGCGATGTAATCGTCTGCACCAAGTTCAAATCCGGTCACTGTGCTGAATTCGTCGCCGGAAGCAGTGAGGAAGATAACCGGAACATTATAATCCGATTTAATGGCTTTGCAAACGGCAAAACCGTTGCCGTCGGACAATGAGATGTCCAATAGAACCAGATCAACCGGTTCTCTCTTCAAAAGCTCTAACGCTGAGGTCTGTCCCGAAGCGCATACCACTTCATATCCTTCTCTTGTCAGAAATTCAGTCAGATTGGCGACAATTCCTCTGTCGTCTTCTATTAAAAATATTTTGGCCATATTTTTACCTCATTCCATTGCGGACCTTGTTATATAAATCTTTTAAAGTTTATATATCTGTTTCCCGACGATAAAAAATTTCGGTTCATCATTACTTTGAAATTTAGATTTTGATTTATTATATCACAAAAACAGCGAATGTTCAATATGTTACAGGCGGCTGCGTCGATGTTTTCGTTTCTTTCGTGACTACAGTATGCTTCAAGGGAGAATTGTGGCTGTAATATAAATCCGGCAAGGACAGAATCAAAAAACTTCTGCAAATAGTAAATTTATATTCGCAAATAGATAATAAGATCGGTTACTTTTGGAGAAGTTGGCATAAGAAAAAGCACCAGCTTTAAAAGTGGTACTTTATTAATTGATTATTTGGTTATATCAATAAGAATTAGATTTATTATTTCCTCGTCAGATACTGTTGATAATCTCCGTGTATGCCCTATTCCAATCTCTGTTTGGATTATTCAATATCGTATATTCCATACTCAGGCCCTGTAATATCTGGATCTCTCTGCACGGTAGACCTAATTCATTTTTCGCACCCAAAACGAAAAAAACTCCGAAAATTCGGAGTTTTTCACTGCTGCATCTTTTTCATGCAACCTTTTTGGTGCGAGTGACGGGACTTGAACCCGTACGTCGTGCGACACACGCACCTCAAACGTGCCTGTCTGCCAGTTCCAGCACACTCGCATTTTTATTTGAATCGCTACACTCGCTGAGTGCCTTAATAATATATCATACTAAAATGCATTTGTCAAGTTATTTTTTTAACTTTTTTATTTTTTTCTGCGTATCTTTTAACTTTAAGTTAAATTGATAACAGAGAAAATCATGTGATACGTTAGGCAAGATAAATGTGTGAAAATAGATAATAGGTGAATTTTTACTGGATACCATAGATTTTACGCCTTTTAATTCTTGGATGCCCCATGGGCCAAACTCAAAGCAAATGACTGTCTACAGCCAACACCCGTTATAGAAATTCGCCGCAAAGCAAATTTTATCTGAATATTTTTATCAGCATGGCGCAAAATAATGACAAGGTTTTTGATTAAAGAAAATATTTGGAGGGGTAGTTTTGCAGAGATTACAGCGCGGCACGTTCCGCTTTGATTCTGTTCCCACAATACTGAGTTTTGCGGGTGTGGCGGGTAAAAAAGAGAGCGAAGGTCCGCTCGGAGGTTTTTTTGACAAGGTTCACGAGGATCCTATGATGGAACAGACATCATGGGAAAAGGCCGAAAGCTCGCTTCAGCAGGAAGTTGTGAGCATAGCCCTTGATAAGGCTAAAATTCCGCCATCTGAGGTTGATGTGATGTTTTCAGGCGATTTGCTGAACCAATGCATAGCTTCTACTTTCGGACTGCGCAGTCTGGGAATCCCGCACATAGGGCTTTACGGAGCCTGTTCCACGATGATAGAGGCGCTGATAAATGCGGCTGTATTTGTTGAATCGGGCGCGGCTAACGTCTGTGCTGCGGTGACTTCCTCACATTTCTGTTCGTCCGAGCGCCAGTTCCGCACACCGCTGGGGTACGGTGGTCAGCGCTCGCCGGCAGCACAATGGACCGTAACAGGCGCGGGCGCGGCGATAGTGGGACATTGCGGGCCGATATCCATAAATTCCGCTTGCGTTGGCATAATAGACGACCTTGGAATAAAGGACCCCTGCAACATGGGTGCGGCAATGGCTCCCGCCGCCGCCGACACAATCAAACGGTATCTCACCGATACCTGCACGGCTCCCACCGATTATGATCTGATATTGACGGGAGACTTGGGATATGTGGGCAGCGACCTGCTCCGACAACTTCTCGAACGCGATGGAATAGACCTTGCGGACAGGCACAATGACTGCGGCATGATGATATTTGATCGGGAGGTGCAGGACGTACACGCGGGCGGCTCGGGCTGCGGGTGCATAGGCAGTGTGCTTTGCTCCCACATAATGCAGAGAATGCAAAACGGTGAACTTCACCGTGTACTCGCCATAGCGACGGGGGCGCTTATGTCAACCACAAGCTCCTGGCAGGGGGAGACTATCCCGGGCGTGGCCCATTTAGCGGAGTTCAACGCTTAGATCAACTCGTAATGAGGAGCTGTTTTAAATTCCCGCTTATCTCTTAAAATTTAATTTACAAAAACTATAAGCGCCAAATGATTTCTGAGCATTGAGGCTCTGTTTATGTTGTTTGGCGCCTGTGTTTTATTTGCCCTCAAGATATTCTTCCAGACAGATTCCGCGCCTGTGTATTTCATCAGCCGCTTTTTGACCGACATATCGGTAATGCCACGGCTCATTTGCTATACCGGTTATATCGGTCTTATCGTCGGGATAGCGGTGTATGAAACCGTAACGGTGTGCGTTGTCCTCAAGCCACTCGTACACCTCATATCCGTAAGAGTTTATTCCGTCGGCGTTGATGTCAACTCCAAGACCGAGTTGGTGCTCACTTGTGCCGGGAATGGCTACCCAGCGTTCTGCTTCTTTTTTGGCCTCATATTCCGTCAGACCGTCTGCAACAAACTCTGCTATCTTGTCATTGTAAATTTGTTGTTGTTCGCTTTCTGTTCTGTATCCCGATACAACCACAGGATAAATGCCTTCACTGCGCATATCTTCAAACATCTTTTGAAGATACGGATAAATTCGTGTATCCACTTTCTGTCCGTTGGATAATTCCGTCAGTTCCATATCCGATGTTTGATTCAACGGATTTTCGCGGTTTACCAGAACCAGACGCCAATCCTCCTCTTCATTCTTTTTATCCCTTTCATCGTATTGTTTATTTACCTGTACGGGTTGGTCAGATGTATGTAAATCACTGTCACTAGAGCATCTCACTGCATACGCAGCGCCGCAGCCAATGGCAATCAATATTACGGCACAGAAAATGAAAGACCCTCTGTGACGTGACTTTTTGTACGAATATTCCATAGTAAAAAATTCCTCCTTCGGCTTAACTGATCTTCAATTAAAAGTAAAAAATTGATGAAAAAGATTATATATTTTTTGCGGTACTTTTATTGAAGATTAGTATTAAAAACAACACCTCTGTATTTGCAAAATCATTATAACAAAAACAGGGGTGTTGTTTATTTTTTTATTTTCAAGACTTTCTGCCAATTTTGCACGGAATTTCTTACGATTTTCTCACAATGTAGGGAGTAAAACTATAAATTCGGTTTTTTCGTCTTTGCTTTCCGCCGTTATTGTACCGCCGTGAAGCTCAACAATCTGCTTCGCGATGGCCAATCCCAAGCCTGCCCCGCCTCCTTTGGTGCTTCGGGCGTCGTCGAGCCTGTAGAATTGTTCAAATATCCTTTCCAGCTTTTCTTGGGGAATAGTGTCGCCCTGATTGACAAATTTAATTGTCAGTTTGTCTTTTTCGTTCACCGCCGCAATACTTATATCCGTGTTTTCAAAGCTGTAAATAACCGCGTTGCGCAGAATATTATCAAATACCCTCTGTATTTTATCTGCATCGCACCGCAACATCATATCTTCGGCAATGCTGAGCCGACAGCGCAGTTTTTTCTCTTTCATCATGGGCCGGAATTCATAAATTAATTGCTCAAGCAGTCGGGTAAGATTGATTCTGCTGTATTGAAGGGTAATGGTGGAAAGGTTAAATCTTGCTATCTCAAAAAATTCGTTAATTAAATCTTCGAGGCGTTCTGCTTTATTCAACGTAATACAAAGATATTTTTCCCTGAGTTTCGGGGAGATTTCCCCTTCATCATGCAGCAGGTTTAGGTAGCCGATTACCGAGGCCAGCGGTGTTTTCAGGTCGTGAGCGAGATACATAATCAAATCATTCTTGCGCTGGACAGCTTCATTGGCGGTACTGATATTTCTCAGAGCCTGCTCTCTCGCCAGATTCAATTCGTTTTGTATGTCACCCAGTTCTTCGGGTAACTCTATAGAATTGTCATCGGGGTGTGAAAGGCTTTTAGCGGCGTCTACTATATTGTTGAGATAGCGCAGAGCTCTTTTTATCGAGAGGACAGCCAGAGTAAATACGCCTACGGTAATCGACAGAGCAATGATGATCGGCGAAAGTATTTCCAGTGTCTTCAAAAACTGATAAATCGGATCGTTACCCTGCCATATAAAATGTGTGCAAATGAACCACGAAAATAAAAATCCGCCCAATATAATCAGCAGGAAAACCAAACAGGACAGAAGGAATCTGACTATGATACGATTGGATATCTGTGATATTCTTTGTTGTTCTCTACTTCTCAATAGTATATCCAACTCCCCACACAGTTTTTATAAATTTAGGTTTTTTGGCAGGCTCGTTCATCTTTTCGCGCAGTCTGCCGATATGTGACATAACAGTATTGTTGCTGTGATAAAATTTTTCTCCCCACACAGTCTCAAATAATTCTTCTGATGAAACAACCATTCCTTGATGTTCGCACAGATACCAAAGAATTGAAAATTCGATCGGAGTCAATTGCAGTTCTTTACCGAACAAAAAACATTTATGATTATCTTTATTGATTACAAGACCTCTGATATCGTATTCGTGTATTTTATCTTCCTGCTTTTGAAAGGAATTGTTGTAGCGCATATATCTTCGCAACTGTGTCTTTACCCTGGCAACAACTTCCAGTGGATTAAACGGCTTGGTTATGTAATCGTCGGCACCTATCGTAAGCCCCATTATCTTATCGCTGTCCTCTACTTTTGCCGTAAGCATTATAACGGGATAATAGAATCTTTCTCTAATTTTCTGACAAATACGGAAACCGTCAATATCAGGCAGCATTACATCTAATATCACCAAATCCAAAGGAGTTTCTTCGATGCAACTTAAGGCGTCCGCGCCGTTGTAAAATTTATAAACCGTATATCCGTCATTTTTCAGATACACTTCTATCAGGTCAGCTATTTCCTTTTCATCGTCTACGATTAAAATACTTTCGCTCATTTTATATCCCTCTTATGCCGCGTTTAACTTGTCCGACTATTTGTGTGGATTGCTATAAATTATATCCGCGAAGTTTAGATTTTCGTAGTTTGAAATTACCCGCTCTACTCCCTCCAGCGAAAGAAGGTATTGAAGGCTGAGCGATGAGGCCACTGCGATGATTTTACTCGCTCCTGCCGCCCGCGCCGAGGATATGCCTGAAGGCATATCCTCAAACACGACGCATTGTTCAGGATTCAGGCCGATTGCCGCCGCCGCACGAAGATATATGTCCGGATAGGGCTTGCTGAGGATACTTCCGTCATTATATACAAAGGTGTTTCGGTCGAACCATCGCCCCATATTAAAGCGTTCCATGTAGAATTCGGAATTGCTTTTGCCCGATGAAGTAGCAATTGCCATGGGTATATCGCGCGATTTGAGCCAATCCATGAATTGCTCAGCTCCTTTGGCCAAGTGAAATTTATCGCTGCTTCGGGTGCAGAGAGCGCGATAAATCCTCTCTTTTGCTTCGGAGTGAAAGTCAATTTCCTCTCGGCTCAGTCGGCCGCCGAGGAAATACTTGAGTATTTCGGCATTGGTTCTGCCGTGAATGTTGTCTCGGAACTCCTCATCGGTTATCGTTCTCCCGCACAATTCCTGTGCGTACTCTCTCCATGCCTGTTCGTGAAATTGAGTGTCAAAGAACAGCGTGCCGTTAAAGTCAAATATTACCCCTGTCAAATCGGTAGACAAACTTGTATCATTCCCTTTGTGAGTTTTTATTCATATGTGTTTTTTGCCTGTTAAGTTCCGCTGCGCGGAATGCCATTCGCACCTTGCGGCGGCGCGATATCTCACGCTCGGTGCAGAGCGTCATATACATTCCCAGCAGGAAGAACGCGGACGAGAATATCAGACTGAATTTGAAGAATGGGGGCGTGTATTTCATAACTATCGAATGTTTTCCGCTGCCAAGTTCTATGCCGATAAGTCCGCCGCAAATTTCCGTGGCGTCAATTTTCTGTCCGTTGTCGGTTATCTCCCAGCCGTATTCGTAGGGGACGGAGGTGACTGCTGTTTTCGGCGCGTCGGTTGTCAGCATGAAGTTGATCGAACTTCCCCTGTGTGAGATGTACTCCGCCCCGCGCTCTGACGCTCGGTCCGCCAGTGTCCGTTGCAACTCGTCGGATATAACCATAAACGTGGGTTTGGGAATCTTCTGCGCGCCGCCTTCCGAAGTTTCCCCCGCCGAAATATAAATTTCAATTCCGCCGCAATCCGCTGCGTCGTCGCAAAGAGTATATATGCCTCCTTCTTGCCCATCGTGCCAATCGCTTCGACTGTCGCCGTCTATGGCATACGAATAGTTCCCTTTCTCGGTGAGAAGAAAGAGACTGTCTCCCACATTCAGTTTTACGGCATATTTATTTACATATGTGGTTTCGTTTCCGAATATCCACTTGTATCGCTCATTCTCCGCAGAGCTTGTGCTCTCCTGCAATTCAAAATCGGCCGGAGTGAATAAATCTTCTACGCCGAACCAATCTGCAGCGAGCCGGTTCTGCACATCGAAGGCGGTTCCTTCGTAAATTATATCATCGTCGAAATCATTCACAAGGTAGGCGGGCGACTGCGCGGCATTTTGCACTTCGTATACCATGCCGCCTTTGATCACATAACCCGTTCCAAAAATTACGTCGGTCAGCGGAGTGAAGTTTTCACCCCCGCCGAATTCAGAATTTGGCATTATACCCAGACGCTTGGCAAATTCCTCAAGTCCTGCCGCCTCGTTTCGCGTGAGATTGGCTCCGTAAGAGGCGTTGTCAACGCTTCTGTATCTGAAAAACCTCATGGAGCGCCCCGCTGCTTCCTCGTCAGCCGATATGGATTGATTTATCCGCAGCTTTTGTATGCTATCAGAGGCGAGAAGGTCAGAGCAGTAGGGGGAGTTTATGCCGTCTATAGCCGCGCCGCAGTGTATTATGCCAAAAATTGTTATTGCTGCCGCAGTAAGCGCACACAGTCTGAGTGAAATACTGCCTTTGTTATAGCGGAGAGTGACGCAAATTGAGATGAACACCGCAATGAATAACACGGCAAGGCCAGATTCAGCCAGCACGGCGAATACTTCTGACTTTCTCATCAAAATGGACGGTATACATATCATCGCAAACGCGCCTGCCGAAATACCTGCTGTAGTCAGGCTTAAGCCATCCGGCTCGGCAAAATTCCTCGCGGTGCAGTAGATTGCGAGCGCAGCCAGCACAAATCCCATGTTCACCTTCTCGTCCGTGTAGGCGCAGAAGCCGAACATAATGCTGCCGATTACGGGCAGAGCGGACGCCATTATTATCAACGCCGCCGTCGCTCCGACAAATATGCGCTCGTGTACGGATATGCATTTATTCAGCATAAAAGCGGCGATTCCCATTATCAACAGTCCCGCAATGCATATGCAGCAGCTCCCTGTGTCGGAAACTGACGCATAGCCGCCGAAACAGACAGCCATCAGCGGATCCACGCTGTCTACTCGGCAGAATACTCCGTCTTTATAATACGCAGCGCTCACGCCTAAAGGAACTATCATCACCGCTGCGGAAGCTGCGGAGCAGAGGAGAGTGGCCGAAAACATGGCAAATTTATACAGCGGGGCGCCGGGATTTTTCCTTCTGTAATAAAAGGCGAAATACATCATGAAGCAGACGACCGTGCCGCCTATAAAGAGTCTCGAACAGGTGATGAAGAAAAGAGAGGCGCAAAGGAACAGTCTGAGCGGACGCCCCTGGAATGTATAGACGTAAATTCCAGTAATCACAAGGGGGAAGAACACCGCCGCGTCGGCGATTGAGGGATAATACGCCGCGCACGCCGTGAATCCGCACAGAGCATACCCACACGCCAGCGCGAAAGAGAGGGACTTGGATATGCCGACGCATTTGTCCAGCATCGTCCATGCAAAAAGTCCCGCGAATCCCGCGCGAAGTATCGTAATGACTGAGTATGCGGCCGCCAGCCTGCCGGATGGAAAGAACAGCGCCGCGAAGAGGAAGGGGGAGCAAAGCCCTGACGCAAATTCGGAATAAAAGCTGCCGCCGAAGCCGATATCCAGATTATAAAAAACTCCGTCGCCTGAAATTACCGATTCGTACGTTCGGCATAAATTCTCAAACCAACCTGAGCCGACTTCGGTGATAAGCGTGGCATTGCCGAAGGGAGTTATCGCGTTCGCGGCCAGCAAAACAGAAATCACCGCAGCGGGCAGGAAGAAAGAAAGCCCTGCCCACAGCGCGGTGATTTTTCGGTTTGACACAATGCCTGATTTATCCTTATTTTTCATGAACGCTCAACTCTCCGCAGATTTTCTCTAAATTTTTAACTACGTAAACATTATAACTGCTGAGTGAATTTTTTTTCAACGGTAAATTTGAGCGTTTCACTGATATCAATTCCTGCCGATATGTCAGGCAAAATTGTACAGTTCGTGTTTGACTTTGATCTTTTATCATAACTTCAGCGAGAGGATTTACCGCAGCATTTTTTGTATTTCTTGCCGCTGCCGCAGGGACAGGGGTCGTTGCGACCTATTTTCCGTCCCACGCGCACAGGCTCGCCGCGTTTCCCCTCGTCCGCGTCCCTCGCTGCCACTCTCGGCATAACCGTGGGCTGGACGCCGTCTACGTCGCAATATATATGACCTTTAAGGTTTTGCTTTCTCGTTCTGTTGGAAAGCTCGCCTATCATGTTGAGAAGAAATTCAAATTGATTGACCGTAATCGGCATTTCGGATTGCTGCACAATGCCGAATATATCCTGAATACTGCCGCCTGTTAAACACCAGATTGAGATTTTCTTCATCAATTCATTTGCCTTTTTATATGAATCGCCCTGATTGCTATAGACAAAGTTTACCACTTGGCGGTAGTAATATCCTGTGGAATCCAGGCCGTAGATCGAATACGCTTCAATCTCCTTGCGGGTAGGCAGAGAAAAGTCGAGCGACGCCGCCAATCGGCTGATCTCGGACGGTTGAGCAAGCGCGTACACGGCTTTGCCGTCGGTATAAGTGAATTCCTCACAGTCAGCCGTTTCCAAAAACTCCTCCGCCTGTCGTAGGGTGAAGTCCGCGCCATACGCCGAATTGACCGCGTTAGCCAGCATTTCGGGTGTGAAGCTTCCGTATATCATAGCGCAGGTCTTCGCGGTGCGGGTAACGTCGTCGTCGTCGCTGATCAGGCAGTGCGCGGCACAGTGCATCATGGCTTTACCCGCGAGTTCTCTCGGAACCAGCGCCGATATTTTGTCCTTTTTCGCTGTCAGGAATATGGCTCCATCTTCAAACGGCGCGGATTCAATAATCTTAAGTGCGGTTTCTTCGTCGACGCTGCCCGATTTAATGCAGTCGAGCAATAACTTCATGTCCTGCTGAGAGTACTGTTTGACCCTTAGGCCGAAGTTTATCTCGATCACGGGAAGGCAGGCTTCTGTCATCTGCTGTTTTGTCAGCTTGTCCGGCACCTTAACTTCGTACCTCGCGGCTACAGACTTGATGCGATTTTTCTTGCATCCGCCAAGCAGAGCTTCAAGAGACAGATCCGCTTGTACGGCTGTGCAGCTTTTGGTTATTGTTTCGTTCATTTTTTCAAAGAGTCCTTTCTTTTGCCGGTGAGAAATACGTGCTCATCGTGATTAATTCATCGTAATTACGCAATATATTAACTTTCGGAATCGTCGTTATCATAGGCGGAGCCGTTTGCTTTGGAATCGCCGCCCGTATCGGATTGGCTCACGGCTGCGGAAGCGGTTCCCTCCGACTTTTCATATTCCACAGGTTTTGACGAGACACCCGCGTAAAGATTATAGGTAAATGGATAGTAATAAAAGTATCTGCTGTCTCCGTAGCTGTCCACACCGTAGAAGGTCACAACCTTGTAGGCAAACTGTCTGCCATCGGTTATCTCCACGTCCCAAGGGTATATGGAATAGGTGGTCACTTTTTCCTGCCCGTTGTCTTCAATGCTTTTTATATATTTTGTGGGCCAGAAGCGTCTGTCATATTTGGCGAAATTTTGTTTGAAATCATTGTATTCATTAAGGCTGTCAAATGAGTAACAGCCGTTGAAAAGCTCGGTGTATATCGCCAGTACTATCACAAGAAAGCCCATTATGACATACTTCACGGGAGTGAACTTGAGAATTTTTTTCCATTTAAATTTCGGCAGAAGCTTGACCAGTATAAACAGCAACACAGTGAATATTACCGCCGCGCAGCAGATTACTATTGTTTTGTTTCCCATTGAGATTAGCACAATCAGGTCGATAAGCTTGGCGGGTAATTCAAACGAAGATATGATTATCTCCGCAATCAGCATCAATATGAGCAGGAGAGTAAGGAACCTCGAAAATCTCGGCATCTCCATATTTACGAAGTACATAAAAAACTGTACGCCAAAAACAATCAAAAACAGAAGCATAAGCAGTAGGCTGAACGTGCTCATGTTTTTATACATCCTTTCTCAACAGGTTGTTTTTGAGTTTATTTATACACATATTTAGGCGTCATTTTCTTTGCTGTGGCAACCGCTTGGAATGCGCCCGGCATCTTTTTGGAATAGCTCTTGTCGTTGGTGTAGTACCTCATCTGCTCGGAATCGTAAAACAGCACATATATCCTGCCGTCATTTGAACATATGAATATCATATCGGAGCCTGTGCTGTTGAGATGGGCGTAATACTTCACACAATTCAGCTCCGCGTCCACGTTTACTTTTTTGCCGTTTTTGTCCAGCGTGCGTTCATAGGCGATAGGCGATTGCAGTCCTTTGGCCATCATCTCCTTGTACAGCTCGTAGTCGTCGGCAGAAAGGGTAGAGGAGAGGGCATTTACGATGTTGTCGGACTTATACAGGTTGTAGTCGTAGCCGCTTACTTCATTGGTTTCGTAGTATTTCGGTGTGCCTGTGGTGTATCTCCCGTCGGTCTTGAAACCGTCGGAAATGCCGAAGTCGGAATTATTGCCGATGTGATAGACCGATATATACTGTGTGCCGCGCTCAAAGGTTATCGAGGAGAGATCCTTGACGTATGAGGCGGAGTTGCTGCCGGTGAAATAAGCTGTGCCGGAAACCGAAGCAGTTTTTTTTGCGTTCCATATCTTCATGGTGAAGCTGAAGCCGACCTCATTCTGGTCTGTTATAGTGAGTGTCGCTTTCTCACTCTCGTATACCTCGGTCTTGTTCCATGTTCCGGTGAAGTCTGCTTTTTCCAGGCTGGTTAAATCCTCGGAGGAAACGTCGGCATCGTCGAAAGCTATGACCGTGCCGTCCTGCGCCGTGGAATCCGACACGTATAGCTGCGCGCCTTTGTCCGACCCCTGCCCGCCTTTGTCGCCGCCGGTCAGCATGGTTATGGCCACCGAGAATATCACCAGGCCGATAACCGCAAACGCCACGGCCGCAAAGAGCTGCCACGGGAATTTTTCAAGCGAGACGGCGTGCGAAGAAGATTGCCCCTGTACTTTCTGTGGGCGCGGGCCGCTGCTATAGTCCGAATTTCTGTTTGCATATCTGTTGTCACTCAATTTACATTCCCCATTTAACCGAAAACAAAACCGCAGGTTTCAAATTTTAAAAAATTGATTTCCGTGTTTATTGTTTTATATGTTTCTCATGTCGTTTGTATTCGTGAGCATCATCCGCTTGTTTTCCCAGACTTCTCCATCCAAAGCTTCAAAATGAGGGTCTGCGTCTTTGAGTCGGGCAATTGATTGCTTAACACCATTTTCACGGCATCCTCAAGGCTTATGTATTCCACCTCGAGAAATTCGCCCTCGTCGGGGTGACTGTCTCCCTCTATGTCTATGTCGCAGGCGTAGAGATGTATTATTTCTCCGCAGTAACCGGGCGAGGGATAGAGTTTGCCCATGCCGCGCCAGTTTTTGCCCTCTGCGCCTACCTCCTCGGCAAGCTCGCGTCTTACCGCGTCCAACGGGTCCTCGCCTTTCTCCAGCTTGCCGGCGGGAAGCTCGGTCACTATTTCTTTGTACGGATATCTGAACTGCCGCACAAACGGCAGCCTTCCGTCTGTGGTAAGAGCCGCCACACACACCCCTCCGGGGTGTTCTATGATTTCGCGTATGGATTTGCTGCCGTCCGACAGCTCCACGTCGTCGACGCGAAGATTGATTATTCTGCCCTTGAAATGGTAGGTTTCGCTGAGCGTCTTTTCTTCAAGATTCATTATAACAACATCTCCATAAGGCTTAATTCATAATTTGAAATGCATAATGCATAATTATATTAAAAGAAAAAAACCGGAACCTAATTGAAGCGTCAAAATCCATAAAAATCTATAATAATTCAGGTCACACAAAAATTAATTCAAAATCGGCTTGAAAGGCGGTTGGGCATATATGGATAGGATAGTGGGTATAAAGCCGCCCGATTACATTCGGGTAAAGGGCTGGATAGAAAAGCTGGGCGCCGCTTACGGAGATCTGTTTGAGGTGACTTCCATAGGCAACAGTTTGCTCGGGCGGAAAATATACGCCATGCAGATGGGCAATCTCGATTCGCCCGTGCTGTACTGCGGCGGCGTACACGGCAGAGAATGGATAACCACACTGCTGATGATGTATTTTGCCGAAGATGTACTGTCAGCACGCGCCAATCGCCGACAGATATGCGATATGGATATCAATAAGCTTCTGAGCGCCCGCGGGTTGATAATCGTTCCCGCGCTCAATCCTGACGGTGTGGAGATATCAATAAACGGCGCGGATTGTCAAGGGCTGGAGGGATATCTTGGCGAGGACCTGTTTGAACGCTGCCGCAGCAGGGAATTTTGCAGCAAATGGAAGGCAAATGCCCGGGGCGTGGATATAAACAGAAATTTCGACGCCGCGTGGGACGATATGCGAGCCATAGCCATGGACAGCGGGATATGCGGTCCCTCAATGGCGGGCTGGACGGGTGAATACCCCGAGAGTGAACCTGAGACAAGGGCCGTTGTGGAACTGTGCAGCCGTGCAAAATTTCGCCATGTCGTGGCGTTTCACTCACAGGGCGAGGAAATATACTGGAATTACCGCAACTTCACGCCCGCCAAATCGCACCTGATGGCGCGGATATTGTCGGCTTCATCGGGATACGCGCTCAGGGAGCCGGGTTTCTCGGCTTCGTCGGCGGGACTAAAGGATTGGTTCATGGAAAAATACCACGCGCCTGCCTTTACCATAGAGATAGGCAGCGGCGAATGTCCCATACCGCTCAGTCAATTCCGTTTCCTTTATAACCGCCTGCGCGAAATGCTGGTGCTTGGCGCGGCGCTTTAAATCCTGTAAATTGACGTTGGCTCACTGCCTCGGCAGCGCGACGTATGCAAAATACGGATATGACCGCCCATATTCGGAAACGGTTGAGAAAAATTGCCGGCAAACCCTGCCCGGGCGATAAACACTCAAGCACAAGAGTTCCTTTATTATATCACATAAATTTGCAAAGGGCAACAGTATATTTTGTTTATTTTTTAATAAAGAGTAAAATGTTTAACGCTCCACCAAGCGTAAGAAAAACTTGTGTAGTTACAGTCAAAAATAAATGTTGGAAATCGTTTAAAATTACACAAAAAAATTATTGAAATAGCGCTTCAAATGTGTTATATTAATAAGGAAAAATGGTTTGTTTACATTTTCCGGTTTTTTTCGTCGTGTTTTGGGTTATGTTTTTCGGTGAATGCGCGTGATGACGCCTTGAAGCGTCAAACGTGATCTGAGGTTATAATCCGAGGTAAACACAATGAAGTGAAAAATTAAAAGAGAAACATCAGTCGGCGTGTCCGCTCTTGTTTCGGAAGGGGTCTGACTGATGGAAGATATTATTACATATGTGCTTGAGCAGATCACGTCCTTTGATATCAGCATACTCAGGGCGATTTATCACAGCATGAGCAGGGGAGTGCCAGGCGATATTCTGGACGCCGTCATGCCGGTAGTGACCAGAATAGGCGATGCCGGCATCGTCTGGATAGCGCTGTCTATCGTGTTTATGATTCCAAAAAAGACCCGTCGGACGGGCTTTTCCATGGCGGTTTCGCTGTTGCTGTGTCTTATTGTGGGCAACGGCATAATCAAAAATCTGGCAATGCGTACGCGCCCGTTTGATCTTCCGGGAGCCGTTGTGCCGAAAGAGCGTCTTCTCATCCCCGCGCCCACGGATTATTCATTCCCGTCGGGTCATACAATGTCGGGCGTCGCCGCTTCCACCGCGCTCTTTAAGGATCGCTCGGTGCTGGGTTTCCTTGCATTTGTGTTGGCGCTGATAATAGCCTTTTCGAGACTTTATCTGCAAGTGCATTACCCGAGCGATGTGCTCTGCGGCATGATACTTGGTTTTCTTATGGGGCTGTGGGGCAGCAGTATCGTCAAAGTGGTGGCGGATAGATTTACAAAAAAGAAGAAAGAACCCGTCCCCGCACCGACGGAGGAATAATTTTGCCAAATTTGCTATTGGGCTTTTGTACCCCTCCGATTGGGTTTGCCTTTTCGGAGGGCTTTTTGCAGTGCGACTGCTCCCGTTGGTGCAGGCAGCTTCGGCGCTGCGGCATATTATTTTCAATAACTATTGATTTTTTTGTAGAAAAGTGATTAAATATTAACTGTAAAAGGCCGATGCTTTACATTTTATTGAATTCCCCCAGCGCTTTTGCATATAAATTTACGCAAAGAAAGGTGATACGATGGATAAATTAAAAGACTCCGAAAGTCACGAAATACAGCTTTCAGTCAGATTGGCTTATGTCAATGCGCGGCTTCGCAGAATATGTTTGATTGTAGGCATAACGATGCTTGTCGCGGCGGTAGTGTTCCTCAACATCGCAATTTATAATGGAGTTGTTGCCTACGGGGACTTTATGGATTACACAGTGGACAACGTGACGCTCGACCGAGTGAATCAATTGGTAGCCTCAACTCTGATGATGTTGCTCACGGTGACGACGTCTACCATATTTTTGAGAGTTTATCGGGGGCAGTCTCCGTTTGTTCGCAGCAATATCAAGGCCATCCGAGCGATTGCGGTGATGCTGATGATGCTCTCTATCCTGCCTATCGGCGTGCAGGTTGCCATGGGAATCTTCTTTCATATACGCGTGGGTTTCAACATGAATGTCATGTATGTATTTATAGCGGCGGGGTTTTACTGCATATCTTACATTTTTGAGCATGGCAGCATCACTCAGAAGATGAGCGAGGAAATGCTCAAGGTATATGAGAGCATTATCTTCCAGTATGCTGAGGTCAGTGAAACCAAATCGGGACAAGTCAGTCAGCACGTCAGGCGCATGACGGAATACAGTCGGATACTGGCGAGCAACTTGGATATGTCGGAGAGGGAGATAGAAGTTATCAGAATTGCCGCAATAATGCACGATATAGGCAAGATACTTATCCCGCCGGAGATACTGAAGCAGGAAAGCTCGCTCAACGACGAGGAATCTGCCATCATGAAAACTCACGTTGTCGCGGGCGAGGAACTGCTGTACGAAGCAACCGGTGAAATTATGGAGACGGCGCGCAGAATGGCGCTCGATCATCATGAGAACTGGGACGGCACGGGATATCTCGGAAAGAAGGGCGAGGAGATAGACCGGGGCGCTCAGATAATAGCCCTGGCGGATATGTTCGATACTCTAGTGACTGCGCGCAGTTACAAAAAAGGCTGGGAAATGAACAGGTTGTATTCCACTATAATTGACGAGAGCGGCAAAAAATTCGATCCCGCTGTGGTCGATGCCTTTATGAGGGGCTACAGGGATATGCTGGAGGTTTACGATAACTACGACAAGACGATCACCAGCGACTATGAGGTCCCCGAGCATATCATAGAGAGCTATGATAAGATCCTCGGCGAATACAGCCCGAGGCTCAAGCCGGCTGAGGAAGATAATACGACCGATAATGCGTATCAGGGAGTTGAACTCGATCTGAGAAGGCTTATTTAACCACATTGTGCCCTGTGATCCTGTTGGGGAGGCAGGCGTAATATTATAATATATATAAATTTATAAAAAAGCAAAATCGGAGACATTCAGCGTTTAATGTGTGCGAATGTCTCCGATTTTCTTGTCAATTTATTTAAAAGTAGTTCATCGGGTTGCCCGGAACATTATTCTTGCGTATCTCGAAGTGAAGATGCGGACCTGTTGATGATCCGGAATTGCCCACTTTGGCTATTGCCTGCCCTTTGGCGACCACGTCGCCCGTCTTTACGTTGACCGCGCTCAGGTGAGCGTAGCAGGTGGAATAGCTGTTTCCATGGGATATGATTATATGTAGACCATAGCCTGTAGCTGAATTTTTGACAGTGACAACACCTGAGTCGGCGGCGACCACTGTTCGCCCGTATATGCCCGAGGTGGAGATGTCAACGCCCTTGTGGAGACGTCCCCATCTGTAGCCGTAGGGAGAAGAAATGGTTTTCACGCCAGGCACGGGCCATGTGAAAGCGCCCGAACCAACTCTGCTCGCCTTCTTGGTGCCGACGACGTATACCGCGTCCACAGGCTGCTTGACGACAGTGGAATACAATACGTCGCAGGCGACCTGAACTCCGTTGATCTCCGTGACCTGCTGCACAATCTCTCTGACGCCGTTCTCGCCCTTTGTCACGCATTTTGAATATGTAGTGTATTGTGTGTCGTCCTTTACGGTTTTCTTTGAGTAGGGGATTTTCTCCTCAACCGTTACGTTCCGCACGGTCTGGACCGCCAGCACAGGCAACTCCTTCTCGAGCAGCACCGAGCTGCCCTCCTCGGGGACGTCGCTCAAATTCTCGTTGAGAGCCATCAGGCGATCGTATGACATATTGGCTATGTTTGCTATGGATTCCGCCGTATCGCCCGGCATCACGGTGTAAACCTGGGTTTCAGTGCGCTTGGTGGATATAGTCTTCTCAAAATTTTCGGAGGATACTATTTTATCTGCGTCGTACAATCCCTTGACTATCTCGGTCTTGCCCATAAAGGCTACGCTTTCGCCCGGTGTGCCGGTTTTGTATTTGTCAAGGAAAGTCTCCATTATAAATTGAATGTCTCCGTAGCTTTTGGCGGCGGCACAAAGCTCGCCGTCTATGTAAAGTCCGTACGCGTCGTCCACATTGCGGCTGTCCGCCAGTATTGCTTCGCAAAGTGACTCTGCAGTCATATTTACGCCGGCATCTGTGGCTGACAGAGAATATGTGGGGGTCATTGTAGATATGTAGTCGTCGCTGCTGTTGGCCATACGCTGCCTGAGCAGTTGGATAGCGTCGTTATATACTTTTTCGTCTTCTATGTAGCCAAGCAATTTGCCATTATAAGAGACTTCTATAGCGCGATTTGAGGAAGTGACATAAAATGCCACACTTATGAGCGCACCTATACAGATTATCGGAAGAACGGTGTTGAATACGCCGCTGAAGAAGTCCTTGTGAAGCATACGCTCGTCGTGCAGCAAACCGGCGGTGCGTTTAATGCCGGAAGACAGGGTCTTATTGCCGGATTTCTTTTTCAACCCCCTTGCCCTCGCGGGAATCTTGGCCACCTCCACGCATATATCGCAAAATTCACGGGCTGCCCCGCACACAGGCTCCACAATACATCTGCCGGCAAACGCCGTTATCCGCTGACCCAGCGGGAACAGGAACTTCCTGAACCGCCGTCGGAGATTATAGGTCTTGAATTGGATCTTAAGACCAACATAGCAGAGAATTCTGAAGATTTTTTGGAACATACTGTATTTTTTGATTTTCCCGCTTTTTTCCACGCATTTGTTTTTTGCCGCCCTCTCGGACCCGGCATTTTTGGAATTAAAAATACTCACTGTATATCACTCTCCTTTTAAGGTGTGCCTGACTGCTTTATGTTGCTGCTAATTTTTTGAGGGGAATGTTTTGGATAATTCCGATATTGATATGTGCAGCGTTGGCATCATCAGTGAGCATTGGCGGCATGAGATCCGTAATTTATGTTTTCACTCCGCCTGAATTATATTACAAACTCGTTACAATGTAAATGTATTATACTACAAATTTGTAATAATTCAACCCCGAAGAGCCAATTTCTGCATTCTAGGCATAAATCCAAGCCCTTCGGGGGAATATTAAATGTATAATGCACAAAAAACGAAGTGCATATTTGTCAATAACTTAGTTTGCTTGTGTCCCAATCTCTGATTTTCGACAAGTAATCGCGTGCGTATTTCCTGGCGGCGTCGAGGTCGTGCTCCAGATAATTGCCGCATTCATTGGCGGAAGCGCCGGGGATCTCGTCCTGCCATTCGGATATTTTTGCGAGTATCTCTTTGATGAGAGCTATAACGGCCTCGTGGTCAGGGTTCCTGACCAGCAGGTAGAAGCCTGTCCGACAGCCCATCGGCCCGAAGTAGATCACATCGTCGCTCATGGCTGAGTTGCGCGCAAGAGTGGCGAATATATGCTCGATGGTGTGTATGGCGGGCGTCTCCATGAACGGTGGGTGGTTGGGGCGGCACACTCTCAGATCATAGGTGACGATGTCGCCGTCTATGCGGGAAATGTATATCCCGGGCATGAGCTTTGTATGATCTATTGTGAAACTGGCGATCTTTTTCATTGAAACAAATCTCCTTTAAAAAATTATAAATTAAAAATCCTCGCGAAGGATCCTAATCACAGTACAACGCACAACAATTTGACAAAAGGCACAAGGCGGACGACAAAAATGCCGCCCGCCTTGTGTCAGAAAAGAGTATCAAAAAAGGGATAGGAGTAGGTGTAGTCAAATTGAGATCATAACGGATTGTGCCAGCGCCAACTTTTTAAAATATTCAAGAACCTCAAGAGGGGTTCGTCTGACGTCCGTTACTGTCATTTAGTATAAAGGTATATTATTAACATTATATTAACTGCCAGATAACACTTTGTGAATTAAAGCCGAGAAGTATAAAGTGTTATCTGCTTTTGGAAATAACTTTTATTACATATCTACAAAGTTGTGAACTGACTCATATTGGCCGCCGTTGCTGCGTCTATTGTCCGATCACCGAATAAATTGCGGCAACAGGCGCGCGTATCTCAGAAATTATCTCGATAACATCCTGCGACTTGGAAATATACCATTTGTTGTTGACCTTGCTCATGGATATCTCAGACGAAACAGAAGTTTTATCCGCCTTATTGGCGAATTTTTTTATCGACAAATTTATCACCTCAGCGGGCAGACGATGTGAATCCTGCTCAATTTGAAGCATAGCGTCGTCTAACGCATCACGGCATATGCCTTCAAAATCGACCGGCACTGTCATGGTGACTTGGGCTATGGCGGAATTTCCGCTCACGCTTATCCCGTCAATTGTCCAGCTTACATTGGAGGCCAACAGCTTGCAGGCGGCGTCCACCTCGTCGCTGTCATTGTACGATTCAAATTTAAAAAGGCTGCTGCCGTTCATTTTGGATATGTTGTAGTCGCGGAAGGACTGCATATAGCTTTTGACCAGATTTTCAGTTAAGTTCTTATCATCTGTCGTATCATCTCCGCATGACACCATAGATGACATTATGCACACTATCATGAACAGTGCAAAGATTCTCTCCACAGCGCGGGATGTGCGACTCACGTCACTTTTACAATCGTGTGTGTGATACATAATACTCTCCTTTCTGAACTTTATTAATATTTATCTAATAATCTATTAATGTTAATTTAACAAAATCATCGATAGTTGCGTCTCCTTGCCTTGCGGCGCGAGACATTCCTCTTGAGGCTGTCCATTTTCTGCTTGCGCGAGTATGAGACCACAATATAGACTATTATGGCGATAACTATGAGTACCAGCAGTATTCTGACCGCAGTGGAGGCGAAGATGTTGTTTATCGTGTCGAGCACGTAAAGCAGGGTGCTGCGCTCCACAGACTCGTCAGCCACCAGGTCGATTTCACCTATGTTCTCGCCGTCATAGCTGAGATAGGCGGTACCCAGCTTGTCCCCTTTTTTGACGGGAGCGGAGACCACGTCGCTGTCCCGCACCACTTTTTTAATGACGCTTGACGCCTCAACGCCCTTGGGCAGCAGCGCGCTGAAGTTATCGCGGGGGACGGCCACTATCTTATCCTTGTTCCACGCCAGCTTTAAATCCAGCTCGTCGATAGGCACGTTGGTGCTATATATATCCACGAGATAAAGGTTGTCAAACGCCCATTCGAACAGATTTTTAGCATCTACAAATGCCATATTGGTCTCTTTTGAGGACTTTGCTCCGTCGTCCAGAAGTACGCATATATATCGGTATCCGCTTTTCTTGGCATATGCCGCGAAACAGTGTCCCGACGCAGAGAGGAAACCCGTTTTCACGCCCTCGCAGTACTGATAGAAATAATCCGTGCCGTCGGCGCCCTTTTCACCTTCGCGTATGAGCAGATTGGTGGAAATTACCGTCTGCACCTCGTCGTGTTTGTTGGTGGGCTTTATGCCGTAAGAGCGCGGGGTGTAGGCTATTTCGGCAAGCTCCGGAATATTCATGAGGTGCTGCGCTATGAGAGCCATGTCGTGGGCGGTGGAGTGATGATTCTCTATGTCTGTAGTGAGTCCCGACGCACATTTAAATTTTGTATTGGTGCAGCCTATTTCCACGGCGCGGTCATTCATGAAGTCGATAAATTCCTGATTGGAGTCGCTGCCGTAGTACTGCTTGCTTATGTAGTAGCCTATCGCCTCGGCGGCGCAGTTTTCTGATGCCACAAGTGCTTCGTATATCAAGTCGCGCAGAGTGAAGCGTTCGTTTACCTTGATGTTGGTCCAAACACCTGTAACGCCCTCTGTGTTGTAATTGACAAAACGTACGGCGCGGGAATCGACAACCACCATTTCGTCGAGCGAATCCGCACGCTCGTAGGCTATGATGCAGGTCATCATCTTGGTGAGCGAAGCGGGGAGCTTTATCTTGTCGGGATCCTGTTCGTACACGACAGTACCGGTGTCCATGTTCATCATATAAATGGTGTCGCAGTGGGTCTTGTATTCCGTACGAAAAGCGGCATACACCTGTTTTGGAGCTATGAGCGACGACATCGATATAAACGATGCGAGCAGCAGCGCAGTCAAGGCCGTGAGTTTTTTGCCTGTTTTACCCATATGTCGGCTAATGGATTTCATTTCGAGTTCACCGTTCCTTAATTTTTTCAAATAATTTTTATTTTCTCCAGTCTGCATAACATTATACCATATAAACTCGCATAATAAAAGTGATATAAAAGTAAATTAAAAGTAAATATATAAAAAATACTGATTTGACGTTGTTTTAATGATTTTTTTGTTGTATAATAAGGAAAGCTCTTTACCAATCGGCTATGAATGATGTATAATATCAAAAACGGAAATTACATTGCTTCGTCGGCAATTTATTGACGGCCAATTTGAAGCAGCGGACAAAGGCGGTGTTGAGTTGATATATGTGACAGGCGATATGCATGGAAGTGTATCGCGTTTTGAAGAAAAGCAGTTTGACAAACTGCGCAGCGGAGATATCCTGATAATATGTGGGGATTTCGGATTTATCTGGAACGGCGACGCTCAGGAAGAAAAGATACTTCAGTTTATGGAGCGCCAGAAATACAGGATACTTTTTGTGGACGGCTGTCACGAAAATTTCGACAAGCTCTACAGCTATCCCGAGGAGACGTGGTGCGGAGGGCAGATACACAGGGTAAACAGCAATGTTTTCCACCTCTGTCGCGGACAGGTGTTTGAGATAGAGGGACAGAAAATATTCACCATGGGCGGCGGGTGCAGCGATGACGCGGAACTGCGCTTGAGCCGGGGTATGCGCTGGTGGAGTGAGGAAACCCCCGATGTAAAGGAGATGGAGGCTGCCGCAAATAAGCTTTATGAACACTCGCTTACGGTGGATTATATCATAACGCACGAATGTCCCACCAAGATAAAGGATATGCTGTCGGGCAACATAAACAATTTTAATTCGCTGACGGCGTTTTTTGACGAGCTTTGTGGTCGCGTAAAATATAAGCATTGGTTTTTTGGTTCGCAGCACAAGGACAGACATATCTCATCAAAGCATACGGCGGTCTTTGTCGAGGTTGTCCCGCTGGAGGTGCCATCCAAGGCATTCTCAACCAATAAATTCTCACGGCTCGGTTGATGAACGGTCAGCCAATCGGGTATCAATACTGAACTCCATTAAAAATATCGCAAAAGATCTTCTTCCAAAATGCTAAAGAGCCATATATGCGTGATTTTGTGAGCGATTTTTAATTGAAATTCAATAAGACAAAAAATAAAAAACAAAAATACTTTTTGAAGGATGGAATTAACAATGAAAAATATAATCAGCAATAAGAATTTTATAACGATAGCGGTGGTGTGCGTATGCTGTGTGGCTATTTTTGCGGCGGTAGCCATTCTGATAGCGCGCGGTAAGTCGAATCAGCCCGACTACAATGACAATATCGGCAGTACCGGAATGCAGTTGGACGAAAACGGCAACCTTATAGTGGCTCAGGGCAGCGATTACCTCCCTGAAAGCTGCGTGGGAAGTTGGGAGGTCGCCAAGGATTCGCATGTGCTCCAGTCTCCCCGCAACACCGATATATCCGAGGAGGATGCAGTAAAGGAAGAATATAACTCCGGCGTTCTGCTCGCATATGACAGCTACAAGACCAGCCGCACGGGCAGCGTGTTTTCTCCATTTTATAAGGTGAAAAACAACTGCACACGCGACCTGATGGACGCGGTTGGTATGCAGAGCGACGGTATCATGGATGAGTTTGAAAAAGACGCTGTTATAACCCAAATCGAGGTGTACGATCAGAGCGGCAAGAATCTTTATGATACCGTGTTTATCATCAACGACCAGTACTTGATTTATTACGGCACGGGTAACTTTGTATTTGCGGCCACCAAGATGGAGGCTGTCGGATAATCGGCGGTTGTTCTTTTGTCCGCTGAAGATGAGAAAAAATTAAGCGATATTGAGGAGATATATAGTATATGGCAGTAAAAGACATCATTCTGGGACTTTCCAACTCAAACGGTCCATCGGGCGCTGAAGGCTCCGCCGCGCGCCTTGCGATGGAGCTGCTCTCGGATTTTACACCCGTTGTGCGCGATTCGTTGGGGAATGTCATCGCCGAGTTGGGCGACCTGAATTCATCAAATCACATACTTATTGACGCACACATTGACGAGATAGGTCTTGTCGTAACTGATATTGACGACGACGGTTTCCTGCACATCGCTCCCTGCGGTGGCGTCGACCGCCGTGTGCTCATGGGCAGCGAGGTGTGCGTGATGAGCAAGAGCAAAATAAACGGCATAGTCTGTTGTCGCCCGCCTCATCTGACCTCGGGCGAGGATTTGTCGAAAGTCCCTGAGTTTAAAGATATGGCGGTGGATATCGGATATTCCTCCGAAAAGGCGCGGGAATTGGTGCAGATAGGCACGAGAATTGCCATGCGCGGCAGACCCGCCTCGCTTCTCGGCAGCCGCGTTACCGGCAAGGCGCTCGACAATCGCGCAGGAGCGGCGGCCGTTATCCGTATGGTTGAACTGCTCGAGCCGAAGTGTTCACGATTAGATTGCCATGTGACGGCTCTTCTCTCCACGCGCGAGGAGGTTGGACATCTGGCGGCGGGCTGTGCTGCCTTCGCGGTTGCTCCCACTCAGGCTGTCGCGGTTGACGTGGGATTTGGCGCTTATCCCGATTGCGCGGACGAGGAGTGCGGTAAGCTGGGCGCGGGTCCCATGATAGGCTTTGCTTCGGTGCTCAGCCGCGCTGTTACCAAAAAGCTGACGGCTACCGCTGACGAGCAGGGCATCAAGTGGCAGTATGACGTGATGGGCGGCACTACAGGCACAAATGCCGACGATATTGCCGTGACTGCGGGCGGTATTCCGTGCGGACTGGTCTCTATTCCCGAGAGAAATATGCACACGCCGGTAGAGGTTGTGGACTGCGACGATGTGGAAAGCACCGCGCAGCTTCTTGCGGCCTACATCAAGAGCGGCGGAATATGCCAATAATCTGCGGAGGGGAGAATTATAATTATGCTGCGTGACACACTTGCCAAACTGTCGATGCTTCACGGGATTTCCGGCGTGGAGGACAATGTTAGAGAGTATATATTAAAGGAAATAAAGCCGCACTGTGATTCCGTGGAGGTCAACAGTACGGGTTCGATAATTGCTTTCAAAAAGGGAAAAAATACACCTGAAAATAAGCTCATGCTCTGCGCCCATATGGACGAGGTGGGCTTGATAGTTACAGATATAAATGACAGCGGTTTGTTGAAATTCGCTGCCGTAGGAGGCATAGACAGGCGTGTGCTCTGCGGGACGCCCGTGTTGGTGGGCGATGAAAAGATCCCCGGGGTTATCGGCGCAAAACCTGTCCATATGCTCAAGGGGGACGAGCGTTCCACCGCGCCAGATGTTGACGGGCTTTATATTGATATCGGCGCACTGACAAGGGAAGAGGCACTTGAGAATGTCTGCCCGGGCGACGATGTGGTGTTTGACACCAACTTCGGAGAGTTCGGCGACGGACTGCTTAAGGGCAAGGCTCTCGACGACAGGGCGGGCTGCGCCGTGCTCATTGACATAATCAAGCGCGATTTGGAATGCGATATGTATTTTGTCTTTTCCACGATGGAAGAAGTAGGGCTGCGCGGCGCAAAATGCGCCGCCTATACCGTAGCGCCTGATGTGGCGATAGTTGTGGAATCCACTACTGCCGCCGACATTCCCAATGTTGACGAATGCAGTAAGGTGTGCAGGGTTGGCGGCGGGGCCGTGATTTCATTCATGGACAGAGCTACCATTTACGACAGAGGATTGTACAAGATGGTTCAGCGGGTGGCCAATGAGCGCGGAATTAAATGGCAGTATAAGAAGGGAATTTCGGGAGGCAATGACTCGGGTTCGATACACAACAGCCGCGGCGGGGTGAGAACGGCGGCCGTCTCACTGCCGTGCAGATATCTGCACTCGCCGTGCAGTGTGATATCCGAGAGCGATTTGAACGCTGTGTGCGAGCTGGTGTATGCGCTTGCCGAAAAGGCGGCTATGTCAAAATAAAAGATCGAAGTCGAACGGGCGGAGCTGCATAAGAGTTAAGGAGGATAAATTCATCCTTGCAGAGAGTGAGGCAGAGCCTCACGAGCGAAGCCAGCAAGATTAAAGAACAACTGTAGGCACACAAAAAATAAGCAGCTCTTTTTCATATTTTTTAATGCGCCAAAGTAAAAAAGCAATCCTAAGGCAGAAAGAGGAAGGGGGAGGATGCACATTATGGAAGAATCAAAGAAAAGTGCCGATTTGATATCAAATGTCGCAGATGTGCGCCTGCCCTTTCCGCTTTCAAAGAGGACTCGCGAGTGCAAATTAATTCTGTTTGATCTGGATGGCACTTTGCTGGACAGTCAAAAGAACATTCGCCCTGAAAGCATCGAGGCGCTGGAAAAATGCCGTATCAAGGGAATATTGGTGGGCATTGCCACCGCGCGAAGCGAACAGACCTGCTCCAGAATCATAGCCGAGGTAAATCCTGACGTGGTGATATCCAATGGCGGTGGGTTGGTGAGAGTTGGCGGAGAGATTGTCTACAACAGTGTGTTTACCGAGGAAGAAACAGCATTGCTGGTGAGTGCCGCAGTCGCCGAAAATCGCGGGGTTACGGTGGATTCACCGCACGGTACATACTGTAACTGCGTTATAGATTCGGTGGATTGGTCGAATGTTACAATCACGGATTTTTCGGACTTCCACGATACCGCGTTCAAAGTGTGCATAGAGGGAACCGACACCGACTTTGCCGAGCGAACCGCCGCATTGGTAGATGACTGCGTGTTTATGCCTTTTTCGGACTGCGATTGGTTCAAATTTTCCCGTCGCGGCGCTTCAAAGGAAAGTGCGATCCCGCCAGTAGAGCGGGCGCTTGGAATTTGGAGGGAAAATATAATTGCGTTCGGTGACGATTACGTTGATGCGGAAATGCTGCGCTGCTGCGGCGTCGGCGTGGCGATGGGAAACTCAATAGACTTGGTTAGTAAGTCCGCCGACGTGACGATAGGTGACAATGACAGCGACGCGATTGCTCAGTTTATAGAGCAAAACATATTGTAATATAATTGTGTATTATACAAATCGGAATACGCGATGCGAAAAATAATCAATAGGAAGTGAATCTGCTGTGATTAAAATTCTTGACAATGAAAAAATTGAGGCGGCAAAGGGCTATTGTGACGGCGATCCGTTCGGCTGCCGTATTCTCGCGGCTTTGCTCACATACGGAACTGACAAGCCATTCGCGCGTTTCTGGGCACAGTATGATGACAATGCGGAAATTACCGCTGTTATATATAAGCTTGACAATTCAATGACAGTCTGCGCCAAAGGTGAATACGACACCGATGAAATGGACTGCTTTATCCGGGCAAATATGGGTTATATGGGCGCACTCAGGCCCGCGCGCGAGGGGGAAAGCGCCAACGGTCTGGTTATGCGGCTCGCCAGGCGCAGGAGTGTGCCGTCCTCGGTCGATGTGGAGTTAAATCCGGAGATATCGGACGTGTATGCGGTGATGGAGGAATGTGCCGGAACGGGCTTTGAGGTGCCAAATTTTGACGATTTCTACAGCGACATGATCTATCGCACTAAGGCAAAGGCGGTTGTCTCCGCCATAGTCCGCGACAATGCAATGCCCGCGGCCTGCGGAGCGTTACACCTCGCCGGAAACACAGCGGTGTTGATAATGTGCGCCTCTGTTCCAGAGCACCGCCGCAAGGGTTACGCAAGCAATGTGGTTAATGCGCTTCTTGACAGGGCAGAGGGACGCGATATATATCTGATGTGTATGCCGTCGCTGCATGATTTCTACACGAGATTCGGATTTGTCACAGTGGGTGGTTTCGTGTATTGATTTTAAACACAAAATATGCGGAATTTTTGCAATCAGTATTACAATTGGTAATTAGAATACAATTCGTAATATCGACGACTTCAGAAAATCAATAAAGGGAGTTGACTTAATTGTGTCCAGGCTGGAAGAGCAGTTTGAATTTATCAAAGAAATAGACAAGGAAAAGGCAATAATCCGTCAGAATTATATAACCGCAGCGGACCGCAGGGAGACCGACAGCGATCACGCCTGGCATCTGGCAATGATGACGATTTTGCTAAGCGAATATTCCGCCGAGCCGATTGATGTATTGAAGACAGTTACAATGGTTCTGATTCATGATATAGTGGAGATTGACGCGGGAGACACCTATGCCTATGACGAAAAGGCTGCGGTTGACCAACACGAGCGTGAGAGGTTGGCGGCGGAGAGAATATTCGGCCTTCTGCCCGGCGATCAGTGCGCCAAATTCCGTGCACTGTGGGAGGAGTTCGAGGCGCGTGAGACGCCCGAGGCCAAATTCGCGCGCACGATGGATCATATCCAGCCGCTGATGCTAAACGATGCTACCGATGGCAGGGCGTGGCGCGAACACGGCGTCAGACTTAGCAGTGTATTGAAACGAAATACCGACACGGGTGAGGTTTCAGAAGAATTATGGGATTACGCCAAGGCTAATTTTATCGAGCCTAATGTGAAAAACGGTAATATTATTGACGATATAAAGAATTAAATATTACAAACCGTAATATCAACCCGGTTTATTAATGAGAATAAGGAATGAAAAAATATGCCCAGTCTGCTCGATTTTACATACAATACCCGCGATATAGGGGGATACGGCGCCGCCGAAGGCAAGGTCACAAAATATAGCGCTTTTTGGCGGAGCGATTTGCCAAATGAAATTACAGACTGCGATGTTGCCGCGATGATTTCAATGGGTATGACCGACATCATCGACCTGCGCAGTTATGACGAGGTGAGGCGCCAGCCTTGTGCGCTCGCGGCGGTTAAAGGCTTCAACTACACGCACTGCGCCCTCGCGGGGGACGGCAGAGTGCCGGATTCGCCCGATGGAGTTGCCGTTTCCTACATGGAGATAGCCGGCGGGCATTCCGTAATGTGCGAGGTAATGCGACGGATAGCCTTTTCTAAGGGCGGCGTAGTGTGTCACTGCACGGCCGGAAAGGACAGAACCGGTGTTGTCACTGCGATATTGATGATGCTGGTAGGGGTAAGCGACGAGGATATATCTGAGAATTATATGCAGTCCGAGCAGAATCTGCGGGGACTGGTGGACACACTGTGTTGCAACTACAGCGATTTGAACAGGGAAGTAATCACTCCAAAGCCGCGCTACATTGAGGATTTTCTGACGCTTTTCAGAAAGAAATACACAAGCGCCGAAAAATATATGTATGCTATAGGGCTGAAAAAATCAGAAATCAGATTAATTGTAGATAAATTGATTTGATTTGCTTTATTTGTTGTGATATAATTGACGATAAAATATTCTGTTTGTCATTATGCTGAATTAAGAAGAAGGGTGGAGTGCTTATGGGTAATACAAATGAAGCGGCAAACGTAGACAGAAAGAAATTGGGTCTTGCCCAATTTTTTTCCGAGATTCATCCGCTGCTCTCGCCCATGAACGACATGAACGCGGAGGAAACGGTGGAATTGCTGTGTATGCAGTCCCGACGCATAAGGAAGAAATTTGCCGACAAGGTAAACGAGAGTGTTAGCAGTATTCTCAAAGACCGCACCATAGATGTTGATGATTATATAAACGACGATATACGAGAGCTTGTGAAGTATCCCATAGGAGCTTACACAATTTCTCGTCTCACCCCCGTTTTTGAATGGGTGCAGACACTGCACCGCGAAAACTCGTTTGCCATAGAGCGGAGCAAGTATTCCATAAACGATGCGGCGGCGCACATGGACCGCGCCACCTGCGATTTTGTCAGGTCGTGTTCTTCAAACCTGATGTGGCACGGAATTTCCCTTCTTCGGGATGGCGACGCCGTCATTCTCAGTCTGCGCGAGCAATTGTGGGGCAAGGCGAGCATAGTGTTCCCAAATGTCCGAACCAAGTTTGCGGGCACGTTTCCGATAGTGGGGATTTTTTTCTGGATGGACGCGGCGTATTCCGACGGAAGGTATTCTTTCGCCTTTCTGATAGATGTTGAATTCGGTGACGAGGATCTTGATCGTCGCGCCATGCAGGACAGAAATTGGGTTAGGCTTTCGTTTGAATGTGACTGCCCGTACATGACGTTCGAGGGTTTTGACTATGGGAAATATCTGTCGGATTTCGGATATTGCGGTCATCGTTTCATCGACGCGTGGTGCGGCGAGGTGCTCAACAAAGAGGCAATGCTGGGCGAAAAGTCCATGTCACAGAAAGAACTTGAACTGCTGCCCGCCGCAAAGATAATGCTTATAGCCTATCAGCTTGCAGATATTGAGAGCGGCAAAGAAATTGAACATCAGGTGGAGGGCAATCTTTCACAAAGGGTGCTGGAAACCCTGGACAACCGATACGGCTTTGAGAAAATAAAGACACTCTTCAGGGATTCGGGTCAGGACGAGTTGTGCGGTATGCTGGAAAAGGCGATCGAGGCGTGGAGCGAATCCGATGACTTCGGCAACACCAACAAACAGATTTGGAGCTTTGCGCGTCTGCTCAGAGAAAAGGAGCGCGATGACGGAGTTCGACTGCTGTATATGAATTTGGTGGAGATGATGTGCGGCTGCACGTCCGAATTCAGCGGAGTCAGCAGGATTTACGGCACGTATAACCAGGCCGAGGAAAAAATGCGCGAGATTATTGAACCAAAGCTGCTTTCCGAAGGCTTTACGGGACAATATCCCCATTATCGCCGCCGCAGAGGCAAAAAGGGAGAGTACATCAGCGTCAATACCTACGACATGAACAGCCGCACTGTGAACGGCGTGATGACGTATTTTTTCTCGTTGTCCTCTGCTGTCAAGAAGCTTGAGAGGCGCGGCAGGCGCGGGCAGACCGAGTATTTTGCGGGCGGGATTCTCTTTGATCGAACCACCGCGAACGATTGCTTCTCAGTATCGCGCAAGGACACGAAATACGCCGAACTTGGCGGAATTTACGATGACGAAAGAGCTTCGATAAACGTAGATGTGTTCGATAACACATCGGATAGTGTGGATACGGCGCAGATTCTCCAGAAATTTGCCGATGTGGCCCTTAAAAGCATGAATGGCGGTAGTATGCCGCGCTGGTATAAGAAAAAACGCCGCAAATCGGCGGTGAAATTCACCCCCGAAACGACGTTTAACGGCATGGTAATGAAATATTTGCCATTTGGAATCTATATTTCGATTCTGCTGATGGGAATATATGTTGTGTGCGACAGATTTTTCACAGTCACCGACTATATAAGCTGCCTTACAGGCATCACTGCCGTGGTAATCTCTCTGCTGGCAGGGCTTGCGCTGACTCTCATATGCTCCACCGTCAAAATTCTCAGGCTCAGAAAAAGAATATGGAAATATTAAATATAATTTGCAATTGAATCAAAGCATCAGGTAGAGGAGAAGGAAAATCAGGTTGCGATCTGCCTTCTCCCTTATCAGCAGCAGTATGGCAATTATAAGCGCGCGTTCAGAGTCGTCTTCTGACAAATTCAGACCCGAAAGCAGTCCGCCGAGCGGCGTCTCACTTTTTTGCGATTCGTTGGATATTCCCTCAGTGTGATCGGAAACTGTGTTTTTTTGATTTGTCTCACGATCATTATGGCCCTGATTCGCGTCATGCTGTTCAAAGACGTCTGATCCGCGTCCCTCGCGCGGAGGCTCGGGAATTATTGCTGACGGTGGGTCGGAGCCTTCCACCGCCGCCATTGCGCGTTTTTGCATTTCCATAACGCGGCGTTCCGCGTCAAGCTGCATTTGTGCAAAACTGTCAAAGTGCTGCATCATGTCACCTCATTGCCGAAGTAATAATTATTGCTCCTGTTGCTGATCCTGCATATCTTTCAGCAGCGGGATTACCCGCATTATTGTCATTATCTTGTCGGCCTCCTCCGCTTTTTTCAGCCTGTTGCCGCTGAGATAGGGCTTAAGCGCGTGTATCAGCCTCGTCATGTCGTCCTCCTGCTGCAATTTTCCGAGCATTGGCACCAGTTGGTTTATTGCTGACAGAAGGTCGGGGGACTTGTTTGTACTTTCGCTTTTTTTTGGGGGAGGCGGTTCAGGCTCGCTTGCCGAATCCGTATCCGTGTCAAGCCCGAGCTGCTTTGCGGTTTCCTTCAGCTTGGACATAGCCTCGGGGTCGCTCAGCACGGAACTGAGTATATCGCTTATATTATCCATTTTCCCTTTGTATCACTCCTGTCCCTTCAACTTCTTTAGAATGGCCTGCGCCTGCACCGTAGCCAGAATCTTCTTTGTGGCGTCCTTGTCGCTGAGTATTTCATTTATCTTGGCCATATCGTTCTCGCTCAGGCTATTCAGCGCAGCCGCCACCTTCGGATTGAGCTGGGCCGCCTTTTTTAATTTATCGCCGGTGCCTGTCTCCGCGCCGATTTTACTCATAAGTTCGTTTATCTTCTCATCACTGCTGTTCATAAAATATCACCGTTCCTCTGGTATTAAAGTATGCGCCGTGGGTTTGTCATATGACAGATTTGCCATGTGACATAAAAGCGCCCTTACATTTATAATATGAAAAATAAGAAAAAAATTGAAAGCAGGTGTCTGTATATCATGAAAATTCTGGTTATGTCCGACAGTCACGGGAGACGTGACTTAGTAGAAAAATGCATAAGGCAAAATTCATCGGCGAAGGTTGTCATCCATCTGGGAGATATGGTTTCCGATATAGAGAATATGCAGTTTGATTTTCCCGACAGGACGTTTATAAATGTGCGTGGGAACTGCGATTGGCAGACCGAAACTCCCGCGTCGCAGTGCATAACTCTGGACGGCGTGACAATATTTCTCACCCACGGGCACACTCAGGGAGTAAAATACGGACTTGACACACTCATATCTATCGCACGGCAAAACGAGGCGCAGATTTGCCTCTATGGACACACTCATGTGCCGTACAACAAATATCACGACGGATTGTATGTCATGAACCCCGGATCGCTGGCCTATCCCAGAGATTCCAGCCGCCCGGGTTTTGGTCTGATAGATATAGTTCCGCAGGGAATAGTTACCAATATAGTGGACTTTGATATATATTGACGACTTTATTTCAAGCGATGTGGTATCGTGAGACTTAAATAATACCGGTTTGGGCTATTCTGCTCCAAAAAATCGGATTAAAGTTTGTTGAAAATACCAATAGGAAAATGCAATAAAATTATTAACTTTTTATTTACATTTTAGCCCCGGAGTTTTATAATGTATATAATAAGGGTAGTGGTTACGGTGGGGATCTGTCTCTGTGAGGCGCTGTTTTGGTAATTTTGACTGCCCGAATTGCTGCGTATAAAATCGGAAAACAAACTGCGGTGTGTATACAAATTTTGACAGATAAGGTGGGGGACATATTGAGAAAATATCATATGAGTATGAGCGGAGTTGAACATATACATATGATGAGGCGCGTACCGCGCAGCTATGATATGACGCGGACTCACATTATGCATAAAGGCGTCAATAAACACGTTGATGTGGTGCTGAGGTGCTCTCCGAAACACTGGAAGAAAAAAAAGGTTTCCGTAACCCCGGTAAAAGGTGAAAGAAGAAACGGGGTCGTTAATATAAGAGTGCACGCCGCGAAAGGGTATGTTGCGGTGCGCAAGGTGACTAACGAAAAATATGAGGCCGACCGAAAGAAGGTTGTGACAGCGTACGAGACCAAATACGGCGGACCCTCCGCGAACGGTAAGGCGCTGATTCACGATATGAGGTCGCAGCTTGCTTCTATGGCGGGCAAAAGTGCGGAATATATTGACAAACAGCTCGGCGGGGCCAAGTACGCAGCGCATCCCGAGCAGCCCAAGCCGCCGATTCAGCCACAGCAGGCGGAAACGGCGGAGATCATGCCTGAGTTCCCGCAGATTCCCGAAACTCCGGTCAGCGCGTCAATGCTGAGTTCCGAAACTGAGGATATATTGAAAAAGGGTGGCTACAGACGTCCAAAGCCGTTGTCACCTGACAACCCGTATGCCTCTGACTATCTGAAGCAGGCATCGGATATCGAATTCCGCAGTCTCATGGAGTCATTGGAAAAATCGCTTGACGAGGCGTGCGGCAAGTATTCAACCGACGAACCCGTGCCGACCAGCCCCCATGAAACTCCGAAAATTGAAACACATGACGATTGTTCACATCACGAGAATGACGCCGTAGATTTCAGCCTGAATTTTACACGCGGCGGTGAGACATATGCAGCCTCTGAGCCATCGGAAGATGGCGACAAATTCAAACCCGCTCTGAAGTTCAGCGGCGGCGGGGAGCATTACATTCAGGAAGATGAGTTGTTCAGCCGCAACTTTGAAAGTCCCGCCCGGTCCACAGAAACGGAGAGGAAAGACAGTTTCAATACATCTCGATTCTTCACTGATCAAGACACAGAATCTACGGTTGCGCAGGCCAACTCTGACGGCGGCGATTTTGCCGTCCCGCGCGTTTCTTCAAATTATGGCGATGCCGTCGAGTTTGAGCAGGCTCGAGAAGATCATGAGGAAGATGAGCCTGATTTCAATTTTTATACCGATGAAGGCGGCAGTGAATATGTTCCGCCGACGATATTCCCCGACGAGGACGAGGAATTCACCCCGCCGACGGTTTTCCCCGATGAGGACGAGGAATTCACCCCGCCGACGGTTTTCCCCGATGAGGACGAGGAATTCGCCCCGCCGACGGTTTTCCCTGACGAGGACGAGGAATTTGTTCCGCCGACGGTTTTCCCTGACGAGGACGAAGATGGGTACAGCCCCCCGCCTGTTTCACCCGACCGCATCGAATACTCCAACGACGGCCAATATTTTACAAGTACAGAAGGGGATACGCGCGGAGTCAAGACGCTTTTAAGCCGCGCGGGCGGTCAGATAAAAAAAGCGATAGGAGTTATCCGGGGCAGCCGTGACGATGTGAAATCCGGCAATGACGGATCGTATGGTTCTAACGATGACGTCGAGATAACCTATTCCGACCGAAACAACTGATTCAGTATATACGAAGGTTCGGCTTATGGCAATCCGAGTAAATATGTGGACGGAAAGATACCGTGATGGTGCAGTATAACGGCGCAACCATGCGTTCACCGTCGCGTGCAACCTGTCTGGTTGTTGCCTGGACTGCCGTAATTAAATAAAGGTCCGCCGAGAGCAATATCAAGGCGGATTTTGTTTGTGGCAAAGGACGGTATCAAAAAGTAATGGATAAAAAAATGGTGGCGGCGCTTGTGGCCTGCATAGCGGGGTTCGCAGTATTTATCTCGCTGGCATTTTTGGTTGCGTCAAACAACGGTTTTAGGAAGAATGTCGCGATATCGGGCGGCAAGCATGTGAAATACTCCTCCGTGTCATACGATGACAGCGCGGGGAATTCCGGCGGATCGGACGCGCTCAAGGCTTCACGGCAGGCTGCCAAGCCTGCGCCAAGCTCGGACAGCGAGTTCGTGCGGGTGACTGATTATGCGCCGAATATCCGAGTGGATTTGAAATATGCCGGTCAGGGTAATTTCACGGGGAAGGAAATATATGAATTTGACGACGCTTATCTGCGCTACGGCACTGTCAAAAAGCTGATTACGGCACAGAAAAAACTTGAAGAATACGGAATGGGCTTGCAAATATGGGACGCGTTCCGCCCTGTTAAGGCGCAGTTTAAGCTGTGGGAGATTTGCCCAAACCCGCTGTATGTGTCTGACCCGACCAAGGGTTATTCCAAGCATTCCCAGGGCAATGCGGTGGACGTAACGCTGGTCGATTCGGACGGCACTCAAATGCTCATGCCGACGGGCTTCGACAATTTCACAAAGCTCGCTGACCGAGACTACAGCGATATTGACGACGAGTTTGCCAGGGACAATGTGACGCTCCTAGAAAAGGTGATGAAGGAAAGCGGTTTCGATGCGTATTACGAAGAATGGTGGCATTTTACTGATACGGACGAGTACGATGTGAGCGAAGATTTTGTGCCGGAAAGCTGAGAACACGGTGTAAAGATACCTGTTTTCGGACGATATTTCATGAGATAGGCCGATTGCTGCCGAATGTGTGCGGTTATTTGCCTGGATTGCTTTAAATGCCTGCCGTCGCAGAATTAAAAAGTACGTCAAATGCGGCTGCTGTTAAAACAGTGTATTTTTGAGGAAATCGAATTTTATAGAAGTGATTTTTATGTCAAATTTACATAATATATCGTTCAAGAGGTTGACCTTTTTAATTATTTGTGTCATAATATAGTCGGTTTTATGTTTTAGTGTGTAAATGTCTGGAGGAATGTCTGCATGGCCTTTTGTTCAAAATGCGGCAAGGAACTGCGAAACAATGTGAAATTCTGCACGGGCTGCGGCGCGAAGGTGATCGTTGACACCGACGTTACCGAGCAGGGCGGCGGGAACTCCGAGAGCGTCGGAGCGTCGGGCAGCGATACCGCGAGAACGTCGGCTGATGCTCCAAACGCTCAGAACGCCGGGTACGGCGGCGGATCGGATCAAAATTACGCCGAATATACGACAAATGAAAGCTCCGCCGATAATACGGCAAACACAGGCGGTTCGACGCCCCCGCCTCAAAATGAACCGGACACACGACCTCTGGCTCCTACTATCGTCATAGCGCCTCCTCCAAAAAGGGACAATAAGAGATTCGCCAAGACCGCTGCAAAGGCGGCAATAGGCGGTGTGCTGTTGGTGATTGTGATAATAGCCGGTGTGTGGATCACCGCGTGGCTTATGAGCAATCCTTTCCGTTCATCTCCTGTGGAAGAAGTCGACAACGAGAAATACACCCGAATGCTCGCACTTGTGGAAGATGTGCGCAACCCGAATTTTGATGAAGTTATAGACGACCTGCTGGTCAAAAAGGGCAAGGCAGAGGATTATAGCTTCTTGCAGGAATACACCGATAAATTCAATGAAATATTGGGCGATGAGTACACAGATGAGGAAAAATTGTTCTGTGACTGCTGTTATTTTGTATGGTACACCGAATACATGGCAAAACGCTATGAGTGGCTTTCCAAAAACAGCGGACTGCTCAACAGCCTGTACACAGGCAAGGCGAACACATACCGCAGCTATGCCGACACGTTGTACGATATGCTTTGCAATTCCGACTCTGTGACAGATCTTAACAATATAAAGATATACTGTGCGGATCACGAGATAATCACAGACAAATAAGAATTTACCGTGAAATTACGGCAGACTTTTACAGGATCAATAATTTTAAAGATCATTTAAATCGAAAGGAGTAATCCACTATGAAATGCAAATTCTGCGGCGCGGAAATTGACGATGGTTCGGCTTTCTGCGCAAAATGTGGGAAGCCCGTCGAAACATTGGCGGCCGTTGAAGAATCAAAAGGTGAAATAGCGGCGGCTGCTCCCGAAGACCACGGAGCGGCGCCCCCGCCGCCTCCGCCGAGGCGCAAGCCAAAGACTCTTATTACGCCCATAATCGTACTCATTATTTCCGCGTCAGGCTGGCTGTATATACTTGCGAGCAACAGCATTGATGGAATGAAGGCTTGGTTTACCTCGTCGCAGGAGCTTCAAAGTTCGGTGTCGGGTCAATATAATTATTTCGGAAACAACTCGAGCTCAGAAGAATTGGCCGGCAATATAATACTTATCGCGATAATGGTGCTCTTTACATTGCTGGGAATAGTGGGCGTAGTGATGCTAATAAGACGGCTTATCAGAAAATTTTCGCCGCACAAAAGGCCCGCAAATTGAGATATTGAAAAATCAAAAGGGAGGTAATTGACGATGTATTGTTCAAAATGCGGCGCCAAGAATGCCGATACCGACGCTTTTTGCGGTCAGTGCGGGGCAAAGCTGGCGGCTGCTCCGTCGTCCGCGCAGGGCGGCGCGGAGAATAACGAAGTGCTGCCGCCCCCGCCGGTTATGGACAGCCGTGCTGAATTTGCGATGCTTCGTCCGCCCGAATCCGAAATGCGTCCGCTCACCAAAGCGGCGTACAGTATTCATGATTCCGAGCAGGGAGTCGCGGTCAGCGGCGCTCTGAGTGTGCTTTTTGTGGGACTTTGCATCGGAATGATAGCAAATCTGCTCGCTATATTTGACAAGATGAGTAAGCTCACTCAATCCCTCAAGACGTCGGGTGAAACCTATCTCAGCCAGAATATATACGAACAGGTGGGCGGCGATCATACAATGGGTCTGATGTGGCTTTGTCTGCTATTTGCCGTACTGGTTCTGCTCTATATTGTGGTGGGCAAACTGAAGCTCAGGCTCAAGAAGATAAACCGTAAGGAGAAGAAATTCAAGGCAAAGGGTTTGTTTATTGACGTATAAAAACTCAATATAATGTAGAATCTGGAATTAAAAGCAGACTTGTGCTAAATCATTTGGCGCGGCTCTGCTTTTTTGTTGGCCTCGCTTGGTCACGGAAATCAAATTTCAATCACAGCGTCCGGCGATGTAAAAAAGTTGGGCCGATTTTATTTGCCCATACAATTTTTGATCTTGGCGCGTTTCGGAATGTGATTGACAAAACAGTGGAAAAATGTTATCCTGTTTCCTGCGGGAGTTATGACGAATGGTAACAATAAGATTTTTGTGATAATGAAGTACAAGGAGGATTTGTTATCCGTGAAAGCGTTAATCTTGAATTCGGGGCTTGGTTCCCGTATGGGCGTGCTTACGTCGGAGCACCCAAAATGTATGACTGAAATAAGTCCAAAAGAAACGATTCTTTCAAGGCAGTTGAATCAGATTGCCGACGCCGGCATTGAAGAGGTGATAATAACCACAGGGGCGTTTGACAATGTTCTCGTCGAATATTGCCTCAGCTTGGATCTTCCTCTTAATATTAATTTCGTAAAAAATCCCGTGTACTCCGAGACTAACTATATCTATAGCATTTACTGCGCGCGTCATTATCTGGACGATGACATTATCCTTATGCATGGGGATTTGGTTTTTGAAAACGAAGTATTCGATATGGTAGTCGGCTCAGAAGTTTCATGCATGACTGTGTCCTCTACTCTGCCTCTCCCCGAAAAGGATTTCAAGGCTGTGGTAAAGAACGACAACGTGATCAAAGTCGGTATCGAATTTTTCAATGAGGCTATGGCGGCTCAGCCCTTATACCACCTTAAGAAGGACGATTGGCAATTGTGGCTGGGCAAGATCATCGAATTCTGCGAGGCGGGCAACCGCACAGTTTATGCCGAAAATGCCCTCAACGAGCTTGACGGCGCCGCAAATATCCGCGCATTGGACGTCAAAAACCTCCTTTGCTCAGAAATTGACAATCCCCAGGATCTCGCGGTTGTTTCCGCAAGACTCAAGGAAATTGAATCACGGACGGTGTACATGACGTTTTCTGCCGATATTATACACGGTGGGCATATTGCCATTATCAAGAAGGCTCAGCGGCTTGGCAAGCTGATTGTGGGCGTCCTTTCTGACGAGGCGGTAGCGGGGTATAAGCGCTTTCCTCTTGTTCCTGCGTCCGAACGCAGGATTATGTTGGAGAATATCGCCGGAGTGTACAGGGTAGTCGAGCAGAAAACGCTGTCCTATAGGGATAATCTTGAAAAATACAAGCCGGATATCGTGGTTCACGGCGATGACTGGACAACCGGATTCCAAAAGCCTGTCAGAGACGAGGTGATGTCAATACTGGCATCATACGGCGGCAAGCTGGTTGAGTATCCTTATTCCCACGATCCGAAGTATAAGGCTTTGGAGGACAGAGTAAGGGCGGAACTGTCGCTGCCCGACGTCAGGAGGGCGAGATTAAAGAGAACGCTCGAAATGAAGGGTCTTATCACCGCCATGGAGGCTCACAGCGGCATAACGGGTCTGATCGTCGAAAAAACAGCGGTATACCAGAACGGCGGTACGCGTCAGTTTGATGCGATGTGGTTATCGTCGCTTTGCGACTCCACCGCCAAGGGCAAGCCCGACATGGAACTTGTGGATATGACCAGTCGTTTCCGCACCATAGACGACATCATGGAAGTTACAACCAAGCCGATTATTTTTGACGGAGATACCGGCGGGTTGACCGAGCACTTTGTATATACTGTGCGGTCGCTGGAGCGTATGGGAGTGTCAATGGTTATAATTGAGGATAAGACGGGGCTTAAGAAAAATTCCCTCTTTGGCACAGAGGTGGCACAAACTCAGGACAGTATTGAGAATTTCTCGGAAAAGATAAGGGCGGGCAAGAGAGCACAGAAAACAAAGGATTTTATGATATGTGCCAGAATAGAGAGTCTCATTCTCGAAAAGGGAATGGAGGACGCTCTTACCAGAGCATTTGCCTTCCGCGACGCAGGAGCAGATGCGATTATGATACACAGCCGAAGAAAGGAACCCGATGAAATTTTCGAGTTTATTGACAAATTCCGCGCCAAGGACAAGATAACTCCAATCGTTCTTGTCCCCACCTCGTTCAACACCGTATATGAGGAGGAGTTCAAAGAGCGTGGCGCGAACATCGTTATATATGCAAATCAGCTTACCCGAACAGGCTTCCCAGCTATGCAGGACGCGGCGAGGACAATACTCGAAAATCACAGGGCCAAGGAATGTGATGACAAATGCATGAGCATTAAGGACATCATCACTCTGATACCCGAGGAATAGAGGTGACGGAGTGAAACAACGCATTATAACTGCGGCGGACGGCTACCGAGAATTGGACGAGTGGCTCAGAAATATCGCAAACGGCAAAATATTGCTGGTGTGCGACGAATCCATAAGATTTTTTAGCCGTCTTAACCGACACTTGGCGGAAATAGCGGCAAGCGGAATTGATTTTGTATATTTCAGCGATTTCAAGCCCAATCCACTCTATGAATCCGTGGTTTGGGGCGTGGATTTGTTTATCAGAGAGAAATGCTCGGGTATCATGGCTGTGGGCGGAGGTTCCGCAATTGATGTGGCCAAATGCATTAAGCTCTACAACAATATGGACGCCTCGAAAAACTACCTCGATCAGGAGATTGTACCGAATGACATTCCGTTCCTGGTGATGCCGACCACTGCTGGAACCGGGAGTGAGGCTACGCGCTATGCGGTGATTTATTATGACGGAAAGAAACAATCCGTGACACATGAGAGCTGTATTCCTCAGACCGTTCTCATGGACAGCAGCGTCTTAAAAACACTTCCGCTATATCAAAAAAAGAGCACTATGCTCGACGCGCTCTGCCACGCTATAGAGGCTTATTGGTCGGTGAACAGCACTGAAGAAAGCAGGAGATACAGCGCACAGGCAATCGGGCAAATCACAGCCAATATGGAAGGCTATCTGACTAATGAGGATTCCTCAAATGAAGCTATGCTGATGGCCGCCAACACGGCGGGCAAAGCTATAAACATTGCGCAGACTACGGCTGGTCACGCGATGTGCTACAAGATAACGGGTCTGTTTGGAGTATCGCACGGTCACGCGGCCGCGCTCTGTGACCGTATCCTGTTTCCATGGACTATCGGGAATATCGACAAATGCATCGACCCGAGGGGCGGAGATTACCTCAGAGGAGTTCTGCGTGAAATTGGAATTGCGATGGGCGGCGACAGTGGGGAATCGGGTGCACGAATATTTGCGGATATCTTTGACGGACTGGGATTGGATATCCCCATGGCCACGCAGGAGCAGTTTGAACTGCTCAAGAGTTCCGTCAACCCCGTGAGACTTAAAAATTATCCCATACGGATAGATGATGATGAGATAGATATGCTCTATCATAAAATATTGAGGTGAACATTGATGAGAGTAGAAAAGCTCGTAGAGATAATCGGCTCGGACTTTTATACGGGAGTGCCGGACAGTCAGCTCAAGCCTCTTTGCAATTATCTTATGCACAATTACGGCATCGACCCGAAGCACCACATTATAGCCGCAAATGAGGGAAACTGCACTGCGTTGGCGGCGGGATATCACTTGGCTACAGGCAAGGTACCGGTGGTTTATATGCAGAATTCCGGCGAAGGCAACATTATCAATCCTGCTGCTTCGCTTCTGAACGATAAAGTATATGCAATCCCCGTTGTATTCATCGTGGGTTGGCGCGGGGAGCCGGGAATTCACGATGAGCCGCAGCATATATATCAGGGGGAAGTGACAGTCAAGCTGTTGGAGGATATGGATATCGCCGCGTTCATTATCGGCAAGGATACCGCTGATGATGATGTGGAACAAAAAATGGACGAATTTAAGAAGATTCTGGCGGCGGGCAAAGACGTGGCGTTTGTAATCCGCAAGGGCGCTCTGCAATATGATGAGGTTGTCGAGTACAGAAACGACAACGTAATGGTTCGCGAAGAGATTATTCGACATATCGTCAAAACGGCAGGGGAAGATCCTATTGTTTCCACAACCGGCAAGGCCAGTCGAGAGCTTTTTGAAATCCGCTGTGCCAACGGCCAAAGCCATAAATATGACTTCCTGACTGTCGGTTCCATGGGACACAGCTCGTCCATCGCCCTTGGCGTGGCAATCAACAAGCCGAATCAGCGCGTGTGGTGCATTGACGGCGACGGCGCCGTTCTTATGCATATGGGTTCAATGGCGGTGATTGGAGCCAACAGGCCAAAAAACCTTGTTCATATCGTCATCAATAATGGGGCGCACGAAACAGTTGGGGGTATGCCCACGGTGGCGTCGGACATTGACATTGTGGGCATTGCAAGGGCCTGCGGGTATCCAAACGCCGTGTGCGTGGATTGCTTTGAAGCTCTCGACAGGGAGCTTGAGTGCGCGAAAGTCAGGGACGAACTTTCTCTTATTGAGGTGAAATGTTCTATCGGGGCCAGGGACAACCTAGGCAGGCCCACAACCACGGCTTTGGAAAATAAACGGAATTTTATGAATTATCTCAGCACGTTGAAGTGAGTACGTTATCGGCCATGCCTGATACCGTAGTAACACCATACAAAAAAGCGCACAACTGTAACCGACATTGGGTGGGTACAGTTGCGCGCTTTAAATTTATGTTATTGTTGTGTTTGAACCGTTTGGAAACCTATTGTACTCCGCTTGCCTGACTTCAACTTTCCGTAGATTATTACTTCTTTCCGATGATTATGTTTATGCCGAAACGGTTGCTGCAGCGGGGACAGCGCACTGTATGTTTACCTCTGCGGCGCGGCACGCGCAGAGTAGCTTTACATTTTGGACAAGATACGTATTTCTTTTCGGGAAACTCGCGGATTTTTGTCATAAGGCCGGGACCGTTTGAGCCGCTTCGACCGGAATTGCCGAAACCGTCTCCGGTAAAGCCGCCTCCGTTGAAGCCGCCGAAGTTTACAAGGCGTTCGCCTGTGAGCTTTCCAAAAAGCTGCATGAATTTGTCATTCTCACGGCTGCGTTTAGAGATATTGCGGGAGAAGAAGCGGTAAAAGGCGAAAATCAGCACGACCCAAGCCAGTATACCGAATATCATCACCCGTCTGAATATAATATTGAGTAAAAGCAATATAAGATAGAGCACCAGCAATGCGTAGTAAAGCTGATCCATGCCGTATCTGCCCTGCATGAATTGACTGAATTTATACCTGAAATTGTTCATAAGTCACTGTTTCCTTCTGTTTTTTTGAGTCTGTTATCAAAATGCCTGTCAATCAGTTCATGCAGCAGTAGAACATTGAGGCATAGCTTTGGACACACATACAGCACATCTGTGTCATGCACATCGTCGAGCAGCACTGTGCAGCACTTTGTGGGTTAAAGCCGTTTGAGGTCTGCCATGTGCGGTATTGAACACCGCCCGCCTGTATCTCCATAAGAATTCTGCGGTACTCGGGATTGCCCGGTTCAAGCCGCACCGCCTCCCGAGCGTGCTGAAGCGCCGTGATTAAATTGCCCTCGGCGTGGTTTGCGATGGCGCTCAGATAGTACCACTCTGCGCCGCGCGTATTCATGCTGTTAAGCAAATTTATAGCCTCATCATACCTGTCGCTTTCAATGTAGGCTCTGACGGAATCCAGTGTTGCGTAGTCGTCAGTGGTATATCTGCCGCGGCTCCTGTCGTACTGCTCCCAGCCTGACGAATACGACGAGCCGGAAACGTCGGAGGCGTACGAACTGCCATAGGGCGACGCCTTGCCGCTCTTTATTTCGTCATAGGCAGAGTTTATTTCGCTCATCTTCTTCGCGGCGCTTTCATCGCCCGGGTTCAGGTCGGGGTGATATTTTTTCGCCAATTTACGGTATGCTTTTGCAATTTCCTCTTTTGACGCATTCGGAGATACTCCGAGTATTTCATATGGACTTCTCGCCATTAATTTTTCCTTTCCGCTTACCGCCTTGTCGCTTGACTTCGTATTTGCCCCAAATTCCCGCGCACAGTATGTTTTTCATTATATCTCTGTCGCACGTGACGGGCAGCCTGTCAAAGATCCGCGTTATTTCCCCGCCCATTATTTGCAGCAGTTCGGTTATTTGACTTGAGGGAACCGATACAAGGGGGTTGTATCTCTCGCGCTTTAAGTCCGTGTGAAGGTCAGTGGCAGCATCCATTATATATATAAATCGCCCAAACGCGTGCCCGAATTTGCGCAAATCATGCACAAGCTCGCTTCCGTCGTCATTCATCACAAAAATCTCGCCCATAAGCTGCCCGAAGCAGTTGGCGGGCATATCAGGATTGCTCTCGCCGCCGCGTTCAAGTTCGCTTAGTTCACGCAGACATTGAGCCGTGGCGTTGCATTGTCGCGGATACTTTTGGCTCAATGCGCTGCATTTGCCGCGATAGACACGGGCGGCAGCGAGAGCGGCGGGATTTTTGTCGTCCTGCCAGTCGTCGAGCATCTTGTAGTACGACAGCATGACGTTCATTTCGGCCGAGTAGCGGCTTGCGGCGGTGAAAATTTCCGTATGGGGTTTGAATGGGTGGACTATGCAGCGATTATTCTGACATACCTCGGGCATTTTGAACACCGATGAGATAAGCATTGCGGGAAATACCATGTCGTATGCCAGCAGAATCCTGCAAGATTGCCCGCAGTTTCGCCCGAGCGATTTACATAGCCCGCAGTACCAGCCGCGATAGCGCGTCTTGCTCTGATCGCTGAGCAGATTGGGCGCGGTGGTGACAAATCCAAACATTTTTAAGCCCGCCTCAGTCAAGCAAACTCGGGTCGATAAAGGGAACTGTCAGCTCACAGATATCGCCGTCTTTGTCATAGCCCCAGAATACCTGATAGAAACCGTCGCCCAAGCCCGTGTGAACTATAGCCATTCTGTTGCCGCTGTCGGGATTGGCCCACTCGGCAAAATCTTCGTCGTATTTGTGCTCGGGATCTTCCTCATCGCTGCGTCTTACCAGTATGTTCCTGAAATAATCGTCATAGGCGTTTGTGTAGTTGTGCTTTGCCATGAATTCGCGGTATTCGTCGGCAACTTGGACGTCACAGAAGCACATCATGCCACATTCCACAGGGAAACCCGTGAGCGCACCGTCGGAGCACATCATGGCGGCGGTATCGTCCGTGGGAACTGCCAACTCATATCGCACGGCGGAGGTTGGCTTTATTTTAATGCGTGCACTGCAAACCCTTATGCCCACGAACTCATTGCGCGCCACGGATATTTCAACATGGAAGCTGCCCTTTGGAATTTCTATATTGAGCACGGGAGCGATTACCGGCGGTTCGCCCCATTTATACAGATAATAGAATGGGTCGGAGACGATCACCTTGCCGGTTGGAAAATCAACGCTTCCGAACGAAAACCAACAGTGTTTGTCGTCTCGCACAAACTGACGCTCGATCGTGTCCACGTCCAACTCTGTGCGGCTTATGAATTTCAGATTTCGGTTGAAAATATCCATCAGGGTCTGACGGATTGCCTGCTCGATTTCCATTTCATGAGTATCGGCGGACGGACGTTTTTTCTCTTGTTCTCTAAGTTTATCAGATATGCCCATTCTATCTGCTCCTTTCAAACAACCTTCTCACGGATTATAGCACCCTTTTGTAAACTACGGGTAAACTTGGCAGATTAATATTATTTTCCAATTGTTAATTTTTCCCCAATATTCTTATAAAATACTCTGCCGTAAGCTCTAATTCCGAAGCGGTTTCAAGACGTGCACGGTTTTCAGGTCTAATGCGGAGTGTATGTGGCGTCATTTGCAGCAGATTGATCAACTGTGTGTTGTCGAGCATGAGTTTAAAGGATCTGAGTTCGCAGCCTGTCTCTTTTAAAAAGCCCTGCGGTTTTTTCGGGTGCTTGTGCTGCTCGAATACATCGTCGTATATTATGCGTTTCAGTTCAATCAGATGATTGGTTCCAGCCGTTACCTCAACCACAATTCCGCCGTTTTGCAGCACGCGCGCAAATTCTTCCTCACAGACCAGAGAAAACATGGCCGTTATCACGTCAACGGAACGCTCTGCAATCGGCAAGTGAGAGGCGGTCGCGGTTATCCAGCTTATGGATCTGCCTCGGGAGCAGGCCATTCTGACCGCCGCTTTGGAGATATCCGCTCCGATTATCGTCGCTTTTGGATACCTTTGCGCGAGTTCGGAGGTGTAATATCCTTCGCCGCAGCCTATGTCGGCAATTGTGCCGACACGACCCGAATATTTTTGAATGGCGGCGGCCACGTCATTGAGGATTGGCGTGTAGTGTCCCTCATTAAGAAAAGCCCTGCGCGACGCGAGCATTTGGGGAGTGTCGCCGGGCGCGAGCGAATGCTTCTGCTGAACCGGCAGAAGGTTCACATATCCCTGACGAGCTATGTCGTAAGTATGCCGTCCCGAACACACAAGAGAGCCGCTCGACTGAATGAGCGGCTCTCCGCATATGGGACATATAAGATTTTTGCAGTTAAATTCAATCATTGTTATTCGTTACGTTAGAGTAATTGTCAGTTATGTAAAACATATTTGGCGTAACCGCAATTAGGCAGTCTGAATTCGGCAAATTCTTCGTTGCTCAGGTCCGAGAAATATGTGGCGATTAGCTTGTTTGTCCAGCCGTGGCTCACGATGAGCGCTGTCTTGCCGACGCACTCCTCCAGCATTTCTTCCATGAAGGAATACACCCTGTGCGCTCCCTGTAATATCGATTCTCCGCCACCGGGAAAGCGTTCGGCAAATACCTGCTTACGGCGGTTGAATTCCGTATCGTCACGCATACATTTTTCCAGCAATCCGAAACACATTTCGCGCAGTCTGGGGTCGGCAATCGGCTGAATTCCAAGTGCACGGCCCACAGTGTCGGCGGTCTGACGCGCTCGTATCATGTCGGAGCAGTAGATTTTCTCTATGCCTTTGCCGATCATAAGCTCTGCAAGCCGCTGTGCCTGCACAAGTCCCCTCTCGGTGAGGGGCAGATCGACGGCGCCGCACACGCGGTCTTGGGCGTTGAGCTCGGTTTCGCCGTGACGCGCGGCGTATATGGTGGTATATGTCATTAAATTCACCTTTTATTCTACACCGGCAGATTGATTTTCGGGCTTATCCTCTGAGGTTTCTATTTCAACTTCTATTACGTTGTCCGCATTCCTGGCACCCTGATTATCGGATATGATATCAACCTCGATATCCCCCGCTTTTGCGTTCTTGGTTGCTTGGGCAGCTATTCTCTCGTCGAGATTTTCACGTGCTACGGCCAACATAAGCTTTATGCGGTTTTCCTGATTTACCTTTGTAGCGCTCGGGTCGTAATCTATCGGTGTGATGTTGGCGTTTGGGCATACCTTGCGGATCCTGCCTATCATGCCCTTGCCGTTTATGTGGTTCGGAAGGCAGCCGAAGGGCTGAGCACACACGATGTTCTCATAGCCTGATTCGCACAGCTCCAGCATTTCGGCGGTGAGCAGCCAGCCTTCGCCCATTTTGCTGCCATAGCCGATGACGCCGTTGACCAGAGAGCGCAGATGTGCATAGGGCGATGGGACTACAAAATTCGGGTGCTCCCTGAGTGCGTCCAGCATGGCTGATTCCATCTTGGTGCAGAAATCCTTGAGGAACGAGACAAACTTATACTTTATTGTGCTGCCGCCATAGAGCATTATGTCGTCGAGGCGGTTGTCTATCTTGAAGAGGACAAAGCCCATCAGACCCGGGACCATCACTTCGCAGTCCTGAGAAGCGAGGAATTCCTCCAGTTTGTTGTTGGCCAGCGGCGAGTATTTTACATAAATTTCTCCCACAATGCCCACCTTCACTTTTGGAACGCGTTTGACGGGTATTGCGTCAAATTCGTCGGCTATGCGCTTGAGATTATTGCGGAAATCGTCGCCCAGCAGACCTTTGCCGTGTGAGAACTGCTCAAGCAGGCGTTCCGCCCAGCTGTCCACAAGCGCCTCGGATTCGCCCTTGTTGAGCTCGTACGCCTTAACCTGATTGTTGAGAAGCATGAGCAGATCGCCGTATACCAGACCTGCCACCACCTGCATGATGAGAGACGGGGTGAGGGAAAAGCCGGGGTTGCTCTCCAAGCCCGACATATTTACCGAAATGACGGGAACATTTGCATATCCCGCAGATTTCAAAGCCTTGCGCAGCAGATGAATATAGTTTGAGGCGCGGCAGCCGCCGCCCGTCTGGGTTATCATAAGGGCGGTTTTGTTTACGTCGTATTTGCCGCTGTTGAGCGCGTCTATCATCTGGCCGATAACCAGCAGCGCGGGATAGCAGGTGTCGTTGTGGACGTGCTTAAGACCTTCTTCCACCACCTGATGACCGTCGTTTGTGAGCACTTCAACGTCGTAGCCGGCTCTTTGCAGCACCTTTTCAAAGAGCTTGAAGTGTACCGGAAGCATATTTGGTGCGAGAATCTTATAGTCGCGGCGCATCTCTTTGGTGAAAAGAATGCGATCGCTTTTCTTGTCGTGTTTTAATTCAGCCATATGCTTTGACCTCTCTGTTTTTGTGTGAGAATTTGAACGTGACAAATTCGTCTGCGGAGTCGGACGCCCTACAGGCCGTAAACTTTTCCGCTTTATTTGCATCAACCCGTCTGTTCGCCCGAATTGACGCAGTTGTCCTCGATTGCAGCAAACAGGCTGCGAAGTCTTATCTTGACGGCGCCGAGATTTGTTATTTCGTCTATCTTTATCTGGGTGTAAATCTTGCCACCGCTCTCGAGTATTGAGCGCACTTCATCGGTGGTTATGGCGTCAATACCGCAGCCGAAGGAGACAAGCTGCACCAAGTTCATGTCGGGCTGGGTGAGGACATATTTCGCGGCGGCGTAGAGACGGGAGTGGTATGTCCACTGATTGAGCACCTTTACGGAGAATTTCTCCACGCGGTTGCTCACTACGTCTTCCGAAATGATAGCGGCGTTGCAGCCGGCTACGAGCTTGTCAATGCCGTGGTTTATCTCGGGGTCGATGTGATAGGGACGGCCCGAAAGAACGATTATCTGCATACCCTTTTCCCGTGCGCGCGAAATTATATCGTCTCCGCACTCCCGCACGCGTCTCAGATAATTGTCGTATTCGGCATAGGCGGCGTCGCAGGCCGCCTTTACTTCTTCGAGCGGGATTATATCGAAGTATTTGGACATGACCTGCTGGAATTTCTTCGGGAAGTCTTTCGGACGGTGAATTCCCAAGTAGTCGTTGATGAATTTTACCTTGGCGATGTCGGGCATATTTGCGTGAATTACCTCGGGATAATACGCCACAACCGGACAGTTGTAGTGATTGTCGCCCATTTTTTCATCGAAGTTGTACGACATACAGGGATAGAATATAACGTCAATGCCGTCGTTGATAAGGGTTTGCACATGGCCGTGCATCAGCTTGGCGGGGAAACACACGGTATCTGATGGAATGGTCGCCTGACCCAGCAGATACATTTTGCGGTTGGAGAGCGGTGAGGTCACTACCTCAAAGCCCAGTTTGGTAAAGAGCGTGTGCCAGAATGGCAGAAGCTCGAACATATTCAGTCCCATGGGGATTCCGATTTTGCCGCGCGGGCCGCTGACAGGCTGATACTCTTTGAGCATCTTGAGCTTGAAATCGTATATGTTTAACGAGTCGTCGGCTTTGCGGCGGGTTACGGGTCTGTCGCAGCGGTTGCCGCTGATAAACTTTCGGTTGTTGTCAAATATATTTACGGTGAGCCGACAGTTGTTGCTGCAAAGTCCACAGCGCGAATCTTTGACATTGTGGAAGAAATTTGCAAGCTGCTCGGCGTTGAGTATCTTGCTGCTGCCGTTTGAATGGCGCGAGGCGTAGAGCGCCGCGCCGTATGCGCCCATAAGCCCGGCGATGGCGGGACGCACGACCTCGACGCCCATTTCCTGCTCGAAAGCGCGCAGTACCGCGTCGTTGAGGAACGTGCCGCCCTGAACTACAATTTTTTTGCCCAAATCGTCGGGGCTTGAGGCGCGAATGACCTTATACAGCGCGTTTTTTACCACGCTTATCGAGAGCCCCGCGGAGATGTTCTCTATCGAAGCACCGTCCTTCTGGGCCTGCTTTACCGATGAATTCATAAACACGGTGCAGCGCGAGCCGAGGTCGACGGGTTTATCCGCGAAAAGCCCCAGCATGGCAAATTTGTCTATAGGCTGATTGAGTGCTTCCGCAAACGTCTGAAGGAAGGAACCGCAGCCCGAGGAACAGGCTTCGTTGAGGAATATGCTGTCAATTTCTCCTTTGCTGCCTATTTTAAAGCATTTGATGTCCTGACCGCCAATATCTATGACGAATTCAACATCCGGCATGAAGCGGCGGGCGGCGGTGAGATGGGCGGTAGTCTCCACTATGCCCGAATCGAGACTGAACGCGTTCTTTATAAGCTCTTCTCCGTAGCCTGTCGAGGTGGCCCCGATTATCTTTATATCGGGATAATTTCTGTATAAATCCTCGAGGAAGCTCTTGACGTTTGGGACGGGGTTGCCTTTGTTGGAATTATAGCTGTCAAGAAGTATCCTGCCTTCGCGGGTTATCACGACCATCTTAATGGTTGTGGAGCCTGCGTCCACGCCGAAGAAAGCGTCGCCCTTGTAGGTCTTTGGATCAACGCGCTCTATGGTGTGGGCAGAGTGGCGCGCGGTGAATTCATCGTATTCTGCCTGACTTTTGAAAAGCGGCTCGATTGAGTTGTAATTGCCTACAACCTTCATGCGGCTGAGGGTATCTATCGCTTTATCCAGGTTTATTTCGGTATCCGCGCCCAGCGCCGCGCCTATGGCGACGTAATAGAGCGAATTTTCAGGGCACTTGCCCTTGAGCTTGAGCGTGTCGTCAAAGGCGCTGCGCAGCTCCGAGAAGAAGGTGAGCGGTCCGCCCAGATATACCACGTTGCCCTCTATCGGACGCCCCTGCGCAAGTCCCGCTATGGTCTGATTGACCACGGCGTAGAATATGCTGGAGGATATGTCGCTTGTGCGCGCGCCCTGATTGAGCAGCGGCTGAATGTCGGTCTTGGCGAAAACTCCGCAGCGGGAGGCTATTGTGTAGCGGCGCTCCGCTTTCTTTGCCTCCTCGTTCATCTCAGATGGGGTGATGTTGAGCAGAGTCGCCATCTGATCGATAAAGGCGCCCGTGCCGCCGGCACAGGAACCGTTCATGCGGAATTCCATGCCGCCCGTCACAAAAAGTATTTTGGCATCTTCACCGCCCAGCTCGATGGCGACGTCTGTATCGGGCAACAGATTTTTCAGGGCAATGCGGCTGGCGAAAACCTCCTGCACCAGGGGAATCGAGCAAGCCTCTGATATACCCATGCCCGCCGAGCCTGATATGGAGAGCAGTGCCTGGCGTGTGCCGGTCAGCTCCCGCACGGTTTTCAGCACGTCGAGCGTCTTTTCAGTTATCTGCGAGAGATGGCGCTCATAGGATTTATGTATTATATTGCCTAAATCGTCCATTACAACATATTTTATTGTAGTGGAACCCACGTCAATTCCTATTCTCAAGGTTCATTCTCCGTTCTGTTTTTCTAAGTTGTATACACAGGTAAAAACACACATCGGAGGGAGAATAAATATTATGTCTGAAATTCTCCCATTCTCATTTGATTCAAAAGAAATGATAGCACATATTTGCGACAAAGTAAAGAGACAAATTTGTGAAAATGATTAATTTGCCGTACCGTTCATCGTACACTATCCATAACATCCGCATTTTTTGGTGTAAGATATCGGCCTGTGCTGTCGCTCCGGCAAGCGGATCGGTCAAAAATTAATTTTATTGTGTTGAAAATTCGGTATAACGGTGATATAATCATATCGAGACGCGCGGGGGCGTTGATACAAGCCCGCGCCAGCCGAATCAAATTCACCTATAGTTAAGGAAGGTAACATTCATTATGGAAATAGAGCGTAAGTTCCTGATTGACAAATTCCCGGATTTGCCCGAGATTTCCAGCGCACGGGTGTGGCAGGGATATCTTTCCACCGCGCCTGTGGTGAGAATACGCAAGGCGGAGCTTGCGGACGGTAGGCGGCGTTTCGAGCTTACCGTGAAGGGTAAGGGTACCTTGGTGCGCACAGAGGTCAATATCGATATCACAGCCGGGCAGTATGAGGAAATGGCAGGTCTTTTAAAGCGTGAGCCTATCTTCAAGGACTACCACGTTTACGATATGGGCGGCGGGCTGAAACTTGAATGCAGCATTGTAGATGGGAACACCGACCATGGTTTTATGTATGCCGAGGTGGAATTCGATTCGGTTGAGGCGGCAAATTCATTTGCGCCTCCCTGCTATCTTGGACGTGAGGTCACTGAGGATCCCGGATTCAGTATGAACAGCTATTGGATAAACGGTTCAATCGGAATCGACTGATGTTTTTTTATATGCCACAGGGATATATGTGATTGCAAAAAGGACTAAAACTAAAAGTTATATGTCGGCGTGCAATGACTTTTTGTTGAATTTTATGGTTACTTTTTTGGCTGATATTCCAAAAAATTCTTACGCGTGTCCTCAACTTTTTTTAAATTACATATTGACAACGGTGATGGAATACGCTATAATATCACTCGTAAATCAATTACCGGTCAATGCCGGTTAAAAGAAAAGGAGAATGAAACCAATGAAAAAGAAATTATTGGCGATCATCGCAGCTATGTCCATGGCAGTTGCTTTCGCACTTCCCGCTTTTGCAGCTGGTGGAATTTCTGCACAGGAGCAGGAGCTTCTCAACAAGTTTAAGGCTGGTGTCGTTGTTGATGGCAAGACCATTACACCTCCCCAGAAGTACATTGCACAGGCTGAGAACTACCTCAAGAACGACGACCTCACCGCAGATGAGATCTCTAAGGTTTCCGCTACAATCGACAAGGTCTACAGCACCATGAAGGATGAAGGCATCACAAGCCTTTCTGAGCTTAAGGCTTCTTCCAGCTACAATTCGCTTCTGTCCGAAGTCAAGAATGTTGCTTCCAGCTTGGGCTACACTGTTTCTGTGGGCGCAAACGGCTTCACAGTGACAACTCCCGGCGGCAGCACAGTTGGCGGCGGCAGCTCCATTAAGCCCAACCAGACAGGCGTTGACATGACAGCCACAGTCGTTTCCGTCATCGCTCTCGTTGCAGTACTCTCCGGCAGTGCAGTTGTCATCGGCAAGAAGAATCTTCTGGCTGAGTAATTGCGCGGCGCGTAGATTTCTGTGAGAAATTTAAAGTTAAAGAAATTGCCGGCATATTTCATTGTGCCGGCAATTTTTGCTGTTTTGGGATACGGTGTGCTGAGAGTGGCATTGGCGCCCGTGTGGAATCTGGGAGTGTCGATTGCGTCTTTGGTGATAGCCGATGATGCGCCGAATTTTAACCCGGAATTATCTTCCACTTATAATCCCGAGGCGGAAAAGCCGTCTGACGCTCCTGAAGACTCTGAAGACGACGCTATTTCGATTGATGATATAGATTTACCCTCTGACGGAGAGCGTTACGCAAATGTTACGTGCGAGCGAATAGGCTTGGATTCTCCTGTGTATTGGGGTGACTCCAGCGCGATACTGCGCAACGGCGCAGGTCACAGCAAATTCAGCTTTCTTCCCGGATTTGGCAGAATTATAGTGTTGAGCGCGCATAATACGTCATTCTTCAAGCCGTTGAAGGATATTGAAGAAGGCGACGTCATTACATTGGACACCAATTACGACACGTATAAATATAACGTGACAAGCGTTAAGGTTATGCACGAGGACGATCTTGGAAAAAAAATAGAGAATATGCTTCTTGAAGAAAAAGAGACATTGATGCTTTATACCTGCTATCCATTCCACGCGATTTCGGGAAGAAAGACAAAGAGACTTGTAGTACTCGGCGAGCGCATAGAGGGCGTCGACGTCATATGGAGGGAACAGTAGTGCCAGAAAGTAATCAAAACATAAGCGGTTCTCCCGCTGGGAACAACTCGACCTCCAAAGATAGATCAGCCGCGAGGGGCGACTCCACCGTGAGGAGCTCGCAGAATGTTAAGGGCGGCACTTCTGAAAGCAGCCATTTGAGACATAAAAACGACCACCGCAGTAAAAGTTCGGACAATGACTCACGTGAAAGATCACGCACGATTATAAGCTATATTTTTTCATTCGTACTGTCGTTGTTTGTACTGCTGGGTACTGTTTGCATTGTCGTGTTGGCGTGCCTGTTTTCCGAAGGCTTCTTTTTCAACGTCATTGAGGACGACTATTACGAATCGGTTCTTTCCGAGGTAGTTACTGCGGCTGAGGACTACACCATACCGGCGGAATTCGATATATCGGTTTTGGACGGCGTATTCACAGTCTCTGATGTGAGGCGTGATGTAAACGGCTATATCACGGCGGCATTTAGAGGATATAATTACAAGCCGGATATGCAGAGCCAAAACAGCGAGTTATATGCAAATGTATCGAATTTTATTGCCGAAAATAATGTGCCGGTTGAAGGCGACCAGGAAAGCGTAATCTCAGCCTATGTTGAAGAAATTGACAATATCTACCTTGACAAGGTGACTATACCCGGCATTAATCTTATAGAGATGGCTCGTGAAAAAGTCAAGGGCTTCATTACAGTTGCGCTGATATTGCTCTTTGCGTTTTCACTGATTTTGTGTGTGGTTCTGATAAGGCTTTACCGTTATCCGCATCAGGGCGCTCGGTTTATTGCATATTCAGCTGGCGGATGTACTCTTATGTCATTTGTGCTCCCGTTCTATTTCTACCTTTCCAAGGTATATGAGCGTGTGCAGATTTCGCCGGAGTATTTTTATCGTTTTGTTACAAGCTACATCAGGCATATACTTTTCAGTTTTATGCAGGCATCCTTGATTTGGCTCATATTGACAATTGGGTGCGTCGTTTTTGTTTATTTGTCAAAGAATAATATGCTGGGCGGCAAGCTCCGAAAGAAGCTGATGCGAAAGATTGGTTCTTTGCAGCGTCGCCATTAAACCTGTTTTGTAATTTTATACAGGCGGGCAATTATTAAACATATTGAAGCAAAAACGCGGAACCGATTGGCGGAGCGTTATATCGGAGATAATTTTGCACATTTGTGTGCGGAATTGTCTCCGTTTTTGTTTGTCGTGCATAGTATGGTAATGCAAGTGTTTCACATATCGAAAGGAGCCTGATTTACTATGTACGAACAAAATGTTAATTCACCTGGGAATAGCCCGACCTGCGAGACGGATCAGGGCAGGCTGAATTCGCAAATCCACAGGGGGCAGTCCCCGTTTAAGCCCGAATATGATCAGTATATTACAGATTATCCGGGACGCGGCACACTCAAAATACAGATAAGTGAGGCGAATGAGGCAATTCCGGTAGAGGACGTTAAGATCAACGTTTCGTTTGTTTATGACGGCGTCAGGTATTCATTGTATGACGATACCACCGATTCATCGGGCATTGTGGATAACATGGTGCTCCCCGCGCGGGCTGTGGATTTGGCACTCGAGCCAAAAAGATCCGATGTGAATGAAGCAAATTATCTCGTCTCGCTCTCTCACCCGATGTTCGACGAGATAATAGATGAGGGTGTCACCATTTACGATAGGATCGAGACTATACTCCCCATTACAATGACCCCGTGCGGGCATAATAATAACCATAACAACAATAATGAGAGAACGGAGGGAAAATAGATGCCTCCTGTTCCTGTAATACCTCAGACCGTAAGAGTTCATCTGGGCAGACCCGATGAATATGCTGAAAATGTCACCGTCAGCTTTACCGAATACATTAAGAACGTGGCGTCCAATGAGATATACCCCAACTGGCCCGAGGAGGCTCTGCGTGCCAATATCTTAGCGCAGATAACATTTGCGCTCAACAGAATATATACGGAATATTATCCCAGCAGGGGTTATGATTTTGACATAACAAGCGATACGCAATATGATCAGGCTTTTGTCCCCAACGGACAGATATTTGAAAATATCAGCGCAATCGTAGATGAAATATTCAACAACTACATCGTGCGCTCGGGCAGTATAGTGCCGCTTTACGCGCAATTCTGTGACGGTGTTTACACACAGTGCAGCGGACTTTCCCAATGGGGCAGCGTTGATCTTGCAAATCAGGGCTACACCGCCATGGACATTCTCAGATATTATTTCGGAGACAATATAGAAATTGTGTACGATGCTCCCGTGGGCGGAAATACACAGTCGTATCCCGGAACTCCACTCAGACGCGGATCGTTTGGCGACGACGTGTTGGTTATAAAGCGCGAGTTAAACAGAATAGCGAGAAATTATCCCGCCATACCCCGCATACAGTCACTTACCGGAGTTTATGATCTGGAGACTGAGGAGGCTGTGAAGGAATTTCAGCGGATATTTAACCTTGACCCCGACGGCGTTGTGGGCAAGGCAACCTGGTATAAGATAAAGCAGGTGTACGCTTCTGTCAAGAGGCTTTCGGAAATCACGAGCGAAGGTCTTACGATATCCGAGGTAGAGCGTCGATACACTCGTCCCCTCGAAGTAGGAAGCAGAGGAGTTGATGTGGAGGCTATACAGTACTACCTTGCCTTCCTCGGATATTTCTATCCCGAACTGCCCCCAATCCCTATTACGGGATACTTTGGTGAATTGACGCGCGACGCTGTATATACGTTTCAAACGCTCTACGGTTTAACAGTAAACGGCATTGTGGATGAGCAAACTTTCAGGGAGATAGAGGACGCTTACAAAGAAGCAGTGAGCCAACTTCCCCCGGATTATCAAAGCGCGATCGGTGAGCCTTATCCCGGCAGATTTCTCGTGTTTGGCGATTCGGGCGACAGCGTGAGAATAATACAGGAATATCTCAGCAGACTGTCGCAGATTAATCCTCAGATTCCTGCGGTCCAAGTGACGGGAACCTTTGATGAGGCAACCCGAGATGCAGTATATGCTCTGCAATCACAGCTTGGAATAGAGCAGAACGGCGCCATAGGCCCTGTGGAATGGAGCGAAATAATAACAATGGCGAGCGAATTTTAATTAATTTGAAACTTCTTTAATGCAAAAAATAACTGACGCACCTCAGAAATAAAATTTGAGGTGCGTCAGTCACTTTTTGACCTGATATGACACGGTACTTTGATATTGCAGTGAAAAATTCAGCGAATCTCAACCGCCAATTGAACCTAGTCTCTGTCGAGAAGTTCCTGATAGAAGTTGCAGTAATCAGTCTTTTGCTCTTTGATAAATTCTATTGCTGACGAGGGGTGTCTGTTCAAACGGCCTGTGAGAAGATAAGGTATGTCGTAACCCCACACAACTCCACTTTCCTTGAGCGGGAGCATATGGTTCTCGATGAATGACAGAATGGGGGTGATGTTGAATTTCGGATTTTTGAAAAAGCCCAGAAGCAGTTCCATTGCGCAGTTGCCCGCGCCTCTGCCCATGCTGCACACAGTGGCGTCAAGGTAGCTGACCCCGAGCGACATTGCCTCTATGGTGTTGGCAAAGGCAAGCTGCTGGTTGTTGTGGGCGTGCATACCGATGTATTTACCCGATTTTTCCCCGTAAGAGAGGTACTTCTCCGCAAGACGGCCGATTTGCTCGGGATAAAGAGCTCCGTAGCTGTCCACGAGATAAATTCCGTCAACATTGCTCTGGCAGAGAAGTTCCAGTGCGCCGTCAATATCAACGTCACTGGCGTTGGATATCGCCATAATGTTTACGGTGGTTTCATAGCCCAACTCATGGCAGTGTTCAACTATTTCTATCGCGGCGGGGATCGTGTTTATGTAGGTGGCTACACGCACCATGTCAATCACGCTCTCGGAGCGGGGGCGAATGTCGCGGCGGAAATCCGTCCTGCCCACATCGGCCATCACCGAGATTTTGAGGTCGGTGTTGTTCTCTCCAACTATGGCGCGAATATCCTCATCGTCGCAGAATTTCCATTTGCCGAATTTGTCCGGTGAAAAGATGTCTTTGGACGCCTTGTAGCCAAATTCCATGTAGTCAACGCCCGCTTTGACGTTCGCGAGGTAGAGAGCGCGCACAAATTCGTCGTCGAAATAGAAGTTGTTGACCAAACCGCCGTCGCGAATTGTTGCGTCAAGCACTTTGACATCAGGTCTGTAGGATACGATATTGCCTTTTCTGTTCATTTGTTTCAAATCCTCTCAAAAATAATATACAGCATTACATATTTTGTAAGCGATCAAGTTATTATATCATGTATTTTTTTCATTTTCAACAAATTTCTCTTAAATCCCGTAGAAATCAATTTTCAATAACAGTATCGGAGAATGTAAGAAAGTTTGGTTCATTTCTTGTCGGTGCGTGTTTCTTGTGGCTCAAAAGGGGATTTGCTTTGAGTTCGCTCAAGTTCTCCTTTAATCTCGGTGCATTTTGCCCGCTCAGACTGCGGCTTCGCTCGCTTGACTTCAGTTTTTATTAAAAATCATTCCCATGTTTTCCACACGTCAGGACAATAACCAACCGTTGCCTTTTTGCCGCTGCGCACTATCGGTGTGCGAAACATGACAGGATTCTCCAAAAGCTTTTGCTCAACGGCGTCCTCGTCCGCGAGGTAGGCACAGTAATTTTCCTCGTATGCCTTGGATTTTTCGTCGATAAGGTTTCTCATGCCGCCCACGGCGTTTTTGACGCTGTTGTATTCGCCTTTGCTCATGCCGTACTTGGATATATCAATAAACTGATACTTTATTCCGCGCTCCTTGAAATAGCGCTCCGCTTTTTTTGTATCAAAGCATTTTGCCTTGCCGAATATCTGAATATTCATAAATTAAAATCATTCTCTCGTTTGATCGTTTTTTAGTTTTTGCGCGGCGGCCATGGCCGAATATATGCAGCCGCAGTAATTTTGGCGGTAAAGTCCGTATTGCGCCGAAAGCTCTATCGATCTCTTGTAGCCGTCTTTCTTCTTGAAGTCGGAGTAAAGATATTTCACTCCGTATTTTTCCGATAGCTCTCTGCCTATAGCGTTGAGTTTGGCAGCGTTTTTGTAGGGGCTGACGCTAAGGGTGGTGGTGAAGTATTCATAATCCCCCTTGGCTGCCGTTCGCGCCGATTCTTCAAGTCTCAATCTGTAGCATTTGAAGCAGCGCTCGCTGCCTTCGGGCAGATGCTCCAGCCCCTTGGCGATTTCAAAAAACTCACGGCTGTCATACCTCCCCTCGATAAGTTTCACGGGATTTGGATATGACGCTTCCGCAATCAGGCGCTTCAGCTCAGCCACGCGCTTGGCGTATTCCTCTGACGGAGTGATGTTTGGATTGTAATACAACACAGTCACGTCAAAATAATTGGTGAGGTATTCAAGCACATAACTGCTGCACGGAGCACAGCAACTATGCAGCAACAGTCTGGGTACGCGCCCCGAGTTTGCCCTAATCTCATTCTCACATTCAAGCTGATAATTTATCCTTTGCGATTTGTTTTTTTTAGTATTCGCGGTATCTGCCACTTTGAAACTCCACCGATTTCCATATCAAGATTGGCTTTATTATATCAGATTAATTTGTGTTTTGCAATATCCCGTATTATTGATACAGGGCAACGGCATTTAAAATAATTAGCGGAGCGTGAGAGTCCAGTGGGTGCTTTGCATTTCTTGGCAAATCGGGAGCAGCGCCCATTGCGGAGAGTGAGGTCGCAAGCTGAGAGGAAAAATGTATTGATGTTAAGAAGCAATTTAGACCAATACAGAATAAATTAACTATTTTTATCAAATATTTTCTGACTTTGTATTATTAACTGTAAGCTATAATTTTAACAAATTTATGTTGATTATGTGGGAAGATTTGTCTATAATATGTAGAGAGGCACACTGTGCAAAAAATAAATGAATTGGGAGGATATATCCGTAATGTTTGATATATTTGCTAAGTGTATAGAAGAGAGCAACGCTAATGTTTTCCGCACGCAGGATGAAATGGAGGCGCGGCTTGGAGAACTTCAGCGCGAGATGCAGGAGGCGGGAATTCCAACCGTCATCGTGTTTGAGGGCTGGAGCGCTTCGGGCAAAGGTTCGATGATATCCCGCCTTATCAGCGCGCTTGATCCCCGCGGATTTAAGGTGCGCACTATGGCCAAGCCCACCGACGAGGAGAGAAGATACCCTGTTATGCACAGATATTGGCTCAATATCCCCGCAAACGGAAAAATCGCTATATTCGACAGAAGCTGGTACAGGTGTATCGACTTCAAGGACGGCAAAAAGCTGAAAGCCGAGGACGATGGCAAGATTTACAATATACTTGATTTTGAATCTCAGCTTACCTCCGAGGGTTATCTGCTCATAAAAATTTTCCTGCACATTTCATCCGACGAACAGAAGAGACGCTTTGATAAGTTGAAATCCGTCAAGTCTACATCATGGAGAGTAAAGAAGTCTGACATAAAACAAAACGAAAATTATATAAAGGTCTACCGCCTGCTTTGTGAGCTTCTCGACAGAACCAACACGGAGAATGCGCCTTGGCACGTCGTAAACACTTCCGACAGGGACATTGCCGCCTCTAACATATACTCGATCGTCATCTCGGCCATGGAGCGGGCGTTGGAGCAGAAAAGCAGAGGTCTTGCCATAAATCCCGAAGGTCCCGCTGTACACGCGCCGGTAAAGCCGCAGGTCTCGGTTAGCCTCAGAGATGTTGACCTTTCGCTCAAGGTCGAGAGCAACAGCAGCTATAAGAAACGACTTAGCGCCTTGCAGGACAGACTTTTTGTGCTCCAAAACGAGCTTTATCGCCGCAGAATACCGCTTATCATAGCCTACGAGGGCTGGGACGCGGCGGGCAAGGGCGGCAATATCAGGCGCGTTACACAGGCGCTTGACCCGCGCGGCTACGAGGTTATACCGATAGGCGCACCAACGCCCGAGGAGAAGAACAGACACTTTTTGTGGAGATTTTGGCGCTCGCTGCCCAAGGACGGTCACACCGCAATATTTGACCGAACGTGGTATGGACGCGTCCTTGTGGAGCGCATAGAAGGATTGGCCACAGAAGCTCAATGGCGGCAAGCTTATGACGAGATAAACCGCTTTGAATACAGTTTGACGAGCGCAGGCGCGGTTGTGGTGAAATTCTGGCTGCACATCGACAGCGACGAGCAGCTTGTCAGGTTCACGGCGCGGCAGAATACTCCTTCCAAGCAGTGGAAAATCACCGACGAGGACTGGCGCAACCGCTCCAAGTGGGCGGATTATGAGACGGCGGTTGATGAGATGATAGCTAGGACGAATACGCCCGACGCGCCTTGGATAATCATTGAATCCAACGACAAGAAATACGCGAGGCTCCGCGCTCTCGAAGTGCTTATAGCGCAGGTCGAGAAGCGTCTTGCGATTAAGGACTGAACCTCACGCGTTTTCGCATTCAAAATGTGATGTGAGGCTCTATATGCAAAGCACTATTGTGCGACCGTTGGATTCCCGCGCTTCGACTATTATTTTTAAATGTTGCTGCCTTGAAATGTAACAATTAAATACTTGTATTTCACCGCCCTATTTGTTATACTGAATTACCGGAATGACAAATGGGCGGTGATTTTTTTGGCGCGTTTGGCAAACAGAAAGAAATATCAGAAAAAGCGCGAGACTTTTTTGCAGCTTTACAACAGAACATGCGACAGAGTTTTCGGTTATGCCTTTGAATTGTGTCTCAATCACAATGACGCGCTTATCGTGAGCCGAGAGGCATACATAGATATGTATTTTGAAATAGGTACTCTTCGCACCGCTCCCAGCGTAGAACATTGGCAGCGCAAGCAGGTGGACCGCACCATGCGCTATCTGGCGCGCAAGCAGAGAATATCGCTTATTCATGAAAAGACGCTCCAAGACGCCGCAGACGTCCTTAGCCCTGATGAAAAGGAAGATCTCTGGCGGAGAATAAACCGCACGGTGGACATCGATCCGTGGAGACTTGTACCCGTACCCGGAAAATCATCGCTTCTCTCTGTGCTCGCTGACCAAGCCGTGTCGGATCTCAGTTATATGGGCGCGGGCGATATAGCCAAGATGGTGCTCACAGCGATCCTCGTCCTGGGTGTGATAGGCGGAGGGATATTCGGCGCGTATTATTTTGTTTCTAGAGGTTCTTCCGGCGATGTGGACGACATGGAGGAAATATTCCTCGACGAGCGCAGCTACAGCGAGTACAACGAAAAATCCAAGGTGCAGGTTACTGACGAGGAAATAAGCGCGCTCATAAAGGACGCCTTTGGCGGTCTGGACGACGAGGGGGGGCTGACCGGCAGCGCTCAGATATCGCACAGCACGGCCAAGGAACCTGTCTATACCAACAGCGGCGAGATAAACGACCGATTGAAGGCGATAATTGAGGAAATAATAACAGACGATATGAGCGATAACGAACGGCTTTGGGCTATATATTATTACGTCGGCAGGAATATGCGCTATGACAACGTCAGGAACAACAGCGACGACAGTCTCACTTTGCTCAAATATTACTTCGACTCCAAGTCGGGGGACAGCCGCCACTACGCAGCGCTTTTTCAGGCGCTTTGTAACGCGGCGGGCTATGACTGCGATATGGTTAAGGGGAGATTTGTGCTGAATTCCGACACGGAATTTAGGCGCGATATATTGCATTACTGGAACAGAATTAAGCTAAACGGAATGTTTTACTATTTTGACTGCGAGGCAGACAGCGATCAGTTCGGCACGCAGGTGCGCGAATATTATTTTATGGCGACCGATGGCAACTCAAAGTGGTCCATATGGAACAGGGATCACGAAGAGGGCTGAGAACGCATAAATTGCGAATTATAATCTATTTTTTTGATAAAGGAATTGATTTTTATGGGCGACGACAAAAATACATCTGTAGACGGGCGTTCACAGCAGGAGGCTATGCGGCTTGTCAGAGAATTGCAGCAGATCACCCTTGCAATGCTAAAGGATATCGACGCCGTATGCGCCGAGTACAATATACCGTATTATCTGGGCGAGGGAACTATGCTCGGAGCCGTGCGGCACAAAGGCTTTATTCCGTGGGACGACGACATTGATTTGCTTATGATGCGCGACGATTACGAGCGCTTTTTGCGGATCGCGCCCGAGGCTATGGGCGAGCGCTATGAGATTCAGCATTATACCACAATGGAAAATTGCTGGACCCCATTACTTAAGGTCAGACTTATCACCGACGACCCTAAATTCCGTCAGTCGCACATCGCTCACGTCACGCCCAACAACGGCCCCATGATAGATATATTCCCGCTGGACAATGTGCCTGAACTCTCGTCATTCAGGCAGACTGTGCAGGGAACCATGATGAGAATTCTGCGCGGGACGCTCTCGCAGAAGATGAAAACCGCCGAGGACGATACGCTGCAAAAAAAAGTGTTGAGGTTTGCCTCACATTTTGTGTCGAGGAATTTGCTGTTTAAGTGGATAAATAAAAATTATGTAAAATACAACAGCCCCGACAATCAATACATTGTGTGCCTTGCCAGTTACTACAAGGTGCAGAAGGAGACCTTCCCGAAGTCAGCATTCGGAGAGCCTGTGCGGGTGCAATTTGAGGACGGAATGTTTCCCGTGCCGCAGGATACCGATTTGATACTTACTACGATATACGGCGATTATATGACCCCTCCGCCGCCTGAAAAGCGCGTTATCAAGCACCATTTTTGATTTGAATTTTTGTTGGGAGATGTTGTCTTGAGCCTTGTGAGCAAAATTAAAAAAAGCGCGGGCAGTGCAGCTACCGTCGCGTTGGGCGCGCAGTATGTGCGATATTACAGGAAAAATGACATTGACGAAAATATGATCTTCTACTGTTCGCACTACGGCTCGGGTATGATTTGCAGCCCTTACGCCATATTCAGGGCGCTCATGCAATCGGATGACTTTGGAAAATACACCCACGTCTGGCAGATAAACGACCCGACTGAACGCGCTCTGCTCGCTGAGGAGTATGCCGCGTATGATAATGTAAAATTTGTCGGCAAAAACAGCGGGGAATATTTTGACGCTCTCACATCGGCAAAATACATTGTGAATAACGTCACGCTGCCCTTTTACTTTACTAAAAAGCCGGAGCAGGTTTATATCAATACATGGCATGGGATTCCCCTTAAAACTCTGGGCTATGATACGCCTGACGGCAAATACAGCGTGCGCAATACTGTGCGCAATTTCTTGCAGGCCGACTATATAATCTCGCCCTGCCGATTCACTACGGGAATATTTTTGGACTCTTACAAGCTGCGCGGAATTTACGAGGGCAAAATCACCGAATGTGGACACCCGCGCGGCGATTTAATACTTCACACCGACAGAGATTACATTGTGGACAAGCTCGCCAGGCGCGGCACGGTTATAGACGACGGTAAAAAGATAATTCTATATGCTCCGACTTGGAAGGGCGTTGGTGGAGACGTTGACAAGGCTGAAAATGATATTGCCCGTTACGATGAATTCTGTGATTATTTGAACCATCACATAGATACTGAAAAATATCAGATTTTGATAAAGCCCCACCCTGCAGTTTACAAACAGCTCAGCAGAGAGGAGCGCGAAAGCGGCAGGTATGTGTCGCAGTGCGTTGATACCGATGAGCTTCTCTCGATAACTGACGTGTTGGTTTCGGATTATTCCAGCCTGTTTTTCGACTTTCTCATCACCGACCGCCCCGTAATTTTTTATATTCCCGATACTGACAGATATATGGAGCAGCGAGGCGTTTACTTCGGCATTGAAGAGCTGCCCGGTCCGTGTTCCCGCGATATGGGCGACATTGCAGCGTGGATAAACGAGTCGGAGAACCTTCGCGGAAGGCACGCCGCAGAGTATGACAAGATGAAAGCGTGGTCCTGCGAATTCGACGACGGTAAGGTGTCGCAACGCGTGATTTCTGCCGTGTTTCACGGCGATGAATCCAACTGCCGCCTGGTTGACAATATTTCAAACGACAGGAAAAAGCTGCTTATAAATGGCGGCAGCTTCGCCATGAACGGTGTCACCACGACGCTGCTCACGCTGCTCAATTTAATTGATTACGGCAAATATGACGTAACTTTGCTGATTGTCGATGATGAACGCAGTATGCCGAATATTATGAAGGTCAATGAGAATGTGCGTGTGCTCTGCCGCTGCGGCCAGATTCCGTTTGGGGTGGACGAGCTTTTGCGGCACAGCAGGATTATAAAGCACGGCATTGACACTGATCTTTACAGTGAACTTTTGAAGGACGGTCCCTATAAGCGAAATTATACGCGCTGCTTCGGCAATTCAAAATTTGACGCGGTGATCGATTATTCAGGTTACGGGGTGACCCAGCCGTTGACAATCATGCAGTGTCATGGCGCGAGGAGAATTATATGGCAGCACAACGATTTGTACCGCGATTTGAACAATAAGGCCAAGCGCCGCACAAGGGCGTATCGACGTAAAAGCGCTACCACTCTGGAGGCGTTGCTGACGCTCTACAGTTATTTCGACAGAGTGGTTTCCTGCTCTGAGGGCGCAATGGAAGTCAATCGCAAAAATCTCGCCACGGCCGAAACGTACGATAAATTTACATTCTCCACAAATCCGCTGAATGTTGACAGGGTCCGCAGGTGTGCGGAAAATTCCGTATATTTGAATGGTGAGTTTGTGGATTGCCCCGAAACCTCAGGAGAAAAAAGAATTGCCGAGCCGAGTGCGGACAACATCAATTTTGTGACCATGGGGAGATTTTCGCCCGAAAAAAATCATATCGCACTGATTGAAGGCTTTGCCGTACTGAGCCGCGAGAACGATAGGTGTCGGCTTTACATCATAGGCGATGGTGAACTGCGCGGAGCGTGTGAGGAGAAAATAGCGGCTCTGGGGCTTGAGGATAAAGTTATTCTCACGGGACAACTCGACAATCCCTTTGGCATAATGCAGAAGTGCGATTGTTTCCTGCTGCCCTCACATTACGAGGGTATGCCTATGGTGATATATGAAGCCAGGGCGCTGGGGCTTGCCATTATCATGAGCAAATTCAGCACGGCCGCTTCGGTATGCCTGCCGCACGGGCAACTCGTGGTGGGACATTCTGCCGACGCTTTATACAAGGCGATGAAAGCATTCGCGGACGGAAAGTTCAAGGCGGAGTATGAATTCAACGCGGAGGAGCTCAATCGGAAGGCGGTTGAGGAATTTGCCTCACTGGTGGATTAATTTTCTGCTCATTTTAATGGATCTACAGCGTTTACTTTTTTGCAATCGAAAAACGGTTGCCTGCTCTGTGTTCGCCGTAGCGGTTCCTTAGTCTTAGTGCGCTTTGCCCGCTCAGACTGCGGCTTCGCTTGTGGGCTTTGCCTCACACTCCGCTCTGTGTTCGCCGTAGCGGTTCTTTAGTCTAAGTGCGTTTTGCCCGCTCAGCCTGCGGCTTCGCTTGTGAGGCTCTGCCTCACCCTCCGCTCTGTGTTCGCCATAGCGGTTCTTTAGTCTCAGTGCGCTTTGCCCGCTCAGCCTGCGGCTTCGCTTGTGAGGCTCTGCCTCACACTCCGCAATGGCGCTGCCCTTGACCTGCCAGGAGGAATTATCCCCCTGGACTCCCACGCTTCGCTAATTATTTTTAAGCGTCGTTGCCCTGATTATTTCAAATTTTTGGCTTGACAAAATGCCTATAAGTGTGCTATAATCAAAAACTGTGACGTATACAAATGTAAATTTATTTTAAATTTGTTAATTGATATATTTTTATATCTGTATGCGGAATGATTTTGTGCCGAATGACGTAATTCGGCGCTTATCGACTTGTTGTCGCGGCACTGTAGAAGTGCCTTGACATAAATTTTTATTTTTATTTTTAATTAATTGCGTATGGAGGTGAGATGAATGCCAACATTTAACCAGCTCGTTAGAAAAGGACGTCAGGACGTGGAGAAGAAGGCTAAGGCGCCTGCTCTCTTGAAAGGTCTCAACACCAAGAAGAGAATTATGACCGATCAGAATTCTCCTCAAAAGCGCGGTGTGTGTACATCTGTAAAGACTGCTACACCCAAGAAGCCTAACTCAGCTCTCCGTAAGATCGCCAGAGTTCGTCTTTCCAACGGCATCGAAGTTACAGCTTACATTCCCGGTGAAGGTCACAACCTTCAGGAGCACAGCGTTGTGCTTATCCGCGGCGGCCGTGTTAAGGATCTCCCCGGTGTGCGTTACCACATCGTCAGAGGCACTTTGGACGCTCAGGGCGTTGCCAAGAGAATGCAGGCTCGCTCCAAGTACGGTGCAAAGCGCCCGAAGGCAGGCGCAAAGAAGTAATCAGCTTCTTTAAAAAGCCGAAGCTGAAAGATTCGGCTGTCTTGTTTTTTGAATTGACTTTATCACTAATGGCTGCAAATCAATGCGGCGGTGTTTTATATACAGCGCTTTCCCGTCGTGGAAGGCCGCATAGAATGCCTCTTGCATTGGCCTGCGGGAGTAAGTCACTTTCGAGTACCTATGATATCATCCAATTCTAATGAAGGAGGGAAGATAAAGTGCCAAGAAGAGGTTCAATAGCAAAACGCGATGTTTTGCCCGATCCGATCTATAATTCAAAGATTGTCACACGTCTGATAAACAACGTCATGCTCGATGGCAAGAAGGGCGTTGCTCAGAAGATAGTTTACGGTGCTTTTGAGATTGTCGGTGAGAAGTCCGGCAAGGAGCCGCTTGAGGTTTTTGAAGCGGCTATGGAAAACATTATGCCTTTGCTCGAAGTTAAGGCTCGTCGTGTCGGCGGCGCAACCTATCAGGTTCCGATTGAGGTTCGCCCCGAAAGACGTGAGACTCTCGGTTTGCGCTGGCTTACAAAATATGCCCGTCTGCGCAGCGAGAGAACAATGAAGGAACGCCTTGCAAACGAAATTCTCGACGCTGTCAACGGCAGCGGCGCGGCTGCCAAGAAGCGTGAGGATACTCACAAGATGGCAGAGGCAAACAAGGCTTTCTCGCACTTCAGATGGTAATTATTGCGGACGCAATTTTATCTCTGATTTTCCGCATCCGTTTGTTGCGCAATTTTGGTATGCGGGGAACCCTTTGAGCCGATTTTTGCTTCGGCTTGGAGTGAAAATCATTAATTCAGTGTAAAAATATGAGGAGGACATTATGCCAAGACAGGTTTCACTTGAACAGACCCGTAATATTGGTATCATGGCTCATATAGACGCAGGTAAGACCACCACCACTGAGCGTATTCTGTACTACACCGGTGTTAATCACAAAATCGGTGAGGTTCACGACGGCGCTGCCACCATGGACTGGATGGTTCAGGAACAGGAAAGAGGTATTACAATCACCTCCGCTGCAACAACCTGCTTCTGGAAGGATGCCAACAAGAACGACGTTCGTATCAATATTATAGACACACCCGGTCACGTTGACTTTACGGTTGAGGTTGAACGCTCTCTGAGAGTTCTCGACGGTTCGGTCACGGTGCTTTGTGCAAAGGGCGGCGTTGAGCCTCAGTCGGAAACAGTTTGGAGACAGGCTGATAACTACAAGGTTCCTCGCATGGTCTATGTCAATAAAATGGACATCATGGGCGCTGATTTTTATCACGTCATAGACATGATGAAGGAAAGACTTAAATGTAATGCGGTTCCGATTCAGCTTCCTATCGGCGCCGAGGATACCTTCAAAGGTATTATCGATCTGGTGGAGATGAAAGCTTACATTTATACAAACGACCTCGGAACAAACATCTCGGTTGAAGATATCCCTGAAGATATGGCTGAGCTTGCTCAGAAATATCATGACGAGCTTATTGAGCACGTCGCCGAGCAGGACGAGGAACTTATGGATAAGTTCTTTGAGGGCGAGGAGCTCACTATCGAGGAAATCAAGAGAACAATTCGCAAATCAACCATAGCCAACACAATGGTACCTGTTGTTTGCGGTACTTCGTACAAGAACAAGGGCGTTCAGAAACTTCTCGACGCTATTGTCGATTATATGCCCGCCCCCACCGACGTTCCCGCTATCAAGGGCATCGATCCGAGAACCAATGAGGAAGTAGAGCGTCATTCTTCCGACACAGAGCCTTTTGCGGCCCTTGCTTTCAAGATCGCTACCGACCCGTATGTCGGTAAACTCTGCTTCTTCCGTGTCTATTCCGGCAAGCTCGAAAAGGGAAGCTCGGTTTACAATTCCACTAAGGACAAGACGGAGAGAATCGGCCGCGTGCTCCAGATGCACGCCAATGACCGTAAGGACATTGAGGTTTGCTATGCCGGTGATATCGCCGCAGGTATCGGAGTTAAGTACACCACAACCGGCGATACATGGTGCGATGAGGCGAACCCCGTTATCCTTGAATCCATGGAGTTCCCCGAGCCTGTTATTCGCGTGGCTATCGAGCCTAAGACCAAGGCGGGTCAGGAAAAAATGGGCATTGCTCTTGCAAAGCTCGCGGAAGAAGATCCGACTTTCAAAGCATACACCGATGAGGAAACCGGTCAGACAATTATCGCCGGTATGGGTGAGCTTCACCTCGAAATCATCGTAGACCGTCTGCTCCGCGAGTTTAAGGTTGAAGCCAACGTCGGCGCTCCACAGGTTGCATACAAAGAGACAATCCGCAGACCCGCAGACATCGACCACAAGTACAAGAGACAGTCGGGCGGTTCAGGTCAGTACGCTCATGTTAAGCTCAAGGTTGAGCCTAACGAGCCTGGTAAGGGCTATGAATTTATAAATGCCGTTACGGGCGGTACCGTTCCAAAGGAATATATCCCCGCTGTTGACGCAGGCGCTCAGGGCGCTCTTATGTCGGGTATTCTGGCCGGGTACAACGTGGTTGACGTCAAGGTTACGCTTTATGACGGTTCCTATCACGAGGTTGACTCTTCCGATATGGCATTTAAGATTGCCGGTTCTATGGCAGTCAAGGAGGGCTTGAAGCAGGGCGGTTCCGTCCTTCTGGAGCCTATCATGCACGTTGTTGTTACGGTTCCTGAGGATTACATGGGCGATGTTATCGGAGATCTTAACTCCCGCCGTGGTCTTATTCAGGGCATGGAGGCAGTTTCGGGCGCTCAGCAGATTAACGCCATGGTCCCGCTCTCGGAGATGTTTGGTTATGCTACTGATCTTCGTTCCAAGACTCAGGGACGCGGCAACTACTTTATGGAGCCGTCTCACTACACCGAGGTTCCGAAGTCCGTTGCTGAGAAGGTTATCTCTGACAGAGCAAACAGAAACAACTGATTTTAACGGCATTTGCCGGTCAGGCTAAATTTTTGTTAAATTTTAGAAAAATGTATTGCAATTTTGTTTGAATGTGATATATTATATTCATAATTATATTGCGGCAGTGAACGCGGCGGCGGCTTTGACCGCTGCCTGCGGAAATTGTACTATTTATAATAACTTTATTTTCATCTATTAAAGGAGGAAATTTCCAATGGCAAAGGAAAAGTTTGAAAGAAATAAACCCCATGTAAACATTGGCACAATCGGCCACGTTGACCATGGTAAGACCACTCTGACGGCTGCTATCACGAAGGTTCTCAACCTTAAGGGTGATTCTGATTTCGTTGATTATGCAAATATCGATAAGGCTCCCGAAGAGAGAGAAAGAGGTATCACAATTAACACCGCTCACGTTGAGTATCAGACCGATAAGCGTCACTATGCTCACGTTGACTGCCCCGGCCATGCTGACTATGTTAAGAACATGATCACCGGTGCTGCTCAGATGGACGGCGCTATCCTCGTTGTTTCCGCTGCTGACGGTCCTATGCCCCAGACACGCGAGCACATTCTTCTCTCCCGTCAGGTTGGCGTTCCTTACATCGTTGTTTTCATGAACAAGGCTGATCAGGTTGACGATCCTGAGCTTCTCGAGCTTGTTGAGATGGAAATTCGTGAGCTTTTGAACGAGTATGAGTTCCCGGGCGACGATGTTCCGATCATCACCGGCAGCGCTCTTGCCGTTCTCGAGTCTGATTCCAAGGATCCCAACGCTCCTGAGTACAAGTGCATTCTTGACCTCATGGATGCTGTTGACGAGTATATCCCCACTCCCGAGAGAAAGGCAGACCAGCCCTTCCTTATGCCTATCGAAGACGTATTCACGATCACAGGTCGTGGTACAGTTGCAACAGGTAGAGTTGAGCGTGGTCAGCTCAACCTCAACGAGGAAGTTGAAATTGTTGGTCTTTCTGATGAGAAGAGAAAGACTGTCGTTACAGGTATTGAGATGTTCCGCAAGCTCCTCGACTATGCTGAGGCCGGCGACAACATTGGCGCTCTTCTCCGTGGTATTCAGAGAACAGACATCGAAAGAGGTCAGGTTCTCGCAAAGCCCGGTTCCATTCATCCCCATACCAAGTTCCATGGTCAGGTTTACGTCCTTACCAAGGACGAAGGTGGACGTCATACACCTTTCTTCAACAACTATCGTCCTCAGTTCTATTTCAGAACCACTGACGTTACAGGCGTTATCTCTCTGCCCGAGGGCACAGAGATGTGTATGCCTGGCGATAACGTCGAGATGGATGTCGAACTCCTCAAGGAGATCGCTATCGAGGAAGGTCTTCGCTTCGCTATCCGTGAAGGCGGCCGTACAGTTGGTTCGGGTGTTGTTACCGCTATCAACGAGTAATTTTTGCTCGACCTTCGTTTGCCGCAAGGCAGCTTGATTGATTGAATGGACTGACGGGTTCCACTGAAGATTGTAATAAGAATTTACTTTTGGATCTTGTTTATTCTTTCAATAAATTTAACAGGTAAATTAAATCTGCTGCGATATCGAAGCAAGGTGTCGCAGTGGATTTTTTATTTTTCAAAGAGAACGCACGCGGCAAAGCTCGGCAGGCTGAAGGCATATGCGTTGGACAGTGTTCAGTTTACATTGTCAATGACGGTCGTTTATGCGGCAATTAATTTTGACAATGCGGCAAGCTGCATTCTCGGAATATTGGGAGAGTGCGCGGTGTATTTTGTCGTGTTTTTTGTATTGGATTATATGATATACGATGGCAAATCAAAAAGATATTACAAAGAACATCAAAATGTCGAACAATGATTTGGAGGGATTTATTTGGATGCGTATAAATTATGGAAAATTTATTGCGATGAGATGCCCGAGTTTATAGAAAAATTGGCAAGTACTCAGGCTATGCAGCGGTTAAAATACGTCGGCATGAGCTGTGGCTGCGAATATGTCGCTCTTCATCGACGTGGTATGGATCAATCTCACAGATACACGCGATTTGAGCACAGCGTGGGTGTAGCGCTTATCGTGTGGAATTTTACACATGATGTAAAGCAGTCGGTGGCGGGGCTGTTTCACGATATCAGCACTCCCGCATTCGCCCATGCGGTGGACTACATGAACGGCGACCATGTGACGCAGGAATCTACCGAGGCATTGACGTCGGATTTCATTGACGGCTCAGAGGAAATTCAGCGCATTTTGAAAGAGCTTGGACTGACTACCCAAGATGTGTGCGATTATCACTTGTATCCGATAGCCGATAATGATTCTCCGCAGCTTTCGGCGGATCGAATGGAATATACATTCGGAACTTTTTTGAGATGTTTTATTGATGACGTCTCAAATATAATCAAATACTACAATAATATTGTTGTGGGGACGAATGAACATGGAGAGCAGGAACTTGTGTTTAAGGACAGGAAAATTGCAGAGAAATTTGCGCTTTGCTCTATGAAGTGTTCTTATGTGTATACGGAAGATTCGGGCAGATTTACGGTGCAGTTTTTGGCGGATCTCCTTAGAAGCGCGGCGGAAAAGGGTATTATAAGTGTCGACGATTTATACAACACCGAGGAATTTGTTATTGACAAGCTGTGCCACGATGAGTGGGGCGCGGAAAAGTGGCGCAGATATACTGATATAAAGAGAGTAAACGTCACATCAGAACCGATTGACGGAAAATATTGCGTGCGCGTGAATACAAAGCGCAGGTATATTGACCCATATATTATGAATTACGGTCGCGTGACAGAATTCAGTGAAAAATATCGTGAAGCTGTCGACGAATTGATGAACAGGAGCTTTGACTGCTGGCTCAGCATAGGATAAAGTACAACAAAAAATCGGGATATCGAGGAAAGAACTTCGATATCCCGATTTTTGATGCAATAAAAATTTGTCGACCGTTTCGAGTAACTTCTCCAAATCTTCTACTACAAAAAATCTTTGCTCGAAATGCATATACGCAAGCTTTTGCGCTCAATTTTCTTGTTGGCGCGTTTTTTTATTTAAAAGTCGGGGAGAGCTTGATAAGAAGGGGATTTATTTATGTTCGCCTGAGTTCTGCTTTAATTTCGGTGCATTTTGCCCGCTCAGCCTGCGGCTTCGCTTGTGAGGCTCTGCCTCACCCTCCGCCATGAGCGCTGCCCCTGGACCCTGCCGGGAGGAATTATTCCCCTGAACTCCCATATAGCTCCGCTCGCTTGCCTTTAGCTTTATTTGTTTACGGGGGTCAGCACTTCCTTGCCGCCCATATACATACGCAGCTTTTCGGGGATTTTTACCGTGCCGTCTGCCTGTAGGTTGTTTTCAAGAAATGCAATTAACATTCTGGGAGGCGCTACTACGGTATTGTTAAGTGTGTGCGCCAGATATTTTTTGCCGTTTTCGCCAACGACCCTTATGCCGAGACGGCGTGCCTGCGCGTCGCCTAGATTCGAGCACGAGCCGACCTCAAAGTACTTCTTTTGCCTCGGGGACCACGCCTCTACGTCCACTGACTTTACCTTGAGGTCCGCCAGATCTCCAGAGCAGCACTCCAGCGTGCGCACGGGAATATCGAGCGAGCGGAAGAAGTCTACCGTGTTCTTCCAAAGAATGTCGAAGTATTTCGGACTTTCCTCGGGCTTGCATACCACTATCATTTCCTGTTTCTCAAACTGGTGAATTCTGTAGACACCGCGCTCCTCTATGCCGTGCGCGCCCTTCTCCTTGCGGAAGCAGGGGGAATAGCTGGTAAGGCATTTCGGAAGCTCGCTTTCTTTGGTAATTGTGTTGATGAATTTGCCTATCATGGAGTGTTCGCTGGTGCCGATGAGATAGAGATCTTCGCCCTCAATTTTGTACATCATTGCGTCCATCTCAGCGAAGCTCATCACGCCGTCCACCACATTGCGGCGGATCATGTAGGGCGGAATGACATATGTAAATCCGCGGTCGATCATGAAGTCGCGCGCATACGACAGAATAGATGAGTGCAGTCTGGCGATATCTCCCATGAGGTAATAGAATCCGTTGCCAGCCACAGAGCCTGCCGCGTCGAGATCTATTCCGTCGAATGATTTCATTATATCTGTGTGGTAGGGTATTTCAAAATCGGGAACTACAGGCTCCCCGAATCTTTCAACCTCCACGTTCATGCTGTCGTCCTTGCCTATAGGTACAGATGGATCGATTATGTTGGGTATAACGAGCATGATGTTTCTGACCTTTTCTTTAAGCTCGGTTTCGAGACGCTCACACTCGGCAAGTCTCTCGGAAAACTGCGTTACCTTGACCTTTTCCGCTTCGGCTTCCTCGCGCTTGCCTTGCGCCATAAGGGCGCCGATTCCCTTGGAAACCTTGTTGCGGTTTGCGCGGAGACTGTCCGCCTCCTGCATTATGGCGCGGAGCTGCTTGTCCAGCTCGATTACTTCATCGACGAGCGGGAGCTTGCTGTCCTGGAATTTTTTCTTTATGTTTTCCTTGACGATGTCGGGGTTTTCTCTGAGGAACTTAATGTCCAACATAAATAAATCTCACCTTTATCATTAAAATATTTTGCGGATTAAAGCCGCTTGGCAATGGACTAATTATATATCAAATTAAGGAAAATATCAATAGTCAACGGCACTTTTTGATGTTTAATTTGCAGTCGTAAAAATTAAAGGATACATTTTTGCAGGATTTTAGTTCGCAAAATTCATTTATTACAATCAGTAAATTATACTCTTAGGGAAAATTTTGGATTATTAACACTTTCAACTGAGTTTTCAACATAGTCCGGGTCAAAACAGTGGCGTTTTCAAGGCATTTAACCGAGTTTTCCACCAAATTCAGAAATGGACAAGTTAAAATATGTCAATTGTTGAAAATGGTTCCAAATATTACAATGAGTGAAAGACGTATATTACGAAAGTTTCTTTTAATAAAAAATGACTTAACGCTCTGAAAAAACTATGTAAAAAGACAATACAGAGACGGTCCGGATTATACGAACGGGCCTGCGGGAAGTTTATTACAGCGTGATAAAAATGTTCTATTTTATCGGAAAATGGACAGAATATTTTAGTATTGATGTGTTTTTGGAGATGAATTTGCCATGCGTTCAAGCAAAAATTTCAAAATTCGACCTGTAATCTTATTATTCGTCGTGCTTGTCTTTGCCGTTATGTATTGTGCCGCGCCGCCTGCTGTGAGTGCAGAAGGATATGTGAGACAGAATATAACCGTTACTGCTGATGCTCCCATGAGAATAGGCGGGGGAGATATGTTTATTGTGACGGATCGCGCGCGCAAGGGCGAAACCTTTGACGCGCTGGAGCACTATATCGACGCTTCGGGACAGGTGTGGTTTAACGTGGAGCGTGAAGGACGGCAGCTTTGGATCTCAAAGAAATTCTGTAAGATAGAAAATTCACTGGGGGAGATCAGGGTGAAAAAGTTCAGTCGTGAAAATCCTCCGAAAGTTTATATATCGCCGTCGCGTCAGCCCTACAATAAATACGCTGTTGGCAATACCAACGAAATGGAGCAGATGGAGACTCTGGCTGCGGAGCTTGCCGACGTGCTGAAAAAACAATACGGCTGTGATGTTTATGTTGCACCGTCGTATATGCGTATAATCGCGAGTGCACGCCCCGCAGACGCTGCGGCGATGGGCTGCGACATCTATCTTGCCCTTCATTCAAACGCGTCCGCAGACCAAGAGACACGCACGGGCGCGGAGGCTTACTATTATTCCGCAAGTGAGCAGAGCAGGCAGCTTGCCGAGAGCATAGTGCGCGAATTGAACGCCGTGTCCGATTACCCCGTCAAAGGCTCTGCTGGAGCTGTAAGTGCAATGGAATATTTCGATAATTTTGGCTATGGTGAGGTGCGCGATCCGTCAAATTTGGGGCTTATATCCGTGCTGGCAGAGGTTGATTATCACGATAATCCCGCCACGGCTCGAAGAATAATTGAACAAAAAGAAGAAATGGCGCAGGCTTTGGCACGGGCGGTGGGAAATTTATTTTAATGCTTTTTGTCATACAAAATTACAGCAATCCAAGTAAATAATGGGACAGATTTGGCGCCAGCATGGCATACTCTCGCAAACCTGTTTACTTGAATTGCTGTAAAAATTTTAATCGGTCAGACGGTCAATTATCCGATATATATTGTCGGGTAAGAATAAGTATCCATCATAATACATACGCCAGTCCACTATTTCGTCGTATGTGAAATTTTTCTGAACGCCCTCTACCATGCCCTCTACAAAGAACGCGTCCTGTGTGAGTGTGGCGGTAAAGTCGTTTTCACGCATTTCATTAACTTCAAACCAAATGTACTCGTGCATGTTTTCGTTAAATCCGTGTTCTTTGTCCGGGGTAAGCTCTATTTTTATCAGTACAGTTTTTTCGCCGTCGAGCTGCTCGTACATTTTGCGTAAATACTTCACACGTTCCAATGCCAGCGCGCGCATACGCTCAGTTTCCTCGGTGGTTTTGTAGATGACCGCGTTGTTCTCCAAGTATTTATCCCATTTTATTATGGGCGTTATTTTGCCGTTCATAGCGTCTTCATCACTTTCGTAAACGTAGACTACCCCCATATTTATACTGTGTTCCTCATCGCGGTCTTTTATGTTGCCGACAATGTTCTTGGGAAAGTCATGAAGCGCCCACTCGCTGCGCTGCCATGTTACGACTATGTTCCTGTCTCCCTCTGCCGTGCCTATAAGTATTGGCTCTTTTTCGTCAATGAATTTGTTGTCGCCTATGAGCCTTTGCGACATCTCTTGCAGTACATTGCCCAAGGTGTCGAAATTTTCGGGCGTTGCGCCGAGAATTTCAAGTTCTATAGTCCCGCAGCGGTTGAGACCATGTGTGTGAATCCATACGCTTTTGCCGCCACTATCGCTCACTGCGTGTATTGTCACCATATTTTGGGGGGACGGCGCGATTTTTGATTCGGCAGCCATAGCTACCCACCTGCCTGAAAATATTCTGTATATACTGTCGTCAATAAGCGCCACCATATTTGGCACGAGCATATTCATCAGCTTGATTTGCAGGTGGAACGAATCCATGTTGTTATCCGAGAATTTCATCTTGGTGCCAAGCACCATTTTGGCGGCCATCAGCTTTTCCTTTTCATCGTCGGTCAAAGCGTTAAGTGAAGGCTCGTTTGGCTCTACGCACAGACCGTCGGATATACATATACCTAATTCGTATTCACTTCCCTTGTATTCCACGCGAATCGGAATGTCATTTGACAAGATCTTTATCTCGTCGGTATCTTTCAGTCTTGCCAAAACGGAGTCCTTGTCGGATATGTCATCCTCGCTTTTTGGAACGGCTATCATGAGGGAAAATGTTTTTTCAATCGTGCCTGAACGCAGGGCGCCGTTGTCCTGTCTTTTTGATTTCCCAAATAAAAACATAATTTAACTCCTCTCATTATGATTAAATGAATTATGTGGATTTGAGCCTGAGGACAAATGGTGGGTTTACGCTGTTGCCAATCAGATCGGAATACGCTCGTGGCTTGCGGAAGGTATTGTCGTTCTGAATTTTACCGCGCGATTACCTCCATTGCCCTACATACATTATTACAAATTTCTTATATATTCCAGTACCGTTGCCGAGCAGGTCGCAGCCGCCTTTGCAGCAAATTCGGGGTAATCCATTACGGCGTTTTCGTCGGCCGAGTCCGAGATGCATCTGACCGCGCCGAATGGAACTCCCGCCAGTGTACACACGTGGGCTATCGCTCCCCCCTCCATGTCGCAGGCGGAGGCGTTGAAAAGCTCTCGGAGCCGCGAAGTGATTCGCTTGTCAGCCACGAATTGATCGCCGGTGGCTATGGTGCCTGCCACCGAGCGCGCTTTATCTCCTATTGCGGATTTCAGACGCGCAGCAATGTTTTTGTCGGCTTCAAAATAAATCTTGTTTATTGTGGACACAAATCCGATTGGGTCACCTATTGGCGATGTGTCCACGTCATGCTGGACGAAATTTTCCGCCACGACTATATCATTTTGCTTTATTCCGTGCGCGACCGCGCCCGCCACTCCGGTGTTGATTATCTCGTCAACTCCGAATACACTTATCATTATCTGCGCGCAGACGGCGGCGTTTACTTTACCTATTCCGCAACGGGCCAGTACTACGTTATTTCCGTGAATAATGCCTTTGAAAAACGGAATTTCGCTGATAATTTTGACTTCTTCATCACGCATGGCGGATTTGATTGCCTCCACCTCGACATCCATTGCTCCGATTATTCCTGTCATAAAGGTCTCCTCTGTACAAAGTGTAATATGTTATCTAATTGCCTTTTTGAATATGTAAACTTCCGCCGGACATTGCGCACGTCAGCGTTCCGTCACGGCTTGTCATATAAATATGTTTGAATCCTTTGACCTGCAGTCTGTAAGCTGTCTGCGAAGCGTCGCTGAATTCCGATGTTATTATCACCGCACCCGCGCTTATATATGTAATATTTTTCGGCTGCACGCCGATGACGACGGCGTCACAATTCAGATATTCCTGCGGAAGAAGCGCACAGTCGCCATCGTCCGGGCAGACCAGTATGGTGACGCCGCCGCATTTCACACGCTGCCAGTTACAGCCTGAACTGTCGGTGAACATCTCCAGTGAGAGACTGGGTGAATTTAATCTGATTGCCCCGCCAAACCGTTCGATTTGAGTGCCGGCAGCTTCAGCGGACTTTTGCTCGAACGGATATTCGGATATATCGCCGCCGCAAAAGAAGTAGAGGGGCGAATATTCATCTATTAATTGATCTGCAATGCTGCCGCGCAGATCGGATTTGTTTGAAACTGTCAATGCGTCAACCTTGTATACTCCCGCAGCCGACATCGCGTCCTTTATCATTTGCAAATCGTAGCTGTCGCCGCCCGCCTCTGCTATCATGGCGCGGCTGCCGTTTTTTGCGCATACGCACACGCCTCCGTCCTGCATTCCGAAAACCATAATTTCCGCGCCCGATGCGGTGAGCATATGGGACAGCATTGCGGCGAGCAGCAAAAATGACATACAGAAGAATGAAAGACTCGCGGCGTATCTGCTGAATTCGGGTGTATTTACCCGTCTGGCGATGATGAATGCGACCGCCGCAACGGCTAACGCAAATGTTAAGAACCATGGGACGTAGGCATACCCTGCATTTGTGTAGGCAAGCGGTATATGTGACATGAAATTTGTGGTTATGTCGAGATATTCACACAGGAAAGAGGCCGCAAATTTGAACGGAAATGAAATCAATATTCCTAAAATCGGAATTGTGTTTATGATTGAGGCAATTATTCCCGTTATTATAAAGATGGTCGCGGCGTATACACAGAGCAGATTTGCCAGCGGCGAGATTAAGGATATTCGTCCAAAGTGAATCGCGCTCAACGGGACGGTGCATAACGCGGCGGTAATTGTGGTGGACAGTGTTTGAATTATGTGTGCTCTGAGGCGAAAGCTCAATCGACCGCTGCGGCCGATTTTTATGTTTTTCAGCAAATCAGACAAAATTTCCTTAACTCTGTCCGCCATTGTTATCAGCGCGAATGTGGAGCACACGGACATTTGCAGCCCGACGTCTGCGGCGCTCATAGGATTGATGACAAGTATGACGAGAACGCCGAGCGACATTGAAGTGAGGCTGTCGGAGTCCCGCAGGATCAGCCCCGAAATCAGAGACATAAGATGCATGAAGCCGGCGCGGGTGACTGATGGCGAAAATCCGGTCACTGCCATAAATATGATTATGAACGCCATAGTAAATGTCGAATTGAGCCTCGGAGAGAATTTCAGCTGCCTCAGCACGCCCGACAACGTGAAGGTGAGAAGGCTAATGTGCAGACCCGAAACCGCGAGCAGATGTGCGATCCCGGTGGCGCGGAAGTTTTCCATAATGTTGTCTTCGAGGTAATCCGTGTCGCCGAGCAGCATGGCACAGAGCATACCGGCGGATTTTTCGGGCAAAGCTTTTTGTACTGCTGAGATTATGCTTCGCCTGAGAGTGAGCGGAAGATACTTTATCTCGGAGCGGCCTTTGGTGACGCTGTATTCCGCGTAAGGCGAACACCATGCGCGGGCATAAATTCCGTCTGCCAGAAGTGAAGTCTGACTGTTGTATCCCACGTCGCTGTCGCTGCGCACAAATGTCACCGTTGCGGTAATCCGATCTCCCTCCAGTGCTTCAAGGGAGTTGGTGCAGGTCAGGCGCAGATTTATGCATTGCTCCGCTCCGGATATACCTATGTGATCGGTTTTAACAATATAATACCAACGTCCGTATTGTCTGCGTGGAATGTCCGTTATTTCACCCGATATGGTGCAGGTCTGTGTGCCGAGCTGATAGGACATGGCTTGAATTTTTGATTGGTTGTAAGACATCACCAGAAATCCGAGCGAAGCAGGGATCAATAAAATGATAACTGTCCGACGAAACTCGGGCTTAATCAAAATGGCCACAATCCCCAGGACAGTGACCATTATCGAAAATGTTAAGTTGACATTCTGAACCAAGCACACGGAAAACGCCAGCACTGCAAAATAAATCAGCGTGAATACAGCGAGCGGACGTTTCATTTGATGTCCCCACATCCTTTCATGCTAAATTCTGTTTGCAGAGAACTGCTCGGCTTATTATTTAAGACAACGCTTTACTTAAAGAAAAGCGGCAGCGGTTCGAGGAAAATTATGTCATTTCGATCCTTCGCGCCGCCTTCTGCAAGCACCGCACATTTGCCCGCGATAATGCCGCCCGCTTGCTCGGTGAGAGTTTCTACAGCCTTGAGCGATTCTCCGGTGCTGATCACATCGTCCACAATCAACACTCTTTTGCCCTTGATGTCTGCTATATCGTCTTCGCCGAGATAAAGTCTTTGCTCACTTTGAGTAGTGATGGAACGTTCCGAAACGCTGATCGCGCTGCCCATGTAAACCTTCACACCCTTGCGGGCAACCACATACTTTTTGCCGCATTGGCGCGACATCTCGTATGCCAGCGGTATGCTCTTTGCTTCAGGAGTGAGGATAACGTCGAACTCAGGACATTTGGCAAGAAGCGCTTCGGCAGACTTTTCTGTTATTTCTACATCACCGAAGAGAATAAACGCGGCAATGTCCATCTTGTCGCTGACAGAAAATTTTTTGAGCCTGCGTGTGCAGCCCGCTATGTTGATCTCATAAAATTCGCTCATAACAATCAAGTTCTTCCCTTAAATGTCAATTATTAAGTCTAAGCCAATTTCTCAGGCAGCTTCTTGCCGCCGAGAATGTGGAAATGTATGTGGTTGACGGTCTGTGCGGCGTCTTCACCGCTGTTGGTGATTACGCGGAAACCGTTGTCAAGCTCCTGCTCTTTTGCAATCTTGGCGATTATTTCAAATATATGGGCGATGATTGCGCTGTTCTCGGAATTAATACCCGCGGCCGATTCAGCTATATGCTCTTTGGGAATCACTATAATGTGAACGGGGGCCATCGGTTTGATGTCCTTGAAGGCGAGAACCGTTTCATCCTCATATACCTTGGTTGAGGGAATGCCGCCCTTTACTATTTCACAGAATAAACAGTCCATGTTAAGATCCGTTCCTTTCGTCAATCGGAGAAAGCATTGCATTTGCGTGTTGTTTGAGACAGCGAACAATGCCCCTAATGTAATCAAACGTAATTTTAATGGAAAAACCACAAGTAAATTCTATCACCCGTTTTTTCCAATGTCAATAATATTTTTTCTTAAATACCATATATTTTGATATATTCAGATTAATGTTAGCTTTTACCTCTGATATCGGTAAGGGTTTTCCGGCGGGAAGGTGAAAAGTACATAGATAAGTTTAGTGCAAATCGCTGTTGAAAACTTCATTTATTCGGGCAGATTCGACAAGAATGGGTGTTTTAAAAAAAATAGCTTGACAAAAGGGAAGGAGTGTGGTAATATAGTGAAGCTGTCGCGGAGAGCGAGGCACCGAGAGGAATCGGCAGCCGCCCTATGGAGGGAATTGAGCGCGGTTTCAGAGAGGTGCGGGAGCGAAGTTGGGAATAACTTCTTGAAAAAAAGATGAAAAAAGTTCTTGACAAAGCGAGTTTGATGTGATAGAATAAAAAAGCTGTCGCGGAGAGCGGAGCAATTGAAAAAGAACAAAAATTTCAGCGAATCAAAAGAAATTTTGAAAAAGATGAAAAAAGTTCTTGACAAAGCGAAGCCGATGTGATAGAATAGAAAAGCTCGCGGACGGGTTCCGAGAGTGACAGAACCTTGAAAATTAAACAACGTTGACCATGATTCTTTCGATGAGAAAGAACGTGGAGCTTAGAAATTAACCT
>CANPVE010000008.1 GCA_947581635.1 uncultured Clostridia bacterium | reverse complement strand
TCGGGCTGTGCTATCTCCACCACCTTCACCGGATCTGCGGGAATTGTCTGGGGCTGTGTCGCATCTGTCGGCTCTGCAGACTGGGGTTCGGGCTGTGCTATCTCCACCACCTTCACCGGATCTGCTGGAATTGTCTGTGGCTGTGTCGCATCTGTCGGCTCTGCACCCGGAACATTAACCTGAACCTGTTCTGCGTCGGCCTGTGTTTCCGAGGATGCATCTTCCTGAGAAACAACCTCCGCAGTGGGTGTTTCAGTGTCTTCAACAGATGGCACTTCAACATCTACGGAAGAAATCTGAGCAACCTCGCTTATGATTTCGTCTGCCGTTGGCATCTTATCATTTGTGATATCCGGCAGATTAGTGTTATTTTCCATTGGTAAAACTCCCTTTCATAAATCAATGAGTTATGCTTTTATTTCCACAAAGATAAAAAACATACCATCTATATATTAAAGTAAAATTAATAAAATGTCAATATTTTTTAACATATAAAAAAATTATTATTTTAAACTCACATGACGGAAAATACAAAAAGTCCGCAAAGCGCTAAAAATACGCTTTTGCGAACTTTTTTCTATATTTTAGTGTTTCCAATTCAAACAACGATCGTACAGGTTCGTCGCCACGGTCGAGCGCATGGCTGCATTATTGCCTCTCCCCCGCCGACATTGCCTAACTTTATCTACATATTCACCTGAACCATCACAGTTTTCTACTGCATATGCTACACTGCCTCAAAATCTCGAATCAAACCTTTTGCTCGTCCAACGACAGTCCAAAAGATGGAATGAATTCTTCCAGAAATTCTATGCCCTCATCGAGTCCCATGTCGCGTATCGCTTTTTCCGTGGAGCATCTTGCTGCGGAAAACTCCGTGTTAAAGGCTTTCTCCTCTTCGATGCATTTTATCAGAGCGCTCAACTTATCGGCACATTTGACTATTTTCAAAAGCTCCGCATCCTCGCCCGAGTGTGTTATCAGCGGAGAGTATTCGCTCCTGAGATCCTCGGGCAGCAACGCCAGAAGCTGCCTTTCGGCGGCGTTCTCCACTTCCGCATAAGCGCTGCGTATATCATCGCTGAAGTACTTTACAGGAGTAGGCATATCGCCCGTTATGACCTCCGGCACATCGTGAAATATCGCCAAAAGCGCAGCGCGTTCGGGATTTACAGAACCGCCAAATCTCCTGTTGCGTATAACCGCAAGAGCGTGCGCTATTATCGCTGTGTCGAGTGAATGCTCGCTGAGATTTTCACTGTGGGTGTTGCGCATTAGCGCCCAGCGGTCAATATACTTCATTCGAGATATTATGGCAAAGAACGAACTTTTTTCGTTCTTCTCAATATCCTCGATTTTCTTCGTATCTGCCATATTATCGCCCAATGTCACTCCTCTTTATCAGAATCGGCAAAGTCATATTCGTCAACTTCATTTTCTTCTATTCCCGCCTCGGCATAATGCTCCTTTGCACGCTCAAACAAATTCACCTTCATCATATCCTCGTCCTTTTCTCTGGATTTTTCGCTCGCTTCCTCCACTGACTTCTTCCAGAAGTTGCTCACCCTTTTATTGACATTGGAAATTTTGCCCGCAGTCTTGGACTTTCTAAGCCTGAGTTCGCCCATATTTCCTCCGCTGCTGAAAACCGCCGCCACTATAGATGTTATCGGTACAGTCATAAGCAGTCCGAAACAACCCGCCAATGCGCGGAGAAGCTCTAGCGCTATCATCTCGTTATTTATTATATCTATCATATGCATATTGTATGCGCTGAAAAGCATGAGAAGCTGGAAGGAGCTGCCAACATATGCCAGAATCATTGTATTGAGAGAGGCGCCCATTATGCTGCGTCCAACTGTCATTCCCGAACGGGCGAGCTCCCAACCTGTGATGTTATCTCCCATTTTATCCTTCAATTCCTCGAGTGACGACGAAATTGAAACGCTTACGTCTATGGTACCGCCCAAGCTGCCTATTACTATCGCGGCAAACATAATCGCCGAAACGTCAAGCTTCATTCCGTTGTCCGTGTAGAGCAAACTGATAGAGTCCTCTTCGACCGTTCCTGTTATCCATATTATGCCTTTCATAACATATGCGATTACAGCGGCCGTCAGCACGCCGCCTATTGCTCCGCAGCCCGCCGCCAATGACGAAGCGGACGGCCCGTATACCATAAGCAGCGTCACAACTATGGTGGCAAAGCCAAATATCGCCACAGCAAGGATCGGATCCATGCCGTAATACACCAGCGGTATCATTACAAATATCAGCATTATGCAGGTCACGACCAGCGCAGAGAAAGATTTAACGCCGTTTTTGCCAAAGAAGAGTATCAACAGCAATACAAACGCCACGCCCAACCACATAAGCGGAATATCCCGCTGGAATCCCGTACAGGTGCCTATCAGCGCGTTTGTCGCCTCGTCCTCAACAAAGTATCCCAGCAGATGGTCTCCTACTTTGGCCTCAATCACGCCCTTACCTGTTCCGGTTATATCTGTGAGATCGAGCGTCATTACGGCGGTCTCGCCTTTATACTTACCCGTGAGTATTTCCACCATAAATATCTGAGTGCGCTGAACCATTGATTCGCCGCCCCAGTCATCGTCGCTTTCAACTATACGAACCAGCTCGGTAACTTTCACACGCTCAATCGTCATGTTATCTATCGACATATCGGACGCTGAGGTGTTCTGAAGATAATAGTCGGTTTCCGAGACGTTTTCCTGACCATTTCCCTGTGAATAATTGGCTGTTCCGGTTTCCCTGTCCCAGAAAACATACAACATAGCCACAACTATCAGCACTGCGGCAACGCCGAGATAGCTGACAATGACACCTTTGTTTTTGCGTATAAAATCCTTCATATTACCTCATCACACCTGACATTTAAACGATTTTATTGAATAAATAACGGCGTTTGGCGAACAATAAATGATATTGAGGGCTTCGATACACGGTTAATTATACAATATTCGTTGATTTTACCATAAAAATATGTATCAAATATGAACATATGTGGAATTTTAATTTTACAAAAGTTAAATATGGAGTATTTCAATTATGTATTTTATAATAAATCCGTAACTTATAAAACAAAATTTATTTTCATTTTAATCAAATTAATATCACTGTAGAGGAATATACTGTAAACCGTTAGCAACAGGACGTGTATTTATTAAGTAAGCAAAGGGGTAATTTCATTATGGAAGACAATTATAACAACAATAATCTCAATAACAATAACAATGTGACGTATAGCTATGGAGGTTCGGGAAACCCCGTTCCAAATCAGGGTGACAACGCATACTCGACGGTTCCGTCGTACAATCATCAATATGTGCCCCAGACCTCGCAGCCTCAGTACATTCCGCACAATACCGGATACACGGCTCCGTCAGGCGGAAGCTCGAAAGGCAGAAAGTCGTTTGGCGTCAGTGTCCCCACCGTGATTATTTCAATTGCATCCGCTGCCGTAATAGGCTTGGCAGGAGGGTACATCGGTGCGAAATTGGGCGGTCACAGTAACGAAACCGTTATTAAATCCGAGGACGGTACCAGTGTTGTATTTAAAGCAATTGACAGAACGTCCGATGATGGCAGCCAAGACTCATATTCAGTGGAAGATATCATGTCCAGCGGAGTTGCGGATTCTGTTGTTGAGATAACCACAGAGGTGGTTTCAACCAGCAGATTTATGGGGCAGTACATCTCTCAGGGCGCAGGCAGCGGCGTTGTATTCTCCGCAGACGGTTATATCATGACAAATCATCACGTGATTGATGGCGCTCAAACCATAACCGTGACACTGAGAAACGGATCAAGCTATCCGGCATCCATAGTGGGCGACGATTCAATGACCGACCTCGCTCTGCTTAAAATAGACGCTACAGGGCTGACCCCTGCGGTTATCGGTAATTCGGACAACCTGAAGGTAGGTCAAACTGCCATCGCCATAGGCAATCCCCTAGGTCAGCTGGGCGGAACGGTCACGAGCGGCATCGTCAGCGCTCTCGACAGAGAGATTGAAATTGACGGGCAGACAATGAACCTGCTTCAGACCAGCGCGGCAATCAACCCCGGCAACTCTGGCGGCGGTCTCTTTGACGACGACGGTAATCTAATCGGCATCGTCAACGCAAAGTCCAGCGGCTCTGACATTGAGGGTTTGGGCTTTGCCATTCCGGTAAATACAGTGCTGGATGTGTTCACTGATCTCAGGGAATACGGATACGTTACCGGGCGCGTGAGCTTAGGCGTCTCAGTTCTCAGTATAACAAACGCACAGACCGCATGGATGTACGGCGTGAATGAAACTGGTCTTTATATCACCAGAGTTGAGAACGGCTCGGACGCTGCAAACGCGGGCCTTAAGTCGGGCGACAAGATCGTTTCCTTCAACGGCAAGGAAATCCAAAGCGAGACTGAACTTGCGGCGGAGCTCAAGAATTGCTCCGTTGGCGATACAGTAACCATGGTAGTCAGAAGAGGCGGTAATGATCACACCGTATCCATAACTCTCTCCGAATCAAAGGGGTAAACTTCTCAATTAAAATCCTTTGTGGATTGCTTGTAAATTAAATATTATAAAGCCTCGGCAGTTTCAATATCCGTAATCTGCCGGGGCTTTTTACAACTGACAACATCAGCCGCTTATTGCCGCATACATAATGAATGCTGTCAATCGAGTGTTATTGCAAATTATATGAGAATTAGATTAACTGTCACAAAATAAAGTAATTAGTATCACTGCGAGTATCAAGATAATATGCACCGTATTATGTACAAATATGTACGTTATGTATTTTATGTACGTTATGTATCAAAAATCACATTGGGAAAAAGGGCGGTATCTTATAAAAAAGAAAATCAGCACAAATGAATGTGATTTCGGACAATCCTTTTGGGATTCCCTTTTAATACTAAACTTGAACAGAAGTATCATAAAAAATTTTGACAAAAAAGATATATAAAATTTTTTCGTCTGATTTTTTGTATCTTTTAGTCCAAAGTCAGTATAGCATATAAATAAAGGTCAGAGCCGTGATAAAACTGCACCACCTTATATTTTTACACTTCAAACAATTCAATTAGAGGCTATACCGCCGAATTTCCGCCAAATGTGAACAGACACCGCCCTACGCACGGCTCTTAAATCCCGAAAGGATTTTCTTTGTGCCTGCAAGTATATTATTTGACTCCCAACCGTGATTATACAAATTAACTTTTACCATGTTTTGTATGTTTTATTGATTTTATCCTTGAATTATTTGGCATTTCGTGATACAATTTAACAGTAAGCTGATTGTTTGTGCAGTTGTCGTTTTGGCAGTAAAGTACAGATAAATTATCAATAAGACGATTCCTCCGTTTAGCAGTATCAGGATCGTTTTATCCACATTCAGCCGCCTAACAACAGCACTAAATTCAAAAAAGCTAAATTCAGCTCTAGGAGGACGAAATATGAGCAATATCTTGTTTGTAGGTTCGGAATGCGATCCTTTTGTAAAAACGGGAGGTCTCGCGGATGTTATGTCGGCTCTCCCCAAGGCACTTGCCCAGCAGGGCGACCTTGACGTGCGCGTCATACTGCCCAGATACACTTGCATTCCCGAGCAATACCGCAACAACATGACCTATGTGACGCATTTCTACATGGACTTCACACGCGACTGCGAGATGTATTATGTGGGTCTAGTCGAATATTGGTGGAACGGCGTCAGATTTTACTTTATTGATAACGAGTATTTCTTCGGCAGAGGCAATCCTTACACCGATATGGCGGGTGATATAGTTCCCTTCATATTTTTCTCTAAGGCAGTACTAGCTTCCATGTGCGCCATCGGTTTCCACCCAGATATCATCCATTGCCACGACTGGCAGGCCGCTTTGGTACCCGTGTATCTGCACACCGTGTATGAGGGAAACCCCTTCTACAACGGCACCAAAACTGTGCTCACCATTCACAACCTCCATTTCCAGGGCATTGCAAACATAGATACCGTAAAGTATCACTCCAACATTCCCGAATACGCTTTCTCCCCTGATCGCCTTGAGTTCAACGGAGATGCAAACATCATGAAGGGCGGTATCGTCTACTCCAATTTTGTCACCACCGTCAGCAACAGCTACGCTCAGGAAATTAGAACTCCCGAATACGGTGAAGCACTTGACGGCGTTCTTAATGACTACAGCTACAAGCTCGGCGGTATAGTCAACGGCGTTGACTACGATGCGTACAACCCCGGAACCGACTGGTATATATACGACAGATACGGAATTGACAACTTCCCCGACGCCAAACGCTGGAACAAAGAAAAACTCCAGGGTGAGTTAGGTTTGCAGCAGGACGTAAACAAGTTTATGATAGGCATTATCTCCCGTCTGACCGATCAGAAGGGTCTCGACCTCGTAAACACCGCCATGAATCGCATTATCGACGACCACACTCAAGTTGTTATCATCGGCACGGGCGATCCGTTCTATGAGAATTCGTTCAGATATTACGAAAATTACCACAGGGGACGCGTATGCTCGAACATCATGTATTCCAATGAGCGCGCTCATAAACTCTATGCTGCCGCTGACGCAATTCTTGTTCCGTCTCGGTTTGAGCCGTGCGGTCTTACACAGCTCATAGCCATGCGCTACGGCACTGTTCCGATCGTTCGCGAAACCGGCGGCCTTAAGGACACCGTTCAGGCTTACAACGGCTTTGAGCACACCGGTACAGGTTTCTCATTCTACGAGTACAACGCAGAGGTTATGCTGGACGTGATCAACTTTGCGAAGAAGATATTCTTCGAGGACAGATTTGGATGGGAAAGCATCGCAAGACGCGGCATGGAGTCGGACTTCTCGTGGTATCGCTCGGCAGGCGACTACAGGAATATCTATAATTGGCTCATGAGCCAGTGGTAATGCTCCTATTTTCCACAGCTGTTAAAATTTAAAATTTAATATCAAAATATCCCGTTCGTATGGCATCTCATAGCCACTGAACGGGATATTTTGATATGTTATTCTATTTCAAGTGCAAATTTGTGGCACAACTCCGACAGCCCGCCTTTGACATTATCAGAGGTGACATTGTATGTCCATACATCGCCGCTTCTGGATAATTCAAAAACCACTGCACCTGAGTTGTTAAAATTGTCCAAGCTGACATTCACCTCGCAAAGCCCTTCACCGTCCTTATCGTAAGGATCGCTGACAATATTTGCCGTGAATTTCGCATTAACAGTATTTGCCAAGGGTTGGGATTGTGCCTGATCGTCGTCGGCAATCGTCACGCAAAACACCACCCGACTGACTTCCTTTGGAATCAAGTCGAGACTAACAAGGATTGTCTCGTCCATGCCTTCGCCCGAACCACTGCGATTGTCACCGCCGTAGACAAGGGCGCCCTCTGGTGAAAACGCGTTGTTGTAGAAGATTAAATCCGAATCTCCACGAACCTTGCCTCCTGCATTCAAGAGAAATGCCGAAAGGTCAAGGTCACAGTCTGATTTTTCGCCAGAATCCCACGTCAGTGCCGCGCGAATGTATTTTGCATCGTTTCTAATCCTGTTCTTCATAAAATTTTTACTCCTTCCCCTAACATCACTGATACAACCTTACTATGGACTGGAGACGGCTTGCCTCCGGTATTCCTCTTCCGTTAGGGACAAAATCCCAGCCGCCGCCATACCGAATAATATCGGCGGCAATTATGCCGGTCATGCCGCTGTAGTTGTCTGTGAGGTTGAATTTACAAAGCTCCTGCCCTGTTTTCCAATTGCTCACGCGGACAAAGGCATTGTTTATCATGCCGAAATGCTGGCGCTTCGCCTTTGCGTCGTATATATTTACAGCTATCACTATCTTGCCGACGTTAGAAGGCAGCTTTGTAAAATTAACATAAATTCGCTCGTTTTCGCCGTTGCCCTCGCCCGTTCTGCTGTCTCCGGTGTAAACCACGGCATCATTTTCGCTGCGCGTTTTTCCAAAGTAAATGACGTCCAACGCCTTTTGATCAATACCGCAAAGTATCGCAGAAGCGTCGCAGTCTACGCTGACTTCACCAAATTGGGCGCTGTCCCAGCCAAGACCTACGATTATTCCATTGACCCTGTTATTATTTGATGACAGATTAACTCTCTGCCCTTTTTTCAGATTAACCGCCATGAATAAACCTCAATCCTTTCTTTATATATTTTGTATATTCTGACGTTATACCGCCTGAGAAAGTCGGCATAACGTGTAAATTCACAGCGTTTACCGACTCATGACATATTATACAATATAATATTTTCCGAAACTACTGCAATTGCAAACTGAATCGAATGATTCTCCAAATTAAAAATACGGGGAGCCGACTCCCGCCCCCCGTACATTCCAAAAAATTACTCTATTTCCTCCATAACGCTCATGTAAGCGGGGCGGATTATTTTGTTCATGCCTATCATTTCTTCGATGCGATGTGCGCTCCAGCCAACTATTCGGGCTATTGCAAAGAGCGGGGTGTAAAGCTCTACAGGAATTCCCAGCATTTCATACACAAACCCACTGTAAAAGTCTACATTTGGACTTACGCCTTTGTATATATGGCGCTTCTCCGCGATCAGCTTGGGAGCTTCTTCCTCAATGAGGTTGTAGAGGGTGATATTCTCGGTCTCATGCTTGGCGCTTGCCAGAGCCTCGACATATGATTTAAGTATGCGCTCTCTCGGATCTGACACTGAATAGACAGCATGACCCATGCCGTAAATAAGCCCCTTGCCGTCAAACGCCGTGCCGTCGAGGATCTTGGAAAGATAGGCGCGCACCTGCTCACGGTTGGTTCGGTCGGAAACATGATTGCGAATATCCTGCATCATTTCCATTACTTTGATGTTTGCGCCGCCGTGCTTCGGACCCTTGAGAGAGGACATCGCGGCAGCCATCGACGAATATGTGTCAGAGCCTGACGAGGTGACAACTCGAGTAGTAAAAGTAGAGTTATTTCCGCCGCCGTGCTCCATGTGAAGCATAAGAACCACGTCGAGAACCTTGGCTTCCAGCTTTGTGTATGAGCCGTCGGGTCTGAGCATACGCAGAATATTCTCGGCAGTGGAAAGTTCAGGAATCGGTCTGTGGATATACATACTCTCATCGTTACTGTAGTGGTTGTAAGCGTGATAGCCATACACCGCCAGCATTGGGAATACTGCGATAAGCTCCATGCACTGCCTTATACAACTTTCGAGATTACCCGAATTCACCTCATCATCGTACGATGCAAGAGTGAGTATGCTCTTAGTCATCGAATTCATTATATCTTTGGACGGAGCCTCCATGATGACATTGCGCGTGAAATTTACAGGCAGTTTCTTACAGTCGCCCAAGATACGGCAGAACTCAGCTTCCTCCTCGGCACTGGGCTTTTGCCCAAAAAGCAAAAGATACGCGGTTCTTTCAAACCCGAATTCGTCATCTCCCAGTGAATTAATCAAAGTATTCACATTGTAGCCCCGATACCAAAGCTCACCGTCACAGGGCCGGTTTTCACCGTTTATGTTTTTAAATGACACAATCTTTGAAATTCTGGTGAGGCCTGCAAGAACACCTTTGCCATTCTCATCGCGGAGTCCGCGATTTACACCGTACTCCTTAAATAATATGTCGGATATCGTATCGTTTGCAATGCACATACTCTTCTTACGTGCCGTATATAAACTGAGTTCACTATTTCCCATTATCGGTCTCCTTGCATCTTTTAATAATGTAATATTCCAAGTGTCTTAAATTATCCGATTATCATTGCTGTTTATGACCTCTTCCAAAGCCTCAAGCTCACTCAAAAGATTGAGAAATCTCCCTTTGCCAAATTTCTCTATAACGTCAGCGTAAAATTCACTCAGAACCTGCTGCTGCTGTTCCAACGCGGCAACGCCGTTTTCGGTTATCTGAATATACGTGCCTTCCTCGCCTGAGCCGTCATGTTTCCACACCACAAAACCGCGCTCTTGGAGCGTACGCGCCAGCTTTGACACGCGCCCAACAGGCAGATTAAGTTCAGATGATATCTCGGAGAGATACAGCCTGCCGCCGTCAGCCAGATTCATTCTCTCAAACAGTTTGCTCAATGTGACGTAATCGGCCGCCGTAATTTTTTTGAACAGATCTCTCATTCCTAGCCTGCTGATTGAATAGGAATGCCTGGTCACTGCGTTGGCGATATCTATTACCTCGCGCTCAGCAAATTTCTCTGAAATCATATCTTTCACAACGTCACTCCCCATCTGGTTGTCTCAATATCAACCCTCAATACAACTGCAACAAAAAATCTTGACAAAAATACACACGCCGATATACAAGCGATTGTTTTACCTGATTTTCCACCCAATTCTTATACTTTTTAATCCGGGATTGGTACGAGATATTTTTGTTATTATAACATAATTGTTATTATCATGTCAAGCCGCTAAATATACCACACCTAATTGTTTTGACTAAATTTATATAAAATACACAAGAACAACACATACCATTGTCCATTTTGGTATGTGTTGTTCTCTAAAGCAGAATACTGGTGATTATATCTTGTCTTGATTTACTTTTTGCCGCTCTCTGCCAACTTAACGACGCACTTTCTTATGAGATCAATCGGAACTATCGAGAATGCAAGCAAGAGAATTACACCCCACTCTGCCGCCGACAAACCATAGCATTGGAATATATCCCCGCCCAAGTAAGTGAGCGCCACCTGAATAACCGCGATAACAGCCATTACTTTTAAGAAATTTTTATTCCGGGTTATGTTGTCAAACAAATTGATTTCATCTGTGCGGGCATTAAAGGCGTTGAATACAGCCGTGAAGATGAAGAAAGCGAAATAACCTGTCAAATGCACAGGTGACAAGCCGGTTTCAGTCCTCGCCCAATCGCCGAACCACGCATGGCCTACAAGCAGCAATACAAGGCTCATTATCACGGTGTAGCCGGCTCCTACTAGTATAGACGACCACATTGGCTTGCTGATTATACTCTCGTCGCGTTTCTTTGGTTTCTCCTTCATAAAGCGTCTGAGTGCAGGTTCACCGCCGAAAGCGAGAGCCGCCAGCGTGTCCATGACGAGGTTTACCCACAAAATCTGCGTTATGGAGAGGGGATTAGCCATTTGCAGCAACGGGCAAATAAACGAGATGAGCACTGCCGAAATGTTTATGGTGAGCTGGAACACAATGAATTTGCGTATGCTGTTGAATATTGTGCGTCCGTAGAGTATCGCCTTGTCGATGGAAAGGAAATTATCGTCAAGAATAACAATGTCGCCCGCTTCTTTTGCAACCTCAGTGCCACCGCCCATGGCAAATCCGACATCAGCTTTCTTAAGCGCGGGAGAATCGTTTACTCCGTCACCCGTCATGCCCACGACAAAATCTCTCTCCTGGGCCAATCGAACCAACCTGCTTTTATCCGTAGGCAGCGCGCGGGCAATAACACGGATTTTCCTAAGCTTCTTCTTGATCTCATCGTCGCTCATTGCCGCAAGTTCATCTGAAGTATAAACCAAATCCGTGTCTTTCGTGAGAATTCCGGCGTCCTTTGCTATGGCCACTGCTGTTTCCTTGCGGTCGCCGGTTATCATAACTACCTGAACGCCCGCCCTGCGAACTTCCTTGATAGCCTTTATGGACTCCGGACGAACTTCGTCGCGTATGCCGACAAAGCCAACCAGCGTCCATTCGTCTTCCGGCAAACTGCCGTCACTTATGGCGCTTTCCGACGTGGCAAACGCAAGCACACGAATGGCCCGCTCGGCAAGCTCGTCCATCTTCGCGTCAATCACTGCGGAATTTACCATGGGTTTTCTGCTGCCATCAGTATCGTAATAATACTTGCATTTCTTGAGCATCTTTTCAGGAGCGCCTTTGATAAGCGTCATGTTGTAATCGCCCTTGACAGTGGAAGCGGAATATTTGTTGGTGCTGTTGAAGGGAATCGAATCGACTTTCGGCGCATTGAAGGTCTTGTCAGTACCCACTCCAAAGCCCAGAACCGCGCGCTCGGTGGCATTGCCGCCCACAATCTTCAAGCTGTCACCCTCGCCCGAAATCACCGAATCGGTGTTGTTCTTTATGCTGAGGGTAATGAGATTGCCAAGTTCGCCCGGTATATCTTTAATAGTCTTGTATTCCTGCAAATCTCCGTCTATGAAAGTAACTACTTCCAACTTGCCCTTGGTAATAGTACCTGTCTTGTCGCTGAAAAGAATATTCAGGCTGCCTGCAGTTTCAATGCCCACAATCTTACGCACAAGCACGTTGTCCTTGAGCATTTTGTTCATGTTCATAGCGGACACAAGCGCCACCATGAGCGGCAGTCCCTCCGGCACAGCCATAACTATAATAATAACCGCAAACATAATCGCGCTCACAACATCATGAACCACATCGCCCGCATTTGAGAAATAGGCGGCGATATCCGCGCCGTTGAAGTTATTCTGCACAAAGAATCTCTGGAAAAGATAGGCAACCGCGATTAATGCGCCGCCAATATAACCGAATTTGCTTATGCCGTTTGCCAAGTTGGCAAGTTTGACCTGAAGCGGAGACTTTCTGTCATCGTCAGCCTGAAGCTCGCTGGCAATCTTACCGTAAACCGAATTGTCACCCACTACGGTCACTTTCATAACGCCGTTGCCTGAACAAACTACCGCGCCTCTGAACACCTTGTACTGATTGAGGAAGTCCATAGGCTCGTCGGTCTCCACATAATCCTCCGGAATGGCAATTTTAAGAGCTTCTTTGCTTTCGCCGTTGAGCACCGACTGATCGACCTTGATCTCGCCGTCGATCAACAGACCGTCCGCAGGTATCTTGTCGCCCGACTGAAGTAAAATGCAGTCGTCCACCACCAGGTCATTGATGGCAATCTCGACTATTTCGCCGTTGCGGTATACCTTGCACATAATTCTCGAAGCCTCTTCCTGAAGCCTCTTAAACGCATTCTCATTGTTGTACTCCGAATAGGTGGAAACAAGCGTGGAAAGCAGAATTGCCGCTGCTATTCCTACAGGCTCATAAAACTCCGCATAACCGAGCACTACCAATACCACATTAACGACCAAGGCAAAACAGAGAATCTTTATCATTGGGTCTTTAAAATTCCCCAATAGTTTCTGCATAAAGGTTTCGCCCTGCTGCTCGGTCATACTGTTGTCGCCGTATTTTTCTTTTGATAGGGCGACTTCAGCATCCGTCAATCCTGTGATCTTCATTGAAACAATACCTCCTGATACCTGTACTGAAGATATGAAAAAAGTCACACTCATCAACCATATGCTTATATTGACATATGAATTTTCCAGAGGTTCGTTTGAACTTGTGAAGTTGACATATGACTTTTCACTTAATAGAATTATACGCCATCATATTTCATTTGTCAAGAGCATAACAGATAATTTTTGCCAAAATAAATATTTTAATACATCTTATATACCAGCATCAAATATCAATATCCCAAAACGCCTTTTATGGATTCATCGTCGTCTATCCATTCCTGTACGTCAACAACTCGGTAATCATCCTCATTGTCCCGTATATACACATGTTCAATGCCCGCGTTTATTATCATGCGCCTGCACATAGAACAGCAGTTGGCATTCTCAACATATTTGCCTGTGTCAACTTCTATCCCTGTCAAAAAAAGCGAGCTGCCTATCATCTCGTTGCGCGAGGCACTGATTATCGCGTTTTGCTCGGCGTGTATGCTTCGGCAAAGCTCATACCTCTCTCCGCGCGGAATCCTCAACTCCCTGCGAATACATTTCCCTATATCAGTGCAATTCTTTCTTCCTCTTGGTGCGCCCACATAACCGGTCGACACCACCTCGTCATTTTTCACAATCACCGCTCCAAATCGCCTTCTCAAACAAGTGCCGCGCTGTGAAACTATTTCCGCGAGGTCGAGGTAGTAATTTATCTTATCGCGCCTGTGTGTCTCTGTTAATTTTACCATAGTATCCACGTAAATCCTCTCAATATTCACATTTAAAATTCCGTTATCATTATTTGTCACATTATGAAATTATCAGTCATATTTTTGCATTTTGAATATATTTCATGCCCGTGGTTCATTTTTTGTCTGTGGTATTGCACATTGACAAAACATTAACAAGCAACTATAATGTTCCCAGTATCGGATGTCGCCGTATCCGCCCAGGCAGTTGCTTCCATGCTTTTATATAGATTATGTCGAGACTTTGATTTGTTTTTGGAAGGGGCAATTTAAAATGATTGAAAAAAGAATTAAATTCACGTCGGTAAATGAAATAAAAGAATTCGTAAACTTCACCATGAGCCAGCCGTTTGACATAGACCTGATTGCGGGACGCTATGTGGCCGACGCAAAGTCGATACTGTCGGTATTCGGTCTGGACCTCGACAGTGAGGTAACGCTTGGCATTCATGCCAGTGAAGACGAAGCCAAGGATTTCCTCGGTAAGATATCGAACTATCTGGCATAAAAGGCAATCGCATAAATTCATATCGGTTAGACAGCTTGACGCATTTTTAACGATAAATGCGGCAGGCTTTTTATTTTATATTTTACACTTCTTCTCCATCACTGTCCTTTTCTGACTGTCCTTCAGCGTCCAGCACATAAATCTGCTCACAATAGTCGTCGTAATCGTCCTCCTTGGGAATCGGTATCTGCTGATATACCTCAATTTTACGGGCCGATGTCCAGAGCTGTGGGTGTATTCTCACCGAATAACCGCAGCCGGGATCCATTGTCCACTCCGCCATGTTGGCCTCGGGCAATCCGTATTGAGCGAGTATCGTCATTATTGTGCCGCCGTGCGCCACTATAACTGCTGACGGAGTTCCAGTCTTCATCAATGCCTCGACTATGCGTTCAAAAGCCTGACAGACGCGTCTGCCGAAATCTGCGCCGGATTCACCGCTTGGCGGCGCAGTCTGTCCGTCAGATGCGAGCCACCTGGCAAAGTCATCGTTGTCCTTGAGCTGCTCTGCCGTCAATCCCTCAAATTCACCAAAGTCACACTCGCGGAAGGCATCTATCTCAATCTGATTCGCATTTGGATAAATCAGCTCCATAGTCTGTTTGCAGCGGAGCATTGGACTGGTAAAGTATGCCGCCGCGCCGGGGTACACATAGCTTTCGTCCAAGTACTTTATCTCTCTTACGCCGATGTCATTGAGCGGAATGTCCTTGCTTCCTATGTATTGTCCATTAATATTTCCGTCAGTTATTCCGTGTCTGATAAAATGAATTTGGTAAGTTTTCATAAAAGTGCCTCCAAATGACGAATTGTTATAATTTACTCTTGAAATGACAAGCGGTTTATGTTATTATTACTAGTATTCGGTGTCAACTTAAATACATATGAAAATATCTTTTATATTATAACTTTTCTTCCAATCATTATCAAGTGTTATATATAGATTTATAACTTTTTTGTTAAAAATCGAGGTGAAACTTGCATTGAATGACAGCTTTCCGAGAATAATCACCCTTCTGAGAACCGAGCGCAAGCTCACTCAGAAACAGGCGGCTGATGCTCTCGATATATCTCAGGCTCTGCTCTCGCACTATGAACGCGGCGCGCGTGAGTGTGGCCTGGATTTCCTGATTAAAATTGCGGATTTCTATGGCGTATCGTGCGATTATCTCTTGGGACGAACTTCCGACCGAAACGGAGCCAGACTCACTGTAAATGATATTCCGGAACCGGAATCAGCTCCGGACAATATGCTCAGAGGTTCCACCCTTCCAATACTTAATAAAAAGCTGATTGCAAATTCCCTTAACATAATCTTCGACCTGCTTCAAAAGGTCAACTGCACTGATCTCACCAATCAGATCTCGCTCTACCAAATGATTGCCGTCTATAAGACGTTCCGTGTGCTTTATGAGGCAAACCCCGAAAATTCTTCCAGCTTCTTCTCCGTGCCCGATAATTATTTTCACGGCTTTTCCGATGCATCTCTCAGTATAATTGAAGCAAATATATCCTCATTAGCAAACGGTAAACAAACCGATGGCATGAAAGCGGTCGACAACACCGACGACCTCAGAATATCATTTGAGGCGCTCAACAAAGAATACCCATTGTTTGCCTCCTCACTGATGAATCTTATACGCAGCGCTGAAAACGCGATGGATTTCGGACAAAAAAAGTAAAGTGCAAACCAAAATCAGCCGTGCGAATTTTGACGATTCGCACGGCTTTTTTATCGTAAAAGACACAGCTAATTTAAAACAATGATTTGATTATGGCAATTTCAGATATATCTGCAATTCAAACACAAAGCCCCATATCTTTTACGGCACTTGCTATATTTCTGTATTTACTGCTCACTGAGCAATTCCTTATACATATTTAAGTACTGCTTCGCACTCTTATTCCAAGTGTTGTCACAATTCATGTCGCGCTCCATGAGGATATTCCAGCCATAGCGATTGGAATATCCGCCAAGCGCACGGTATACCGCCTCAATCATTTCGCGGCTGTTGTAGCCCTGGAATGTGAAGCCGTTTCCATATCCGTCACCGCTGTCAAACACAGTATCGCGCAGACTTCCCGTCTCGCGCACTATTGGAACAGAGCCGTATCGCAGGGCTATCATTTGAGTGTTTCCGCCCGGCTCACTCTTTGAAGGCACAAGGAACATATCGCTTGCCGCGTAGATCTTTCGTGAAAGCTCGGGAATGAACCCGAAACACGCGACGAATTTGTCCCTGTATTTATCCTGCATCTCCTTAAAATACGACTCATATTCCCAATCTCCCGAGCCGAGAATCACAAACTGCACGTCGCTGTATTGAAGCAGTTCGTCCAACACCTCGCGCAGCAAATCCAGACCTTTGGAAGCAACCATTGGCGTAACCATTCCTATCATCGGCACGTCCGCACGCTCAGGCAGATAAAGGCGCTTTTGCAGTTCAAGTTTGTTTGCAGCCTTGCCTTCTACGAATGTATCCGTGTTGTACTGACGATAAAGCATAACATCGGTTTCAGGGTTATAGCTAACTGTATCAACTCCATTAAGTATACCCTGAATCTTCCACGCCCGTTCACGAATTATGGGATCAAGGCCGTAAGAAAACCACGGATCTCGAATCTCCTGCGCATATGTCGGACTGACAGTTGTGACCTTGTTCGCGGTTTCTATGGCGCCCTTCAACAAATTTATGCAGCCGTCAAACTCGACAAGCCCCTGCCTGTCGACCGGAATCCCGAGTACCTCCTCTGCAATCTCCATTCCGTACTTACCCTGATATTGAATATTGTGAATAGTAAATACGGTTCGTGAGCCGTAATACCACTCGTTCTTTGAATAGAACAAATCATAGTAAACAGGAACAAGCGCTGTCTGCCAATCATTTGCATGAATTATGTCCGGCTTGTAGTCTATATACGGAAGCATCTCAAGCACGGCGCGCGAGAAGAAAGCAAATCTCTCGGCATCATCATAATGACCATAAAAACCCTTGCGCTTAAAATAATACTGATTATCTATGAAATAATAAGTGACGCCTTTATATCTGGTCTCAAAGACGCCGCAATACTGACGCCGCCATGCCACCGGAACTGACAGGCTGGTTACAAACTTCATGCCGTCCTTAAGTTCCTGAGGAATAGCCTCATACAGTGGCAACACCACACGGCAGGTAATCAACCTCTGGCGCATGGCATAAGCAAAGCTGCTGGCAACCTCTGCAAGACCGCCCGAAGAAGCAAACGGCGCAGCCTCGCTTGTTACATATAAAACTCTCATAATATTGAACCGTCCTCACTCAGCTCTCTGCCAAATGCGGCGCGGCACGTTAAGAACAGCACCACGCCGCACAGACTGACAAATTATTCTAATCCCGCTCTACAAAGTTTACAAAATTCACACAGCCGTTCAAATCAAATCGACCGTCCCCGAAACTGTCAAACTACGCTGCCTTTACAAACATACACAGGATATGATTCAACACCCAGCATAACCTTGCCGTCATTGAACACAACATCCTTGTCGCTAACAAGATAGTTAAGCACGGTATTATCCCCAATCACGGTATCCTGCATAATGATGCAATTGGAAATCTTCGCGCCCTTGCCCACATGAACGCCGCGGAAGAGGACGCAGTTCTCAACCTCGCCTTCGATAACACATCCGTCGGCAATAATGGAATTTGTCACTACAGAGCCGAGGCCGTACCTCGTCGGCATCTCATCTCTAACCTTGGTATATATGGGTCGCATGGGATTAAAGAGATCTCTTAGAACCTCAATTTTCATTAAATCCATATTTACTCCGAAATATGACTGCATGGAGGTCAACGCTCCCACATACCCGTCGAATTTGTAACCGTAAATCTTGTCTTCGAGAACGCTGTGCTGCAAGATATCGCGGATAAAATTGCTGCGGTTGCGGCTCACGGCCTCGCCGATTTTCTGCTGGAGATAAGTTTTCTTCATCACGTAAATCCCCATACTCCAACTGCACTTTTCGCCTTTGCTCACACTGGCAACTATATCGGTAACTTTATCCTGACCGTTAAGCTCCAGTTCGACAGGTTCGGAAAGATCAGCGGGCATCATGCCGTTCTTGTAAACAACCGTAATATCCGCATTGGTGTCAAGATGAGCGTCCAACACCTTCTTGAAATCGAGGTTGCAAACCATATCACAGTCGCACAGAATAACATACTTCTCCTTGCAGTTGTTAAGGAAGTTGGAAATGCCGTCCAGTGCCTCTATTCTGTTTCCGTACATAGAATTCCCGTTGCCAAAAGGCGGAAGTATAAACAGACCCTCCCGCTTTCTGGAAAGATCCCATGCCTTACCGGAACCAAGGTGATCCATAAGCGATTGATAATTGCTCTTGGTGATAACGCCGACCTTATTCACACCGGAATTTACCATATTTGAAAGCGGAAAATCTATTGTGCGGTATCTGCCGCCAAAGGGAACCGAACCAAAGGTTCTTATATTTGTAACGTCCTTCAGCGCGTCATCATGCATATTGGAAAAAATTATTCCGACAACATTGTTTCCTCTCATTGCTTTGTCACCTCCGGAACATCCTCTTCTACCATCGCTTTGGCTTTAACCACGGCATTTGCACCAATCTTCACACCGCTCCCGATGACCGAAATTCCCCAGTCATCCTTATTTTCAACGTTTTCTGGGCGCTCTCCCACAACCGCGCCGGGACCTATCACGGCATCTTCGGCAACAATGGCATATTGAACTACCGCGCCTTCCATAACCTTTGCGCCGGGCATTATTATGGAGTCTGTAACCTGCGCGCCTGTCTCAACCTGTACGCCCTCGAAGAGAATTGCAAATTCAAGTTTGCCGTTGACCACGCAACCCTCTGTTACCAGAGAATTCTGGCAATCCGCATTTCTGCCTACGAAATGCGGTGGCATTACCGGATTGCGCGTGTAAATTCTCCACGACGGATCGGACAAATCGAGCGGATCTTTGGGATCAAGCAGATCCATGTTTGCCTCCCAAAGGGAATCTATAGTTCCCACGTCTTTCCAATATCCCTCAAACTTCCACGCAACCATTTTTTCTCCCGCATTCAACATAGCGGGCAGCACATCTTTGCCGAAATCATTGCTGCTGTCGGGATTCGCCTCGTCCATCTCCAGATATTTGCGCAGTTTGTCCCAACTGAATATATATATACCCATAGAAGCATTGTTACTCTTGGGAACTTTCGGCTTCTCGTCGAACTCGTAGATAGTGCCGTCCTCGTTGCAGTTGAGTATACCGAATCTGGAAGCTTCCTCCATCGGCACCTGATACGCCGCTATCGTGCAGGCGGCTTTGTGCGCCTTATGATAGGCCAGCATCTCGGAATAATCCATCTTATAAATGTGATCACCCGAAAGTATTACAACATAATCCGGGTTATATCTCTCAATAAACGGTATATTCTGATAAATAGCGTTGGCCGTGCCTTTGTACCAGTCCGCCCCATGGGTTCCCTGATAAGGCGGAAGGGCGTGGACACCTCCGTACATTGTATCGAGGTCCCATGGTTGTCCGTTGCCCAGGTAGTCGTTGAGCACGAGCGGCTGATACTGTGTGAGAACGCCGACAGTGTCTATGCCGGAATTGACGCAGTTAGACAATGGAAAGTCAATGATTCTGTATTTGCCTCCAAACGGCACAGCAGGCTTCGCAATTTTCTTTGTGAGAGCATAAAGTCTGCTGCCTTGTCCGCCGGCAAGCAGCATTGCGATGCATTCTTGCTTTGGATACATTTTGTTTATTCCTCCTTGCGTAGTGCTTGTATATACCGACTGGGTTTATTCTCCACATATCTTCCGACAGAGCCAAACCGGTATATCATCAGCCGGGGGCATATTCCCGCTTCCGCCGAAAAGCATATTACTGCGATTCGACAATCAACTAAGAATATGCCCGAGATCTGTATTTTATTCTTCCACAGGTTTATTTTCCTGTGTGTTTTCTTCTGTATTCTCAACACTCTCAGCGGCCTCAGCAGTGTCGACAGTCTCGACAGTCTCGACAGTCTCAACAGCCTCGACAGTTTCGGCAGCTTGAACGGTTTCAGCGTTCTCAGCAGTCTCCCGGTTTTCCTCAACCTGCTCTTTCTGTGTGGTGGAAGTTCCTTTACCCACGGTCTTTTTGGACTTTGAAGAACCCTTCTTGGTTTCAGCATCTTCGGTCACATTTCCGTCTTCAGCTTTCTTAGACTTTGTGGAACGCTTCTTAGACGTGGCATCGGTCTCCGCATCGCTCTCCTCAGCCTTCTTTGTCTTTGCAGATGTGGAGCGCTTCTTGGACGCGGTTTCCTGTGTCACTTCACTATCTCCAGCTTTCTTAGACTTTGTAGAACGCTTCTTTGTCGTGGATTCAGCCGCCGCTTCGCCATCTTCAGCCTTCTTTGATTTCACAGAACGTTTCTTAGACGTATCGGTTGTACCTGTAGTCTCCCCTCCCTCGAGTGTCTTTTTCTTCTTCTTAGGCAACCTGGCGGTGAGCTGATAATACTGAACCGAGAGTGCAGGCAGATTGACGGCAATTGACTGATCCAAGTCGTGCAACGGGAATTCCTCGCTGCTTCTGACCGTACCGTTGTCCTCGCCGCTTCCTCCGAACTCCATAGCATCAGAAGAGAAAATCTGGGTATATCTTCCGTGCACCGGAACTCCTATTCTGTAGCCCTCACGTCTTACAGGGCAGAAGTTGCATATTACTATTATCTCATTGCCGAGCTTATCAATTCTTCTGAAACTAATGACACTCTGCTGATAATCATCGAGAGCTATCCACTGGAATCCTTTCCATGAATCGTCAACTTCCCAGAGTTCAGGGTGATCCAAATAGAACTTGTTGAGTTGTTTGTTGAAATCCTTGAGCTTGCTGTGCATCGGATATCCCAACAAATTCCAATCGAGCTGCTTCTGATAATTCCACTCGTCAAACTGGCCGAATTCCGAACCCATAAAGCTGAGCTTTTTGCCGGGATGGGCCATTACATACGACATAAACGCCCTCAGCCCCGCAAACTTCATATCGTAGTCTCCCGGCATCTTCTGGAGCATTGAAGCTTTGCCGTAAACAACTTCATCGTGGGACAGCGCGAGCACAAAATTTTCCGAGAACGCATACATCAGTGAAAATGTAAGCAAATTGTGGTCGTAGGAGCGATACACCGGGTCCATGGAGAAATAACGAATAGAATCGTTCATCCATCCCATATTCCACTTGAATGTGAATCCGAGTCCGCCATCTTCGGGGCTGCCCGTCACCTTGGGCCATGCAGTTGACTCCTCCGCTATCATCATCGCCTTGGGATAATACTGTTTTACAGCCGTGTTGAGCATTTTAAGGAATTCAACTGCCTCCAGATTCTCGTGACCTCCATAAATGTTGGGCATCCACTCGCCATTCCTGCGATTGTAGTCAAGGTAGAGCATGGAGGCGACGGCGTCTACGCGCAGACCGTCCACATGATACTTGTCGAGCCAGAACAGAGCATTCGAGATAAGGAAAGAACGCACTTCATTTCTGCCGAAGTCGAATACACAGGTTCCCCACTCCTTATGCTCGCCCTTGCGCCAATCGGAATATTCGTATGTGGGAGTACCGTCAAATCTGTAAAGACCGTGGGCATCTTTTGGAAAATGGGCGGGAACCCAGTCCATGATTACGCCAATTCCGTTTTGATGTAGTATATTCACAAACTGCATGAAGTCCTTGGGTTCGCCGTAGCGCGAGGTAGGAGCATAGTAGCCCGTCACCTGATATCCCCATGAACCGTCAAAAGGATATTCGGTCAGTGGCATAAGCTCGACGTGGGTGTAATTCATGTCTTTTAAGTAAGGTACAAGTTCCTCGGCAAGCTTCACATAGCCGAAAGGATTGCCGTCGGGGTATGTTCTCCAAGATCCCGCATGAATCTCGTAAATATTCATAGGCTTATCGAGTTTATTTGTCGACTGGCTCTCCTGCCAATCCTGGTCCTGCCACTCGAAGCCCTCTATGTCGTAAAATCTTGTCGCATTGGATGGGCGCGTCTCAAAATGGTAGCCATATGGGTCACTCTTGAGAGTCATCGTACCGTAGTCAGCTTCAACGCTGTATTTGTACACGCAAAAGTCACTAACGCCGTCAATTACACACTCCCAAACGCCGCCGCTGTTGCACTTGTACATATAATTAGCCTGGGGATTCCAGTTATTGAAGTCGCCCACAACAGAAATCGCCTTGGCATTAGGAGCCCATGTTCGGAACACAACCTTTCCGTCACTTTGGCGATGCGCACCTAAATACTCGTAGGCACGAACATTTTTGCCTTCGTAAAAAAGGTGCTGTGCCAAACTTCCGCTTGAAGAAATGTTTCTTTCATTGCTCATTAAATTCAACTCCTAAAAAATAATAACCCACAATTCACCAAAACTCTAAGGTTACAGATATATAATACCAAACTATATGTTAAAATGCAAGCGTTTTTGGCAATTTTCTCACAAATAAATATTTAAATTAAAATATTTTTGTTGGTAATGCTTATAGTGATGATTAAAACACAAAAAAATCACTCGGTATTTTGACAATGAAAATACCGATGCAATTTGACAGATACGGCCAAAAATTAAGTAAATTATGTAGGGTATAAACAAAAATTATTGTGACAGGTTTTAACAGTCATTATTTTTCAAACCATCGAGCCTGTATGGAAAATTGAAACACAATACCGGCTCGATGATTTTATTGTGAAAATATCAGTTGCATCTGACTATCGGATGCGTGCCAAATTCACCCGTGTCAAATCAATCTCCAAAGCAAATGCCCGTCATCTTTGCCGTTCTTATCATATCTCCGTCCGCAGGCACAAACTTGGTCTTGCCAGCCACATCAATCAGGGCATTATGGCCAACTTTTCCGTCGATCATCGCGACAGTGTTGCCATAATTTTCGTCCTTGATAAGCCTTGCGGCGTATGCTCCAAACTGCGTGGAAAGCACTCTGTCATACGCAGACGGTGAGCCTCCTCTCTGATAGTGTCCGGGAACGACAACGCGCGCCTCCATGCCTGTGACCTTTTGAATTTGGTCGGCTACACGGTAGCTGACCGACGCATAATTTTCCGCCGCCCGCTTTTCCATGCGTTTTTTCTTTTTCATGACCGACTCTTCCAAATCCATCGCGCCCTCAGCGACACAGATTATGCTGAACTTTCTCTTTTTGCCTGTGCGTTTCTCCACCGTCTCGATGACCTTATCTATATCATACGGTATTTCAGGCAGGAGTATGACGTCGGCTCCCCCGCCTATTCCGGCATAAAGCGTGAGCCAACCCGCTTTATTCCCCATGATTTCTATTACCATAACTCTGCCGTGGCTGTTGGCTGTGGTGTGGATTCTATCTACAACGTCCGTAGCGATGTCAACAGCGCTGTGGAATCCGAATGTCACATCGGTGCCGTAAATATCGTTGTCGATGGTCTTAGGCAGACCTATGACGTTAAGTCCCTCCTCACTAAGCAGATTTGCGGTCTTGTGGGTGCCGTTTCCGCCAAGCGTCACGAGACAGTCGAGCTTCATCGCCTTGTAGTTTTTCTTCATAGCCGCGACTTTGTCGATGTTGTCTTGTTCTATTACTCTCATATTGCGGTAGGGCTGACGGCTGGTTCCCAATATGGTGCCGCCGAGCGTCAGAAGTCCTGTGAAATCATCCGGCTTCATCACCTGATATGTGCCGTCAATCAGGCCCTTGTATCCGTCGTTAATCCCTATGAATTCGACGTCCATCAGATTAAAGGACGCGTAAGCCACGCCGCGAATCGCGGCATTAAGTCCGGGGCAGTCGCCTCCGCTTGTCAGAATTCCAACTCTGCGCTTTGCCATAATTAATTACCTCCCGGGTAAACCAAAATATTTTAAGTTTATAAATAATGCCTTAGCAATATTTTATCAATTTAACAGATCTACGGAAATCACCTTTAAACCTGCTGTTTTGTTCGGATTATTCCTTTACCATCATTGTGTACTCATAAATGCACTTCTGCGGCGGATTTGGCGGTGAGCTTTGGCGCACAAACACACATTCTCCATCGCACTGCACAAACATATTTGCCATAGCCGCGCCCACATCTATCTGCTGAATATCCTCGAACTTTTTGTTTTTAATGGGCGGCGTTTTTCTGCAAATATAAATATTATGATCCGCAGTAAAAAACCTCACAGGTTGCAAATTAAATGCCGATGGGGCAAGCCTGCCCGCGTCAAGTATCTTCAGAAATTCGGGGCGGCTGATTTCGTTCATTATCACTTCGTGCAGTTTCATTCGCGGAGAATCTTCGGGCAGCCGTCTGAACGGTGCGTTGTCCGCACGCCCGAACTCTATGGAAATTACATATGGAAGCTCGCCTCTTGCGGGGTGCTTCTTCGGCTTGGCCATACCGACCCAGCACGAGCCTATGCCGATGTGCGTGAGCCAAAGTATTATCTGCTCGCCTATAAAACCCACATTTTGCAAATAGCCCTTCGCATTTTTTGCTGAGCGTATCACCACAAAATCGCTTGCTCTGTATATTGCGGAGCGGGAAAAGTCGTTCGCAAAATCATCTCGGTTATAAATCTCAATGTCAACAGGTATGCTGTCGTGAAGCGGACTTATCCCGGAAATAAATTCAACCAACCCATCTAACACGGATTCCCGCAGGGGCTCGCCGGTATAACTTCGCACGGAACGCCTTGCGACTATAGCGCTCTTCATTTCCAAGTAGACGTCACCCCCAAAATTTTCATGATGAAATACCGTACAAAATATACTAATTAATAATACAACATTAATTTGACAATTGCAACAATAATTTTATAAATATTAAACAAAAGACGCGGCTCCGAGGAACTCCAAAGCCGCATCTTTGACCTGTTCTCTATTCTACAGCGAAAAATTACAATTCGTGAATTTAGCCCGCGAGCAAAAATCTCTCTATCACAGGAACCAGCCCATCTTCATCGCATGAGGCGGTGATGTAATTTGCCGATTCTTTGACAATAGGCTGTGCATTGGACATGGCAACGCCAAGACCCGCGTGCTTTATCATAGATAAATCGTTAAAACCGTCGCCGCAGGCAATTATCTCGTTTTTACTTATGTTCAAATGAGCCGCAAGCATATCTATAGCGTTTGCCTTGTCAATGCCGAGCGGGAGTATCTCAAGAAAATACGGCTCGGAGCGGTAGACACTCAGTTCGCCTTCAAATTCCTTTGCCGCGATTTTCTCCAGTTTGGCCAGGGCTTTGTCCTCGCCTGTAATAAGGCATTTGTAGAGACTTTGCCCCCTGTAATCGGCAAGCGACGGTATCCTGACTACCTTCATCTTATTAAGTCTTGCCTCGTAATTTATTATCTCATCATCTGGATATTCTGTCACCAGATAATCTGGGGCGTGACCCACTATCGGCGCGCCGTATTTCTTTGCCAACGCGGCAATTTTCGCAACCATATCAACGGGAAGTCTGGTGTCGTTTATCAATTGACCGGTCTGCACGTTCATTATCAGACCGCCGTTGTAACCCATGATATATCCGCCTTTTTGGGCAAATTCCAGCGCGTTTGACACTGCTTCAACTCCATGCAGAGGACGTCCCGACGCTATTGCTATTACTTTGCCTGCCTCACGGGCTTTGTAAATGGCGAGCTTTGTCGCCTCGGTAATTTTCTTCTCTGAATTATACAATGTGCCGTCAATGTCAAGCACCAACGCCTTATAATCCATGATAAAAAGCACCTCTCAAAAACAAATAGAAAAATTTCAGCCAATGACAGGTTGGCAGATTAACAGAAACAATACGGTAAACTTCCTAATTCAGCCATGTGTCGTCATCTTCGTGACGTGTGGGACGCGTCATCAACGAAGCTGCCTCTTCAAGCGGATTGCCGCCCTCGTAGCATATCTTATAGCACGCGTCCATTATCGGCATATCCACATTATACCTGCCTTTTAAATTGTGCGCCAGCTTCGCGGCGTGATAACCTTCTACCGTACCCACTATCTTTATAACTTCATCCACGGGGACGCCCTCTCCTATCAGCATTCCCGCGCGCCTGTTTCGGCTGTGCATACTTGTACAGGTCACTATCAGATCTCCCACGCCGGTAAGACCCGCGAAAGTCTTCTCGTTTCCGCCCATTGCCTTACCCAAGCGTCCTATCTCGCTTAGACCGCGCGTCATCAGCGCCGCCTTTGTGTTGTCCCCCAATTTAAGACCGTCAGTTATTCCCGCCGCGAGCGCTATTACATTCTTAATCGCCCCGCCAAGCTCCACGCCCACTATGTCGCCGTTGGTATACACCCTGAGGCGCGGAGTAGTAAAGCGCCTCTGCACGATCAGCGCGGTTTCCTTATCCGTGGAGGCCGCGACAAGCGCGGTCGGCACGCCCCTTGCAACTTCCTCCGCGTGCGATGGTCCCGAGAGCACGGCAACTCTATTTTTCGGCAGAGCTTCCTGTATCGTTACCGAAAGTCTGTTGCAGGTTTTAGGGTCAAAGCCTTTGCTTATGTTGACTATGATAGTGGATTCGGGTATTTTTGCTCCCGCCAACCTGTCGACTATATCAGCCGTGGCAAATGACGGCACGGCAGTCACAATGATATCCGCGTCTGTAACGTCGGCGATATCCGATGTAAATTTCAGTTCCTTCGGCATCTTTATACCGGGAAGCAGCGGATTTTCCCCCGACTTGACTATTCGGGATATCTCCTCCGGAAATGCGGACCATACGGTTACATCGTTTTCTGACAGGACAGCAGACATCGCTATTGCCGTACCCCAGCCGCCTGAACCCATAACTGCAATTTTCTTCATTGATATTATGCCACCTTTCTTCAAAAAGATAAACAGCATGATAAAGTATGTATTCACCGGGGGTTCTCGCATATAATTTATTACCCGGTAATCTCTTTGACCTGCTTTAACCTGCTGCAAATCCATCGTTCCCATTACCTACGAGACTTCGTAACAGCTTTGCACAAAGAAATATCGTGCAATATCACACCTTTTCCTTGGGACTGTTTTCAGCCGGTAAATCCCCATCGACTGAACCCGATGAAGGCTCGGTATCTTCCTCTTCATTGCTTTTGGCCACGGTTTTTGGTTCCGTACCGTCCAGAATTCTCTGTATATTTGCACGGTGCATATACACCACCACAGCGCCGAACGCAAGTGCAACCAGTGTTACCGCGAGCCACGCGTCGGATCTGTACACCATTTTATTAAGCATGAGCGTGGCTATGGGATAGAGAATTGCCACGGTTATGGAACCTTTGGATACCGTCTTGGTTATGGCGAATATTATAAGGAATATCACAGCCAGGATAAGCACACAGCGCCAGTCTAACGCGCAAATTATTCCTGCGCTTATAAGCACGCCCTTGCCGCCCTTGAAACCGAAGTAAATCGGGAAGAGATGTCCCAGCAGTGCGAAAAGCCCCGCTACTGCCGCACCTACCTTTGCAGTCTCGTCTATATTGGCAATATCCGAGCACATCAAATTAAATACAAGCTCGCCTATAAATACCGCGCATATGCCTTTTGCAAAGTCGCCTATGAACGTGATGACCGCAGCGGGCTTGCCCACACAGCGCAAAACATTGGTAAATCCGGCGTTGCCGCTGCCCATGGTTCGGATATCCTTGCCTATAAACAGACGGGTTATCGGTATGGCAAAGTTTATACTTCCCAGCAGATAGGCTATGACAGCCGAAATCAAGGTAGGGAGCCAATAAGTGCTGATTACATCCATTGTATATATTCCTCCGAAAAATTTATTTTTTCCTGGATTCTCCGCGTTCGCGTATTATGAAGCGGACAGGCGTACCCTCAAGACCAAAGGTTTCACGAATTTTGTTTTCAAGATATCGCTGATATGAAAAATGGAACAGATCAGCATTGTTTACAAAACACACGAATGTTGGGGGCTTTGTAGAAGGCTGCGTGATATAGTAAATTTTCAGGCGCTTGCCCTTGTCAGACGGCGGCTGCACACGCGCCGTGGCATCGGCAAGCACGTCGTTAAGCATACCGGTGGAAATTCGCGTTGAGTTCTGATTTGATACATACGATATAAGTTCCAACAGTCGATCTACCCTCTGCCCTGTCTTGGCTGAGATAAAAATTATCGGCGCGTAGGCCATGAATGAGAAATCGTTCTCCAGCTTTTTGCGGAAGGAATTCATTGTGCCGCCGTCCTTTTCCACAGCGTCCCATTTATTGACGGCAATAATACATCCCTTGCCTTTCTCGTGGGCTATGCCCGCGACTTTTGAATCCTGTTCGGTAAACCCTTCCGTCGCGTCTATCATTATCACGCACACGTCGGCGCGGTCCACCGCCGCCTCCGCACGTATTATACTGTATTTTTCCACATCATCTTTAATGCGGCTCTTGCGGCGTATTCCGGCGGTGTCGATGAAGATATATTTGCCCTTGCTGTTTTCGACAACAGTATCAATCGCGTCGCGAGTGGTTCCGGCGACGTCAGAAACGATTACGCGAGTTTCACCCACAACTCTGTTTACAAGTGACGACTTGCCCGCGTTTGGCTTGCCTATGACAGCTACTTTGACGTATTCGTCATCTGCTTCTTCCGCAGTCTCCGGAGGGAAGAACTCAAACACCGCGTCCAGCAAATCGCCTGTTCCGTGTCCATGTACCGCCGATACAGGATACGGCTCGCCCAATCCGAGATTGTAGAATTCGTAAAACTCCGACGGCAGACTTCCCACCGAATCGCACTTGTTGACGCACAGCACAACCGGTCTTCCGCTCCTTTGCAGCATTGAGGCGACTTCCATATCGGTCGCCACCACACCAGCGCGCATATCGGTGACCATAATTATAACGTCTGCCGAATCAATTGCGAGCTGCGCCTGGCTTCTCATCTGAGACAGAATAACGTCGTCCGAGGCCGGCTCAATACCGCCCGTATCTATCAGCATGAATTTTCTGTTTCTCCATTCGCTGTCGCCGTAAATCCTGTCGCGGGTGACGCCTGGCGTATCTTCCACAATAGAGAGTCTGCGCCCTATCAGCTTATTGAACAGCGTGGATTTTCCAACATTCGGCCGGCCCACGACTGCAACTATAGGTTTTGACATATTTGATTTATCATTCCTTTCGATCTTTCGAGGGAAACACTGACGGAGCCATTGATTTTCATAATTCTCGAATCGGTTACAACGTTATGATACCGCAGTTTCACACTGATTAAACCCTATCTCCCGAGCAATTTGTCAAGCACATCACAGCCGTCTCCGGTTGTGACAAAGACAGGCACTCCCAAGGCGTTTTCCACATCATCGACGGTCATATCGTCGAGAAACACGCGCCCCTCGCTGTCGAGCATCGACGAGGATATTATCAGCCTGTTTCCCAAATCCTCACCTTTAAGCCCGGCAACCAAATCCTGACCTGTGATAAGCCCCGAAACAGTTATTTTCTCCCCGAAAAAGTTGTTGGTTACAGGATAAACCTTCCAATTAGCATTATGCCATTTTTTTCGCGCCAGGTCAAGTAATTCTTTTATTACCGGCGCAATACTTATCCCGCACGCTATCGACGCGCTGTAGTAACCGCCGTCTCCCTCTTCGTCATCAACGGCCGACGAAAACTCGCTCCGCAGCAGCGCTACCATTCCCACGCCGTTCTCAAGCTGGTCGAAATCTTCGTAATACTCTTCTCCGTGTATATCGCGCCCAGCGTTCAGATAAAATTCGTCCGAAGGATATACAATCCTTCTGCCAAATTTCTCAATGCACGCTTTTCCATACGCCTCAATTTGATCTATAACTTTTCCACATTCCTCAGCCGTAAACATTCGCAGCTTTTCCAACCCTTCTCGGTGTCTGGTCAAGCCCACGGGCACTACTGCCACGCTCTGCACCGCAGGGCAAAGTGCCGTCAAATCAGACAACGTGCGGTCAAGTTCTGCACCATCGTTCCATTCAGGGCAGAGTACTATCTGGCAATTCAGATTGATACCGCCGTCAGCCAGCTTTTTGATAAAGCGGAGCGCCTCGCCCGAATGGGGATTTTTCATCATTCTCACGCGCAGCTCGGGATTGGTCGTGTGGACCGATATGTTTATCGGTGAAATTCTCATTTTAATTATCCTGTCAATCTCACGTTCGTCTATGTTGGTGAGAGTTATATAATTTCCGAAAAGGAATGAGAGACGGTCGTCGTCATCTTTAAAATAGAGCGACTTTCTCATGCCCTGAGGGAGTTGATCGATAAAGCAAAATACGCATTTGTTGCGGCACGAGCGCTGCTTGTCCATGAGGTAGGTGCCGCACTCAATGCCTATGGAATCGTACTCCCCTTTACGAATTGACACATTTCTTTGCCTGCCGTTGGGCTTTTGGACACAAATTTTCAGCTTTGAGTTGGTTTCGTAAAAACGGTAGTCAAGAATATCGTTTATCTCGCTGCCGTTTATCGTAATTATTTTGTCTCCCGGCTCAATGCCGTGCCTGTCGGCAAGACCTCCCGCCTGTGTACTGCTCACGGTTACGGGCATAGTCCCTCACTCCTCTACTTCCGAATAAAAAATTAAAAAGCGACTGTATCCGCCGTGTAACCAACAACAAACGAAAATATCACAGTCGCTTTTTTCATACCAATCCCAAACAAACGCGCGTGAAGAAAATCCATTACCCGCATCTTTCACTCGAGCATTGGTATAAGATTGCAAAGTCAGAAGAACTTATTTGTCTTCGCCCATTTTTATAACCTCACGACCCTTGTAAAAGCCGCAGTTACCACAAATGCGGTGAGGTCTCTTGTATTCGCCGCACTTAGGGCATCTTACCATTGCGGGGGCGTCAAGCTTCCATACGCTGGAGCGCCTGCTGTTTCTTCTTGCCTTGGAAGTTTTTCTCTTCGGTACCGCCATTCTTCAGCACCTCCTTGATAAAAATAAACAATCAGTCTTGCAGCAGTTCGTCAAGAACTGCCATTCTGGGATCAACCGCTTCTTTTTTACAGTTGCAGCTGCCTTCATTAAGATTCTGCCCGCACTGCGGACAAAGTCCCAGGCAAGTCTCAGAACAAAGGTGCTTGATAGGCAACTCAAGAAGAATATCATCTCTGACCAGACTGAAAAGGTCAAGAGTGTACCCCGTGACAACGACAATATCGTCGGACTCCTCGTTCTCGGCGGAGAGCGCCAGAGTGTGAACAAATTTCTTCTTCACGGTTTTTTGCGTGTCTGTAAGGCACCTGTCACACGGCTTGGAATATTTAAAATCCGCCGTATATGTCAGTTCAACCAAACCGCCGGTATTCGTTACATTACCGTGAACCTTGATCGGGGAAAAGGTCAAATTCTCACCCTCGGAGGAGAGGTCGTCGTACACAAAGCAGTCGTCAAACTCGATTTTACTGTCGGGAGTGACGAATACATTATTTAACTCAAGTGGCATAACACACCTCGCATACACTCGGTAGTACATTATATAGCATTAAGCCGGCTTTGTCAATACATTTTTCAAATATTCGCGACCGTCAGCTTTACTTTACATCTGCGATCTCGAATATAGCCTCTGGGAAATCAGCGGAATTGGCCGAGACTGAAAATGTAATTTTTACGTTTGCCTCGTCGGTGAGCGTCTTTACCTTATCGAGGAAGGTTTGAAGAGCGTTGAGATCATTACCGCCAATCTTGAGGGTGGAATCAACCAATATATCGGTGATATCGTAATTGCCCGCGCAAAGACCGCTGAGAAAACCGTAAAGGCCCTCAAAGCCGACAATCTTGTAGCTTTCAATGTTCACCAAACGAGCCTTGTGGTCTACGTCATAGGTGAGTGTATCGCCCTTTTCTATGCAAACCACATTGCCCTTAGAACTCTCTACAGCCTCATGAGCCAAATCAATGAGCTTCTTGGTCTTGCCTGAGCCTTTCTTACCTGTGAGAAGTGTAATCATTTAAGATGTCCTCCTAATAATTTTAATTTAGCTATCGGCTGCCGCCCGTCAAGCCTCACACTATCAACCCAAAGGTCAAAAACCCGCAGTTGTAACGACCGGCAGCTTATTAAACTCTTCATAATGAAGGCCAAAATTCGGGAAAGCGGGCAAACTAATCGCTCAATCTTGCTTCAAGCGCCGCCTTCTGCTCCTCATAACCCGGCTTGCCGAGCAGAGCGAACATATTCTTCTTGTAGGCTTCAACGCCGGGCTGATCAAAGGGATTAACGCCCAGTGTGTAGCCTGAAATTGCACACGCTTTCTCAAAGAAATAGATGAGATAACCCAGCTCGAACTCATTTGCCTCGGGAATTGAAATCACCATATTCGGCACACCTCCGTCATTGTGTGCCAGAACGGTACCCTGAAATGCCTTACTGTTGATGAAATCCATTGTCCTGCCCGCAAGGAAATTGAGACCGTCCACGTTGGTGGGGTCGGTGCCTATTGTGACCTCGCTCTTTGCCTTATCTATTTGAACTACAGTCTCAAAGAGATTGCGCCTTCCGGACTGTATATACTGTCCGAGAGAGTGCAGATCAGTGGAGAAAATCACGGAATCGGGGAGCAGACCCTTATTGTCCTTGCCCTCGCTCTCACCGAAGAGTTGTTTCCACCACTCGCTCATAAGCTGGAAATAAGGCTCATAACTCACCAGAAGCTCGGTAACGTAGCCCTTGCGATAAAGTATATTTCTCGCCGCTGCGTACTTGTATGCGGCATTCTCTTCGATATTTGTAGATGTCAGGGCATTTTGAGCCTCGCGCGCACCTTCCATAAGCTTGTCTATGTCGGCGCCCGCAACGGCTATCGGAAGAAGTCCCACCGCAGTAAGCACAGAGAAACGCCCGCCCACGTCATCGGGAACCACAAATGTCTGGTAGCCTTCTTTGTCGGCCAGTTGCTTGAGCGTGCCCTTCGCCTTGTCGGTGGTGCAATAGATTCTCTCTCTTGCTCCCTCCTTGCCGTAGCGTTCTTCCAGCAGACCGCGAAGCACGCGGAAAGCTATAGCGGGTTCGGTGGTTGTGCCCGACTTGGAGATCATATTAACAGAAACTCTCTTTCCCTCACACAATGCCACTATCTCGTTGAGTGCAGATGAACTTATACTGTTGCCGGCGAAGAATATCTGAGGGGTATCCTTGCAAAGAAGGTTGTAATTTGGTGATGTGAGAAATTCAATAGCCGCCCTCGCACCGAGATAGGAACCGCCGATACCAATAACTACAAAAACATCGGTGTCGCCCTTAATTTTTTCGGCGGCTGCCTTGATGCGGGCAAATTCATCTTTGTCATAATTCGTGGGAAGATCGAGCCAGCCGAGAAAATCACTGCCCAGACCCGACTTATTGTGAAGAGTATCATGCGCAGCGGCAATCTGCGCGGATATAGCTTTAAACTCATTTTCCGATACGAAGTCGGAAATGTGTTTGCAATTTAATTTAACAGCCATGCTTATTTACTGCCTCCTATAAGTAGATACGCTAATAATATACAATATATCTTCAGACTTTGCAAGTGACAGCTTAAAGATTTTGGAAGTTTTTAGAGCTTTTCACAAAAAGTTTAAAATTAAAATGAGATTTTATGACAATTATTCCGGCTTGCACACGGATTCCGCCCCTACATTAATGGTAAGATACTTCGACAATGTTGTGATATCGCATATTTCAGCCGTCTTAATCCCTGTCCCCACGCAAAATTCTCAATCAGCCCGCGCGATATCGTATGTAAATTCTTTACCTTTTACCTCCGCTATCTTAATGTTTTCTAAACATTTTTGGGCTATCATTAAACAGCGAAAGGAACGGTGAATTTTATGGGAGGCACAATTGTCAAAACAGAAGGCATAACGAAAAAATACGGGAGAGCAACCGTGCTCAACAATGTAAGCATAACGCTGGAAAGAGGTAGGATTTATGGACTTATCGGAGTGAATGGCGCGGGCAAGACCACGCTTATGCGCCAGATACTCGGTTTGTCCGTGCCCACCTCGGGCGACATAGAGATTTTTGGCAAGCGTGGCGGACAAATCTCGGACGAACGCAGCCGAATTGGCTGCCTTATCGAAGCGCCGGGTCTTGTGCTGAATCTGACGGCGAAGCAAAATCTACATCTGCACAGAATAATGCACGGTATAGCCGGTGGCGACATTGAAGACAGACTGCTGGAAACTGTCGGATTGTCAAATACAGGAAAAAAGAAAGCAAAGAACTTCTCGCTTGGAATGAAACAGCGCCTGGGAGTAGCCATTGCCCTGCTGACAAATCCCGAACTTGTGATACTCGACGAGCCTATAAACGGCCTCGACCCTATAGGTGTTGTAGAAATACGCGAGCTTATAAAGCGCCTTTGCCACGAACACGGAATGACAATTCTCATATCCAGTCACAATCTGCCTGAACTCTATCAGTGTGCCACTGATTATATTATCATAGACAGGGGCGAGATAAAGCAGGAAATAAGCCTTGAGGAATTGGAGGAAAAGTGCAGGCATTACCTGCTCATAGAAACCGACGACAGAGAAAAGCTCGCCACGGTACTCGAAAGCGAGCTGGGCACGACAAACTTCAAGGTAATGCCTGACGGCAGCGTTCAGCTTTACGACCTCACCGACGAGCGCGACAGGGTTGCCGATGTTCTGTTTGAAAACGGCGTGAGGACAAAGGGATTCTCGCTCATGGGTGAAACACTGGAAAATTACTTCATCTCGGCCATCGGCGGCGGGAGCGGCAATAATGCAAAATAGCTCAAGGAGGAATACGGCAATGATCAATTTGATTAAAGCGGATTTTTATAAGATAAACCGTTCGGCAATATACAGAGTTCTTTTCATCATCTCCGCGATATGCGCAATTACTACAACGGTTGTATCTCACAATGTATATTCGGGCAATATGGATACAGCCACGGCGGCATCCACAGCAATGCTCACAGATGTGGTTATACTGAATCTGATAAACTGCGTTTTGGCGGGACAGCTAATATGCGGCGATTTTGAAAACAAGCTGATACAATCCGCACTAACGGGTACAAGCGGACGATTTACATTGGTGTGTTCCAAGATGGCCGTCTACACTGCGCTTATCGGCATAATGTCCGTACCTTATGCCTTGTGCGCAATAATCTGCCCAGCCTTGTGTTCGGGCTATTGTGCGCCGTTTTCTGCCTCCGCTTATCTCAAAATGCTGTTTGATTCGACAACCGCTGATTTTTCCATGAATATGATATTGAAGTACACCGCGATTTCCGTTATAATGGTGCTTGTATATGCCGCACAATCGGGATTTGTATTTCTGATGGGCTTCATCATAAAAAACAAGCCCCTTATCGTGACGGCTCTGGGTTTCGTGATCAACACAATTATCGGTATGGGCTCATCTCTGATTGCCGGCAATTCTGCGGCCGACAAGGTACTCGAATGGACTCCCTACGGTTTGGATATATATTCCATGGGGAACGACACAGGAACATTCACATTGATAAAGGTGTCGCTGATATGTATTGTATTCATAGCGCTATTCACAGGTTTGAGCTATGCGGCGTTCAGAAATGCTGAGATTAAGTAGGCTGCTATATTACTAGAGCAGCGGGAGTACAATGAAGCCCCGCTTCTCTGCACATCTTCTTTGCACATATTAATTATAAATATGACAAAAATGCAGAAGGGCGAAAGAAATTTTCGCAGCTTCTGCATTTTGTATTTTTATCGTATCACGCAAATAGATTTTCAATAACGGCATAAATCAATACAAAAAAGTCGGACGGGCTTTATTGGTTCACCCGAAAATCTTCTATTTTCTTGTCGGCGCCCCCTTTTGATACAGACGGATATTTATTTTGTGTCGTCCGACTTGAATTTTTAAAAATTAATTTCCGTGCTGTCACATCAAGGTGAGGTTTCATGATATACATAGTAATTCTCTCAATATTATGCTTGATATTGCTGTTTTGGTTAGTAAATTTAAAAAATCAGATTCGCTCCATAAGCCGCCAACTGGAAAAGCGTCTTTATGACGGTTCGCTCAATTCAATATATATATCGCTTTTCGACAGTGATGCGGTGCGCCTTGCTGAGGACATCAACAGATGTTTTGAAAAGGACTCCGACACCAAACGCGCGCTCGAACTTGAAGAGAGGAATTTCAGAAACACGATTGCCAATATCTCTCACGATCTGCGCACTCCGCTCACCTCAATAAAGGGATATATGCAGCTTCTTGGGGCAACCCAACTCAGTGAATTGCAGCAAAAGCGTATAGACGTCATCAACCGTCACGTCAATGAACTTGGCGTCCTTATCGAGCGTTTCTTTGAATATTCATGCCTTCTTAGTGATGACTCAAAACTTGCCCCCGAAAGCTTCTGCCTCACCGACGAAGTGACGGAATGTCTGGCCGACGCTGTGCCTCAATTCGAGGAAAAGGGTATCGCCGTAAATTTTAATCAGCTCGGGCATATCAATATAGTCGCCGATCGGGAGAAAACAATCCGCATTATACAAAACCTGGTGCGAAACTGTATACAACATTCCGCCGGCGACATTAATGTGAGCGTGGAGGAATTTGGGGAGTTTGTACGCATTACCTTCTCAAATCCAGTGAAAAATTTTGACGAGATTGATATAAACAGAGTCTTTGACAGGTTCTATACCTGTGACAAAGGCAGTCGAAATTCCGCCGGCCTGGGACTGTCAATAGTAAAAATTCTGACCGAACAAATGGGCGGACGCACATTTGCGCGGCTGGACGGAAATATTATACATATATCCGTGGAGATTAGAATGACAATTAATTTATAATTTTATTTTTATGTACCACCATTTATCACAAAACGAAACTTCTCCCGAGCGCCGCACTTGAAGTCACAATCAGGCGGCTCGGGAGAAGTTTTTATTATGCTGAGCAGTGTATGTTAATCGCTGACGGTATAATTTATGAATTTGCGTCCGCGAATCGTATCAACAACTTTCACATCCTTAAATTTCGGATTCACCCATTTGTTCTGGTACATCTGCTGTTCATTTATTTTGTCTCCGACACGGGTAATAATGCCATGCTGTGTGACAGAAGCGATATGGTACTTCGATAAATTATTCAAAAAATCGGATGGATTGTCCATATAATAGGATTCGATTCTAAATCCGCTTTCAACGTGGTACATACTATAGTCGTCCGGCAGGTTATAATACTGAATGGAGAACTTTGCCGTTTCGTTTGTATCAGGATTTATCAGATCCATGTATCCGCGCCAATACGCAAGTTCATCTTTCCCCGTATATTTTATGCTGCATCCAAATCCCAAATCGGAAAAGGTATAATCTTTAAATACGCTCATGGGTCCGTCATTGTTATCCAATAATTTTATGGAGTTAAGTTTAATCTCAATATCTCCAAGAGAGATTTTAGTGTTTAACTTATATTCCTTTTCGTTCACTTTCTCGCTTTTAAGCACTATGTCTTTTAGATCGTGGTAATTTTCCACCAAACCATTGTAATTACAGCGCAGGTTCTTGATCTCAACAGTAATATCAGAATCCGAGAAATCATACTCCGAATCGTAGGCAGACGCTATCATATAGCATTTGCCGTCTATTTGCAAGTACGACGGAGAAACCAACTGATATCCCTCGGGTGTCAATCCGTCCTGCAATTTTGTTCTCAGTGTCACGGATTCTTCATTGTTATCCATTTTGTACAATTCCAATTCAGCCCAAGGATCGGGATCGTAATCTTCGCCCCCAAGAGGATCCCATTCTATTACGACGTCTACACATGAATCTGATATTTCCACTCGTTGGAATACCAACAGCACTTCATCGACGTCTACCCAATGATTTACAAAATAAGATTTAGTGTTTTTCACATCATTAACATCGTCAAGGGCAAATTTAAATTTAATGTCACTTTTCGTCTTTTCGCTCGACACATCAATCGAGCAGGTGTAATCATCGCCATTTTCTTCTACAAAAGATATCAGATCCGGTATGTATATCTTATATTCAGCATTGAATGTAAGATTACTGTGTTTTTTATACCAATCGTCGTCAATCTTTACGCTTCTGTTCTTGTAATTAAAGCTGTAATCACCGTAATCACTGTAACCACCATAATCATCGCTGGCATACTGCAAATACAGGAAATTGTCGCTGTCAAATTCAAGGCAATCTCCATCGCTGCTGTTAATGCTGCCCGAGTAATAAATATCCGGCAGAATGTACCTACCTGTTTCGTCGTCTCTTGAAATGGACCTTTTGTTGTATGACTCATTTACCGTCAGATACAAAAAATCGTTAGCCGCCTTTGCCTCAACAATCTCCACCGTGCAGCCCTTGCTGCTCTTTTTCATTTTTCCAAGATTTGCCTGATCAATACTGTTTGCCACACAACCGCGTAATGGCGTGAGAGTTACAATAAGGACAATCGCCGCCACGACCGCCACCACACGCATCACAATTTTCTCGGCGGAACTGGTATTTTTTACCCTTTTACCTTGCGATGTGTCAACGTCGCTGTTTTGAATGTCATGAACGTCTTGAATTTTCCCAGCCTCTTTCTGCTCCGACATAGCAGCCAGCACACTCGCCTCAAGCTCGTCGGATACGATGGATCCCCCAGATGTGAACTCATTAAACTCCGAACCGTATTCGTCCGTCCCAATGTCAGCATCATTGTCTGACTTATGAATGGAATTGATTGTATCGAGGGTTGTTTTAACAAACCACGTTTTTGCGGCCTCGTCGCTGTCAAAATCGGGCGTTTGCCTTGCATATTCCAAAAAGACCTTCCGACAAATATCCTCGACATCTGCCTTCCGGTCAACACGCGATTGGGCTATGTAATAGACTAAATTGATGTACTTTTTGACTATCTGAGAATTACTCATATTTTCTGCCTCCTTGCAAATTAAATATAAACGAAGAAGGATAAATTTTAGTGATGAAATTGTAAAGTTTGAAGCGCCACTTTATAATTCGGTATTTCGCACTAAATGCAGCGCCGCTTTTGTGCAATATTTACATAAAATATGTTATAGAGTGCGCCATATCATTCACTTTAGATTTTTAAATAATCGGCGCAGTGCAAATGCGTCCTTACGCACTCCGCAAAATTACGCTCAATCGGCAATTTGGTGCAATATTTATAAAACTTCACTTGATTATGTCAAAACTATATGTTATAATAAATAATAGTAAAAACAAATCGGAGGTTTAAAACATGAAAAAACTTGTGACGATTCTGCTATCCGCAATACTTTTGCTTTACGTTGTCTCATGCGGAAACGACAACAAAAGCGGAGGCGAGAGCAAAAACGAATACGCCGACGTAGGCGCCATTGAAGTCTTAAATAAGGTGTGGGACAGCTATAAAGACGAGGAGAAATTCCCCGTTATAGGCGGAGATACTTCCGAAGACAACATCACAACAGACACACCCGGCAAGTTTGATATTGGGGATTCCGCCGCACTCGATACTACACTCGGCTTTCCTGCGGCGGACATCGATAAGATTGACCAGGCTGCATCCGTCATACACATGATGAACGCCAATACCTTTACCTGCGGTGCGTTTCATGTAAAAGATGCAGGTGACGTCGATGCCATATGCACGTCTATAAAGGATAACATTATGCAAAGACAATGGATATGCGGTTTCCCCGAAAAACTTGTTATAGCAACTGTTGGCAATAATGTAGTGTCGTCCTTCGGAGAGACTGAAATCATTGACGGATTCAAAGAAAAGCTCGCCGCCGCTTATGAATCATCGGAGATCGTTTGTGACGCGCCAATAGAATGACTTTTTACAGGAGTGCAGACAAACAGGACGTGATTTACGGTAAGCGCGTGGCATGGCAGATGACGACGATGCAGCCATGCGCTCACCGTTGTGCCGAATTTGTCTGATTATTCGCTTTACTCCCATAGACAGGAGCAGAATAAAGAATGCTGTTTTCAAGTATAACATTTTTGTATTATTTCATACCTGCATTGATAATTTTTTATTTTGCATCTCCGAAACGCTTCAAGAACTGTACTTTGCTTCTGTTCAGCCTTTTTTTCTATGCATGGGGCGAACCGAAATATCTGATTTTTATGCTTGTTTCCATCACACAGGGATATATCTTCGGTATTCTGATTGAAAAATACCGAAAAAGGAAACGGGCAAAAGTGTTTTTAACCGCCTCCGTGTTGTTCAGCCTGCTTTTGCTGGGATATTGTAAGTATGTGGACTTTTTTATTTCGAGCTTTAACGCCGTTACAGGGCTGTCTGTTCCACTTCTGAGAATAACTTTGCCTATAGGAATAAGTTTTTACACATTCCAGATATTGAGCTATACGGTAGACGTGTATCGCGGAAACGCTCCGGCTCAGAGAAACTACATAAATCTGGCAGCATACATATCCATGTTTCCCCAATTGATAGCAGGTCCTATCGTTCGGTATTCAGATATTGCGAAACAGCTCGACAACAGAACGCACAGCATTGATGACGCTGCGTTGGGCATACGCAGATTCGTCGTCGGGCTTTCCAAGAAAATTTTGATTGCAAATATTCTCGGAGAACTTGTGGATATCTTCAAGTCATCTGACGAAAAATCAGTACTGTTCTTTTGGGTGTACTCGGCGGCGTATACGCTTCACATATATTTTGACTTCTCGGGTTACAGCGATATGGCTATAGGTCTAGGAAGAATATTAGGATTTCACTTTTCGGAAAATTTCGATTATCCTTATATCTCCACAAGCATTACCGAGTTCTGGAGAAGATGGCACATCTCTCTCGGAACATGGTTCCGAGACTATCTCTATATTCCACTGGGCGGAAACAGAGTATCAAAGCCACGGTGGTTTCTTAATATCTTCATAGTTTGGATGGCTACGGGATTGTGGCATGGAGCGGCGTGGAATTTTGTCCTGTGGGGTATTATGTTCGCGGTTTTTCTCATTATTGAAAAGCTCTGGCTGCTTTCACTGCTTAAAAAATCAAAGGTGTTAAGTCATATTTATGTGCTGTTTCTGGTAATGATCAGTTTTGTAATTTTTGACGCTTCAAGTATTTCGGACGCGTTCTCGTGCATAATGTCAATGTTTGGCAGTTCGGGAATTCCTGTCGTCACATTTGAAAGTATCTATTATTTAAAAAGTTACGCAATCACATTAATCATTGCCGTGATATGTGCCACGCCTATTCCCAAAAGGTTCGCCCACACGATACAGAAAAACAAGTGGGGAGTTATTGCTGCCAATATAGCCGAGCCAATTGCAGTTACAATGCTCTTGGCGGTATGCACAGCGTTTTTAATCGACGGCTCATTCAATCCGTTTTTGTACTTCAGATTTTAGGGGCGATGTTATGTCAACAAAGCTGAAAAATACAGTACTTGTCATTATGACGGCGTTGTTTCTCTTTGGATTCTCATTTTGCAGTATACTGATGCCCGACCATTCGGAATCCGTGAGTGAGCGCAGACCGCTTGCCAAATTTCCCACCGTCAGCAAGGAATCAGTGATATCGGGCCGATTTATGACGGATTTTGAAAAGTACACATTGGATCAGTTCCCAATGCGCGACAAATTCCGTGAGGTAAAGTCGGCTACTGCGCTTTACGTGCTGGGTCAAAAGGATAATAACGGCTTGTACATAAGAGATGGATACGCTTCAAAACTAGAACCAAAAATGGACGTCGCATCGGTTGAACATGCGGCAAGTCGTTTTAAATTCGTATACGATCGGTATATTGCAGATAAGGGCATGAACGTATATCTCTCGGTGATACCCGACAAGAATTACTTTATGGCGAGGGGCAGTGCGTATCCGTCCATGGATTACAATAAACTTTTCTCTGCGTTCAGGGACAAAATGCACTTTGCAAAGTACATTGATATCAGTCATCTTCTCGAGTTGTCGGATTATTACCGCACCGATACGCACTGGCGTCAGGAGAAAATATTGGACGTTGCCGGGTACATAGCAAGTGAAATGGGAATAGATTTATCGGCTGAATACACTGCAAGTCGTGTTGATACCCCGTTTTACGGCGTATACTACGGTCAATCGGCACTGCCGTTGCCTGCTGATGAAATGTTCTATCTTGAGAACGACATATTAGACGCCTGTAAAGTATACGACTTCGAGTCGGGTTCTTATATACCCATGTATGATTTGGCAAAAACACAGGGAAACGACCCGTATGAAATGTTCCTGTCAGGCCCAAAATCATTGCTCACAATAGAAAATCAACAGTCGTCTACAGATAAGGAACTGATTGTTTTTCGTGATTCTTTTGGAAGCACCATTGCCCCGCTTTTTTGTGAGGCTTACTCAAAGGTAACTTTAGTGGATATACGTTACATATCCCCGGTAATGCTCGACAGGTTTATTTCATTTGACGGTTCAAACAATACCGACGTGTTATTTTTATACAGTACATCGGTGCTGAATAACAGTGTTACAATCAAGTGACGTAAACAACATAAACAACAGCCCCAATTTGTACTGTGCTGCATTGAGGCTGTTTTTATTTTATTTACAGAAATTCATAACAAAAATTACATATCGTAAGTTTCAGGGCACACTTCCATAATTTTATCGCGAAGCAAAAGGTAATCGTTAAAAGAATCGGGTTTTTGACTCGGATTTCTGAGCAGAGCTGCGGGATGAAGCGTAGCCATCATCAGCGTACCTTTTTTCTCCACGAATTGCCCGTGCTGTCTGGTTATCTTTAAATTCGGATCCATTATCTTCATTCCGGCTATTCTGCCAAGGCACACCACTATTTTCGGACGCATTATGGCAAATTGATTGCGCAGCCAGCCTATGCAGGCTTCCTGCTCGTCGGGCAGCGGGTCGCGGTTCTTGGGCGGACGGCACTTGACGATATTGGCTATGTAAATATTTCGCTCACGCGACAAGTCCACGGCGTCAAGCATTATGTCCAACAGCTTTCCCGCTCGTCCTACGAAGGGTTCTCCCTGAAGATCCTCATTTTCTCCCGGCCCCTCCCCCACAAACATCACTCTTGCATTTGGATTGCCCACACCGAATACGACATTGTGCCGCGTCTCACAAAGTCCGCACTTGCGGCAGTTGAGACACTCGGCTCTGAGCGCGTCAAAATTATCATACATCTGTCTAAAACACAACCTTTCCCGAATTGTACGAAATATTTATTATCAGAGAGTTTCACACAACCTGTCAATACCGGTATTCGACATACCGCCGCAGCAAAAAAATAACACAGCGATCCATGTAAACAGACGGATTGTCGCAGAGATTAAACTTCTATCAGCTTTCCGATATAAAACGAGTAAAGATAAATACCCTTGACCGGCTTGTCAAGCACGCGCTCCATTGCGTAACGATAGAGCCTTAACTGAGTGCCGTAATGTTCCGTCAGCTTGTTCGGGTCGCTTATACGGTCTGTCTTGTAATCCAGAATTATAATGCCGTCGTCATACACGAGCACGCAGTCGCACTCTCCCTCGAGCACTATCGGCTCGCCTCGCACATCAACTTCGGTGACATACTTTACCTGTTCGCTGTCCAATATGACCGAGAATTCACGTTCGCGCAAAATTTCACGCGCATTTGACAGCATGGGCCGCATCTGCTCAAAAAAAATACGCACCTTATCCATATCCACGACCGCAGCCTCGGTTTCGGTGAGAAATCCAAACTCAACAAGACGCTTCAGCTCTTTATCGGGGTGTTCGGCGGCTGCACGGAAATTGGCAAATTCCATGTATTTATGCAGCGCCCTGCCGCGCTCGGTCGGCGTGAGACCACCCGACATCATGAAAGAAGGACGCACTAGATTTATCGAATCTCCGGAATGTTCCTGTTTGGTAAGCTCCGAAGCCGTCACCTTGGTAGGTACGCCTATGAGTGAATCATAAGGATATTTGTATTCAAGCCGTTGTCCGATTGCCGCTATTATTTCTTCATTTGGAGGCACACGTCGCCCGTCTGTTTCAGAACTGTCTTTGGTTTCTTCCTGCACAGCCTGTTGGAATTCATTCCCGCCTTCATACACAATTACCTTTATGTGAGAATCATCGGAGAACGTATCGATGTGTATATCCAGCATATCCCTGAGCACACCGCCGTCGGGGTGGCGTATTGCCGCCATCATCAGCCATGTAGCAAAGCTGTTGCTCTGCACTAATGCAAATGGGGGTATATTCCCACCGCAAACAGCCATTGATGCGCTCTTGACACACGCAGACACCGAACGCGGAGTCGCTACAGTTATCAATTTTTCCCTCGCGCGGGTCAAAGCAACATAAAGCACACGCATCTCCTCGCTGAGACTTTCCACATATGAACGGTCGGTTATCGCCCTCCGAAGCTGTGTGTCGTAAAAAATTCCGTCCTCCTTCATTCTCATTCCAAGTCCGAGGTCGGTATGTGTCATAACCCCGCCCACATCGGAATCCTCGTTGAACTGCGAGCCCAACCCTGCAACTATGCAAATCGGGAATTCTAACCCCTTTGACTTGTGTATGGTCATCACACGCACCACGTCGGAATTCTGAGTGACGGTCGATGCCCCGGGCAAATCCTCGCCCTGTTCCAACATTCTGTCTACGGTGGCGATGAATGAGCTTGTTCCGAACGAACCCGATCGTTCGCAGCTCGCGGCAAATTCACACAAAAGTCTCAAGCTGCCCAGGCGTATGTCCCCATTTGGCATGGAACTGACCGCAGCCATATAACCTGTAGAATAATATATCTCCTCTATCAGCCTGTCCGCTGATACAGTAGAAGAAAGCAGTCGAAATTTATCCACGCTGTCCAAAAACGCCGCGCATTTTGCGTCGCCGTCTCTCGCCATTGACATGACCGCTCCATAAAGAGGCGCGGATTTTTCTTTCGCCCGAATTTCAGCCATTTCATCAGGGCTGAAAGCGTATATTGGAGACATCATGACGCACATCAGCGGAATGTCCAGCAATGGGTTGTTTATCACGCGGATAAATGACAATATAACATTGGCTTCGTCGGTTTGAAGCAGTCCGCTGTCATCAGATACCCAAGCGGGAATTCCACGCGCCTCCAATGAATCCGCGTAAAATCCACCGTTTCCGCTCATACTTCGACGCAGTATGCAGAAATCGCTATATTTTGCGGGGCGCAGTTCACCGCTTCCTTTATCCGTCACCTGAAATCCACCGTCGAGCATGGATTTTATCATATCCGCGATGTATTCCGCTTCGTACTGTGCCGTGCTCAGTGGGTGTCCGACAGGGCGCGTCAGGAAATGCAGCTCGGCAGTCATATTGGCGGCTTCAGGATAAACCGCACGCGCCGCCAATTCCTGCGACGCGTCATATACAACTCCGCCAACTTCTTCAGACATTATGCTGCGGAATATGAAATTTATGCAGTCGGTAACCTCGCGGCGGCTGCGGAAATTTGCGCCCAGCGTAATTAACGCAGGATATTCGGGCGATCCTGCCGTATAAGGCGTATAGCGTCGGAACTTATCCATAAACAGTTCGGGAACCGCCTTGCGGAATCGGTAAATGCTCTGTTTCATGTCGCCAACCATGAACATATTGGAGCCGTCGGTAAGTTCCCGTATGTCTGCGCCCTCAATATTGCGTGCAATAGACGAAAATATCAAACTTTGGACGGAATTAGTGTCTTGGTATTCGTCAAGCATTATCTCATCGTACCGCCGAGTGACCGCAACGGCAACATCAGTCTTGCGGTAATCTGCGCTGTAGTCCCTGTCAGTGGAAAAGCCTGAGATGTCATCGCCATTGGAACTCCTTTCCTTCTTCTCTAATAAAAGGCGAATGGACAAATGCTCCAGATCTCCGAAATCCACAATTTTACGCCGCTCTTTTGTCTCAGACAGAAGACGCATATAATCTCGCAGGACTTGGGCCAATTTATGCACCATTCTGCCTGTGAACTCTATCTCGCGCCTGAAAGTCTCTCTGTCGGATATGACGCTTCCCCGTATATTCTCCATAACTGACTTGACCTCCGAGCGCGCCGCCTTGGCAATTCCGGCCTCGGGTGGGAGTTTGGAGGCTCTGCCCAAAGGGGCGGCTGCCGCAGTTGAAGCCGCGCTATACAGCGCGTTCCAATCCCCTTGTGCAACGGCAGTTTTAATTGCTTCAAGCATAATTGCGTCTTGCTCGAATGAGGGAAGATATGCCTTATTCATCTTTTCGTCGGACGCGGCGATATCGCACGCCATCCGGTTGTAAAACAAAGCGTAATCTACGGCCCGACCCACATAATCGAATGTCGACCGCGCCCAGATTGTATTATCGGGATTTTCGGAGGTATAGGCCGATTCCAGCCACGACAGAAAATCATCGGGAAAGGGACAGGAGCTTACATAATTTTCCATTTCCTTGATAAGTTCTGAGAGATCGCCGTCGTTTTTGTCGCCTATAAGCTGCTCGACAAGCTCGTAGAATACCGGGTCGCCGGAGGCATAGTGCTTTTCAAGGACTTCCGATACACATTCCTCGCGCATGATTTTTAACTCGGCGGCATCGGCTATGCGAAAGTCGGGCGATATGCCCAGCCTGTAAAAATTGTCGCGTATAAGCTGGCTGCAAAAGGAATGTATGGTGCTGATCTGAGCCTTCTTGAGCAGCACCACCTGTCTGCGAAGCCGTGAATCCCACGGATCGGCTTCGAGCAGTTTTTGCAACTCGGCGGAAATACGCTCCTTCATCTCGGCGGCTGCGGCTCTGGTAAATGTGACAATGAGCAGTCTGTCCGCATCACAATGAATCTCAGGGTCGTCAGACGTCAGCTTTTCTATGACCCTCTGCACAAGAACGGCCGTCTTGCCCGATCCTGCCGCCGCCGATACCAGAAGCGTACCTCCGTGCGCGTAAATCGCGTCCTGCTGTTGCTGCGTCCATTTTCTTTCCCCCATTAATTCACCCCATGAGCCAAAAATTCAACCTGTAATTATTAATTATCAATCAGAAATCAAACAACCCTTGCTTTCCACGCCTGTGATGTAGGTTTTGACATAATGCTTTTTCAAAAACTCGGCACATTCTTCGGCGTTTTCGGTGCTGTCGAATATTCCGAATACCGTTGTGCCGCTGCCCGTCATGCAAGCCCCAAGCGCACCGAATGTAAGCATTGTACTCTTTATCTTCCTACATTCGTCTATTTGAAGTATCTCATCAAATACATTTTTAAGATTTTGCGCGACTCCTTGTATATTCTGTCCGGCAAGGGCGCGCTTTACCGCTTCTGTATTTGGGCGAACCTGTGGAGAAAGTTCGCAGCTGTCCACAGCCGAATAGGCCCGACCGGTGGAAACACCAATCTCGGGCTTACACAGCAGTATTACAGGCGGCTCGGGAAAATCCGAGAGATTTGGCAGGACACTGAGTATCTCGCCTTTTCCCTCCGCAAGCATGGTGCCGCCCGTAATGCAAAATGGCACGTCCGCCCCAACGTTCACGCCGATATTCCACAGTTTCTGTTGGGAATACCCCGTGCTGCAAAGCTCGTTGAGCGCCACTATAACTGCCGCTCCGTCCGCGCTGCCGCCGGCCATACCCGCCTCCATGGGAATATTTTTTTCTATCGCGATGTCAACTCCCCGCTCATTGATACCGCTGTATTCCAAAAATACCTTCGCGGCTTTATAGGCGATATTGCTCTCATCGTCCTTCAACTCAGCCGAAGAACTGTTCACCGTAATCCTTCCGCTGTCATTTAAATTGACCTCAACATTATCGTGCAGCCCTACCGACTGCATTATCATCACCAAATCGTGATATCCGTCAGGGCGTCTGCCGACAATGTCGAGAGTAAGATTTATCTTTGCATTAGCTTGAATCTTCATTATTTTAACCAAACGTCCTCTACATCAGATTTTCTTCCTTGAGGAAGAGGCGAATTCTCCTCAGCGCCTCCTTTATGTGGCCTGTCGAATAAGCATAGGACACGCGTATATATCCTTCTCCGCACTCGCCAAACGCGTTGCCGGGAACAACCGCAACGTGTTTTTTCTCAAGAAGACGTTCACAGAATTCATCAGAACTCATTCCCGTGTTCTTTATACAGGGAAATATGTAAAACGCCCCCTCGGGCTCAAAGCAGTCGAAGCCAAGTTTTCTGAAACCGCTAACGATAAGGCGGCGGCGCATATCGTATTCGTCGCGCATTCCGGCGATATCTCCGTCACCGCTTCTCAAAGCCTCGATCGCCGCGTACTGCGATGTAGTGGGGGCGCACATTATCGCATACTGATGAACCTTCGTCATAACCGCGATTATTGGCGCGGGTCCCAGCGCATAACCCAATCGCCAGCCTGTCATCGCGTAAGACTTTGAGAAGCCGTTGACAACGATGGTGCGCTCCTTCATGCCGTCTATCGAGGCAAAGGAAACATGAGGTATACCATTGTAAGTGAGTTCGGAATATATCTCGTCAGCCAAAACCATTATATTCGTGCCACGCAAAACCTGAGCTATTTCCTCCAGATGCCCGCGGCGCATTACGGCTCCTGTAGGGTTATTGGGGTAGGGCAAAATCAACAGTTTGGTGCGATCGGTTATCTTCTTTCGCAGCTCGTCCGCTGTAATTCTGAACTCATTCTCGCGCGTGGTGACTATCGGGATCACCTTAGCGCCCGTCAGTTCCGCTATGGGCACATAACACACAAAGCTGGGTTGGGGAACAAGCACTTCGTCCCCCGGGTTCACCAAAGTTCTGATAGCCAGGTCAATGGCCTCCGAGCCGCCCACGGTCACCACAACATCAGTGCGGAAGTCGTAATCCAAATCAAATTTGCGCTTGTAATAGCTGCAAATTTCCCTGCACAGTGCAGTGAAGCCCCTGTTTGGAGAATAACTCGTGTGCCCTCTTTGCAAAGATTCAATGCCGACATTGCGCACGTGCCAAGGCGTCTGAAAATCAGGCTCGCCTACTGACAGAGATATGACCTCATCCATTTCGGCGGCTATATCAAAGAATTTCCGTATGCCCGATGGCGGAACATCCCGCGCGGTGACGTTCATCAGCGAATCGTAATCAATCACAGGATATCCGCCCCTCTTTCGTCCTCACAGTCCGACGAGATGAGGATTCCATCTTGTTTGTACCTTTTGAGAATAAAATGAGTTGTGGTGGATATCACGGAATCAATAGGAGCGAGCCTCTTCGCTACAAACATAGCGATTTCCTGAAAGGTTTTGCCCGCAACACACACTGAAAAGTCATAGCCTCCGCTCATAAGATTTACCGATTCCACCTCGTCAAACGCCATTATCTCCTCGGCTATCGACTCGAATCCTGTGTCCTTGCGAGGTGTGACCTTCAGTTCAATTATAGCTGTAACCTTCTCGGTCTCCTCGAGCTTTTCCCAATCTATAACCGTATTGTAGCCGCAGATCACTCCGCTCTTTTCAAAGTCCGCTATCCTCTCGCCCACTTCTTCTTCGGTAAGACCAACCATCGCTGCGATCTGGCTGTCACTGAGCCTTGGATTGTCTTTTAATACGCTCAATATTTTATCCATAATGTAAAAACCTCCTTAAATCAACCGAACAAAATGAGAACAGGCAGTTCGACTGCTCCTATTACAGTTTTATCTTTATATTTACAACATTCTTTTCCTTTTAAGTATAACCAAAGATATCACGCATACCACAAGCGTCAGCAAACACACTATCCCAAAGCCGTAGGGCGATCCGGCAAACGGCATACCCGCCGAGTTGACATTCATTCCGTAGAGACCTGAAATTATTGTCGGGATCGCCATAACAAGTGTTATCGCCGTGAGATATTTCATCACATTATTCAGTTTGCTGTCAATTATAGACGATATAAGCTCGCGCGTGCCGTTCAGAATATCACGGTATATTGACGTCATCTCTATAGCCTGACGGTTCTCGACTATCAGGTCGTCCAGCAGTTCCTGATCGTCGGGATACTGCTCAAGACGGGTATATCGCGTCAGACGGTTGAGCACTCCGCTGTTTGCATTCAGAGACGTTGCAAAATAAACCAGCGTCGACTCCAGTTCATGAAGGTCAATAAGGTCAATGTCAGTGGTATCATTGCCCACCCGCTCCTCAATGTCAGTGCGCATTTTATCAATTGAGCGAAGCGTTGATTGGTATAGCGATATGGTCCGCGCGAATATCTGGTATATAAATCTCATCTTTTTCTTGGTGCTGAAGTCTTTTATTCTCTTGTTTATAAAGTCGCTAAGTATCGGTGTTTCCACGGTACACACCGTAATTATCGCGCTCTGTGTTATCAGCATACCCAAAGGCACGGTAGTGTGACGGTTTTTATCGTGTCGGACTTCCACAGAAGGAATGTCTATAAGTATCAGTGTATATCCGTCCTCAAGCTCGATACGTGAGCTTTCCTCATCGTCCAACGCTGCCATGATGTCCGCCTCGTCTATCCCGAATTCGTCCGCTATTTCGGCTACTTCGTGATATGACGGATTCACCATATTGATCCAGCAGCCGTCCGTAATTTCATCAATTTCCTTTAAAATTTTGTCCTCGGTGCGATACAGATTCAGCATTCAACTACCTTCTTTCGGGCCATAAAGGTTTTGAAGCCCGTTTTTTCAAGCTGTTTTTGTATTATAACATATTATAGCCGTAAAATCCACCACTTTATCGCAAACTTCATAAATTTATTCGGTTGTCTCCCTGCTATGCCGCTCTTCTGCAATATTTTCGCCTTTTATCTTTTCATTTTTATGTTTTCCACCGTACCTGTTATCGCTTTCTTTATCTAAGAAACTAAAAAAATCCGCATTAAAAGATCGCGTTAATTATTAAATTTATGGAGAATCAGAGACATCAATATTGCAAAAATCACTCAGAATCACGCATAAAGTCAAAGTAAAAAGGACCTTTTTGAATTACGGTTAAAAAAATTATGCAATTTAATATAAATTCTAACATTCAATCACATAAATAATTAACACTTTATCAATTGAAAAATGCGTACAGCGTATAGTATAATACTGGTAAGTACAAAAAATTGTACCTCGGTTGGATTTAGACTGACGTCTTGTCCGATTTGAAAGGAGATATTTTACAATGGCTTTAACAGAAAACAAGTCAATGCTCTCTTGGATTGACGAAATGACAGAATTAATGAAGCCCTCCGAGATCGTTTGGATCGACGGCTCCGAAGAGCAGCTCGAGCAGCTTCGCAAGCAGGCGTGTCAGTCCGGTGAGCTCATCAAGCTTAATGAAGAAAAGCTCCCCGGCTGCTATCTGCACCGCACCAAGCCCAACGACGTCGCCCGTGTAGAGGCACGCACATTTATCTGCGCCAACTCCAAGGAGGAGGCAGGTCCCACCAACAACTGGATGGAGCCGTCTGAGGCCTACAAGATGCTCTACGACATTGCAAGAGGCAGATATGCAGGCAGAACGATGTACATCATTCCCTACTCAATGGGTCCGATAGGCTCCGAGTTTTCTAAGGTTGGTATTGAACTGACGGACTCTATCTACGTCGTGCTCAACATGGCTATAATGACAAGAATGGGCAAAGCAGTGCTTGATGCGTTTGGCAATGAGAGCAACGACTGGGTTCGCGGTCTCCATGCCACTTGCGATATTGACGAGGAGAAGAGATACATCTGTCAGTTCCCTCAGGACAACACGATCATTTCCGTAAACTCGGCTTACGGCGGAAATGTGCTGCTCGGCAAAAAGTGCTTCGCCCTTCGCATTGCTTCTTACCAGGGCTGGAAGGAAGGCTGGATGGCAGAGCATATGCTTATCCTCGGTCTTGAAAATCCACAGGGCGAAATTAAATATGTGTGCGCGGCTTTCCCGTCGGCCTGCGGCAAGACCAACCTTGCCATGCTCATTCCTCCCGAAGTGTACAAGAGCAAGGGCTACAAGGTGTGGTGCGTAGGTGACGATATAAGCTGGCTGAGAATCGGTCCGGACGGCAGGCTCTGGGCTATCAATCCCGAAAACGGCTTCTTTGGCGTTGCCCCCGGCACAAACGCGAAGTCCAATCCCAACGCCCTTGCCTCGACAAGGAAGAATACAATATTTACAAATGTAGCTCAGAATCTCGACGACAACACGGTTTGGTGGGAAGGTCTCGACAAGAATCCGCCCGTGAATGCTGTCGAGTGGAAGGGCGCTCATGTGAACGGTCCCGAGTTTACGGCTCAGGGCAACAAGCTGGCCCACCCGAACTCCCGCTTCACCGCTCCCGCTAAAAACTGCCCCTGCGTTTCGTCTGAATTTGATTCCACGACGGGCGTACCGATCAGCGCTATCGTGTTCGGCGGACGCCGCGCAAAGACCGCTCCGCTGGTCTATCAGTCCAGAGACTGGAATCACGGTGTATTTGTGGGTTCTACCATGGCGTCTGAGACAACTGCTGCGGCTACAGGAGCAGTCGGCGTCGTGCGCCGCGATCCTATGGCTATGATTCCTTTCTGCGGCTACAATATGGCTTATTACTGGCAGCACTGGATCGACATGGGTGAAAAGCTTGGAGACAAAGCTCCCAAGATTTTCCACGTCAACTGGTTCCGCACCGACGACGAAGGCAACTTCGTATGGCCGGGCTTCGGTGACAACCTCCGCGTTCTCGACTGGATAATTAAGAGATGCGAAGGCAAGGTAGGCGCCAAGGAGACGGCCATCGGCTACGTTCCTGAAGTTGACGACATCAACCTTGATGGTCTTGACTTCACCAAGGAAGATCTCGCCGGAGTTCTCAATGTTGACACCGACCTCTGGAAGGCAGAGATTCCCGGTATCAAAGAATTTTATGCAAAGTTCGGCGATAAGCTCCCCGAGAAACTGCAAGCAGAGCTTGACACTCTTGAGGCAAAGCTCGCAGAGTAATTTAAATCTTTAACATCGCCTGATTTATAGTAAAAAAACCTCCGCCAAGCTCGGGCTAAATCAGTCCCGGCGGCAGCGGGGGTTTTGTGTTGGCATCAAGAACACAGCCACACCGCTGTGTTGTATTTTTTATACTAAATATTAAAAAGCAAAAAATCTTCACCTCTAAACTTGCGTATACTGTCTTTCAGTCTGTTGGGTGAAGATTTTTAGTGGCACCTTTATTGGATTTCGGTATAATCAGTGCTGTATAGATTAACCGTTTGCGAAGTTATTTAGCCTTGAAGTGAAAATACTTCTGTTCGTTCAACATATCAACGTCCGCATTCGGGTATATTGGGTTAAGCCAGAAGATGAATATTGTTATCATCAAACGTATACACGCCATTTGAGAATTTTTCGGGGCGGTGACTGTAATATCGTCGAGATTGTAAGATACGGCGAGTATGCGACACAGCCAGATAAATCCCGAACCATCACTGTCGGCCTTGCCTGAATCGTTTGGCTTTTCAGACGAATTCTTCCTTTCCTCATTGTCACTGCGCACATACACCGAAGCCTTAAAGTATTCAATCAGATCCCCGACCTCATCCGGCGTGAGATCGTCATTTGGATCGATTTTAATTATGAAATCCGCTCCCGAAGCGCTGAATCTCAGTTTTTCAAGAGTTACCCGTTCGCAGTTCAAAGCTACGGTTTAGCGAATAATCCTTTTTGTTGATTGCCTCGTTTACATTGTCAATCGCAAAATGGAAATTTATTTTGTTTTTGAAGTTTTTATAAACAGGCGCTATAAATTTAAGCACAGTACGAGAACGCAGCCATGCGTTTGCCTTCGCTCCAAATCCGAGCGATTATTTTTTTGCATTTCTATAATATCAGATAAACATAAGTCGTTTGCGGTGTTGCATTTATCCGAATATGTGTTATAATTGAAATATCAACTGAAAGGATTAGTTTGGAAATGACAGGTAAAACTCATGCTTTGGCGGGAGCCTGCGCGGCTCTTGCACTCCACGGCACAGGCGCGGAGGTAGTTATGGCTACGTTCGGCGCACTGCTGCCCGATATCGACACGGCTCAGTCCATAGTTGGCAAACACGCAAAAACATTCGCAAAACTTCTCCCTCATCGGGGTCCGACGCACAGCATACTCATGCTTGTACTCTCAATCTTCGTCAATCCGTGGCTGGGACTGGGTGTGCTGACACACATTATTCTCGACATGATGACAGCGAAGGGGCTGAAATTATTCTGGCCGTGGGACAAAAAGTTGCGGTTTCCCCTCGCCAAAAGGAATACCAATCAAGGTGTGTTCGAGCAGGTGCTTCAGCTCGGAATGCTTATAGCATCGGTGGTGATATGCATAAAGTCGATGAACGGATTTTTTTCCTTCGACTTGCTTGACGGATTTGAGTGGTTCACGCTTTGGTTTCACAAATTGAGAGACTTTATTACTGATATATTTTAAATATCTGATCAATTTATCTTTAATGCGCTGGTTTACCGCCGAATTTTTTCTGCTTTTTAAATTGAAATAGGTACCAATAAATTTAATATAAAAACAGCCTTCCGGGCGCAGCAGCTTTAAAACTCAGTTCACCCGAAGGCTGTTTCTGTTTTATAAATTGAGCCGTATCAAAATATCACGAAATTTATTTACAGCAACCCAAAATTTTTAAACCATCATTCCGCCGTCACAAATAAAACTTTGCCTGCGGATATCTTCGCCGCCGCCACGCGGATTCTTATAGTGTCGCCCACGCGGAATTTCTTTCCGCTTGAGCGGCTTTTGTATGTGGCTATCCCATCGTACTCAAAATCATCGCCAGGGAAATCCTCGTACTGCACAAGTCCCTCAGCGCTGTTTGCTAGGCGGACGAAAAATCCCCGTTCAATTACGCTTGATATCGTTCCATCAAATTCCTCACCCACAAATTTTGACATATACTCCGCCATATAGCAATCCTCGGTTCTTCGCTCGGCAGTCACCGCCCGAACTTCGTACTGTGACGAAAGATCCGCAGCTTGTGACGCTTTCCAGTCAAATTGCCTGACAAGATCATATTGGCTCATTCCACTCAGATAGGCGGAGAGCACTCTGTGAATAAAGCTGTCAGGATAGCGGCGTATAGGAGAGGTAAAGTGACAGTAATCTTCAAGCGCCAACCCGAAATGACCGAGCGGATTGTAATCGTAGCGCGCTTTCGCCATAGCACGGAGCAACGCGCTTGAAACAACCTGTTCATAAGGTGTATCCTTGACCTGTGCAAGCACCGAATCCACGTCGGCGGGCGAAGGATTTTCCTTCAGAACCGAAGTATCTACGCCCAGCGTGCGGAGAAGCTGCGCCACTCGATCCAGAGCCTCGGGGTTTGGGGACTCGTGCACCCTGTAGACAAATGGTATCTGCGCTTTCCTTGCCAGCTTAGCGGCGGCTATATTTGCGGATATCATAAATTGCTCTATCATTTCCTGCGCCTCGCCGGTCTCCCGCTCCCTTAAGTCTACACAGATACCGTTCTCGTCCAGCACAAAGCGCGACTCAGTAGATGTGAAATGCACGTTGCCTCGCCTGTCTGAGCTCGCTTTAAGTATATTGTAAAGCTCGCGCGCGTCGTTTATTGTCCCCATTACAACGTCGTACTTTTGGAGAATTTCATCTGAAGCCGTACCGTCAAGTATCGCGTTGACCTCAGAGTAAACACCGCGCACCTTGGAGTTAATCACAGTCTTGGCAAAGCGGTAGTCCAGCATATTTCCATCGCTGTCGAAACTCATAAATGCGCTGAATGTCAGCTTGTCCGTGTGGGCATTGAGTGAGCATATGCCGTTGGAAATGGCCTCGGGGTACATAGGAATAACGCGGTCGGCAAAATAGACCGACGTTCCGCGCTTGAGTGCTTCCAAGTCGAGTTCGCCTTCGTTCTCTACATAATGCGACACGTCGGCTATATGTACTGAGAGTTCAAAGCCATTATGTGTTTTTTTAACACAAATGGCGTCGTCCAAATCCTTGGCGTCCGCGCCGTCTATGGTAAATATATTCTCCCGGCGCAAATCTTCGCGTCCCTCAATATCACCCTCCGTGACGCCGCGCACATTTATCTTCTCGGCGCTTTCCAGCACTGATTCACTGAATTCCGACGGAATGCCCAGCGCGTCTATTATCGCATCGGCGCAAATTTCCGCGCGCTCCGCATCGCCGTATACTTTGGTGACGGAACAGTTGATGTCTCTTCCGTTCCTGCCAAGCTTAACCTTCGCCTGAACTTTATCTCCCACTTGGGCGTTTACCCTGTTCTTCTCTATATTTAGGGGCACACGATAGTCTGCGTCTGCGAGAAGTTCCAATTTTCCGCGGTACTTTTTCACCGTTCCGATTACCAATCTGCTGCCGCGCTCAAACACGCTCAGCACCTTGCCGCTCGGACCCTTTTCGTCCTCTCGTACGGATATTATCACACCGTCGCCCGGCAGCGCGCCACCGTTGTATTCGTACGGAATGTACACATCTTCCCCGCCGCCCTCAGGCTGCATAAAGCTGAAATTTCTGGAAGCGGATACAATCTTTCCCCTGACAAGTCCGGCGCCCTCTACACTTCTGACATTGCCCTTTTGGGAAATGATTATCTCACCCGCGTGTTCCAAAGCGTTCAAATCCTTGATAAACTCCGTCTTGTCGGTTACGCCAAGATCCTTAACCAGCTTCTCCAACTTTATCATCTTGCTCTTTTGGCTCAGATACTTTCTAATAAATTCCTGTTGTTCAGTAAGTTTTTTTATAATTACCCCTCCGTTTGCCATTATCTGTAAATTCAAAAAAAATATGCGAAACAGCGCAGTCTGCTTCGCATATGCTTTGTGATATAAATTCGACAGCCGTTATTTCATGACGTTGAGAACGTCGAGCACCAATACAAATACAAAGAATATCGTAGCCATTATCTTTGTAAATTTGGCAAGCTTGGCAGTCGTGGTCCTTCCCTCGTTCTTGCCGAGATAAGAGTCGTATGCCGAAGAAGAACCGCCGATCGCGCCGGACAAACCGTCATCATCGCTCTGCTGGAAGAGAACGATAATTATCATAACCAAAGCAACTACTATAAGCACAGCACTTATTACCCATTCCGCAACACTTAACATAAACGTAACACCTCCACATTGACTGCTTTATGCCGTTGTCAGGAATCACAAATTCCCGATGTATCTCATTAATTCTAGCACAGCCAGATTAATTTTGCAATAGTTTTTTTGTATTTTCCAAAAAATCCGTGGAGAATATCTCATACAGATGTCCTCCACGGATTGATATTCACCTACCGCAAGTTACATTTTTCGTTTATAGATCGCTGTCGCTACACCCATTGATACACTTTGGATCAGAAACACAGCGCAAAACACCAAAGTTGTTATTCCCGCTTGGATTTCAATGCAATAGCAGATGCATACTGTCAGTGCCGCCATTGTAATCAGGCTCGATACATACGCCGCCTTGCCGCGTATGGCGATATTTCGCTCGTCCATATCATCTACCATATCTTTTTGGGAATTCATCTTAAGAATGCTCAAAATCACAGCCACAGTTCCAAACCCCCGCAATCCACCTGTAATCGCAATCAACCCGTATTTTGACGTGATGAATCCAAACACATATGCTGTTATCCCCAAGGCAATAAGAATTTTATACTTAATTCTATTCTTCATAATATCTATTCTCCCTCATAAATAAAAATATTCTCTATGCTTGTACCAAAATAGCCTGCCAGCTTAAAAGCGAGGATTATTGAAGGATTATATCTCCCTTTTTCCAAAGAAATTATAGTCTGACGCGACACTCCCATAGCCCAAGCCAATTCTTCCTGACTGATTCCTCTTGCCTTACGCATAGCTTCCAAATTGTTTTTCAAACAGCCTATCACCCTTCCCTTTCAAAATAGACGGAGTTTGCCTGACGTATTGAAGTAAAAATAATTAATTATTTTCAATTTGTAAAGCTAACTTTACATTGATATGATATCATATACATAGCAAAATGTCAAGTGTATTTTACATTTTCTGAATTTCTTTTCCAGGAAATTGTAAATTATAAATCTAAAGTTCTCAAACGACTTTATTTTTTGGAAATTTCGTGCTATAATACAGAGCGTTATTTACTTGTTGAAAGGACTGCAAACAAAATTATGGATTATCAGGCTGAATCACTCAAGAAGCATTACGAATGGAAGGGCAAGATCGAGGTCGTTACCCGCTGTCCCATTGAAAACAACGTGGACCTGTCGCTGGCATACACTCCCGGCGTCGCTAAGCCCTGTCTTGAAATCCAGAAGGACACAAGCAAAAGCTACGATCTCACACGCCGATCCAATCTTGTGGCCGTTATAACGGACGGTTCCGCCGTTCTCGGTCTCGGCAACATAGGCCCCGAGGCGGGTATGCCCGTAATGGAAGGCAAGTGCGCGCTTTTTAAGAGATTCGGCGATGTAGACGCCGTTCCGCTCTGCATTCGTTCGAACGACGTGGATACCATCGTAAATACGGTCGCCATGATAGCCGGCAGCTTCGGCGGCATCAATCTGGAGGATATCTCCGCTCCCCGTTGCTTCGAGATAGAGCGCCGTCTCAAGGAAATCTGCGACATTCCAGTATTTCACGACGACCAACACGGCACCGCAGTATGCTGCGCCGCCGCCATAATCAACGCCTGCCGTCTCACGGGGCGCAATATCGCGGACATCAAAATGGTGGTAAACGGAGCCGGAGCCGCCGCGATTGCCGTGACAAAACTATTGCTGTCGCTCGGCGTAAAAGATATTATCATGTGCCGCAGCTTCGGCGTTATCTGCGAGGGTGACGAACGGCTTGACAGCGAACAGGCTTACATGGCCACAGTCACCAACCGCGAACACAGGACAGGCACACTGGCTGATGTAATCAAAGGCGCGGATGTGTTCTTTGGCCTGTCCGCTCCAAACGTGCTCACTCCCGAAATGGTGGCAAGTATGGCCGATGGCGCAATGGTCTTCGCTATGGCGAACCCCGTACCCGAGATAATGCCCGACCTCGCCAAAGCAGCGGGCGCGGCTGTAGTCGGAACAGGACGCAGCGACTTCCCCAACCAGATAAACAACGTCCTCGCATTCCCCGGAATATTCAGGGGCGCGCTTGACGTGAGAGCATCCGAGATAAATGACGAAATGAAGATGGCCGCAGCCTACGCAATAGCCAATATTATCGGGGACGACGAGCTGACTCCGGATTATATCATTCCCAGCGCGCTGGACGATCGTGTGGTGAAGCGCGTATCCAAAGCGGTTGCAGAGGCCGCCGTCAAAACAGGCGCGGCACGCATATAAAACCAGCCCCATTCAGAAATCTTATAAGTTCACAAATATAAGTTTACAAAATCTTTATCGTTATGCCTTGCCTATTTTATTGACAGCGTCATTGATTGGGTGTATAATATAAAGTAAGTTTTTTGTTGATTTTTTTGCTATATATAAAAAACGTACAGGATTCATTTCTCTAATCAATCGAGGAAGGAGTGCTTTTTGACATGGACGTAAAAAAATTTGCGGCGGTCGTTGCTGCAACCGCGATGGTTGGAACAGTCTCTCTCGCCACTGCTCCGCCCGACGTGCTTGACAGTATGCTGTCGGTTTCTGCGGCGGCTTACTTGAAGCTTGGGTCGTCTGGAGACAGCGTCAAACAGCTTCAACAGAATCTCATAACTCTTAATTACATGAGCAGCGGTTCCGATACAGGTACGTTTGACCAAACCACCGACGGGGCGGTCAGAAATCTGCAAACTGAGTACAACCTCAAGGTTGACGGAATCGTAGGCCCCAGCACGCTCGGTCTTGTCGAAGGTTTGACGAAGGGTACGGCGAAGATTGTCAAAGTCAACGCCGAAAAGGTAAATATACGCTCAAGCTCGAACACAAGCAGTACGATTATCACCACTGTCAACAAGGATCAGAAACTGATATACGATTCGTATAAAACCGTAGACAACGTCAATTGGTACAAGGTAAACGTGGGCGAGGCTCAGGGATATATCTGCGGAACGTACGTATCCGTGGTAGATCTGACTCCGCTCAACTCAACCGCAGCCGATGCAAATAAAACCCAATCGGCAAGCTCGACGAGCGGCACGGTTAGGGTTACAGGTACGGTACTTAACGTGCGTTCGAGCACAAATACATCTTCAAAGAAACTCACCACAGTCAAGCTGGGACAGACTTTTACGTATTCCAATGTTAAAAAGGTGAGCGGCGTCAATTGGTATTACATCAAAGTTGATTCCAAGACAAGCGGCTGGGTCATGGGTACATTCGTAAACGTCGTTGATCCGTCTCAAACCAGCGGAACGCTCAAAGTGACGGGCAATGTGCTCAATGTGCGCTCCGATACAAGCACATCTTCAAATAAAATAACCGTTCTCAAGCAGGGTCAGACTTTTACCTATTCAAATGTCAAAAACGTCAACGGAATTAACTGGTATTACATCAGCGTCAATTCCTCAACCAGCGGCTGGGTTATGGGCAGCTATATAAGTTTGGTGCAGACCGGCACGACGTCTCCCTCCGAGAGCGGAACCCTAAAAGTTACAGGCAATGTGCTCAATGTGCGCTCGAGCACAAGCACTTCCTCAAAGAAGCTCACTACCCTCAAGCTTGGGCAGACCTTTACTTATTCCAATGTTAAGACGGTGAGCGGGGTAAAATGGTACTACATCAGGGTCAATTCCAGTATAAGCGGCTGGGTAATGGGCACTTATGTATACCCCACGCCAAATACAACTACTTCTACGACTACGACTACAACTACTCAGGCTCCAACAACCACAACGGCGGCCGCCGCAAACAGCGGCACGCTTAAAGTCACCGGAACTGTCGTAAATGTGCGCAGCGGGGCAGGTACAAACAACGACAGGATAACGCAGGTCAAACAGGGCGAGAGTTACACCTATACTGATGTGAAGGACGGTTGGTATTACATTCAGGTGTCATCAACTCAGAGCGGCTGGATCATGGGGGATTATGTGCAGGCTACTCCAAACACTACGGCTTCTACCACTGCGGAAAGCTCCTCCACAGGCACAACAACCACTGCCGCCGCAGGCGCTCAGAGCGGCACACTTAAGGTGACAGGCACGGTGGTAAATGTACGCAGCGGAGCAGGCATCGAAAATGCCAAAATCACAGAGGTCAAGCAGGGCGAGAGTTACACCTATACCGATGTAAAGAACGGCTGGTATTATATCCAAGTATCATCAACTCAGAGCGGCTGGATAATTGGCGACTATGTGCAGGCCACTCCGAATACAACCACTTCGACCACACCCTCCAGTTCCTCGCAGTCTACCGCTACCACTGCGGCGACAACGGCTGAAAGCGGTACTCTAAAGGTGACAGGAACCGTAGTCAATGTGCGCTCAGGTGTAGGAACCGACAACGCTAAAATTACCGAGGTCAAGCAAGGTGATGTTTACACATACACCGACAAGAAAAACGGATGGTACTATATTCAAGTATCGTCTACCCAAAGCGGTTGGATCATGGGCGATTACGTAGAAGCAACGCCTAACCCCACAACCACCACAACGACTACTACAACAACTACTACAACTACGACGGGTTCGTCACAAACTGCCGCAACTTCCTCTTCAATTCAGGGAGGTACTTTGGAGATAACCGGGACTGTGGTGAATGTCCGTTCCGGGCCTGGCACCAGCAACGGCAAAATCACCGAGGTAAAGAAGGGCAGCGTTTACACATACACCGAAGAGAAGGACGGATGGTATCACATTTGGATTTCCGCCCAGCAGGACGGATGGGTAAGCGGGGATTATGTCAAGGCCACTCCGATAACCGCTCTCTCCACTACCGCCTCTACCGCAGCGACCGAATCGGGTTCGACAGGCTCTTCTGGCACGTCCTCCACAACGACAACTACAACCGCAACCTCATCGAGCAGTACTTCAACGACATCATCAGGTCAGAGAGGTACTCTCCATATTACGGGGTCAGTTGTAAATGTGCGCTCGGGTCCCGGCACGAAATACGCAAAGATAAGCGAAGTAAAGCGCGACCAAGTTTTCACATATATCAATTATGAGGACGGTTGGTTCTGCATATTGCTGTCAGATTCAAACACCGGCTGGGTTAAGGGCGACTATGTCCAATACACCCCCTATACCACCACACAGCCGACGACGACAACGACATCATCTTCTGATCCACAATCGGGCAACGGCCCAACAACGGCTCAGAACCAAACCACAAGCTCGACCTCACAGACCGCGTCCACCACGGCATATAAGGAATCGGGAACTCTCGTGGTTACAGCCGACGTCCTAAATGTGAGGGCGGATAATTTGCCCGATGCAAAAAAAATAACCGAAGTGCGTAAAGATTCGGTGTACAGATACACAGACCATCAATTTGACTGGTATTATATACAGGTTTCCGCCGAGAAAAGCGGTTGGGTGTCCGGTCAGTACGTCAAGGCCACTCCCGATCCCACCACGACTACTTCCACAACTACCACAACGCAGACCACAACTACAACTACTACAACGGCAACGTCTGCCACAAGCACCTCCGCTACAGATATCGGTGGGGCCACATCAACGTCATCAGACAAGTCAACAACCAATGAGCCTACGACAACAACAACCGCCGCCACTGTGGGCAGACAGGTAATTGTAGGCACGGTGAAGGTATCAAGTTCGCTGAATGTACGCAAGGGTGCAGGTCAGAACTACGCCGTTCTCGGCACACTCAAAAACGGCACTACCGTCGTAATAGTCTCCAAAGGCAGCAAATGGCATAAAATTGAGTACGGAACGGGCTATGGATACGTTTCTGCAGATTACATCAAGGACATAAAGACCACATACGAAAATACGATTCTGAGTTACAACTCTGACTACTATTATATCGAAAAGGGTAAAACCATCGATCTGGGACTGTCGTTGAGTGGCGCTTCGATGTCGTATAAATCGTCTGATTCCGTAAGGTGTCCTGTATCTAATAAGGGAATTGTAAACGGAAAGACCGAAGGCTTGTACACCATCACCGCCAAGAGCGGCTCAGCCTCCGCTTCAACCTGTGTGGTCGTGCTTAAAGACCCGTACAAAGACATTCAGGCGATGAAGATAAGCGACAAGGGCACTAAGTTCATAGCCGACTGGGAGGGCGGCGGCACCGTACTTCCGACAGGCGAAATCGCGTTCTATCCGTACCAGGACGTGTCGGGCTACTGGACGATTGGCTACGGACACGCCAAAACCACCACTGCAAGCAAGAACTGGTCAGAGGAACGCGCTATAGCTGAATTCAACAGCGATATTGAAGCCATGATAGGCGCCGATTATATGCTGACCGATGAAAAGCCATATCTTTCAGCGGAGGGTGCGACGGCGCTCCTAAACGCGGATTTGAATGACGGTACGTACGTTAAAGCAGTGAGCGACTGGGCCGTGAGAAACGGTGTAAAGCTCACACAGACTCAGTTTGACGCACTTGTATCATTCTGCTACAACCTTGGTTCTTCCATGTGGCAGAACGACAGTTCAAAGTTCTATCTTAAATCTGCGATAATCTCCCACCGTTGCGGCTCTGACGCAAACGCAGATCAGATTATAGAAGGCTTCTGCCGATACATGAAATCCTCCGGAAAGAACTACAAAGGATTGTGGTACCGCAGACGCAATGAAGCAGAGCTGTTCCTTCAAGGCGATTATGCGCTTGACCGGGAGAACAAGTTCAAACTGCCTTCGGGCATTGTATGGGCCTGATCTTTCATCTGCGCAGCAGAGCCGGATCGCGCAGTTAGATTTTAATTTTAAAGATTCTCTGTCGCACATCAGAGTGCGGCAGGGAATCTTTTTATACGTTCTTTCATTAAAAAATTCATATATCGTACATAAACAAAATATTTTATGTGGTAGAATATGTATGTCTGCTTAAATATCAGATGAATAAATTTCAAAGGAAGGTAATTTACACAATGGCACAAAATCCCGTAGTTACTATTGAAATGGAAAACGGCAGCGTCATCAAAGCGGAGCTTTATCCTGAAATTGCTCCCAACACTGTCAACAACTTCATCAGCCTTGTGAAAAAGGGCTACTATGACGGATTGATTTTTCACCGCGTTATAAGTGGATTCATGATCCAGGGCGGATGTCCGAACGGCACAGGAACGGGCGGTCCGGGTTATACTATTAAAGGCGAGTTTTCACACAACGGATTCAATAACCCGCTCAAGCACACACCAGGCGTACTTTCTATGGCAAGAACCAATATGCCGAATTCGGCAGGTTCACAGTTCTTTATAATGCACAAAAGCTCACCTTTTCTTGACGGAGAGTACGCCGCCTTCGGAAAGGTAATTGAAGGCATTGATGTTGTCAATGCAATTGCCGAAACTAGAACGGATCATGCCGACAGGCCAACTCAGCCTCAGGTAATGAAAAAAGTCACCGTGGAGACATTTGGCATTGAATATCCACAACCGATAAAGTATTGATTTATTTTTATAACAGCCAGAGAATTTTAAAACATAGGGCAAAATGTGATACAGCCGTCACAAAGCTATCCTCCACCTCTCAATGGTGCGTTTATTTTTGGGGCTGCTATAGGTAAAATAAAAAGCAAAGGAGCGAATTTGATGATAAAAAAGTTATTATCCTGCGTCAGAGAGTACAAAAAGCCGACGATCTTGACATTTATTTTTATCATCGGCGAGGTAATTATCGAATGTCTCATACCGTTTATCACCGCAAACCTCGTAAACCAAATGAAAGCGGACATTCATATGAAAACTCTGCTCATCACAGGCTTAATCTTGATTCTGATGGCGGTGGTATCGCTCGCCTGTGGCGGATTGGCGGGATATACAAGCGCAAAGGCCTCGGCCGGATTTGCCAAGAACCTGCGCCATGACATCTTTGACAAGATACAGGATTTCTCATTTGAAAACATTGATAAGTTCTCATCCTCATCGCTTGTAACGAGGCTGACTACAGATATCACAAATGTTCAAATGGCTTATATGATGAGCATAAGAACTGCGATACGTTCTCCGCTCATGTTCATTTTCTCGGTAATAATGGCATATATCATGGGCGGTGCGCTTGCCACCACATTCGTCGTTGTAATTCCTGTGCTGGGATTCGGTCTTATCATTATAGGGCGAAAAGCAATGCCCGCGTTCCACAGAGTATTCAAAAAGTACGACAAGCTCAACGAATCGGTTGAGGAGAACGTGCGTGCAATGCGTGTCGTCAAGGGATTCGCCCGCGAGGAATACGAAAAGCAGAAATTCAATGTGGCGGCTGATGATATACGTAGGGATTTTACACACGCAGAGCGAATTGTAGCATTTAACGGACCACTTATGCAGATTTGTATGTACTTCAACATGATTTTTGTAATGATAGTGGGCTCAAGGCTCATAATCACGGGCAGAGGGACAACAATTGACGTGGGACAAATGTCCTCCATGCTCACTTACGGAGTACAGATTCTCATGTCGCTGATGATGCTCTCCATGATCTATGTTATGGTAACGATGTCTGTTGAGTCCATGAAGAGAATTGCGGAAGTGCTTGACGAGAAACCAACGCTCACCAATCCCGAATCGCCCATAACCGAAATCAAAGACGGTTCCATAGACTTTGACAACGTGAGCTTCAAGTATTTTAAGAAATCCAAGAAATTCGCGCTCGCGGACGTCAATCTGCACATTGATTCAGGTATGACAGTTGGGATTCTCGGCGGCACAGGTTCCAGTAAATCGACTCTCGTGCAGCTTATCCCCCGTCTCTACGACACTACCGAGGGCAGCATAAAAATCGGCGGCGTTGACGTGAGAAACTACGACCTTGAAATACTTCGCGACAACGTAGCAATGGTGCTGCAAAAAAATGAGCTGTTTTCCGGCACGATTAAGGAGAACCTTCGCTGGGGCAATGAAAACGCCACCGACGACCAGTTGATTGAGGCCTGCAAACTGGCTCAGGCTGATGAGTTTATTTCCGCATTCCCCGACGGTTACGACACCTACATAGAGCAGGGTGGAACCAATGTGTCGGGCGGACAAAAACAGCGTCTCTGTATCGCGAGAGCTTTACTTAAGAGGCCGAAGATTCTCATTCTGGACGATTCAACCAGCGCGGTTGACACCAAGACTGACGCGCTTATCCGCATGGGGTTCAAGCAATTTATTCCGGAAACCACCAAGTTGATTATAGCGCAGAGAATATCCTCTGTGCAGGACGCGGACATGATTATAATTCTCGACAACGGTAAAATTGCTGCGGTTGGAAATCACGACGAATTGATGAAGTCGAGCGATATTTACAGAGAGATATTAGAGCAACAGACGAACGGAGGTGCGGACGATGAGTGAACATAAACCGCAAAAAAGCAACGATACGGTCGAGCCAAACGACAAAAACTTCAAAAATGTGAAAATGCCTAAAAGACCTAAGGCATCAATGAGTGGACTCAAGCGCGTCGTATCAATGCTTTGGAAATCATATCCCGTACTGATTCCCATAACGGCAATATGTATAATTCTCTCCTCTCTGACCAACGCGTTGCCCGCCGTATTCCAGCAAAAGATAATTGCCGATATAGAGCAATGGTACTTAACGGGAGATTGGGAGGCCGCGTCAAAGGTTATACTGCCAAAGGTGATTGTGCTGATTTGCCTCTATGTAATGTCGCTTATTGCAATAATAGCGTACACTCAGCTAATGGCATACATCACGCAGGGATTCCTGAGCAAAATGCGCACGGCTCTGTTTGAGAAAATGCAGAATCTCCCCATAAGGTATTTTGATACAAACAAGCACGGCGATATAATGAGCCGCTATACCAACGATATTGACGCCCTTCGTCAGCTTGTATCTCAGGCTCTCCCCGTACTGCTCCAGACGATTATACTGATAACAACCGTTCTGGTGATCATGCTTTACTACAGCGTATGGCTCACACTCGTTGTGATGATGGGAGTTGCGGCCATACTTATCATCAGCGGCAGGGTTGGCGGCGGTTCGGCAAAATACTTTATTCGCCAGCAGCAGTCGATTGGCAAAACCGAGGGCTTTGTGCAGGAAATGATGAACGGCCAGAAGGTCATCAAGGTGTTTAACCACGAGGAGCAATGTCGTGAAGGTTTCGACGAGCTGAACGACAAACTCTTTGAGGATAGCTTCCGCGCCCATGCGTACGCGAATATTCTCGGGCCTATAATTCAGAATATCGGCAACATTCTCTATGTGCTGATCGCCGTTATCGGCGGCGTTCTTCTGGTTGTCAAAGTCCCCAATATAGGCATATCGTCTATCGTGGCAGGCTCGGTGGGACTTGTAACAATAGACATTCTAGTGCCGTTCCTCAACATGACAAAGCAATTTACAGGAAACGTCAATCAGCTCACACAGCAGATAAATTCCGTTGCGATGGCAATAGCGGGCGCCGAGAGAATATTCTCTCTTATCGACGAAGAACCGGAGGTTGACGATGGTTATGTAACGCTCGTCAATGCAGAGATCGATCCCGAAGGCAATATAACGGAAACAGATAGTCATACAGGCAAGTGGGCGTGGAAACACCCACACAGCGACGGCAGCCTTACCTATACAAAATTGGAAGGCGATGTGCAGTTGTTCGACGTGGACTTTGCCTATGAGGAGGGCAAGACCATACTGCACAACATAAGCATCTACGCCCACCCGGGCGAGAAGATAGCGTTTGTGGGTGCAACGGGCGCCGGCAAGACCACAATTACCAACCTTCTCAATCGCTTCTACGATATTGAGGATGGAAAGATACGTTACGACAACATCAATATCAACAAGATTCGCAAGTCCGATCTGAGACGTTCCCTCGGTCTGGTGCTCCAAGAAACTAAGCTCTTCACAGGGACGGTTATGGATAACATCAGATACGGCAAGCTTGATGCAACCGACGATGAATGTATCAACGCCGCCAAACTGTCGGGCGCGGACGACTTTATCACCCGACTTCCACAGGGCTACAACACGCTTCTGGAGAACAACGGCGACAATCTCTCGCAGGGCCAGCGCCAGCTTATAGCCATTGCGAGGGCGGCAGTTGCCGACCCGCCCGTAATGATTCTGGACGAGGCTACATCATCTATCGACACCCGTACAGAGCAGATCGTTCAGCGCGGCATGGATAAGCTGATGGAGGGCAGGACAGTATTCGTGATAGCCCACAGGCTTTCTACCGTAAAGAATTCCGACGTTATAATGGTTCTCGACCACGGACGCATAATCGAGCGCGGCACACACGAGCAGCTTATCGAGCAGAAGGGGCAGTATTACAGGCTCTACACAGGTGCATTTGAGCTTGAATAACTCAGCCTTTAATTGAAAAATTAAGTACAAGACAAAAAAACAATCCCGCCAACGGAGATTACAAAATAACCTCCGCCCTACGGGATTGTTTTTTATTTTTACATCTTAATTTTACAATCTCTCAAAGAAGAAGAATTGCTAATGAATCATAATTTTGCGCGCAATATTTATACCGATTTTATACGGCAGCGGTCTTAGGGTGCGGTCGGCCTCCCTCAGTTTTTCACGAATATTGATATGCTGAGGACAATGTTTTTCACATTTGCCGCAGCCAACGCACTGCGAGGCAAAACCCGGTTCCTTACGCAGTCCCATGTTCTGAACAAATTCAAAGCGGGCACGGGAATTTTTCTCCATATACATCAGATTGTAATAATAGAACGTACCCGGAATATCCACTCCCCTTGGACATGGCATACAGTACCGACAGCCTGTGCAACCTACCTTTTCACGCTCACGTATGATTAGCTTGATCCGCTCGACAATTTCCATATCTTCCTGCGTAAGATGTCCCGGTTCGGCCTCCGACGCTATTCGGATATTTTCATTTATCATATTCTCGGAATTCATGCCCGAAAGCACACAACTAACCTCCGGCTGGTTCCACAGCCAGCGCAGCCCAAGTTCTGCGGGTGTATAACCCTTTTTGTCAGACGCGAGCACCTCCATTGCCTGATCGGGCAGATTTACCAGCCTGCCGCCTCTGAGAGGTTCCATGATGATAACCGGAATACCTTTCGCGGCGGCTGCCTGAAGCCCCCTTTTCCCCGCCTGTGTATGTTCATCGAGATAATTATACTGAATCTGACAGAAATCCCAGTCATATGCGTTGAGAATTCTCAGGAACATTTCTGTATCGCCGTGATATGAAAAACCTATATTGCCGATATGACCTTCAGCCTTTTGCCTTTTGATCCAGTCCTCAATACCAATAGACTTAAGATGCTCCCATTCGGCATAGTCTGTAAACATATGCATGAGATAGTAATCAATATGATCCGTACGGAGACGCAAAAGCTCCTCATTAAAGGTTTTATCAATTGCCGCTGACGAACGCATGATATACTGCGGAAGCTTGGTCGCGATATTTACTTTATCGCGGCACTTGTTTTCGTCCAAAATGCGGCCGAGGCATTCCTCGCTGCCGGGATAAATATAAGCTGTATCAAAATAATTAACACCGTTTTCTATGGCGAGAATGACTTCCTTCTCTGCCTTTTCGTAGTCAATAACATTTCCCTTTCTGCTGAATCTCATGCAGCCATAACCAAGCTGGGAAATTTGATTACCATATCTGTCAAGCCTGTACTTCATATCTATACTCCCCAAAAATTTTATGCAGTGTCAGCTTATGGGACTGTTTATCCGCCCGGTAAACTGTACGAACGACTCTTAGTCAAATAATTCTTACTTTGTCGCTGCACTGTTAATATTTATAGTATAATTCATGAATACGTAATTGTTAATATACGTCAATAAAAATTTACAATACATTCATATGTAATTTAATTATAAATATATTTTTATTTTACGTCAACAAAACAAGCCCATCAATCGGCCAATGCCTGTCATTAAAGCATCGGGATTATTGATGGGCTTGTTTATAAGTTTTTTAAATCGGATCACATATTACTTTCCCAGCCGCCGTGACGGTCTGTACCTGAATCTGAGCGAGATTCAGTCTATTTTCCGCAGGACTTGGGATCGAACGCCGGATTAAAAGCATAGAAGTTCTTCGCATTAAGCCTATCGGTAGTGAGCCTTAGCGCTTCGCCGAAACGCTGATAGTGTACCACTTCGCGGGCACGCAGGAACTTTATCGGATCGCGTACGTCCGGATCATCGCAGAACCGCAGAATGTTATCGTACGTTGTGCGAGCCTTCTGTTCTGCCGCGCGTGGCTATAGACAACGTGGATAGTTTACACGCCGCTTGTTTATAATACTCATAGCCTCATGGACTGTTGAATATAAATTTAGTGAATTTTGGTGTGGAGGCTTATTTGTTATGGATAACAGTAAAATTAAATCAATCTATAAGAGCAGTAAGTCAGAATACAGTCGCAGAAAAGCCGATTTTAACAGGCTGATTATCAATGTAATAAATTGCGAAATCAGAAATTCAGTCGCTCGGGTATATCTGACAAAAAATTAATTTTAGAGATAATTTTACAGCAATCAAAATTCAATTGGCGCTGCTTATGATATAATTCAACTCATACAGACAGCCTCGATTTGTCGATTTCATAATAAAAAGGGAGGCTTTATTATAAAAGATAAAGCGGCAATATATTGCAGACTTTCCGAGGAAGATAACGACAAAAAAAATAAGAGCGACGACAGCATGAGCATACAAAATCAAAAAAATATGCTGCTTGAATACGCGGCAAATCACAACTGGATTGTATATGATATATATTCCGACGACGATTATTCCGGTTCAGACAGAAACCGCCCGCAATTTAATCGCATGATAGAGGACGCTAAAGCTAAAAAATTTAATATAGTACTCTGCAAAACTCAGTCAAGATTCACCCGCGAATTGGAAATTGTAGAAAAATACATAAACTATTACTTTCCTATCTGGGGCATAAGATTTGTGAGCATAGTTGACAACATTGACACCGATATAGCCGGGAACAAAAAGGCAAGGCAAATCAACGGATTGGTTAATGAATGGTACCTTGAGGACACATCTGACAGCATAAAAGCGGGGTTAAAAGCGCGAATGACGTGTGGATACTACATTGGCGCCTTTCCTCCCTACGGATACAATAAGGATCCGAATCAAAAAGGGCATCTCATAATAGACGAGGAAGAAGCAGAAGTTGTGAGGACAATTTTCAATCTTTACAACAGCGGAATCGGCAGAACTCAGATTGCAAGAATACTCAATGAACGCTGCATACCAAGTCCATCAGAGCATAAAAAACGGCGCGGCATTGTGAAAAACGTCAACAGTAAATTTACCGACAACATATGGAAATACGCAGCCGTGAGCAATATATTAAATAATGAGGTCTACATAGGTAATCTTGTTCAGGGAAAGACCTACAATCCCACATATAAATCAAAACATACGATTCCCGCTCCAAAAAATCACTGGATAAGGGTAGAAAATACACATGACGCCATAATTGATCGCGAAACGTGGAATTTAACCCGTTTAATATGGGAAAGCAGAGCAAAACCATGTTATGCTCCAAGTGAGAAAGATGTAAATGTATTTTCTGGCAAGTTGATCTGTATGCATTGCGGATATCGTTTGAATACAGGATACAACAGAGGCAAGCGATTTTTCCGATGTCCTACTCATAAATTTAACAAAAATTCCTGTCATGGAGCAACTATCTTTGAGTCAACATTGAAGGCAAGAGTTCTTGATGAATTTAAAAAGAATCTTGAACAATATCTTAACGAAGAAACCGTCGAAAATGGAGTAGATATAAACAATGACGACGCAGATAAATTGGAGAATTTGCGAAAGTCGCTTGAGGAAATCGATAAAAAATATTCAGAGTGCGACAACTGCATTAAAAATCTTTATTTGGATAAATTGAAGGGCATTATCGGCGAAGATACTTTTATATCGCTCTCCACTCAATTTCAGTCGGATAAAGATGAATTGTTGCTCCGGCGAGGCAGAGTGGAGGCGGATATTTTACATTTTGAAGAAACCATCAACAATTCCGAGTCAAAACATGAGATTATCCGCAAATATCTCAGCTTTGACGAATTCACAAAAACAATGGCAGATATTCTGATAGATAAAATTGAAATCGGGGGCAGCAGAGACAACAGGATTATAAATATATATTGGAATTTTTAAAATTCATCAAGTTTTACACAATTCTTAAATAATAAAAAGCATCAGAGGATTGAATTCAGCAGGGCGATCTTCTGATGCTTTTATTCTTTATCAAAGGAATTAATTTTAAATAACATTATCAGGCAATGTAAAGAGTATGGCTAACTTTGTTTGTCCACTCGAAAGTCTTCGATTTTCCTGTTGGTTGTCTTTTTTAAAAACAGAAAGCGCATATCGAATCCGATTATTTTTGTGCGGCTCATCACAAAATAACATAATGTTCATTGACTTTTTTTATTAATATGATAAAATGCAACTAGTAGAATTTAGGAGGGTTTGCTGTGTTTAATCGTTCCATGTTAATGGCGGTCATTGGGTTTATAACCGCCTTAATTCTGTCGGGATGCTCAAATAAATCGGATATAAGTCAGGTGGTTACCGATAAAGTAAAAATAAATGAAGTCATGAGTACCAATCATTATTACGCTCAGCTTCCGGACGGCAACTGTTACGATTGGATTGAGTTCTATAATTCGTCCGACGACACAGTAAATCTTAAGGGTTGTATGCTATCGGATAATGTAAATTTTGCAAATAAATGGAAGATCCCCGAAGATGTTGTAATTCCCCCCGACGGTTATGCCGTTATCTATCTTTCGGGGCTTAACAAGGTAGATGAGTATGGAAACATACACACAAACTTTAGATTGTCCGCCAAGGGCGAAACCTTAATATTCAGCAACACAGCGGGCAATGTTGTGCAGAAACTCGATGTTCCACAGACCACGCTGCCAAATGTATCGTATGGTCTTGACAGCAATTCTAAAAATTATGTGTGGTTTGCAGAACCTTCACCAAATAAGGCGAATTCGGGAAACTCTTCAGCCGAGCTTGACAATTTGCAGATTCCCGAGAGCGGTTTGCTAATAAACGAGTATATGACCAAGAACACCTATGTGATATACGACAGCAATAATCAATACAGCGATTGGATAGAGATCTACAATTCTTCCGATTCCGACGTGAATCTGGACGGCTTTTCACTCTCTGATTCAGACAACAGCGAAGCAAAGTGGTTCTTCCCCGAAGGCTCAGTTATAAAGTCAAAGGCATACATGGTGATATTTTGCTCTGATGAGGCTTCAGCAGATCCCGAGGTTTACCACGCAGATTTCAAGCTGAGCGCGGGCGACATCATAACGCTTTATTCCATAGCGGGTGTTGCCGTGGACTCAGTCAAGGCAGCGGAGCTTAACCCGAATGTTTCATGCGGGCGTGATCCAAAAAGCGGTGAATTCAAGTTATTTGCCTCCCCCACCCCGGGCCGGGCAAATACAACTTATTCCTATGAGCTGACCTCCGCCGTAAAAGCTGAGCCGTATTCCTCTGTTTATGTCAGTGAGGTGATGTGCGTTTCGGACAAGGACGGAACCTACGCCAATGATTTTATAGAAATACACAATGCATCATCGAATGCCGTTTCGCTTAAAGGCTACGGCCTTTCCAAACGTGCAGATGATGTTACATTTGTTTTTCCAGACATAAAGATAAACGCCGGCGGATATCAGACTGTGTATTGCACCGGAAACAACGCATCTAAATCAAACAGCACATTATATGCGGCCTTCAAGCTGAACCAGGGCGGCGAGAATATATATTTTTTTGACAGTGGTGGACATATAATTGACGTGTTCAATTCCGGAAAACAAACCTACGGCCATTCATCAGGAAGGCTTGATTCTCAAAAAAACGAGGTGTACGTTTTTGAAAGCCCGTCTCCCGGAAAGAACAATCGGGAAACCGCCGCTTATTTGGGATATTCTCCCGCGCCTGTCCTTTCATTTGAGGGAGGCTATGTACCGCAGGGCTTTCAATTGACTATCAGCGCTCAGAAGGGCTGTAAGATATATTATACTACAAACGGAGATATGCCCACAGAGCACTCGAAAGTTTACCAGAAGCCCATTATAATAAAAGAAAATACAGTGGTTCGGGCCATAACCCTAAAAGACGGATATCTCCCAAGTCAACTTGCGACAGGCACGTTTTTAACGGACGACAAACATTCAATTCCTGTGGTTTCTGTCTCTTCCGATGAAGAGGGGTTGTTCTCGGCGTACCACGGCATAATGTCCAATTTTGTAGGAGGACTTGTTCAGGGAAAACCGAATTATGAGAGCAACGAAGAGCGCGAGATCACGTTTGAATATTATATTGACGGCCAAAAAACTGCTTCGTTTAACGCCATGGCGCGGATATTCGGGGAAACTTCAAGAAAAGAAGCACAAAAGGCTCTAGCGGTGATTCTCTCAGAGAGAAGCGGTATGAACGAGATCTGCTTTCCGTTCTTCGGTGAAAATTCCGTAGATGTTTTCTCCTCATTTGTTTTAAGACCATCGGGTCAGGACTGGAGCAGAGCACATATGCGCGATGAATTTTGCTCGCGCATTTTACGTGGGACAATGAATGTGGATTATATGGAGGCACAGCCTGTGGCCCTTTATATCAACGGCAAGTATTGGGGGCTTTATTATCTTCGCGAAAAACTTAACGATGAATACCTGATACACAAATACGGTATGCAAAAAGGTAAAATCGACATAGTGAAATGGGAGCGCATACAGCAGGAAGGGAGCCGAGATGATTACCTCGCGCTGTGCGACTATTGCGAGAATAATGATTTGACTGTCAAGAAAAATTATGATTATGTATGTTCCCAGATTGACATTGATTCTCTAATGGATTGGTGGATATTTGAGACATATATCGCAAATAACGATACGGGAAATATACGGTGTTATCGCGATCGCAATAACGGAAAATGGAAATGGATGCTTTTTGACGTTGACTATGCTTTTTCATTGGTCACTTATAAAAAAAATTACATAAGCAGGTATATGCTTGGTCCCTATCACGGGCTTGCCAAATGTAATAATTCGATACCACGAAATTTATTGAAAAATCAGGACTTTCGCGAAAAATTTATTATGCGGTACTTTAAACACATCAAGACTACATTCGATCCGGACAGGCTCATAAGCTTGCTGGACGGGCTTTCGGAAGAAATTGAAAGTGAAATGCCGCTTCAGGAAGCCAGATGGGGAAGTCCTACCGTAAGTTATTGGAATTACAATAAAAAAACAATTAAAAACATCATAAACAAAAAACCCGAAATCGCCAGACAGCAGATAAAGGAAGCTTTCAGACTGAGTGAAAAACAGGTGCAGGAATATTATGACAGGGCCTGATAAGCCGTGCGTAATTACAGTGCAAAAGTCATGAAATAACACAAAACATACAGTAAAAAGGGACGATAATAATATGTCGACAAATTTGAAGAAACAAATATGCACGCTCGCATTTTTAATCATAGGCTGCACCTTTGTGCTTGCGGGATGCGGCGCGGCAAAACTGCCAACGTATAACTTATCAGAACCGGGAAACCCATCACAGGCACTTGCCGAATTTATTGACGCAGTTATAAAAGGAGACAATGCCTCCGTCAACGATATGCTATACAATTACACATGGCAATATGAATATCAGCTTGTGAGTTCTTCCGACGGAACATACAGCTTCAACGGTCAAATCGTCAGCGAAACCGACGCGATGATCATTGACTGCATTGCACAAAGCAGGAGTTGCGAGCCTGTTGACAAAGAGAGTTACTTAAAAGACAGCCATCATGCCGTTGCTGTAGTGAATTACACAAGCTTTAATTTAAGTAAATTCAGGGAGACACTTTCGCGGCAAGTGCTGTCCGAGATCAGCGGGCGACAGTATGAGGGCGAAGTATTTAAAGATTATTCGGATATCGCGGAAATTATAGAAGATGGTAAAAAGGAGCTTTTGAAAAATCCACGGGATTTCTACACGACAAATAAGTACTCAGTGGAAATGGTGAGCTGCAAGGGTAAATGGCGCGTTATTATGTCTGATGAATTCTACAACGCTCTGTCAGGATATGCTCTTTAAGCTCGGAGGAAAGTAAATGAAAGTTATAAAAAATCTAACCATGTTCCTGCTTCTCTGTCTTTTTTCAATTTCTGCCGCAATATTGATTCCTTCGGACAGCAAAATAACATCTGAAAATGGTTCCCTTACAGAAAAACGACTGGCCAATGATATAGAAGCATCGGTTTTAAGTATAAATGAGAATATCAACACTGAAGTATTTAATCTACCCAAGGTATATACGCTCCCGATGGATCTGTCCCCTGCGCCAAAGCCAAATCCCGCTAATTTCACCGAAAACACATATGAAGATGAAACAATATCTGTAAAATGCTGGCGTGAAAGAATAGTGTTATCGGAAAAAACCGTTACTGCCAATTTTGCCGATGTAAAAATAGCTCACCCCACACAGCTGCGCACAGCATTTGCCGGCGGCAAATACGGCATTTCAAGACGCACCTATGCTTCTAAAATGGCCAAAGCCAATAATGCCGTCATTGCCATTAACGCAGACTTTTACAATTGCCGCACCAACGGCCTGATTATTCGTCAAGGCACATTGTACAGAAAAGACTGCGCGGGTCTCGACACATTGTTTATTGACTCCGACGGAAATTTTAATGTTATGATCGACAGGTATGCAGTAAACAGCGGGTATATCTCAAATCATAAAATATATCAGTCGTTGGCATTCGGACCTGTGATAGTTCGTGACGGAGAGGCAATTATAAAGACCGGCAAATTCAACAGCATAGCCTGCGGTCCACGTGCCAATAATCCCCGTACAGCAATAGGGCAATTGGGAAAGCTCCATTATCTTATATGTACAATAGACGGCCGCTCCGATATATCCAATGGAACAACCACCAATGAACTTGCCGTAATAATGGCAGATAAAAACTGCATTATAGCATACAATCTCGACGGGGGACAGTCGACAACAATGGTGTTTAACAACAGGATTTACAACGCAGTTTCTAACGGCGGAGAGCGCTCACTGAGCGATATTCTGTATTTTGCGTCGGCCATTCCCGAGTCGGAGTGGAATTAAGGTTATATCTGGAGAGGAATTGTAAATGTCCGAAAATATATTTTTTGTTGATTTTGGGAGCTTTTCAATATATTGGTACGGAGTATTCATTGGGTGCGCCGTTTTTGTGGCAGCTCTTGTGTTCTGTATTCTGCGCAGGCTCCAAGGGGAAAGTTTCACATCGGCTTTGCGAATTTCATTGATTTCAATGCCAACGGCGCTGATAACCGCGCGCATATTCTACTGCTGGTTTGGAAAGGCGTCCTTTACTAATGGAATAATGGAATGTGCAAATCTCATGACCGGAGGCTATGCGTTGTACGGAGCGTTGCTCGGAATACTGGCGGTTTTGATTGTTTATTCATGTGTGTGTGGAAAATCGACATTGCAAATGATTGACGCAGCCATTCCCGCAGTATCATTGACAATTTGTATAGGACGTTTCGCCAGCATAACAAGCGGTGGCGATATGGGCTTTAACATTTCGTCTGAATACATACAGAAATTTCCATTTGCCATATGGTCTGAATCCGAGCAATCTTGGATACTGTGGGTAGGGTTTTTCGAGGGACTGGCTGCTCTGTTGATTTTTATCTTTACACTGGTCATTTTCATTTTAAAATACAAACTTAATTCAACGAGTCTGCAATATGGCAGCGTCGCTCTGATGTTCATGCTTACATATGGACTCTCCCAGACTATTTTGGAAAGTATGCGCAGCGACTCACTGTTTATGGTATCCTTAGGTTTCGTGAGAATAAGTCAGATTATAAGCTTTATAATGGCAGTGACAGCCATTGTGATAATTATAGTAAACAGGTGTATCATAAGTACGCCTGATATTCCGAATATAGCTCTTTGGGCAATTTGTGCAGCCGCAATTGGCGCGGCGGTGTATTGTGAATTTAAAATGAACGCCTCGGTGATGGTGAAAAACTACATTATTATGGGCGTTGCATTGGCTGTAATGATGTCTACAGCTCTGTTCATGTTTTTTCAAAACGCAAAACTGAGGAAGCAAAAAAGCAATTCCTAAAGAGCCATATTTGAGCAGATAAAATATACAGAAAAACCGTTTGACTGAAAATCCCAACTGCTTGTATTGGATCAAATAGAAATCCAATACAAGCAGTTGGGATTTTTATATTTTGCAATTGGTTATGACACTAAACTTGAATTAAGAAACACAAGAAAAAATAGTACAAAAAACGCGCGTATAGTATCATCAATTCATGTTGCATTGATTAATCATACCAATGCACAACGTCCTCTCAAAATCGAAACGTATCCTTCAACCCCAGCCATTTCTGGTCTTTTTCAGAAAGATTTAGCGCTGTTCCGTCAACAGTATAGCTTTCGGCCGACGCCGTACCATGATAAGAACCTTCCAGCTTTGGCCACACAATACCGATCTGTGGATCGTTCCAAGCAACGCCGCCTTCATCATTCGGACGATAGAAATCGTCACACTTGTAGCAAAATTCCGCCGTATCTGAAAGAACCAGGAATCCGTGTGCAAAGCCCCTTGGAATAAGGAATTGTTTTTTGTTTTCTTCAGTAAGTTCCAGACCGTAATATTTCCCATAAGTAGGTGAACTTGTCCGCAAATCCACTGCCACATCAAAAACGCAGCCTTTAATTACGCGAACCAATTTAGTCTGCGGGAAATTCTTCTGAAAATGCAAACCTCTCAATACACCTTTGACGGACATAGATTGATTGTCCTGCACGAAGGTGGTGTTAATTCCCGCTTCTTCCATATCGCGCTGACTGTAGGTTTCCATAAAGTAACCGCGATTATCGCCGTGAACGGCAGGTATAATGACACAAAGCCCCTCGATACCTCCAACATTCTTTTCGACATTAATCTGTCCCATTACAACTTTGCCTCCTTTAAATATCTGCTCACAGCGTCCTGCCATGTGGGCAGCAGTTTGAAACCTGCTTCTGCCAATTTAGACTTGTCCAATCTTGAATTAAAAGGACGCACCGCTTTATAAATCCCGTATTCCTCGGTACTGACGGGAATAACCGCAGCTGTAATACCATACTGTCTGTAAAATTCCACACAGAAATCATACCATGAAATATACCCGCCCTCATTGGTAGCGTGATAATAGCCGTATTTATCCGTCTCAATCATATCCGCCAGAAGACGGGCCAAATCCAGTGTATAAGTTGGAGTGCCGATTTGGTCGTTCACTACGCGAACAGCATTGTGCGTCTTGCCGACATTAATCATCGTCTTGATAAAATTCTTTCCATTTAGTCCAAATACCCATGAAATACGCACGATAAAATATTTCGATAATGTTGAACTAACTGCCAATTCCCCTTCGAGCTTTGTCTGTCCATAAACATTAAGTGGTGCATAATTCTTATCGTCGGGTTGCCACGGTCTTTCGCCATGTCCGTCAAAAACATAATCTGTGGATAAATACACCATCTTGGCGTCTACCTCTTTTGCGGCGTTGGCGATATTCCGCGTACCGTATACATTGACCATGCGCACCAACTCAACTTTGTCATCATCTTCCGCCATGTCAACGGCTGTCCACGCCGCGCAATGAATAACAGCGTCGGGATAAAGTTGGGCGATAACCCGGTGTACGGCTTCTTCGTTTGTAATATCCAAGGATACATACGGAGCCGCTATTACCGCAGAACTGTCCGCCACACCGTTATAGGATTCCTGAATATCAGAGCCGACGGCCTCATAGCCGCGCTTAATCAATTCATTGACAACATCATGACCCAGCTGCCCGTTGACACCTGTTATAAATACTTTCATGGTTTATTTTCCTTTATACATTTCTTCATAGTATTTCTGATAGCTGCCGCTGGTGACATTGTTCATCCATCCTTCGTTCTCAAGATACCAGTCGATAGTCAGAACAATCCCCTTCTCAAATGGTGTCTCGGGATACCAGCCCAAATCATTCTTAATTTTAGTCGGGTCGATGCCGTAACGACGGTCGTGACCCAATCTGTCTTCAACGTGCCTAATCAGGTCCTCAGAGATTCCATCGTCCTGCAATCGGTCGTGAAGCCGTTGAATGATAGTTCTGACGATGAAAATATTTGGACGCTCATTATGACCGCCGATATTATAGACCTCGCCAATCTTCCCGCTGTTGGCAACTATATCAATCGCTTTGCAATGATCCTCTACATACAGCCAGTCTCTGATCTGCATACCATCCCCGTAAACAGGGAGCTGCCTATGCTGTTTAACATTGTTAATCATAAGCGGAATCAGTTTTTCGGGGAATTGATACGGGCCATAGTTGTTGGAACAACGGGTGATATTGATGGGCATACCATAGGTATCATAAAATGCCTGCACAAAATGGTCTGCGGAAGCCTTTGATGATGAATAAGGACTATGGGGATTTATGGGTGTAGTCTCCGTGAAATATCCCTCTGCACCCAGCGCGCCATAGACTTCGTCCGTGCTGATTTGAATGTATTTCTTACCATCTTTCCACGTTTTTGCCTCTGTGTTATACCACGCCTCTTTTGCACATTGCAGCAGATTCACTGTGCCCAGAACATTAGTCCGCACAAAAATTTCTGGATTGGTAATGGAACGGTCAACGTGACTTTCGGCTGCAAAGTTGATGACATAATCAAAATCATATTTTCTAAAAAGACCCGTCACAAGTGCCTTGTCGCAGATATCCCCATGCACAAAAACGTGCCGTGGGTCGTCCTCTACGCCTTTCAGATTTTCCAAGTTACCCGCATAGGTAAGCTTGTCCAGGTTAACAAGTAGGATGTCTTCATATTTCTTAAGCATATAATAAACAAAGTTGGAACCGATAAATCCGGCACAGCCTGTAAGTAGATATTTTTTCACTCCAAATAACCTCCTCAATACAGCGCGTCCACGTACTTGCCATCCAACACATCTTTTAAATATTGCCCATATTGATTTTTCTTGAGAGTTTCGTAAACTTTAAGAACATCTTCCCTGCTGATCCAGCCGTTCAGATATGCGATTTCTTCCAGACAAGCAATCTTTCGGTGTTGGTGCTGTTCGACCGTCTTGACAAAATTGGATGCGTCAGCCAAGCTCTCATGCGTTCCGGTATCCAACCATGTAAAGCCCTGTCCGAGCAATTCCACATTGAGAGTACCATTTTCGAGGTAAATTCGGTTGAGATCAGTGATCTCCAATTCATTCCTGGCACTGGGTTTCAAACTCTTCGCATACTCCACCACGTGATTATCATAGAAATACAGTCCCGTTACGCAATAGTTACTCTTGGGATTCTGAGGTTTTTCTTCAATATTTACAACCCTGCCGCTTCTGTCGAATTCTACAATGCCAAATCGTTCCGGATCATCGACATAATATCCGAATATGGTTGCACCCCCGCCATGCTCGGCATTCTCAACGGCAGTTCTAAGACGTTCCTTCAAGCCGTGTCCCGCAAAGATATTGTCTCCCAATACCATCGCGGCGGTATCGTTTCCGATAAATCCTGCGCCGATAATGAATGCTTGCGCAAGCCCGTCCGGACTTGGCTGAACAGCGTAGGACAATTCCACACCGAATTGGTGACCATCACCCAGCAGCTCCTGAAACCTCGGTGTGTCCCGCGGCGTGCTGATGATTAAAATTTCCCGAATTCCCGCATTCATTAACACAGAAAGCGGATAGTAAATCATGGGCTTGTCATAAATCGGCAGGAGCTGCTTGCTCGTTACCATTGTCAGCGGATACAGACGTGTGCCTGAGCCGCCTGCTAAAATAATTCCCTTCACGAGTACAACATCCTTTCAGTAGTTTAATCTCCGCGCAACAAATCGCAGCTTTGCAGCAAATCCCTTAACGCGATGAATAGTTTCCATCAGGTTTTAATACAACTTTCCAATCTCTTTTGATTCATGTGTACCCTTATTTATAGGACGACGCTCCCTTGAATAAATGTAGTTCTTAAATACATTATAACGCTGTTGGTTACGTTTGTCCTTATTTTTCTGTATTTTTACTGTACCCATTTATAGTTTTTCAAATAATTTCACGAAAAGTTCTTGAGATAAATACCATCTATGAGATAAATATCATCTATCAGTGAACAGTTTTTCGAAATTTATTCCTGTAGACTTGCTAAGGTGGTACCTGATGAGGTATTGAGGTATAATGGTAAGTGAAACTATTGCCATTTTCACAATTTCTACAAATCAGTTATAGATAACCTGTTCGAGAAAGTATAGCTTTAAAGTTATGCATACCAACTGTAAATAATACTATTTAAATGTTTTGTAAATTAACAAATGAAAATATATTACTATTGTCATAATCTCACTTAAAGATAACGCAGTTTTAAGTATAATCTCATATACTTTCACAAACAAGTGTATTTTAAAGTATTTCTTGTATTCTATGCAAAAATCATCTATATCACAAAATATCGGCAATAGTTCTTCCATGAAAATCTGTCCTTGCTTTGGTGTTTTGTTTGGTCGTATCTTCATTATACCAAATTCCGGGCGGATTTTCTTCTTTTTTCCCTTATTTTTTCATCAAACTCAAGTTATTTAATATTATAGCCACAAAAATATCGTAATCAAATACAGGAAGTGATATAGGAACTGTTTTGACGCAATCAAAATCGACCTTAGTAATGTGAAGAATCTACAGAAGATTCGCAATCACTTCGGCAAAGCGGTGAATGTCAACAGCTGATATAGAACTATAGCTGTAAGGTAATCATGTGTGCTGACAGCATCGGCTGCCACGTCATGACATGATACGCCGTTAAAAAATTCACTCATGTGGGCGCCACACCCGTCACATTTCACGCAATATGTATTGGAAATACTTATTTACCGAGCTGGATGTTACCTTGAAAAAGAACGCAAAAGCCTGCTCCTAGTTAAATAGCCGCAGGTTTTCGGCAAGTTGTCTATAGCAATGCGCACCATCTGCCGCCAAATTCTCATGCAAATCGGTAATCGGGTCACCCTTTGACTGTATATAGGCCGCTGTCCACGGGGTTCCGCTGGCCGCCACCGGATATACGCCTGTGGTATGGTCCACATAATAGGTGTCGAAGCCGGATTTCATAATCTGTTCCCTGCTCAGATTGCGGGTAAGCTGGTGAACAATAGCGCCAATCATCTCAAGGTGCGCGAGTTCCTCTGTTCCTATATCAGTCAATATAGCTTTAAGCTCGGGATAAGGCATTGCGTAGCGCTGGCTCAGATAACGCAATGAAGCGCTCAGTTCTCCATCCGGACCACCATACTGGCTTATTATCATCTGCGCCAGTTTGGGATTAGGATTCTTTATATTTATGGGGTACTCAAGTTTCTTCTCATAAGTCCACATTATCTGCACGCTCCTTTCCCTTGCCTTGCACCGGCGCCGGGATACCATTGACAATTACAACCTGTGTAATCCCATGGCCACGGATCATTTATCCAATCCCAAAACTTCATGTTTCCCTTGGGATTGCTGAGCGGACCAAATTTGCACTCGTATTCCTCAATGAGTCTTATTGCGTTAGCTCTGTGCATATTCAGCACCTGCATTGCCTCCACACACATCGGGTGTGTATCAAGAAATTCCACCAGTTCAATCTGCGCGAACTGGCACGCAGATATCTTTGCCAAAAGCTTTTTCCTTTCGTCCATCAGCAATTACAGCCTCCTCCCATAAACGGCTTGTCAAGCGCCGGGAACATCGTTCCACGTTTCAAGCCCTCTGCTTCATTGTACATTTTTCCGAACTTCTGCATTTCAATGAACACCATAACAGGCACTTCATTTACCGGTCTGCACATCTGATCGCATTCACAATGGGGAATCTGCTCCGACTGAACATTGCCGCAACCGCATTTGTTTGACTGCTCCGACTGAACATTGCCGCAACCGCATTTGTTTGACTGCTCCGACTGAACATTGCCGCAGCCGCATTTGTTTGACTGTTCGGACTGAACATTGCCGCAGCCGCATTTGTTTGACTGTTCCGATTGAACATTGCCGCAGCCGCATTTGTTTGACTGTTCGGACTGAACATTGCCGCAGCAGAAGGAATTTGATTTGTGAGACTCTGCATCTTCATCAAATATATCCTCGTAATTGCATTGCGCCCGTCTTATAGAATTTCTGATGAAACGGTTGTAATCGTCCTGCATATCATCTGCTCCTTTCAAGTTTTATTTTAGAATCCTTCATAAAAGAGACATATATCTAAACAGCCTATAATATATGCTCTTCTCTACCATAATATGATTCGAGCGGTTCATTGACACAAAATCATATTTTTTCATCGCGGCTCAAGAATACAGTTCTGACTTGTCAATGTTAATTAAATTTAAATCCAATATTACTAAAGTCATATTGGATTTATTGCTAAACTCACTTAAAATTTATTTTGACCTGTGATATGATCATATCGTAAGTTGAATACTGACTGATGATAACCATAAAACAAAAATATTGAAAGGGAGTTTTAATTTACATGGAAGAAAAAACAGTCTTAAAGCTGAGCAGTCTGAGCAAAAAGTTTGAAGGAAGAACGGCAGTAGATCACATATCACTCGAAATCGCGGAGGGCGAAATATTTGGTTTACTTGGACCTAACGGCGCGGGAAAGTCCACCACGCTCAATATGATATGCTCATTGCTCAAACCTACCTCGGGCAAAATAGAGGTGTTTGGCATGGACGCAGCAAAGGATATGCGCAAAATAAAACTTCGCATAGGTTATATTCCTCAGGATCTCGCCATACATGGTAATCTCAAAGCGTGGGAAAATGTGGAGCTCTTCACCTCGCTGTACGGAATAAGGGGTAGAGAATTAAAGTCGGCAATAGATGATTCACTGGAATTTGTGGGTCTGCTCGACAGGCGAAACAGCTATGCCAAGACCTTCTCCGGCGGTATGAAACGCAGGTTGAACATCGCCTGCGCCATAGGCCACAAGCCGGATTTGATGATATTTGACGAACCGACAGTCGGCATTGATCCGCAGTCGCGAAACTTCATTCTTGAAAGAATAAAGCAGGCCAACGAGAACGGAGCAACTGTGATTTACACAAGTCACTACATGGAGGAAGTGGAGGCAATATGCACCCGAATCGCCATAATGGACAACGGCAGGATTATCGCCACGGGTACACGCGAAGAATTGGTAAAATTAGTAACTGACGACGATAACGCAAACATCACACTCGAGGAAGTGTTTCTCACACTCACAGGCAAAAAACTACGTGATTATGCGGGAGGCGAAGTCTGATGTATTTCACAAAAATGACAAAAAACAATCTGAAGTTAATGCTGAGGTGCAGGGCGCTTGTACTTATAGTCATTTGTATGGTTATGGTGACTGGTATGCTCTCGGCGGTGTTCAAGGATTTGCTCAGCGACAACTTTTATATTGGTGATTTTACACTTGGTGTGAGCTTTGGAGAGGACTGTGTTTATGCACCCGCAAAATCCGCAATTCAAGCGGCTTTCGATCACGAGAATACAGTGGTTATCGATATTCCATACGGCAGCGGCCAGAAGGCAATAGAAAGCAAAAAGGCGGACGTGGTGGCAGAATTCAACAACCAAGGCTGCACAGTATACAGTGACGGAAATCACGAGACTGAGGCTGGATTCGTGAGTGTTACGGCTTCTTCTATAATCTCAAAGTCTTCGGACGCTCGGACATACAACCATGTGAACGCATACAAAATCGACGTTCTGCCCATGCCCGGTTCCGAACTTTATTATACCGCAGCGTATACTGTATTTTTTGTGTGGGTGTCGATGATAGCGCTCGGAGCGGTGATGTCAAGCGAGCGTAAAAATAAAATAGGCGCGCGTTTCAAGACAGCGCCGGTAAGCTCCTTTAATATTTATCTGAGCCGATTTATTCCGTCCGCCATAATGATAGCCGCGCTGATATTCACAGGCGTCGCGATTTGCACATGGCTTTTCGATATCGAATGGCTAAAAATTGCCACAACCGCGCTGCTGCTGATTCTCGGGTGTATCGCAGCAGCGGCCCTCGCCACTGTGCTTTTCAGTCTGATTAAAAACGTAATTCTTACAATCGTGTTTGGCTACTGTCTGCTAGTGTTCTGGGCCTTCTTTGGCGGCTCCTTCTGTCCATATATGCAAGCCCCTTGGGCGGATACGCTGCGCAATTATTCGCCCATCTATTATATGACCCGTTCAATCGTGGAACTTAATACAAGCGGCAGCAGTGAATTCACAGTGCCCGCGATAATCGTGCTTTGCGGAATATCTGTCGTCTGCATACCGCTGGGAATGATTGCCGTGAAGCTGGGAAAGGAGGACTGATTTTATGAGAGCTTTTTTGACAATGACAAAGACAAATTTGAAGCTGCTGCTCAGGAATATCGGTTTCCTTGTCTGCCTGGTGCTGTTGCCTGTAGGTGCGTCGCTGCTTCACATGGTGCAGACAGGAGATTCCTATTTTGACGTGCGTTCGGGAATATCCGAGATCAATAAGCTTGAAAATATTACAATTCTCGATATATCAAAGGCAAATGTAATCGTGATTGACGCCGCACAAGATGAGGTTTCAGAACTTATGCTGAAATCGCTTGCCAATGAGGAATGGTGTTCAATCATTCGCTGCAAGAGCGGGGAATTGAATCAGTCGGAAATAGAAACGGCAGCTAAAGAATGTTATGAGGGCAGTTCCTTAACCGCAGTTGTATATATTCCCAAGAATTTCGGTGATGCCGTGATGAGTGGAAATAATTCCGATATTATTGTGCTGGATGGAGGAAACGACAGCCGTTTTTCACTGGTGACAGACAAGATTAATTTCAATATTTCGGTTATAATGGACTGTGCGTCGGCTTCCCAAAATAAGGAGCAGGCTTTAAGCATGGCACAGAACGCACTCGGGAAAATTCCCAAGGTTCAAATGGTAACTGTCAACGGCGGATCCGATAACCTTACGGAAACTCAGCAAAATCATTTGAGAAATATCGGCTATGCCGTGGCGGTTTTGTCGCTGGCGTTCATTCTTACGGGTTGCTTTGTGACTAATCTCATCGTAACTGAGAACGACAACAAGGCTCTGTTGAGAATAGAATTGTCTGGAGTATCTATGTTGAAATATATAGGCTCCAAGGCGTTTACGGCAATTGTTGTCACACTGATCCAGACAGGCATATTGGCCGCCGCAACCGCCGCTTTGGTGGGAACTGACGTTGGAATACCATTTGGCGCTTATCTGTTCTTTATGGGTTCAGTTGGTCTGATATACAATCTGTTTTGTCTTACAGTGGGAATATTTACAAAAAATATAATGACCACAATATGCATCGGCTTTGGCGTGTGGGTTTTCAGCAATCTGCTGGCGGCGGTTTACTTCAGTTTTGTCACCCTGCCCGACTGGTGGAACAGGGCGTCATTTATCACTCCGCAAAAATGGGTAACACTTTCGTCCGAAGCCCTTATGAAAAATGAGAACGGGGCTTATGCAATGTTTTCCGTTGCCGCCGCAGCATTCCTTGTGATAATAATTACGGTTGGATTTATCGGCGCCAAGGTTTCGGACAACGGCGGGAAACAATAATTTATAATCATATCATATTATGTATAAAAAATCGTGGGCGCTAAAATTGTCAACGCCCACGATTTTCTGCGTGACAAAAGATACCCATAATGGTATAATGAAATCGTGTGTTACAGCACAAAGCCGAAGAAAATATGCGATTGTTCCCAAAGACAAACTTCAAAAGAATATAATATTCGCGGACGATAACTTTATCTGTGAAGATTTTGGAGAAAAATGTGGTGGACATGAGGAACATGAAGAATATAACAAATATGAGGATTGAACAGGGTGATATGCTTTGAGCGAATACGATTACAACGGGTATGGAAATGATTTGAAGGAACTTTGGAAGAGAAACTATTTTGTCGCCGTCAAACTTGGATATGCGCTGCTGATAACTGTATGCATTGTTATGAAAAAGGACGGAGGGAGTTTCATGGGTTATGCTTTCACTCTCGTCGCGACGGCAATTTGCACATCACTCACCTGTATTTACGAGATTGCGGGAAATAGGAAAATTTTTTTCGCCGCGGAAACCGCCGCCCTGCTTGCCTCCGTGATACTTTTGGGCGGCGAACTTATATTTATGCTGCCGCTTGTAATTTCCGACGCTGTGTTTGGATTCAAGATGTCCCCATATCTGCTTGTCGTGTCGCTGATTGGCATTATATATGCCCCGGACAAATTTACATATATCATGCTCTGTCTTTTTACATCGGCTATATACTATCAGCATCACGCAATAATACTCAAATACAGACAGTCGGCTGAGGACTACGAGCAGCGGGAAATGAAACTTAAAAATTCCATTGAAACAAACGCCCTTGAATTCAAGAATGAAATTCGGCGCACCAGCCTCCATTACGAAAATATAATGCTTCAGGACAAAACCCGCCTTTCGCAGGAATTGCATGATAAGCTGGGACACCGCATAAACGGCTCAATATATCAGCTTGAAGCCTGCCGCGCCATAGCCTCGGTCGATCCGCGCAAGGCAGATGAAATTCTGAACCGCGTCAACAACAGCTTGCGCGAGGGCATGGACGAAATACGCGCGCTCCTCAGGAGGGAACGCCCTGACAGCAGGCGCATGGCGCTGCTTCAATTGAATTCGCTCTGTGAGGAATGCCGCGCACAGTACGGAATAGAGGCTGTTCTGAATATTTCAGGAGACAGCGGCAGAATTGACGACCGTATGTGGAGCGTCATATTTGACAACTGCTGCGAGGCGGTCACAAATGCCTTGAAATATTCTCAGTGCAGCCGAATTGACATAGAAATAAACGTGCTCAACAAAATGCTTCGCTGCTGTGTGAGTGACAACGGAAAGGGGTGCGGCTTAATCCATGACGGAATGGGAATTCGCGGCATGAAGCAGCGCATAGGACAGCTCGGCGGAACAGTGGATATTTCCGGCAACGATGGATTCAGAATAAATATGCTCATACCTGTAAACTCATAAACCGATAAACTAATGGACCAATAAAATCACGGGAGAATAAACAGCATGGCAATCAAGGTTATAATAGCCGATGACAGCGACTTTGTGCGCGAAGGCATGAATATTATTCTGGGAGTTGACGGCGACTTTGAAGTGATCGGCTGCGCCGCCAATGGGAGAGAATGTGTGGAGCTTGCGCGCTGCGGCTCCGCCGATGTAATATTAATGGATATACAGATGCCGGAAATGGACGGCATAGAAGCAACCAAAATTATCGCTCGCGAGGGGCTTGGGAAGGTGCTCATACTCACCACGTTCGATGACTATGATCTGGTGCGGAGGGCAATTCGCAGCGGAGCAAAGGGATATTTGATAAAGAATCACCCTCCGGACAGGCTTAAGCAAATGATACGCTCGGTTTACAGCGGCGTAAATGTGCTGGACGAGAGCGTTTTTGAGCAAATGGCAAGCGTTGAGCCGACCAAAAGCCATGACTTCGACGAATCCGATTTTTCCGCACGAGAGTTGGAGATAATCGCTGCGGTGGCGGACGGACTTTCAAACAGGGAGATCGCCGCAAAGCTCTATCTCAGCGAAGGCACAGTGAAAAACTATATAAGCGGTATATTGGAAAAGAGCGGAATGGAGCACAGAACACAGATAGCGATTTATTATCTCACGGGAAACAAGCAGCCGCCAAGACAATAAAAAATATTTGTGTTTATTTCCGCAAATAGTCAAAAATAGCTTGAAAACAATTGGCGCTTTGTGATAGTATATATAGAGATAGCCTTGTTGCCTTTTTTGCTTATGCGGTGATAATTTATGTTTTACGATTTTCTTGAAATAGTGCAGCGTCTTGTGACGTATTTTACAATATACGACTTTATTGATATATTGATAGTATCGTTTTTGGTGTATTATCTCATAGTTTTTATCCGAGATACGCGGGCACAGCAACTGATGAAGGGAATTCTGATTATTGCCATAGCCTACACTCTTGCCTCATGGCTCAAGCTAAATACACTGCTGTATATAATCGAAGTCATAATAAACAATGGTATTCTGGCGGTAATAATAATTTTTCAGCCAGAGTTGCGCAGCTTTTTGGAGCGCATGGGTCGCAGCAAAATTTCGGTGAGCAGCCTGTTCGCCGCCTCTGCCGAGGACGCGCATGAGGCTCAGCTCAACGCAATAAACGGAGTGGTGGAAGCGTTCCGCACACTGCAAAAGCAAAAAATGGGCGCGCTGGTGGTGTTTGAAAGAGAGGATACGCTCAACGATATAGCCGCCACAGGAACACAGGTAGATTCCGTGCCTACGGCGGGCGTTATTTCCAACATATTCTTCAACAAAGCTCCTCTTCACGACGGTGCAATGATTATTCGAGACGGGCGTGTACATTCTGCGGGGTGCATCCTGCCGCTAACCCAAAACAACAATATATCAATGGAGCTTGGAACACGCCACAGAGCAGCTATAGGAATGAGCGAAAACTCCGACTCAGTGGTTGTGGTGCTTTCGGAGGAAACAGGACAGCTCTCCATAGCGATAAACGGCGATTTGCAGCGTTTTAATACCGTGACGGAGTTCACCTCGGTGCTCATGCAGGTACTTCTGCCCGAAAGCGGCGAGGGAACAAGCAAGAGCCAACGTTTTTGGAACGACGTCAAGGAGAAATTTTATTCCATCGATTCCGAAAAGAAAAAGAAGCAAAAATTTCCTCTGATTGAGCCGAAAAAGAAAAAGAAAGCAACAACAAAGAGTAATACAAAGGTGTCGTCCAAAACCAACTCAATCGACAGAGACGGGACAGATGCAGGCGGGAATATATAATATTTTTTATATAATTTACACCGTTTACGATAATTGAAGAGGATTGATAGCATATGGAGAAGAAAAGCGGTAGAATCAAAAAATTCTTCTCAACCGCGTACAAAAAAATGAGAGAATTCATCCACCGCCCGTGGTTTTACGATAAAAGATTCCTTGTCACGCTTTCAGTGCTTTGCTCTGTCTTGCTTTGGGCAGTGCTGGCTACCAACGTCAGTCCGGTGGAAACCAAGACGATATCCGGGGTCAACATCACTATAAACGAGGAGGGAATAGAAGAAAATTTCGGCGTAAAATTCGTTGAGGTCATAAGCCCTGAGTCGCTGAAGGATCAGCAGTTTGACGTCAGGGTTCAGGGACGCAAGTATCTGCTTTCGCAGCTTACGGCAGATGACTTTACGGCGGTTGCCTCGGCTAACAAGAGTGTATCCAAGCCCGGTTCGTATGATTTTACGGTGTCTGTAAGCTGCAACAATCCACTGCTTGACGTCAGCATACTGAGCGGAAGCGAGCAGATGTATGTGAGATTTGACAGGTTCGTGACAAAGGAATTGACAGTGTCAAATGTGGTTGGAGTGGGGGCCACAGTCCCTCACGATTCGGGGTTGATAATGGGAACCCCCTATTCAAACGTCGCCAAAGTAAAAATTTACGGACCTGAGACCGAGGTGTCGCGAATATCCTCCGTGATAGTGAAGGCAAATGTCAACAAGGAATTGCACGACGGCGAATCTTTCAGCGGAGGCGAGGCTTTTCTCAACGAGAACGGAGAGGAAATAGCTCCCAGCGGAAATATCTCCGTTATGCGCTATGGAGCCGATGACAACGTCATTGATGACGTATCGGTGACCATTCCGATAAGAACATCAAAGAATTTTAAAGTTGACCTGTCATTCAAAAATGCCCCGAGTAATTTCGACGTTTCCAAGCTGCCTATATCAATATCTCCGGGAACAATAACTCTGGTGGGTACTCCCGACGCAATAAATAATCTCAGCGATACTTACACCGCAGGTGAAATAGATCTGTCTAAACTGACCAATAATGTCAACAGCTTCAATTTTGACTTATCACTCAGCACCGGTGTTGAATCTTCTGAAAGCGTTGAAAAAATAAAGGTTAAGATAGATCTGTCAAAATACAGTGTGGAAAAATTCGCCGCAGATTCCAAGCACTCGGAATTCAATATAGTCAATTATACGGGCACCCGAAAGGTTCTATACAAAACCACTTCCCTGGACGACATAAGGATAATCGGACCCGCGCATATCGTTTCGCAGCTAAAGGCGTCCGATATCATAGTCGAAGCCGATATGACGGGAAAGGAGACTGTCACGGGGTCATGCACCGTAAATGCCGCGATTTCCGTAAAGAATCGATCAAATTGCTGGGCAATAGGCACATACGAGGTAGAAGTAGTAATTGGGTAATAATTTTCATTTAACAAATGATTTATGGCCTTTTATAAAAATACAGAAATAAATCAAAGTCAGGGCAGGTTGATGTGACAGCCTGCTCTTTTACTGAGAGTTCTGTCAGCAACTATTGTGATAATTTTCAATATAAATGAAAAAATAGGGCTTTATCGGTCATTTTTTCGGCGTTTTATGATAGACGCCCGTACGGCGTCTCCAAGAGATTTTGAAAGGCATGATGCAAGATTTATAATAAAATATCCAAAGACTGGTATAGTATGAAAACAGGAGGATTCGGATGAAAAAAATAAAAAAAGCCGCAAGGCTTGTATTGTTTAACTGCAAATCGCTGGTAGGATTTGAGATCCTGTACAAACTGATATCTGTCAGCTTGTTTGTACCGCTCCTGCTGGGTATGTTTAATCTGACGATGAGGTTGACGGGGTATTCGTATCTGACGCTTGAAAATATCATATCGTTCGCCCTAAAGCCTGTGACGCTTCTGGCGCTTGCTATTATTGTGATCCTTGCCGCAATCTACGCGATGATTGACATCAGCGCCGTTGTTTTCGCACTGGATCAATCCATGCAGAAAAAACGCGTCACTCTGGGGCAAATAGTGCAGTTCTCAGTAAAAAACTCTGTCAGGATATTGCAGCCCAAAAACGTGCTGCTTGTGCCTGTTGTGCTTTTGCTCCTGCCGTTTGTAAACATCGGGCTTGCCTCCGGATTCCTCACCACTGTTTCCATACCCGAATTCATTCTTGACTACATAAAAGCAAATAATGTTTTGTCTATGTTGTTTGCCGTCGCAGTAATAATTTTGACCCTGATTTCCGTCCGATGGATTTACGCCTTCTTTTACTTTACGTTGGAAGGGTGTAATTTTGGTGACGCCCGAAAAAAAAGCGTTGCTCTTGGCAAAGGAAGACGCTTTCGTGATTTTTCCCAGCTCGTTGTGATGCAGCTTGCCTTTGCGCTTATCTACATTGTTTTGCTCTTGGCGGCAATCACGCTTGCAGGCCTTGTCGGCAAGCTGTTTTCAAATATATTCCTTTTGAAGTGGATCGGCTCCACTGCGGTCTGGCTGACAATCGTACTTGTCTTGGCTGTCATCGCCGCCCTGTCAGTCCCGTTTGGCTATGGCTGTGTCGGCATCTTCTACTACAGAAGAAAAGCGGAGGTGGGAGAAGAAATTATCCATACCGAAGCGCCAAAAACGGAGAAAAACCCGCGCCTTAAGGCGTTATCAAAAGGAATCAGTATCGTTGCTGCCTGTGCTGTCGCCGCCGTAAGTCTTACATTAGGTTTCCTGCTCTCCACCGGCAGGATCAATCCTGAAATCGAGTTTCTGCGCACCATGGAAGTAACTGCCCATCGCGGCGCCTCCGCGTTTTACCCTGAGAATACGATGGCAGCTTTCGCGGGTGCGAAAAATATGGGAGCCGATTGGATCGAGCTGGACGTACAGCAGAGCAAAGACAACCGGATTTTTGTCATTCATGACACCAATCTCAAGAGGACAACGGGCGTGGATGCCAACACATGGGAAATGACGTATGCTGAAATCGCAAGGCTTGACGCAGGAAGCTTTTTCAGCGATGATTTTGCGGGAGAGAAGATTCCGCTCCTCTCCGATGTGATTGACTTCGCAAAATCGAACGGCATGAAGCTGAATATTGAACTAAAACCCACAGGACATGAGACTGATTTTGAAAAATGCGTTGTTGATGAGATACGAAACGCGAATTTTGAGGATTCGTGCGTTATCACATCTCAGATCTACGAGGTTTTGAAAAACGTGAAAGCATACGACGATTCAATAACTACGGTCTATGTGATGAGCGTTGCTTACGGGGACATCAACCAGCTTACCGCAGCCGATCATTTCAGCGTCGAGGCAACCAACGCGACGAGATCCATGGTCTCGCAGGTACATAACGAGGGAAAGCAATTGTATGTGTGGACGGTCAACACAAAGGACAGCATCACGAGAATGATCGAACTGAATGTAGATAATATCATCACGGATAATATTGAGCTTGCGAAACAGTGCATTTATGAGAGCAGGTACAGCAATCTGTTGGCTGAATACATGAAATTGATTCAATAATAAAATTTTACAGCCACACTTGGTTCAGGGTTTATCTAGAAAGAATCGCCAGGAAATTTTAAGGATCAAAAAATATGGACAATCAATCAAAAAATGCACGACAGAGTGTAAAGGAATACTTTAGCAATCTTCTTGATATACGGAGCAATATGCTCAGTTACGATGAGCTGCATGACATGATGGAAGAAAACACAGTTATTCACGGCGCCAATATGTGGATACTGATGCTTGCCATATTGATCGCATCTATCGGACTTAATGTCAATTCCACCGCCGTCATAATAGGCGCAATGCTGATATCACCGCTTATGAGCGGTATTTTAACTATAGGTTATTCCCTTGGTATACACGATCTGTCTATGCTCAAGCACGCGGCAACGCGCTTCGCTACACAGGTAGCCATCAGCCTTATTGCTTCGACAGTCTATTTCACACTTTCTCCCCTTACAACGGCGACCAGCGAGATGATAGCGCGCACCAGCCCGACCCTTTGGGACGTACTGATTGCATTATTCGGCGGCATTGCGGGCAGCATCGGAAACACGCGGCAGAAGTCAAGCAATGTCATTCCCGGCGTGGCCATTGCCACTGCGCTCATGCCTCCGCTATGCACAGTAGGCTACGGGATCGCCACCAAACAGGCATCATTCATTTTCGGAGCGCTCTACCTCTTCATCATAAATACACTCTTTATCGCGCTTTCCGCTTTCATCGTGACCAAGCTGCTGGGAGTACCGGTCATACATCAGCTTGACGCCAAAAAGCAGCAAAGGGTCAACCGAATTATCACTGCTTTGATTGTCATAACCGTGGTCCCCAGCATTCTTTCCGGTGCGCTTACTGTTTACAAATCCGTTTTGGACACAAATATATCAAACTACCTGGCATCTGAATTTGTGTTTGCCGATACACAGCTTGTAGGCAGCCGCGTAGATAATATCGAGCGTAAAATATCGGTTTCACTCGTCGGCGTCGAACTTTCGGACGCGAGAATCTCAGAGCTTGAGGGCAAACTGGCAGATTATAACTTGCAGAATTATACACTCCATGTCATGCAAAACAGACAGCTTGAGGACGGAGACAGCGACAAGGTGACCATTGCCGTTCAGGAAAATACGATTCACCAGTTGCAGGAGCAGCTCAAAAATGAAAAAGCTAACAGCGCCGCGTTGTCTGAAAAGCTGGAAGGACAGGTTGACACCTCGTTGATAGCTGAAAAAGCAGCCGCTGTATTTACAAAGCTCACGGACGTGAGATGCGGTTTGATCTCAGGCAAGGACGGAAACTATATTCTTCTGCTCGCTCATACTTCCAAGGCTCTTACCGAAGAGGAGAAAAAGACGATATCTAATTTCGTCAAAGCAGAAAGCGGTGTAGAAAATATACAGCTTCTGATCGACTAGGAGGCAACGTCAATTTACCTGAGCCTGTCCCCCATCCCCATTACTGAAAACAAAGACACCGCAGACTTTTGCAGCGCCGCTTCTCATAAAACATGGCAACAAAAAATCCGACGGACACGAATTTTCTTCGGTTCATCGGATTTTTCATTTCATTCGGCTTTATTTGCCGCTGTGTCCCCACAGCATAAGAATCTGTAGCAATCCAGACAAATAGTCGGACAGGTTCAGCGCGGCGGCGGACGCACGGTGGAGTCATCATTGTTCACCCACCGTAATCAGCAAAACTTGTTGTAAAGTCCGCTCGGAATGGGTTTGGTAAGTCCCAGCACGGCAGGCCATTGTCCCGTCGCCTCTATTATGAATCCCATCAGCATACCCATATGGCTGTGAAGATGCCTGAACTGAGCCATTATAAGCGTGAATTTTGTATATTGACACTCTTCGGGATATTGCAGAAGCTCGGCGTCCTCCAAGCCATCAAGATAATCTGACAGCTTTCCCTTGATTTTGTCAAAGTAACAATCGATCTGTTCACGAGTTAAATTTCCGTCTGTCGCCACATCGAGATTATTTAAATTTGGAATGTGAAACCACGGTTCAACATAATTCGGGTCGTTTGGGTTAATGTACCACAAGTCAAGCGAATGAAGCATATGATAAATATGCTTCCAAAGCGGCATATCGCAATACTGCCTCTCCCACATATCATCGGGAACACAGTCGATTACATTTCCGACCTCCCACAACGCGCGTTCGGTTTGGTCGCGTATTATTTGAGTATATGTATTCTGTTCCACCGCACACCTCTCAAAGCAAACTCAAGTTGAATTCGCCGTCATAGAAAAATTCGTTCAAACTGTCGTTATCAAAAAAATCAATTATCTGCTCAAAGTCGGGTACAGTCTTGTAATTGCACAATTCGCTGCGCTTTACCCAGAACACTTCCCCCTCGTCAGATGAACGTATCTCGCCGCTGAATTGGTCGGTTTTGAAGAAAATAACAATATAACGCCAGCCCTCATAATGCGTGAACTGCGCCAGTCCGCACAGTTTCGGCGACCGTATGGTAAGACCGGTTTCTTCGTAAACCTCCCGTATCACCGAATCCACAAACGGCTCACCTTTCTCCACATGACCGCCGGGAAAGGCGATCCCGCCCCAGTGCTCGTCGATCCTGTTTTCAACCAATATATTTCCATCGTGGTCGTACACCATACACATATTGGTGAGCACAACGGTTTCTGTCCTCGCCACTGATAAATTCCTCCCTCATTCAGAAGCCCTGTTAGCCTATCGTGAAACCCTCCTGCACATAGCTCATACATTCCTTTTCGTAAACCCGCTCGTCGTACCACGGGCTTACGCCGATGTAATCCCCGACATACAGTATTCTGCCATCATTTATCGTCCATTCCATTCCGTGCTCTGGTTCCCATCGACAACCCAGTTCTACTCCGAACGCAATCTTTTCCGCATCTTTGGGCGCCTCTACAATAAGACACCTCGCCTGCGCATAATCCCAAATATTTTGTCTGTTGACGCCAAAAGGAAAATCGGGACTATCCTCATCACAATACCGCTTCATATCGTTGTAATATCTCAGTGAATACTCTTTTAAACATTCAACGAGGCTATTGGGCATATCGTTAAAATATTTCGCACATCTCTCGGCATATGCCATAAATTCATCGTTGTTATCGCCTTTACCGTACAAGACCACATCAATTTCACAACCGAAAAGCTCGGAGTGCATTTTTGCGGTAAGAGCGCTGCTGTGCTGATCTTTTTTCACATTGTTAATTATCAACTATAATTTACCTCCGCGTCGATTGGCAATTTTTATTGCGAGCCGCGTAAGCCTCATAGGATAGAACCCGCGGCAAACTCCGCAAAGTCTGTCTACCGGCATATTGAGTATGAAATCAAGCCGTTCGGCATATTCGGGTACCCGGCGACTTGGCGGCTTGATGATCCAATCCGCAATTTCTCTTATGCATTTAACCGCAAACTTGAATATCCCTATCGTACTGAGCTGACTGAGCGTGCAGCTTACAGAATATTTTTCCGCGTTGTGCAACGAAAGGTAATTCAGATCTTCTCCGAAAAGCTGTCGGAAATCGCTCTCATTGGGTCTGCCCGCAGGTCTTATGTACCAATTCGGGATATCGTATGCCGGCGCGGACTGACCGCTGAGCGATATCCAAACCTCCGTCCGAATGTCACTCGACGAAGCCGCCGCGCACACTCTGTATCTTCCCGAAACCGTGACGAAATCTCCGGTCTCGGGGTTATAGCGTGAAAACGCATCATCAGACAAAATTATCGTGACAATGCGCTTTTCACCCTTGGCCAGATAAACCTTATCGAACTGCTTAAGCTCCCGCACAGGGCGGAACTTATCCGTCTTTGGTGCTTCAACATAGATCTGCACCACCTCGGCTCCGTCGCGCTTGCCGACATTTTTGACCTCAAGGGTTATCTTCCAACCGTCCGAACATCTGCTTGCCCTCATTTTGGAATACTGAAATTCCGTGTAGCTCAGCCCGTAGCCGAATGGAAACGCCGCGTAGATATTCGCCTTGTTAAAATAGCGATAGCCCACATATATGCTCTCTCTGTGCTCAGAAACACTCTGGTATCTGCCAAAAGTATCTCCGCACGGCATATCCGCTTCATTCAAAGAATAGCTCACCGACAGCCTTCCGCACGGATTGGAATATCCAAAAAGAAGATTGAACAGCGCCGCACACACCTCGCTGCCCCCCAGCGGCATATAAAGCACCGATTGAACCCTGCCTATCCAATTCATCTTTGGAAGGGCGCTGCCGTTGACAACAACCACGGTGTTGGGATTGGCACGAGCAACAGCGTTTATCAATTTTGTCTGCGCCTTTGGCAGACGGTTTGTAAAGCGATCCTCGCTGTTGTTGTCGTAATCATCGTCAAATCCGACAAATACCACGGCAAATTCAGATTTGGAAGCACATTTTACCGCCTCGGAAAGCAGGGTTTCATTTGTCTTGGAATGTTCGTCAAAACCCTCGCAATATTTGTACCTTATCTGATTTTCGTCAAAGACGTTGAGCATATTCTCAACGCCATCTATCCTCAGCGCGTTTACACCACCGCGCTGGATTCGCGGAAACTTCGCCTGCCGACCTATCAAGGCAATGGAACTGCTCAGCGGCAGCGGCAACGTATGTCTGTGATTTTTCAGCAGCACGGCGCTCCGCTCCGCAGCCTCGCGGGATATGGCGCGGCACTCGTCCCGAAGCAGAGTCTCGTCTCCGTCCTCATTCAAAAAGCCAGTCAATTCACGAACCCTGTCGGCGCATTTTTCAGGGTAATGCAGTGGAAAATCCCCTCTTTCAACTGCGTTTTTTATTTGGCGGCGAATGTATGCATCGCCTCTTGGGTATGACATATCAACCCCACTCGCCATCGCTTCATACGGGTCCAAAAGCCGCATATCCGCAAGCACCGCGCCCTCAAACTTCCATTTGCGGCGAAGAATCTCGGTGAGAAGCACAGGATTCTCACCGTTATACAAACCATTAATTTTATTCAGACCGCAATACACTGCACGCGGCTTTGCCATCTTGATCGTCATTTCAAACGGACGCAGATAAATCTCATTGAGCGCGCGCCGGTCTATGACATTGTCACAGGTGAATTTTCCGTTTGACTGAGTGCCTCCTGCAAAATTGCTCAGCACAGCTGCAACACCTGCCGACTGCGCGCCTTTGACCCACTCAACACCGAGAGCGCCGCACAAATACGGGTCCTCACCGAATCTGTCGGAGAGTCCGCCGTAAAGAGGACTGCGGACCACGCCTACGTCGGGCGAAATCAAGGCATTGAATCCTTCGTCTGCCGCCATGCTTCCCACGGCTCTTCCAACCTTGTACAAGAGTTTCCTGTCAAACGAACAGCCAAGCGCGCAAGGTGATGGCATACACACCCCGTCCGAAACTTCGGAGTCGCCGGCATCGATCTGCGCAAACCCCAGGCTTCCGTCGGTACACTTAAACGGGGACTCTCCCCCGCTGCCGACGCATATTTTTAAACTCTCGTTGAGACTTTTATCTTGATGAATTTCAGAATAACTCAATGCAATTCACCTCTGTAAAATATTGGTGAAACCAACTTTTTTATAATATTAACATATTTGCCGCATAAATTACAAGGGATTTATATTAATATTTACGATATGTATGTTTTTTTAATGATTATTGAATTTTTTTCTGTAAAAAACACAACTGAAATTTCATTGACATTACAATCACAAGGGGGTAAAATTATGATATTGTATTATACTATGATATCACAAACGAAAGGATAGTTAAAATGGCAAAAATCAGAACACGTTTTGCCCCGTCACCCACCGGATATATGCACGTTGGCAATCTCCGCACGGCGCTGTATTCCTACCTGATAGCCAAAAAGGATGGTGGCGATTTTATACTTCGTATTGAGGACACCGACCGCGAACGCCTTAAGGAAGGCGCCATGGACATAATCTACGACACATTGAGAGAAACCGGTCTTAATTGGGACGAAGGTCCCGACGTGGGCGGAGACTTCGGCCCCTACATTCAGTCAGAGCGCAAGACAATATATATGGAGTATGCCCAAAAGTTGCTGCAATCAGGTCACGCCTATTGCTGTTTCTGCACCAAAGAACGGCTTGAATCGCTTCACACAGAAGCGGGCGGAATCGCCAAATACGATGGTCACTGCCGCGACATTCCGCTCGACGAGGCTCTTGAGCGCGTGAGAAATGGTGAGCCTTATGTAATCCGTCAGAAAATGCCGCGCGAGGGGACATCATCGTTTACTGATGCGGTGTTCGGCTATGTGGAGATAGACAATTCGGAGCTTGAGGATCAGATTTTAATTAAGTCCGACGGCTACCCAACCTACAATTTCGCCAACGTAATTGATGACCACCTTATGGGGATAACCCATGTGGTGCGCGGCAACGAATACCTCTCCTCTACGCCAAAATACAATCTGCTTTACGACGCATTCGGATGGGAACGCCCCGTTTACGTACACTGCTCTCCGGTTATGAAGGATCAGCACGCAAAGCTGTCCAAACGCAATGGGGACGCGAGTTACCAAGATCTGATTGCCAAGGGCTACATATCAGAGGCGGTGCTGAATTACATTGCGCTGCTGGGCTGGAGCCCAAAGGGTGAGGAAGAAAAATTCACTCTTGCCGAGATGACACAGGTATTCGACATTGGCGGTATTTCTAAATCCCCCGCGATATTCGACCCCGAAAAACTGCGCTGGCTCAACGCGGAATACATCAGAGCTATGAGCGATGAGCAATTTCATGAGGCGGCGCTCCCGTTCATTAGACAGACGGTTAAATCCGAGAACGCCGATACACGGCTTATCGCCAAGTGTCTGCACCAGCGCACAGAGGTGCTGGGTGAAATCGGGGCGCAGATTGACTTTATCGACACTCTGGACGATTATCCGGTCGATCTGTTTGTCAATAAAAAATCCAAGTCCACTCTTGAAAGCTCAAAAGCCATGCTCGAAGCAGTGATTCCCGCGCTCGAAGCTCTGCCAAATTGGGAGCAGGACACAATCCATGAGTGTCTCATAGGTATGGCACAGAGTATGGAAGTCAAGAACGGCCTGCTCATGTGGCCGGTGCGAATAGCCGCATCGGGAAGAACAGTCACGCCGGGAGGCGCGGTAGAGATGCTTGGAATTCTCGGAAGAGAAGAATCTTTAAGAAGATTAAGGAAAGGGCTTGAAAAAATAGGCTGATATCGGCTCGGAGAAGTTTACAAAGAGATTCCAACGGACACACAGTAATGCTGTGCGTATCATAACAATTTGTGAGGAGGAATAAAATTTGGCTGAGAAAATATCGACAGCAGACAACGAGGAGAACAAAATAAATAATTTTATCGCCGAGTATATCGAGGAGGATATCGCCGAGGGCGGGCAATTTGAAGGAATGACAGTTCACACCAGATTTCCACCCGAGCCGAACGGATGTCTCCACATCGGCCACGTAAAAGCGCTCTGCATTGACTTCGGTATGGCGGAAAAATTCGACGGAATATGCAATCTCCGAATGGACGACACTAACCCCACCAAGGAAAAGGAAGAATTTATCGACGCGATAAAAAACGATATTCACTGGTTGGGCTACGACTGGGGGAACAGATTTTATTACGCTTCTGATTACTTCGACGCAATCTACGACTTCGCGGTGGAGCTTATTAAGAAAGGGCTTGCCTACGTTTGTGAGCTTACTCCCGAGCAGATGCGCCAAAACCGCGGCGATTTGAACACTCCCGCAACAAGTCCTTATCGCGACCGCCCCATCGAGGAAAGTCTTGATCTGTTTGAACGCATGAAGAATGGCGAATTTGCCGACGGTGCAATGACGCTGCGCGCAAAAATCGACCTTGCCTCTCCAAACTGGAATATGCGCGACCCTGTGCTCTACCGAATCAAGCATGAGACCCATCATCAGACGGGCAACAAGTGGTGCATTTATCCCATGTACGACTTCGCCCACCCGATAGGGGACGCAATGGAGGGAATCACCCACTCGCTGTGTTCGCTGGAATATGAGAACCACCGCCCGCTCTATAACTGGGTTATTGAAAATATAACGGCTCCTTCCAAGCCGAGACAGATTGAATTTGCACGCCTCGGGATAGATTACACCGTACTGAGCAAACGCAAGCTGCGCAAGCTCATTGAAGACGGAATTGTAATGGGCTGGGACGACCCCAGAATGCCCACGCTCGCGGCGCTCAGAAGGCGCGGATATACGCCCGCGTCAATACGCAACTTTTGCGAGAGAATAGGCGTTGCAAAAAACGAAAACGTGGTTCAGTGGAGCTTTCTGGAATACTGCCTGCGCGAGGATCTGAACAACAACGCCACCCGCGCCATGGCGGTGCTCGATCCGGTAAAGTTGATTATCACCAATTACCCTGAAAATAAATCGGAAATATTCGAGATAGAAAACAACCCGCTCAATGAACTTGCGGGAAAACGCAATATTTCATTCGGCCGCGAGCTTTACATCGAAGCCGACGATTTTATGGAGGAGCCGCCCAAGAAATACTTCCGCCTCTTCCCCGGCAATTATGTTCGTCTCAAAGGAGCCTACATTGTGAAATGCACCGGCTGCAAGAAGGACGAAAACGGAAATGTAACGGAAGTTTATGCCGAATACGACCCGAGCACACGCGGCGGCAATCCCCCCGAGGGCCTGAAAGTAAAGGGCACTGTACACTGGGTCAACGCCGCCGACTGCGTTGAAGGCGAAGTTCGTCTTTTCGACCGTCTTTTTGACATTCCAAACCCCGACGTTGCGGACGTGGATTTCATGGAGCACATAAATCCAAATTCGCTGACCGTCAAGCGGGGCTGCAAGTTGGAACCGTGTCTCGCGATGGCGCGCCCCGGAGACGGGTTTCAATTCCTGCGCCTTGGCTACTTCTGTGCAGACAGTGTAGATTCCACCCCCGAACACCTCGTGTTCAACCGTTCTGTAGAGCTTAAGGATTCATATAATTTTAAGGGTTAAGGATTTGGCCGAGCCGCAATACGTTGTAATTATATTCAGTAACAAAGCGACGCCCCGTTGTGCGAATTCGTAAATGAATCCGCACAGCGGGGCGCTTTGTTTATCTATTTTATCATAGCGGGCTTATACTAATCGGATAAACTTTACACTTTATTGATAATCATATCGCCATCACGGAAACTCACCTTGATGCTTTCGCCCGCCTTTACTGTGCCGTCAAGAATTTTCTCTGACAACTTATCCTCAATTTCTGACTGAATGGCACGTCGAATAGGTCTTGCACCGTATACAGGGTCAAATCCATGCTTGGCGACGGTATCCACGACGCTCTTGTCGAATTCCACCTCAATGCTCATATCATTGACTCTCTTGGCAAGCGAAGCAAGCATTCTCTCGGCAATAAGCGCCACATCGCTCTCGCTGAGCTTGCGGAATACAATGATGTCGTCCAAGCGGTTGATAAATTCGGGACGGAACGTGTTCTTAACCTCTTCCATTACGCTGGCCTTTATGTTGTCGTATTCCTGCTGGGCTTTGTCGCTATCGGAACTGCCGAAGCCTAGGGTATGACCTCCGCCGCCTGTGATGGTACGCGCGCCGAGATTAGACGTCATTATAATAATCGTATTCTTGAAGTCCACCGTTCTCCCCTGTGAATCGGTAACTCTGCCGTCACCGAGGATTTGCAGCATGATGTTGAGAATATCCGGGTGAGCCTTCTCGATCTCATCAAACAATACCACGGAATACGGGTGTCTGCGAATTTTTTCGGTGAGCTGACCGCCCTCATCATATCCCACATAGCCCGGAGGCGAACCAATTAGCTTTGAAACGGTGTGTTTCTCCATGAATTCCGACATATCAAGGCGTATAATCGCATTCTCGTCACCGAACATCGCTTCGGCAAGTGCCTTGCTCAATTCGGTTTTGCCCACGCCTGTGGGTCCAAGGAATAGGAACGAACCTATCGGACGCTTTGGATCCTTTAAGCCGACACGCCCGCGGCGGATAGCCTTTGATACCGCTGTAACTGCCTCGTGCTGACCCACAATTCTTTCATGGAGTATGTCCTCCATCTTGAGCATACGTTCGCTTTCTTCAGTGGTAAGCTGCACCACAGGAACGCCTGTCCACTGAGATACAATTTCCGCGATATCCTCAGTTGTTACAGTATCCTCTCTGCCCGCGTTGCCTTTCTTCCACTCTTCTTTGCGATTTTCCAGTTCGGCGTTAAGTTCCTTCTCCTTGTCGCGGAGCTTGGCGGCGCGCTCGAAGTCTTGTGTATTGATTGCCTCCTGTTTATCGGCAACAGTCTGTTTGATTTGATCTTCAAGCTCTTTTACGTCAAGCGGGGCAGTCTGACGCTTCAGTCTCACTCTGGAGGCCGCCTCATCTATGAGATCTATCGCCTTATCGGGAAGATATCGGTCGGCAATGTAACGTGCGGAGAGATTGACCGCAGCCTTAATTGCGTCGTCGCTGATCTTCACATTGTGGTGTCCCTCATATCTGTCGCGCAGTCCGAGAAGTATCTGTTCTGCTTCTTCTTCGGTAGGCTCACCCACCATAACGGGCTGGAAACGGCGTTCAAGCGCGGAATCCTTCTCGATATACTTTCGGTATTCAGAAATGGTTGTGGCCCCTATCACTTGAAAACTGCCTCTGGCCAGCATAGGCTTGAGAATATTGGCGGCATCTGTCGCGCCCTCCGCCGAGCCTGCGCCGATGAGGGTATGAATTTCATCTATGAAAAGAATCGTGTTGCCGTCTTTGATAACCTCGTCAATGACAGATTGAATTCTCTCTTCAAACTCGCCCCTGTACTTTGATCCTGCAATCATGCCCGTAAGGCTCAGATCAACTATCTTTTTGTTCTTGAGCGTCTCGGGAACCTCGCCCTCTGAAATCTTGAGCGCAAGACCCTCGGCAATTGCGGTCTTGCCAACGCCGGGTTCACCTATGAGACATGGATTGTTCTTTGTGCGGCGGGAGAGTATCTGAATCACGCGGTCTATCTCCTGCTGTCTGCCGATAACGGGGTCGATTTTGCCCTTTTTGGCTTCGTCGGTCAGGTCTCTGCCGTATTTTTCAAGGCTCTTATTTTTGCCGCGCTTGGGACTGCTCTGAGCGCCGAACGGATTAGGGGCACCCATTCCAAAGAACCCCCCGAATGGCGGCTGCTCACTCTCACCACCGCCCGCGCTGCCGTATTCATCGGAATCGCCGCCCCCGATAAACTGTTCTATGGCGTCGGCTATATCCTGAATATCTCCGCCCAGTTCCTGAATAAATCTGACCGCATAGCTCTCGGTGTCGGTTATCATGGACAAAAGAATGTGCTCGGTACCGACGTAACTGCCCATTCTGGAGGCAATGACCTTTGCCCTTTGGAGCGTACTCTTGCTGCGCGTTGTGAGGTCGTTGGGATTTACGGTGGATTTGATACCCTGTCCGTGGACTTCAAGCATTTTAGCCTGCACGTCTTCCGCTTCAATGCCATTATCGTTAAGTATGGTCTGAGCGGCTGACGAATCAGTCATAAGCAGCCCGAGCAGTATGTGCTCCGAACCGACAAAGGTATGGCCCATATTCTGCGCACAATCAAACGCGTAGTTGAGCGCAACATTTGATTTTTCAGTGAATCCTTTGAAGTTATACATAGACTACCCTCATTTCATCTGTTATTTTGGTCAGTATAAATCTTTTTCTGCCATGCGCATTATTATACGTTGGCAAGCTCTTTGCGCAAAATATCCGCGCGTTTTTTATCTCGCTGCTGCGGAGTCATGTTGTCCCCGAATTTTTCCATGAGGCCGGCAGGCTGAACGCAGGCATAGATGTCACTGAGTTTGTCAGTGGTGACACCGCTCACAATGCCCTCGGCCACTCCCATTCTCAACATGGAATACAAATCGGCAAATTCTGCGCTGTCCATCGTTCGAGCATTTTTCATTATGCCTATTGCACGCCAAATTTTATCCTGGTATTCATCATTTTCCAGCAGTCTTGCGCGCGATTTCTTTTCCAATGCAATTATCTGATTGGTTATCTCATTGAGGTTTGATATCGTATCCTTCTCGCTTATGCCCAGCGTAACCTGATTGGAAACCTGGTACATAGATCCGCTGGATTTGCTTCCCTCGCCGTAACTGCCGCGAATTGTCGCACCTATCTTAACCAGGCCGGCTGCCAGCGTCCGCAGCGTACCATCTGCTTCTATCGCAGGCAGATGCAGCATTACCGAAGCCCTCATGCCGGTGCCGAGATTGGTCGGGCAGGCCGTAAGATATCCTAACTCTTCGTCAAACGCAAATTGAAGCGTCTCATCGAGCAGTGTGTCTATCTTGTCGGCCGTGTCATACAGATTGTCAAGTTCAAGACCGCTTCCCATCACCTGAATTCTAAGATGGTCTTCCTCATTAAGCATTATACTTACAGACTCGTCATTCATAAGCAGCAACGCTCCGCCTCTTGGATTGCGGGCGAACTCCGGGCTTATCAGATGACGCTCTACCATGCTCAAAAGCTGAACGGGTGTAAGCTCGTCGGCGTCAATGTATTTGAAACTGTCGCGCAACGATGAGTTGCCGCCTATGAGCGCGTCACGGACCTTTTCGTTTACCTCTTTTTTCTGCTCGCCGCTCATGATATGCGGAAACGGATATCCGTTCAGATTTCGCGCAAATCTCAGTCTCGTGCTGATAACCGTATCGGAATTACTTCCCTCGGTCTGATACCATTTTTTTTCATTGTTTTTGCCAAACATATAGATCACTCCAAATTACTTTTTAATTCCGGTAAAATTCTTCACTCAAAACCGCAGTCGTACTATTTCTCCATGGCCTTGATTTTGTCTCTGAGTTCCGCAGCAAGCTCGTAATTTTCGGTCTTAACCGCTTCGTCAAGCTGCTTCTTGAGCGCCGCGATCTCATTTTCATTGCTTTGCTCTACAGTTACCTTGGAGTGCTTGCCGCAATGAACTGTATTTCCGTGAATTTTTTTAATAGTTGGAGCAAGTCTCGACTTGAATTCGGCGTAGCAATTCGGACAACCCGCCTTGCCGCTCTTGGCAATCGAGCTAAAATCCGAGCCGCACACCGCACAGCGTTTGCCGGCGCCGATGGACGGCATACCGCCGAAGCCACCAAACGGCGAGGTCAGCAGACCGCTCACAAGGTCAAACCCGCTCATCGGGTTGAATATGTTGTCGAAGTCGAACATGGTGCCAAAAGCACCGCTGCCCTTCAACTCAGCCGCGCAATCGGCGCAAAGATGGTATTCGTGAACATCGCCGTTCACGTTTGTCTTGATGTAGGTCGTTGCCTCGTTCTTTTTACATTTTTGACACAACATAAATTTTCATTCCCTTTCCAATTATCGGTCGTATTTAATATCGAATTGAGAACACAAAAAATCTTTGAGAAAAATGCGGAAACCAATCATAACTCTGTGTATAGATTTTCTGTGGCACTTTTGCTGTTAATCAACAGTATTTTGCATTTACAATTATTGGCTGACTGTACACTTGATAAGCATTTGTTTGAGGATTCCCGCGCGTGCAGTGTCCCTGTATTCGGTGGGTAATGCTTTCAATGCGCTGTCGCTGCACGCTGCCAACATTACCTGAGCAACAGGGGCATTGATGTTTCCCCTGTCCGCAAGGTTTACTATCAGCATACGGGCCGTACCCGCGTCGACGCTGTCGCCTATGCTGTTGACAACGTGCATCACAGCCGACGGACCGTTCATCTGCACTCGCGTTATTCTGATATATCCGCCGCCTCCACGCCTGCTCTCCACCAGATAGCCCTGCTCGGGTGTAAAACGCGATGTTATCACATAATTTATCTGACTGGGCACGCAGCCCATTTGATCGGCAAGCTCGTTTCGCTTTATCTCGGCTATGCCCTCGCAACTGTCCAGCATTTCCATGATATACCGCGCCACCTGCTCGCTCATTCTCAAGGTTTCTCATCTCCTAAAGGTCATTAATTTGAATCTTGCGTTCATCTTTGACTTTCTTTGACCTTTTGTAATTACTATTATATTCAAAGGTCAGTAAAAGTCAAAGTCAGAAAAGGTCAAATTTTATTTATTTTTATCCCATTATCTTATAAAATCTCGCAAAATCTACCTTAATCTAATTTTCTCTCATTTTTTCATATCTTTGAAATTTTCGGCAAAATAAAAATACGGACAAATTGCGGACAGCAAATCCGTGGTTTGTCCGTATTTTATTTTTAACGCTGAATTACAAAATTATTCGCCACTGCCATACACAGTTTCATACCAATAGTTGCGGTTCTCCGCAAAATCAACCCCAAGAACCGACATCTTGTTTATCGTCATGTATTTATAACTGCCGTCCAAAGGCATTCTCGCAGACACCAAATCATAAGTCAAATACTCCGGCGAATTGACAACCAGCGACAGCACTTCTCCCTGCGTGAGGTTGGTTGTAATACTGGGTAATGCGACATTCGCGAAATTATTGATTTCACCCACACTCATACCCTTGGCTGTCTTAAATATTTCAGCGAGGACCTTGCGCTGACGTTCGGTTCGTCCAAAATCGGCGTTGCCCACATAGCGTACGCGCGAATAGGCTACAGCCTGCTTTCCATTAAGATTTATAACGCCCGCGTCGCTCTCATTAATTTTGTCCAAATCTTTGCGCAGTCCGAGGCACTGATTAAGCCCCGATATATAATCATTCATAACCTCAATTTCGGCATCGCTTACATCCAGCGTAACACCATTGAGCGCGTCAACAATATCCATAAAGCTGTAAAAGTCGACTTGGACGTACTTATCGAGCGATATCTTAAAATTCTTTTCGATAGTGGAAATTAGCAATTCGGGACCGCCATATGCATAGGCTGCATTTATTCTGTTGTTGCCTACTCCCGAAATGTTTACATATGTATCACGCATAACAGATGTCATCACTATTTTTTTGGTATTGCGGTTTATCGACGCAATTATCATTGAATCGCTGCGGCTGTTCTTGCTGCTTTTACTGCGGTTATCCGTGCCTATCAACAGGATATTGGTCACGTTCTCGTCATCGAATTTTAACTCCTCTGTGCCCTCAACAAGATTTCCAAGCACATATTTGTCGAGATTGGCTATATCTTCAGCGGGAGAATCCTGGGCATTTTCGTCATAATCCTCATCAAGGTCGATCTGAGATACGATATCGTACTTATCCCTGAGCGCCTGATGGTTCAGCTTGTTGTAATAATGAACGAATACACCGTAACCGACAGCGAGTATAAGCATTACCATTGCAATCATTGACACCAGTGCGACAATGATCTTCCTCGGCATTGAGATTTTCTTTTTATCTCTGTCCGGCGTTTCTTCGGCCTCTTCGGTTACTTCCTCAGGCTCCGATATTTCTTCGGCTTCTTCAATTACTTCCTCAGGCGCTGATATTTCTTCGGCTTCTTCAATCACTTCCTCAGGCTCCGATATTTCTTCGGCCTCTTCGGTTACTCCATCAAGCTCCGATATCTCTTCGGCTTCTTCAATTACTTCCTCAGGCTCCGATATCTCTTCGGCTTCTTCGGTTACTTCCTCAAGCTCCGATATCTCTTCGGCCTCTTCGGTTACTTCCTCAGGCTCCGATATCTCTTCGGCTTCTTCAATTACTTCCTCA
>CANPVE010000007.1 GCA_947581635.1 uncultured Clostridia bacterium | reverse complement strand
TTCCTCAATAGCTCAGTCGGTAGAGCATGCGGCTGTTAACCGCAGGGTCGTTGGTTCGAGTCCAACTTGGGGAGCCAGTTCATTGAGCCGCCGTAACTTTTATGCGGTGGCTCAATTTGAATCTGGGCCATTAGCTCAGTTGGTTAGAGCAACCGGCTCATAACCGGTTGGTCCGGGGTTCGAGTCCCTGATGGCCCACCATTGTTTAGGGGCATAGCTCAGTTGGTAGAGCAGCGGTCTCCAAAACCGCGTGCCGTGAGTTCAAGTCTTACTGCCCCTGCCAGAAAGGTTGCACAAAAAAGATGCAACAACGATAAACCCCGAATTCTTCGGGGTTTTCGTCATTTTCAGGGGCAAAAAACATAACAGGCTTACCGTAGATGCATTCGGGTGTTTTAAGCCGATTTTGGGATATGAACTCTCGTAAGCAAGTATATGCCCCCCTTGAATACTCAAAATTAAATACAACTTTAAATCGTGCATATAGATAGAAATATCTATGCGCCTTTTTTATTTGACCGACAAGCCGATCGTTTAACGATGATTCAATGAGATTGAGTTATCAAAAAAACGGTCGGCTTTTTTATTTTACAATAAAAATTTCAGGAGGTACAGAATATGAACTACAAAAGTCAACAGCACAAAACGATATTTGAAAAGGCTGTAAAGAAGAAGGACAAAAGCAATCGAGTCTTGATTGCAGCAATGTATCTTCTCACAGCAGACAACAAACTGTGGCAGATCATGCAACGTCACATTGAGCAGAACAGAATTGATTTTGATGGAGTAAAGCTGAATGTGATTACCGAAAATGCCTACACACTCTACTGCGCAGCGAAGGATATGTATTTCAATACGGACTTCCTGTCGATAAGCGACATTGCGGATACCTCGCTGATTTCACCCAAAATCTTCGAGGTGATATGCACAGCCGTCAAAATCCGCAGAACCGGGCTTGATAATAATGAGGGCTGAAAAAAGTCATGCAGCCTTGTGAAAGGGGGTGGTCGGAAAATATATATCGACGAGCAAATCAACCAAAATAAAAATTTAGGAGAGTGATTAACATGAATGAATTTGAAAGACAGCGCAGAGCAGCTGAAAAAATCAAACAGCTTTACCCTCCCGGCACTCGGATAGAGCTGCTCGAAATAAACGACCCGTATTCACCCATACCGCCGGGTACAAGAGGAACTGTGCGGTTTACAGATGATATGGGCACAGTATTCCCTGATTGGGATAACGGTCGCACTTTGGGAGTCGTACCCGGGGAGGACAGCTTCAGACGGCTTACTCCCGAAGAAATCGAGACAGAGAAAGAATCCGATGAGGAAAATCTGAGCGAGGACGGGGGTATGAGTATAGGAATGTAGGATGCCCAAGAATGAAAGAACGGATGCCGTATGGCGATTCGCGTTCTGGATATGTTCTGCGGAATGAGCGCATTTCGCAGTGCGGCAGAAAAAACAGGCGGCTTTGAATTTGTCGGGTATTGTGATAACGACCCCACAGCCATAGCCGCCTACCGAACCTTATATCAAACGGAAGGAGAGTATTTTTGTAATGATGCAAGAGCAATCAACACAGATGAACTGCCTGATTTCGACCTTCTTGTCGGAGGATTCCCCTGCGTTGCGTTTTCTCCGGCAGGAAACAGGCGCGGCTTTGGAGACGAGCGGGGAACTCTGTTCTTTGAGCTTGCCCGAATACTTCAAGCCAAACACCCTGCGTTTTTTCTGTTTGAAAACGTGCCGGCAATCCTGTCTTTTGATGACTCGAAGGTGTTTGAAAGCATCCTCAATGAAGTTTCAAAACTGGGGTATTCTTGTGAATGGCAGGTTATTGACGGCGCAGCTTATCTCCCCCAAAGCCGAAAGCGGGTGTTCATTGTCGGATATCTTGATCAAAGATGTGCCGGAAAAATATTTCCTATCCTACGAGAAGGTAAAACGCCTGTTTCCGAACTCACAAATCATATGCCTCAGGGAAAACGAGTATATGATGTAAAAGGCAGCGCAATCACTCAGACCGCCTCATGCGGCGGATTCGGAGGTAAGACTGGCATGTATTTTGTGGATATGAATGAAAATTCCAAATTCACCGATACGGCAAGGTGCATTACCGCAGGGCACAATTCGGGAATCAGCAACCGAAAGGGTGAGCATTCCGCTGTTTTCATAAATTACGACGGAGTGTATCCAATAATCAATCCCGAAAAAGAAAAGGTACGACAGAACGGTCCGAGAATCCGTCCCGACGGAGCACCGTCGTTTTGTCTGACGGTCGTGGACAGGCACGGAATCGTGCATAACGGCTGGGTGAGAAAGCTGACACCGCAGGAATGCTTCAGGCTCATGGGTTTTGAGGATGAGCAGTTCTTCAAATTGCAGAATGAATTAAAACTGAGCGATTCAAGATTATATAAGCTGGCAGGAAACAGCATAATCGTGCCGATTCTGGTGGACATCCTGTCAAAAATAAAACAAATCAATGCCGAATACGGTATTGTAGAAAGGTAACCACTAACATGGAAAACAAAAGAAAGACAACAGTAGAGCTGTCTGCGGAAAATCCCGCAGGCGGCTATTTTTATGCGGAACTCGATCTTCCCGCGACGGAGGGCGAGCTTCGTGACGCAATGCACAAGCTGAGAAACAGCGGCTTCGGTGACATCACAATTCTCAACTGCCCTGCGATTCCTGAGCTTTCAGACACAAGGCTCGACGTGCCGACAATAGACGAGCTGAATTTCTTTGCCGAGCGTGTGAGCGAGCTTCCCGAGGAAGAAATCACAGCACTCAACGGAGTGTTCAATTACCGCAAGGAATCGGGCATGTATGATGACGGATTAAGCATGAAGGAACTTATCAACATGACGTATCAGCTTGAAAGTGTCATGATTGCCTTCAACGTGGGCAACGACGAGGCTCTGGGCGAGTTTGTCATCGAAAACGGCTTGAATTCTGACATTGCCGAGATTCCCGAAAATGCTCTGCATCTGCTGGACAAGGTTCGCATAGGCGAGCTTCAGCGCGAGATTGACGGCGGCGTGTTCGTTGACGGCAAATATGTTGTTGCAGGCGAATATCAGCTCCCTGAGGTATATGACGGCGAAAATCTGCCGATGAAAAGTGTTCCGAATGCGGTGTTCAGATTACAAATTGCCGAGTCGGGAATAGAGGATGCAGATGAGGCCATAGAGAGTGCCGAGTGGCTTAATTTGCCAATAGAGCACGATGAAGCTGACCTTATCGCGCAGGAGCACAATGAGGAAGTAACCGAGGATTGTGCATATTACGGCTTTGAGTCGGAAATACCACAGATTTCAAGGGATATGGTCGGGTCAATGCAGGATTTCGAGCTGCTCAATCAGATTGCCTATTGCTACAGGGACATGAGCGAGCTTGAGCGCATGACCTTCAAGGCAGCGATGCAGGCAGAGCATGCCGAGTCTCTCGCAGCCGCGCTCGACATCGCGGAGCACGTTTCGGAATACGAGCTTGCGCCGTATGCAAGCGACGAGGGCGAATTTTTCAAGGGCTACCTCGCCCATCAGCTCGGTGAAGACTTCGACAGCAAGTGGCTTGACGCAGTCTCGGTCAACACGGAAAATCTCAACCTTCTCGACAAGCTTGGCGGTCAGACAACCGATTACGGAATTGTTTCTCAGCGCGGAGAATCGCTGTACCGCCTTGTTTCTTTTGATGATGCTCCGACAGAGGCTGAATCGTTGTCAGACGGCGAGGATTTTGTTCAGTCTGATGAAGCCGAATTTGAGGCTGAAGAATTTTCGGATTACGGCTTTTCATATGATGAAGCCACCGAGGAATGCGACGAATCCGAGGACGAGGAAATCGATGAAGAGATGGGAGGAATGACGTTGTGAGTGTGTTTGCAGCAGTGATTTCGGGGGTGCTGCTCGGGCTTACTACAGTCGGAGCGGTGTGCGTCCCGGTCTCGTGCTATCGCGGGTATCAGCGCAAGGTCGCGCTGAATTTTGAAAAATGCCGCAGACAGATGCGCGAGCTTCAGGACAGAATCGACTTACAGGAAGCTATGATAAAGTCACTGTACAAATACGTTTCAAATTCTGTGGACGTTCGTTCCGAATCCCACAGAAATCCATCTGCAAGACCGAGAGAATCGGGCGTGCGCGCCGAAAGCTTTGAAGCGAGGTTTCTCTCACCGAACCCGCCGACAGCGAGAAAATAATTTGCTGTAAAATAAGCTTTATACGGAAGTTTGAATCACTGCGAAGGGAGGTGGTGTTCAAGTGATTGGATTTATATTTGGCTTGATAATCGGCTGCACTGCGGGAGCCGTCATCATGTCATTGTGCAATGCGTCCTCCTGCGCCGATAAAGAAATGAAGAAGTTTTTCAAATAGGCCGATATCAATCGCTCGGAAACGATTGATGTCGGTCTTTTTTCGTTTCCGGGGTTGATGTCACGGAGGTAAAAATTAATAAAAACGCCTATTGGCTGGGTGGGGAACAAAACCTCGATCCTAAACATTCTTTACGCGGTATTTCCACCTGACTACAAGCGGTATATTGAGCCGTTCGGCGGCTCGGGAGCGGTGCTTCTCGGAAAGCCTGTCCCCGACCGCTTTGAGATTTACAATGACCGAAACAAAAATCTCGTCAATCTGTTCAGATGTGCGCGTGACCGACCGCTGGCTTTGATTCTGGAGCTTGGATTTTTCCCGCTGAACTCGCGGGATGATTTCAAGGTTATCAAAAAATGCGTGTCCCGAGAGGAATTCACAAATGAATTCCTCAGCGAAGAGCTTGAGCTGACCAAAATTCTTCTGCCCGAACCGCAGGCAAGCGAGCTTCGGAAGCTGTACAGCACGGTAGCATCGGACTGCGATGTCCGCCAAGCCGCAATGTTTTTTAAATTAATCCGATACAGCTATTCCAGCTCAGGCCGGAGCTTTGCATGCCAGCCTTACTCGGTCAGAAGTGCGTTCGGATTGATTTGGGAACTGAGCCGACGGTTCAAGGATGTTGTAATCGAGAATCAGGATTTTGAGGTACTGATAAACCATTATGACCGACCTGATGCCTTCTTTTACTGCGACCCGCCGTATTTTTCGAGCGAGTATATGTATGAGTGCGGCTTCACTTGGAATGACCATGTGCGGACGAGAGACACGCTTGCCGACATCAAGGGCAGGTTTCTCGTGTCGTACAACGACTGTCCCGAAATTCGTGAGCTGTACAAGGGGTTTGAATTCTTCGATTTCAAGAGAATTCATTCGATGGTGCAGAAATACGACGCGGGCAGGGAGTTTCCCGAGCTGCTCATTGCAAACTACGATTTGTATGCGCGGGAGAGGCAGAAATCAAGGCAGATTTCGCTTTTGGATAACGAGAGTGACCCGAATGCGATTGAAAAAATTTTAAGAAACGGAATACTGCGAAAGTAAATTTTCGCAGTAATTTCCGCGAAAAGGAGTTAGACACAAAATGAAAATATACAGAATCATAGGAAAGCACGGGCGCATAACCATTCCATATGAAATACGCGAAAAAATCGGGTTTGCGCCCAACGACGTTATTTCGTTTGAAAGCGACGTACTTGATGACCGTTCGGTCATTGTCAGACGCGAGATGCTCTGCGATATGGACGATGTTTTTGATGAGGAATTTATTGATGAAGATATGACTTGCGAAGAAGATTCTGACAAAGCTTTGCTCGACTTCATCAACAATCTGTCGGAGGACGAACAGCATTCGATTCTCGTTAATCTCTCAATAAAGTGGGCAGAAAGGCAGGCGGATTTCAAATGAAAATCAAGCTGTATAGAGTAAACTCCGATAGGGATGTAAACCGCGTCAAGTATTCAGGACTTGGCCGCACCATGCGGTATCAGCGCAGTCCGAAAATTGATTCCGAAATCTACGACCGCGTGTTCTCGGGCGATGTGGAATGTGAGAATCTGAACGATGTGTACAAGCTCTTCAACAAGGCGCATTCAAGATGCCGGGGGCTGTTCGTTTCGGACATCACCGAGGTAATCGAGGGCGAAAAATCCACCTTCCGGTTCTGTGATTTGAAAGGATTTCAGCGGGTGGACTTCGACTCGTCAAAGGCGCACACTCCCGACAACCTCATCCGAATTCTCATGATAGAGCCTAACCGCGTTCCGTACGAATCCGAAATTATGAACACGCTCGACTGCCTTCAGGGCGCGGTGCTGGGCGACCTTGACTGCCTCGACAACTACGACGGCACGATACTTGTATCAAACGCCGACGGAAAATATCGCGGTCTTGAGGGCAACCGCCGCATGGACTTTGACATCATCGCAGGTCCATTCTTCATCGCGGGTCACGGCGGCGATATGCTCTGCTCGCTCAGCGACGAGCAGGTGCAGAAATACGCGGAAATGTTTGCAGTTCCCGATAACATCTCGCGCGCCGAGGTGGAAGCAATTCGCACACTTTCACTGAGATAAAATTTTAATTTTAAGAAAAACGGAGGATTTTTAAATGGCAGAATACAGACGAAACGCCCCGCAGAGGGCAGCACAAAAGCCTGCGCTTCCGTCGATAACGGCTAAAATCGACAGATTTGTAAATGTCGAGGGCAGCAGCGTAAAGGCTTCGGCGAGCGTGAATATCGGCGGGGCATTTGCAATTCACGGAATCAAGGTGATCGACTCGCCGCAAAAGGGCATGTTTGTGTCGATGCCCGCCGACAAATACGTTGACCGCAAGGGCAACACGCAGTACAGCTCGATTTGCAATCCAATAACGGCAGAGGCGAGAAACGTGCTGATTGAAACTGTCAAAAACGCCTACGAACAGGCACTTGCGGCACAGCAAACCGTCGAATCGCAGTCGAATTCGGAGGACTTGAATCCCGAAATGTAAACAATATATGTTTAGCTGGACTTGTGATAGCCTTCGGTATATTATGGTCTTGAAAGGGGCGATCAAATGAAAAAGAATAACCGAATTAAAATTTCAGTCCTGTGCGGAGTGATTCTCATGGCACTGACAAGCTGCGGCGGTCAGACGGTAAAGCCTGTTGAATACCAGCCGAATAACCCCCAGTATTACACGGTGACACATGATGAGAGCAGTTCAACTACAACAGTGCAAACTGTTGAAATTGTGACAGATGAATCTTCGTCAACAACCGCACAAACAACAGCTAAATCTACCACAAAAACGACTGCAAAAACGATAAAATCAACAACCAAAACAACCGTCAAAACCACAACGACAAAATCGGATTTTGACATCAGCTATTGGATTTCATACGCCAAGAGCTATGCTAAAAGTGTCGGGCTTAACCTCAACAGCGGTGCCACCGCCTGCTGGGACAATCCCATAACGGCGAACGCGAGCTGCATATATCTGGAACGCGACATCAAGAGCCGCCTCAACAGATACAGCAGTGACCCCGACATCACAGACGTGTGGATCTGGTACGAAAAAATCAATCAAAATTCATACAACATTTACATCGGGTACGCCTGAAAAAATTAAATAAGTAAGCCAAGGCGCATCGAATTTACGAACTGTAAAAACGATGCGCTTTTTTTGTTGGAATCATGGAAGGAATGGTATATCAATGAAAACTAAAATCTTCAAAAGAAGCATCTCCGCGTTTATGGCGTTGGTGCTCTGCCTCACCGCGCTGGTGAGTACGGGAGCGGCCACGGCATATGCTGCGGCAGAAAAAGCGAAGGTCTACATCGTGTCCTTTCCCCGCTCTGGCGACGAGAAAAAGAGCGGAAACTGGGGTCATAATAACCTTCAATATATGAACGGCTGGACTTCGGGTGCAAATGATTTTACGGTCACACGCGCACTGAACACTTACGAGGGGCAGGTCTGCTATTGCATTGAACCCGGCGTTTCTCAGCACACAGGCGACAGCTACACGAATTGGGGCGAGAATTTCTGGGAGAACTACCCCTCATCATACAACAGCACGATTTCACCCGACAATATCAAGCTGCTCATCGGAAGAATCCTGCAGTACGGCTACACGGAAAATATCTCGACGAGCTGGCTTTCGCAGAATGCGGGAGGCGACAAGCTGGCCAACGTCATTGCGACGCAGCTTCTGATCTGGGAAACTGTGGTGGGTGAGCGCGACGAGAATTTCGGAAAAGTCTCCACAGGCGGCAAAAACGCTGTGCTTGAGCAGATATCCGAACACCCGCTCAAGAGCAAAATCATGAGCCACTACAACCGTATTGTGAGCAGTGTGCAGAGCCACACAAAGCTCCCGAGCTTCATGGCAAAAGCCGAAAACCTGGCGCAGAGCCTTGATTTTAATTGGGACGGTGAAAAATATATCATCGAGCTGACCGACACGAACAACGTGCTCGCAAATTACAGCTTTTCTGCAAGCGATGAAGGAATTGAATTTTCGATAAGCGAAAATATTCTCACGATTACAGCCGAAAATCTTCCGAGCGATTCGGTGACCATTACGGCGAACAAAACAAGTTCCAAGCGACGCGGAATCGTCACATGGACGGATGAAAAAATTGGCCCGAACGGAGGTATTCAGGACGTTGTCACCTACGCGCAGTCGGTAAGCGACCCGGTTCAGGGCTTTGTCAAGCTGAATGTCGTCAAAAAGAAAGAATCCTTGGTTGAAATTGTCAAAAAGGATGCGGAAACAGACAAGGTTATTCCTGTCGCAGGTATCGGGTTTAAGGTGCGAGACTGTGCGACAGGCGAATTTGTCGTGCAGAATGACAACGACACCTACTACACAAATGCAACCGGTAAGCTCACACTTCCCGAGGCTCTGAAGTACGGCAGATACGAGCTTGTGGAGGTTCAGACCGCAGAGGGCTATGTGCTGGACGGCACACCCGTGGAATTCACGGTGGACGGCAGCAAGGAGGTCGTCACAGTCGAGAAGAAAAACACCGCCCAAAAGGGCAAAATCACGATAAGCAAAACCGGCGAGGTTTTCTCATCCGTAAAAGAATCCGACGGAAAATATCAGCCGGTTTACGAAGTTCAGGGTCTTGAGGGCGCAGTTTACGAGATTAAAGCCGTCGAGGACATCAGCACGCCCGACGGAACTCAGCGTTACGCAAAGGGCGACATTGTTGCGACAATTACAACAGACAAAAACGGCACAGCAGCCACCGAACCGCTCTATCTCGGCAAGTACGAAATCCGCGAAATCTCAGCCCCCTACAGCATGGTAATCAATGACGAGGCTTACACGGTCGAGCTTGTGTATGCGGGTCAGGATGTTGAAATCACCGAAACGTCGGTCTCCTTCGTCAATGAGCGTCAGAAAGCCGCAGTTCAGCTTTCAAAGCACCTTGAACAGGACGAAAACTTCGACATCGGCATGAACGGCGAAATCACCTCGGTTTCATTCGGACTTTATGCCTCAGAAAATCTGACCGCCGCAGACGGCTCGGTGATTCCAAAGGATGGTCTGATTGAAATAATCTCCTGCGACAAGAACGGCAGGGCAGAATTTAAAACCGACATTCCCGTCGGCGCAAAGCTGTATGCCAAGGAAATCGCCACCGATTCGCACTACCTTGCGAGCAGTACAAAATATCCTGTGAATTTTGAGTATGCGGGTCAGGATATTGCCAATGTCAAGCTGCTCACGAATGACGGCGAGTATATTAAAAACACCTTAATTCGCGGCAAAATCGTCGGCAAAAAGGTCGATGAGGACGGCAATGTCATCAAGGGTGCGGTGTTCGGATTGTTCAAAAACGGCACGGAAAATTTCAGCGAAGAAACCGCAATACTCACTGCCGAATCCGATGAAAACGGCGCGTTTGTGTTTGACAATGTGCCTTACGGGAGCTGGATTGTGCGCGAGATTAAACCCACGGCAGGATTTGTTCTCAACGAAACTGTTTACAACGCAACTGTTTCCGAGGACGAACAGGTTATAGAAATTGAAGTGGTAAACGAATTCATCACAGGCGGGCTTGAGCTTACCAAGCGCGATGTGGCAAGCGGTAAGCTCCTGCCGAATGCAGGATTCAGAATTAAGTATGAATCGGGTGAAATTGCCGCCGAGGGGTACACCGACGAGAACGGCATTGCAAAGTTCACGCTCAGATACGGCAGGTACACCTACGAGGAATTCGACGCGCCCGACGGCTATCTGATTGACACCACGCCCCACGAATTTGAAATCACCGAGGACGGGCGGGTCATCAAAGCTGAAATGACCAACGAAAAAATTCCCGTTACGGAAATTCCGCAGACCGGCGACAATTCGCTGACAGAGGTGTGGCTGGGACTTGCGGCTGTCGCGCTCGGCGGTCTCATCGCGCTCGCCGTGGTCAGATTCAGAAAAAAGAAGGATGAGGGCGGCGAATGAAAGAAATCTATATCTGCTCGCCCTTCGGCAGGGACTGCGCCGAAAATGTAGAAAAAGCCACGCAGTATTCAAAGTACGTCCTGAGCTTCGGGCTGGCTCCCAGCTCGTTTCAGATGTATTCGCATGCCCTTGACCTCGGCAAGCCGTCGGAAATTCGGCTGAGCCGGGAGGTGTGCAAGCGCAAGCTGTGGAACTGCGAGGAAATGTGGGTGTTCGGCGACTGCGTCACGCCCGAAATGCGTGAAGAAATCAACATTTTCCGCGCAATCAAGGGAGCTCATGCAAGGATTCGGTATATTTCGAATGCCGAAATCAGACGATTTTTCAGACGACGCAAAAGACATCGAAGGAGGTAGTTTTTAATGAAAGTAAAACTCAAAAACAAAGCAAAGCGCATATTTGCATGCGCGGCAGTGATGATTGGAATTGCCGCATTGACAGCAGTTCCTGTGTTCGCCTCGGGCAATGTGGCCAATGCAATCGAGGGCACATGGAACGCGGCACAGTCGCAGATTAAGGCGGTGGTGAACAACGTCGTGTTCCCCGTAATTGACATGATTCTGGCGATACTTTTCTTCGTCAAGCTGGCGACGGTCTACATGGAATATCGCAAGCACGGGCAGTTTGAGATAACCGGCCCCGCGATACTATTCGCCTGCCTCATTTTCTCGCTGACTGCACCGATGTACATCTGGTCGATACTTTAATCTGAAAATTTATGGACAAAGCCGCACTTTTTTGAGTGCGGCTTTGTTCTGGAGGTGAGCAATATTAACTGGCTATCAAATATAATCGGCGATATTTTTGACACGCTGGGGACGCATCTTTCCAACGTGATTTTTGATGCGTTTCTGCAGTGGTCGTACCAAGTGATTTACAGCGCGATTGCCGATTTCTTCACCATGATGGGCAATATGGGAGCGGACATCTTTGACCTCGACTGGGTCAAGGCGACCATTCAGCTCTTCACATTGTTCGGCTGGGCATTGTTCCTCGCGGGTACGGTGGTTGCGGTGTTCGACGTGGCGATTGAATATCAGTCGGGGCGGGCAAACATCAAAACCACTGCGCTCCATGTCCTGAAAGGCTTCTTCTCCTGTTCGCTCACGGGAGTGCTTCCTGTGGAGCTTTACAAATTCTGCATTTCACTGCAAAACACCTTTTCTGGCGACCTCACAAGGATGTTCTCAAATCAGCAGGGGCTGGGACTTTCGGGCATCAGCACAAGCGTACTCGAGGGCTGTTTCAGAATGCAGGCTGACGTCGGCGTGAGCCTCATTAATTTCCTCGGCATGATTGCCTTTGCGTACTGCGTCGTGAAAATCTTCTTTCAGAACATCTCGCGAGGCGGCATACTGCTGGTGCAGATGACGGTGGGTTCGCTCTACATGTTCAGCGTGCCCCGAGGCTACACCGACGGCTTCAATCAGTGGATGAAGCAGATCGCCGCGCTGTGCCTGACGGCGTTTATGCAGACAACACTGCTGTTTCTCGGACTGCTGACCTTCGCCGACAATATGCTGCTCGGCTTGGGAATCATGCTTGCGGCAAACGAAGTTCCACGAATCGCCCAACAATTCGGGCTGGACAGCTCAGTCAAAGTAAACATGTCATCGGTAATTCACGCGACAACCACGGCGGTAAATCTCACCCGCAGCGTTGCGCGTTCTGTAAAATAGGAGTTGATTTTTTTAAATATGACAACGTATTTGTATCCGCAAAATTTAAAGGCAACCGCGAATCTGTGGCTGTGGAGTCTTCGGAATTTCGCGATCTTGTGCATATCCGCACTGCTGTCGGTGCTCGCGCTGGTGCAGCTCGGGCTTATGCTTCCCGCCGCCGCAGCGCTCTGCTTCGGCTTTCTGACCATTCGCCCGGATGACACAACGGTGCTGGACTTTATCAGATACGCAGTGCGGTATTTCATATCAACACAGCAGGAATTTATATGGAGGGTTTAATAGATGAAGAAAGACAACGAGAAGAAAAAGCAGAAGGGACGTTCGGTGCAGGAACTGCTCGGAATCAAGACTTTTACAAAGTACGGACTTTCCGTGGGCAGGGACGAGCTGCTTTTTTACACGGTATCCCCCACCAATATTTCAGTGCTTTCAAGGGAGAATATCGAAATCAAAATTCACAACCTTATGATGGTGCTGTCGGCAGTTCCCGACATCGAAATCAACTGCACCGACTCCTGCGAATGCTTCGACAACAACAAAATTTACTTGCAAGGCAGGCTTTCGCAGGAGGAAAATCAGAAAATCAGAGATATGCTGAAAAAGGACATCGGCATGCTGGACGAAATGCAGGCCGAAACCGCAACGGCGCGGCAGTTTTTGTTCATCGCGCGGTGCAGAAATATGAAGCCCGAGCAGGTGTTTCAGCAGGCAAACCGCATCGAAAAAATTATTTCCGATCAAGGCTTTGAGGTGCGCAGAATGGGCAAAAGCGAAATAAAGCGGTTTCTTGCGATTTACTTTGACGCAAGCATGAACGGCGACCACATGCCCGATATTGACGGCGAACAGTTTTTGGAGGTGCAGAGTGAAAGCGAATAAGATTCTCAGACTGCGAAACACCAAGCATCTGCTTGAAGTGTTTATTGTCCTGCTGACAGCGGTTTTTGTGTTTTCCTCGGTCATGCTTTGGCAGGATTTCAGCGACATGAAAAAATCCGAAGAAGATTTTGCTGTACTTGAAAAAATCACCGAAACCACCGTGTCAGGCTCGGACGATACTTCGGAAATCTCCGATACACGAAAGAGAAACATCTCCGCGCTGACCGAAAAGAACGGCGATTGCGTCGGGTGGATTTGTATTCCCGACACCGCCGTGAATTACCCTGTAATGTACACTCCGGGCGAGCCTCAGAAATATCTGCGGCGCAATTTCTATGGTGAGTACAGCTATGCGGGCGTGCCGTTTATCGACGCGCGTTGTGACTTGGACAGCACGAACCTCATTTTGTACGGTCACTGTATGAAAAACGGCACGATGTTCAGAGCAATCAGAAAATATTCCGACAAGGACTTTTTGAAAAATCATCCGTATATTGAATTTGAAACGGAGGACGGCTGTGGTGTATATGATGTATTTGCTGTGGTCAAAACCACAACATCTTGCGACTGGTATGATTTCATCAATGCAAAAAGCCGAGAAGAATTCGACCGTGCGGTGAAAAATATCAAATCAAAATCAATTTACAACACGGGAATTACTCCCGAATACGGCGACCGTTTGCTGACGCTGTCTACCTGTTATGGCAGTTCAAATGACGGTCGCTTTTTAGTAATTGCAACCGGGGAGGTTTAATAAAATGCAACTGTTTAAACGAAAACCCAAGGAGCTGACACCGGAACAGGTCGAGGAAGTCAATACGAAAAATTTCTTCGACTGCATACTGCCCGGCACCATTAAATTTTTGACCGACCACTACATCATCGGCGACAGCTATAGGTGTGCGTGGGCGATTCGAGAGTATCCTCCCACCACCGAAGAACAGGCCATTCTGTCGCAGCTCGCAGACCGCAGCGGAGTGACGCTCCGCATATATCACCGTTTGGTCGAGAGCATGGAGCAGCGCAAAATCATTCAGAACGCGACCCGCAAAAACAAGCTCATGTCGGGTGGTGACGATGTCAATGACACCATTCAGGCAGAGGGCAATTTGCAGGACGTAGTGGAGATGCTGGCCAATCTTCGCAAGAACAAGGAACCGCTCCTGCACTGTGCGGTTTTCCTGGAACTCAAGGCAAGGAACTTTGATGCACTCAAAGAGCTTCAGAGCGAGATTTTAATGGAGCTGACTCGCTCAAAAATCTCAGTTGACCGACTGACACTGCGGCAAAAGGAAGGCTTTCTGTCGGTCTCGCCCATAGGCTCAAATCAGTTCGGAGCGCAGTTTGAGAGGGTGCTCCCCGCGAGCTCGGCGGCGAACCTTTTCCCTTTTAACTACTCGGGCAAAACCGACCCGCAGGGTATGTATATCGGGCGCGACAAGTTCGGCAGCAACGTGCTGGTGGACTTCGACCGCCGCACCGATGACAAGACCAACAGCAACATCCTCATTCTCGGCAATTCGGGACAGGGCAAGAGCTATCTGCTCAAGCTGCTTCTGACCAACATCCGTGAGTCGGGCAAGTCGGTGATATGCCTCGACCCCGAGGCCGAGTACGAGGAACTCACCAACGCGCTCGGCGGCTGTTATGTGGACTTCATGTCGGGCAGGTACACGATAAATCCCCTCGAGCCGAAAGCGTGGGCAGACGGCAGCGACATTCTCGAAGATGACTCGCCCGAAGCCTTCCGAAAGGTCACTCGTCTGTCACAGCACATCGCATTTCTCAAGGATTTTTTCAGGTCATACAAGGACTTTTCGGATGCACAGCTTGACACGATTGAGCTTCTGCTCTCCAAGCTGTACGCAAAATTCGGCATCAGCGATTTTACTGATTACAGCAAAATGAAGCCCACCGATTATCCGATAATAAGCGATTTTTACGAGCTGTGCGAGGACGAATTCATGCACTACGACCACTCGCGCAAGCACCTCTACACCGAGGAAATGCTGCAGGAGGTGTGCCTCGGAATTTACTCGATGTGCGTTGGCGCGGAGTCAAAATATTTCAACGGACACACGAACATTGTGGACGACAAGTTCCTCTGCTTCGGTGTTAAGGGACTTCTGGACACCAACAAACGTCTGAAAGACGCAATGCTGTTCAATATTTTGTCGTACATGTCGAACCAGCTTCTCGGCAAGGGCAATACTGCGGCGGCAATTGATGAATTGTATTTGTTTTTGACGAATCTGACGGCAATCGAGTACATCCGCAACTGCATGAAGCGCGTCCGCAAGAGGGATTCGTCAATGATTCTCGCGTCACAAAATGTCGAAGATTTTATGCTTCCGTCAATCAGAGAATTCACCAAGCCACTGTTTTCGATACCGGTATATCGGTGCTTCTTCAACCCCGGTCCGATACAGCCGCGCGATTTCACTGACGTGACGCAGACCGAATACAGCGAATACTCACTAATCAAGATTCCCTGCCGAGGACTGTGCCTCTTCGTATGCGGCAGCGAGCGTTATCTGCTGGAGGTCAAGGCTCCCGATTTTAAGTCGGAATGTTTCGGAAAGGCGGGCGGACGATGAGTGCAACGGTTGCCGCCGCCCTCAAAAAAATCTCGGCAGGCTTACTCTCCGAACCGAAGATTTTCAAAAAAGTTGTTTCAATAGTTTTGGTTCTGCTGATTGCCGTGCTCACGCCAATCATAGCGGTGGTCGCGGTCTTAAACAGCGACATTGAAATAGGCACGGATGAACTTGAGAGCATCATCGAAGAAACGCTGTCGGAGGAACAAAAGGCGCAGCTTGCCCAGATACAAAGCACCATGAATTCCATTGAAAGCAGGATGACCGACGCGGGATATGCTTCGCGCGCTCAGGAGGCGCAGGTGCTGTATGTGCTTGCGCTCTCCGACTGCGCCTCAGACAGCGGATTCATTGAAAAGCTGGTTGGATGTTTTTCTGATAATCAGACCGACGCACAGCTTGTAAATTCTGTTAACCAAGCATTTGGAACTAACATCAGTACGAAAGATTTCAGCAGTGTGATGAACAGAGTCCGTGCAGTTTACATTGACACGTCAAACTACATTGACCCGAGTATGAAGAACAATCTTGACCTCGTCAAATGGGCGATTCATGCTGAGAAATCCAGTTGGGGTTATGTCTGGGGGACCTACGGCGGTGTGCTCAACAGGTCGCTGCTGAATCGCAAAATCAAACAGTATCCCGATGAGGTGGGAAGCATGTCTGATTTCATTGAACGCAACTGGCTTGGAGGCCGCACCGCCGACTGTGTTGGTCTCATCAAGGGCTATGGCTGGCTGAATGCAGAAACACATCAGGTAGAGTACGCAACCAACGGCATGCTTGATGTGAGTGCCGATCAGATGTACAAAAATGCCAAGGAAAAGGGTCTGAGCAGCACAATGCCCGAGATTCCCGGTCTTGCTGTGTGGCGCAAGGGTCACATCGGCATCTACATCGGAAACGGCGAGGTAATCGAGGCTATGGGCACAAAGTACGGTGTAGTGAAAACGAAATTCTCAGCCAAACGCTGGACGCACTGGCTAAAGATTCCATACATCAATTACATTGAAGAATGAAAGGAATGTTTTATCATGAAGAATGCAACAGTAACAATCAGTTACGACGAAGAAAAGCTGTCGGCACTCAGGCTCTACATGGAGCAGAAAAATCTGTCGGTCGAGACCGAGCTGACGCAGGCTCTTGAAAATCTCTATACAAAAAATGTTCCCTCGAATGTGCGGGATTTCATTGACCTGCGCGGATCGCAGACTAAGCAGTCCAAGTCTAAAAAATCCAAAGCCGAAAGAGATGCTCCTCCCTCTGACACCGCTGAGGAAGTCTGCGAGAGTGCCGAAATTTGAGAAATCAAAACTTCGGAATAGAAATCGAGATGACAGGGCTCACCCGAGCCGCCGCCGCGAGGGTCATTGCCAATTATTTCGGCACCTCTGCCGTGCATGTCGGCGGCAGCTATGACACCTACACCGTTCGCGACGGTCAAAACCGCCAGTGGAAAGTGATGAGTGACGCGAGCATAAGCTGCGAGGCCAGGGGCAATCGCAACGCGGGACGGCTTTATTCGGTGGAGCTGGTCTCGCCCATCTGCCAATACAGCGACATCGAAACCATCCAGGAAATCGTCCGCAAGCTGCGCTCTGCCGGCGCTAAGGTTAACAGCTCATGCGGTATTCACGTCCACGTCGATGCTTCGTCTCACACCCCGAAAACGCTTCGGAACATCGTAAACATCATGGCATCCAAGGAGGACTTGCTCTACAAGGCTTTGAAAATCGAGGTTGCAAGAGAGCGGTACTGTCGAAAGGCTGACACACGTTTTCTTGATGATGTCAACAATCGCAGGCCTGCTACCATGTCCGAGCTGGAAAGTCTCTGGTACAACGGTCGCGGTGGCAGTCACAACCATTACGACTCGACCAGGTATCATTGCCTCAATTTGCACAGCGTTTTCTCAAAGGGCACGATTGAGTTCAGGCTCTTCAATTCCACTCTGCACGCGGGCGAAATAAAATCCTACATCCAGCTCTGCCTTGCAATAAGTCATCAGGCACTCGTGCAGAAGTCGGCTTCCAGAACCAAAACCGTGTCGGACAACGAAAAATACACCTTCCGCACATGGCTGCTGCGCCTCGGATTGATAGGCGATGAGTTCAAGACGGCGCGGCATCATCTGCTGAAAAATCTCGACGGCAATATCGCATGGAAAGACCCGTCACAGGCTGAAAAGCAGAAACAGCGTCTTGCGGCAAAGCGGTTATTGGAATCTCAGCAGCAGGAAATTCAATCGCTTGAAAGCGAACAGGAAATTGAATCAACAGACGAGCAGGATAACACTCCTGCTTTAACTATGTAAAGGAAAGTTGAGTGATTTTTATGAATAAGAAATTGTATATAGCATACGGAAGCAATCTGAATTTAAGGCAGATGGCGCGACGCTGTCCCACTGCGGTATTGGTGGGAACAGGCGTTATCAATGGCTATGAGCTTCAGTTCAAGGGTGTTCCCGACAACGCCTTTGCAACTATCGGCGAAAAAGAAGGCGGGTCTGTTCCCGTTGCGGTGTGGGAGCTTGAGCCGCGTGATGAGATGCGGCTTAATGCATACGAGGGTTATCCAACACACTACTTCAAGAAAAACATTTCGGTCACGATGAACGGAAAAGAAATATCAGGCATGGCTTACATCATGAATCTTCAGGCTGAATTCAACATGCCGTCCTTCAGCTACCTCAAAGTCATTCGCGACGGCTACAAGGATTGCGGACTTGATCTCAATGTATTGCAGCAAGCATTAGATGAGACTGAGGAAAGGCTCCTTGAACAATCTGACGAGGAATTGGATGAAGATGAGGACGAGGACTTATCCTTTGATTCGATGCAGATGTGACGGTGAGCCTGAGATGAATCAAAGAAAAAGACTGAAAAAGCTGCTGGGCGGCAGATATTTGTTTGAAAAATATCTTTCTGCCGGTGAGGTTCGCAGACTGCTTGCAGAGAAATCCTGCTTTAATTCAGAAAAGCTATTTGCCTCTCTGACTGTGGGCTGTGTAAGAATTGATGCGGTATTGTATTCGGATTCAGACAGACTTGCATTGGGATACGACATCTTCGTCAAGGACACTCCCGACAGTACCGAGTGGATCTGCTACGACAATCCATCCGATGAGGTCAAATATTCGAGTTTTAATCTTGAGCAGGAAATGTTTTCTGTCCTGAATTCTGCTGTGGAGAGGTACGGATTATCCTACACAGAATGTAATTTTCAGATATTAAACGCAGGCGTTAAACCCGCAAAATAACCGCTGTACCGCCTTGTGTGCGATTATTTCGGCGAGGACGAAAAAGTACCCAACCGAAAAAGTCTCGGCGAAATTCGGGCGGTTTCAGCGGTTATTTCAGAGCATTGAAATTCGGATATTTCGGGCATTTTGCAGATATTTTATTAAAAGCAGGAGAAAGAGTCGGGGTCAACAAACGCCCCGGCTCGGCTCACTTCGGACGGCAACGCCGACCGTTTGGAGGTTCTTCTAAATTCCAAGCTGTGGGTCGGTTTTGACCGCATGGGGTCTGCATTGTGGGTCAACAATCGCGAAAATACCCGAAATTCCACATAAAAATGTGGGTTGAAGCAGGCGTTGCGAAATATTTAAGGAGATGATGAGCACATGAATGAAAACGAAGAAATCCGAAAGAAAACCAAGCGGAAATTTGCCCTGTGGATCAAAGAATCAACGCTGGATTTGGTTAAGAAATTATATGAAGATGACAACTGCTCCAGTCAGAGCGAATTTATTGAAAAGGCGGTTATTTTTTACGCGGGTTATCTTTCAAGCGAAGACAGCAAAGCATATCTTCCGAATGTCGTGACCTCCACGCTCAAGTCAATTGTTGCCGAGAGCGACAACCGTCAGAACAGAATGATTTTCAAGCTGGCTGTCGAAATGGCGATGATGATGAATGTGGTTGCATCCACGCAGGATATTGATAAGGTTACGCTTCAAAGGCTTCGCGGTGAGTGTGTAAAGGAAGTTAAACGCCTCAACGGTTCGTTTTCTTTCGACGATGCTGTTGAATGGCAGAACGGGTAAATCATGGCAAGGCTTGTTACAAAATTCAAATATTTAAAACCGAACGGCAGTAAGAAAATCGGCGGCTATGCAAAATACATCGCCACACGCGAGGGCGTGGAGAAAATTGATGACACACATAAATTTTCTCCGAGCACTGTCGCTCAAAAAAATCTGATAGATAAAATTATCAAGGATTTCCCCGACACAAAAGAAATTATTGAGTATGCAGATTATCTTAAAACTCAAAATTTTGGTTGCGCATCTGATTTTATATCGCGTGCAATCGAGGACAATGCGTTTGAAATGATGAACCGCAAAACCTACGCAGATTACATTGCGACACGTCCGAGAGCTGAAAAATTCGGGACACACGGATTGTTTACCGACGACGGTGTTGAGGTGAAGCTCGGCAAGGTGTCAAATGAATTAAATCTGCACAGCGGGAATGTGTGGACGATAATTATTTCACTGCGCCGGGAGGATGCGGAGCGTCTGGGATTCGACACAGGCTCAAGGTGGCGGGATATGCTGAGAACGCAGACTCAGGCACTCTCGGAAAATCTGAAAATACCGATGGAGCATCTGAAATGGTTCGCGGCATTTCACAATGAATCGACGCACCCGCATGTACATCTCATCGCCTATTCGACGGTTGCAAATGAAGGCTATCTCACAAAACGCGGAGTTGAAAATCTGCGTGCGTCTTTTGCAAACGATATATTCAAGCAGGATTTACTTTGTCTGTACGAAAAACAGACAGAACACCGCGACGCGCTTCGTCTGCAAAGCCGTGAGATAATTTCAGATATTGTTGAAAGAATCAATTCGGGCAGTTATCACAATCCGAAGCTTGAATCTTTATTGCTGAAATTGGCAAATAGCCTGTTGCATATTTCAGGCAAAAAGGTTTACGGTTATTTAAATTCAGATCTGAAAAAGCTTGTAGATGACATCGTTGATGAGCTTTCGGAAAATGAGCGAATATCCGAGCTGTATGATTTGTGGTATCATCAGCGGGAGGAAATCCTGAGTATTTACACAGATGAACTTCCGCCGCGAGTTCCGCTCTCGCAGAATGAGGAATTCAAGCCGATTAAAAATGCCGTAATTCGGGAGGCGATGAATCTGATTATCAATCAGCCGACCGTGCGCATCAGATACAAATACGGCGAGCAAAAGCAGTCTGCGGCGATTGCTTCACTCAGGCTTCTGCAATATCTCGCGCAGATAATTCAGGACAAAATTTACGACGAGCAGGAAAACAATGATGCTCAAATTGACCGCAAATTAAAGCGGACGATTGATGAGAAAAAGCAGGCCTGGGGTCTGAAACAATAGCAAGGAGAAATTTAAAATGTCAAAATACATTCATTTTACGGAAGAAGAAAAATCGCGGGCGCGGCAGACTGATATTGCTCAGTTGCTGCGAAGCCGCGGCGAAAAGCTCAAGCGTTCGGGTTCGGAATATGAGTGGCGGGACGGCGGTCAGAAGGTCACCATTCGCGGAAATGTCTGGTTTCATCAGTATGAGCGAGTCGGCGGTGACGCAATAGATTTCGTGCAGAAATTCTTTGAAAAATCCTATCCCGAAGCGGTTGAATTTCTGCTCGGAGGATGCGGCGGTACACTTATTACTTCCCCGCCTGTGCAGAAAGGATCCAAACCATTTGAACTGCCGCCTAAGAATCACAATATGCGGCGGGTGTTTGCCTATCTGTTAAATCGCAGAGGCATTGATGCAGATGTTCTGCAAGCCTTTGTCCGCAGAGGTTTGATTTACGAATCCTCCGATTATCACAATGCAGTGTTCGTGGGTTACGATACAAACGGAGCAGCGCGTCATGTCCACAAACGCGGTACAGGCAGCGAGAGTCAATACAAAAGAAATGCCGCCGGAAGTCTTCCCGAGTTCAGCTTTCATTGGTTCGGAAACAGCGAAAATATATATTTGTTTGAAGCACCGATAGACTTATTATCGTTCATATCAATGCACAAGGTAAATTGGAAAAATCACAGCTATGCGGCATCCTGCTCGGTCTCCGACAGGGTGCTTTTTCAATGCCTTGAGGACAATCCGAACATCAGGAAAGTATTCCTGTGTTTTGACAGCGACAGTCCCGGGCAGTCTGCGGCGAGGAGTATTGCCGAAAAGTTAAAAGAACAAAATATTGATTTTGAAATCCTCGTCCCGACAGCCAAAGATTGGAACGAGGATTTGTTATCTCAGAGCGAAAGTGAGGCAGAAGCATGTCAGGTATTGCAATTTTAGTTCTGGTTTCCGTGGTGATGTTTTTTGTGCTGGGCGGCGTGACGCTGCTTTCGCATATCTACAACCTTAACAACATCAAGAGCAAAACTGTCGGCGACGGTCAGCACGGCACGGCTCGCTGGGCAACAAAAGCCGAGATTCTCAAAATATACAAGCACGTTCAATTCACTCCGCAGGAATGGCGAAAACAAGCATCTCAAGGTGAAGCTCCGACTGCCAACGGACAGCCTGTTCCGCAGGGGATTGTTGTCGGGTGTACGGGAGGTAAAAACTCTACCACTGCGATAGTTGACACAGGCGATGTTCATGTGCTGATGATAGGTGCGGCGGGTGTCGGAAAGACCGCATATTGGCTCTATCCGTGCATCGAATACGCCTGTGCAAGCGGCATGAGCTGGCTTGCAACAGACACGAAGGGTGTGCGCCCGGATAGGGTGCAATAAGAAGCAGTGATAAGGCACTGCCCATCAAGGTAACGATGGAGACGACCTGTCTGACCGAGGAGGCGAAAGCCAAACGGGACAATAGCATGACAGGAAAAGCGGTAAGTCACCTTATACACATAGGTGCGACTGAATCGCAACGTCAAGCAGATATGAGGATAGAACTATAGAATGTTGAATGCGAGTTTCAAGTTTCCGTTGTGTCCGGATAGAGGAATGTGTATGCAGCCGCGGAATACGTGGTATCAACCTCTGATATGAATAACATTACATTTCGCCTTTGTGCAATGGGTTACCAATCATTCATATGACTAGCCAGAGAACTGGTGATAACGAAACGAAAGCATATCCGACAATCTGCACTTGCCTGCTTATTGCACTAACCGGGGATTGCCTAAGTTGGAATGCTTGAGAAAGCTATGCGAAATGCCTTCGGGTGATAAATCTTAAGCCAAAAAGCAAGAGAGATGACGCTGAATATCCAATATGGCAACGGAGTTCCCATAGTAGTCCGAGAGGGTTAATCACCCTTACATGGCGAAGGGGAACAGTTATTGTGTTCTGAAATCGAAAATTGATTAGGGAGGAATGCCTCAAATGAAACCAACAACAGAGATTTTAGAGAATATCAGTAAAAATTCAAGCAGACACAAAGATGAAATCTTCACAAGACTGTATCGCTATATGCTCAGACCTGATTTGTACTATGCTGCATATCAAAAACTTTATTCCAATAAAGGTGCGTCCACAAAGGGCATAGAGGACGATACAGCCGATGGGTTCGGCAAAGAAAAAATTGATAAAATTATACAAGCCTTGTCTGATGAAAGCTATATGCCAAAGCCTGTCCGCAGAACCTATATTCCGAAAAAGCGCGGCAGTAATAAAAAACGTCCGCTCGGAATTCCTACCTTTACTGACAAGCTGGTTCAGGAGGTTTTAAGAATGATATTGGAAGCAGTATATGAGCCAATATTTTCCAAAAATTCTCATGGATTTCGTCCGCAAAGAAGCTGTCATACCGCCCTAAATTCTTTGAAAAAGGAATTTACCGGCGTTGCGTGGTTTGTTGAGGGCGACATCAAGGGCTGCTTTGACAATATCAATCATCATGTGCTTGTGGATATTATTGGCAGAAAAATTAAAGACGCGAGACTGATAAAACTTGTGTGGAAATTTTTGAGAGCCGGATATATGGAAAACTGGCAATATAACGGCACCTATTCCGGCTGTCCGCAGGGTGGCATTATCTCCCCTCTGCTTGCCAATATTTATCTCAACGAGCTTGATAAATTTGCGGAAGATGCTGCTAAAAAGTTTAGAAAATCAAGAGACAGAGTGCACACCGTTGAGTATGGCACGATTATGGGCTTGATTGCAAAAACAAGAAGACAGTTAAAAAACGCATCGGGCGCAGAAAAAACAGCTTTACTGAAGCGAAAAAAAGAACTTCGTTTACAGCTGAGAAAAATGCCCTGTGCTTCCCCAACAGACAAGGTAATGAAGTATATCCGTTACGCAGATGATTTTATTATCGGCGTCAAGGGAAATAAAGCTGATTGTGAACTGATTAAAAAGGAGTTTTCCGATTTCATTTGTCGTGAACTCAAAATGGAACTGTCAGCGGAGAAAACGCTGATAACTCACAGCAGTCAGCCGGCGCGTTTCCTTGGATATGACATCCGAGTACGGCGTGATAATACCGTTAAACCCCACGGAAACCACTTACAGCGAACGCTGAAAGGAAAGGTGGAATTGTGCGTGCCGTTTAGGGATAAAATCATGCCATTTCTCTTTGACAAAGCGATTATCCGTCAATTACCAGACGGTACGCTGGAACCCATTGCCAGAAAATATCTTTACGCATGTACGGATTTGGAAATTGTCTCCGCGTATAACGCGGAATTAAGAGGAATTTGTAATTACTACGCGATAGCCAGTAACTACAGCCGACTTTGCTACTTTGCGTATTTCATGGAATATAGCTGTCTTAAAACCATTGCGGGCAAGCATAAAACCACCTCCAGAAAGGTGATTGGCAAATACAGCAGCAATGGCAGCTGGCGCATTCCGTATCAAACAGCGAGAGGCATAAAATACTGCAAATTCGCCGATTTTATGAAATGCAAAAAGACAACGGATTTTGACGATGTAATCAAAGACCATGCGGTCGTGTATTTCAATTCAAGGACAACCCTTGAGGATAGATTATCCGCCAAAGTTTGTGAATTATGCGGCAAAACCGGAGTTCCTATTGAAATCCATCATGTGAACAAAATAAAGAATTTGAAAGGCAAAGATTTCTGGAAAATAATGATGATTGCTAAACGGCGTAAGACATTGGCTGTTTGCAAGAACTGTCATCATAAAATCCACAACCCTTGAATTTTTTACGATGGAGCAATAATGGCGAGCCGGATACATCGAGAGGTGTCCGTCCGGTTCTGAGAGGGGTCTGGGCAGACCTACTGCGGCAACGTGGCAAGGCGGCTCATTCCTACTCTACGATATCATGAGAAACTACGGGCAGATCGCGAAGGACTACGGATACCATGTGTCCGTGATCGATCTGCGAAACCCAACAAGAAGCAACGGCAACAATCTTTTGCACCTTGTGAACAAGTATATGGATCTGTATCAGGCGAACCCCGATAAGCTGGTCTACAAGGCGCGGTGCGAGAAATATGCCAAAATCATTTCTAAGACGATTATCCTTTCGGGGATGGACGCTTCGGGGTTCGGTCAAAATTCGTATTTTTACGATGCTGCAGAGGGTCTGCTCACAGCTACGATTCTGTTGGTTGCTGAATTCTGTGAGCCGGGCAAACGTCACATTGTCTCGGTATTCAAAATCATACAGGAGCTTCTCGCACCGTCGGGCAAAAAAGGAAAAAATCAGTTTCAGCAGCTTATGGAATTGCTGCCGGGCGAACACAAAGCCAAGTGGTTTGCAGGCGCATCTTTGAATACAGCGGAGCAGGCTATGGCTTCGGTTATGAGTACGGCTCTGTCAAGACTGAACGCATTTCTCGACTCGGAACTTGAACAATTGCTCTGTTTTGATACAGAAATAGATGCTGAAACTTTCTGCAACGAAAAATCTGCTGTTTTTCTTATCATGCCCGAGGAATCACCTCACACATTCTTTATGGTCTCGCTGATTATTCAGCAGCTATACAGAGAAATTCTTGCGGTCGCTGACGAAACGGGCGGAAGATTAAAGAATCGTTGCGTCTTCTTATGCGACGAATTCGGGACGCTACCAAAAATTGAATCCGCCGAAATGATGTTCTCGGCTGCACGTTCAAGGCGTTTGCAAATCGTTCCCGTAATACAATCTTTCGCACAGTTGGAGCGGAATTACGGCAAGGAGAGTGCCGAAATAATTATTGACAACACGCAGCTCACGCTGTTCGGCGGCTTTGCTCCGAATTCATCCTCTGCGGACACATTATCAAAATCACTCGGCAGCCGCACCGTGATGTCGGGATCTGTAAGCCGAAGCAAGAATGATCCGTCACAGTCACTGCAAATGATAGAACGTCCGCTGCTCACTCCCGATGAATTGAAATCGCTGCCAAAAGGCACGTTCGTTGTAATGAAAACAGGCCATCACCCGATGAAAGTTAAGCTGAAATTGTTCTTTGAGTGGGGTATTAAATTCGAGGAACCGTATGCCGTCGAGGAAAAGGGCAACCGAAAGGTTGACTATGCGAACAAGGACGAAATTATTGAGGGCATTATGCTAAAGTATCATGCAGATGAACTTGGGGATGAGGATGACATTCCTCCAAATGCAATACCTGTCAGTCTCATAAATTCCGAGACTGATTCGGTCAATGAAACCGCAGAAGAAAAGTCTCCCGCAAAACCAAAGGAACGTAAAAGTTCTTCGATACGTACAACAAGAGGTGAAAAATCAGATGACTAAGATTGATTTTATCTATGGCATGGAACTGCCGCATCGCGCGGTGGCAGTTTATGTTTACCTCGCGGATAGAACTAACAAGAGCGGTGAATGCTGGCCTGCCATTCCCACGATTGCTAAAGATATAAAGCTGTCAGAGGCGACCATCCGCCGTGCATTGCGGGATTTGAAAAAAGCGGGATTGCTTGAAACCGAGCAGCGATACCGCACCAACGGTGGAAAGAGCAGTCTGCTTTTTAAATTAAAGCTGCCGTGAAATGCGAAAAAAGTACCACTTGCCACGCCAAGGGATAACTGCGCCCTTTCGCACATGACAGGTGGTACTTGTCATCATGACAGGAGAATGTGAACTTCCCCAGTTTAAGATTTACTACAACAGAAAGAAAAGATATATGAATTTATGAAAGATTACCGTTTACATCACAAGTAAGTGTTAAATTTGCTTCTTTGGTTTCGACAACTATGCCTAAAAATTTTCTTTTCATTACAACGTTTGCAATTGCCTTATTTCCAGACTTATATGAGCTTTGCGAATAGGTATACCAATCGTCATTATATATAGTTATAGAATGCGACGCACTTGTGCAAGTGACAGATGAGCCTGTATATGTAAAACTACCATTTACGGTTACTTTCCAAAGAGCTTCATCACTGGAATTGTAAACTGTAGTTGTTTTAGAGCCGCTTTTAGTTGATCTGGCTAAAGATTCGGTAATGGTGGTAACAGAGTAACTGCCATCGTCGAAATATGTTGTATATGAATTTTCGTTGGATGATGAGGTGTCTTCACTTGCAAAAGCAGTGATAGGCAACATAACCACTATGACCATAGTCAGTAATATGGATATTATTTTTTTCATTAAATTATTCTCCTTATATTATGTCTGATTGTGAAGTTTCAGTTATTATTGTTTCACCATATGCAGACTCAGATTTTATTGAATGCATTAAAGCTGTAACTACAATTGCTATGTAAATCAATAAGGCTAAAGCTAAAGCTGTTACTGTGCAAATTAATATTTTATGGCTTAACTTTGTTTTAGAGGAAATGTCTTCTGCCGTTTCGGTATCATAATAAGCCTCTGCAATATCATTTGGTTTACCGAAGTAATTTATAATTTCATCAATATTGATATTTGGATTATTTTCTCGACACAATTTGACATTTTTCTTTATTGTGTTGATTATATTTTGCTTTTTCTTTCTGTTGCAAGTAAGTGATTTCGAAATATCATTGTAGTATTTTTTTAAGTCTTTTTCGATATTATTCTTCATCTGTTGCATTCTCCCCACTTCTGCTAAGTATAGCTTCTATATCATTTTTGACGGCTTGATAGTCTGAAAGCAACTGCTTCAAATGAAGTCTGCCGGCATCTTCAAGGTGGTAATAAATCCTTGTTGATGCCTTACCGACCTGTACTTCACGGCTGCTTATATATCCATTATCTATCATTTTGTATAACGACGGATACAAACTGCCTTCCGGAATGAAGAAGTTACCGTTGCTTCGTTTTATTAGGGTTTGTATTATTTCATATCCGTACATATCGCGTTCTTGAAGCAGCGTCAAAACGAGAAGGGCTGTGGCACCACGTTTGAAAGTGCTTTTAAAATTTCCTGCGGCTATATTACTTCCCTCCAATATGTATGAATCAAAAATACTAAAGCGTCTAACCTTATTATACACCATAAATCAAAAAAGTAAATATGATTTAAAAAATAATTAGTATTTTTTTAATTGTTAATATCAGAAAAAAGACTTCCTTGAAATTTAGAAAATAATTATGTTGACATTTTAGAAAAACCATGCTATTATAATAACGTTACAAAGGTTATTGCTATAGGGATAATTTTTAGTAATTATACTATAAGTAATTATACTATAATCATAGCTTGCTAAGGTCTTGCCTATATCCCACACAGACAACTCAAGCTAACAAACATGATAGGGGGTATTTCCAATGGATTAATACTAATCTTCAATTAAAAAAGTACAAAAAAATCGAGCAAAAAACTTGCCTATATGGTTTTTTGCGAAGATTTTTGTCGTACTTTTATTGAAGATTACTGTGAAAGTTAGAATAATGGACTTTAATTTATCGTGGCGCCTTTATGGCATGGCATTTAGTATAATAACGTAAAATACTGGTCAAAAATAACACAACGAACAGATTAATGTCGAATTATCGTATTTATAAATTTAAGTTAGAAAGTAAGATGTGATATTAAAAGAATAAACACATACAATTATATTTAGTGCTTATGGTTGAAAATTTGACAGAGCTTATAGCTATACTTCTATTTAAACTATGCAAAAGAACTGAAAAAATGAAGTAATAACTTTAAATTTAATTATTTTATAGGGGGCTTTTTTGAATGCATAAAAAGTATTATAATAGAGTGACGTCTATATGTTTATGTATGGGATTATTATTAGCATTTTGCAGTATGTCAAGCTGTTCGAATTCATCAGTGCCATCACGTTATTCGTCATCATCAGTGCCATCACGTTATTCGTCAAAAGAAGACAGCATAAAAACATTAAATCAAGATTCAAAATTTAAACCTGTTGACTTTTCCGCTATTGAAGATCAAGAATATCCGGATGAAAGTGATGATTATTTATCTCTCCAAGAAGCTTTGTATAGTTTTAACTATGCTAGAAGCTATATGAACGATGCAGAGTCTGCTTATGTATCTTGCGATGAATTTGTAGAAGCTAAACCCGTTACAACAACTTATTTCGGGAATGGAAGTCCATGTGATAAATGGATTGCAAACAGAGATCATACTCTTCCATTTCATGATAATACTGAGGATTATTTTAGCGGTACTATTTCTCCTGCTTGGGAAATAAAAATGTACGATGACAATGAAGCTGAAGTTGTTGATAGTTTTTTTGTTAATGCTAAAACTGGAGACATATATAACGATAGTCAATCGGGGGGATATTACCCGTCACCATATGTCGGTCGCTCTAAATATGCACAGCTTTATAATAAAGAATTATATGCCGGAAACATGACACAGAAAGATGCAGAAGCAATATTAATAAAAATGTACGAAGATCTTTGGACTTGTCAGTATGAACTGAAGAATGAGTTTCCAAGTTATATCATTCACAATGAAAAAAATGAATTTGTTATAAATTGGGGACAAAAAAGAATTGATATGATAAAAAATGGCAAAAAGAATCTATCAGTTCCCTCTAAACCAAATATGGATAGCTTAGAGATATACCAAATGGAGCTTGCTGATAATGAGACTGTTCAAGTAAAATACAATGTTTTTATAAGCTTTCAAAATAATAATGGCTCAGATTATTGTGATAAAGTCGAAGGCTTCGATATAAAGTGTGATTTTGTTTTTTTAAACGATACTTGGCTCATTTCGGATATTGGCGATTTCCCATGGGTTGATAATAAATCTAATCAAGGTAGTTTATACCCTCCGTACATTCAAGAATATTATGATGAGTATTCAAATTTATATGGTACACCCGAAGGTGTGCTAACACAAAAATCCGAAGATGGAATTTGATAAGTGTTTTATTATAAAATAGAGAGTATGTTTAAATTGAAAAAAGCTAAAGTTATAACTTCAATTATTGCACTTGCACTTACAGCATCGTTATTTACATCTACTGTATTTGCAAAGGATTATACTGCTACTATTGTACAAGGAAATACCGAAGATGTTGGCGATTGTAAGGCATTTTTTGAAGGATTAAAATCTGTTCCGAGCGGAAATAATTACTATATTTGGAATAGGGGCTGGCATTATAATAACGGTAATTCATATCACAATTATTCAAAATGGAATAAATCAACGAATACAGCACCGGATTCAGATCATGCACTTGCTTCAGCTCAAGATTTAATTGATGCTGGTCAAAGAGATGTCCTTTATTGGAGTGGTCATGGCTCATCTAATCCAATCAGACTTAATGTATCTGCAAGTTCTGGAGTATATGGTCCTGGTACCAGTAAGCAACCTGTTATTAATATTCCTTCAACTATGAAAGTTAATACAAGTAATTGGAAAAATACTTGTGTTTGGAATAAAAACTCTAAGATAACGGTTGCTATCTTTGGAGCATGTAAAATACTTGATAACGACTATGGCGATTGCAAATATTTGGTGAGGATTATGAAGGCTTCCAATCTTAAAGCTATTGCTGGTTTCCATTTGAAATCACCTGCTCATCCAATTGATACAGCAATCGTGCAAAAGTTTTTTTCTAACTCACAAAACGGCGGCGTAGTTAAAGGTGAATCGATAAGAAGTTCATGGCAAATGGCCAATGAATTAAATTCCCGTTCTGCAAATTGGGCAGTGTTGTGCTATAAGAGTAATTACAATCAATATTACAGAATTCCTGGATTTCCTGGAAAAACATATTCAGCACCAGCATCTTCAGCTCCTGTCTATCGTTTTTGGTGCAATTATACATCTCCGACAGGTGGACAAGAAATGGCTACAGGCATTAATACGACAAGTATAGCTGAAAGTAAAGATTTACCTATAGAATTATACATATCTAATAAAACTATATCAGAAAACACTTTAACTAGAAGTAATAAAAACACTAATAGTGATGTAACTTATTATAAAGAACTTAACGATGAAATATCGTCAGATTTAAATGAGACTAACCAAAATAAGATTGCAACACAATACTTAAATAAGGTATTATCAACTAACATAACCGATAACTCAATAAGAACAGTAGGAACTATAACATGCGAAGAAGTAAACGAAGATAGTAGTTCAGTACCCGGTTCAGAGGTTGTCGTTGGAAAAACATTTTGTTATACTAACCAATATAATGACATTAAAATGGTTGATAATTTTTATAAAGTCGGAACTGATGTAGATGGCGTATATTTTTCTATAAACAAGTGGAAAAATATAATGTCAGTTTCAAGCAAAGATACTAATAGTGCAAAAATTCTTTCTATGAACGAAGTAAAAGCGAGGTTAGCTACTTCAGAATCAGTTAATTCAAAATCAATTGCAATACAAGAATTTGACGAATATGAATTAGTTTATGCTCCAATATCTGCAACTACTTACAAGCTTTGCTATGAAATTAATACAGAAGATGCAACATATTATATTGATTGTGTATCTGGAGAACGAATAAATTATTACGTTGGATAACGAGTTATAGTTCTATATTGGTAAAAAGGTATAATAAATTCAAGCGAAATTGCTATATGCAGTAAAACGCTATCAATAAATATTTCCGAATATATATAAAATATAGCTAGGAATTTATATCTATTGAAATTTGCAAATATGGTTCGATATCGTTTCCAACCAACAAAGGAACTGGTTCTGTACAAGTACCGGTTCCGTTGTGATTTATGCAAGATGAACCCCGAATAAGAACTACGAAATCTACTCACTTATTTATGAAAGCGCTCCATCGTACTAAGGCAAAGAAATGCTACATTAAAAGTACGCTATTCTGAGACCGTTTACGGCAAAGGAGAAGGCGGGTGAAATCCTGAAAGCACAAGTACACACAGCACACCGACATATTCTTAACATTTAAAAATAATATCATAAAATTATCCCATAAATGTTGATTTTACATATTAGATTAACATTGATGGGATATATGTAAAGATGGGAGATACAGAAATGAAAAAAATTACGGCAAGTATTATATTATGTGTCCACAAAGCAACTTGATGTTAAAATAGAATTTTAAGTTAACAGTATATAAGTTAACTTTGTTAGAGTATGATTATATCTAAAACCATCTGATAAAAAAATGCGCGATTTTTTCATTTTGCGAATAATCGTGCATTTTTTATTCAAAAATGCATAAATGATTCGATATGATTTCTAACCAACAAAAGAGCTGACACTTTAACAAACCGAAAGTGTCGGCTCTTTTTGTTATTTTGGAGCGGAAATTAATATGAATGATCGCTGCCGCAGTCCGCCTTCCAATCGTTTTGAATTTCAAAAAAATTTAAAACGATTGGAGACAAATAAAATGAAATATGAACCTATAAAAGTTTTTGTAATAGAAGATGGTAGATATAAAGAAATTACATACGAAGAATTTCTTGAATATTATAATGCTGACGAATGGTATAAGAATAAATATTTTATACCCATTCAAGGAATGCTGCTCGAGGTGTCTGAAAGAGATTATACTTGGCATTACAAAGTAATTGAACGCAATAAATATTTGAAAAAGCTTGATATAGTGCACAGCTTAATTTCAATGGATAATATGGATAATAGCGAAATCATTAATTCTGCCAAGACGGAGGATATAGCAGTAGGTATTGAAAGAGAGATTATGACAAATAGGCTTATAGAGAGTCTGTCGGAACTTACGGATGATGAGAGAGATTTAATTGAGGAAATTTATTATAATGGGTTAACCGAACGTGATTTGGCGGCAAAATACGGAATATCCCAGGCAGCTGTAAATAAAAGAAAACACAGAATTCTTGAAAAATTAAAAAAAATTATAGATTTTTAGGTTATCAAAACTTAAAAAATTTCCTTTGTATAAGTGAAAAGGAAATTTAATACCTTTGTTGTACCTTGAAAAATGAATATCAGCATATCGAATACATTCTCTCTGCTGTCGGTAGAAAACGGCGAGCTAACTGGGGTATAAGAAGTATACTCAAACGCTGCAAGGAACAGCGGCGTAGGCGATAACAGGCAGAGAGGACAATGATACTTCCGTCCGGTCGAAAGTCGAGCGTGATAAAACCGTCGCAACATACGAGGGCGGCTCTGTGAGAACCACAGGGTGGTTACACTAATTTAAATTAGCGTGTTCCAATGAGGCTAAGTCCATAGCCGTTTGATATGCTCCCTGTCAGGGGAAATCGTGGATAAATACTGACAAAAATTCAAAACGATTGACAAATAACGCAGTTCCGAGTCTGAGCGGAATTCGAGTGATTTACCAATCTTTCTCGGAACTGCTTTTTTACATAATGAAATTATAAAAGCAAGGAGGTTTATACCTATATGAATAATAAAATTATGAATGTCAGGCGCGGGGAAATATACTACGCCAAGCTTAATCCCGTGCAAGGCAGTGAACAGGGGAAAACCCGGCCTGTTCTGATTCTGCAAAATGACACGGGAAATCATTTCAGTACAACAACTATCATTGCGGCGATTACAGGAAGGTCTAAAAAAGCGGATTTTCCCACCCATGTACCTATAAACATTCGTGGATTAAAGCCGTCATCGGTAATCATGCTTGAGCAGATAAGAACGATTGACAAGGCGAGAATACTCGGATATGTAGGACAGGCAGACGAAAAAACAATGGAATCGGTTGACCGAGCTATTACACTGAGCTTCGGCATTCAATTTCGGGAGGAATTCATATGAACAAAACGGATTGCATTAATCACTTGAATTTTTATCTGGAAACCGAGATGCTGCGGATAATGCATGATTCGGGGATTATTACAGATGAAGAATTTCTCGGAATTCTGAAAATCGCAGAGCAGCAGACCGGCTTGAAAAATATATGTTGTAAATCTTAATTATGCTGAAAATCGCTGGATAGATATGAACTCATGTGGTATTGTTGTGTTGCCGAAAGGCGAAAAAAATCTAAGGAGGACGTAAAAATGCCAACAGTAAAAACACTGCTTCCAAAACAGAAGTGCGAAGAAAAGCTGATACGGGTAGCTGCGTATTGCAGAGTGTCGAGCGATTCGACGGATCAGCAGCATTCCTTTGCGGCACAAGTAAAACATTACATTGAGTTCATCGGCGAGAATCCTAAGTGGAGTCTCGCCGATATTTATGCAGACGAAGGTATCACAGGCACCGGCATGAACAGGCGCGATGGATTCAATCGAATGATAGTCGACTGTAAGCGAGGCAAAATCGACCGAATAATTACCAAGTCAGTATCACGATTTGCTAGAAATACGGTCGATTGCCTGAATACAGTTCGTATGCTGTCGGGTCTTGGTATAAGTGTTATGTTTGAAAAAGAGCAAATTGATACATCAAAGATGTCAAGCGAACTTCTGCTTGCAATGGCAGGGACACAGGCGCAAGATGAGTCTATAAGTATTTCTGGCAATATGCGGTGGAGCTATGAGAAGCGCATGAAAAGCGGAGATTTCGTCGGTAATGTCGCACCGTATGGATATGTTCTTAAAGACAGAATGCTTGTGATAAATGAGTGCGAAGCGAAAGTTGTAAGACTGATTTACGATATGTATTTATCGGGTGTTGGAAAATATCAAATTGCGAATTATTTGAATGATAACTATCCGAGCAGACAATGGTTAAGCGGTACCGTTGACTATATTTTGAACAATGAGAGGTATATAGGCGATGCTCTTCTTCAAAAGAAATATACCACTGAAACCTTTCCGTTTACTCGAAAAAGAAATAACGGTGAGCGTTCAATGTATTATGTGAGCAACAGCCATCCTCCGATTATTTCTAAGGAACAATTTAATGCGGTAAAAGCTTTGCAACAAATCAGAAAATATAAAAAGTGTGCGGAAAAGCATTCGCTGTCCAAACTGCTTATCTGTTCTGAATGCGGGCATTCATACCGCAGAGTGAAAGGATATAATGAAATATATTGGAAATGCAGTGGCAGGGCAAGCGGATTTACAGATTGTATACCCATATATGTAGAGGAAGAAGATGTGCACGCTGCTCTAATCCGAATGGTAAACATACTTCGTGAAAATTACGACAGCATACTAAAACCTACAATAAAATCGCTTGAGCAATTACAAAGCAAGGTAAATGGTACGCAGCACAAGGTATATGAAATTGACAAAGCAATAGCAACGGTCAATAATCAGATACATCTGTTGTCACAGCTTCAACTACAAGGAATCCTTGATCCATCTGACTTTACAGCACAGAGTAATGAGCTTTCAAATAAGGTGTATCGATTAAGAGCGGAAAGAATGAAGCTGCTTCGGCAAAACGATAATGATGACAGCTTGATGAAATTAAAAGCAATCGCAGAAACAATAGCAGGTATCAATGAAGATTTGACTGAGTTTGACGAAGATTTAATTCGCAGTATTGTAGAAAAAATCATAGTAAAATCGTCAACCGAAATTGAAATCCACTTATTCGGAGGACAGATTCTTACCGAGTGTTTACCAAGTAAAAAACGGAGGAGCAAGCAGGCATGAAGAATCGATACACGCCGTTCGGCTATTGTGTCAAAAACGGAGCAGTAACAATTGTTCTGACCGAAGCTGATGTAGTACGACAGATTTTTTTAGAATATCTGTCCGGCGAATCACTGAAAAATATCGCTGCCAAGCTTACAGCGCAAAGAGTAGAATATCTGCCGTTGAAATGGCAATGGAACAAAAATCGCGTAGTCAGAATAATAAATGACAAGAGATATCTCGGCAATGAAATTTACGATGCTATTATCGATGAGGGTACATTCAGCCAAGCACAAATCACAAAGCTATCCCGCAACACTCAGACCCAATATAATCGTGACAAAGTTATATCGCCAAGCGTTGGCGAAATCGTATGTGCAAAATGTGGATGCAGTACAAACCGCATCCATGACAACCGCAGTAAATTTAATCAAAAATATGTGTGCACAAATACCGAATGTCGAGCGGAATTTAAGATATCCAACAATGACATGATTCAGATGATTGCAGAACTGTTTGAAAAGGCAAATCTTACATTATCTGAAAAGGCTGATGCGAGCGAGCTTTTGGAGATACATCGCTTGGAGCAGGAAATCGCCAGAGCTGTTGAATATGCTGATACAGATGTAGAAAAAGCACGTTCAATGATATTTGACTGTGCAAACATCAAATATCAGACAGCAAGCAAGGGACGAGCCGAATTTGATAAGTTAAAGCTGAATTTAAACAATGCCGATTTGAAAATCAACAGACAAACCATAATGGAATTGGTAAGCCAAATTAAGCTGGTTTCAGATGAAAAAATTGAAGTCACATTAATCAACGGACAAGTCCTTAGAAAGGAGTCGCAAGATGGAACAGGTAATTCAGAAAGTTAAGACAGTCAGAGAGATTGCCCCGACAATCAAAAAAGAAGAAACCAAACGCAGTTACAAACAGCTTCGTGTCGCAGCTTACTGCCGAGTATCCACAGATTCGGACGAACAAGAGATGAGCTTCGGAGCGCAGGTCGAATACTACACCGATAAAATCATGCGAAACCCTGAATGGTCGCTTGCAGGAATTTATGCAGACGATGGTATCAGCGGAACACAAGCCGTCAAGCGTCCGGACTTCATGAAAATGATTCGTCAGTGCAGAAAAGGTAATATTGACCTCATTATTACAAAATCCGTGTCAAGATTTGCGAGAAATACGGTCGACTGTCTGAATTATGTGCGAGAGCTAAAAGCCTTGGGTGTCGCTGTGATATTTGAAAAAGAGGGACTTAACACGATGAATACCACGAGCGAAATCTACATAAGTATGCATGGAATATTCGCTCAGTCTGAATCCGAGTCATTAAGCGGAAACGTCAGAATGGGGAAGGCAATCAGTGCAAAAAAAGGCAATGTGGCATTCAGCTACAAGAATTTCCTCGGCTATCGCAGAGGTGCAGACAACAAACCGGAGATTGATCCCGAACAAGCTGAAATTGTAAGATTCATCTTCGACAGATACCTTGCAGGTGACAGTTTGAGTATAATAAAGTATTCCCTTGAAAGCAAAGCAATTCTTACGCCAACAGGTAAAAATATGTGGTCGGTAGCAACAATACGCTCAATTCTCACCAATGAAAAATACAAGGGTGATGCCCTGCTTCAAAAGACTTATGTTGTGGACTGTATCACCCATAAATCAAAAAGAAACGATGACCGCCCGCAGTATTATGTAGAAAACAATCATCCCGCAATAATTCCGAGAGAAACCTTTGACAAAGCACAGGAAGAAATGGCACGCAGGACAAGCAAGCGAAAGGTCAAAGAAATCGGCACGAAAACTGAGTCAGGCAAGTATTCGAGCAAATATGCTCTCACAGATCTGCTGATATGCGGTCACTGCGGAACACCGTACAGACGATGCACTTGGTCAAAAAACGGCAAAAAGAAAATTGTGTGGCGGTGTATAAATCGGCTCGACTATGGCAAAAAATACTGCTCAGAATCTCCGAGCATTGAAGAGAGTGTACTGCAAAAAGCTATAGTTGATTGCATCAAGCAGGTTCTCCAAGATGAAAGCGGGTATGCGGCAATAGAAAATCTTAAGCTTCATGTAAATATGTACTTCGGCAAAGATGACGAAAACAGCACTGTTGAAGATGAAGCAAGAGTCAAAGAACTGATACAAGCCATTACCGAGGCAGCAAGCTCCGGCGAATACTCCGCAGAGATGCAAAGCATGGTCGATGAGCTGAATAGAATTAAATCCATAATTGCAGAGAAAAAAGTAAAACAGACTTCAGCCAAAAAATCAGCAGGAAGGCTTGATGAAATTCTTGAAGCAGTAGATTTACTGAAGGATCAGCCAATTGAATTTAACAACCAAGCCATACGAAAGCTCATTGAGTGCATAAAGGTAATATCAAAAAATGAAATTCTGATTATATTCAAGGGTGGCTTTGAGAAAAATGTTCCGCTGGGTTGACGATGAATAGAAAATTGTAAACCGTGAAATGCAGCATTCAATCACGCAGATTATTGAACGCTGCGTTTTGCGGTTGGCAGCACTTCTTTTTTAAACAAAAGAGAGATTTTTATGTGGATTTCAATACGAATTTTTCAATATAAAGGCACTTACATGGAATAATTAAGTTTGACAAAAAATCAAAAATATTGTATACTTAATTCAACAAAGGGAAATCTTTATTTGAATATGATTGTAGGAGGAAGCTTTATGAAAATAGAACAGATTTCAATACGTGATTTCAAAGCGCTGAAAAATATTTCTTTTTCGCCGGGATTTGTGAATGTTTTTGTTGGAGCGAACGGAACAGGAAAATCCACGTTGTTAGAAGCAATCGGCGTATTAAGCGCTGCGATGACAGATCGTGTGGACGGAAATGCTCTTACTCGAAAGGGGGTTCGACTTAGCGCACCGTCTCTCTATAAATCTGCATTTAATGGGACTAAAAGAAGTCAAACAATCTCATTTGATGTGACGTGGCGTCGCGATGTACAGAGCGATTTGCTGAAATATGCTGTACACTTAAATATCCCGTCAGATGATAATGCGTGGCATTACCATTCAGAAGCCCTTTTTCAGGGTGATAGCAAAATATGGGGAAGAAGCGGCCGATCTAAAGAGAATTATGACAATTATGTCGGTATGCTTCTCACAGATCAATCGGAAAATCTGGTTCGGATTCGCTCTTCTATTGAGCCTTTTCGTTCTTATGCCATTTACCAGCCTTTTACAGCAGCACTGAGAGGTACTATCGTAGATCCGCAGCAGGCTAATCCTGTTGGGCTTGGCGGCGGACGTTTGGCAGAAGCGCTGGAGGAATTGATTCATGAGGTGGATGGAGATTTAATGGTTGGGAACAATACCGATATCTATCTGGACGAAATTCTTGAAGTGATTGACTGGGCTGACTCTATCAGTATTGGAAGCCCTACGAAAGAACGAGTCAACTCAGCTATTCCCGTGAGCAGAAGGGTTTTGGAATTTAAGGATAAATACTTGCAGGATCGTATGAGATTTACAGCATATGACGCAAGTGAAGGCGCACTCTATGTGTTGTTCATGTTCTGCCTTGCATTGCATCCGAAAGCTCCCACTGTGTTTGCGGTAGACAATTTTGATCAGGCAATGCATCCTCGTCTGGCAAGGGCTGTTATGCGTAAAATTAGTGAGATAATGATTCAGCAAGAAAAAACCATTTTCTTAACTACGCATAATCCGTTAGTTTTGGACGGACTTGATTTGAGCAATGAAAATATTAGACTTTTCACTTTGAATCGTTCTCATAAGGACGGTACAGTTTCCATAGAAAGGATTGAAATCAGCAGTGAACTGATTAAAGAAAAAATGTCTTTGTCACAGCTTTGGACGTCTGGAAGAATCGGAGGTGTTCCTGATTTGTTATGAGAAGTATCGGAATTGTATGTGAAGGCGACCGAGATTATGATATGCTTACAAATACCATTACTCACTTCATGAACGAAGATTTTCGTTTTTTATGGTTGCAACCTAATTCTGAATTTGGAACCGATATCAATGGTGCAGGGTGGAAGGGCGTATTTCGATGGTGCCAATCGTATACAGAAGATTTATACGATTATTTGAATGGACTGACACCTAAAATCGATTTGTTAATCATTCAGATAGATGCAGACGTAGCACGGTGCGAAAAGGAAGTTTACTGTTGGTCAATAACGGTTAACTGCGTTGGACAAGGCAGAGAAGATCCCTTAAATTGTTCCATATCCAAGAAAGGTCAATGTCTTCAGCTACTTCCCCCTAACGAAATATGCAGTGGTACTGCTTTAGATCGTGTTACGTTTTTAACCAATATGATAGCATGTTATGTTAAACAAACCCAAGAAGAAAATATAAAAGCCGTTGTAACTGTTCCTTGCGACTCATCAGATGCATGGGTAGTGGCGGCTTTTGAAGATGAGTTTTCAGATGTTGAAAAATTAAATTCTCCGTGGGATATAATAACACAAAAGAAAGACTATCACGGAATTCGCATACCTGGCAGAAAAAAGTCAAAAAAGCCGTATGCTGCTTTGATAGAGGGAGTATGTGATAACTGGTCAAAAGTAAAAGAAAAATGTCCTCAGGCACAAGCGTTCGAGGCAAATGTTCAAGCTATGCTGATGCCATAGATACTCATTATTACATCATAACCCAGTTGCATCTTTTTTGTTCAACCCTTCCATTGACAAGAAAGCCCGAAATCGCCTAAAATGGACGGTTTCGGGCTTTTGTTTTTGTCTGAAAATCTATGCTGTCTAGGGTTTTGTCTAAGGAATTTCCTTTGGTCGGTAAAGCGCCTTAGGAATCGGGTGTATTTTTATTGTTTTCGTCCGCCTGATTTATGATATTTTCAAGCAGAGAAATATTTTCGGGTTTTGCTTTGCGGTTACGGTGTATGTAAATTTTCTCGGTGGTGCCTACATTTTCGTGACCGAGCAACACCGATATTTCCTGCAGTGAAACGCCGTTGTTATCGAGTATGCTTGCGACCGTGTGTCTGAATCCGTGGATTGTACAGTGTGGAAGGCCTGCCTTTTCGGTGAGGCGGTTTACCACACGGTTGATAGCGCTCAGATTGCTGTACGGTGTTCCGTTTATTGTGCGTATGACATAATTATTCTTTGGCGCGCAGTTGCCCATCGAACGCTCATATTCTTCCTGCTTTGCTTTTTCCTCCGCCAATGCAGTGAGAACTTCGCCCGCAAGAGGAATTTCGCGATTGCTGCTCTCGGTTTTGGGCTTGGTGACAAGCTTAGTGACGTTGGCTCGCGTTCCGGTTCGGCTCTTGTTGATGCGGAGCACACCTTTTTCGAAGTCCACATCTTCCCATGTCAATGCCAAAAGCTCGCCTTTTCTTGCGCCTGTGAAAAGCACGAGAACCAAAAACACATAGATGTGACTGTCGGTCTTTTTGGCATAGTCAAGAAGCTGTCTGACTTGCTGAGGTGTGTATGTCGTGACTTCTTTTTTGATATCCTTCTCGAACGTGGGAAGTCTGCTGTCTGTTACAGGATTGCTGTCAATGAGCTTATTGATTCGCGCGTCCTCAAGTGCGACAGAGAGAACGCAGCGGATATTCTTGACGCTCTTAACGCCAAGGCCGCCGCCACTGTTTTTTCCATCGGTTTTTAAATACTTGAAATACTCGGTAAAAATCTTAGGTGTAAGTTCCCTCAATCGCAATTCTTTTGGCGCGAAATAAGGAATGATCTTGCTTCGTGTGAGTTTATCGTATGTTTCACATGTGGATGGCTTGAGAACATTTTTCATGTCGTTTAGCCATTCCACGAGGTAATCGGTGAGCAGCTTGTCGTTCTCGTCGGTTTCAAGTTTCCGATAACAGGCGAGAATTTCGTCACGCTTTGTCTTAGCCGCAGTTTTATTGCCTCTCTTGGCCTCAATACCTGTGTTGACCCACTTGGTTTTACCTCTGTATTGAAAGACTGCGTAGTATTTTCCGTGTTTTATCTGTAAGTTTTTATCGGGCATAAAATTCCTCCGTCAAACACATTACACATGAATACCATTCAGAAATTCTATGACGCTCTTTTTGGGAATGATATATCTTTTCCCAATCTTTACTGTCTTGATCGCCCCGTCCTGCAAGATTCCGTAAGCGGTATTTCTGCCGATGTGGAGCATATTCTGTAAATCCTTTATGGTGACTACATCTGGGTAGTCCTTAAAAATATCGTTATAATTGTTGTCCATAATAGACATATCCTTTCATAAATAAAATAATTGTGGGGAGTGATTGATGAGCAATACTCCCGATATACATAATCGCTTGCTTTACAAAATACGTTATATATTGTATATACGAAAATCAGCCCGTGTTTTCAACGAAATCGGAGGAATTTTTTATGTTTTCAGGTTGTACTTGACTATGTAATTCCTATAGTCGTTGATGGCGGTATTGAGCGCGTCCTTGTTGAAAAACTGCATGTATTCATCGGGACCTGTATAACGAAAAAACGCGTAATTCATTTGCTCATACAATGGCTTGCCAAAGTCTATTATCGTGGTAAATTCGCATGAATGCTTTGCCTCATATATCAGGTTGAGCAGGTCATTATTCAATTGATACCACGTCGGAGGATTGCCGAACAATGACGCGGCTTTTATTACGGGATTTGCGGATTTTTTTCTTGACTTGCGAATAATCAGATTATTTTTTGACAGATAATTTACAGCCCGTCCCGCCGTCTGCTTGCACACGTTTGTGTGTTCCATGATCTGGGGCAGGCTGAATCTGAATCCGCCGTCCTCAAGGCAGTTGGAAAATCTCATTTGATTGAGAACCATCAGGAAAAGAACTGTTCTTTGGCATTTGGTCTCGGTTTGCTCATATATGTAGTGTATAAGTCTTTTAGTGACACGCAATTCAATTTTTGCTGCAGCATGTCCTTTATACTTGTCCGAATATATATCTTTAACTACCCTGTCCACGTCGCTTTGCCATTGGGATTGCGGTGTTGTGATAACGAGCGGATTTTGATTTTTCATCCACTCTGAGAGAAGAGAATGGCATTTCTCCTCGTTCATGCCGTCTGCTTTGAGGTAAAGAGCTGCCTTAAATAATGTGTTGTGGCGTGTATTGGGAAACAATATCCCTGTTTCATATGCTTCTTTGCCTGACAGATAGGTTTGTTTTGATATGCCCTGACCTGTACCGGATTGCCCTTTGATAACCCTGCAAAGCGCGAAATCTGTGTTGTTTGCGATTTTGATTTTTTGAATATTTTACTCAGCTTTTCTTCGGGCAGCTTGCGAATGGTGAAAATGTAGTCGAATGATTCTATTTGATTGTCGTTCTCGTCGCAGAACCAGCATACATTTTTGTTTGCCTGATGAATTCCCAATGGCAGCTTGACTCCCTGTGTAGGTATGGGACGAATTTCTATATTGCCAAGTTTCTCGTCATAATATGGATTGCTTGTGATTTTCATTATTACTATTTTTTGCAGATTGTTTATTTCAACGATATTTTTCATCTGCTCGAAAAATATGTACACGTGATAACCTTTTTTGCCGCTGGATTCAGTGAAAATATATTTCCTGTCGAAACCCATTTCTACAAGCTGATTTATGAGTATTCTTTTGATATGTCGTGCGTTTTCCAAATTGCCGCTGTCAATGTCGAACATCATGAACTTTGAATTTTTATTTACATATATGCCGTATGTAGCCTTGTGTTCAAGATGCGCTTTGACGAGTTTGTCTGTAAGACACGTTTTGTTATGTGTTATGTAGCTTCCGTCATCTAACTGTTGCAAGTATTTTTTACGCAGTGTAATGAACAAATCATTTATTTTTTCTATATATTTATCTTTAACCGTATAAATCCTTCCTTTTTTATATTGTCATGTATAAATACGGAATGAATAACGGATTTTCAACCAATATTGCAAATTTCTTTGTGAAAGTTATTCTCAAATTATATGTCTTATTTATATTGGCTTGCTAAGAAAATAGTTGTTATATTAAGTGAGTTTATGTTCCTCATTGGTGCATTTACAATGTAATGATGGAATGCATTCATAGAATGGCTGTCATGCGGGCATATATCTGTAGATGGACTCACCTGTTCTTTGGTTGGGTATATATTTGGGGATCTCCTACTGAATATACGCTCTTGTATCTGTATAACTCTATATATATGGCTGATTTTCTTGGAAGTACCGTTATTGCGCTGTTTGTGGATAAAATAGGGTGTCGTAAAATCATACCGTTGTATTTAAAAAGGTTATTATATATAAATACGAATTTTAGCTCGCTTTTTCAACGGATTTTAAAAAAATTATGTGAAATATTCGTCCAATTCGCCTTTTGGCTTATTAATAAAAAATACAAAAATAATTAAAATATATTTAAAAAAGTACTTGACAAACTGTCTTTTATGCGATATAATACATACGTAATAAAGTTTTATGTAATAAATATATTGTGTTTTGAGCCGAGGGCTTTTACTGTGATGAGCAGTGCAGCCCTCGGCTCTTTTTATTTACCCGAATATTCTTTTGACGAAAGGAATTTTAATTATGGATGTAAAACGAATCTCAAAAATAACAGACTGTATGATCATGAGTGAGCTTTTTGGTGACGGGTTCGACGGTAAAGTTGAACTTCCCGAGAATCTTCAGGCAAGGTCAGACAAAGATTTTGACGCAAGACAGCGCAAAGCGGACGAGATATATTCCAATGATAGTGCGCTTGCCAATATTGCGGTATTGAGAAACGACGGTATTATCAGCAGAATTTTTCTCACGCAGGAGGAAGCTGATGTGATTGTCAGAATTATGTGCCTTATGGCCGTGTACGCAGAGGAGGATTGAATCAGATTCCCCTCATAAATCCCGACCGCACAGTATATTGAGAATACATAGATTACTTTTTACAAGCAGTAATTGATTTCATATTTTCTTCACTTCCAAAAAAATATAAATTTGCCCACATTCCATTTTCGCGAATGGAGGTGATAACCGCCCGGTTGCGGGGAGCCAATTCCCGTTACAGGGCGGTTAATTTTTTTATACAACAGAAGCCTGATTTGGTAAAATTACGCTTTAAATTAAGCCAAAAATACGCTTTAATTTTCACTGAATCGGTAATTCTTTAATATATATGCGAAGATTAATCGCACGTTATCAGCAAAAATGCAAAAATAACGTGCGATTAATACCAAATTCGCAAAATTAACGTGCGATTAGCTCGTTAATGAACAAATACAATACCGAGCAAGCCAACGAATCTCATGGTAATGAGGTCATGGTTATGCGCACAAATCAATTTTTGATTCAGGTCGTGTGAATTGGAGGGTGCAAATGATTCATACGGCTGATATTTTTAATGATCATTTGGGGGCATAACCAGTGACCGTGATATCTTTTTACATACAATCCCTCGATTTTGTGAGAATACAGCGACTCCGATAGCTGATTCCGGCGTAAAAATGAAGCTGCGGCTTCTTCGGATTTATTTTAACAGACGGCGTGTTTCCGCGACGATACGGCAGATAAAGAGTATCAAATAGTATTAGGAGATGATTGTATGAGCAGATACTCAAGAATCAGAAAAGAATTGGTAGAAAATATCATGCAACAGGTCAGGTTTGGCGAGTCCAAACACGAAGCCAAAAAGCAAGCCATTCGTGAAGCACGTGAGAATGGCGAGAGGTTCATTGCTATACAGGGGATCTACAGTTACACGACGCTGAATTGCTATATAGAGGAAACGGAGCGTTTTGTCCGCTGGACTGTGACAAGGTTCAATTGCAAGGACGAAAGGTCTGCCAAGCAGTATGTCCGCAATTACCTGAAAGACAACATAGAGCGTCATCTCAGCGCATGGACGATACACACAAGAGCGTTTGCGTTGGCTTGCGCATTCCAATGCCCTGTGCGTGATTTTGGCGTGGAACTGCCCAAGCGGGAACGGAAGCACATCACCCGTTCCAGACTTCACACCAAGACGGACGAACAGACGAAGGCTGACAAGTATGAGCGCGTCAGGGAATTTGCCAGAGCGACAGGAGCAAGGCGCGGAGGATTGATGCGGCTGAGAGCTTGCGATCTGCGGGGACACGAAGGCGGCGGTCTGGAGGTACATTTATTGGAGAAAGGCGGAAAGCACCGCTGGTCAAGAGTGAATCCGAATAGAGAGGGAATCGTGCGTTATTTCTTCGACAGAGCCAGAGAACGAGGGGAGAATGCACTGGTGTTTGACCGCAAGGAACTGAGCAAGCGGCTGGATATTCACGCCTGTCGTGGGGAATATACCCGTGAGATGTATGCTGTCTATGAAGCAGAGGGCTGTGGTAATGGCAGGCTCTACCGATGCAGGAACGAGCGTAAAGGCGATGTCTATGACAAAGGCATTCTCCTACTTGTGAGCAAGGACTTAGGACATTCACGGTGCGATGTAGTGGTTAATCATTATATGAGATAAGTTGATTGACAAAAAAGCGCAAAAAAATTCACCTTTTTCACTTGAATGATTTAAAGCGATCAAGTGAAAAAGGTGAATGTCATTGAAAGATTATAATGGAAAAGAAGTTCAAGGGACATTTGCCCGAAGGAAGGATTTGATGGAATGGCAGTTTACGGCTATATCAGAGTGTCAACAAACGACCAGAACACGGCTCATCAGTTTGCAGCACTGGAGAAATGGGAGATTCCCAAGAAAAATCTGTATGTTGACAAGCAATCGGGGAAGGATTTCAACCGCCCTGCCTACAAGAAACTGCTCCGAAAGCTGAAAGAAGGCGATCTGCTTTACATCAAGAGCATTGACCGCCTTGGCAGGAATTATGAAGAAATACAGGAACAGTGGCGCATTTTAACGAAAGAGAAAAAGATAGATATTGTGGTGCTGGATATGTCGCTGCTTGATACCCGCAACGGAAAAGACCTGCTCGGAACATTCACCAGTGATGTGGTGCTGCAAATACTGTCCTTTGTGGCGCAAAATGAGCGCGAGAATATCCGCATCCGTCAGGCGGAAGGGATTGCGGCGGCAAAGGCTAACGGAGTGAAATTCGGGCGACCTGAGCTGCCATTGCCAGACAATTCCCATGAGATACATAAGGCGTGGAGAGAGAAGAAACTAACCTTAAAACAAGCCGCTGAGGCCTGTGGGATGAAAGAGAGTACGTTCCTTTGTAAGGTGAAGCGAATAGAAGAAAGAAGTAAGTTGACATAATTATGTGTTTATTAAATCTGTACTCAAGTGAATTAGGTGAAATGATTTACTCCAAATTTTGCGACTTATTGTGTACTCATAACAAGCGGCAACTGTGAGAGTGTAAGAAAATGAATTTTATGTTAATGATTTTTAAACAACTTTATTCTGTAAAAATATTGTAAAATTATTTATTTTGACAAAAAGTGTTGACAATCGTTACAACAAGGTGTATAATTTCAGTGTTGGCGATACAGTGATGCTTGTCTGTTAGTGAATAATAGCTTAACCCACTTTAGGGATAGCGATGGAATGTTCATTATCATGGCACATTTGAAATCGCAAAAATAATACTCACAGCAGAATATTCAATCACTAAACTATGTATCGCTATGGAGTACAGTCTATGAATTCAATGCGTACAATGGAAAATCTGGTTGGTTCTTCTATGAGCAAAGCTGCTGGTGCGGAAAATATGCAGATGTCCTTGTTTCCTGTGGATACTGCGTCAGCCGCATCTTCCGAACCGATAGATCCTCCGAGTGCCGTATCTTCTGGTAAATCGAAAGTCAATGCCGATATCAATGACTTTCTATACGAAAATAAGAACGGCGTTCAGAGAGTGGATGCGGCGAAGCTGGCAGTTTATATCAGAGAAGAAGGCAATTATTTCTATGTACCGTTTGACAATGGCAAGAGGTGGTATTTATACGATGAGGAGCAGCACAAATATGTGCATGCAACAGATGATGACGTAAAGGGAATGATCAAGAGCTTTGTTCCGCCCGAAGCCGTTGATCCGACTGACATCAACAAGGTGTTCAAAAATCTGTCAACGGATGGTATTAACAGTCCGCACAAGAGGAAAGAATCGGAAATCAACGGTGACGAGAACATTATCAATATGCTGGACGGCATCTACAATATCAGTGAACGCAGACTTATGCCGCATTCGCCTGAATACATATCCACATTGCAGATACCCTGTCATTACAAGCTTGTCTCGGAATGTGAAAACAACGGTGTCTTTGACAGCTTTGCCAATCACTTCTGCCATGGCAATCAGGAGCAGATCAAACTGATGCTTCAGGTGCTTGGACTGGCTATCAGCAATATTGATGCAACGAGGGGCAAACAGGCGGTTTTCTTCCTTGGCGAGGGTAATACAGGCAAGTCTCTTTTCCGACAGCTTGCAGTCAAACTGATCGGAAAGGAATTCAATTCGTCCATTGACCTTAAAACAATGGAGTCACGCTTTGGCAAAAGCTCGCTTTATCAGAAGCGAATCGCAGGAAGCAGTGATATGAGCTATGACTACATCAAAAAGCTTACTACATTCAAGAATATCACTGGCGGAGACGATGTGACCACTGAGTTTAAGGGAAAGAACTATTTTGAGATGACATTCCGTGGACTGCTATGGTTCTGCTGCAACAGAATGCCTGAGTTCGGTGGTGACAGAGGTCCGTGGGTATATGAGCGAATCTGTATCATTAAGGCATTGGGCAAGGTCTATGATCCCTGCGATCCGCCTGAGGATACTACGGGCATGGTTCCCCGCGATTCCAAACTTCTGGACAAGCTCTGGGAAGAACGCGAATACATTGTATCACGCGCAATAGAAGCCTTGTACGAATACATTGATAATGGCTACAAGTTCAGCACTACTTCACTGAATCGTTCCTATCTGGAGGAATATATGGTTCAGAACGACAGTGTGACGGCGTTTGTTAAAACCTGCTGCACCAATGAAAACGTCAAAAACGGATGCTCCAAAAGCAAGGTCTATGCCGTTTATCAGGAATGGTGCAAGGATAGCAAGCGCAAGGATCGTGTCAGCAAGATTGAATTCCGCAAGATGCTGGAAAGCATAGGAATGGGCGCAGTTAAAATCGTGAATGGTACCCATTATTTTGCGGATTTCACACTGAATGATGATGCCTATGATGAGTATAAGTATGTATTTGAAAAGCGCAGCGCGTAAGGAACTTAAGAAATTCTGATTTATTTCCGATCATTTGCAGGATTCAGCTTCGTTAACCAACTAAATTAGACTGTTCAGAGAGGCATTCTCTTGTTTTCGGACGGGAGATGCCTCTTTTTTTGCGAAATACAGTTGTCATTTTGTTTGACATCATACATAATAAGTGCAGATAATGATAGAAAAGAGTGAAAAGATATGGAGTTTATGATGGACGCAATACAATTGAAACTATGTGACATTCAAGGAAGGTTGTTTGAACTGTCGGGAACACAGAAAATCTCAAGCGAAGCGTTTATCAGGGCATTTATGACTTCCGAGACCACAAAGGCACTGGATTCCACCTACAACCGTATGCAGTGGATGGGAGAAGAGTATTTATTGGAAGAAGTAAAGGACGCGGCAGGTGACATTTTGTCTGCGTCAGGAGATGTCTTTCAGCCAGATGTACTCTACTGGATAGGCTATCTCTATCGCTACTGGCATTACTATACAGGTGAACCGAGCAATAAAATACTGAAGCAGGCTCCCGTAGAAACCATGAGACGCAACTATCTGATGTTTCACACAATGGCTCCCGAATTGGCTATAGAGGATCTGAAGGAGATTTATGCGAAGAAGAAGTGACTACAGGAAAGGAGTACACCATGCGATTATTCATAGCCATTAATCTATCCCAAGAGATAAAAGAAACCCTCATTGATCTACAAAACGACTGGTATGATCTTGGCGTTCGTGGGAATTACAGTTCCGAGGAAAACCTACATTTGACGCTGGCGTTCATCGGGGAATGTCCAGATGCCGCGCCTGTGATAGATGCGCTGCAAGGCGTGACATTCGCACCAATTTCCTTGCAGTTGGAGGGCGTTGGCGCATTCGGAGACCTTTGGTGGGCAGGCGTGACACATTCTTCCGCGCTCGAAGCGGTGGCAAAGAAGATCAGACGCGCTCTGGCGGAAAAGCGGATACCATTCGACAAAAAGAAGTTCAACCCGCACATCACATTGCTGCGCAGGGCTTCTGTAAACGAGATACCACCTGGCAGCTTTGTACCTGCGTCGATGACAGTGGATATCATTTCATTAATGCGTTCCAACCGTGGAAAGGACGGCATGATTTACACGGAAGTCGGCAGTATTCAGGCGAAATCATCATATCCACCAATGTCTGATGACGCGACAGAGCGCAGGGAAGCATTTGAACGGTGGGAGAAGACGTGCAGATATATTCCTGACCTCAACGAAAAGAAGGAGCTTGCTGAATACAGAGAAGAGAAATACGGTCAATAAGATGATTGATTGACTTCTATTCTTCTTTTATTTGGTGTTTGCTTGGTGCTTATGAGGTGTTTATCGGGTGTTTATGGACATGAATTAGCTGCGTATTATCACAGAAATAGAAACAGGGAAAAATAAAAAAGCCCTGAAATCGGGCGTTTATGTGATATTATGAATAAACATTGAACGCAAAACAGCTATTTTCAAGTCCCCGTCACTCGCACAAACTTTTTTACCTACGAATGCCCGATTTTGGGTGTTTGTGGTTTATCTCTTTCTAAGTAGGAATTAAATGCTCATTATTGTAATGATCACCAATGCACATGATTTTTCAGCTCGATTTTTTCTCCAAACGCTGATTACACAGACGCTGAATAGGTCAATTCTGCCCCCGCTCAGTAACGGATTTTCGCAAAGGTGATAAGACATATGAAAAAAGCCTTGCCAAATTTACCCGGCGCGTGATATAATATCGGAAGTACAGAGCGTGCGAGTGTCTAAAATTTGTCTAAGGTTTGGTAATTTCAATGCTGTTATCGAGGTTTATATTGTCCTGTTAATATAGCAAAGAGTACCAAATAACACATATTAAACGAGGGCAAAAGGTGTAATCTTTTCTTCAAGTCTTACTGCCCCTGCCATTGACTTGGGAGTCTGTAAACGCCTACAATTGGGTGTTTACAGGCTTTTTTCATGCACCAATTGTCCTCTGGGACACGCTTAAAAGCCATCTAAAAAACGTCGGAAAGTTCTTCGAAAATCGCATTATTTGTGAATAATCAAACGGCTGCCGTTTGGTACATCATCAAAAAAGCATCAGCAAATTTTGGGAAAAGGACGGTTCTGTACCGTGTGCCGTGGATAGAACTGACGGAGAGAAAAATATTTTATATGCCAAAAGTGCTATCGAATTTTCATAAGGCACAAAATGACAATTTTCTTGACTGTGGTTGATAGGTGTGATAGAATGGGTGTGAAAAAGGATTTGTCAAAATGGGTGACATAGGACGGTGAACAAAGTCATGGATATAAAAGAATTCAGATGGATCAGACAGCCAAAGCAATTCGTTATCGATAATGACACAATTATGATCACGACATTGCCGCATACTGATTTATGGCAGAGAACATATTATCATTTTCAGAATGACAATGCCCCGGTATTCCAGATGGAAACAGAGGAACAGTTTTTCAGTTTTATTGTAAGAACCTCTTTTGAAGAAAGCCATCAGCGTTTTGACCAATGCGGAATAGTCATGTATCTCGACGGAGAAAACTGGCTGAAAGCATCTGTTGAATATGAAAATGAAGATTTTCAGCATCTTGGCAGCGTAGTGACAAATCACGGCTATTCTGATTGGGCAACTACTGAAATACCTTCTGGCATAAAATCCATGTGGTACAGATTCAGCCGCAGGGAGGATGATTATTGCATTGAATGCTCGGAGGATGGGATTCGTTTCAGGCAGATGAGGATTGCGCATATGTGTGAGGGAAAAGGGAAGATTCGTTTTGGTATATATGCTTGTTCCCCTGAGGATTCATCATTTACGGCAATGTTCAGTAATATGCAGATAACAGAATGCGCTTGGAAAGCGCATGATGGTCAGCAGCCTGATTAACAGTTATTTTCTGCTCTATATTACCAAGACGAATAAAACCAATTCCCAAATTATCAAGGAGAGTTCCACCGAAATTTAAAAAGGCTTAAATCGCCGATTCAAGCCTTTTTATGGGTGGAGGGCACTTTCCGAATGAGCGGGTTCAATCGCTTACATCAGCACACATCGGGCAACAGGGGCGGGTTATTCGTCATTTATTACGTCAATCATCAGCTTCATGCCGAGCCTAAAGCCATTTATGAACATCATTCTCTGGTTTTTGTTGATTTCCGACGGCTGGCGGCGAAAAAAGCACTGGCTTCCTCCAGAAATTCGTTTTCCTCTCTTTCCTTATCCTGCTCTTTTACGCGTTTATGCGGCATACTGATCTTTTCTGCTACGCCCATTGCGTTGTCAGGTGTATGAGGAACCATCACCGATATCTAATTTACCTGTCCTTACTGCTTTTGCCAGCTTTACTGCCTGTACTTTAAATTCGTCATAGTGCCAAAATGCCGAAGTGTCATCGAAATTTCAATAGGCTAAAACAGATGATTTGCTTGACTGTGGTTGTCGGGTGTGATAAAATATTGGTAATGAAATGTAAGAGGATCGGACACAAGTATGGTTGAACAAGATGATTGGCGACTGCTAAATGATGTTGAGCAATTAAAAGGACAATACTTAAATCCAACAGACGGAGAAGATATTTTTGATAATGCTCCGCACTTGAAACATTGTATATTTTGTTTGGATTCTGTGAATGATTACAGGCACCAACACTGGTATATACCAATTGATTTGTCATGCTGTATTTGTGAGAACTGTTATAAGGATTTTAATGATATGTTTATGTGGAAACTGCTTGACGGTTGGGATATTGATTGGGAAAAACAGCAAGGTGTATAATATCTGATTTACAGTACCAAGCCGAATGAAAGAATTATCCATCTATCAAAACCTCAAAAGGCTTAAATCGCCGATTCAAGCCTTTTTATGGGTGGAGGGTACTTTCCGAATGAGCGCATTTAATCGCTCATATCGGCTTACATGGGACAATAGGGGCGGTTACTCGTCTTTCATTACGTCGATCATCAGTTTCATGCCAAGCCTAAAGCCATTTATGAACATCATTCTCTGGTTTTTGTTGATTTCCGACGGCTGGCGGCGAAAAAAGCGCTGGCTTCCTCCACAAATTCGTTTTCCTCTCTTTCCTTATCCTGCTCTTTTACGCGTTTATGCAGCATACTGATCTTTTCTGCTAGGCCCATTGCGTTGTCAGGTGTATGAGGAACCATCACCGATATCTAATTTACCTGTCCTTACTGCTTTTGCCAGCTTTACTGCCTGTACTTTAAATTCGGGTCATAGTGCCAAAATGCCGAAGTGTCATCGAAATTTCAATAGGCTAAAACAGATGATTTGTTTGAATTTTGCTGACAGGTGTGATAGAATTGAATTAGAGTTAGTTGGTAAAATAAAAAGGAATCAGGAGTATGATGAAGATGAATAGGATAATACCGAAGATAGGTGCAGCAATAGTAACATTAACAGTTTTTCTTTTTGCAGTGTTTATGATAGTAGATTTTCCTTTTGGTTCATACCTCGTATGTATGTTTTTGCCGATAGGTTATATTATGATGGTTGCTGGCTTTCACCATGAGAGTGCAGAGGAACAAAGAGTATCTGCAAATATAGGAATGGTTTTTTCAGCAATATATGCGGTGTTGATTTTCTTGGTGTATTATGCACAGACAACCACTGTTAGGCTGGAAGATATAAATGAGCAAGTAATAAAGATATTAGATTATCAAAGAGGCGGTTTGCTTTTTAACTATGACTTGCTCGGGTATGGAATGATGGCTCTTTCAACACTTTTTACTGGAATTTCTGTTAAAGCGGATAGTAAATCTGATAAATGGCTGAAATATTTGATGATGATACACGGTGTATTTTTTATTGGTTGTTTTATAATGCCAATGACCGGTGTTTTCACGAGCATGGCAGATGGTGATAACAGCTACGGTGGCACCATTGCACTTCTGTTTTGGTGTGCTTACTTTATGCCAATAGGCATATTGTCGTATAGGCACTTTGGAAAAGGAAAATGATAATCTCTTATTTATAGTTACCAAGCCAAATAAAATAATTTACCACGTTACTAAGTGCATTGAGCGTTCCATCGAAATCCAAAAAGGCTCAAATAGTTGATTCAAGCCTTTTTTGGAGTTGGGTGGGTACTTTTCCCGAATGAGCGCATTTAATCGCTCACATCGGCTTACATGGGACAATAGGGGCGGTTACTCGTCTTTCATTACGTCGATTATCAGTTTTATGCCAAGCCTAAAGCCATTTATGAACATCATTCTCTGGTTTTTGTTGATTTCCGACGGCTGGCGGCGAAAAAAGCACTGGCTTCCTCCAGAAATTCGTTTTCCTCTCTCAGGCGACGTATTTTCTTATCCTGCTCTTTTACGCATTTGTGCAGCATACTGATCTTTTCTGCTAGGCCCATGAGCTGTCAGGTGTATAAGGAACCACCACCGATATCTAATTTACCTGTCCTTACTGCTTTTGCCAGCTTTACCGCCTGTACTTTGAATTCAGGTCATATTTACATGCTATTTTGGGTACCCCTCTTATTCTCTTGATTGTATTATGAAACCTTGAGAATAAGTTATCAACTTTTTTATACTGCACCAGACGGAGTTTGTACAGACTTCGTCTGGTTTTACTATATTTAAAAGGGCCGTCTCACTATCTTCCTTAGTGCGACAGCACCATTGAAAAAATTCTGATTTGTCGAATTGAACAGAAATTTTTTTACGAATTTTGAAAAAATCTGTTTTTAGGGGTTGCGTTTGCCGAATTTTTTCGGTATATATTATAGGGGAGTGTGTGCTGAATATGAAAAAATCGGCAGGAACAATGCCGATACCTGTATATCAAGCAAGTACATTTCAGAAACAAATCAGAGATTTGGTGTAAATGTACCTGATTGTCAGGGCAGAAATGAAAGGAATCACAAAATGTGAAAAAGTCAATCGGCAATAAATTAAAATTAAAAGATACTCTTTGCCTTAACGTAATCTTAGCACCACTCATGTAATTTTAATAACACTTTTATCGCTTTTGTGCTATAATTAAATTATGATTCCAAACAACAGAGGTGTAAAATGACTTACAAAAAAATAAAGTTCAACCGTAAGAATATGACCTCATTTCAGGTGATCATTGTCAGTTTCCTGTGTCTGATACTGGTGGGGACACTGCTTCTGATGCTTCCGATCTCTTCTCGTCGGAGGTCTGTGACTTCCTTTCCTGATGCATTATTCACTGCCGTATCTGCTACCTGTGTGACAGGACTTGTTGTCAAGGATACGGCAACATACTGGTCAGTGTTCGGACAGACAGTCATTCTGACACTCATTCAGATCGGTGGTATGGGTGTTATCACGATAGGTCTTGCGATTATGAGGGCATCAGGCAAAAAGATAGGCTTATGGCAGCGAAGCACGATGCAGGAGTCTATCTCCGCACCGCAGGTCGGCGGTATTGTGAAGCTGACGGGTTTTATCCTAAAGGTTTCAGCAATAATCGAGCTGACAGGAGCAGTATTGCTTGCCCCTGTGTTTTGCAAGGATTTCGGCATTATTAAAGGTCTCTGGTATTCGCTTTTTCATTCCGTATCCGCATTCTGCAACGCTGGTTTTGATCTTCTCGGAGTACGGGGACAATTCTCATCTCTGACATCTTACAGCGGCAATATCTATCTGAACATTATCATTATGCTGCTGATCATCACGGGTGGTATCGGATTTTTAGTGTGGAGCGATATCAGCTCGCAGAAACATCATTTCAAGCGCTATTCTTTACAGAGTAAGGTCGTACTCGTCACTTCACTGATTTTGATTGTTCTGCCGGCATTGTATTTCTTTTTGTGCGAATATAATGATCTGAACTTTCATGACAGAATGCTCAGCTCGGTATTTCAATCGGTCACCACAAGGACGGCAGGCTTTAACACAACCGACTTGTCAGCAATGGGCGAATCGGGAATAGCCATTATGGTGATACTGATGCTCATCGGAGGTTCTCCCGGCTCTACCGCAGGAGGTATGAAAACTGTGACCCTTGCGGTGCTGTTTCTTTCCGCTATCACTGTATTCAGCCGCAGAAACGATGTACAGTGCTTCAAAAGAAGAATATCCGATGAAGCCGTTCGCAGCGCAGGTGCGATACTCTTTATGTATCTTGCATTATTCTTTACAAGCGGCGTTATTATCAGCAGAGCGGAGAATCTGCCGCTTCTGACTTGCCTGTTTGAAACGGGTTCTGCCATTGGCACAGTGGGGCTGACACTGGGTATCACAAGCAAACTGTCAGCGCTGTCCCGTGTGATACTTATGATACTGATGTTCTTCGGCAGAGTTGGCGGACTGACACTCATTTATGCCGCTCTTCCATCAGCTGAAAATTCAAAGGTCAAATTACCTCTTGAAAAAATAACAATAGGATAGGAGATAAAGTATGAAAACAGTTCTGATAATCGGACTTGGTGAGTTCGGAAGCAATATTGCCAAAAGAATGGTTGATTTCAAATGTGAGGTCATGGCTGTGGATATCAACGAGGAGCGTGTCGACGAGATACTTCCTTTTGTGACAAATGCAAGGATAGGCGACAGCACCAACGCAGAATTCCTGCGTTCACTGGGCGTATCTAACTATGATGTATGTATAGTTGCACTGGGTGGGCTGTTTCAGTCATCGCTGGAAACCACTTCTCTTTTGAAAGAATTTGGGGCGCCGTTCGTCGTGTCAAGGGCTACAAATGATGTGCAGATGAAGTTTTTGAAAATGAGCGGAGCAGACGAGGTGGTTTATCCCGAAAAGCAGATGGCAATACGTCTGGCTACGAAGTACGCCTCCGACAGCATTCTGGATTTTATCCAGCTTGATAACAATTATTCGATATATGAGCTGAAAGTTCCGAAGGACTGGTATGGTAAAACGCTTTCACATCTCGATATCCGCAAGAAATTCAGGCTCAATATACTGACTATCAAGCGTAATACAGAAGTCTTTATCCCTGCATCAGATACCGTGATACAGACTGATGATATTGCATTTGTGATTGGTGAAGTTCGGGATATTCAGAAGTGCTTCAAGATATAGAAAATAATCATAATATGGTATAAATTATATGATCATACTTGACCTCGGTTTGCCCGACATTGACGAGGAGCTTCTTGCAAAAAATGTTGGCGAGGTTGCTGATGCATAAATACATTATTCAGAGTGTCTGGGGAAGTCCGGTGGATAACAGCGAAGCCTCCCTGCGTGTGTTCGGCAACTCCACGCAAAAAACTCAGCGACGGCCAGCAGGCGCTGATACAGACACATATAGGTATCGGTTATCCGATGATGAAATTGTAAATACATTGAATTTACTAAAAGGGGCTGTCGCACAAGGGAAATAAAAATCCCTGTGCGACAGCCCCTATGCACATACGCATTTTTTATTCCTGATTGTTTGAAATGATTACCCCTTTATCCATTCTGATCACCGTATCGCATAAAAAATCGACGTCCTCTTTAAAGTGGCTAGCTAACACGATGGTCTTGCCTCTTTCCTTCAGCGATAAAAGTAACTGCCGCATTTCATCTACTCCGGTTGTATCCAGCGCGTTAAACGGCTCGTCAAGAATAAGCAGCTTGGGATCCTCCAGCATCGCCTGCGCAATGCCGAGACGCTGCCGCATACCCAGCGAATATTTGCCTACCCCTTTCTTCAGATTGGGGTCAAGGCCGCACATTGTTATCACTTCGTCCACACGCTCTTTGCTGATTTGTCCTTTTAATCTTCCCAACCACAAAAGATTGCTGCGACCTGTCTCACCCGGCAAAAATCCGGGCGTTTCGATAATCATACCCGTATCGGGCGCAAAATCGCAATCCCTCCCGATTTGCCTGCCAAACACCGTCACTTTTCCCTCAGTTGTCCTCAAAAATCCCAAAATACACTTCATCAACACGGTTTTGCCGCTGCCGTTACGCCCGATAATGCCGTGTATTTTTCCTTCCTCAAACGAGATGGAAACATTGTCCAGCACGGTATCTTTTCCAAAACGTTTTGACACGCCGATGACTTCAATTGCATTACTCATACTCGCTGCCTCCCGAAAAATCAATGCCTTTAATGCGGAGCGCAGCAAACGCCCCCGCAAAAATCAATACGGTGAATCCGCCCATTATGGCATATGTCATCCACAGACGGGGCAGATAATCATATCCGAAATTATGCATAATATATGTCGCGTGCTGTAACGGCGACAGCCACGCCGAGAGCAAATTTGCCATATATTCCATGTGCTCACCGAGGTTGAGCCACGTTATGAATCTGTCAGGGGTGAGGAGATACGCCACTACATTGATACTCAGCACAGCCGCCACGCCGGTGCGTTTGCTTTTGCAGACCGTCAAAAGCAGCTGCAAGGCGGAAAGAAACAGTGTGTATGACGTCATAAGAAGGCAAACGTGCAGCGTGCAATCGTATGGAGTAGTGAGCTTCACGGTCTTTCTAATTACCTTAAGCGCAACTTCAAAATTATCCGGTGCAAAAGAGAGAAGAGTCGCCGTTTCGCTCCAATAATTGCCAATGTAGCACGTCCCCGCGCAGAGAATAACTCCTGACAGCAGCAAGAACAGCGTGTAACATATGCTCACCGCCGCAGCGGTCAGAATTTGCCCCATCAGCCAGCTCGTTCGGTTCGCGCGGAACATCATATAGGCGGCGGGAGCGTCGTTTTTAGGCAATTCCGTGAGCAGCAGCATCAGCACCAATGTTGCAAACAATATGCTGTCAGAATCAGCGAAGCACCATACAAACGGCTCGAAAATCTGCACGTCCGTGACAAACTTACGCGATAATTCAATGGTTCTGTCGGTCAACAAAAAGCACAGCAGAAATCCCATTGTCATACAAAGATAGGTGCGGGGATTTTTGAGCAGCGATTTCAGGTTCCACGCCGCACAGATAAAAGACTGCCTTATTTTAACCATGCCGCTCCATCTCCTTTCGCAGTATAATGTCGAAAAGTATCAGCGTTGCCGCCAATATGAACCACAATAGCGTCAGCGCGAATTTATCGCCCGACAACCATTCGATTGGGTCGATGTAGCGGGTTTCCAAAAAAAACCGGCTTCCCAGCAGCTTCAGCGTAAAACAGGCGGCCATGGGAGCTACATATGCCGTGGCCGCAGAGCCTGTGGCAAGCGACAGCGCCGCTCCAAAGCAGGCAAACGCCGCCCCCGCGAGCAGCCGCGCAAATATCATTCCGCCCAGCACGCCGCTTTCTACAGAGGATACTTCAACCGAACCTCTTTTTAACTCGAACACCCAAAGCACAAGTGAAAATGCCAGCAGTCCGACTGCCTGAGACAGCGCTGCCGAGGTTATACATGAGATAATCTTGCCTGTTCGCCACGCCGCTCGTCCGGAACGAAACACCTTAGCTCGAAATATGCCGGTTCGAAGTTCGGTCAGAGCCATCGCGGCGGCGGGCAGGGCTGCCAGCGCGGGCAGCGAAAGCGCCGTGCTTTCACTTGTTAAACTCATGTATATCAGATTCTGCCTGTCCACGGTAAATTGGTCGCTCCTGAGCATATTGAAGGAGTCGGTGCCTATTCCCAGCCACAGGAAGATCAGCGTTCCCACGGCGGCAAATGCGAACCATTTTCCCATCAAGGCGCGGAATGATTCCAAAGCGGAGCACCGCAGGATATTCTTTGATTGCTTAAGGATACGCTGAATAAAAGTTTTGCTGTCGATTCGCCCGCGCGAAAATCTGTTACTGAGCGATGGCTGAATCGACTTATTCGGCGTTTCATTAATTATCTTCATAATCGTTTTCATAGTATCAATACCCGTACTCTCTGTCAATTACACTGCCGTCAATCGCATTGAGAGTCAGCAGAGGTTCCTCCGTCGCCGCATCTCCCGTTGCTTCAAACACGCCGAAAAAATCCCACACAGGCACCATCATGTATCGGGTCGGAGCGTCCTTCATAAGCACGCGTGTGTAACCAAAGGTAATACGCCCCACCTCCATATTTTTGGAGGTCTCTTCCTTCCATGTCTGCTCATGATAAGCCCACTTGAGCGGCAGCATTTTGGAGGCTACCTGCGTTATCTCGTCGAATGACATCAGCTTGGGATTTTCGTTGATAATGCCAATCTGCTCATATGGCGATCTCCACTGCATTTGCCACAGCTGGGTTTCTGATATATCCACCGTAACGGATTCATAATAGCTGCTGGGTGCGTAGCCTTCGGGATTGCCGTCGTTTTCGGTACATTCAAGCATGGTATAGGTTGTAGAAATGCCGGCGTATGGACGATTAAAGATAAATTCATATACCTGCTCCTGCTCGTCTCCGCCATCGTCATTATCGGTACTTGGCACTGAAATGGTATATTTATCTTCTTTCACACATTCCAAACCGGGCGAAAAGCTGTCAACCAATTCCTTAGCGTACGCAAGAGCCTTATCGTGATCATACCTTGAACCGGAATCGGCATAAACATGGGAGAATCTAATGAGATTGTTGAGTTCTCTAATCTCCACTGTTGCACTGAAGGCCGGTAAATAGTCCTGGTAATAGGAGCTGAAAACTTTTTCTTCACCATCGAAATAGAAAGCTAGGAACGGATCAGCGGAAAACTCGAGCTGATCCTTGGGGACCTTGTAATAATCGTTGGCGTCTTGGTCATAAAAGTAAGGGTCGTATTTCTTACCCTCAAACGCTGCGTCGCAAAAGGCAAACAAATCTTCCTTAGTCATTGCTCTGGAAGCCACCTCAATCACAGGCGCTTTGCTCACCGATTCCGGAAACTGCACCTCAGCGTCCACCGTCACGACTGTAATTCCGCTGTTGCTTTTCCATGTGTCCTGAAAGCTTTTGGGAACATTCAGCCCCGTTCGCAAATCGGTGCCTTCGTCGAGCGTGCTTTTCTCGTAGGACGTGACCTGACCGCCAACATCTGAGCCGCCGTTTTCCTTACCGCAGCCGCAAAGACTGCCTGCCAAGAGGCAGCAGGCCAAAAAAATAGAAATTTGTTTTTTCAAGTTGTAAAAACCCTTCTTTCATGTTTGATGTGTTTATGATACTATCCAATTAATTGAAAATCATCATCAAACTGCAAACGAGTTGTAAGTAAGTTGTAATTTGTATTTGGCATATAAAAAACGCCGACATCTCTGTCAGCGTTTGAATATTTGCAGGTTTTAGGCAGGCACACAATAAAGAATTATTAAAATATTTCTTATTGTTATTCATATTCATATTGATTGGTGTATTGTATATATTTTTTGTCAAGATGGCTTTGTATAATGAATTGTGTGGTGAGAAATATCCCTGCCACCAGAATTGATATAACGACAATGGCAATCACTGCCGTTAAAATTAATTTCTTATCTTTCATGTCATATTCCCTCCGAATGTAAATCAACCGTAACCGTTGTTCCCTTGCCGTGTTCGCTTTTTATGTTCAGTCTGCCGCCGTGGGCTTCAGCAATCGCGCGGCATAGCGATAAGCCAAGCCCCGCGCCGCCGTGCGCCCTGCTTCGCGCTTTATCTACACGGTAAAACGGCTCGGTCAGGCGAGCAAGGTGTTCGGGAGGAATTCCTCTTCCTGTGTCCGATACACTGATATGATTTCCGTTTAACGTGACGGTTACGGTACCGTCAGATTCGCAGGCATTAAGCGCATTGTTGATTAGATTTTGCACCAGAGAATATAACAAATCGCGGTCGCCGTCTGCCGTCCCACTCGAAATTATATTCACCCTGGAATCGTAGGACTGCCGTAGCTCGTCGGCAAATTTTGTCCATTCAAATGGCCTGCACTCAATGGCGTGTGATTTGTCCAGAGACAACAGCAGCATCAGCTTTTGCGAAATGCGCTCGGTGCGCTGCCCTGCAGTTAATATCTGAAAGGCGCAGTGAAGCGTCCGTTCCTCGGTCATCGGCATTTTTATCAGACTGTCTGCAAAACCGATAACCGCCGTCATAGGCGTTTTCAATTCGTGCGCCAGCGCTCCGAGCAACAGTTTGCGTCCTTCGGACTGCTCGGTAAGCTCGTTGATACGACTCTCTACCGCGTCCGCCATATGATTAAAAGACCGTCCCAATTCTGCCACTTCGTCCTCCGAATGGACTTCAGTGCGAAGAGAATAATCCCCGCTTGCGATGCGTTCGGCAGTATGCTTGAGCTGTTGCATAGGCTGCAATGCTCTGTGAATCAAAAGAAGAGAAGATGTTGCTGTTATGATTGCCGCTGCAATCAATAATGCAGCGGATACCCATGTCATTTCTTTGACCTGTAAATAGTAATCCGTCACGTCCGTACAGATATATACAGTATATAATTCGCTCATCAGAGAGAGATGCTTCGCCCCTATCACATAATACCTTCCGTCGATTTTGGAGGTAATACGGGCTTCCTCCATCTTGTCGGTAAGCAGCAGTTTTTCGGCGGGGGCATAAGGACAGACGTTGTAAAGATATTCGCCGTCAACAGTCAGTGAATATCCCGCACTGCCGTCCATCATATGTGAGTATTCAGCAAAGTAGTATTGTACGATACTTCGCCGTACATTCTGTGACATCTGTTCGTCAAATGAATTTTTCTCTACGGTACTCAGATTTGTGCAGAACAGGTAGAGAGATGACATCGCCTGTTTTTCGACGCTGTCAATGATTTTTTCAGCCTGCCACGCCAAAAAGATGTACAAACACACCGTGACTGCGGTCAATGAGCTTATCAATGATATGTATGTTAATCTTGCCCACAGTTTCACGGGTCAATCCTCCTTGCGCAGCCGATAGCCTATACGGTAGACTGTCTGTATCGCGTCACTCCAATGCAGCTTCTTGCGGAGCGCCGCGATATGCACATCAACCGTGCGCGTTTCACCTATAAATTCATCTCCCCACACGGTATGCAGCAGCTGTTCGCGTGTAAATGTCATGCCTCTGTGCTTTGACAGCATGAGCATGAGGGCAAATTCCATATTTTTTAATTCAACGGGTTTTCCGTCTACGCTCACCGTATGATTATCCTCGTCTATCGTAGCGCCACAAACCGTGTAGACCCGTTGTTCCGGCCTCCTTCGAGAAATAACCTTCTTAACACGGAGCATCAGTTCGGTAATATCGAAAGGCTTTATGATATAATCCTCTGCCCCCAACTGAAGTCCTTTTATTCGGTCAACCGCCTCAGAACGTGCCGATGCGTAGATGACGGGGATATTTTTTTTGTTCATATATGCAATCAGTTCAAACCCGTCCTTTTCCGGCAGCATTACATCAAGCAGTGCAAGATCATATGTTTTTCCTTCAATTGCTTTTAACGCCTGATTTCCATCGAATACGGCGTCACAATGATAATTACACATATTGAGATTCATTGAAATCAAATCAGATATGGCAGGATCATCTTCCACAATCAATATTTTTATAATATCAACCACCTCGCACCCCAATTATAGCATTTAATTTTTATTTTTAACGGATTGACTTGTAAGTAAATTGTAAATTGTAAATTATCTGCATTACATCGCAGATAATAACAAAGGATATATATGTATTCATCGATATTCTCAAGTATCCACTTGATTCATTCTCCGCTCGCTCGACTTAGGTCCGCAGCAAAATTATAAGCTCGACACGAAAAACAGCTTCTTTTTACAAAAGATTCATAATTTTGGAACGCTCTGGGAACTCTGCCGGTATTACTGCGGAACACGCCCATTGTATAATATATCCCGCAGTTGAAGAAAACTGCTTTAAAAATTTTATTGGAGGCATATTATTATGTACTTTGACGCTATCGCTAAAATCGTTTCGGAACGCACAGGCTGCGACGTGGCTGACATAAAGCCTGAGAGTAAGTTCTCCGAGCTTGGTATAGACTCCCTTGACACAGTGGAGCTTCTTATGAATCTGGAGGACGAGATCGGCATTGAAATCGAGCTGGATCAAAAGGTTGAGACAATAGACGATTTGGACAAGTTTATACAGAGCAAACAGGGTTAAGATTATGATTAAGTCAGAGATTTGCGATATGCTGGGTATCGAGTACCCGGTATTTCAAGGCGGTATGGCCTGGATCGCTGACGGTAAACTGGCCGCCGCCGTGTCTAATGGCGGCGGTCTTGGTATTATCGCGGCGGGCAACGCTCCGGGCGAATATGTCAGAGAGCAGGTGAGGATCGCCAAATCGCTCACCTCTAAACCTGTCGGTGTCAATATCATGCTGCTGAGTCCCTTTGCTGACGATGTGGCACGAATTGTAATAGAAGAAAAAGTAGAAGTGGTCACGACCGGAGCCGGGAATCCCTCAAAATACATGAAGGATTGGAAAGACGCGGGTATAAAGGTAATTCCTGTTGTGGCGTCGGTTGCCATGGCGAAATTGATGACGCGTCTCGGCGCCTCGGCGCTGATTGCCGAAGGCGGTGAAAGCGGCGGCCATGTGGGCGAACTTACAACCATAGTGCTTGTTCCCCAGGTCTGTGACGCAACCACACTGCCGGTTATTGCGGCAGGCGGCATCGCCGACGGCAGAGGCGTCGCGGCTGCATTCATGCTCGGCGCGCAGGGAGTTCAGATGGGCACCCGTTTCTTAAGCGCCTACGAGTGTACCATTCATCCGAACTATAAGGAAAAGATCATCAAGGCCACCGACCTTTGCACGATGGTGACGGGCAAGCGGCTTGGGCATCCTGTCCGCAGCCTCCGCACGCAGTTCGCGAGAAATTATTTCAAAGCCGAATACGGAGGAGCGTCCGACGAAGAACTGGAAGCGCTTGGAACGGGCGCTTTGCGCCTCGCCGTGCAGGAAGGCGACAATGAAAATGGCTGCTTCCTTTCGGGGCAGATTGCCGCGATGGTAAAGAAAGAACAGCCTGCCGCAGAGATAATTAAAGAAGTTATGGAGGAGGCAGAGCCTATCCTTCTGAGGGCATCGCAATGGGTAAAATAGCATTCGTTTTTTCAGGTCAGGGCGACCAATATCCCGGAATGGGAAAGGAACTCGCCGAAAAATATCCTTACGCCGCCTCGGTCTATGAGATGTGCGACAGCGTGCGCCCCGGGACGTCGGCTCAGTGCTTTTACGGCACGGAGGAAGAATTAAAAGAGACAAAAAACACACAGCCCTGCCTTTTCGCTGTGGAGCTGGCGGCCGCGTCTGTGCTCATGGAAAAGGGCATAAAGCCCCACGCGGCTGCAGGCTTCTCCTTGGGCGAGGTGGTTGCTGCGACGGTCGCGGGGGTGTTCGATAACGAAACGGGTTTTCGCCTTGTGTGCAGACGCGGAGAGCTTATGCAGCGCGAGGCCGAAAAGTTCGACACCTCAATGGCGGCGGTCGTAAGGCTGACGCGCGAACAGTTAGAGGAACTTTGCGGCAAATATTCAAATATATATCCTGTGAATTTCAACTGCCCGGGACAAATCACAGTTTCAGGGCTTTCCGCTGAAATGCCCGACTTTTTTGCGGACGTAAAAGCCGCCGGCGGCAGAGCCATTCCCTTGAAGGTAAAGGGCGCTTTTCACTCTCCCTTTATGAATAAGGCGGCGGGAGATTTTGCGCAGGAACTCGAGAAGGTTCACATTGAAAGACCGACCGTGACGCTTTATTCAAATATGACTGCAGGACAGTACGCGGACAATGCCGCCGAACTGCTCTCCAAGCAGATTTGTAATCCCGTTCAGTGGGAAGGAATAATTCGCGGCATGATCGCTTCGGGCATTGACACTTTCATTGAAATAGGTCCGGGTAAAACGCTTACCAACATGATCAAAAAGATCGATACCGAGGTGAAGGCTCAAACCGTTACCGAATATTTAGCGGAGGTAGAATGAATGTTAAACGGAAAAACAGCCATTATCACCGGAGGCTCACGGGGTCTCGGTGAGGCAATCGGCTATAAAATGGCGTCGATGGGCGCGAATATCGCCATCGTAGATGTCGGCGACCCCGCTCTTGCCGAGAAGGTCTGCGCGAAATGCAGACAGGAATACGGCGTGGAGGCCAAAGCATATCAGTGCGACGTGTCGGACTTTGACGCTGTGAAACAGGTCGTCACCCTCATCAAGGCGGATTTCGGCACTGCTCATATACTGGTGAATAACGCGGGCATAACTCGTGACGGTCTTGCCCCGATGATGAAGGAAGAGGACTTCGATAAGGTAATTGCCGTCAATCTCAAGGGAGCATTCAACATGATACGCCACACGTCCGCGCTCTTTATACGCAACCGCGAGGGCTGCATCATCAACATAGCCTCCGTCGCGGGTCTCATGGGAAATGTTGGACAGTGCAATTACGCCGCCTCCAAGGCGGGTCTTATAGGTCTTACAAAAACCATAGCCAAAGAGCTTGCTCCAAAAGGAGTGCGCTGCAACGCCATCGCGCCCGGCTTTATTGCGACCGATATGACTGGCAATCAGACCGACAACCCCCTGCTCAAGATGATCCCTCTGGGCAAAATGGGAGAGGCTGCCGATGTCGCCGAAGCCGCAGGTTATCTGGCAACGGCCAAGTATGTGACAGGCGATGTGCTGCGTGTTGACGGTGGCATAGCTATGTAATCCTGATCTTCAATAAAAATACGACGAAAAATTTTCAATCCCAGGACTTATGGCAACCCAAGCAAACAATCGTGCAGGTTCGACGCCGCGGCGAGCGCGCCGTCCTGCTTTGCGCCTGTTTACTTGGGCTGCTGTAAAACCGTACAGGCAAGCTTTTATGCTTGATTTTTTTGTATTTTTAATTGAAGTCCGATATTAACTTATAGGTTAGCATAAGGAGAATTGATTATGAGTGAAAACAGAAGAGTTGTTGTCACCGGTCTCGGCGCCATCACTCCTGTGGGCAATAATGTGAAAGACGCTTGGGAGGCTTTGAAATCCGGCAAGAACGGCATTGCCCCCATCACCTTGTTCGACACCGAAAAATACAAGGCAAAGCTGGGCGCGGAAGTAAAGAACTTCGATCCCAAGGAATATTTGGAGATAAACGATATCCTGCGCACCGACCGTTACGCTCAATTTGCCGTGGCGGCGGCACAGCAGGCGGTGGACGACAGCGGTGTAGAGGGAACGGTGCAGCCGGAGCGCTTTTCCGTTATTTTCGGTACAGGCATCGGTGGCATCGGTACTTTTGAGGTTGAACACACCAAGCTTATGGAAAAGGGTCCCCGCCGTGTGTCACCCCTTTTTGTCCCCATGATGATAGCCAACATGGCGGCCGGCATGATCGCCATTCGCCACGACTGCCGAGGCTCCGCAATGCCCGCCGTCACCGCCTGCGCCTCAGGTTCCAACGCGATTGGCGAGGCAATGCGCATGATACGCCACGGCTATGCGGACGCGGTTATCACGGGCGGCGCGGAAGCGGCTATTAACGCATCGGCCGTCGCCGGTTTTACAAATATGAAGGCGCTGTCTGTCTCAGATGATCCCAACGCAGCTTCACTGCCGTTTGACAAGCGCAGATCCGGATTCGTCATAGGCGAAGGCTCCGTTGCGCTCGTTTTGGAGGAATATGAGCACGCCAAGGCTCGCGGCGCAAAGATTTACGGAGAGGTCTGCGGCTACGGCTCCACCTGCGACGCAAATCACATCACAGCTCCACACCCTGAAGGAAGGGGCGGCACTCAGGCTATGCTCGACGCGATGCGCGAAGCGGGCTGGACTGACAGCGACAGAGTCTATATAAACGCACACGGCACCGGCACTCCCATGAACGACGCGGTTGAAACCACTGTCATCAAAAAGGCGCTCGGCGAAGAGGCAGCAAAGAAAGCTTATGTAAGCTCCACCAAGTCCATGACCGGACATATGCTGGGTGCGGCGGGCGCCATCGAAGCAATGGTTTGCCTGTTCGTCCTCAACGAGGGCATAATTCCGCCCACTATCAACTTAAACGAGCAGGACGAGGTATGTGACCTCAACTGCGTACCCAATACTGCGGTAAAGGCTGACATTGATTTGGCTCTGTCGAACTCACTGGGATTTGGCGGCCATAATGCCTGTCTTGCTTTTAGAAAGGCGTAACCATGAACGAGACAGATATTCGCAAATATGCCGAACTTATGAAAGAACTCGACCTCACGGGGCTTGAGATAACCGAGGGCGACAGAGTGGTCCGCCTTGAGCGCACCGCTCCTCAGGCGGCAAGGGAAATCGTGGCAATCAATCCCGCTCCGACGCCTGCCGCCGCACCTGCCGCACCCGCAATTGGTGAAGCGGCTGACTGCGTCACCGTAAAGTCGCCGCTTGTGGGCGTGTTTTACGCCGCGCCCACCGAAAACGCCGAACCATATGTATCCATCGGAGACCGCGTCAAGAAGGGGCAGACGCTGTGCATCATTGAGGCCATGAAGCTCATGAATGAAATTGCCGCAGAGGACGACGGAGTTATCTCAGAAATCTGCGTCACAAACGGTCAGGTTGTAGAATTTGGCACGGAATTATTCCGCATCAAGAGGTAGAGCCATGAACAAAGAGGAAATAATGAAGATACTCCCTCACCGAGACAATATGCTTCTGCTCGATGAGGTGGAAAATATTGAAGGCAACGCCATAGGTCATTACACCGTTCGCGGCGATGAGTTTTTCTTAAAGGGACACTTCCCCGATAATCCCATCGTGCCGGGCGTTATTCTCTGCGAGATATTGGCGCAGTCCGCCTGCGTTCTTATGCAGGACGCAATGACCGAAGGGAAGATCCCCGTTTACACGGGTCTCAACAATGTAAAATTCCGTTCTCCGGTAAGACCCGGCGATACAATTGAGACAAAGTGCCATATAAAAAGAGCAAAGCACCCCTTCTATTTTGCGGAAGGCACCGTCACGGTGGACGGAAGACTGTGCGTATCCGCCGAATTTTCCTTTGCGATAACGGGAGAGTAAAATTTATGTTCTCAAAAATACTGATTGCCAACCGCGGTGAAATTGCCGTCAGAATCATAAGAGCCTGCAAAGAGATGGGCGTCGCCACGGTTGCGGTATATTCCGAGGCCGACAGGAATGCCCTTCACGTGGCTTTGGCTGATCAATGCTATTGCATAGGCGGAGCCGAGGCCTCGGACAGCTATCTGAACGAAAATCAGATCATCAGCACAGCTATTCTGGCGGGCGCTCAGGCGATACACCCGGGCTACGGCTTTCTGTCGGAAAACGCCCATTTCGCAAGGCTTTGCAGAAAAAACGGACTTGTGTTCATCGGCCCCGACCCGGACAGCATGGAGCGTCTGAGCGATAAGGCCATACTCAAAGAGCTTATCAGAAACACGGGGCTTTCGGTTATACCGGGTACAAAGGCAGTTACGTCGGTGGAGGAGGCCCTGAAAGCCGCCGGCAAAATAGGATATCCTGTTATGCTCAAAGCCTGCGCGGGCGGCGGCGGACGCGGAATACGTCTGATAAGAACCGCAGACGATCTGCCCGAGGCGTATATGCAGGCCACAAGTGAAGCAATCAGCGCATTCGGAGACGGCAGCGTTTATCTGGAAAAGTATATATTCCCCGCCCGTCACGTCGAATTGCAGATACTGGCCGACGAGCACGGAAACGCCGTCTGCCTCGGCGACAGAGACTGCTCCCTTCAGAGACGCAATCAAAAGCTGATTGAGGAGACCCCCTCGCCCGCCGTAAACGACGAGCAGAGAAGCAGAATCATCGGGCTTGTGATTGACGCGGTAAAAAAGATAGGCTATGTCGGTGCGGGGACGATGGAATTCCTGCTCGACAGAGAGGGCAACTTCTGGTTTATGGAAATGAACGTCCGCTTGCAGGTGGAGCACTGCGTCACCGAAATGCTGACGGGATTTGACATAGTAAAGTGGCAAATACGCATAGCGGCGGGTATTCCGCTGGGCTTTACACAAGAGGATATCCGTATGCGGGGCGCAGCGATCGAATGCCGCATAAACGCTCAGAGCTGCGGTACACTTGATATGCTCCACATTCCCGGGGGTCCCTCCGTGAGATTTGACACTTATCTCATTGTGGGAACCGCCGTATCGCCTTACTACGACTCGCTGCTCGGCAAATTGGTGGTTTTCGCCAAGACCCGCGAAGAAGCGCTGCGAAAGATGAAAGCCTCACTGTGTGAATTGGTGATAGAAGGCATACCCACCAATATTGAAGAACAGCTCCGCATTGTTGAAGATGAGAGATTTACCTCAGGAAACTACGATTTGACTTTTATGGGTAACAGGTGACACAATGGCCTTAATGAATTTTTTAAAACCAAAGAACAAGCTGGAGGAAGGCGGGCGCACAGAGGCCCCCGTGCAGCAGGACGAAGGCGAGCCGGAGAAGAACTGTCCCAACTGTCACAGGGACATACCGCTCAGCCGTCTCTGGGCCAACAATCTCGTATGCCCATGCGGTTACCATTTCCGCATGAAGGCGCGTCAGCGCATAAAAATGACAGCGGACAAAGGCAGCTTCAACGAGTTGTATGGCGAAATGATATCGGACAATCCTCTGAACTTCCCGGGATACAAGGATAAGGTTGAGACTGTGCGCGTGGCCAGCGGCGAAAAGGAAGCGGTTGTCTGCGGTACGGCCAAGATAGGCGGACAAAGCTGCTGTATATTCGTGATGGAATCTTACTTTATGATGGGCAGTATGGGCAGCGCCGTGGGCGAGAAGATTGCTTCTCTGTTTGAGTACGCCGCACGGTGTCGTCTGCCTGTAGTCGGCTTTACCGTTTCGGGCGGCGCTCGTATGCAGGAGGGACTGCTGTCGCTTATGCAGATGGCCAAGACCAGTGCGGCGGTAAAGCGTCACAGCGATGCGGGTCTGTTGTACATCGCGGTGCTGACCGACCCCACAACGGGCGGCGTGACCGCCAGCTTCGCCATGGAGGCTGATATCATTTTGGCGGAGCCGGGCGCAACCATAGGCTTTGCGGGCGCGCGCGTTATTGAACAGACTACCAAAAAGACCCTGCCCAAGGGTTTCCAAAAGGCAGAGTTCGTGATGGAGCACGGGTTTGTCGATGATATTGTGCCTCGCGGCAACCAAAAGAAGATTCTCACGGAACTGCTTAAAATTCACAACGGAGGTTAATGCTTTGAGCCAGATACCTTATGACAGAGTAAAGCTTGCACGCGACAACGCAAGACCGACCGGATTGGATTATATAAACAATATTTTCAATGGATTCATGGAGATGCACGGCGACCGCCGATTCAGTGATGATCCCGCGATTGTGGGCGGTATCGCAAGGTTGAACGATACTCCTGTGACGGTAATAGCCATTGAAAAGGGACACACCGCAAAGGAACGCTCGCACCGCAATTTCGGTATGCCAAATCCCGAGGGCTACCGCAAGGCGCTCAGGCTTATGAAGCAGGCCGAGAAATTCGGCAGGCCCGTTATATGCTTTATCGACACGGCGGGCGCATATTGCGGCATAGGCGCGGAGGAACGCGGCCAAGGGCAGGCAATTGCCGAGAACCTTGTGGAAATGAGCACTCTCTGCATTCCCGTCATCTCCATTCTGATAGGCGAAGGAGGCAGCGGCGGCGCGCTCGCGCTCGCTGTGGCAGACCGTGTATGGATGCTCCAAAACTCGGTCTACTCGGTGATCTCCCCCGAAGGCTGCGCCAGCATTCTTTGGAAAGACGCCGCCAAAGCGGAGGATGCCGCCGCCAGTCTTAAGCTTACTGCGGAGGACGCCAAAAGCCTTGGCATCATAGAACGCATACTTTCCGAAAACGATATCGGCAAAAAAGAATTTTATGACCGTATTCGTTCGCTTTTGGTCAAAGAACTGGGCGGACTGTCAAACGACCCGGATTTGGTGGGCAAGCGATACGACCGTTTCCGCCGCATGGGCGTAAACGCGGTAGTTAAGGAGTAAATATGAGCATATACCAAAGGTTTTGCACAGAAATCACAGATGAACTTGGCAATTTGGAGAAGATAACCCTTGATTATCCCGATAATTTCAATTTCGGATATGACGTTGTCGACGCCATCGCGGACGAAACCCCGGACAAAAGAGCCCTTGTTTGGTGCAATACCGAAAACGAGGAGCACGTTTTTACATTTTCAGATATAAAGAAATACAGCAATAAAATGGCGAACGTATTCAAAAAGTGCGGCATTGGGCGGGGAGACCGCGTAATGCTGGTGCTCAAGCGCCATTATGAATACTGGTTTGCGGCGATAGCTCTCCACAAGCTGGGGGCCGTAATGATACCCGCAACACATATGCTGACGGTAAACGACTTTGTATATCGCATAAATTGCTCAAAGGTAAAAGCCATTGTGTGTACTTCGCAGGACGAGGTGCCGCAAAGGATCAGGGCCGCCGTGCAAAAGCTGGAAAGTTCCGCAATGCTTTGGTGCGTGCAGGCAGATGTAGAAGGCTTTGAGAACCTTACCACTGCAATGAATGAAGCTGACAGCGAATTTGCCCGCGTGGACACCCTTGCCACCGATCCTATGATATTGTATTTTACTTCCGGCACCACGGGTTATCCCAAAGGCGTTATACATGATTACGCCTATCCGCTGGCGCATATTGTCACGGCGAAGTATTGGCAGCAGGCGGAAGACAACGGACTTCACTTCACCGTCGCTGAAACAGGCTGGGCGAAGGCTTCGTGGGGCAAGCTGTATGGTCAATGGCTCGTAGGCAGCGCAATCATGGTCTACGACTTCGATAATTTTGATCCCAAACAGCTTACTACGGTTATCAACCGTTACGGCGTGACTTCATTCTGTGCGCCGCCCACAGTGTATCGCTATCTTGTGCGCAAGGGGATTCCCAATATGCCGACCTTAAAGCACGCCTCCACCGCCGGTGAAATGCTGGCGTCAGAGGTGTTCCGCAAATTCACCGAGCGCACAGGGCTGCCTTTGTGTGAAGGCTACGGTCAGACCGAAACAACGCTACTTATGGGAAACCTCAAAGGCAAAAGGCCGATGGAAGGCTCCATGGGTACCGCCTCTCCGTTCTACAACATCGAGCTTCGCAGTAAAAACGGCGAACCTACGCCCGTTGGTGAAATAGGCGAGGTGGTCATAGTGCCGCCTGAAAACGGCAGACAGGTAGGAATTTTCTGCGCATATCTTGACAATGAGGAGCAGTACAATTACGTTTGGCGCGGTGGTGTGTATCATACCGGAGATGCCGCGTACATGGATGAAAACGGGCTTTACTGGTTCCACGGTCGGTTTGACGATATCATCAAGACAGGCGGTTTCCGAGTAGGACCTTATGAAGTTGAGAATGTTTTGATGGAGCACCCCGGCGTGGTAGAATGCAGCGTTATCGGCGTTCCCGACAAGCTCCGAGGTCAGGCAATCAAGGCGATTATTGTGCTGGGCAAGGGATACATGCCATCCAAAGAGCTTGAACTTGAGATTAAGGAATTCTGCAATCAAAGGCTTGCGGAGTACAAGTGGATCAGGCTCATTGAATTTGTGGAAGAAATGCCGAAAACCATAAGCGGAAAGATACAGAAAAGCGTACAGCGCGGTCAGAATTAAAGGCTGAGCGGGCAAAACACACCCGGGTTAAAGGGCGGCTTTCGCCGACACAAAATATCATATCATTCCTGTTTTTTCGATGGCAAAAGAGTAAACGCTGTTGCCGTGGCAAGACTATATTAAAGTCAATTTTAAATAAGAAAGCCGGAATAAAATAATACGTCCGAATCCTTTTGGAATAGGACGTATTATTTTTTATTCATAAGAAGAGGGGGGATCTGTCTAATTGGACAATTCATTATAATTTCTGCACGCGTCGTATTGTAAGTGTCAAATAAAAAGGAGTACAAAGGGGACAAAATAAAGCCGCCAAAAAACGGCGGCAAGGATATATCGTTTACGAAATTTACCAAGGTAAAATTAGAGAGCATCGGCAAAATAACATTCCATTCCGCATAGCGGGCTTGATTTTTCGATTCGTCTATGGCCACTGTTTGTCCTTTGTCTGCTATTTTCATTTCCTCCAACTGTTTATTGAAACAAGTTGGAGTTTTTTTGTATACTACACTCTACTGATATTTAATTACATTAGAATCTATTTTACTCTATTTTAATTTATTTTGAATCTAACCAACTTTATTTAGCGGTCATCTTATTCCATAACATGAAAAAGTAAATATATCTTTAAAAAATAATTAGATTTTTTTAAATTAATCATATTTGAAAAGAATTTTAAAAATAATTTAACTTATATTTTAATTTATATTTTACTTGACATTTTAGGTAGACTATGTTAATATGAACTTGTTACAAAAATTTGGTTCCAATGTACTGACGTTGTGGATATTTTGATATCTTGATATTCTACAAAGATAAAGCGTTACATATGGAATAACACTGTTATGCAGGTCACTGGCAGTGTAGAAAAGGAGGTCGAACTCATGAAGAAGCATTCAAAGGTTTTGGTAGCCATAGCCGTAATATCATCTATGTTTACTGTTACAGCATATGCAAAAGACATTAGATTCGATATAAAAAGAGACACTAATCAGAGTGCCGAGTCCGCAAGCATATGTGTTGCACACAACACAAAAGACCGTATCCCTGATTCTTGGCTTATAACTAATTCCAATTCGTCTTACTCCACATTTGTTTCAGGACAAGATGCAATCGGATTCAGAGTAAGAAGTACAGAAACGGGTGGAAATGGCACGGCTATGTCTGACTATTTTGTTGTCAAGACATTTGTAACTAATAGGGCTTATGTTTACACCAAAGTCCCTGATCGTGGTCACACGGTGTATTTGCATGCCCTGGTTGACAGTACAAGCAAACACAAAAGCTTCTGGTACGACGGCAAGTGGTTTACCTAAAAGTTAAACTTTTTTGCCAATACATCTAAGCAATCATATGAATTACTTGCCATACCTGCTGACAAGTAATTCATATTATTTTTTAACAAATTCAGGGGGCGAATTATGGAAAATATAGATAAAAGAAAACTTTTACGCATAGTTGTTATCTGTGCAGTCTTAGTGGCTGTAACACTCATGGCGGCAGCTTTACTGAGACCTGAAAGCACCAGTGAAAAAAGTGCGGTAAGTTATTCGGACGCAAAAATCGAAAACAACCACTTCTATAAGGTGTACAGCGATAATTTCACAGCCGATACAGATATTCCTGATTCTTACAATGATAAGGCTGAGGTGCTGTTTGCAAAATTATCGGATCTTGACAATCAGTCGGTAATAAAGTCGGTTTTTTTTGAAGGAAAGAATCCTACCCGCAAAGTTAGGAAAGACGCAGGCTTTACGAGTATTCGTTATATTGACGGAGAAAATTATTTTGCTGTTTATGATTATTCAGATCAAAATAGAATGGCCTACGATGAACTTGATATGAATTATATAGATCTTCCTACAGATAACTTTTCGACTAAACACGATCAATACAAATATCCGAATAGAACACCGTTATATGATACGGTTTACAAACAGAAAAGCTTGGACTTTATGAGTCCGGAAAAAGCTGTGGAAACCGCAAAAGATGTTTTAAAAAAGTTTTCAATCGAAGTAACCGACGACGTTGAAATTTACGCCATGGATTATAAAACCATGCAGGAGTATCAGGATAAAGTGAAAAGGGAAGACCCTGACACTGCGGTGAATTATATAACGAAGGACACGTTGACACAAGATGATGAATTCTATATACTCAGCTTCACGGCAATGCAAAATCAGTTGCCCATGACGCATATTGAATGTCATTTGCCGAGTGGTCGATTTTGTATAGGCTCAAATATAAAGGTGTATCTTTCCAAAAACGGCATATTTTATTTTGATGTAGGCTCAATTTATCAAATTGGTGAAGTAGCGGAAACTCCGGACAAACTTATTACCGTGGAAGAAGCCATTGAAAAAGCCTTTGACGAATATAATTCCATAGTTACCACCGATAAGGTAACCGTTACGGAAGTAAGATTTGAGTATGCACCTATTCCTTATAATAGCAACTATAATGAAGCAAAGCTGACACCTGTTTGGACTTTAACATTATCTGGAGACGATGGATCTGTTACATTCACAATGGTCAACGCTGTAACAGGTGAAATAATCAATTAATGAGGTGATTACGATTAAAACATTTTTTCATTTGCTCAAAACCGATTTGAATCGCGCAATATGTTCGTATAGATTTCTTGCGGGAGCAATAGCCACTGTCGCTATAATGATTTTTGGCTCTATTGGAATGATAGAGAACAACGAGAGAACCGCCGTCGCTGCCCTGCAATACTCATATGGATATAACAACATTATAGAATTAATTCTTTTGGCTGACGCCATTGTATATTCGGCGAGCTTTGCCTCAGAATGGCAAAGCGGTTTTTACAAATCGGTCATGATCCGAAGCAATCAAACCCAATATTACCTGTCAAAATGTGCTTCGACCGCTGTTTCAAGCGGCCTGTCAGTTGATTTTGGCGTAGCTGCGTATATTATCTTCCTTTGCGTTACACAAAAGGATATAGCTCCACTTAATATAGAAGCAGAGGTTTTGGTATTCGGAGATTTGTTGGAGAATGGGCATCCTATTTTATTCTTTTCGGCATATCTTTATGTAATATTCTTACAGGCAATGTTTTTTGGATTGGTGGGTCTTTTGGCCTCCGGATATTTGCCGAACAAATATGTAGCCTATGCCACCCCGTTTGTCGTAGGGCGCACTTTCAATCAAATTGTAAATTTTTTGAATCTGCCATTTTGGATGGATCCGTTAAGATTGGCGCTGTTTCACATATATGGTCCAACCGCAAATGTGCTTTTTGTCGAAACTGCCGTTTTTCTGTTGTTGACAGTTATTTGTACAGTTTGGTTCGTTCGCATTGGAAAAAGGAGGGTCGCTAATGGATAAGGTACTTTCCACGGTGAAGAAAGGCGTCGCAGCGATAAAAAAGATATTTTCCATAGCCTTTTACTCGGTTCGCCAAAGACTGACAAGTCCTCGCGTAATATGCATTTTAGTGTTGGCATTTGTATTTGTATGGGGAATATTATCCGGCATCGGAGATTTGACTGACACTATAGAGGCGAGAATAAATCCGCTGGTTTTTACATTTATTTCCAATGATCAAATATATCAGTTTATATTGTTCCTAAGCGTGGTGTTTCTTTACTCGGATGCCCCGTTTATAAACAAAAGTCAGCCTTATGTCATCATAAGAAGCAAGCGAATCTCGTGGGCATTGGGAGAAATAATACACGTTATTATATTCAGCGCGGTTTATTTCTTTATTTTGATGTTCGTTTCTGTTTTGATGTTGCTTCCGAACGCCACATTTTCCACGGATGGCTGGGGAATAGCTGTAAATACTTTGGCTAAAACAAACATAGGCGACCAATTAGATATCCAATTATTCATTTCCAATGATGTAATATCTTTCTACTCCCCGCTCAAGGCTTTTGTAATGTGTTTCCTGTTGAACTGGATGATGGCTTCTTTTTTGGGCTTGCTTATATTTTCCCTTAATCTCATATTCGACAGAGTAGTAGGTCCGATAGTCGGTGTTGTAATTATTCTTTTGGATCTTCTTACGAACAATACATTTGGTTTTTACAAATTTTCACCTTTATCAATGTCAAGACTTTCAGTTTTAGACCCGACAGGAATGACAACGAATCCAAGCCCTGCTTATGCTTTTGCTTTTTATTGTATAGGCATTGTGATTTTTTCTGTATGCATTATTGCATCAGTAAAAAGAAAAGCCATTGAAATTTCGTCTGAATCATAGGAGGTATGCAGCTATGTCTGATAATATAATAGAGATTAAGAACCTGACAAAGAAATTCAAGGAGGAAACGGTCGTAAGCGATGTGACAGTTTCCTTTGAGCGCGGCAAGATTCACGGAGTTGTAGGGCGTAACGGCTCAGGCAAAACCATGATATTCAAGATGATCTGCGGTTTCATACCCCCCACCGAGGGCGAAATTTATGTGAATGGGAAAAAAATAGGAAAAGACACCGACATTCCCGATGATGTGGGAATTATTATTGAAACTCCGGGTTTTCTGCCAAATTACGATGGATTTCACAACTTGAAGTTCCTTTCAGCTATCAATGGCAAGATAAGCGATGAGCAAATTCGAGAGGCTATAGTGAAAGTTGGATTAGACCCTGATAGCAAAAAACACGTGGGAAAATACTCGATGGGAATGAGACAAAGACTCGGCATTGCACAGGCAATTATGGAAGGACCCCATCTGCTGATTCTGGACGAACCTTTCAACGGTCTTGACATTTCAGGTGTGGAAGAAATACGAAAACTGCTGTTGTCACTCAAAGACGAGGGAAAAACAATATTAGTGGCCAGCCACTACAAAGAAGATGTTGATTTTCTATGCGACACAGTAATAAGAATGGACAAAGGTAAAATTATTGAGAGAACTTAAGTTGCGATATTATAAGGCACAATAAATTCAAGTAAAATCGCGAATATGTTTTGATATCATTTCTAACCAATAAAGGAACCGGCGCCGTACAGGTACCGGTTCTTTTAATATTAATAATGGTTATATAATTTTTAGAATATCATTTAATCTCCACTAAGTACAACTAATAATGCAAACAACAAAGATTAGCATTTACTACGAAAGTGGATTTTGTTTAGAAATTCGTTCAGGTTAAGTATTGGGAATAATTCTTGTCATCATATCGTCATCAAGACCGTTGATTTGCGCGGCAATATAGTCGGCGAATACACTGTAACCGAAGTCGTTATAGTGTACGCTGTTGGAACCACTTCCATCAGGGTAAGAGTGATACTTAAGGTCTGTAAATTTAGTGTTGTCAACAACTGCCACATCAAATTTGTCCGCCAATTTTTCTATAACACTATTTGTAGCGCTCAAATTACCGGACGTCGTATAGCATTTCACTAAGACTACTCTGCTGCCGACTTCGAGTGATTTTGCAATAATTTTACCGTATGCGCCGGTATTGGTATCAGCCCATTGCGTGTAATCTTCACCGGCGATATCTGTATCAATTGTATCGGTTAAACCGTCGTTTGTGCCGAGATAAATTATCGTAAGTTGATTGGATTTATTTTTTATTTGCTCATTAAATTCTTTCCACCAACTTACAGCCGTAGCTCCTGCTTTTGCGTATTCGCTTATATTTGCGTTTGTTTTGGATTTCAGCGCTTGTGGGTAGGTCACATATGCCTGTCTTGAAGCGCTCGCGCCTGTATATACCTGTGAATATGTCAGTGAATCTCCGATGCAGGTTATATTTGAATACGCTGAAAGAATATTGTGTGGTTGGTTTAATTTAGAAATATCGGGGATATCGCTTTTAAAGGCAATCCGCTTCCAATCAGTCCAAGCTCCTGCCGCCCAAGTACTGCGGATATAGTAATTAACAGGGTCGGCTGTTGTGAATATCTGCGTTAAGGCCGATTTTGTAGATTCCGCAAGCGCTGAATAAGTAAACAAGGTTCCTTGCCTGTTGTCATAACCCGGGGTGTTTATCGGAGCGTTGCCGACGCTGGTAAAGGTGTATATACTGTTTGGTTTAGCATTATTGCAATCATCAAGCGTCCTGCCTTGCGTTCTAACCGCATTATTAATTGCATTTTCCAGATTATTAGTGGTATTTTCCAGACTTGTAATATCACTTTTAAAGACAATCCGATTCCAATCAGTCCAAGTTCCCGCCGCCCAAGTACTGCGGATATAGTAATTAATGGGGTCTGCCGTTGTGAATATCTGCGTTAAGGCCGATTTTGTGGATTCCGCAAGCGCTGAATAAGTGAACAAAGTTCCTTGTCTGTTGTCATAACCCGGAGTGTTTATCGGAGCGTTGTCGATGATGGTAAAGGTGTATATACTGTTTGGTTTAGCATTATTGCAATCATCAAGCGTCCTACCTTGCGTTCTAACCGTATTATTAATTGTATTTTCCAGATTCTTAGTGGTATTTTCCAGGCTTATAATGTCACCGTAATACCCGATTTTATTCCAGTCAGTCCATCTGTCAGATTCCCAAGTGCTGCGGATATAATATTCATTGCTGTTTGCCGTGAATATCTGCGTCTTGGCTACATTATTAAGCTGTGAACGTCCCGAATAAGTGAAAAGCGTCCCCTGGCGGTGATCCGTTCCGGGCGTGTTTATCGGAGCGTTGTCGATGTTTGTAAATGTATATAAGCTGTTCACTTCCGCATTATTGCAGTCATCAAGCGCAATGCCCTTTCTCAGTATGGCTTTGTCTTGAGTTTCCTTAATTTGACTTCTCACCGCCTCGCCCGCACTGCCATAAGTTTTGCTGTCTGCGCCGACGCGGATATCCATCAACTCAGCGTCTCCTGTTGTACTGCCCTCAGGGAGTGCGATAATCTCATCAATTCGAGAGTTGATAGTGTTCATCTCGTCTCTGAAGCTGTCTACATTGTTCAACGCGTTTTCCAGCGCGGAAAATTGCCCGGTTGCTTCAATTTTGATAGGGTCTCTTATTGATCGTTCCACATTAATCACAAACTCCTTTGTTGAAATTGTGGGGAAATTGCCCGCCGGGTCGCTGATAACAATTTCCGCTCTGTAATTGCCTGCCGTCTGTGTCGCTCCGTTGGGAATTGAAAATGTTGTAATACCCCTCTCTCCGTCGGCCACTTCACCGTCAATGAACGCGAAGTTATCATCAGTTTCCATATAAAGCCGGGCGTTGCAGCCCACAATGTTCAGAGGCTGCCTGTTGCCGTTTTCGTCCAGATCCTTATCAAAAATCTGAATATGCAGAAATCGGCTCAGATGGTCGTATTGCTTGACCGTCACAGTCTCGATTTTCTCATTAATATCAATTTCTCTCGGTATATAATTCTGCATAATTAAAACACCCTTCCAAAGTAAAATTTTATCAGTCACGCTCCTGAAGTCTTTTAATGACCATAAAAAACCGTGATAATTGTAGCGCAAATATTTACTGCAAATCAATGAATACCCCTTCGTGTTAATAATACAGCTTGGTATCGCCTTCAAATCTGAAGCTCTCACAAGCCCAATAGCTGAATCTCGGTGAAATTTTATTAAAAACTGCATTTTTTAAAAATATCTACAAACGGAAATTCCCGCAAGATTATCATTGGTTTTTATTCATATCTGTCACATATTCTATTGACTTTATGTAACGTTATGTTATAATATTCAAAGTGAAGTTGTATGGGCTGAACAGTTTTGAGATTCCTCAAAAAGCGTGTTTTTGAAAACACATTAGGAATATAGGAATAGATGCGCTGTGAGTTAATTGTAAGCGCTCATCAATGAAGGAATCTCAAAAATTAACTGATGGAAATTACATCGTGGAAAAAATTACTGCGAGTGGCGATTTTACGGTTGTGACATTAAAGCGAAGCGACAAAGGCAACGATGTTTATTACTTTGGTAGGCGAAGAAGCTGTAAGTTTCTTTTGATAAATTCATGATAGCAGCTTTATGCAATGGAGATGTTTTTTATTATGTATGAAAAATTTTTCAAAAGAATGATTGATATTGTCTTGTCTGCTTGTGCATTGATTGCGTTGAGCTGGCTTTATCTAATCATAGCGATTGCAATTATGATTGATGATCCCGGCCCGGTGGTGTTCACACAGAAGCGGGTGGGTATAAATAAGACTTATTTCAAGCTTCATAAATTCAGAAGTATGAAAATGTCTACCCCTCACGATACTCCCACACATATGCTGCAAAACCCTGATCAGTACATCACCCGCGTAGGAAGGTTCCTTCGCAGTTCCAGTCTTGATGAACTTCCTCAGATATGGGATATATTTATGTCAAAGATATCGATTATAGGCCCGCGTCCTGCGCTGTGGAATCAAGATGATTTGGTGGAGGAGCGCGATAAATACGGCGCAAATGATATCAAACCCGGCCTTACGGGCTGGGCGCAAATCAACGGGCGAGATGAGCTCGAAATTCCGGTGAAAGCAAAACTGGACGGGGATTATGTTAAGGTGCTGAAATCGGGCGGATTTAGGGCGTTTGCCATGGATATAAAGTGCTTTTTCGGCACAATCGTCAGTGTGCTGAAGCATGACGGAGTTGTCGAAGGCGGCACGGGGGAGCTGCAGAGGCATGATCAAGGTTAAAAAGCGTGTGCTGATTACAGGAGCGGATTCCTATATCGGAGTATCGTTTGAGAACTGGGTTAAAGGACATCATGCAGATGAATTTGTTGTCGATACTGTAGATACGATCGACGGTTCATGGCGCGGAAAGGATTTCTCTACATACGATTGTGTATTTCACGTTGCAGGGATCGCCCATGCTGATGTTGGCAATGTAAGCGAGGAAAGAAAACAGCTCTACTACAAAATAAATCGAGATCTGGCTGTTGAAACCGCTGAAAAAGCTAAGAAAAGCGGAGTTAAGCAGTTTGTATTTATGTCTTCCGCGATAATTTACGGAGAATCGGCTTCATACGGCAGGAAGAAGCTGATTACAACAGACACAGAACCCTCGCCTGCGAACTTCTACGGCGACAGCAAGTGGCAGGCGGACATAGGTGTGAGAACATTACAGGATGAGAGCTTTAATGTGGCAGTCCTTCGCCCTCCCATGATTTACGGTAATGGCAGCAAGGGCAATTATCCTACACTCGCAAAGATGTCAAGGAGGCTTCCCGTCTTTCCGAATGTGGACAATGAGCGCTCTATGCTATACATAGACAACCTTACCGAGTTTTTGTGTCAGCTTATAATGAGCGGCAGAGGCGGTGTATTCTTTCCACAGAATGCCGAATATACCAAGACAGCTGATATGGTGCGGGAAATTGCAGCCGTATCTAATCATAAGATCTGGATCACAAGGGCGTTTAATTGGGCGGTAGCCCTCGCGTCGCTCGTTCCCGGCAAAATCGGCGGGTTGGTGAACAAAGCGTTTGGCAGCATGACCTACGATCAGACCATGAGTGTGTATGATTTTGAATATCAGGTGGTTGATTTGAAAACCTCCATTAGGGAGACGGAGGTGAGGGACTGAGTGAACAAAAAAATACTTTTTTTGGTAAATCACGATATTGTTATTTATAACTTCCGATTGGAAATTGTTGAAAGATTTATAGCTGATGGCCATGAAGTGCATATTTCGTCACCATATGGCGCGCGTATAGATGATTTGGTTGCTCTTGGAGCTAAGTATCATGCAATTAAGATGGAGCGTCACGGAATGAATCCGTTAAAGGAATTGCGGATACTCAGCGAGTATAAAAAGCTGATGAAGGAAGTGCGGCCTGATATCGTGCTTGGCTTCACCATTAAGCCCAACATTTACGGTGCCATTGCCGCCCGTAAACTTCATATCCCGTTCGTTGCCAATATCACGGGATTGGGTACGGCGGTGGAGAAGCCTGGTATTGAGCAAAAGATTTCTATTCTTCTTTACAAATACGCTTTCAGAGACATTAAGAGAGTTTTCTTTCAGAACACGGAAAACAGACAGTTTTTTATCGATCACGATATTGCTGCCGAGGTCCACGACCTTTTGCCGGGTTCGGGGGTCAATTTGGAGCGTTACTCATATAAAGAATATCCTCAGGACGGCACGATTAAATTTGCCTTTATCAGTCGCATTATGAAAGAGAAGGGCGTTGATCAATATTTGGAGGCAGCAGAGATCATCAAGAATAATCATGAGAACGTTGAATTTCATGTATGCGGTTTCTGCGAGGAAGAGTACAATGGACGTCTGCAAGAGCTTGATGAAAACGGCACAGTGATTTATCACGGTATGATTCGCGATGTGGCGGGATTCATGAGCAAAATGCACTGTATCATTCATCCCACCTATTATCCGGAGGGTATAAGCAATGTGTTGCTTGAAGCATGTGCGACCGGAAGACCGATCATCACAACTGACAGAAGTGGTTGCCGAGAAGTGGTTGATGACGGCAGTAATGGATATATGATTCCACAAAGAGACGGTCAAGCCTTGATTGAGGCGATCGAGAAATTTCTGCTGTTGCCGTGGGAAGATAAAAAGCAACTGGGACTTTGTGCGAGACGCAGGGTCGAGAAAGAATTTGACCGTCAAATCGTGGTAGAGAGATACGTGAAGGAGGTAAACCGAGCGTGAACAAATATGTTAGAGCCGCTATATGTGTGCCGTTTGGTGCGGTCAAGATGTTTTGGACAAAGCTGTTTCACCCCAAAAATTTTAAGGCCCCGTTGATATGTCTTGTATCTCCATATACCGAAATCACGATGGATCATGGTGCAAAGCTTTCTATCGGAAAGGTTTTCAAAATGCGGGATGGTGCAAAAATCAGAGTACGTAAGGGCGGCGTTTGTGTAATTGGCAGCAATACGTCAATCAACAGCAATAATATCATTGTATGTCATGATAGTGTGATTATAGGTGACAACTGCCGGTTTTCCCCAAATGTTCAAATCTATGATCATGATCATGATTTTCGTGCGAATGGGGGTTTGGATGCTATGAAGTACAGAACCGGCCCTGTCAAAATCGGCAGTAATGTTTGGATTGGGGCCGACACAGTGATACTGAGAGGTACGGAGATCGGTGATAATTGCGTGATTGGTGCAGGAAGTGTGATAAAGGGGTATTTTCCCGCAAACTCTGTGGTTGTGCAGAAACGCGGCACTGAAATTCTACCGATTGAATTTAACGCTTGATTTTATCACATCGTTTGTATTGGAGGCAAAACCTGTGATTAGAGTTTTACATATGATTGGCAGTTTAGATTGTGGCGGTTCTCAGATGATGGTGATTAATTTATATAAAGCCATTGATAGAAGTCGCGTTCAATTTGATTTTGTCATTGATCACTCCGATCAAAGGGCACTTGCGCCTGTTGTTGAGTCATTAGGTGCAAATATATACGAAATGCCGACGTACAAAGGCGTCAATATAGGAAAAGTAAAAAGAGTATGGGAACAGTTTTTTACACAACACCTTGAATATAAAATACTTCATGTCCACGTGAGGAGTTATGCGTCTTTATTTATCCCGATAGCCAAGAAACATGGATTAATCACCATAGTGCATAGTCATAGTACTTCTAACGGCAATGGCATAAAAGCAGCGGTGAAAGATGCAATGCAATTGCCAATACGCTGGCAGGCCGATTACTTCTTTGGATGTTCCAAGAAAGCAGGAGAGTGGCTTTTTGGAAACAAAATAGTAAACGGTCCGCGATATCATATGCTCCCAAATTCGATTGACATGAATTTATATAAATATAATGCAATTGACAGAAAAAAGTGTCGTGATGAGCTTGGCGTTTCGGAAACACAAAAGGTTTATGTACACGTTGGACGGTTTCACCCTGCTAAAAATCATAAGTTCTTACTTGATGTGTTTGCCAAGTTGATAAAAAAGCAGTCGAATTCAACATTGTTATTAGTGGGCGACGGCCAGTTGAGGCCAGATATAGAAAATCAAATGCAGACGTTAGGTATTGAGAGAAACGTGCTTTTGCTTGGCCATAGAGATGACGTTCACTACATACTGCAAGCGGCTGATTGTTTCTTGTTTCCATCGCGCTGGGAGGGTCTGCCGGTTACGGTGGTAGAGGCACAGGCGGTTGGTCTGCCTTGCCTGATATCTGACAATATATCTGATGATGTGTGTATATCCGATTTGGTTCATAAGATTCCTATTAATCATGGAGAAGATATATGGGTTGACACAATGCTTACATTCGATTATTCCAGAAGAGATGTAAGTGAAGAAATAAAAAAGGCGGGTTTTGACGTATCTGCTACGGCTCAATGGTTAACGGAATTTTATGAAAAACTGGCGAATGAATAGATATTTGATGCGGCGTAATGGCTTACTGTACTATGTTGGTATTGAGGTGGTGTTAAAATGAAAAAAATACTCTTATTTTATATTAATGGGATTAACGGTGGTGGAGCAGCAAGGGTTATTATTCAACTTGCAGCCCATTTTGCTTTGTGTGGTTACAAATGTATTTTGATTACATCTTTTGTAGATGAGGGCAGGGAATATCCTATCCCTGATAACGTAGAGAGGATCTCTATAGAACAGGAGGAAATTAGGCAGAATAGATTAAAAAGAAATGTAGATCGAATTAAAAAGCTTAGGGAATTATGCAAGTTGTATGAACCTGACGCTTTGATTTCATTTATGGCGGAGCCGAATCTCAGGGCGGTGCTTGCTGCACGCGGATTAAAGACGAAAACGATTGTTTCGGTTCGCAATGATCCCAGCAAAGAATATCGCGGCGTTATTGGGCGATTGGTTGGAAAATTTATCCTGCCAATGGCGGATGGTTGTGTATTTCAGACAGAGGACGCTAAAAGTTGGTTTCCATTAAAGCTTCAGAAAAAATCAAAAGTAATATTCAATGATGTAGATCACGTATTTTTTGAAACGGACTATATCGGCGGTGAACATATTGTCACATTGGGAAGATTAACTGATCAAAAAAATCAAAAGATTTTAATAGATGCCTATGCTGGTATAGCTGATAAATATCCTAATAACGATTTGCTTATATACGGTGTCGGTTCGCTAAAAGATGAATTGCAGGCTCAGATTGACACATTAGCAATGTCTGACAGAATCCATTTGATGGGACTGACCACCTGCGCTCAAGATGTGTTGTCCAGAGCGGGTATTTTTGTCTTGTCGTCGGATTATGAGGGAATGCCCAACGCTTTGATGGAAGCATTAGCAATCGGTGTACCAAGCATTTCTACAGATTGTCCGTGCGGTGGACCGAGAATGCTCATTCAAAGCGGTGAAAACGGTCTCATTGTACCGGTCGGAGATGTCGATGCACTTTCCCGCGAATTGGATCACTTGCTTTCTGATTCAAGATTGGCAAAACGGTTAGGCGAAAATGCGCGGAAAAGTGCTCAATCTTATAAAACAGAAGCAGTATTCCAACAATGGAAGGAGTATGTGGAAGGGATTATTCAAGAATGAACATCTATATAGTAGAATTTTTTTTATTGTGTTTTAATGCTTTGCTGTATGGAACATTAGAAAGAAAAGGAAAAAGAAATGTTTATATTTTGAGTTGTTTGGAAATTTTGCTGATAGCGATATGCAGAAGTCCAGCTGATCCTAATTGGCCAGATACACAGACATATCTGAATTGGTTTGATCACTTTGCCTCATTCACCTCATGGAAACAGTTTGTAAATTTTAGTTGGGAGCCGGGAATAATATTTACATCTAAAGTGATCGGGATGTTTTCTAATACACCTCAGACATACATTGTGGTATTAGGAATTATAATATTAGTTCCTGTTTTTACAATGATATGGAAATACTCTAAATATCCATGTATAAGCTTGATTGTTTTTATTTCTATGAACTTTTTAACGCTGACATCAATTTATCGTCAGTGGTGTGCAATTGCTATTTTGATGTATTCATTCAAATATGTTTACAAAAGAGATTTTAAACGGTTCATTTTGCTTGTAACTCTTGCTTTTTTATTCCATAGGACGGCTATCTTGTTCTTATTGGTGTATTTTATGTATAATATTAAGGTAACTTTGAAAAAATTAATTATTGGCTTTTGTGTAAGTATAGGATTAATTTTTATGGGAGAGAGTTTACTGCCTATATTAAATCGATTTGCCAGAATCAAGTGGGATACATCATTTAACGGAGGCATTTCTTTATATGCAGTGTTATGGATAGTTGTTGTTTTCTCATATATTTTGTGTCGTAAATATATGCAGGAAGATTCATACAGGTTATCTTTTAACATGGTTTTATTTGCAGCGATTCTTCAATCGCTGTCATTTACCTTTTCAATTTGGTCGAGGGCGATTTTGTATTTCTATATGATTTTGATTATCTTATTACCTAATACACTATATAATATTAACAATCAAGATTATAGAAGCAGACGTGGTTCAATAGCTGTAAACTCCCTTTTTGTTTGTTTGATGTTTCTTTGGCTTTTAACTGATTGTCAAAAGGAATATATTGCCGTATGGCAGTAATTGAAAATTTTGAGATGATGTCAAATTGAAAGGGAAAATGTATGAAAATATTGCATTACATGAAGCGATTTATATCTGATCCAAAAATTCGCGTCAGATACCTTAGCAAAATGGGATTCTATAATATGATGCAGGATGAGGAATACTTAAAAAAAGTATTTAAAACAGAGATGGGTTATGACTTGAATCTGGAAAATCCTAAAACATTCAGTGAAAAGATTCAATGGCTGAAACTTTACGACAGAAATCCCGAGTACACCGCAATGGTTGATAAATATCAGGCAAAGAAATACGTTGCAGATATTATTGGTGAGCAGTATATTATTCCTACGATAGGTGTCTGGGACCATGCGGAAGATATTGATTTTAAATCGTTGCCTGATAAATTTGTACTTAAGTGTAATCATAACTCAGGGTTGGGTATGTGCATATGCAAAGATAAGACAAATCTTAACATCAACAAAGTTTTGTCGGGATTAAAAAAGGGACTTGCCCAGAATTATTACCTTACCGGCAGGGAATGGCCTTATAAAAATGTAAAACCGCTCATCATTGCTGAACAATATATGAAAGATGACGCTTCAGATGAACTGAAGGATTACAAATTTTTTTGTTTTGGTGGTATACCAAAATATTGTCAGGTTATCTCCGACCGCAGCACAGAAGAGCGGATAGACTTCTTTGATATGGAGTGGAATCATCAGCCTTTTGTTGGATTGACGCTGAATATCAAAAATTCCGACCAGCCTGTTTCCAGGCCGGTTACTTTTGAAACCATGAAGGAATTGGCAAAGACACTGGCTCCAAAAATACCGTTTTGCAGAGTGGATTTTTACGAAGTGAATGAACGGCCGTACTTTGGCGAGATTACTTTCTATCCGGCGTCAGGATTTGGTTTCTTCACTCCTGATAATTATAATACAATATTGGGTGATATGATTAAGTTGCCGTTAGATAAGAAAACTAATCAATAGGACGGTTTGATATGCGAAAGAAAAAATTAGCAAAAAACACCATAGCTTCGTTCATGTTCCAAATCACCACCATTGTGTGTGGTTTTATTCTGCCTCGTTTGATATTAAGGAGTTTTGGTTCGGAAGTCAACGGACTGATAAACTCCATTACACAGTTTTTGCACGTGATAGCTTTTTTGGAGTTGGGTGTTGGCGCTGTTGTTCAATCCTCGTTGTACAAGCCTCTTGCAGACGAGGACAACAGAAAAGTCAGCCAAATTATCGTTTCGGCAAACAAGTTTTTTCAAAAGCTGGCGATGATATTGCTGGCATACATAATCGTTCTTTTCTTTGTGTATCCGATGATAGCAAAGCAGGATTTCGGTTTCCTGTATACCGCTCTACTCATAGCGGCAATGAGCATCAGTTCCTTCGCACAATATTATTTTGGTGTTGTGGACAGACTGCTGTTGACTGCTGATCAAAGGGGATATATCCAATATACAGCACAGACAATTACTTTGATTTTAAATACGCTTGCCTGTTTTGTTTTAATTAAACGTGGCGCTTCTATTCATATGGTGAAGTTGACAACTTCGTTGATTTATTTAGCAAGACCGCTATTTTTGCATTGGTATGTCAATCACAATTACCATATCAATAGAAGAATAAAATATGATAAGGAACCTATAGAACAAAAATGGAACGGCGTAGCCCAGCACGTTGCGGCGGTTGTACTTGACGGCACAGACAATATAGTTCTTACAATTTTCGCTAGTATGTCTGCCGTGTCAATTTATTCTGTCTATAACCTTGTGCTTGCTGGGGTAAAACAATTATTTCTGTCTATGACTAATGGATTTCAGTCCCTTATAGGGGAGTTGTGGGCCAAACAGGAATTGGAAGAGCTTAGAAAAACTTTTGGATGGACAGAGTGGGTGTTGCACACAGGAACTGTATTTGTATTTGGTTGCACAGGAGTATTGATATTACCGTTTGTCCGTGTTTACACAAATGGAATAAACGATGCCAACTACGTTCAGCCTTTGTTCGCGTTTCTAATTACTTTAGCTAATGCGGGGCATTGTCTCCGTTTGCCTTATAACATAATGATTCTGGCAGCAGGACATTATAAGCAAACTCAACGCAATTATATAGTAGCAGCAGTTGTGAACATAGTCATTTCTGTGGTGATGGTATGGCGTTTCGGCTTAGTGGGTGTTGCCATTGGTACGCTCGCAGCGATACTTTATCAAACGGTTTGGATGGCGGTGTATGATTCCAGGAATCTGATAAAATGGCCTGTCAGAAATTTTATTAAGCAAGTTTCAGTTGACGTTATGTGCGTGTTTGTTGGGGTACTTTGTACGTTCAAACTTGGGTTGCACCGAGTAAATTATTTTTCATGGGTAATATTGTCAATAGAAGTTGCATTTATATGGCTGGTAACTATGGGGATAATCAACACGATATTCTACAGAGACAGAATGAAAAAAATATTTAACACTTCAGTTCGTATTTTATCGCGAAAATCAGCTTAGATCTATAGGAATATCAATCAAAGATTGGAGTAGAATATGGATAAACAGCATATAGAGATCAATAACAAATGCATTCTTGTCACAGGGGCGGCAGGTTTTATCGGAGCCAACCTTGTGGTGCGCCCCTAAAAGCGAACGGCGGTGACGGATTACCGATCCCGCCCTATGCGATTTATAATATAGGCGGGGGTCAGCCCGAGAATCTTCTTGATTATATTCAAACATTGCAGGAAGAATTGGTAAGGGCGGGCGTTTTGCCACAGGGCTACGATTTTGAGGCGCACATAGAATTGGTAGGTATGCAGCCCGGAGATGTGTCTATTACTTATGCGGACAGCACGGCTTTGGAAAGAGACTATGGATTTACTCACAAAATCGGAATTCGAGAAGGTCTGAGGGCTTTTGCCGAGTGGTACAAGGAATACTATAAAGTCTAATTTGCTCGAGGAGAGAAGTAAAATGAACAAGAAAATAGCAGTGGCCGGAACAGGCTATGTCGGATTGTCGTTGGCAGTACTTTTGGCGCAGCACAATCATGTGACGGCGGTGGATATTATTCCCGAAAAGGTGGAGCTTATCAACAATAGAAAATCACCTATTCAGGATGAATATATCGAAAAATACCTTGCGGAGAAAGAGCTTGATTTGACTGCGAAGATTGTAAAATAAAATACCCCTTTTATCAAATCTTTTTGATTTTTCGATTGAAAAATAAATACTGTCTCCCTAATATACTCGATTATTGTATTGACAAAATCACACGATATTATTATAATTTATCACAGATAAGCCAGAATGTGCGGTGGCGTGTTATAATTTGAAACTACGCTGATGCTGTAAAATTGTGACGGTTTATAATCTGATATGTTTGGAGTGTGAATATGGGCAATAATTTGAAACTGTCTAAAAGTCAAAGGAATATGGGAATAGAATATCTTCGTATCCTTTCCATGCTAATGGTGGTAATTCTCCACTGTCTCGGACATGGCGGCGTGTTAAAAAATCTGGAGATTCTTTCAACGAATTATAACATTGCATGGCTTTTGGAAACCGCTTGTTATGGTGCAGTGAATCTCTATGCTTTGATTACGGGATATGTATGTGTGCAATCCAGACATAGATGGTCGAGAATTTTAGAATTGTGGCTGCAAGTTGCTTTTTATTCAATATCTTTGACTGTTTTGTTTTACTTTCTGCCGGGATACGATACAGGCAAAAAAGATTTAATCCGAGTATTTCTTCCGGTCATGAGTAAACAATATTGGTATTTTTCTTCGTATTTTTGTCTGTTTGTTTTCATGCCGTTTATTAATAAAGCTATCCATAGCCTATCCAGGCTGGATCATACCAAGTTAATATTTACCGGTGCTTTCGTATTTTGTTTTTTGGGAATGTTTGCAGGACATTTAGGAGAAGATATATTTTTGATAAATAATGGATACAGTCCGTTATGGCTTGCTTTTTTGTATGTTGTAGGCGCTTATTTGAAACTTTATCCTGAAACAATAAATGCATTCAGCAAAAAAAGTTGTTTAGCCGGTTATTTTATCTGTGTTGTATGTACTTGGAGCAGCAAGTTGCTTATAGAAAAATTCATTGGGAAAGGATCCAATTTATTTATAAGCTATATTTCGCCATTAATATTGCTGGCGTGCATATTTTTGTTTATGTTTTTTACACAACTAAATGTCAATCATGGTGCTGAATTTATAGCAAAAATCTCCGGTTTGACTTTTGGAGTTTACATAATAAGTGAGAATCACAATATACGAGATAACTTTATCAATAACAGATTTACCGAATTTGTTGATAAGTCGTGGTATGTAATGATTGGCTGCGTTTTACTCGGCGCATTAGCTATTTATATTGTATGCTCAATAATCGAGGGCTTGAGAAGCTCGATTTTTTCATTGCTTTGTGTCCGCAAGCTTTGTGAAAGGATCGTTGAATTTACTAAATCCAAATTTTCCCCTTTTATGAAGAATATCGCGCAACAATAATCAATTGACAGATATCTGTACTCCGAAACAATTGCGATAAAACAAAAACAATAATTCCGTAGAAATATAGCGTTGACTCATATTTCTACGGAATTATTTCTTTTAACTGAGCTATATTAAATTGTCATTCAGTTCAATCATAACTCCCAGCGCATTCCCGATATCCGCTTTGGAGCCATGTCGATGTGAGCGGCATTTCAAGATAGTACTCAAGTATATACGGCCAGTCGGCAGCCTATACAGATTAGAATGCATTGGCAGGTCAATCTACTGATGCATTTTTCTTGATAAAATACTAAAAAATACTTGACAAATTGTCTTTTACATGGTAAAATACGCACGCAGTAGGTTATATGTATCAATATATTATATTTGAGTCGAGGGCTTTTACTCTGATGAGCGGTGCAGTCTTCGGCTCTTTTTGTTTGCCCGAATAATATTCTCCTGACGAAAGGAATTTCCACTATTTATGTAAAACGAATTTCGAGAATAGCGGACTATCCCGATTATGTATGGGTTTTTTTGCAATTATTCTACTGACTAAGTTGAATTTTCCGAAGTTCTCTAAAGAAAACCGCGCTTTTTGCGCTTGAAAGCCTTATGTTTTTCGGGTGCAAAAAGTTTAAAGTTTTCTAAAGTTTACAATGGAAATGATATCATTGAAAGGATTTGATAATATGGCTGTTTATGGATACGTCAGAGTGTCTACGAATGATCAAAACACAGCGAGGCAGTTTGCTGCTATGGAAAAATTGGAAGTCCCAAAGGAGAATTTGTATGTTGACAAGCAATCGGGCAAAGACTTTAACCGTCCTGCGTACAAGAGATTGCTGCGCAGACTTAAAGAGGGGGATTTGCTCTATGTCAAGAGCATTGACCGGCTGGGACGCAACTACGAGGAAATACAGGAACAGTGGCGTATTTTAACGAAGGAGAAAAAGATAGATATTGTAGTTCTAGATATGTCATTATTGGACACCCGCAATGGAAAAGACCTGCTTGGCACATTCATCAGCGATGTGGTGTTGCAAATTCTGTCTTTTGTGGCACAGAACGAACGCGAGAATATCAAGCTTCGCCAGGCGGAGGGAATCGCGGCGGCAAAGGCAAACGGAGTCAAATTCGGGCGGCCTGAAATTCCATTGCCAAACAATTTCTACGATGTTTACGAGGATTGGCGAAATAAAAAAATGACACTTCGACAGGCGGCGGAAGCCTGCGAAATGTCATCAAGTACATTTTATTATAAAGCAAAAAAATTAGAAAAAACAGATATTACGAACCATCATTCCGTATGTTAGGCCGTACCTACCCAAATTATACATATATAACTTATACAAATCCATTTTACAATAAAATAAATCGGAAGTCAAGATGTTTTGCCGAAAAAACACGTAAATCAATTTTGAGGAATTAAAGTCAAGTGAGCGGAGCTATAATATGGGAGTCCAGGGGCAGCGCCCATGGCGGAGGGTGAGGCAGAGCCTCACAAGCGAAGCCGCAGGCTGAGCGGGCAAAACGCGGCAGGATTAAGTAAGAACCAAGGCGAACACAGAATAAATATCCTTTTTTATCTGTACACGAGGAATCGGTTCATTCCAATACTGAGTGATTTGATTGTTTAAAACATAATTGACAGGGTAAGGAGATGCTTCCACATCTATCCGAGTGCCCGATGAGCTATCTTCTTTGTGATTTTTATAAATGTACTATTTTACGTGATAAAATATCACATCGAAAATATCAGTTTTATTTTAACCTTATTGAAAATTTAAAATTGGTCCGTTATTTTGCCCATTATGATCAACTTTTTTTATACATTTTCACAATTCAATTGCCTTATCATATAGCTATAATAATAATTACGCCCTCCGGCGGTGTTAGTTTTAACTAAAATTATTAACTTTGTTAGTAAAAAATGTCAATTGAATATTTGGTAAAAAAGTTGTATAGTTGTATCGGTGTTACAACATAAATTATGTAAATACGGTAGCACCGCAAGGGGAATGATGCATTATGCAGTATTTAGACAGCCTTTAATATTACAATGTGTATTTTGATGTTGCGAACATTGTTTTGATGACTATGTTTTTTATAGTCTATCTCCTAAAAAACAGGCTGCACACCAATCTCACCAATACGTTTCAAATCTTGCTTTTCTTTAATTTCGTGTGCGCGATAATGGACGTCGTCACGGCATTTACGATTGAATCAAAGGCATTTTTGCCGTGGTTCAACTATTTGCTTAATTTCATTTTCTTCCTGTCGTCGTCAACTTTGGGTTATCTGTTTTTCAGGTTCAATGCGGTGCTGCTTCATCGCGCGAAGTTTGTGAGCGGGTGGGGAATGAAAATAGCTACTATACCACTCTGTCTGCATATTATACTTTTGGCAACTACTCCATGGACCGGGCTTTTGTATACCTTCACCGAATCGGGAGAATATATTCACGGCCCTCTGTATTTGGGTATTTACATTATTCAAGTTATATATATGCTGGGATGTTGTTTCCTGATGATTCGGTTCCGTCACGCGATAACCACAGTACAGCATATAACATTGTGGATATTCTACTTATTTATTTCAGTCGGTATGGTGCTTCAAGCCTTTGTCATGCCCAATACGCTCACCACATACTTCACCACATCGATAGCGTTTATATTTATTTATGTCACCATAATGATGAATGATTCCTACATCAGATATGACACAGGTTTGCTCAACAACGTCGCGTTTTACACCGTGATAACGGAAAAATTTGAATATGATCCCAATTTTTATGTGTGTATGTTCAAATTGCATGAATATCACAAGTGCATAGAGGTTTACGGACTTCAAGCTACAAACGAAGCGATGAAAATGCTTCAAAAGCGCATGAGGCGTGCTGCCGGCTATCAGAATGTCTATCAGATTGCGGACGACTTTTACGCCATAATAATCAAAGGCAGTTATTCTCCTGCCGCCCTTTCCAAACGCGAATCCAAGATCAACGATCTTTTTGAGTGGATGTGCGCGCATATCGCGGTGCATAACTCAAGAATCGACATTAATCCAACCCAGATAAAGCTCAGTTGTCCGGATGACGCTTCAAATTATGACAGTTTCCGTTCCCTTATGGATTACATAATGGAAAATTCCGAAAGTATGTCGAAGGAAAAGACAGTGTCGGTCGCAGACGACCTCAAAAAGAAGTTTGAAGATGAACGCGCCGTCACTCAAGCCCTCAACAACGCTATTCAGAACAACAGCCTGCAAATATATTTGCAGCCTATATATTCCACCGAAGAAAGGCGTATCGTATCGGCCGAGGTGCTTTGCCGCCTTATAGACGATGACTTGGGGTTTGTGCCGCCGGATGTGTTCATTCCCGTCGCAGAAAAAATGCAGATGATACAGACTTTGGGCATACAGGTATTCCGCAAAGCCTGTATATTTGCAAAGGAAAGCGGCATTATGAACGAAAGCGGGTTACGGACGCTAAAAGTAAATCTTTCGCCGATTCAATGCCATTACAACGATACTGCGGACGAGCTTATTGAAATAGCCTCCTCATACGGCGTTAAAATGAATATGCTCGAGCTTGAACTTACAGAGAGTACCGCCAACGACAACAATCAGGCCATATGGAATAATATGCATAAGTTAAAGGAAGCGGGGGCGCGTCTCGCGCTTGACGATTACGGTACCGGATATTCCAACCTTGTCTCTATCATTGAACTGCCGTTCGACTATATCAAAATCGACAAAAGTATTCTGTGGTCTTACTCCAAGGGTGAAAACTCCATTCTCGAGTCAGTTATTCCGATGATGAAAAAGCAGGGTTACAAGCTTGTATGCGAGGGTGTAGAAACCGAATTTCAATCGCAGCTTTTGGCGAGCATGGGGTGCGATTATCTCCAGGGATATTTTTACTCCAAACCATTGCCCAAAGATGAATTTGTAAGATTTGTAAAAAATTTCAATGGCATTTATCTTTAAAGATAGGTTTTAAAAACTTAGACAGATAGAGAGAATAAATAAAATCTTTAAATCACAGTGGTTTTCATGAGGGCGCAGATTGTTATGATCTGTGCCCTGTGATTTTTTTTGCATTGCCCCATAGTACACGAAAATCAATGCGAATGGCGGGGACTCACAAATCAAACCGAGGGTTGAGCTGGTAAAATGCGGCAAGACTAAAATTAGACTTGGTATCCCGTGCGGTGGTGTTGTGTTATCTGTAAAATCTGTCCCTGAGCCATGCCCGGCTTAATTTCATGACAATGCATATTTGCTTTCGTAAAAACCGAGATTTTGACTGAAGTTTTCATTGTTGTATCTCACCGCCGCCGATATAACAGACAGTTCGGAGAAAGCCGTATCCGAAAACAAGCGTTTCAAGGAATCCCGACAGCGGCAGCATGAGGGTCGTACACAGAATGCCGTTACCCATACCGCCGTTCCAATGACGTTGAACGACAGATGTACCATAGCCGCACGTTTGGCGTTTTTATTTGCCCCGAAAAAATAAAAGGGAACTGCCGTTGTAGTTTTAGGTAAGTACACTGAGCTAAGCGAATGTCCCGCCCGAATTGCAGATTTTTCTGCTTTTCGGGCGGGGCTTTTTGCTTTTATGCGGCGTCTATGCCTGACTTTTAAATCTTTATTGCTGTGTTTGTACCGCATCGCATGAAATATTTCAAAAATGCCGGATACAGTTTGAATGTTGCTGACACTCATTGACTTTTTATTCCGCAGCTGATATAATCTCACTAAACCTATCAGAAATATAGGTATTTACACGGAGGCAATTAGCCATGATAATAAGGATAACAAAAAATAAAAACAGGCGATGTACCAAGGGCCTCCTTTGCGCATGACAAATGGGCAAAGCGCCCTTCCGAAAAATATTGAATTTTTTAACGAAAGCAGGTTTTTATTTATGAAAAGCAAACGCATAATTTCTTTATTTTTATCATTCGCTCTGGGTGTGTCCTCATTAACCGCCTGCGGTTCAGATTCAGACGGTGGCGCAGGCAGCGGCAGCAAGGACGCTGTGGAAATAGTCAATGTATCTTACGATCCCACCCGAGAGCTTTACGCGGCATACAATGAGTTGTTCAAAGCGCATTGGCTCGAGGAAACAGGTCAGGAGGTCAATATAGTGCAATCCCACGGCGGTTCGGGCAAGCAGGCGCTGGAAGTCGCAAACGGCCTTGAAGCCGATGTAGTCACTCTGGCCTTGGAAGGCGATGTTCAAGCTGTAGCCGATGCGGGCCTGATTGAGGAGGGCTTTACATCCGAGTTCGACCTTGACAGTTCACCTTACACTTCCACCATTGTTTTCCTTGTCCGTTCGGGCAATCCCAAAAATATAAATGACTGGGACGATTTGCTGAGAGATGACGTGGGGATTATCACCCCGAATCCAAAGACCTCGGGCGGCGCGTGCTGGAACTATCTTGCGGCTTGGTACTACTTTGAACTTCAGGGTCTCAGCGAGGCTGAAATTATAAATAATATGAAAACCATTTACGGCAATGTGCTTGTGCTGGATTCCGGTGCGCGCGGAGCTACAACATCATTTGTCGAGAACGGTCAGGGTGATGTGCTGCTCGCATGGGAGAACGAAGCATTCCTGTCGCTTGATGAGCACCCGGGTGAGTATGAAATCGTGGTTCCCTCGGTGTCAATTCTGTGCCAGCCTACCGTTGCAGTCGTGGACGGAGTTGTTGACGACAGGGGTACCCGAGATGTAGCCACTGCATATCTTGAGTATCTGTACTCCGACGAGGCTCAGAATGTTGAAGCACAGAACTACTACCGCCCCTCCACCAAGTCGGTTTATGATCAGTATGTATATGATACCGACAGCGTCACTATCACTGAGATTCCGTCCGACGGAAAGTGGATTATTGACAGCGTAAACCTGACCAACATCGAGCATTTCGGAGGATGGAAGGCAGCTAAGGAAAAACATTTCAAGGATGGCGGCCTCTTTGACAGCATCTATGAGCAATAATACTCGAGTGTAAAAGGAATATATATACCCGCTTTGGAAGGAGGGTACGACCTCCTTCCCGAGCTTGGTATAAAGCATCATATAAAGTCGCCAATGCAAAGAAAGGCATGGTTATATATATGAATTTCAGAAAAAGTATTATACCCGGTTTCGGACTCTCGTTTGGGATTATGATGACTATTCTCGGCTTTATCGTGCTTGTTCCCCTTGCCGGACTTGTCGTATACACTGCTCAGATATCATTCAGCGATTTTGTGGAGACGGTGACAAGGCCGAGAATCCTCTCCAGCTATTATGTCAGTATTTCTACAGCCCTTGTTGCCGCAATTATCAACAGTGTAATGGGGCTGATTCTCGCGTGGATATTGGTTCGCTACGATTTTCCGGGCAGACGCCTGATTGACGGTATTATCGAACTGCCGTTCGCCTTGCCGACAGCGGTGGCGGGAATCGCGCTCACCCATCTCACCACGGTCAACGGCTGGGTTGGCTCCTTCTTCGCAAAATTCGGTATAAAAATCGCATACACCAGACTTGGCATAACCATCGCGCTTGTATTCATTGGAATTCCGTTTGTGGTGCGCAGTGTTCAGCCGGTGCTTGAAAAGTTTGACGCTCAGTACGATGAAGCCGCGCATATCCTGGGCGCGGGAAAGATCCGCACCTTTTGGAAGGTGATATTCCCGGAGATTCTTCCGGCGCTGCTGTCCGGATTTACGCTGGCTTTTGCCCGCGGTATAGGCGAGTACGGCAGCGTGGTGTTTATCGCAGGCAACACGCCATATGAGACAGAGATTACTCCTCTGCTCATTATGTCGGAATTGCAGGAATACGACTATGTCAGCGCGACGTCGATAGCCCTTATTATGCTGGGCATTGCGTTTCTGATACTCCTTGTCAACGCCATTATACAGAGCGTTGTTTCAAAGCGTGTCAGCGGTCTTGCATAGGTATAGGAGGAGAATATTATGGGACAAAAACAAAAGCCGGGACCGTTTCAATGGTTCCTGATAATCCTTTGCGCCGTATTTCTGTGCGTAATGCTGATACTCCCGCTTACCTACATCATAGTGACCGCGTTTCGAGAGGGACTCGGTGTGTACATAAAAGCCATCACTGATGAATATGCGCTGAAGGCAGTGACGCTCACGGTTCAAGTCACACTCATCGCGGTGGCGGTAAACACTGTATTCGGAATTTGCGCCGCGTGGTGTATTACAAAGTTCTCTTTCCACGGGAAGAAGATTATCTCAACATTTATTGACCTTCCTGTGACTGTTTCACCTATTATTGCGGGACTTATTTATATTTTGCTCTACGGCAGGCAGAGCGCGCTCTATCCGATTCTGAGAGAGTACGGTATAAAAGTGGTGTTCGCCATTCCCGGGATCGTACTCGCCACTATTTTTGTGACCTTTCCTTTTATATCGCGTGAACTCATTCCCGTGCTGACCGCTCAAGGCACCGATGAAGAGGAAGCCGCCGCGCTTATGGGAGCTGATGCGTTTACTATATTCCGCAAAGTGACATTTCCACACATCAAGTGGGCGCTTCTCTACGGAGTGGTACTATGTACCGCCCGCGCCATGGGTGAGTTCGGAGCGGTGTCAGTTCTGTCGGGGCATCTCCGAGGCAAGACAAACACCATGCCACTGTATGTAGAGCTTCTGTATCAAGGTTACGATTTTACAGGGGCGTTTGCCATATCGTCTCTGCTTGTCATCATGGCCGTTGCCGTGCTTGCCCTGCGCAGCATTCTTGAGCATAAGGGCGGAAAACCGGGTGACATACTAAAATAAACAGGGAGTGTACGCTGCAATGAGTGAGAACAATTATGTGGAGCTGCGTCATCTTGAGAAACATTTCAAGGATTTCCACGCATCAAAAGACATAAATATAAATATTTCAAAAGGCAAGCTGGTGGCGCTTCTCGGCCCCAGCGGGAGCGGAAAAACCACAATTCTTCGTATGATAGCGGGACTTGAAACCCCCGATTCGGGCGACATCATTTTGGACGGAAAGGTGGTAAACAACATTCCGGGAAGTGAGCGCGGGATCGGGTTTGTATTTCAGAATTACGCGCTGTTCCGCTACATGACCGTGTATGACAATATCGCGTTCGGTCTTAGAGTAAAGAAGACCAAGGAGTCTGAGATAAAGGAGCGCGTAAGCGAGCTTCTAAAGCTTATCGGCTGCGAGGGACTTGAAAAGCGTTATCCAAGCCAGTTGTCGGGCGGTCAGCGTCAACGCGTCGCGTTTGCCCGCGCGCTTGCACCCAGTCCCCAGCTGCTGCTTCTGGACGAACCGTTCGCCGCTATCGACGCCAAGGTTCGTGTGGAGCTTCGCACATGGTTGAGAGAGATGATAAGCCGCCTCGGAATAACCAGTATTTTTGTAACGCACGATCAGGACGAGGCCATAGAGGTTGCAGATGAGATAATTGTAACAAACCAGGGACGTGTGGAGCAGAAAGGCACGCCGCGTGAGCTGTACAGCCGTCCGGCGACTCCATTTGTGGCGCAGTTTATCGGAAATTCTATTCAGATAAAAAATTACGCTGATTTCAATTGCTTCGAGCAGAGAAGTCCCGACAGCACCGCTGTGCTCCGTCCCGAATTCATCAGCGTTTTAAAAAAGAACGAAACCCAGCAGTTCAGCACGTCTGCGGACGAGGGCGTCGTTGAGGACATAATCTTCCGAGGCAGCAGCATTGAACTGAGAGTGAGAATTCACGGTGTACTTCTCTCGGCCAGCCGAAGCGTCAATGATACGCCCGTGGAGGTCGGTGAGAAGGTGGATGTGTTCGTATATCGTATGTACGTCATTGATGGAGATACAATAACTTTGGTTGACAATGATTCGTTAAAGCAGGAGAGCGTGGTCATTTAAATACAATACAACGTAAGGCCGGTGGATTTAATGGATACCGTACGAAGAAAGCTGAATATACTGGTGGCCATCGACGCGGTCCCCGACAAGCTCTGGGAGAGGCTTCAGGTTATGGCACAGGTGCGTTTCGCAACCGACGGATACGAGGCATACCGTGCTCTCGCCTCGGAGCAATTCGACGTAGTGTTTCTGGATTTGAATCTGCGTGGAATAGACAGTTTTGAACTCCTCAGACGCACACGCGCGGAGGAATTGTGCATGGCAGTGGTTCTCACCAGTGAATCACCGTCTTTCTCCTATGCCCAGCAGGGAATCCTTTACGGAGTCAGCGCGTATCTCCTGCGGCCTCTTGAGCTTTCAGAGGTAGAGGACGTCATAATTAAAATTGAATCAAACTCAGGACCGAAGGATCGCAGGCTCACGGAGGCTGCAAGGCAATCAGCTGACTCTTTGCGTGAAAAATCGGCCCCGGGTATTTTTTTGCATATCGGAGATGAGCTGTGTTCGTCTCTTAGATCCGACGTTGATCGGCGGATTCGCTTCTGCGATTACTATTCCGCCGTGGTTGATATTGCGTTTCAGCAGTGGCCATGGCTGAAGCTGTACCATCACAGGGAAGAATACGTCGCACACTACTGTATGGAGGAATTTGACGAAGAAATGGTAAAAAATATCTGCCTGCGGAATTTCCAACAAATGAACCGCGATATAATGGAGCTGTTTCCGAGGTCGGAAGGACGGAGTATGGACGATATACTGACTTATCTTCTGAAATCCGTCGATGAAAATGTCCAACAAAAAGATGTGGCCGAGCGTTATTTTATAACAAACTCGACGTTGAGCGCCAGATTTCAGCGCAATCTTGGAATGTCGTACAGAGAATACATGACTGCCGTAAAGCTCCAGAGGGGACAGTATCTTCTCCTGCACACTGATATAAAGCCGGAGGAATTGGCCGCAAGACTGGGATACAAGGACAGGGAGTATTTCTCTAAACTTTTCTTACGGCGCACCGGACAGACAGTCTGGGAATACGGGCGGACCAAATGTGATGAATACGATATGTGACGACATATTTGACATATGTAACTTTAGATTTACCGAATAATGGGGGGAATGGTGTGTTTGTCATATCGCTGAATTTCCGCCGTGCGGAAGTATCGTTCAGGGAGGTGTTTGCTTTTTCGGCTGACAGGACGAATGAATTTTTGTCGTCGCTCAGATCTGCGGGAATTACCGAGGCTGTGTATCTCTCAACCTGCAACCGCTGCGAGTTATACGGTGAGGGAAGCTACATGGCGGCCATCGGGTGTTTATCCGAGTTCTCATGCGTGTCCGAGGGCGATATAAAGCGGCGCGTGCTGATATTTGACGGAGATTGTGCGATACAGCACCTTTTTTCCGTCGCCTGCGGGCTTGATTCGATGGTAAAAGGCGAGGACGAAATTTTGGGTCAGGTAAAAAGCGCGTTTTCGTTTTCCATGGAGCGGGGATTTACCGGTTATCATCTGAACACCATATTCAAATCAGCTGTGACAGCGGCAAAGAGAGTGAAAACCGATACGCTGGTTTCCAAAACCTCGGTGTCAGTGGCCACGTTGGCTGCCGCCGAGTGTAAAAAATTTGCCGAAGCCGGAGCGTATGTGCTTCTGATTGGCGGAAGCGGCGAGGTAGGCGAAGTTGTTCTGAAAAACCTTCTGTCGTACGGAATTTTTGAAATTGCCGCCACAGTGCGCACGCGACACATGACAAGCCGAGATGTGACGCTTCTGCCCTACGACGACAGATACGATTACATAGACCGCGCCGATATCGTGATAAGCGCCACGAAAAGTCCTCATTTTACAATTACCGCGTCAAGGCTGGGTGGAATGACTGAAAAGCGCCGCCTTTTTTTGGATTTGGCTGTGCCGAGGGATATCGACAACGGAATTTTAAGGCTCCCTGACGTGACGCTGATGACTGTCGATGATTTTCGCTCAATCGCCGCAGATAACGCGAAGATCAAGGAGCGTGAGTTTGACAGAGCGGGGGAATTTTTAAGGCAGTCAGTCAATGACCTCGTTAAGGAGTTGAAATTTCACTCGCTTATTCCGGTTTTAGAGAATAACGTCGGCGACGATATCAAAAGGTTCATCTACAGATACCGCGACGCCGCAACGGCTGATGAATTTCAGAGCTTTGCGGACGTAATTCTTCGTATGGAGGGTGAAAAATGACACTTTTTCCGTTTTGTGTGGATGTTGAGAATATGCGTTTTTTGGTAATCGGCGGTGGAAATGTGGCCCGCCGCAAGGTTGAGAAGCTGCGTATGTTTACCGATCGAATCACTGTGGTCGCGGAAAAGACTGATATCACTGAAGTAGAGGTTATAAACAGAGCATTTTCGGACGATGACCTTGACGGAATTGAAGCTGTCATCTGCGCCACAGATGACAGCTCGCTCAATCACAGAATAGCCGGGCTGTGCCATGAAAGGCGTATTCCCGTAAACTCGGTGGACGCCCCTGAGGATTGCACCTTCATATTTCCCGCACTGATACGGCGGGGGAGCCTTACAGTTTCTGTTACCACCGACGGCAAAAGCCCAATTCTTGCGGGTATGCTCCGTGAGAAGATAGAGTCGATTCTGCCGAATGACCTTGACGTCCGCCTTGACAGGGCGGGAGAACTCAGGAAAAGACTGCGCGGCGGACCCCACGATTTAAAGCAATGGGAACAGCTTGACAGAGCTGCGGCAGAGTGCCTGAATACAGGAGAAGGATAAATGAGAGAAATTATCTTGGCGTCGAGAGGCAGCCGCCTCGCTATGACACAGGCAAATACGGTGGCATCGTCGATCCGAGCAGCGGGCAGACAAGTGAGGATTATAGAGGTCTCCACCAAAGGCGACAGGGACAGGGTAAGTCCGATAACCGCTATCGGCGGCAGGGGACTTTTTGTCACCGAAATTGAGCAGTATCTGCTTGATGGCCGTGCGGACATCGCTGTCCACAGCGGAAAGGATCTGCCCTATGAGCTGAAAGAGGGTCTTTTGGCGGCGGGAATTCCGACAGCCGCCGACCCACGTGACTGCCTGATATCACGCAAGGGCGAGAAAGTTCCAGAGAACGCAGTGATCGGTACGGGCAGTCCGAGGCGGATAACAGAATGTAGTAAATATTATCCCCATGCAAATTACCGGAGTATACGCGGAAACATAGACACCAGACTTGAGAAACTGCGGTCAGGCGAGTATGACGCAATCATACTTGCCAAGGCGGGGCTTGACCGGCTGGGTGAGGATCTTTCCGATTTTGACGTGCGGAAGTTTAGTACTGACGAGTTTCTGCCATCGGCTTGTCAGGGAATACTTGCGGCGGAGTGCCGTGAGAATGACAGTGAGATTCGCGCGCTTTTGAAAAGTATAAGCGACCCTGTCTCCGCGCGGCGGTTTGAGGTCGAGAGATATATGCTTAATCTTATGAGGGCGGACTGTTCGGTCCCGCTTGGAGTGTATGCGGAAATTTTCGGAGATGAACTTAAAATCACCGCTATGTTCCATGGAAAAAAAGTAACTCAAAGCGGTAGTTTCTCTGACTACACCTCGCTCTGTCTTGATGTGAGGAGGCGGTTTGATGAATAACGGAAGAGTTGCGCTGGTGGGTGCGGGCTGCGGCGCGGATTTGATTACGGTAAAAGGGCTTCGCGCCCTGCAATCGGCTGACACGGTTATCTACGACGCCCTTATAGATAAAGGTCTGCTGTTGGAAACAAAATCCGGCGCCGAGGTGATCTTTGTCGGAAAACGAGCGGGACGGCACAGTATGTCACAGAACGAGGTACAGAATTTACTCATAAGTAAAGCGCGCGAGGGGAAATTTGTGGTGCGCCTTAAAGGGGGCGACAGTTTTGTGTTCGGGCGCGGCGGGGAGGAGGCGGCTTCGCTCAGTTGTGCTGGAATTCCCTATACCGTCATTCCCGGAGTGACATCGGCGGTGGCGGTGCCTGAATTCTTCGGAATACCTGTGACGCACAGAAACATCGCCCGTTCGTTTACAGTTGTAACCGGTCATACCGCCGAAGAAGTCAATGCGCCAAATTGCGGCGAGGATTACAGGGCGCTTGCGGAGCTTCGCGGAACGCTTGTGTTTCTGATGGGGCTTTCAAACGCGGAGACAATCTGCCGTAAGCTGATAGAACACGGCAAGTCGGAGAATACGCCCGCGGCGATACTCTCCTGCGGATATTTTGAGGGTGCGAGGCGAATTGACGGCACACTTGGAAATATTTTTGCAAGGGCAAACGAGGCGGAGCCACCTGCAATACTAGTGGCAGGGGAAACCGCGCAATTTGATTTTTCAGACACCGCCTCGCTGCCGCTCTCCGCAACCTCGGTGATCGTGACAGGGACTCGGGAATTTGCCCTGTCGCTCAGTCGGAAAATCAGAATGCTTGGCGGGTACGCTCTTCCGGTTGAGACGGTGGAAATTCTGCCAATGCCCGATAATGTGCCGACTTGTTTTTCACACTACAGTTGGATTGTTTTTACAAGCGCCAACGGAGTGCGGGTATTCTTTAATACGCTCCTTGCCCGACACATTGATTACCGCAGCCTGAGCGGTTTAAAAATTGCCTGCGTAGGACCCAAGACCGCTGAGATTTTGCGTGAGTATGGGATTATATGTGACTTTGTGCCAAATGATTACAGCGGCACGGGGGTGGGCGATGAGATATGCTCTGACGGCGCACCCCAAAAGCCTATTCTGGTACTTTGCGCCGAAAACGGCGGCGATAGCTTGAGCGAGAGACTTTTGGCGCGGAAAATCCCGTTTGAAAGCAGGAAAATATACGCCTCCGCACCGAAGCCCCATGGCGGCGTTGAATGTGATACCGATTACATCGTTTTCTCCTCTGCGTCGGGTGTAAGGTCGTTTTTCCGCAGCGGAGGAAATCTCAACGGAGCCGTGCCTGTCTGTATCGGAGGCGGGACCGCCTCCTGTCTGAGTGAATACGGAATCTCGAACTGTCTGATATCAAATCAGCATGACGGTGACGGAATCATAACGACGATACTTGAAGATAAAAAGAAGGAACAAATATGAAGCGATTCAGAAGGCTGCGGCAAAGTGAGAAAATACGGCGCTTTGTCAGAGAAAATGAAATTTATACGCAAGATCTTATCTATCCGTTGTTTGTGGCCGAAGGCGAAGGTATAACAGTGGAAATTCCCTCTATGCCAGGAGTGTTCCAATATTCTGTGGACGCGCTTGACACAATACTCGACAAAGTTACAGAGCGAGGTATCGAGGCGGTACTGCTGTTCGGTATTCCCGTCAAAAAGGATGAGTGCGGAAGTGAAGCGTACAATGATAATGGCGTTACACAGCGCGCTGTCAGGCGGATAAAGGAGAAATATCCACAGCTTCTGGTGATTGCCGACGTGTGCCTTTGCGAGTACACCTCCCACGGGCACTGCGGCATTGTGCGCGGCGGTGAGATTGTGAATGATGAGACTCTTCCTTTTCTCTCTCGCGCCGCTGTTTCGCTTGCCCGAGCGGGAGCGGATATTATAGCTCCGTCCGACATGATGGATGGGCGAGTGGCGGCAATTCGCGCGGCGCTTGACGACGCAGGGTTTTATCTTGTCCCGATTATGAGTTACAGCGCAAAATTTGCGTCTGCGTTTTACGGACCGTTTCGCGACGCGGCGGGTTCCACTCCTCGTTTTGGCGACAGAAAAACATACCAAATGGATATAGCCAACGCCCGTGAGGCCATGCGGGAGATAGACGACGATGTGGACGAAGGCGCCGATATGATAATCATAAAGCCCGCGCTTGCATACGGCGATATCATGCTCCGCGCGAGAGAACGGTTTGATTTGCCGCTTATCGCTTACAATGTCAGTGGAGAATATTCAATGGTCAAAGCGGCAGCGGAACGCGGGTGGATAGACGAGAGACGTGTAGTGCTTGAAATAATGACATCCCTCAAAAGGGCGGGCGCCGACAGAATCATCACCTATCACGCGCTTGACATTGCGGAGTGGATCGGATAATGATTTTCCATTTTACAAAAATACAGCGAAAGGCATGACTTTAATATGAAGCATGACAGATCAAACGCCCTCTACGAACAGGCGAAAAAATATATCCCCGGAGGGGTCAACAGTCCGGTGAGGGCGTTTCGGGCCGTAGGCGGGACACCGTTTTTTGTTAAACGGGCAAGAGGTCCTTATATTTACGATGAGGACGGGACAAAATATCTCGATTATGTCTGCTCGTGGGGGCCGTGCATACTCGGTCACGCCGACGGGCGGGTGATATCGGCTGTAAGAGAGGCGTGCGGTGAAGGGCTGACATATGGTGTGCCCACTGAAAAGGAGACTCTGCTCGCGCAGGTAATATCCGAAGCTATTCCGGCAGTGGAAAAGGTGCGGTTTGTCTCGAGCGGAACTGAGGCGGTGATGAGTGCCATTCGTGTGGCGCGCGGATATACTTCGCGTGACAGAATCATAAAATTCGCGGGTCACTACCACGGTCACAGTGACGGACTTCTTGTCAAGGCGGGGAGCGGCCTTCTGACCGATTCGATACCCGACAGCGCGGGGGTTCCCGACGGATATGCGAAAAACACTCTTGTGGCTGAGTTCAATTCGGAGAAATCAGTTGAGGAGATTTTCCGAAATCATAAAGATATCGCTGCGGTGATCGTTGAGCCGGTGGCCGCGAACATGGGCGTCGTGCCCCCGAAAGAGGGGTTTTTGAAATTTCTGCGGGAGATTACCGAAAAGTATGGCGCATTGCTGATATTTGACGAAGTAATAACGGGCTTCAGACTTGGCTACGGAGGTGCATCGGAATATTTCGGCGTTCGTCCCGATCTTGTAACCCTTGGCAAGATAATTGGCGGCGGGCTTCCCCTGGCGGCGTACGGAGGTCGTGAGGACATCATGGATTCTGTAGCTCCGCTCGGCAGTGTGTATCAGGCGGGAACGCTGTCGGGGAATCCCATCGCAGTGACCGCAGGACTTGTGACGCTGAGCATACTGCGGGACAATCCCGAAGTTTATTTGGGGCTGGAGAGAAAAGCGCGACTGCTTGAGGACGCTTTCAAGGGCAGAGGGCTTACGGTCAACAGGGAGGGATCGCTGCTGAGTGCATTTTTCAATGAAGGTCCGGTGACGGACTACAGATCCGCGTTGAAATGCGATACGGCGGCATATGCAAACTTTTTCCACGCAATGCTTGACAATGGGATATACTTCGCACCAAGCCAGTTTGAGGCCATGTTCCTCTCCGCCGCTCATGACGACGAGGCAATAGAGAAAACCGTGGAAGCGATAAATAAATTCAACTTTATACAACCATGCCCGGAGGGAATGAGATGAAGACGGAGAGGTTAAAAACCGATATTCTGATAATCGGCGGCGGCACGGCAGGTTGTTTTGCGGCGCTGACCGTTGCCAGAAAATCGCCGCAGACGCGAGTGATAATAGCCGAAAAGGCAAACATAAGGCGGAGCGGCTGTCTTGCGGCAGGTGTCAACGCGCTGAATGCGTACATCACAAAGGGTAAAACGCCTGAGTATTATGTGGATTATGCGGTTCGTGACGCGCACGGAATCGCTGACAGAAAGCTGCTCCTGACAATGAGTGAGCAGCTCAATGAAGTGACAGCGGAACTTGAGCGGCTGGGACTTGTTATTCTGAAAGATGAGAACGGTGAATATGTGAGCCGCGGCGACAGGAATATCAAAATAAACGGCGAAAACATCAAGCCGATTCTTTCCGACGCTGTGCAGAATCTTCCCAATGTCACGGTTATAAACCGTTTAAATATCATCGATTATATTACCAACGGCAATCGCGTAATCGGCGCATACGGCAACCGAACGGACGATGAAGCGCTGGTTTTTATCTCAGCAGGCGCCACGATAATCGCCACGGGCGGGGCTGCGGGAATTTACAAGCCAAATCACCCGGGATTTTCACGTCACAAGATGTGGTATTGTCCATTCAACACCGGAGCAGGATACGCTATGGGAATCAGGGCGGGCGCTGAGATGACCACGTTTGAGATGCGGTTTATAGCCCTGCGATGTAAGGATACGATTGCTCCCACCGGTACATTGGCTCAGGGAGTGGGAGCCAGGCAGGTCAACTCACTCGGCGAGGTGTACGAGGACAAATACGGACTCACAACTTCCCAAAGAATTTGGGGCACGACAGCCGAAAACAAGGCAGGCAGAGGACCGTGCTGTCTTGCCACCAAAGGAATTACGTCGGAGCAGGCCGAGGATCTTGAGCGGGCCTATCTGAATATGGCGCCGTCTCAGACGCTAAGATGGGTAGCGCAAAAAAAGAGCGCCGACAAGGAAAATGTAGAGATTGAGGGGACCGAGCCGTATATTGTGGGCGGACATACAGCCAGCGGTTACTTTGTGGACGTAAACCGCAAGACCACCCTTGAATCTCTCTTTGCTGCCGGGGACGTGGCGGGAGGCTGCCCGCAGAAATACGTCACAGGCGCGCTTGCTGAGGGCAAGATCGCGGCGCTTTCGGCCGTGGAATCACTTGACGGAGCGGAGGCTGCGGATATTTCCGATGAATTTGTGAGCGTGGCTCGCGCGGAGGCGGAGGGTTTTCTCAAAAATCGCGGCGGCATCACTCCAGACGAACTTGAGGAGCATATGCAGGAAGTCATGGACAGATACGCGGGCGGAATCGGCAGTGATTACGCATTCACCGATGAATCGCTCGACATTGCCCGTGAGAAAATCGAGGAGCTTATTCTGCGTGTGAGTGGAGCGGTTTGCCGCGATATGCGGGAGTTTACGCGATTGCATGAAGTAAAAGAGCGGCTTACTGTCTGCTTGACTTTGATTGCACATCTAAAAGCGAGGAAAGAGACGCGCTGGCACTGCTTTGCAGAAAACCGGAGTTATCCCGACAAAGATGACGAGAATTTCCTTAAGTTTGTGAATTCCAGATATGAGAGCGGCGAGATAAAAATACTTTACCGACCGCTCGAGGAGATGAATGTATGAGTATCAGAATTGACGCCAAGAAATGTGTCAGGTGCGGAAAGTGTCTTGACGTATGCCCCGGAGATTTGATTTCCATGGGTATCGACGGTTCACGGATTCTTCGGCCTGAGGACTGTTGGGGCTGTGCCTCCTGTCTGAAGGAATGTGCGTTCGGAGCGATATCGTTCTTCCTCGGCAAGGATATTGGAGGCGACGATACATATATGCAGGTAAAGAAGGATGGCCGCTGTCTCCACTGGATTTTCTATGACAGCAGCGGACAGGTGCGCACCATAACTGTTGACCAAAGCAGCTCCAATAAGTATTAGAAAGGAAAAGATTATGAGCAGTTTATCACACCTGGATGTGCTTGAGGCCGAAGCCATCTATATTATGCGCGAGGTCGCGGCGGAATGCGAAAATCCCGTAATGCTTTACTCTGTGGGCAAGGATTCGTCCGTAATGCTTCATCTTGCGCTCAAAGCATTTTATCCCGCCAAGCCGCCGTTTCCGTTCCTCCATGTGAATACAACCTGGAAGTTCAAAGAGATGATTGAGTTCCGCGACAGAATCGCTGCGGAGCTTGGGATTGAAATGATCGAATATATAAACGAGGACGGAGTGAGGCGCGGCATAAATCCCTTTGACCACGGCAGCGCCTACACCGATATCATGAAAACGCAGGCGCTCAAGCAGGCTTTGAATAAGTACGGCTTTACCGCGGCGTTTGGAGGCGGACGGCGTGACGAGGAGAAAAGCCGCGCTAAGGAGAGGATTTTCTCGTTCCGCAATTCGGCACAGGCGTGGGATCCGAAAAATCAGCGTCCCGAGATGTGGAAGCTCTATAATACGGAGCTGAACAAGGGAGAGAGTATCCGAGTATTTCCAATTTCCAACTGGACGGAGGCGGATATCTGGCAGTATATCAAGCGGGAGAATATTCCGATAGTGCCTCTCTACTACTCGGCGGTGCGCCCGGTGGTGGAGAGAAACGGAAATCTGATTTTGGTGGACGACGACCGTATGCGGCTGCTTCCGGGCGAGGTTCCCCAGATGAAATCTGTCCGATTCCGCACGCTCGGCTGCTATCCGCTGTCAGGCGGCGTAGAGTCCACAGCCGATACGCTTGACGCGATAATTGAGGAGACGCTGTCCGCCGTGGAATCCGAGCGGACCAGCAGGATTATTGACAACGACGGCGGTGCGGCAAGCATGGAAAAACGCAAGAGAGAGGGCTACTTTTAATGAAAGAACTTTTGAAGTTTATTACCTGCGGAAGCGTGGACGACGGAAAATCCACACTGATTGGACATATCCTCTACGATGCTAAGCTGTTGTTTGCCGATCAGGAAAAGGCGCTGCTCCTTGACTCCAAAGTGGGATCCAGGGGAGGCGAGATAGACTACTCTCTGCTGCTTGACGGGCTTACGGCGGAGAGAGAGCAGGGCATTACCATAGATGTAGCGTACAGGTACTTCTCCACCGAAAAGCGGTCGTTCATCGTGGCTGACACCCCGGGTCACGAGGAGTACACGCGCAACATGGCGGTAGGCGCGTCTTTTGCGGACTTGGCAATCATTCTTGTGGACGCATCAAAGGGCGTGCTCGTGCAAACCAGGCGTCATTCAAGAATATGCAGTCTCATGGGAATCCGACAATTTGTGTTTGCTGTCAACAAGATGGATTTGGTGTCATACAACGAGGAAGTGTTCAGGCGTATATCGGATGAAATTGCGGCGTTGTCCAAGGAATTGAATCTCGAGAATGTAATGGTTATTCCCGTATCCGCCACTGCGGGTGACAATGTCACAGAGAAAAGCGGCAATATGCCGTGGTACGGCGGCGATACCGTGCTTTCCTATATTGAGAATGTCGATATCAGGTGCGAAGATGAGAAGGGCTTTTATATGCCGGTACAGCGTGTGTGCCGTCCGGATTACACTTTTCGCGGATTTCAGGGGCAGATAGAGGCAGGCAGTATCAGTGTGAAAGACGAAATTACCGTTCTGCCGAGCGGACAAAACGCGATTATCAAGCAGATACTTGCAGGTGACAAAGATGTTGAGACTGCTTCGGTGGGTCAGCCTGTGACAGTGACCTTGGACAGGGAAATCGATGTGTCGCGCGGCTGTGTTATCGTGAAAGGAACCGATATCGGCGTATCGTGCTCATTTAACGCCACCCTTTTGTGGATGGACGATTCGGTTCTCCGCGAAGGAGGCGAGTATATAGTAAAGCTCGGCACAAAGAAGATCGCCGGCAAGGTAAAGAAGATACTGCATAAAATCGACGTCAATACCGGTGAGCACACTGCGGCCAGTGAGATAACCAAAAACGATATCGTGTTTGCGGAGATACTTTTGGATGAGGAGATCCCTGTGGATCTTTTCCGAAACCATAAGACGCTCGGCGAACTCATTCTTATCGACCGCGTGTCGAATATGACCTCCGCCTGCGGTGTGGTTGAGGAGATAATTGACGCGGATGAGAGAGGCGTTGTGATTGAGGGCAACGGCATCAAAGTAAAGACGCTTTTATTTGACGAGTATTTCTACAATGAAAAAAGCGCCGGAATTGATAACTACTCGGGTGGGAACAAACGGTTCTTTATCGGAGATTCAATGCCCCTGCACGGCATGAGCTATAATTACCCCGCCAACTTTGACATATTGGCTCTTGATTCGGGTGCGGCCATTTCGGTGAGAAACGGCAGGGTTTCGGATATTGTGCCGATTTCGGTGTACAAATACACCGGATTGCCTGTGATAAACGACAAAGGTTTTGCCATTGGTATAGATTCGGGTGAGGCTGCGGAGAGATTTTTCTCCGACCTTGCGGAGCTGGAACGTCAGGTGGTTTACGAAAAATGGATGAGGTTTGAAACCTACCGCCGAATCATATTCACAGGCAATTTCTGGGGTATTTAAATACCGATGTTCAATTTTAATTAAACATCGGTAATGAACGGGAGAGCAAGATATGAAAAATTACAGTCAAAAACCCGGGATAAATACAAAACTCCTTCACGCGGTTGGCACAGACGACAGGTACGGCTCAAGGGGTGTGCCTATTTACCAGACCAGCGCGTTTGCACATAGCACTGCGGAAGAACTGGAGGCAATTTTTGCCGGAAAGATTCCGGGGTTTGCGTATTCCAGAATAGGAAATCCGACGATAGAGCAGTTTGAGAAGCGCATGGCGTCGCTTGAAGGCGGAATTTCGGCCACCGCCTGTTCATCAGGCTCAGCGGCGGTGGCTTGTACACTTCTTACTATCCTCAAAAGCGGCGATGAGATAGTCGTTCCCACAGGGCTTTACGGCGGCACATTGGATTTGTTCCGAGATCTGGAGCCTTTCGGTATACACGCTGTTTTTGTGGACGATTTTACTGCTGATAATGTGGAAGCGGCGATAACTCCGGCTACCAAAACCGTGTTTGCCGAGCTTATAGGCAATCCAAAGCTGAATGTGGTTGATGTGGCGGCCCTCTCGGACGCGGCACACAGGAACGGAATTCCGCTGATAATAGATTCCACTACGGCTACGCCTGTCATTGCGAAACCCGGCGAGCTCGGGGCAGATATAGTTATACATTCGTCATCCAAGTATATAAATTCAAACGGCAGCGCCATAAGCGGCGTAATCATCGACTGCGGGAATTTTCTCTGGAGTGATGAAAAATTTGGGGTTATGGGCGACTGCCTGAAGTACAAAAAAGGCGCGTTCACAGCCAGACTTCGCGGTTCGCTGTGGCGTGATATCGGGGCCTGTCTTGCGCCGATGAACGCCTATCTCAACATAAACGGACTTGAGACGCTAGGTGTGCGCATGGAAAGAATATGCGCCAACGCCGCGCTTCTGGCGGGACACCTTAAAAACCACCCCGGCGTCCTGTGTGTAAATTATCCGGGGCTTACCGATCATCCCGATCATCTGCTTGTGCAAAGGCAGTTCACATCGGGTATGGCAGGCGGGATTCTTACAATCCGTGTAGGCAGTAAAAATAAAGCGTTTTCAGTAATAAATAATCTCAAATACGCTCTCAATATCTCCAATATCGGAGATACAAAAACTCTGGTGGTGCACCCCGCCTCGACAATCTTTCTTCACTCGTCGCAGTCGGAAAGAGAAGCCGCCGGAGTGTACGACGATCTTATAAGGATCAGTGTGGGTATGGAAGATATCGACGACATTATAGCGGATTTTGATCGCGCGCTGTCTGCGGCTGATGCAACAACAAACGATACTGATTTTGAATAAAAGCGGGGCAGAAAGTCCCTCAAAAGACACATACCTGAATTTATATTGATGACCGGTATAAGGAGGATAAACTAATGGCAGTTGATTACGCGGCTTTGAAGGCCGGAGGCTTTATGCGCCAAAAACAGAAAAACACATTTTCTATGAGGCTTCGTGTGGTGGGAGGAACTGTCACCGCAGAACAGATGTCCGTAATTCAAAGAGTGGCGGACAAATACGGTAAGGGATACATTCACCTCACGTCAAGACAGGGAATTGAGATTCCGTTTATAAAGCTTGAGGATATCGAGGAGGTCAAGGCGGAACTTGCCAAGGGCAACGTGTTGCCGGGAGTTTGCGGACCGCGCGTGCGCACTGTTACCGCCTGTCAGGGAGGCAGATGTTGCCCCAGCGGATGTATCGACGCGCTTGATATTGCGGAAAAGCTAGACGCGAGGTACTTCGGCCGTCAGCTGCCGCACAAGTTCAAGTTTGGCGTGACGGGATGTCAGAACAACTGCCTCAAGGCAGAGGAGAACGACTTCGGCGTAAAGGGCGGTATGCTGATTTCATGGAACAGGGACGACTGCATTTTCTGTGGAGTGTGCGAGCAGGCATGCCGCAGCGGTGCGATCAAAATTTCGGACGGTGAGATAACTGTGGAGCAGGAAAACTGCAATCATTGCGGCAGGTGTGTAACCGCGTGTCCAACCGGAAGCTGGCAGGGAAAATCCGGTTATATTATTTCTGTCGGCGGCACTTTCGGAAACGCAATCAAACGTGGACGGGAGCTTTTGCCAATCGTGGAGGACGAAGAGACGCTTATGAAGTTGGCTGATGCGGCTATCGATTTCTTTGATGAGAACGCAAATCCCGGCGAGCGGTTCGCAAAGACACTCGAGAGAGTTGGATGGGATCAACTTGAAAATAAATTTAAGGAGATATACAATGGCTGATTATAACATCACAGATACGGTTGACATAACCGACGTAGTATGTCCTGTTACCTTTGTAAAGGCAAAGGTGGCTCTTGAGGAACTGGACAACGGGGATATTCTCTCCATTCACATGAACGGCGGCGAGCCGGTGCAGAATGTGCCTCGCAGCATCAAGGACGAAGGACATAAAATACTAAAGCTTATAACCAACGACGACGGCACATTTGATCTTATCGTGCAGAAGGCGGGGGATTGAAATGGCGGAAACACTGCGTGAGGATAATTTTGACACATATCTTCAAAAGAGCGAAATTCCGGTGCTGGTGGATTTCTTTAACGACGGCTGCATACCTTGCCGAAGGATAGCTCCGCTCCTGAGCCGCGCAGAGAAGGAATTCGATGGGAGGATAAGTTTTGCGAAGGTCAATGCGGGGTTGAATCGTGAACTCTCGTCACGCTGTGTGGTGGAGGCTGCGCCCACACTGATTGCATTTTACAAGGGAATCGAACTGGGACGTTTGCGAGGCACTATTGACGCCGCCGCACTCAACGAATTTTTGAACAAAATTGAAATTGAAAAGGAGAAAGTATTATGATTATCACTGTTTCAGGTGAGAAAAAGGAGTATAACGACGGACTTACCGTCAAACAACTCATAGAAGCTGAGGAAGTTGAAAGTCCGCTCTATGTCACAGTTACTGTTAATGACAATTTTGTCAAGTCAGATGAATTTGAAACCGCTCTGATTAAGGATGGAGACGTAGTAGAATTTCTGTACTTTATGGGGGGCGGCTGCTGATGGCGTTTACAAATGAACAGTTGGAGAGGTACTCCCGCCACATCATTCTCAAAGAAGTTGGCGTAAAGGGGCAGAAAAGACTGCTCAATGCAAAGGTTCTTATAATCGGGGCGGGCGGACTTGGTGCACCGGCGGCAATGTACCTGGCGGCTGCGGGAGTGGGTACTATTGGGATTGCGGACGCTGATGAGGTTGATCTGTCAAATTTGCAGCGTCAGGTAATACACACCACGGCTGATATTGGGAAACCAAAGGTTGAGTCTGCGCGTGAGACGATGGAGGCGATAAACCCCGACGTAGAGGTTGTGACTTACCACGATTTTATAGCGTCGGACAACATCATGGACATAATTGAAGATTATGATTTCATTTTAGACGGAACCGACAATTTCCCCGCAAAATTTCTGATTAACGACGCCTGTGTGATGGCGAAAAAACCGTTCACTCATGCGGGTATAATAAGATTTCAGGGGCAGCTTATGACATATGTGCCAGGTGAGGGTCCGTGCTACCGCTGTATATTTAAGAACCCGCCGCCGAAGGACGCCGTACCCACCTGCAAACAGGCGGGTGTTATCGGCGCGATGGCGGGCGTTATAGGATGCCTTCAGGCGATGGAGGCAGTCAAATATATCACAGGAGCAGGGCGGCTGCTTACAGGTTATCTTCTGACATATGACGGTCTGAAAGCCGAATTCCGAAAGATAAAGCTGCCGAATGATCCGGACTGTGCCGTGTGCGGCAAAAATCCAACTATCACCGAACTTATTGATTACGAGCAGACTGAGTGTCCGGGTTTGTAAGGACAACAGCGAGAATGGCACAAACACCAACGCTGATTGATTTTCAATTACCGCTTTTGGAATTATAAATAATTGTCCGTGCAATAAAAAATATGCGGTGATTTTTATTAAAGATCAGCGCGAAATAAAGGAAGGGTAAGAACAATGGCAATTCGACTCAAACGCTCAGATTATCAGAAAATGCTTAATCACGCTGTGTCAGGACTTCCCGACGAGGCCTGCGGACTTCTCGGTGGAACCATATCCGAGAACGGCGATAAGGTGGTAAAGGCGATCTATCCTCTCACCAATATCGACCACAGCAGCGAACATTTTTCGATGGATCCAAAGGAACAACTTGCGTCCGTCAGGGATATGCGTCAGAATGGGTGGGTTCCTTTGGGAAATTTTCACTCTCACCCCGAGAGCCCCTCGCGTCCCAGCGATGAGGATAAAAGGCTTGCATATGATAAGACGGCGAGCTATTTAATTCTGTCGCTGCAAAACCGGACTGAGCCGGTACTGAATGCATTTCATATTGAGGGCGGCGACGCAGTTCAGGAGACGATAGTTTATGACGAAGCATGATCTTGTCATAATAGGTGCGGGAGTGGCGGGATATACCGCCGCAATCTACGCGGCAAGAGCGGGAGTCGATTTTACTCTGCTTGAACAGGACGGCTGCGGCGGCGGACAGATTACATCCGCACATCTGGTGGAAAATTATCCCGGTGTGCCTCGGATAAGGGGCGCGGATCTTGCCGACAGAATAAAACAACAGGCCGAGTCTTTCGGTGTATGTGTATCTCTTGGCACTGTGCAGGAGATACATGATTTGGGTTGCGAAAAGGAAATTCTACTTACAGACGGCGACACAATTGATGCGTCTGCGGTTATTGCAGCCACTGGGGCGGTTCCCAGAAAGCTGGGACTTGACAATGAAGAAGCTTTTGCCGGTCGGGGGATATCGTACTGTGCGATTTGCGACGGCGCGTTTTTCGCAGGACGTGATGTGGCGGTGGTAGGCGGAGGAGATACGGCGGTAGAGGATGCGATATATCTCTCGTCCGTGTGCAAATCCGTTACGCTGATTCACCGTCGGGACACACTACGCTCCTCAAAACTTAGGGCGGATGAACTTGCGTTGCGCTCAAATGTCACTGTGAGATATAATTCGCTTGTCACCGCCGTTAGAGGGGACGGGCGGCTTGAGAAAATCATTGTTGAAAGCATCGACAGACGTAAAATCGAAAGACTTCCTGTTGACGGACTGTTTGTTGCGGTGGGAACTGAGCCTGCCGCAGACTATCTAAACAGCCTTCCGCTTCAAAGGGAGAACGGCTATATCATCGCGGACGAGAGTGGGATTACCTCAGTGGACGGCATATTTGTTGCTGGAGATTTGCGGAAAAAACCGCTTCGTCAGGTTGTGACTGCCGCATCGGACGGTGCAAACGCGGCCAGCAGCGCTGTCACTTTCCTGCGGTCCGCACGTAAATAAACCTGAAAGGAGTTATGAATCTATGAAAATCTATAAAAAAATCACCGATTTGGTTGGCTCTACTCCGCTTCTTAAGTTGTCAAGGTATGCAGAGGATAAAAATCTCGAGGCTGCGATATACGGCAAGCTCGAATATTTCAACCCGGCGGGAAGCGTCAAGGACAGGATTGCCAAGGCAATGATAGACGACGCAGAAGAAAAAGGCATTCTTAAGGAAGGTTCGGTTATTATAGAACCCACCAGCGGCAATACCGGCATCGGACTTTCGGCGGTTGCGGCGTCCAGAGGATATAAGGTTATACTTACAATGCCTGAAACTATGAGCATTGAACGCCGAAATCTTCTGAAGGCATATGGCGCGGAACTTGTGCTCACAGAGGGTCCCAAGGGTATGAAAGGTGCGATAGAGAAGGCAAATGAGATTGCCTCTGAAACTCCTAACAGCTTTATTCCCGGACAGTTTACAAATTCGGCAAATCCTGCCGCGCATTTCAGAACCACCGGTCCCGAGATTTGGAATGACACTGACGGAACGGTTGATATTTTTGTGGCAGGCGTGGGTACGGGAGGTACGATCTCAGGTGTGGGCGAGTACCTGAAGAGCAAAAATCCCAATGTAAAAATAGTCGCGGTGGAACCTGCGGGCTCCCCCGTGCTTTCCGGGAAAACTCCCGGACCGCATAAGATTCAGGGCATTGGCGCGGGCTTTGTGCCTGACACGCTGAATCAGGATATCTACGATGAGATTATCGCCGTTGAAAATGAAGACGCTTTTTCGACCGGTCGTATCTTGGCGAAAAAAGAGGGATTGCTTGTCGGTATTTCTTCAGGGGCGGCCGTATGGGCTGCAACAGAGCTTGCAGGCCGTCCGGAAAATAAGGGCAAGAATATAGTTGCTCTCCTGCCAGATACCGGCGAGAGATATCTCTCTACCCCTATGTTTTCCAAGTAGTTAGAGAGGGGCTGCCGCACTGATGCAGTGAGGCGGTCATTTGGAAATATGAAAAAATCTCCAAGTATCTACAAACTCCGACTGTTGATATAATTTCCTCACGTCTTTTGGTTGTATTTTTATTTTAACTTAGTATTTATTATTCACAATATCATATATTAGCCGCATATTGCGTGGGTATATCGCGATCTTTGACACAGCCTCGGGTGAAAAGAGTGTGCCGCACCGGAAAGCAAATTTCCGGTGCGGCACACTCTTTTTGTTTGCTTAACCCCGCAAACCAGGTGAATATTTTCGCAGGGTGTGATACTCTGCGAAAGTATTTTATAGCTCAAATCATGCAGATCAATATGTTTATTATACAGTTTGATCCTTTAATTGTCAACAGATGATGAACATAGCCCATAAATGTTCACGATATATTCATAATATTTATTAAAACTATTATAAATCGGCATCTATTCGCCGTCACGATTATAGTCAAAAAGGAAGCGTGTGTTAATGCCAAGACGAGGGGAAAATATTTACAAACGTAAAGACGGACGTTGGGAAGGTCGTTATGCAAAATCTGTCATTAACGGAAAAATTCAGTACGGGTATATCTATGCCAAAACATACAAAGATACCAAGGCTAAGTTGTCATCGGTTTCCAAACCACCCACACTTGTAACGGCAGAATCACAGATTATGTCAGACTATAATTTTGAAACAATCGCTTTAGAATGGCTTTCAAACATCAGTTGTCAGTTAAAGAAATCCAGCGCTGTTAAATACGCAAATATCGTAAATATTCATCTGCTGCCCTGCTTTGCGGATAAGCTAATCAGCAATATTACAATAGATGAAGTAAATGAGTTTTGCAACAGTTTACTGCTAAACAACGGTAATCATCAGGCACTCTCTCCCAAATCGGTGACAAGCATTATTTCGGTTTTAAAAAGTATTTTTAAATATGCGGCACAGGCAAAGAGATGTCCTGTCATTAATTTAAACGGTATATCGATAAAGCAGTTACAACCACGATTAAGGATATTGAGCTCAGTTGAGCAACAGCGATTAAGCGAATATCTGTTCGACAATTTAACATTATGCAACCTCGGGATACTGCTTTGCCTTTACACAGGGCTTAGAGTCGGTGAGATATGTGCTTTAAAGTGGGAAGATATCTTATTTGATGAACGAATACTGTATGTCCACCGGACGATGCAGCGACTTCAGATTTTAGACAACAATGTACGGAAAACCGAGATATTGATCTCTACACCCAAAAGCGAGTGTTCCATGAGAAAAATACCTGTTCCCGATAAGCTGTTCGATTTAATGCTCGAGTACAAGCAGCCTGCAAACGCGTACTTTCTCACAGGATTGCCCGATAAGTACATTGAGCCGCGTACAATGCAGAACAGATTTAAGAGGGTAATAAAATCGTGCGGCATAGAGGACGCCAATTTCCACGCGCTCAGGCACACATTTGCCACGCGATGTGTCGAATTGGGTTTTGATTTAAAGAGCCTGAGCGAAATTTTGGGACACGCGAATGTAAACATAACATTGAATCGATATGTCCACCCTTCGATGGAACTCAAACGGCAGAATATGGACAAGCTGTCCGAGCTATTAACCGTCAAATAAGCCGTCAGATTTTATCAGGAACCGCTGAAATCGGGGAAAAATGCGGTATTTTCGCAGAGTATCACACTCTGCGAAAATTGGCGCATTGAATCGTTATTGTCAATGTAAAATACAGTGATATTATTGCCTGTTTACAGAGCGATAGTCACTCGGTAATTTTACATACATTTATAAGTTTCTATTTTTGTTTGAAGATTATAAATGTGCGATGTTCAGTATAAACAGTTAATTTGTCGCAGATATTCCTTGCATTGCCTTTGGTTGCGGGTGATTGTGAGTTAAATATCAAAATAATTTCAAAAGGAAAGGATCTTTTTCAATGGCACGAACTAAATTTTCTGGTAAGAAGCTGTTTGTTTTAGCTATGGCTGTGATGATCGCCGTTATGCAAATACCTTTCACGGTATTTGCGGCATCCAACCCGACAGTAAACTTCAACGGCTCTTACGACAAATCAAGCAAAACTCTAACGGTGAGGGCTCTGATCAAAAATCCGGATAATTCTTTTGGCGCCGGAGTGTTTTTTCTCAAGTATGACAAATCTGTACTCACCATCGCCAAGAAGGATGTCAAAGCCGGGAACGCGACATACGAAGATGATGAAGGTGACGAATACACCATAACTTCATCAGCAAAATATCTTGATGCTGATAAGGGCTACGTCGGTTTCGACTGGAGCAGCAGCGGCAAGGCATTTCCCCCGAGCAGCGAATTTTCTGAGATCGCTGTATTTACATTCAGCTTTGTTTCAGGTAAAACGATCGATGATCTGAATTCAAAAAGTGTAACCGTTTGTGAAGATACATCGTTCCTTGATGAATCCAATGAGTACGGCAGTGATGGCGGCGTACTTATCTGTGATGGAACCACCTATTACAGCACAAAGCGCTCAAATTCCAATGTGAATATAAGCTTGCCTGTAGTTGAGAAGCCAACCACAACCACCACAAAGCCCACGACTACTACTACCAAGCCAACCACAACTACCACAAAGCCCACGACTACGACCACTAAGGCAACCACAACCACCACAAAGCCCACGACTACTACTACCAAGCCGACCACGACCACCACAAAGCCCACGACTACAACCACCAAGCCGACCACGACCACCACAAAGCCCACGACTACAACCACCAAGCCGACCACTACTACAACAACGAAGCCAGCAGAGGACAAAATCGTGTCTGTTGAACAGGTGGAGGTTAAGACAAACGCGGGCGTTGCCCCTAATCTGCCTGATACAGTCGAGGTTGTATATGAAAGCGGCAAGACAGGCGACGTTTCCGTTAAGTGGAACGGTATTGAGGAGTCAAAGTACGCCAAGGCAGGCACATTTGAAATTGAAGGCACGATCACGGGCTTTGGGGACAAGATTGTCTGCAAAGTCACGGTTGGCGACGCCATTGTCGTGAAGTACGACGAAGTTGCAACCGAGGTCGCCGCAGGATATCTGCCGAAGATTCAGAACACTGTAAAGGCATATTTCTCCGATGGAACCGAAAAGACTGTGAAAGTCGAATGGGCGCTTCTTGGCAGAGAGAACTTTATGATCCCGGGCGTCAAGGTTCAAATCAAGGGAGTGGCGTTGGACGAAAGTGCCATAGCCCTGCCAAACTTCAATAATTCCGTAGTTCCCACAGCCACAGTTACAGTTACGGACCCCGTTGTGGTTTCTGTTGATAAGTCCTCTGCAACAACGGTTGCCGGCGTGGCTCCCATTCTTCCCGTAATCGTGAAGGCAACATTCTCCAATGATATGATTGGCAATGTTGATGTTGTATGGGATTCGATTGACGCTGCCAAATACGCCAATGAAGGCAAGTTTACGGTAAACGGCAAGGTGGACGGAACAGATGTCGATGTTGTTTGCGAGGTTACGGTTAATGTAAATCCGTCATCGACAACCACAACTACTACAAAGCCTACGACTACAACTACCGAAGCAACCACAACTACTACAAAGCCCACGACTACAACT
>CANPVE010000006.1 GCA_947581635.1 uncultured Clostridia bacterium | reverse complement strand
GTTGTACCCTTTTTCCACAATTGTAAACTTTTTTATTTTCACTCATTTTTCTCTTGACTTTTTATTTGCAGGCTCCAAATGTTGAAATTACAATACAGCTTCTAAAAAAATACTGCCTTTTGGGAAAGTAACGGGCAGTAATTAAGGGGGTGAGGTGTGGAGAGGGGGGAGAGGATTTCGTGCCGAACCGCCGTTTTTAGGCATACTTCCCCCTTGGTGTGGCTGCTATCGAGCTTCGTTGCCAGATAACTTCTCCACCAGTGGTGGAGAAGTTAAATCTGTCCGTTCTCCCTGTCGCTTCATCGCCTACAGCCGCATTTTGTAGGCGAATGCCTTCTTGCTTGGCAGAATCACCGATCTTTGCAGATTGCTTTCCACCATGATAATCACGGCTTCGTCGCGGGTCAGCTCCCTGACCTCGCATTTCAGTGTGGTCAATCCCGCCAATGCGCACGCGTGGCAGCGTCTGTGTACGCTTATCAATTCATATCTACCGTCCTCCTTGCGCCTCACTATCGCGGGCGTCATTATTCCGTTTCGCTTTACGCTCTCCACAAGCTGCGCCATATCGTCGTCGTCCAATACCTTAAAAGGGTGGTCGGGAAAGCCGTCGATTTCCGACAAAGGAATTTCCTGTATACGACCTTGTTTGTCTTCGGCGCGGCTCTCGTCGGTCTGAAACAGGTCATCGTAAGCGGTCAGTTCGATTCTTTTCTCTCTGCCTTTTCCCAATATCGTCCACCTCCTTCTCGAACCTCGCGTATGCCTGCGCCACCTTGCTGCCCTTGCTGTAAGTCACAACGCTGCTGCCCTCCGCCGTTGCTTCGACCGCGCGGACGGACAACGGGATTTTTGCGTCGAACACTTTGATTCGCGGCGAATACGTGCCCTTCACCACTTCGTCGATTTCTCTGCCGATCACCGTGTTGAGCAGCTGCTCAAGACCCTTGGCCGACAAATAATGCTGCTGCGTTGGAATGATTACGCTGTCCGCAGCCGCCAGCGCGTTGATTGTAAGCTGCCCCAGCGACGGCATACAGTCTATCAGGACATAGTCGTAGTCCTGCCTGACCGTATCAAGGTAGTGGGACAGCAGTTTCTCGCGGCTCATGGCGTTGACCATGCGCGTCTCCGTTCCCGACAACAGAATGTTGGACGGCATAAAGTCAAAGCCCTCCTCGTGATGAATGATTCCTTCGCGCGGGTCGAACGGCTTGTTTTCCATTATGGCCTGAATTACATTGTCCATCGTCACCGGCAGGTCGTCGGGACGGCTCACTCCCAGCGATACCGTGAGGCTCGCCTGTGGGTCAGCGTCAACCAGCAGCACGCCACGTCCGAGGTTCGTAAGTCCTGCGCCCAGGTTCGCAGCCGTGGTGGTCTTGCCAACGCCGCCTTTCTGATTGGCTATCGCAATCACTTTGGTTGGTGTCATGTGGATTATTCCTCCCTCAATATAAATTCAGCCGCCTGTTTTCAGACGGCTATGTACGCAGAAACGCTGAATAAGTCGATATCAAGTGTTCCGCCCCCACTCAGTAACGGATTTTCGCGCGGGCGAATCGACGCTTTTATTCAGCGTATCCGTGATTGGTCGGTTTTTAGGCAACAAAAAAAGCCGTCCGTTTATGTTAAAAATACATAAACAAACGGCTTGTGGTCACGCCATAGGCGCGACCTTCATCTTGCCTGAACCCTGACCTTTGCGCTGACGATTCTATATATCAACTCGTCTACGCAGTCGGTGTATATGCCCTGCCGAATTAATTCGTTCTTTAATTCGATAAGGCTATGTAACAATAAGCGTTTTTCGTCATTAGTGAGATTGACGTGGGTTTTCTTTTCAAACATTATCATCGGCTCCTTTCGCTTATATCATACAGGAAATGAAAACAGAATTCAAACGTGCGAATTTTAGTATTATCTATCATTTCAAAGTGATACTTTTACATCGGAGCGACTCCCTGCGCGATTAGCAGAGTTTTGAGCGCCTTTTATGCCACGATTAGCAGAAAGCCGATTTTCATTAGCAGATTTTGCAATTTTTTTGCTAATCATTAGCTGGCTAATGCAGGCGGGTAACAGCAGTTCGAGTTTCTTTATGATATGTTTTTCTGCAACCCTCCTCAAAAGCAAAAACCGCCAAAAGCTCCATTTTTTAGGGCTTTAGCGGTCTTGCAATGGCGTCCCAGATAGGAATTGAACCTACGGCGTTTCGCTTAGGAGGCGAACCCTCTATCCGACTGAGGTACTGGGACATGATACTACATTTACAATGTCAGCTATATTCATTTTTCATAAGGGTGGTGCTCAAGCATTACACTGTAAGATTGCAAAACTGTGGAACTGCAAAGGAACAACCTAAAACAAAAATCCCCCAAGCACGGGCTTGAGGAACAACTGGTGACCCGGACGAGATTCGAACTCGTGTTGCCGCCGTGAAAGGGCGGAGTCTTAGGCCTCTTGACCACCGGGCCGCATGGTAGCGGCAATTGGATTCGAACCAACGACACTGCGGGTATGAACCGCATGCTCTAGCCAACTGAGCTATGCCGCCAAATCTAGCTCTGCACTCAACATTCCTTGCAGCAGCGTGTTTAATTATACATTAACAGCATTGCCATGTCAAGAATTTTTTAAAATATTTACATTTTATTCATAAATATAAAGTTGTAAACAAACCAGTTATAAAAGTATAAACCTTCTTGATTCGGTAAAAAATGAAAACATAAAAACATATACTCAACTTAACGGAGATGAACAAATTTGGCGGGAAATATTTTTTCATTGTTCTCAAGGCTTATGGGAAACAATACAAATTCTAAGCAGCAAAGCCAAAACCAATCACAGGACAGTCAGGAAATGTGCGACAGCAGCGGAATTTTCGATATAAGTCCCGAATACAATCAGGCTGTCTCGACCGATTATAACACAAATCTCGATTACTGCACTAAGCTGAAGGGCAAGAATTCAGACGTGCTTATACGCGAATTCTCACTCGCAGACGGCCGCCGAAGCTTCGCGGTGCTGGTAGACGGAATGTGCGACAAGGACAGTGCAGAGCAAAATCTGATATTGCCGGCAATGAAGCTCAACATCACCGGCAACATTGATACCATGCCACCGATGGCACAGCTTAACCAAATAATCCTCAACACGGAGATAAGCGAACAGACAAGCCTCTCAAAAGGCTATATCTCGGCAATAACCGGTGATTTGCTGCTCTGCATAGAAGGACTTAATACTGCTTTCGTCATCGGTACGCGCAGCATAGAATCCCGCTCGGTCTCGCCCAGCGAGACGGCAGGTTCCATAATTGGACCGCACGAGGGCTTTACAGAGAATATCCGCACCAACACGGCTCTGCTCAGGCGACGAATTTCTGACCCGAATTTCACCATTGAAACTCTGCAAGTCGGACTTAGATCTCACACTACAGTGGCCATATGTTATATCTGTGGAGTTACAAACACCCAATTGATAGATTCAATTCGTGAACAAATAAAAAATATTACAATAGATCTGCTCAACGATTCCGGAGAGCTTGAACAGCTCATCGAGCAATACCCCCTCAGCCCGTTTCCTCAAATAGGCGGAACCGAAAAGCCCGATACTGCGGCGGCAAAAATCTGCGCCGGACGCGTCGCGATAATGGTAAACGGCAGTCCTTATGTACTGCTTGCGCCATCTACCTTCGCCTCCATGATGCAGGTTACGGAGGACGAGTATCAGCGATGGACATACTCATCATTCCTGAAAATCCTCCGCTGGATAGCTGCATTTATCTCAATAACCGCTCCTTCGCTCTATGTAGCCGTAATAGCCTACAATCCCGGACTTTTGCCGGTGGACCTGCTGCTGCTTTCGGCGGCAAACCGAATAAACGTCCCATTCAGCGCCGTCACCGAAGTCATAATAATGGAGTTTTTCATAGAGCTTCTACGAGAAGCAAGCATTCGTCTGCCGGGCAGCATAAGTTCGGCTATGTCTATAGTCGGCGGTATCATCGTGGGCGACGCCGCAATCAGGGCGGGCCTTGTAAGTCCACTGCTGATAATAATAGTGGGCTTGACATCGCTCACCACATTTGTCATCCCATCATATGAGCTGGCTTCGTCACTGCGGCTGGTTAAGTATTTCCTTCTGATTCTGTCCGCGATTTTTGGAATATTCGGACTTACCGTGGGACTGGTGCTCTTTGTATCACAGCTCTGTGCGCTCTATTCCTACGGCACGGAATTTACCGCTCCATTTTCACCCACTTATAAGAAAAGCTTTCTTGAAAGTCTGATCGAACTGCCTATCTTCCGCCGCAACACGCGACCCGAATATTACGAGCCGATAGACATCATACGAATGAAATAATGGGAGGTACAAACTTTGAATCAAAGCAATACCGGCAGAAATTCTACCTTCTCCACATGGCAGCTGACAGTTCTGGTGATAATGGCGGGCATGGGAGGAATGTACTTTTACCCTCACGAATTCGGCAGAACCTCCCTTTCTCTGCTCGCCCTTACAGTGCTGCTCACCCTTATATCAATGGCCATGCTTTCATACAGCTTCAAGCACAGCGATAGCCTGTCTTTCCCCAATTTGCTTCAGGATAACTTTGGAACCATTCTTTCCAAAATAATTCTGGCAGCGGCAACGATATTTTTTGCCGCAGAGGTGTGCTGCATAGCCGTCAAGCAAACTCAGATGACGGGACTTTTTCTGCTGGAAAAAACCCCTCCTCAAATAGTTCTGGCAGTAACTCTTTTGACGGTGTGCTTCATCATCACGTCAGGAATAAAGCAAATAGCCCGCACTGCCGAGCTGCTCTTTCTTGCTATAATTCTTCCGCTCGCCTTCATTATAGCTATGGCGATATATAGCATGGATTACGGCGAACTGCTCCCCCTGCTGAAACCCAACAACTTCTCAATTTCACAGCTCAGATCCTCGGTAATGCCGCTTAGCGGCATCGCCGCAACCGCCTATTTTGCGGGTTACTACGAAAAAAAGAAGCTCACACGAAGCCTGCTCTCGGGTTCCGCACTTCTCTCCGCCTGCTGTATCCTCATAATGATATGCTGCACCGGCGTGTTTTCCATCGAGGGGACGAATCACCTCTCTTTCCCTCTTACCGAACTTTCGCGAATAGTCAGTGTGGGGAATATATCTCTCAACCACAGATTCGATATTCTGTATATAATGATATACACCGCCGTCACCTTCCTGACATCGGGCATATTGCTTTATTGCTGCGGAATATCTCTCTGCGGCGTTTTCAATATAAAAAGCCACAGCTGCTTTACCTTCCTTCTGCTGCCGATAATTTTCGCTTTCTCTTATTTGGGGCTTTCGGACAGCCGATTGATAGAATTAATATCGGCATGGGGCAAAATTTTCTTTCTGTTCGCGCTGGTGCCGATATTGTTCGTGATAACGGCAATCAAAACATTGAGGGGGAATAATGCTTGAATTACAGGAAAATCGCGATTCGTGCCGCATTTTTACCAATTGTGCTTCTGTGTATGCTGTCGGTGAGCGGCTGCTGGGACAATGCCGAGATAAACGGACGGGCTTTCGTGCTGGGCTTTGGGGCGGATAAGGCACAGAACGACAACGCCTATGACTTTACCTTTCAGCTGGCCATTCCAGTCAGCGGGGACAGCAGCACCGAGGGCGCTCTCGAATACACCAACTGCACCGTAACCGACCAATCTCCCGCTTCGGCTATACGAACGCTCGAAAAGGATATTGGACGTCAGATAAATTTTGAACAGCTCAACACAATAATCATAGGCGAGGGACTGTCCCACGAAAAATTCACCCACCTCACCGAGCTTTTCTTCCGCCGCGCGTCAGTGCGACGTCAAAGCAGCATAGCCGTGTGCAGCGGCAGCGCCAAGGATTTCTTTTCCTCACCGTCCATGGGCAGTTCCATCGCCTCCGACGCTTCAATAGCGCTGCAAAGCTACGACGACAGGGGAAGAGCGGATTCGGTGACAATGAATCTTTACTCGCTCTTTAAAGTTCTGAGCAATAAGGACGAGTTTTACCTGTTGAAAATATCAGCGGTCAATCCCGACACAATGGGCGGCGATATCAACAATCAGTCAGAGCCCGACACCTCGCCGAATTCCGATGGCAAATATCTTCTCAGCATTTCGGGCGCGGCAGCTTACGGACGCTCAGGTGAATACCGCGGTGAACTGACGGAACCGGAGCTGGAACTTTTGCGGCTTATATCCGGCAATCAGATAAGCGGTATAATCAAATCCGCCGACACTCAAAGCGGCAAAACATTTTATTATCAGATTAAACAGTCAGATTGCTCCACGGAATGCAGCAAGAGCCACGGCGTGCCGAGATTTGTAATAAACCTTAACGTGCGCTGCACTGCGGCGGACGTGGGAGATCTTTACAACGGAGAGTCTGACAGGTCGATAGAATTCGCGGAACAGTGCATAACCAAATCACTTACGCGCGAGATACAACTTCTCGCCGATAAAAGCCGCACGGTTCTCGGGTCATCCGTGTTGGGGCTTCAGGATATTTTGAGACAGAATATGCCCGACTGGTATGAGCAAAGCTCCGACAGATGGGAGGAGATATATTCAAAATCTGAGATAAAAGTAAATGTCGAATGTACCGTGACGGGAGGGGGAATAACCAAATGAGTTTGCAGATACCCACGGTAATAATTCCCCTGCTGATAGTGTCATGGCTTGCCCAGCTCCGCTTGTGCGGCAATATGACGGGCGAAGAATATTCAAAAGAAAGGCTCATAGCCAAGTACAGCGGCATTGTATGTCTGGTGGCGGCGGCAGCAATTACAGTAATCAAATTTTTTTAACGGCCAATCAAAAACAAGCCAAAGTCAAGCGAGCGGAGCTATTAGCCGAAGGCGTGGGAATCCAAGGGGTGCTGGGCACCTCTTGGCAGGTCAAGGGCAGCGCCCTTGCGGAGGGTGAGGCAGAGCCTCACAAGCGGAGCCGCAGGCGAAGCGGGCAAAACAGGCATGGTTAAATATAAGCTACGGCGAACACAGAACAATTAATCCCTTTCACCAAACCTTTATCGGTTTTTCATTGCAAAAAAGTAAATATCGCTGACGTGATTTTTTCGGTAAAATGATTGAAAAATTCTTTGCCGAATGTTATAATTACTCTGTGTGTTGACAAATTAAAAATAAATCTACAGGAGTGATTTACTTGAAATGCCCCTACTGCGGATATTCCGAGAGCAAGGTAGTGGATTCACGCCCGACCGAGGACGGCAGCAAAATTCGCCGCAGACGAGAATGTCTCAATTGTGATAAACGATTCACTACCTATGAATACGTCGAGGCTGTTCCGATAATCGTAATAAAGAAAAACAAGTACTGTGAGCCGTTTGATCGCGAAAAGCTGCTGCAAAGTATGCTGAGAGCCTGTAAAAAGAGCGAAATTGATATAAAGGCTCTGGAAAAGGCAGTTGACGATATAGAAAATATCCTGCTGAATTCCCAAAGCCATGAGGTAACCTCGGTGCAGCTTGGCGAGTATGCCCTCGAAAAGCTGATGAGCATAAACGAAGTGGCATATGTGCGCTTCGCCTCGGTGTACAGACAGTTTCAAGATATAGACACCTTTATGCGCGAGCTGAAAAAGCTCTCCAATAAGGAATAAAAGATAACACCATAAAAAATTTTAATTTACACCAAAAATCGGAAGTGCAGCGCAGATTGCTAAAACACTTCCGATTTTTATGTTAAATATGGATTTGCGCAATGGCCACCGTGTTTTTCTTGGAATCTCGTTGAAGTTCGCGGTCGCAGCATTCACTTTTTTGCAATCAAAAAACGGAAAAAGTTTTGTAAATGAGGTCACTTGATTCGTATTCGCCTCAATCAGTCTTTAATTGCACCGCGTTTTGCCCGCTTCGCCTGCGGCTCCACTTGTGAGGCTCTGCCTCACCCTCCGCAAGGGCGCTGCCCTTGACCTGCCAAGAGGTGCCCAGCACCCCTTGGATTCCCACGCCTTCGGCTAATAGCTCCGCTCGCTTGACTTTGGCCCTTTGGTTGATTTTACCGTCATTCCTCACCATCATGCTTATCCTGCCGCTGCGTTTCGTCCGCCTCGGTTTGCTCGTCAAATTCCCCGTTTTGCTCTGCTCTCATGTTATTGTAGGTAAGCAAAATGTAAATCAAAAACACTACCAGCACTCCGCGCGCGGCGTATGACGCTATGGCGCTTTCGGCAAATCCCGGAATGAATTCACGGCACAGAATGTATATCCCGCCCAGCACAAGCAGAATCCCCGCAGGTGTGGTTACTGCCGCATGATCCCGCAGACGTGTGAACATAATCACCGCACCGACAAAGCAGCCTATGGCTATGATAATGTAATAAGGTGAAAACACCATATCTTCCCACACCTCCAAACTATTCGGAAATTTCGTTGTCTTCGGCATCGGGAACATATTCGAGTATGTCGCCCGGCTGACAGTTCAGTTCCTTGCATATGGCAAGCAGAGTGGAGAATCTTATGGCCTTTGCTCTGTTGTTTTTTAATATCGAAAGGTTTGACAGGGTTATACCCACTCTCGACGCAAGCTCCGACGCTCCGATCTTTCTCTTGGCCATAACCACATCAAGATTAACTATGATAGGCAAACGTGTTTCCTCCTCACTTAAACCGTCAAATCGTTTTCTTCTTTATATCTGATAGCCGTTTGAAATAGATTTGCAAACACCGCACAGAGTAACGCCAAAAGAAGGAATATTATTGTTATAATAAAAGGAAAAAAGGATTTTAAAAACGTCGAAAAAAACTGCACCATCACCGCAATTACCAGACTTGCAACACTCACAACTCTGAGGTAGGTGACGTTGTTTCTGATAAACGACTTGCCGCGGCTTATGTTCATCGTGAGCAGCCACGACATGATTAGTGTTACGAATATCGGAATCCCGATGGAATAAAGCATGGATATCATTACACGGTGAGTTGACCTGGATATTTCCACCGCCGTACTGTCAATGTAAAGGTCAACCAGCCATGGAAGCGATACATAGGCCACCAGACCTATCAGTATTATTACGCTGATGAACAGACACGCCATGTGGCTGAGATTGATTTTCAGAAATTTCTTGATTTTATTCATTTTACTTCGTTCCTTTCCGCCATCGATGAAATAATTTTACACTCGCCTGTTTGCTATAATTATTTACAAAATTAAAAAAAGGTATGTACTATTAATGAATCTTATATTATAATAGTAGTGAAAGCATGATGTCGCGTTGAATCCTTTTGTGGAAATGCTTTACCGTTCCACTTAATTAAGGATAACACAAAATTTCTGTCTATTCAAGTGTGCATTTGTGATTTCCCGGGCGAAAATCAAAAAAATTTTTCCTGCCGTCAAGAAAATGCTGACGTGTAGAAAATTTATCTTGACAAGATGTTTTGTTGTACAAAATCATATGTCATTTTTTTCAAATTTAGGAAGTTATTTATAATTGCCGATTGATTTTAATTGGGATTAGAGGGATTTTTTCAAGTTTTAAAGTGCATATTGCACAAAAATCGGCAGTTATATTTTATTTTGAAGCCTTAATTTCGTTTCATATCACAAAAAAAGTGCCTCAAAACTGTTGACATTGACAGAAAACGTGTTATAATGATTACGGTGATTGCGACGGGGCGTCGACACAAAGAGCTTTCGGCTCACGCAATGCGCTCCGACAGACTGACCTGTAATCAGCTTTTAAAATTCAGAGTCAATTGTTATTGAAAGGATGATTTTATTATGAGTACAGTATGGTCACTTAGCAATGTTGATGTCAATGAATTTCTCGCAATCATTGACAAGTGCCAGGGCAACATTTACCTGGTAACAGAGGAAGGCGATAAGCTCAACCTCAAGAGCAAGCTCTGCCAGTTGGTAGGTCTTAACAAGCTCATCGAGGGCGGCATCGTTTCCAACGCAACTCTCCAGTGCGACAACATCAAGGACGAGGAAATCCTCGTAAAGTACAAGCTCTACAAGGTCATTGAAGACTAATTTCCCGGAGCCTTTGTTTCCCGGGTGCGGTGAGTAATCAATTACGCTAACGAGCAGGTTTGTTTGTCTATCATAACACCTTAATGACTAATCACCACTTTCCGCATATCTTTTATCCGCCGACAAGGCACTGTGCCGCATGACAATCATCGGACGGCGCGCTTTGCGGCTATGACATATATTTATTCAATGCGACATCCCCTTTTATTTTTCATTATAATCCCTCTTAATGATCCCTCTTAAAGTTTTGGCTCCTGCGTCTTTAAAGGCGCGAGGAGCCAAAATTTTTTATTTTTACATATTTAACATACCCACGAAATTTATATGCTATAATGTAACATAAGTGTAAGATTTTTTCAAAATCAGGTGAGTAATTTGAAGAAAAAACGAATCAGGAAAATTGCCGTAATAATTATTGTCTCAATCGCCGCCGCAATGCTCATAATTCCAAATATGATCTACAGGATAAATGAAAAACTTGTGGAGCAGGAAACCATCGTTGAGGATTTGGATATAAGCTATATATCCGAAAAGACGCTGAGCGGTTCCTATCAATCGGGGCATATGTCGGCCGGAGTCGAGGTCACTATCGTAAACGGACAGTATGTTGACATCACACTCACAGATTATGCAGGAATAAATCCATCACGCGCCCGAAAGGTGATCAACGCAATAATGGAATATCAGACCCTGACGCCCGAATTCGAGGATATTGGCACACAGTATACAGATATAATAGTTCAAAAAGCTATATATTACGCCATAAGGTACAATTACAGCGTTGGATAAGCTCCGATGAAAATATAATATGATTATTTTTCAAATGTTAAAGAATTATTTAAAAAATATTGATTTTTTTTGGATATTGAATTATAATTTATCTATATATTTATTTAGTTTTGTAAAGCAGCTTTGTCCACTATTTACATATTTACAAGAGGGGAGTTTTATGATTTATGGCGACTGCTAAAACTCACAAATTCAAGCTTGCCGCGCTGATGTTTGGCGTGCTTCTTCTGTTGGTACTGACGGGCTGCGCCAATATGTCCACCACCATAGAGCTGGACGGCGATAAATTCAGCGGCACGCGCGTCATGGACGTCACGTTCGATGTAGACGAGCTGACCACGCGGCTTCCGGGAGGACTAAGTGAGCTTGACGGTCTGATAGACACCGCCATACCCAATGAGCTGAAATACAGCCACGAGGTGGAAAACGATAAAGCGGTGTATAAGTTCACGCTGTCGTTCGACTCAAAGCAGGATTACATCAACAAGCTGAAAAACCTGTTGAGCGGCAAAGCACCCGAGGTCACATTTTCGTATTCCACAGGTGCGTTCACCCGCGGCGTGACCTACAACGAGAACTTTGAAAGCCGTGAGCTTTTCTCATGGCTGGACAAAGTGATAACAGAAAATAAACTCACCACCACCTCACAGAATTATTCCTCCGAGAGCTTTTGGACGCAGACCGGCGTTAAGTTGAATCTGGACGGCGAGGAATACACCTGCGACGGCGGCAAGGTCGAGATAAGCTCGGGCGGACAGTCGGTAGTTTCGTCGATAAAGATATCCACAGCGTTCAGAGCCTCGGGTGACATTGAGCGCAGTATGCAGATAACAGTACCCTCCACCGTAGAGAAAAATCAGCTGAATCTGATAGAGGGCTATCTGAACGACGCCGTTCCAGACAGCGGCAGATGGTCCAAGCGCACACGCTCGAGCAGCATAATATACACAGTTGAATTCACGGCGGGTAGCGCCGCGAAGCTCCAAACCTATATGGAAAAGCTGATGCATTCGGATGAAGTCGCGCTTTCGTTTGACAACACTCAGGATTCCTCGCAACCTCTCGCCGAGTGCAGCGAACTTAACGAATCGCTCGATTTCTCATATTTCGGCGGCGGGAACAGCGTCAGTGTCACTTATGAGGTGAGTTCGGAGCTAAGCTCGCCATATCAGATAAACATTGACAGCGGCGACGGAAACAAGGATTCCGGCGCGGTAAGCGACGGCAGCAAACTGGTTTGCAGCGGGAGTTTCTCGTCAATAAAATTCAACACGGTGCTTCGCAAAATGGCGAAGGTGGAATGTATTGACTACAACCTCATACAGACAGGCGACAACAAATTTATACGCGAGATAATCATAACTCTGGCGGAGGGAACCGCACCCACCGTACTCGACAGCCTTTCAAATTACTATTCCGAAAAAAATGCCGCAAACACGGATATATCGGTCGAAAATTCTTCCACTCCAACTGTAAAGATATATATTACGGGCAGCGCTAAGAAAATAGTTGCCGCCGAAACCGCACTGTTCGGAGGAGTGGGTGCGAGGGCGCTGGGATACGACAAGAATTGGGGAATATTCACTTACCACCCCAAGACCAACCTCATGGACAGCTATGATATAAGTTCTCTTGTATCTCTTGCCAATGTATCCAGCTACATTTACACCTACAGCTGTGAAGGCAACACTATAACTACAGTCACCTGCACGGTAAACGGGGAACAGATATCCAGAAATTTGAAGAATGAGGAAGAAGCTGTAGGCTTCAGCATCGCAAACGGAATACAGACCATCACCATTCAGGGTTATTACTTCAACGGCTGGGCGGTATTCTTTACCGTGATCTTCGCTCTCATACTGGTGGCACTGATAGGTCTTGCGGTTCTCGTATATCTCTACAAGACCGGCAGAATAGACATTCCGGACCGCTTTAAGAATCGCGAGCCGGAACCCGAACCGGAAACTCAGCCGATATATACTCCTATTCCGGAGCAATACAGAATACCCGAGCCGGAGCCGGAACCCGAACCGATTGCACTGCCTATGCCCGAGCCGGCGCCGCGTGACCTCACCGAGAGCTTTGACGACGAGCCGGAAGAACCGGACATAGACTTCAACATCGCCATAGAGCCTGAACCCGAACCCGAACCTATTCAGGTACAGCAATACATTCCGCCGAATATGGAGCCTGTGATCAGTTATCCCGAAAGATACCGACCACCGGAGCAATTTGTTGAGCCTGAGCCGTCTTATACTCCGCCTGTGCCTGAGCCGGAACCCGAGCCGGAACCCGTGGTTCGCGAGGCCCCGTCAGACTACACCGACCAGGACATGATAGACGATCTCGACGCGCTGGGCCTGCTGGGTGAATACACACGCCGCGTTCATAAGGTCAAAGTAAAGGTGCGCAAAATGCGGGTGGAAGTTGATGACGATGATGATGAATAAACATATATCGAATTAACCGCGCAAAACCACAAAAATATTGCCCGAGCGACACATAACTGTGACGTTCGGGCGTATTATTTTTCACCTGTAATCAACATTTACATTCAATGAAATTATAACAAAAATCCTGAGAAAAAACATATACTTAATTTTACCGATTTCTCTGTAATTTTTAGAGAAAAACAGTCGGACATACGCTCAAACCAAGCCGTACGCCCGACTGTCTTTATGAAAGAAGGTCAAATATAGTTGTTGTCTTGATTGATGTAGGAATAAAGTTCACAACTTCATCGGGATTAAGAGCCTCATTGATCTGGTCGCCAAAGAGGAAGTAAAGCAGGATAGCCAAAGCTATCATAACAGCCACAACCACCACTGCATTGATGAATTCTTTTCCGTTCTTTTGGCGTTTCTGGGTAATTGCTTTCTTAGAAGCCGTAGCGGCAGAGGCGGCAGCCTTTTCTATCTTGGCCGCGTCCTGGCTCACAGTGGCCTCAAATACACCGCTGCTCTCGTTCTTCTGCTCGGGGTAAACCTCGTCCAAAAGCTCGTCGTAAGTATAAACACGTTCCTCAACCTTCTCAGGTTCGCGGCAATTCTCAAGAAGCTGCTCCATAACGTCCATGATAACGTCTTCTGAACACTCATCGGTGCGTATGCCGTTCACGCGATCCGGAAAAAGCTTTGAAGCCTGACTGAGGGTATCTCCGCCGTCAAGGTAAATCATGTACATATTCACACCAAACCTCTGAGCCAACTCGAGCTGGCTGAGACAATACGGTGAGAGCAGAAGATTTTTCGACATGAATATGAGGAACACGTCGCATCTCTTAATATTGTGCCTTCGCAAGGCGTCCACAGTATCCTCATCCTGCACGCCCTCGTCGTATCTTATGCGGTATCTGTTATCATTGAGCTTTTTAAGCAACGGAAAAACATAATCCATGTCTTCAATGGAATAGCAGGCGTATGCAAACTTGCCATCGCCTTTATATGAATTAAACGGCTTTTTTACATTCAACGAAAAGACCTCCAAAACCTTAATTTTTGGAAAGCCGCCGCAAACGGCAAACAATCCCTCAAGCAGATTATAGCACACAAAACACAAAAAAACAACAGCAATTATGAAAATTTATGCAAAAATTATCCTATAAACGCCCACGCAAAATAGAGATAGGCCAGCATCAAAGTCAGTTCGGACAAAAAGGAAACAACTTGCAGCGCCAAAATGCGCTTGGGAGAAGTGATATTCCGGTTTATACACACATACTCCGTGCTGCCCGCCGAGCATGAAGCGCCCGTCAAACCCAAAACCAACACCAGGATCGTGGTAATCACTCTGATGAAGCCGCTGAGAGAGCTTATCCAGCCGAACGCCAGATGGAACAGCGTCATCACCAGGAGCAACCAGAACAACAGTATGTTGATATAATACAACGTGCCGAGCTTTGCCTTGCCGCTCACGGGTGTGAAAAATATTTTATCAAATATCGTCTTGAAATTCCTTTTTATAAATTCACGACTGCACACCTTGCGCACTCTGCGCTGCAGCATCCAATGAAATTCACTGTAAAACAGCCAGCATATCGCGAGCGCCGCTATCTCCCCGAAATAAAACATCTATGAAACCACTTCCCTTTTTGATTGGATTAAATCCACAGCAGGAACTATTCAAAATTTCCCAAAGCATTGAGGCTTTGCGCTTTAAGATACGCGTTTATGAAACCGTCGATGTCGCCGTCCATCACCGCGTTTATGTTGCCCATCTCGTAGCCGGTGCGATGGTCCTTCGCAAGTGTGTAGGGCATGAACACATATGAGCGAATCTGGCTGCCCCACGCTATTTCCTTCTGAACGCCCTTGATATCCTCAATCTTTTCGAGGTTTTCGCGCTCCTTTATCTCCATCAGCTTGGATTTTAGCATCTTCATAGCCATAGCCTTGTTCTGCACCTGACTGCGCTCATTCTGGCAGGCGCAGACTATTCCTGTGGGGATATGCGTAATGCGCACGGCGGAGTCGGTTTTGTTTATATGCTGGCCGCCCGCGCCGCTGGAACGATAGGTGTCAATATGCAAATCTTCAGGGCGGATTTCTACTTGTACATCGTCGTCAATTTCCGGCATCACCTCGAGCGAAGCAAAAGATGTATGACGGCGTCCCGAAGAGTCGAACGGAGAAATTCTGACAAGACGATGGACTCCCATTTCGCATTTCAGATAGCCGTATGCGTTAGTTCCCTCGATGAGTATAGAAGCGCTCTTAAGACCCGCCTCATCGCCATCGAGATAGTCAATGGTCTTGGTCTTGAAGCCGTGGCGTTCGCTCCAGCGGTTATACATACGGAAGAGCATTTCCGCCCAGTCCTGAGCTTCAGTGCCGCCCGCCCCCGCGTGGAAGGTGAGAATGGCGTTGTTCGCGTCGTATTCGCCCGTGAGCAGCGTAGTCAGACGCAGCTCGTCGAGCGACTTCCTGACGGCTTCCACCTCGGCTGCCGCCTCATCCAGCAGTTCAAGCTCACCCTCCTCGTTGCCAAGCTCTGCAAGCGTCATTGCATCCTCATACTTGGTGTAGAGCGCGTCGAAGTCATTTACCTTGCTCTTGAGCGTGCTAGTTTTCTTGAGCACCTTCTGGGAATTCTCCATATCGTCCCAAAAATCAGGGGCCGCCGCCTGCTTTTCAAGCTCCGCCGCCTCGGATTTCAATTTATCGTAGCCCAGAGCCTCTCTGAGGTCATCAAGGTCGGGCTTCATATTCCGCAGTGTAAGTATTAATTCCTCAAATTGCAGCATAATTTTCAAATCAGCCTTTCATCGTTTTTAAAAAATAATTCAAACAGTGTATATTATACATTATCCGCTTTTAAATGTAAAGCGCGGAATTATACTTTTTACAGGCAACAGCGTTTAAAAATAATTGGCAAAGCGTGGGATTCCAATAGGGGGACAATAAACAAATTTCGTGTTTATTATCCCCCTTTCACCAAACTTTTCCCGCCTTTTTGATTGCAAAAAAGTAAATACCGACGTAAAAATATCTGATTTCAGGTTGACAAAGATTACTTCATGTGGTATAGTAATTATATCATCAGATGAAGTAATTCGCGGTATCGCATATACAGCTAAAATCAGAGCAAAAAGGTAAAGAGAGGTGCAGAATGGCTGAATTGAGCAGCGACATAATGCGCGGCTATAACGACGTCATTGTGCTGAGCGTGTTGTCGGGCGGAGATTCATATGGTTATGAGATATCCAGATGTATTTCCGAGCGCTCCGGCGGAAGATATCCAATCAAGGAAACCACATTGTATTCCACATTCACGCGGCTCGAGCGCAACGGATACATTCGCTCATACTCAGGCACAGAGACCTTCGGCAGACAGCGCACATACTACACGATAACAGACAGCGGCAGGAAATTCCTCTCCGAAAAGTGCGAAGAATGGCAGCTCGCCAAGGTCGTTATAGGCGCGTTTATCGACAAATTGAATTGACAAAAAGAAAGGGTGGATTTTATTATGGAAAACTCCAAGTATTTTGAAATGATACAAACTTATTTGAACAACGTATTCGCCTCACTCCCACACACGCAGGAGACTTTGAACATGAAGAACGATATGTATTGCTCGATGGTTGACAAGTTCAACGCGCTGATCCAAGACGGCGCGGGCGGCGACGAGGCATTCGGCAAGGTGGTGGGCGAATTCGGCTCACTGGGTGAAATCCGCTCCGCGCTGGGCATCAATATGCAGACAGGAGTTGACGGCGCCGACGCCGTGATTTCCCCAAAGAGGAAAAAAGAATACGACACGTTCAAGATAAAGCAGGGAACGCTCATTGCGACGGGCGTGGTACTTTGCATGGCGGCAGTCTTTGGATATGAGTGGTATGAATATCTGTTGAGAACTGAGAGCTTAGCAAACATGGCGTTTGGTCTGCTGGTTGCGGCAGGGGTATTCCTGTTCGTATTTGCCGGTACAGACGAGGCAAGATTTTTTGATATAACATCTCCAATAAAACGCCCGTACCCGATAAGCGCGGAGAGATTTAAGTCTTATCAAAGGTTCCTCGGTATTCGCTCATGGCTGATGAGCTTTGCAATATCACTCTTTGTCTTTGCCCCTTTTAGCAGCGATATCTATGGTACGATTCCGATTCCCTTTATGGTTTCCATCGGCGTGGCGATATTAATAATAATCGGCACAGTTCACGAAACCTACAAGGACGTGAGCGGCAGAAAATAAATCCTTATTAAAACCCGATATATAAAAACATCCGCTGTATGAGCCGTAAAGATGCTTATACAGCGGATATTTGTGTTTATTTATATAATTTTTCTGACAATCAGCTTCCAAGCGGATTGTTTTTCATCTCGGCGTAGCTTCCCAACACTTCCAGAGAGGCAACATGAGTATCGTTGAGCTGACCCGTGGCATAGTCCGCAGGTTCATGTATATTGAACATGAAGCCCTCTTTGCCGTAACGCTTGTCCACGCCCTCTATGTACTTTTCTTCAATAGCGGCATTGACAACACGGCCTATTATCATGGAATTTATTCCCATGCGCGACAAATCCACGTTGCAGGCCAGCTGACACTCCAACGACATAAAACTCTGCTTGACGCGCGGCGTTTTTATCTTAAGCGATTTCTCCAATGTAAAATTCCCCGCCTCGAATTCATCGTCAATAATCGAATTGTTGATTATTGTCGCGATGCAGTTTGAATAATAATCCGCGCTGACAAAATTAATACAGAACTCCCCCTCACGCACTATATTCTGATAAGTGTGGGTGATGTGCGCGACGTTCTGCATTACCGCGAAGTATCCGCCCGCGTCTCCTCCAAAGCTGCTCCAGGAGTGGAAGCAGAGGTTTGGCTTGCCGTTGGGCTTGACTGTGGATATCAGAAAAAGCACCTGAGGAATTGAGCAGGCGAATTCCATGTGTGAAAAGCTGTCGAACTGCCCCGGCCAGTTTTCATAGAGCAGTTCAGCAGAATCCATTCCTATTTCACGTTTCAATTTGGCTGTGCGCCTCCCTTTGTAGATTTATCTCGGCTGTGCGCCCTGCGCAATTCGGCAATATCAAACGGCAGATACAGAATCCCCCACGCCGCGAGCAGAGCCGCAAGCATAGGCAGCAGATACAGCCCGTCGCCCAGCCAGTCCGCGAAGACCTGCGTTAGTGTGCCGCGCACAGGCCCGTTTATGAAATAATAATTGCTGCCGAGAACGCCGTTGAGCAGTAAGGCGGGCAGCATTGAGACCGCCAGCATGAGCGCCACGCCCGGCAGCCGCCGTGAATCGGGGCGAAAAAATCCGCACAGCACCATATACAACGGTATAAGCACTATGAAAGTATGAGCCGCCATGAGATGCATAAAGTAAAAGCTGAACACCGTGGAACTGCCCACATCGGGTGTAATGAGCGCGAACAAGGCGCCCGGCATATTCACCGCGTATATAAAGTTGCGAAAAGTCTCGTTTTTGGTAAAAACCGCGACCGGATAGGTAAATATTGATATCGAACAAAGGTGAAACGGCAGCCCTGTTCTTATATCAAACTGCTCGGGGAAAAATCCGAAGTAAACATATCTGGAAAGCTCAACCGCAGTAAATGTTCCCCACAACACTATAAGAAATGAACGCTTGCTGCGCTCATTCAGCCGCTGACCTATCAATATTGCAGCGGCACACACCAGCGCTGCCGCTGCCAAAAGAAAAATGTGCTCGACCGAAAAAATTCCGACGGGCTTTGAATTGTCAAATATAGTAATCATCTCGAATTATACGGTTTCCTGTCATTTTTGTATCGACTGTGTTATTTATTCTGTATAATCAATCCGAATTTATTCCCATGGTTTTTCCGACCAATGGAAATGAACTTTTTAAACAATATCAGCATTTATTTTTGCAATCAAAAAACGGCGACAGTTTGGTGAAAATGGCTGCCTGCACCGTATTCGCCCTAACTTTTCTTTAATCCGGATACATTTTGCCCGTTCAGCCTGCCGCTTCGACTGTGTGACTGTGCTCCCACGCTCCTGCCAAAGGAGCCTTGCCCCTTGGAACCCCACTGTAGCTTCGCTCGCTTGATTTCAGTGTTTTCCTAATCATTCTCTTTCACGAGCCGCTGAAATTCGTCGCCGCGCGCCTCGAAATTCTTGAACATATCGTAGCTTGAAGCCGCCGGCGAAAGCAGGCATATCTTGCCGTTCGCCGTGACTTCCTTCGCTTTCGTCACACCCTCGTCGAAGTAATAACATGGATATACCTGTATACGTTCGCAGATACCCGCTTCTTCAAAGAGCCGCCGCATACGCTCGGTTGTCTGGCCGACAAGCACAATGTTGTCTATTTCGGCTGTCTTGAGAAACTCCGCCAAATCGGTATAGTCAATGCCTCTGTCCATTCCGCCCAATATTATTGTCCCCACATTTCCCAAGGATTTAACCGCGTTTATCGCAGAGCGGCATATAGTGGATATCGAATCGTCATAATAGGTCACGCCGCCGAAAGTGCCGACCCGTTCCAAACGGTGGGCCAGCGGCCTGAAGGTGCGCAGTCCTGCCTTAAATTCCTCGTCGCTCATATCTGTGAGGGATTTACAGATATAGTAATCAATGCCTATATTGTAAAGATTGTGCTTGCCGACAAGACAGGTATCATCGTGACTAATTTCAATCGAGCCGTTGGGAACGGTAATTGTCGTGCCGCTCACTGAAATATCTGCGGGGACACACTCGCCCAGACCGTCACAGGCGGTGACAAGTCTGCCCTTGCGGGTGTACGCGCTCAAAGTCTGCAAATCCGAGCAATTCAACACAATGACATCGTTCTCGCACTGATGTGAAAATATATGAGATTTTGCTTTTATATAATTTTCCATCGTAATGTAGTGATCCAGATGTTCTTCATACAGGTTGAGAATAACACCGATGTGCGGTGAATGTTCCACGAATTCAAGCTGGTGGCAGGACATCTCAAAAACAACCGTTGTGTTTTCATTGACGCGATCGATGTAGTCAAGACACGGAATTCCGATATTGCCGACAAATATAGTGTTGTCGTCGTGACTTTTCATTATATGATAGAGCAGTGACGAAGTGGTACTCTTGCCCTTGGTGCCCGTTATGCCTATGGTATTCCCTCCAAATGCCGCGAGAAACACTTCTGTTTGTGACGTGAGACGTCCCGATAGCTTTTCGGGATTAAATACGGGTATTCCCGGACTTTTGAAGATGCAGTCGAAGCCTTCAAAGTCAACTCCGTCCGCCTCGGTGTCAATAAAATCACAATTCGGATAGGCTGACGGGTCTATTGTCTTTGAGTCCGCCAAAGTGAGGTGCATTTCGGGATATACCGAGCGGATATAATTGAATGTGGATATACCTTCGCGCCCCATACCCCATATGACTGTGTTTTTATTCTCAATAAATTCTATGATGTTTTTCAACGGGCAAATTTCATTCCTTTCAAAAATATTCAAATCCACGAAAATTATAGCATTGGAGCGGGGCATTTGTCAATAAAGTATAGGCGAAAGAAAACTCAAGTCAAGCAAGCGGAGCTACAATGGGTTTCCAAGGGGCAAAGTTACTTTGGCAGGGGCGTGGGGCAAAACACATTCAGATTAAAGAAAAGTCAGAGCGAATACGGTGCAGGCAGCCATTTTCACCAAACTGTTGTTGTCTTTTGGGCGGTCATCTCTTCGCAGCTTTCAGTTTGGCAATTTCTTTGGCTTTGGCACGTTCAGAGAGCGCTCTGTCCCTTGACTTCCGAGTAATTCCACTCTAACCAAAAAACAGCGGAAAATAACGCGAAAATATGAAAAACTTTAATATTGACTTTTGTTTTCCTATCTGTTAATATATGTGCTAATGGTCTTGATTTTGCATGATAGCAATTTTGAAGTTAGCTCTGCCAATACACCGTTGACAGAGACGGGGCGCGCCGATAAAGGCAGGTATCAACAGATTTTTATTATTCTAAAACAGTGCGCGTTCGATTCAGCAACAGAGAAAAAACTAATACAGCAACAAAAAGGGCAGCAAATCCTTTGGGAGATTTTATAAAATCGTTTAGACAAAAATCTCCTGTATAATTAATATCGGCTCGGTAAACATCTGTGCGTGGGTCGATTTAATTTTATATTTACTGCGATTTGCCTCGGCTTGGTAGCCGCACAACATTCCAATTTGCGGCTATGTCGGGCAGAAAGCAAAATTTCAGTAAAGGGGAAGTGTGCTAATGTCTGAAAACATCATTAGTCTTAAAAACATCTCGGTGTCGTTTGATGATGAGGTTATTCTTGATAAGCTTAACCTTGACATCAAGGACGGCGCATTTGTAACACTGCTGGGTCCCTCGGGGTGCGGCAAAACTACTACTCTCCGAATAATTGGCGGCTTTCAGGAACCGGACAGCGGAGATGTTTTTTTTGGTTCCGAGCGAATCAACGATCTGCCCGCTCACAAGCGTAAGCTGAATACCGTGTTTCAGCGATACGCTCTCTTTCCTCACTTGAATGTATATGAAAATGTAGCTTTCGGCATGAGAGTTCAGAAGAAGAGTGAAGCGGAGATTAAGGCTAAGGTCGCGGAAATGCTCAAGCTGGTATCGTTGGATGGCTTTGAAAAAAGACGAACATCTACGCTCTCCGGCGGTCAGCAGCAGCGTGTCGCTATCGCCCGCGCGCTTGCCAATGACCCGCGGGTGCTGCTTCTGGACGAGCCGCTCGGCGCGCTCGACCTCAAACTCCGCAAGGAAATGCAGGTGGAGTTAAAGCGTATCCAGAGCCGTCTGGGCATAACATTCATTTACGTTACCCACGACCAGGAGGAAGCCCTTTCCATGTCAGATACTATCGTGGTGATGAACCACGGGGTTATCCAACAGATAGGCTCGCCCACCGACATTTACAATGAGCCTGAAAACGGTTTTGTTGCTGACTTCATAGGAGAAAGCAACATCGTAGACGGCATAATGCACGCCGACTGCGATGTTGAATTTTGCGGCACGAGATTTGAATGTGTTGACACAGGATTCGGCAAGGACGAGGAAGTGGACGTAGTGGTGCGTCCCGAGGACGTGATTGTCGTACCGAAGGAGGAAAGCGGTCTGCGCGGCACTGTCACCTCCGTCACCTTCAAGGGCGTTCACTACGAAATGTATGTCAATGTTCCCGGCGAGGAAGAGGAGTGGATAATTCAGTCCACGGTCGCTCAGGAAGAGGGCAAAGAAATTGGCATGACGGTTATCCCCGAAAATATCCACATAATGAAGAAATACACAGGCGACTACGCAAGCGATATAGAATTTGAATAACGGAGGGCGCAAAGATGAAGAAAGATTCATGGCTCGCCTCGCCGTTTATGGTATGGGTGTTGATATTCACGGTCGTTCCGTTGGGAATGGTGTGCTGGTACGCCTTTACCGACGCTTCGGGCGCTTTTACATTTGAAAATATACTTAAAATAGGAACATATTGGGATTATCTCAAGGATTCGCTCATAATGGGCGCGGTGGCAACGGCTCTCTGCCTGCTGTTGGGGTATCCGTTGGCATATATAATGTCGCGCGCGAGCTGGGGCGCTCAGCAGACAATGATGATGCTGTTAATGCTGCCACAATGGATGAATTTTCTGCTCAGAACATATTCGTGGATGACGCTGCTTGAAAACAACGGTCTGATAAACAATATCCTCGGAAGAATCGGTTTGGGGCCGTTCCATATGATAAACACCAAAGGCGCGATAATTCTCGGTATGGTTTACAATTTCCTGCCCTATATGATACTCCCGATATATTCCGTTATGGAAAAAATTCACGACAGTCTGTTTGAAGCGGCCCGTGACCTTGGAGCAAACAGATTCAACACCATGCGGCGCGTGGTGTTTCCGTTGAGCCTGCCGGGAGTCATCACTGGCATTACGATGGTATTCGTGCCGTCGGTGAGCACGTTTGTCATCTCACAAATGCTGGGGGGCGGGCGCAATATGCTGATAGGCGACGTCATAGAAAGACTGTTTGTGGGCGCGGCTCCGAATTACAACGTGGGCGCGGCGCTCTCCCTTGTGCTTATGGTGCTTATCCTGATAAGTATGGCCGTCATGAAGAAATTTGACGACGGTGAAGAGACAGGGGGATTGATGATGTGAAGATACTTTCAAAGATTTACACGGCGATTATATTTGTTTTTCTGTATGCGCCCATCGTGGTGCTCATAGTTTTTTCGTTTAACGAGAGCAAAAGCCGCTCGGTGTGGAAGGGATTTTCGCTCAAGTGGTACGAGAATCTGTTCAATGATGAAATGATTATAAGCGCATTGCTCACCTCGCTCGAAGTCGCTGTGCTTGCGGCTGTATTTTCCACCATAATCGGAACAGCCGCAGCGGTTGGACTGAAAAGCATGAATAAGAGACTGCGCTCGGCAATGCTCACGCTCAACAACATACCCATGGTCAATCCCGATATTGTCACAGGTATTTCCATGATGCTGCTCTTTGTAGCGATATTCTCAGCCACAGGGCTTATGCACCCGGGATTTGTCACTCTGGTGACAGCTCACATCACTTTCTGCATACCATATGTCATACTGTCGGTGCTCCCGAAGCTCAATCAGATGAACCCCAGTATATACGAGGCGGCGCAGGATCTGGGTTGTCCGCCGTTAAGGGCGTTTATGAAGGTGGTGCTGCCTGAGATCATGCCCGGGATAATCACAGGCATGATGATGGCGTTCACATTATCCTTAGACGACTTTGTGATAAGCTATTTCACCAGCGGCTCCACGGCGCAAACGCTGCCAATGGTAATATACTCCATGACCAAGCGCAGGTTAAGCCCGAAGGTAAACGCACTGTCGGCTATAATGTTTCTGATAGTGCTGGTGCTTCTCATCGCCGTAAACATAAGACAAATCAGAGCGGCGGCGATTAAACGGAAAAAAACGGCTGTCGAGTGATAAAGTGTAAAATAAAGATAAAGATAAAAATACAAAACCAAAATACTTTTGAAAAGGATACTGATAAATGAAAAGAATAGTTTCGATTTTGATTTCTGCGGCAATGCTTATTTCATCAATTTCCCTTATGTCGGGCTGCTCCGATGACGGCGGCGTGGAAAAGACAGGTGAAGTTCTGTACGTTTACAACTGGGGCGAATACATCTCTAACGGCGACGACGGCTCGCTTGACACAAACAAGCAGTTTGAGAAAGAGACGGGCATAGAAGTAAAATACATCACATATTCCAGCAATGAGGAGATGTACACAAAGATAAAGAGCGGCAGCATGACGGTTGACGTTATTATCCCCTCAGACTACATGATTTCCCAGATGATCTCCGAAAATATGCTTGAAAAGCTCGATTACTCCAATATTCCCAATTCCGAGAATATAGACGATTCCTTTGCCAACCCCGCATACGATCCTACCGGCGAATATTCCGTGCCTTACACATGGGGCTGCACCGCGCTTTTCTACGATTCCAGATATGTTGACGAGGCGGATATAGACGAATCCTCCTGGGATCTGCTCTGGAATGAGAAGTACAGCGGAAAAATACTCATGTTCAACAATCAGCGCGACGCTTTTGGCGTTGCCGAGGCAAAGCTTGGCTATTCGCTCAACACTGAGAATCGCGAGGAACTTGAGGCAGCATATCAGGAGCTTGTCAAGCAGAGTCCGTTGGTTCAGGGATATTACGGAGATCAAATATTCGACAAGATGGAAAGCAGCGAAGCAATCATAGCTCCCTACTACAACGGCGATCTGCTCATGATTCAGGAGAGCAACGAGTATGTGAAGGGTTATATTCCCAACGGCGCGAATAAATTCGTAGACGCGATGTGCATACCAACCTGCTGTCAGAACAAGAGCGCGGCCGAGAAATACATCGACTTTATGTGCCGCGAGGATATAGCGCTGGCCAACATTGAATACATCGGCTATGCTTCTCCCATGTCTGCGGTTGTGGAACAGCTTGACGACGAGATGACGGGCGAATTCTTCTATCCGAGCGAAGAAAAGCTCTCGACCTGCGAAGTATTCTATCAGCTTTCCGACGAGACAAACGCTTTCCTTTCGAGCAAATGGGAGGATATTTTGAATAACGTCAAATAAATGGACAAATAAATTGTAAATCCCGCAATTTACAGCTAACATAAAACGGCAAGACCCGCACACAGATTCGTGCAAAGGTCTTGCCGTTTTTGTTTTTAGTGTTTTCCCGTTGATAAAAGCACTCTATGCCAATAATCGGTCATTTAGGGTTCTTAATCCTCCCCCATCGCCTGAACTTTATCGTCCTCAACGGTGATGGAATCCGGATCTATCACCACGTCGTCGTAATGCTCTGTTGAGCGCAGAACCACTGTGGTTCTGCCGGGAATCGTGAGCTTGCCGCCTTCAAGAGTAACTACCTGCTCCTTTTCTTCGTCCTCAGTAGGTTCTTCAGATGAAACGCCAAACACGGGGGCAGAATCCGTTTCAGTTTCACCCTCTGCGGCCTTGCTCACAACATAGCCGCGCAGCTCGGTAAAATCCGCGTATCCGAGCGAATTCAGGTCAAACGAATTCTCCTTAAGACTGAGGTTGTGTATAACCATTACCGCTACACCGTCATATATACAGGTATAAGCGCACACCGCGCTCTCACCGAAATCACACGCCGTCACAACGCCTCGGGCGATCTGTGGATTCTGGTTCTTTAATTTAAGCAGCAGTCTGTAGTGAGTGAGCAGCGAATTTTCGTCCTTGAGCTGTTCCTCAACGCCGTCTATTTCATTTTGGTTTACGCTGAGGTCAGTATTTGGCGGATAGGTCATCTTTGATCCGTCCTCGGCGGCTGACCACTTGATAGGCATACGTGCGGTGGGATCTTTCTTGGCGCTGTCGCTGGTATTGCCTTTAAGACCTATTTCTTCCCCATAATAGATAAATGTATTGCCCGGCATCATCTGATAGAGACTGGCAGCCATCTTGCGCTGGCTCAGGGTGGTGAAGTATCCCGAACTGCGCCCCATATCGTGATTGGAGACAAACGGAGCGTCTATGGCGTCGGTTGCAGAAACCTGTTTAAGGGAATTATTCCAATTCTGTATCTTTTTGGCGTAATCGCTGCCTCGGTTTGTCCTTACAGTCTGCGCGATGTACCCGCCGGAATTGGCGAAAGAGAAATTAAACAGACTGTCAATACCGCTGTCGTAATACTGCTTTACCGTCAGCGCACTGGCCCACGCCTCGCCCACAGTGTAGAAATTGGGGTTTTTGGACTTGCAGTGCCGGACTATTTTGTTGAGAACATCATTATTCTTTTCGGTGTCATTGAGATAGAAATAAAGCACTGCGTCAAAGCGGAAACCGTCCACACCCTTATCTATCCAGAAATCGCATATATTGTAAATTTCTTCCCACACATATTCGCTGTCATAATTCAGCTCGGGCATATCGTCGCTGAAATTACACTCGTAATACAAACCGTCCGTGCCGGGAATCTCCTTATATCTCACTCCGTCTTTCATATCCGCCTCGGTGACATAAGAATAATATTCGGCATATTTTTCGTCATACTCACTCACAGTGCCTTTTGCCTTGCAGCTCATCACGTCGCAAAACGCCTTGAACCACTCGTGCTCGGTTGAGGAATGATTGAGTACCATATCAATTATTACGGTGATGCCGCGCTCGTGGCACTTTTGGACCATGTTTTCAAAATCCTCCATTGTGCCATACATAGGGTCTATCGCACAATAGTCGCTTATATCGTATTTGTGATAGGACGGAGACGGGCAGATGGGCATGAGCCATATGCCGTTTATTCCGAGGGAGTTATTGCCGGCGGCGGAATTTGCAGGTTTGAGATAGTCGAGCTTAGCGGTAATTCCGTTGAGGTCGCCGTATCCGTCGCCGTCGGAATCGTAAAACGAGCGCACGAATATCTCATAGAAATTCTTGTATTTGTCATCAAATTCCACAATAGCCTCATCAGGCACCGCCGGCTTTTTCGCATCCTCCACATCTTGGGCAGTCTTTCCGCATGAGGCAAACAGCATCAGTGCCGCAAGCACGGCGGCAAGAAGCGCGTTGGACTTTTTCTTTAAAAGATTCAAAATGCTTCACCCTTTCGCTCAAATAATAAAAAGTATTAACAAACAAACTATAATTTGTTTTATTTGTTAATATTATAAATTATTCACCCCACAATGTCAATTTAATTTTGAAATTTATGTAAAAACGCAATCAAAAACTAAGGAAACAGTGATAATAATTCGCAGCCAAAGACAGCAAGCTTCCCTCCGCCCATTCCGCGCCGCGCCCCACTTGCATATGATTAATTTTTCTACAAAAAAATAAATATCTGCTAAAACTTAGTACAATATTATTTTATCTGCATTTTATTAGATGGAAAGAAGGATAATCGAAATGCGGGCCGCATTAGACGAAATTTCAGATACATTAAAAAAGATAAAATAATAAACATGGCAACAGCATTTAAAATAATCAGCGAAGCCGCAGGCCGAGTGGGCAAAACACCTCCGAATTAAAGGGCGACTTTGGCAAATACAAAATAAGTACCCTTTTATCAAACCTTTTACGTTTTTTCGGTTGCAAAAAATAAATACTGTTGCCCTAAATAAAATGATATAACCAATGGAGTGAGAGCGATACTGCCCGTGATTCGATATCTCATAGACGGTTAGCGTCCAAGGTTTATTCCTGTCCCAGCCATTGAAAATCCTTTCAATGGCAGTCAGAGGCGCTGAAAAAACAACGGGCCGACCGCAGTTTCTTGCGATCGGCCCGTTGCGTGTCTTGTTTATAAATTGTAATTCTACAAATATGAACGACTGTCAGTTCGCCAGCAGCGCGCGGTCATTTGCGAATTCGGAGCCACTGAGCTTGGCAAATTCCTCCAGAAGTTCTTCAACCGTGAGCTTTTTCTTGTCCTCTCCCCTGACGTCAAGAATTATTCTGCCCTCATTCATCATAATAAGACGATTGCCGTGGGCTATCGCGTCGCGCATATTGTGAGTTACCATAAGTGCGGTGAGGTTCCCCTCTTCAATAAACCTGTCGGAAAGCGCGAGAACATTCGCGGCTGTTTTGGGGTCGAGCGCCGCCGTGTGCTCGTCGAGCAGCAGAAGTTTGGGATTGTTCATTACTGCCATAAGCAGCGTCACAGCCTGACGCTGACCGCCCGAAAGCAGGCCGACCTTGGTGGTCAGGCGGTTTTCCAAACCCAAATCCAGCTTTGCCAGCATTTCTTTGAACTGCTTGCGTTCACCGCTCGAAATGGACCAGCCGAAACCCCTGAATTTGCCCCGGCGGTTAGCGACAGCCAAGTTTTCCTCCAGCCACATATCCGCCGCCGTACCCATCATAGGATCCTGAAAAACTCTGCCGAGGTACTTGGCTCGCTTGTGCTCCGAAAGTTTTGTCACGTCTGTGCCGTCAATAGATATAGAGCCACTGTCCACGGGATAGACGCCGGCTATCATATTGAGCAGGGTGGACTTGCCTGCGCCGTTGCCGCCGATCACCGTCACAAAATCGCCGTTGTTGAGGGTGAGGTCAACTCCGTTGAGTGCCTTCTTCTCATTGACCGAGCCGGCATTAAAGGTCTTGTATAAGCCTTTGACTTCAAGCATTTTCGGCCGCCTCCTTTTTCTCTTGTGATACATTTGCGTTCTGCGGCTTGTGGAATCTCTGTCTGATTTTTGCCCTCCAATACGGAATGGCGAGGAAAACGGCGACGACGAGCGCCGAGAACAGCTTCAGGTCGTTGGCCTTCATGCCGAGATTGAGCACCACAGTTATTACGATGTAGTAAATTACCCCGCCGAACACAGTCGCAAGCAGCTTGAGCGCGAAATTCTGGAATATCTTGCCGAAAATCACATCGCCTATAATCACCGCCGCCAAGCCTATCACGATAGCTCCGCGGCCCATGTTTACATCGCAAAATCCCTGATACTGCGAGAGTATGCCTCCCGAGAGCGCCACAATACCATTCGACAGCACAATTCCTATTATCTTGTTGGTATCGGTGTTTATCCCGTTTGCGCGCGCCATGGACTGATTGCTGCCGGTAACGCGAAGAGAATGTCCAAGTTCGGTACCAAAGAACCAATACAGAATCGCTATGAGACAAACCGCGATCACCGCGCATATTATCATTGAAGGAGTTATGTTTCTCAGGGTTATGGGGTATTTGTATTTCATGTAAGAAAGCGGGATATTAGCCATATCGCTCTGTATTCTCAGATTTATGGAATAAAGGCTGAGCTGAGTGAGTATGCCGGCCAATATCGCGGGAATTCCGAATTTGGTGTGGAAGATACCGGTTGCCAGACCCGCCAGACAGCCCGCCAGAAACGCGCAGAACATGGCAAGATAGAGATTCTGGCCCGATGTAACCATTACTACCAGCACAGCGCCACCTGTGGCAAAGGAACCGTCAACCGTGAGGTCGGCAACATCGAGAATTTTAAAGGTGAGGTATACGCCTATAGCCATAATGCCCCAGATTATGCCCTGTGTGACCGCACTGGGCATGGAGTTTAAAAATGCCACGTAAAATCATTGTCCTTTCATCTTTTAATTCATCACTATACCAAATCAGCGATAAGGCACATCTCAGCGCCCTATCGCAGATCTTTTTGACACTTTACGGATATATTTAATTATATTTCTTTACCGCAATCAGCCTTCTATCGCCTCATAGTTTTCGGGAACCGTGATGTTCAGCTTCTTGCAACGGGCGACGTCATATTTGTACACGGGAGCCGAATCGTACTGGATTTCCATTTCGCCGGGGTTCTTGCCGTTCACAAGAATGTCATACGCCATAAGGCCGGCATTGTAGCCGATATTGTAGTAGCTGATGGAAAGAGCGGCGATGCCGCAGCCCTTGCATATGCCTTCTTCGCCCGCAATTATCGGAATGCCCGCAGGCTCCGCGATGTTGTTGATAAGTTGAGCATTGTCCGCGCATTTGTTGTCGGTGGGAATATAGAGCGCGTCAACCTCGCCGCACGCTTTGGTGACAACTTGGGAAATGTCGTTGGAATCGGCAAATGTGTATACTTTTGAGTCGATGCCGAGCTTCTTTAATTCTGCGCTTATAACGTCGGCCTGATATTTGGAGTTAGGTTCGTTGGAGCAGTAGATTACGCCGCACTCCTTGGCATCGGGTATAAGCTCCTTGACCATGGCCGCCTGCTTGTCGAGGGGAGCAAGATCCGCAGTGCCCGTCACGTTTATTCCCGTTTTGCCGCTGAAGTTTTCAATGTCAAGAGCAACGCCGTACTCCGTAATAGAGGTAGCGACTATCGGAATATCGGCCGTACCGGAAACAGCCGCCTGAAGTGCCTGGGTTGCGTTTGCCATAATGAGATCCACGTTTGACGAAACGAACTGATTGATAATCGTCGTACAGGTAGTGGATTCGCCCGAAGCATTCTGATAGTCGAATGTCACCTTGTCGCCGAGCTTTTCTTCAAGAGCTTTCTTGAAGCCTTCTGTAGCGGCATCGAGAGCGTCGTGCTGAACGAGCTGGCAGATACCTACAGTGTAGTTATCCTTATCCTTATCATTGCCGTCGCAGCCTGTCGCAGTTAAGACACACGTACCCACAACAGCACAGGAAAGCAGCGCCGCGATGATTCTTTTGATTTTCATTGTCATGAAACCTCCGAAAAATGAAATTTAAGCCGTAGAACCGTTAAAAAACAACCTTTCAACAACCTTACCAAGCTGAGTATAGCACTTTAAAGCGGCGGTGTCAATAAATATTCGAGATTTTGTAACATATTTTTAGCTGTATAATCAAAAAAACTATACATATTTTCCCAGAGCTGCACTGAAATCAATTTTGAAAAACTAAAGTCAAGCAAACGTAGCTGCGATGGCGTTCGCCAAGTAGGACTTGACAAAACGTGAAATTTATGTAAAATTAGTATGAGAGAAAGAGCGTAGACGAGCAACATTAGATATTTTCAAATGCCCCACAGAGAGAAGCCGTGCGGTGAAAGGCTTCGGCAGGCGGATATCGAACCCGGCTCCGAGCTTCGGTCAGAATGCCGCGCCGCAGCAGTAATGTCCGACGGAAATCCCCGCCGTTATCGGGGCGCGAGGGCGCGTTGCAGGTATGTGCAATGCGAATTCGGGTGGTATCACGGATTTTTTCAAAAAATTCGCCCCGAGCCGTTGTGTTTAAGTATCACAGCGGTTCGGGACATTTTTTATTTCAGCAGGAGGAAATGATGTTCTATGAAACTTGACAAACTTGTCGGTGACAGATTCAAGGAAAGACCTGCCGAGTGCTCCATTGACAGCCATGCGCTGATGGTTCGCGGCGGTTACATGAAATTTATGGCGAGCGGTATTTATTCTCAATATATGCCGCTCAAGAGAATTCTCAGGAAAATCGAAAATATTATCCGGGAAGAAATGGACGCAATCGACGGTCAGGAGGTTCTCTTTCCCGTCGTAATGCCGGGCAGTCTGTGGGAGGAATCGGGGCGCTACACTTCAATTGCAAGCGAACTTCTCAGATTCAAGGACAGGAACGGCGCGCCCATGGTGCTGGGCATGACCCACGAGGAGGCCGCCGTTCATCTGGTGCGCGATTACGCAACCACCTACGCCAAATATCCGTTCATGATTTACCAAATTCAAACCAAATTCCGCGATGAAGCCCGTCCGCGCGCCGGTATGATTCGTGTGCGTGAATTCACCATGAAGGACGCGTATTCGTTCCACACCTCACAGGAAGATTTGGAGCAGTATTACGATAAATGCCACAAGGCATACGAGCGAATTTTCGCGCGTGTGGGAATTCCCGAGACTATTTCGGTAAAATCGGATTCGGGCATGATGGGCGGGAACGTATCACATGAATTCATGCTGCTGACTCCCGTGGGCGAGGATTCAATAGTGCTTTGCCGTGAATGTGGATACAGCGCAAACATGGAGGCCGCCGACTGCATTACCGAGAATACCCCCGACTCGGAGCTTAGCGGACTTGAGCTTGTGCATACCCCCAATGCCCACACAATTGAGGATCTGTGCGACTTCCTCAAGGTCGCCCCCGAAAAGACCTGCAAAGCCGTTGTGTATCAGCGCAACATGGACGACAGCTATATAGTTATATTCCTTCGCGGAGATTTGGACGTCAACGAAACCAAAGTGACAAATTTCCTCGGCTGTGAAATTCACCCGGCAGTCATCACCGAGGAGAGCGGCATTGCAGCCGGCTTCATCGGTCCTAAAGGTCTGCCCGAGAATGTCACCGTACTGTATGACAATTCCCTGATCGGGCTGACAAACTTCCCGTGCGGCGGCAACAAGCCGGACTACCATTATGTAAACTTCAATATGGAACGCGACTTCGGTGAGGTGGAATATCACGATTTCGCCAAGGCTTTTGCGGGCGGCGTCTGTCCATGCTGCGGCAGGCACACTCTGGAAGTATCGCGCGGCATTGAAGTGGGCAATATATTCCAGCTCGGTACCAAGTATACCAAGTCGATGAATATGCAGTATGTTGACAGTGAGGGCGAGATGCACTATCCGATAATGGGCTGCTACGGCATAGGCGTAGGGCGTCTTGCCGCTTCCGTGTGCGAGGCACATCATGACGATTACGGTCCTGTGTGGCCCATGTCAATCGCGCCGTGGCAGGTGAATCTCTGCTGTGTGCGTTCGGACGATGAACAGTGCAAGGCGTTTGCAGATAAGCTGTATGGCGAATTGCAGGGGCGTGGCGTCGAGGTTATCTATGACGATCGCAATGTGCGCCCCGGTGTGATGTTTTCGGACGGCGATTTGCTCGGCATACCGGTGAGAGCGGTTGTCAGCCCAAGAAATATGAAGGACAACGTCGTGGAAATTTCCACACGCGATAAATCGGTGCAGAAGAAGATCGACGTCGAAAGCGCGGCGGACGAAATTCAGAGCTTGGTAAATGAATTGCTTGTAAAGTATAAATAAGGCCAATAGAGCGGAGCTATTAGCCAAAGGCGTGGGAGCTTTGCACCTCTTGGCAGTGTCTACACCATGAATGACAAGCATTAATGGTTAGCAGAGCGCCATCGCAGAGAGTCGGGCAAAGCCCCACAAGCGAAGCCGCTGGCTGAACGGGCAAAAATTAAAGAAGAGTTAGAGCGAATATAAAATAAATCCCCTGTGTGGAAACTCAATTCAGATTTCCATACAGGGGATTTGCTTAACTCAATCGAGACTCGAGTGTGGAGTGTCTTTACGTTATCGGCAGAACAACAAAAGCAATAAATATATCAATACCACTCTATAATTAACTCGTGTAATTTTCTTCGGTCTATTTCGTCACTGTGCAATGTCTCTCCGTGAGCGTTTTTAACGCGGTAATTCCTTTTAATTCCGTCTTTGAATACCATAAATTCTCCAATAAACGGGTTTCTTACGCTCTTGTACAGTCTGTCGTACATTTTTTCGGTATTTTCAACTCTTTCGCAAAAAAAATCATCATTGTGTAAAACATAGTAGAATATTACAATGCCGTCAACATCTATCGCCTGTTCGTCAAAACCGGCGCAAAATCTGTGCCGCCTTATATTTGAATCCGCCGCGAATACAATGTGGTCGTTTGGGGAATAGTTGGAAATTCGCTCCAAATATTCGTCAACATCTAAATCTGTGTCTTCTCTAAAGAAATCATCGGCGCGTTTGCTTCCATGTATCATTTCTATCAGATCAATCAATGATATTTTCAATATAGTCGTACCTCTTAATTTGTCAGATCTTCGCACTAGAATAAATCCCCAAACAGAGATTCGCCTGAGAATCGCCGTTCGGGGATTATAATCGCCTTTAAAGGACACACGCTCAAAAAAACGAACCGGAGAAAATCACTCGGCTTTGCCTATGCAGCCGAAAATCTCCATCTTCTGCTTAACCATGTCCCTGATTGCCTGTGCGCCGGGCGCGAGCAGCTTTCTTGGATCGAAGCCCTTTCCTTCCTTGTCCTTGCCCGCCTCAATGTAGGCCCTGGTGGCCTCCTGGAACGCCAACTGGCACTCGGTGTTTACGTTGATCTTTGCAACGCCGAGAGAGATTGCCTTCTTGATCTGATCCGCGGGAATGCCGGTGCCGCCGTGGAGGACCAGCGGAATTTCTCCGACTGTGGCCTTAACTGCCTCAAGCGTTTCAAAGCTCAAGCCGGGCCAATTCTCAGGATACTTGCCGTGAATGTTGCCAATACCTGCCGCCAGCATCGTGACGCCGAGATCGGCAATCTGCTTGCACTCGTTTGGGTCGGCACACTCGCCCGAACCGATCACGCCGTCCTCTTCGCCGCCTATCGCGCCCACCTCGGCCTCGAGGGAGAGATCGAGAACATCACAAGCGTTTACCAGAGCTTTTGTCATGGCGATGTTTTCTTCGATCGGATAGTGTGAACCGTCGAACATGATGGAGGAGAATCCCGCTCTGATGCAAGCCTTTGCGCCCTCAAACGAGCCGTGGTCGAGGTGAAGCGCAACGGGAACGGTGATATTTAACTCTTCGATCATACCCTTAACCATGCCTACAACGGTCTTATAACCGCACATATACTTGCCCGCACCCTCAGACACGCCGAGGATAACAGGAGCCTTAAGCTCCTGAGCGGTGAGAAGTATGGACTTTGTCCATTCCAGGTTGTTGATGTTGAACTGACCAACGGCATACTTGCCTTCCATAGCTTTGGTCAGCATTTCCTTTGCATTTACCAGAGGCATTGCAGTCACTCTCCAAAATAAGTTTTTTATTTGCCCGGCGGACAATCCGCCTGAGTACGATTTCATTATACAACATTTTCCAGCCGATTTCAAACCTTTTTGTTGATTTGATGACAAAAATTGAATATTTTTTATTTTGTTCAAATTATAGCGCGGAGACTTCGTAATATTTTATAAATATAATACAAATAGGAATATTTTTGCCGTCGAATTTCCAATAACTCAACCCACTAGGAGGTCCGAACCGCCTGTACACCTGATTTTTTACAATGTGTTTGCAATATGAATAGAAATGAAGTATATAATTATCCGAGAGACAATTCGGAAAACGGGAGCAATTTTATCATGGACGAGCGACTAAAGAAAAAATTTAAATACGGTATATTTTTTATTGTGATAGCGATATTGTTGTATGCAGGTCTTATGAATTTCGGAAATGTTATCAAATTTTTCGATTGGCTCCTGGATATCATAATGCCGCTTATTATAGGCGGCGTGACAGCCATGGTGCTAAATGTCCCGATGAGAGGGTTGAAAAAACTTTTCGGAGTTGTGTCAAAGAAGATAAATAAAAATATCCCCGAGGCGGTAGCGGATATATCAAGTCTCATTCTGACTGTTCTGGGAGCGTTCCTGCTGATATTCCTCGTATTCAGAGTAGTAGTGCCGCAGATTGTGGAATCGGTATCAGGCATAGGCGACACTTTTATGGATTATTACCCCAGGCTGCTTCGCACTCTGCAAAAGTACGGCATAGACACCGGCAGTATAGATGACTTGGTAGATTATCTGAACATAGAGGAACTGCTCAAGCAGATTTCCGGCAACGCCGCTGTCATTGTTGGCACGGCGTTCAACGCGGCGTCGTCGGTATTCAGTACTGTATTCAATATATTTACAGGATTTATCATTGCCATTTATATACTCACCAGCAAAAAGAAACTCAAAAGGCAATTGAAAAAGCTTATGTATGCCTACCTCAAAGAGAATCAGGCAGACGCTATATGCAGTGTCGCTTCGCTGTGCGACGATACGTTCTTCCACTTTATTTCGGGTCAGTGTCTTGAAGCCTGCATACTGGGAATGATGTTTTTTATTTCGATGAGCATATTCAGAATGCCATACGCCGCCGTGATAAGTCTTTTCATCGCGTTTATGGCGCTCATTCCATACATAGGTGCGTTTCTGGGAATGTTGGTCGGTCTGCTGCTTATTGTAATGATCGATCCAATGCAGGCGTTGGTATTCGGGATCATGTTCCTCATAATCCAGCAGGTAGAAGGACAACTGATCTATCCGCGAGTGGTAGGAAACTCGGTGGGTCTGCCGGCAATGTGGACTATGATTGCCGTGTTGGTTGGAGGCGCGATGTTCGGCATCGCCGGAATGATATTCTTTATTCCGCTCACCTCGGTGGTGTATTCGCTGCTGCGCGATAACGTGAACGGTATGCTCGAGAAAAAGAATATAGACGTAAATCAAAAATGTCTCAAGTAAAAATCGGCAGGAATTTCCCTACGTTGAGAAGTTCCTGCCGATTTTTTAACTTTCGCAATATTATTTAACGTCTTTCGCTGTGACGCGCTTCATTCAAATACCTTCTGATCTCCGCGAAGGCGGCCTGCTCTCCCTGTCGCGCGAGCATTGTCAGCCATTTTTCCAGAAGTTCGGATGTTTTTGGGTGGATTATGCGGCGTTTTTTTGCTCTCAGAAAATATTCCAGAGGCGATTTGTCAGTGTAATTTTCTTTGAGATAGGTCTTGCTTGCCGCCATTCTGTCGCAAAACATCTCGGCAACGAAAACGGCGGGCATTTCTATCGGAATCTGCATCTTTGTCACAGGGTCGTAGTCGGTCCAATATTCAAAGTGGTGTCGGTTGCGCCCTTTGTGGTGCATCCACGCGCGGGAATAGCCTATGTTCTCACGCTCGGCCTCATTCGGGCTGCGGGTTCCCTGATAATATCTGACGCCGTTGCAGAATTCGGTGGGGCTGTATTTGCTCAGATCATGCATAAATCCGCGCCATGGTATGCCTGCCCGTATGCAGTTTACCAGAACTCTGTATCTGTGAACATTCACAGTGTGCAGATGACCGAAAAATCTTGATATAAGATTCATAGTGCCATTTTCCTTGTCTGATTAATAATTATCAATATGCTATATCAAAAGAGTTGATTTGTCAAGTACCCGTATCAATGCGAAATGGAAATCAATTTTGAAAAACTTAAGTCAATCGGGCGGAGCTGCAATGGGATCGGAAGAAACACCCAATATATACAAGGCATTATTGGACCTTTGGATTCCCGCGCTTCGCTGATTATTTTTCTGCTCTCCCACTTATTTCCGCCGCGCTTACAACGACGATGAATATATAACATAATTTTAATAAAAAATTCGCAACTTTTGGGCAAAATCGGGTTTTTTAAATTTTAGTCATATTTGGGTTTGCATTGTGACAAATCAAGAGTTATAATTAATTTGTACAAATGGATTATGTAATTTTTGGTAATAAAAACATATGCGGCCCGTTAGATTTTCATGCGGCTGATATTTTACAATTCAGAAAATTTATTCGGGACACATTTTGTTAAGAGTGAGGTAGTATTTACAGTATGCAGACGTTACCGTTTTCACAACTTGGAATTTCAGAACCTGTTATGCAGGCAATTGACGACATTGGCTACGAAGAGGCGACACCGATTCAAACCCTGACAATCCCGCTGCTTATGAGCGGCAGAGACGTTATAGGCCAATCGCAAACCGGCACGGGCAAGACCGCCGCGTTCACCATACCAGCCATAGAAAACATACTGCAAAATCACGGAAAAGGAGTTCAGGCCCTCATCATTTGCCCCACACGGGAGCTTGCGATACAGGCGTGCGACGAGATACGCAAGCTCACTGCCTACACCGAACGCATACGCACAGCCGCCATATACGGCGGACAAGACATCGAGCGCCAAATAAAAATCCTCAGGGGCGGCGCGCAGATAGTAGTCGGAACGCCCGGAAGAATCATGGATCATATGCGCCGGAACACGCTTTCGCTCGCCAATCTCAGAATGGTTATTCTTGATGAGGCAGATGAAATGCTGTCGATGGGTTTCCGCGACGATATAGAAATAATTTTAGCGGACGTTCCCGAAGAGCGGCAGACAGTGCTTTTCTCAGCCACCATGTCGCAAGAGATAATGGAAATCACGAACAAATACCTGCGCGATCCCGAAATTGTCAAGGTGGTTCAGGGGGAACTCACCGTCAAGGAGATAGAACAATACTATTACAACATTCCACACAGCCACAAAATTGAAGCGGTCAGCCGTTTGATGGACGTTTACCACCCCGAGCCGGCCATGATATTCTGCAACACAAAAAAGCAGGTCGACGAACTTGTGAGCGCAATGCAGCTTCGCGGCTATGTGGCCGAGGGCCTGCACGGGGATATGAAACAGGCGGCACGCGACCATGTGATGAATACCTTCCGCAGCGGTCACGTGGACGTGCTGATCGCCACGGACGTCGCCGCGCGCGGTATTGATGTAAGCGGAATCGGCGCGGTGTTCAATTACGACATTCCACAGGATATGGAATACTACGTTCACCGCATAGGCAGGACGGGGCGCGCGGGCAAATCGGGCATTGCTTTCACATTCGTCACAGGTTCGCGCGAAATGGGCGAACTTAAGAATATAATGAGATATACTCACTCCCAGATAAAAAAAGGTGTAATCCCCACCAGCGCCGAAGTTATGGAGAGCCGGCGCATGAGGTTTGCCGACAAGGTGAGGCGTGCAGTGGAGAATGACGATCTGGGGCAATACATACATATGATAGAGGAACTGGCCGGCAGCGGTATTTCATTGACCGACATAGCCGCCGCGCTGCTGAAATTTGAAATGACGGCGGACGGCAGAACCGCAATGCCATCGGCCTCAGATGACGCGGCCTTTGAGGGTCACGAAAGGCGCTTCGGCCGCAGAAATGACAGGGGCAGGGATCACCGTGACGGCCGCAGAAATGACAGGGGACGCCGCGACCGCAACATAGACATGGTCAAGATATCCATAGGTCTGGGCAAGAGCGCGGGTATTCAGCCAAAGCACATTGTGGGCGCGGTCGCGAACGAAACTGGAATCCCGGGAAAGAGCATAGGCAGGATAGAGATAACCGAGAAATATTCCACTTTCGACGTGCCGGGCGACGCCGCCGAGGCGGTGATGGACGCGCTCAATCACACCAAAATAATGGGCAGGCGCGTGACAGCGAGGATATTCAGCGAACAGTACTGACAGGAAACAACAAAAATGCAGACGCACCCGATTTTGTCGAGATTTATTCGACAAAATCGGGTGCATTTTTAGTTATTGAATCAAAAATTTTAATTAAACACTGAAGAGCATCTCAGTATAGGTGGGATAAGGCCAGTACTTTGCGGCGGTTTCGGATTCCATGCTGTCGCCGACTTCCCTGAGCTCCTGCATTATCGACAAAACCACATCGTGGTAATACCTGGCGCAGGTGAGGTTGTTTGAACTGTATTTGGCCGCCTCCGAAACTGCCATTTCAAGCTTCGCCGTCTTTTCCGCGAAATCCATCAGCTTTGCGGAAAGGCTGATAATCGTGTTTTCCTCAACTATTGTGGGGATTCTGCCCGACAAAGCCTTTTTGGCCAGCGCGAGGTTGGTCAGCTCTTTTACATACGCCGAAACGGCAGGAGTAATGTTGCGCTTGGCCATGTCTATCATAGTGAGCGCTTCGATGTTTATCTGTTTGGAGTAGGTTTCAAGTTCAATTTCACACCTTGCCCTCAATTCCTGCTCGGTGCATATTTTGTTCTTGACAAAGAGATCGACATTCTTTTTGTTTATAAAGTGGCGATATGCCTCCGGCAGGGACTTGAGATTATAAAGTCCGCGTCTCTCGGCTTCCGCAACCCATTCTTCGGTGTAGTTGTCGCCGTTGAATATGATGTTGCGGTGCTCGGTGAGCACACGCCTGACGAGCGCTTTTACAGCGGCTTCCATATCCTGCGCGCCTGAGAGCTCGTCATAAAACTGCGAAAGTTCTTCGGCGATCATGGTGTTGAGCATATAATTCGGGCAGGCTATGTTGAGAGAGGAACCCAGCGCACGGAACTCGAACTTATTGCCGGTGAAGGCGAAAGGTGATGTACGGTTTCTGTCGGAGGTGTCCTTCTTAAAGTCGACAAGGACGTTGACGCCCGTTTTCATGTCGGTTTTGCCTCTGCTCACGTACTCTGTGCCGTCTATAATAGACTGAACCAGCTCACCGAGGTCGTCGCCTATATACATCGAGATTATTGCGGGCGGAGCCTCGTTGGCGCCGAGTCGATGATCGTTGCCTGCGGTTGCGACGGTTATTCTCAGCAAATCCTGATATTCATGCACGGCCTTGACTATTGCGGCGAGGAAGAGCTGGAACTGCAAGTTGTTTTCGGGCTGTTTTCCGGGTTCGAGAAGATTTTCGCCTGTGTCGGTAGACATTGACCAGTTGTTGTGCTTGCCGGAGCCGTTGACTCCCGCGAAGGGCTTTTCATGGAGCAGACACACAAGGTTGTGTTTCTCGGCGGTCTTTTTCATCACTTCCATGGTGAGCTCGTTGTGATCGGTAGCTATGTTTGATGTGCTGAAGATTGGGGCAAGCTCGTGCTGTGAAGGCGCGACCTCGTTGTGCTTGGTTTTGGAGCATATGCCGAGCTTCCAAAGCTCGTTATCAAGATCCTTCATATATTCCGAAACGCGCGTCTTGATTGCACCAAAGTAGTGATCGTCAAGCTCCTGACCCTTTATCGCCTTTGCGCCGAAGAGGGTTCTGCCCGTGAGTTTTAAATCCTCGCGGCGGTCGTACAGTTCCTTATCTATGAGAAAATACTCCTGCTCGGGACCAACCGTAGTCAACACACGGTTTACATTCTTTTTGCCAAGCAGATGAAGTATTTTGACCGCCTCCGTGTTGAGACGTTCCATCGAGCGCAGAAGCGGGGTCTTTTTATCAAGCACTTCGCCGGTATACGAGCAAAATGCCGTAGGTATGTAAAGCGAATCGTCCATTATAAATGCGGGCGATGTGGGATCCCACGTAGTGTAGCCTCTCGCCTCGAATGTGGCGCGAATGCCGCCGCTGGGGAACGACGAAGCGTCGGGTTCACCCTTGATAAGTTCTTTGCCCGAAAATTCCATTATCACTCGTCCGTCGCCCACGGGACTGATGAAGCTGTCATGCTTACCGGCTGTAATGCCTGTCATGGGTTGGAACCAGTGGGTATAGTGCGTACAGCCTTTTTCGACTGCCCATTCTCTCATGGCGTTGGCTACGGTGTTGGCAACGCTGATATCAAGCGGCTGACCCTGTTCAATGGTTTTTTTCAATGCATTGTAGGTTTCCTTTGGCAGCTTATCCTGCATAACTCGGTCGTTGAAAACATTGCTTCCGAACATTTCAGGTAATTTTGACATAGGACAATCTCCATTTCCAAATATTTCAGATATTTCAAAGGATAAAGGCCAAGGCGCTGTAAGCACACAGCCTACAGCGCCCTGCTGTTACCGTATTATTATATAACAGTTAAACCCGAATGTCAACAGCCTTTGATAAATTGACCACTGCGGCGGCGCTAAAAAATAAACAGCGAAACGCGGGGTACCAATGTTACTGTAATGTAATGCTCTCTCCGTCGCACGATATCACTACATTTGGGAAAATTTTTTCCAATTCGTCCTGATATTTCCAAGGGTCTGTATTTGCCGGGCTGTAGTGAGTGAGAAATAATTTTTTGACATTCGCTTCTTTGGCTATTCTACAGGCGTCCTGCATCAGCATATGCCCCTTTTCATACACGGCCTGCCCCATGCCTTCATCGCCGTACATTCCTTCGCAGATGAGAAGACTCGCATTCCGAGCGAATTCGGCAATCCCCGAAAACGGCACGGAATCCGTCACATTGACAATGACCGTGGGAACTCTGGGCGGCCCCAGTACCTGCTCCGGTAAGATAGTTCTTCCGTCCGGCAGCATGGCGGTCTTTCCGCTGTGCAGCGCCCTGTAAAATCGCAGCGGAATGTCAAGCGCCTTCGCCTTGTCGGGGAGAAACTCTCTTTTTTTATCAAAACGCAACTTATATCCCAGACAAAACGCATTGTGCCTCAATACTGCCGTACTTATCGTCAGATTTTCGTCAACAGCGGGATACTTGAAAGTCTCGCTTTCATTGACGGACAATGGATTCAAGTTGAGTTCAAAGCCCAGAGACGTACATGAGAGCAAGAGCCCCTTAATTATGGGTTCGGCCTCCATGGGATAGAACAGATCTACGGGAGCCTTCCTGCAACCGCTGCTCATAGACAGCAGAAGCCCGGGAAGTCCGAATGTGTGATCCCCGTGAGCGTGCGTAATTAATATCGCGTCGATTCTGTTCATTTTCAGACCCAACCGTCTCATTGAAATCTGAGTTCCCTCGCCGCAATCTATCAACACCGCGTGACCGTCATGCTCAATGTATGCACTCGCCATAAACCTGTCCTTGAGCGGCAGCATTCCGCCGGTTCCCACCAATGTCACGTTTATCACGCTTTCCACTCCCTTCGCACTCTACATTGCGTTACACGCCGCCGCGTGATAACAATAACGCCTTTTAACATTTTTGCACTGTTGCCCGTATTACTCCGTCATTGTAAATTGTGCCTTTATGCCGCCGCCACCAACAATTTTGTCTAAATCCGAAGTATCATTGATATGTCCTATGGGGGTATATCTGTAAGCGGTGGAAAAGCTCTTGTAAAATACCACCACGCAGTTATCCCCATAGAGCATAATGTCTCCCGCCTTAATTGATCCGACATTCTGCGGGTGCGATGGGAGCGAACAATCCAGATAATTATACTTTTCGTTGCCGTTAAGCTCACTCATGTCGAGCGTCACAGGAAGCAGCTTTTCAAATGCCTTGGCGGTGTCGTTGTCCTCAAGCGTCACGTAATATCGCTTCTCGCCTATTTTTAGCTCCATGTTTGAAACCTCCCGTTGACTGTCGATCTCCGCATCCGAGGAATATTGGTATAGATCATTCGATGATACCGACTGCCGAGTATTGTCGGCATTGTGTACATTGCCGCCGCAGGCAGTAGTAAATAGCGACAGCAACAGCAGAATTTCTGCTGAAAAAAATCTCATATATTTTCTAATCATATTTGACGCACAAATCTGCGGCATTTTGGGTGTGTTCGGTTGATGTGTTTTTATCCGCGCCGCCGTCCGATTCCACGCTGCAACCCTGAGCCGCTCCGCACTTCTTCCCTTCATTCCTGTTATATCTGTACTGCACTTCCTGATATTCCGCAGTGAAAAATAACTGTCGTGCATTTTTCTGTACTTGGAATACTTATATATTTTACCAAATGTAGAGCGTTATTTCAATATGCAGGCACAAAATTACATGGTAACAGCATTTAAAATAATTAGCGAAGCGTAGGAATCCAGAGGGACAAGTCCTCTTGGCGCTGCCCTCGAGCTCCCATATAGCTCCGCTCGCTTGACTTTAATTACTCAAAATCGATTTCCGTGTCGCGGCAATGACATAGATTGACTTTATTAAAAATTGTGATATAATTAGTTCAGTTGTTAAATATTTCCCTCGGCAAGGAGCTGCTATGAAAAATACTCTTAATAATATCGACGCCATATTGAGCCGAAATATCAGCGGCTTTCATCAGTATGTATTGAACGACCCGGTTCACTTGAGCTATGTGAGCAAAAACCTGTGCGATATGGTGGGATCTACGGAAAATGAGCTTTTGAGCGAGAGCGATGATCTGTATGCGAGATTGGTGTACCCTGCCGACGCCGGGCTTTACCGTCGGTTTATAGATGATTTAAAGTCAAAGGCTAGTGAACTCACGGCGCAGTATCGTCTTACAAAAAAGGACGGTTCCATTCTGTATGTAAGCGATACCATGAGCTGCGAGAGACTTGAGGACGGCACCCTTGTGGGATACTCAGTGCTCACGGACATCACCGATGTTAAGAGCGAAAACGATAATCTGCGATTTCTCAACGAAACAATTCCCTGCGGATTTTTAAAATACACCTGTGAAAAGCAGCCTAAAGTCACATATATCAACAAGCATATGGTAGATTTTTTCCGCTTTCCCGAAACACATGACGGAGAACTGGACTACATGGAATTGTATAAGAACAACATCTTTCTGATGATCCCCATGGAAGAACGCCGTAAGTTTGCCTTGTATTTAAACAGGGTATATACCGCCGGCGCGCCGGTTGCCGGAGAGATGACGCTCCTCCGATGCGACGGCACGAGGGCGCACGTCTTCGGATGGGTCACAAAATGTGTCAACGAACAGGGGGAAGAGGAATTCCAAAGCGTCTGCATAGATATAACCGAAAGGCATCACGCCAGGAAGGAAGACCAAACAAAACGCTACCTTAAGGCGCTCACCGATGTCTATGACAAAATTTTTGAATACGACCTTGAAACAAATACTGTAAAATGCGTGCACAGCAATAACTCCCCAATGTTCAAATGGCTCGAAAACATTTCCATACCTATAGACGACGCTATCGAACAATGGATTTCAAGCACTGTCGTAGAAGAAAACCGCGATAAGGTCCGGACTTTTTTCAGGGATTTCCGTCAGAGGAAACTTCATGAGTCCGATCTCAAACCGCCGCAGATAACCTACAAGGCGCATTCGTCCAGCGGTGAAATAAAGCTGTATAATGGAATTCTTCTGAACATGGACAGGCGAACAAGCCTATATTGCTGCCGCTGCGCAGGCGACCTGCGTGAGGACGCGCTCAGGCTTGAATACGACTCCCTTAAGGAAAACATGGGCGAGCTGGTTATGCGTTTGACAGAAGGCGCCGCCGCTTTCAGAGTCACCAACGAATCGGTAAAGCCGCTCTATGCCAGCGATAATGTCTGCAAGTTCTTTGGATTCACCAAAGATGAGTGGCTTGAGATTATGAAAAAAGGCGCGCCGCTAAAACAATTCGTCGCACGCAGCGGTGTGGCCTATGAGGAATTCGAGAGACTTTTGAAAAACGGAGAGGCGGAATTTACCTATTTTGATTTGGAATCCAAAAGCGAAAAGCACATTAAAGCAATATGTTCTCAAAAATCCTCGCCCAGATATGTGATGCTTTACAACATCGGCGGCAAGGAAACAACCGGCGATAAAAATTCAACCGGTAACTCTGCCGTGTCTATACGTACATTTGGATATTTCGACGTTTTTGTGGGTGACAGACCCATTGCCTTTCGCAACAAGAAATCCAAAGAACTGTTCGCACTGCTTGTGGACAGGCGCGGCGGATATGTGTCTTCGGAGGAGGCAATCAGTTTCTTGTGGGAGGACGAACCTGTCAGCCCCGTAACATTGGCCAGATACCGCAAGGTAGCTCTCAGACTTAAAAATATTCTGGAAGAATACGGCATCTCCGACGTCATTGAGTCGGTAGACGGCAAGCGGCGCATAGTCACTGAAAAGGTCAGGTGCGATCTTTACGACTATCTGTCAGGTAAGGAAGAATTCTCGCAGCTGTTCAAGGGAAATTATCTCACCAACTACAGTTGGGGAGAAAACACACTCGCGGAGCTGGCGGGTGATATTTTGCGCTGATACTAAAAATACAAAAAAGTCTCCACCCAAAGTCCATGCATGGATTTTGGGTGGAGATTTTTTGTTGTGTTTTATTGAAGTTTATACTTTGCTTATGATGATCTTCCTGTAAACTTAAGGCTTAATTTATGCCCCTCATTCCGACACAGCAATGTTTACTTTTTTGCAATTATGAAAAACGGAGAATATTTGATCGAAAGGGACGATTGTTTTTTGTTCGCCCTGGTTGTTATTTAGCCTTGTCACGTTTTGCCCGCTTCGCTGGTTATTTTTTATCACATGGGTAAACAATTCATGAACAAAATTGGTTGCTCGGAATATTATGAATATAAGCAGTATCATATGCGATGCTGTCTTTGAAGATGTACGTTAAATATCAAAATAAAGGAGTGACAAAATTATGTCGGTTAAAAGCTACAGTCTCAAAAAAGACGGAAACAAAAGACTATCAACAAATTTCACGCTGCGCGAACTGGTTTCCAAAGACGGCGCGGACAGAGCGCTTGTGGACACAAAGCTGATAGATTACTTGCAGCAGATACGCAGTCATTTCAAAAAAGCCGTTATAATCAACAGCAGCTATCGCACAACCGCCCATAACAAAGCCGTAGGAGGTCAACCAAACAGCTATCACACCAAAGGCATGGCTGCTGATATAGTTGTGTCGGGCGTATCCGCAAAACGCGTCGCTCAATACGCCGAGGCTATCGGCGTAAAGGGAATCGGCTGGTATGAAACACAGCGATTCACACACATTGACACGCGAACCTCGAAATATTATTGGAAAGATAAAAGCGGCAATTCACGAAACACATTCAGCGATTGTCCTTACGCCGAGCCGTCATCAAATCTCACAGTGAATTCAAGCGGAAACGGGGTCAAATGGCTGCAATGGCATTTGAATAATCTGGGCGGCAAGCTCGCGGTTGACGGCACATTCGGTGCCAAGACGAAAGCGGCGGTTATCGCCTACCAAAAAGAACACAACCTCGCGGCTGACGGAATTGTCGGGGGCGCAACAAGAAAAAGCCTGAAAATCGAGGTGATTTAAGTGGAAACTGAGGTGATTGTCTCTCTCATCACTGTAATTGGAAGCGCTCTGTTTACGTTCGCCGGTGTTGTTGTGAATAGCAAACTCACCACATACCGAATTGAACAGCTTGAAAAGAAGCAGGAAAAAAACAATGAGGTTATTGAACGAATCTACAAGCTTGAAGAAACAGTTGCATTGCATGAAGAAAAAATCAAGGTTGCCAATCACAGAATCAACGACATCGAAAACGTCATGGAAAGGATAGACCGAAAAAATGAAAATTGACTGGAAAGCCAAGCTGACCAGCCGCAAGTTTTGGAGCGCGGCGGCGGGTTTTGTCACGCCCACAATGCTCGCCTTCGGCGTGACCGACAGCACGGCGGCTCAAGTCGCAGCTATCATCGTGGCGGGCGGAGTTCTAATAGCCTATATACTCGGGGAGAGCATGGTTGACTCCGGACGCGGCAATAAGGACAAATGAACAGATAATGATTACCGCAGCTTGCCGAGAGTGCTTTTTCACTGCAAGCTGCGGTTTTTTATCGCATGGCAATACAAGAGGAGGCGATGCGGCAGCCGACGTCTCCCCCCTCTTGTATTGAGTTGACTTTGTTAAGTTGAGAAATATATCAGGCGGGATTTACATGAACCATAATGTGTTTGATCTTAGGAAACTCCTTTTCGACAGCGTTGTGTACCTGCTCTGCGACAGCGTGCCCTTCAATCAGCGTCTTGTTCCCGTCGACAGATATCTCTATATCGGCATAAATCATATTTCCAAATATTCGGGTCTTAAGCAGGTCTATGCCTGTCACATCAGCCTGAGCAACAACAAGACTGCGGATCGCCTCCTCGGTTTCTTCGTCACATGAATGATCGACCATCTTGTTTACCGCATCTTTAAATATATCGAAGGCGGCCTTTATAATAAACAGGCATATCACCAGACTTGCCAGCGGCTCAAGCGCGGGAAGTCCGTTTCTGGCGCCCACTATGCCGATGAATGCTCCCACTGACGACAGTGCATCGCTGCGATGGTGCCATGCGTCGGCCATCACCGCGCCCGAGTCAATCTTCTTGGCGTAATACCTTGTGAACCAGAACATCGCTTCCTTTACCGCAATAGAAATCAGAGCGGCTGCGACTGCGGCCTTCCCGGGTGGGACAAAGCCGTCAAAATTTCCCGATGTGACGGATTCCAGAGCGGTCGCGCCTATAAAGCATCCTGTTATAAGCAATATTACCGACAAAACTATCGCCGCAACACACTCGAATCGCTCATGCCCGTATGGATGGTCGGTGTCTGACTTTTTGGCGGAGAGCCTTATGCCGATTATAACTATTATGCTGCTGAAAACATCTGAGGCCGAGTGAAAACCGTCGCTTACCATCGCCGATGAATGTGAAACAAATCCCACGGCTATCTTGAATACGGACAATGCCGCGTTGGCAATGATGCTCATGACGGATACTCTCACGGCAGTAAGCACGACGTCATTATAACTGCCGGCGGCCTTCTTTGACAAATTTTTCATACTCATCACCCTTGGCATCAAAAGTATTAAAAAAGTCCACGGGATAGGTAATTAAAATTACAGTCCCGTGGACATTAATTCCACTGTCACTAATGTGACCCGGATAAGGCTTACAGCCCACCCTGTTCAATTATCATTATATGCTCCAGTGTAACATATGCTAATGAAAAAGTCAAGCAACCCGATTAAAAATCACGCAACAGTAAAAAATAATTAGCGAAGCGTAAGAGCCCAGGGTGGTAATTCTTCCCGGCGGGTCGAAGGCAGCACCATTGCGGAGGGTGAGACAGTGCCTAACAAGCGAAACCTAAGGCCGAGCGGACAAAACGTGCCGACACTAAAGAAAAATCAAGGCAAAAACAGAATAAGCAGCCAATTCTTACTAAAATCTCCCCGTTTTTTCTATCGCATAAAAAACACACCTGTCACTCATCATTTTATGTCTTACTTTCCGTGGCAGATATACGCCCATTCACAATTACCGCATATCTCCCCCATTCGTCCACAGTCAATTATATTCTCTCTCACATATGCGTGAAACTCATCAAAGCTCACAACATCGCCCAAGCTCAATCCGCATAACTCCAGTACGCGGTTGTCAAAGCCTCGAACCTTAGGCTCCGAAACGCACTCACCGCAGATATTGTTCGGACAACACTCACATATACAGTCAGCGAATTTTGTCAAATCCACCAATGCACCGCCGTTGAGCCGACGAACAATTTCGTCCATATGGCGGATAAATTCCGCGCTGTAGCCCTCACCGCGGAAAAATTGTATGCACATTCCGTGGTGAGGACGTATTTTTAGCGCACACTTGTCAATATTCCCGTCGATACTTACGGACATCGCGTTTTGATTGGGCAAAGCATCAGAATTTGACATACTTTCCCACCCTCTTGGAAACCATCAGCGCACAGGCTATTTTCACGCAGTCGGGAATTATAAACGGAATTACACACCAGCCCATAACCGTTCCGAGGCCCACCGGCCCGGTGCTTTGGGCGTAGACGAACATATACCACACCGTGCCGAAGGCATAGCACACAACCAGTCCGAGAAGCATCGCAATTAAAAGTGGCATTGTTCTGCGCTCAAATCTGTCCGAGGCAAAGCCCACGAACAGCGCTATAAATATAAATCCCAGAATATAACCGCCCGTAGCGCCTATTATCTTGTCAATACCACCCTGCATTCCCGCCAGAACGGGCACACCTATGGCGCCGAGCAGTATATATACCAGCACGGCAAGCGTAGCGCGCTTTGCCCCGAAAATGCCTGCGATTGTGAACACTGCGAAGGTTTGCAGTGTGATTTCCACCGTCATGGGAATATAAATCCACGAACACACCGCAAGTACTGCGGCAGACAGTGCCACCACTACGATGTCGGCGGTAGTAATTTTAAGTTTGGATTTTTTTTGTATTGTTTCGGAAACATTCTCACTCATTGAAAAGAGCCTCCCCAGGAATAAGTTTGGGATTATTGTAACACGACGGCGAAAGATTGTCAACCTAATTATTAAAATTAAGTTGACAATCTGACAACATAAAAATAAAAAGAGACTGCTCAAAGTCACTAAATAATGACACGAAACAGTCTCGTCTTTTATTTACGGTTTATCTTTTAATTGGAGCTACATCAGCCCAATCAGATAATCAGGGGCTTATATTCAGAGTTATTTGACGAATTCCGCTACTATATCAGCAGCCTTTGCCAACGCCTCGTCGAGCTTTGAAAGATCCTTTGCGCCCGCCATGGCGTTGTCGGGCTTGCCGCCGCCGTTTCCGCCCGTCACCTGTGCAATCGCCTTGACTATCCTGCCCGCATTCGCACCCTTGGCGAGGGCGTCTTTGCCGACCGACACGAAAATCGTTCCCTTCTCGCCGTTGACCGAGGCGAATACGGCAACCGAATCGGCGCACTTGTCGCGGACCTTGTCGCCCATTGTGCGCAGCTCGTCGGGCTTAACTCCGTCGAAGCGGCTTACAATCAATTTTGTATCGCCCACCGTCTGTGCGTCGTTTATCAGCGAATCCACCTGAATTCCAGCGAGCTTCGAGGAAAGCTGTTCTATCTGCTTATCTTTCTCCTTCAGCTCCGCGGTCATCGAGGCGCTCTTTCGCACCAGTTCTGCCGAATTGCTCAGCTTCATGGCCGCTGCGGCCTCGCTTATGGTATTGAGCGCGTCGTTAAGCATGGCAAGCACATTAGCGCCCGTTACCGCTTCAATTCTTCTCACGCCGGCAGCCACCGAAGACTCTGACTTTATCTTGAAAAGACCTATCTTTGATGTATTGTCCACATGAGTGCCACCGCAGAATTCTATTGAAAAATCATCGGCAGCTCTCACCACGCGAACCAAATCGCCGTATTTCTCTCCGAAAAGCGCCATTGCGCCCAGCTTTTTGGCAACCTCAATGGGCATTTCGACGTTGATGACTTCGACGCTCTTGAGAATTTCAGCGTTGACAAGACCTTCCACCTGCGCAAGCTCCTCGGGAGTGAGAGCGGAGAAATGTGTAAAATCAAATCTGACCGTGTGGCTATCCACCAGCTGACCCGCCTGCTCCACATGAGTACCCAGCACTTTGCGCAAGGCCGCCTGAAGCAGGTGAGCCGCCGTGTGGTTGCGCCTTGTCGCCATTCTGGTTTCAAAGTCGTATGCCGTTGTGACGGTATCACCAACATTTATCTGACCTGATTCAACGACACAGGTGTGCAGGAACACGCCGGAGCCGTTTTTAGAAGTGTTTGTCACCTTGATTTTGGCGCCGTCGGAGGTAATTTCACCTATGTCACCCACCTGTCCGCCGCTCTCGGCATAAAATACCGTTCTGTCAAGCACCAACACGGCCTCGTCTCCCTCGAACGCGCTGTCGGTAAGCTCACCGTTCAGCACTATGGCGATAACTCTGCCTTGCGCCTTGCTTTCGCCATACCCGAGGAACTCGGTTGCCGTCATATCTTTAAGCAGATCTTCGTCGCCCTTCCACGCCTCGGTCGTGGCGTGAACGCCCGCCATCTTAGTCTTGACGCGATATTCATCGTATATCTTGCGGAAACCGTCCACATCTGCCTTCATGCCCTTGTCAGCAAGGATCTCAACTGTCAGGTCTATCGGGAATCCATAGGTGTCCTGAAGCTTGAACGCGGCCTCGCCGCTGAGCGTATCTCCCTCGTGATCGGCGATAAAGTCCTCCAGAACCTTCATTCCCTGATCGATGGTCTTGGCAAAGTTGGCTTCCTCAGTGGCAATCACGTTGTGAATAAAATCGCGCTTATCCTTCAGTTCGGGATATGCGCTCTCATTCTCCCGAATAACGGTGTCGCAAACCTCCGTGAGGAACATTCTGTCAATGCCAAGCAGTCTGCCATGGCGGGCGGCGCGTCTGAGCAGTCTGCGCAGGACATAGCCGCGCCCCGTGTTGGAGGGCATTACACCGTCACCTATCATAAATGTGGTGGAACGGATATGGTCTGTGATGACGCGGAGCGAAATATCCTTCTTCGGATCCTCGCCGTACTTAACATTCGCAATCTCGCTGATATGCTTCATTATGTTCTGCACAGTATCGACAAGGAAGAGATTGTCCACGCCCTGCACCACGCAGGCAAGTCTTTCCAAACCCATTCCCGTATCTATATTCGGGTGGTCAAGCGGAGTGTACGTGCCTTTGCCGTCCGAATCGAACTGGGTAAACACATTGTTCCATATCTCAACGTATCTGTCGCAGTCACATCCCACGCCGCAGTCAGGCTTGCCGCAGCCGTATTCTTCTCCGCGATCATAGTATATCTCGGAACAGGGTCCGCAGGGGCCTTCGCCGTGCTCCCAGAAGTTATCTTCCTTGCCGAGACGCACTATCCTTTCGGGAGCAACTCCCACTTCTTTTGTCCAGATATCGAATGCCTCATCGTCGTTTTCATAAATGGATACCCACAGACGGTCCACGTCCATCTCCAGTGTCTCTGTGAGAAATTCCCATGCCCACGCGGTAGCCTCATGCTTGAAATAATCCCCAAATGAAAAGTTGCCGAGCATTTCAAAAAATGTGCCGTGGCGCGCCGTGATACCCACCCGCTCGATGTCGGGCGTCCTGATGCATTTCTGGCAGGTAGTAACTCTCTTGCGGGGAGGAGTTACCTCGCCTGTGAAGTATTTTTTCATTGGGGCCATGCCGGAGTTGATAAGCAGCAAACTGTTATCGTTCCGAGGAATCAGTGAAAAGCTCGGCAGACGAAGGTGTCCCTTCGTCTCGAAGAATGAGAGATATTTCTCCCTTAATTCGTTAAGTCCTGTCCATTGCATTGTGTTGAATCAATCCTTCCTTTATTATTACGGGCAGAAAAAAACCCCGCCTTCCCAGAAATCAAAGGGACGACGGAGCCGTGGTACCACCCATATTGCGCGATAAACGCGCCGCTTTGCGTTCATTAACGCTGAACACACGTCCGATTCATCATCGAAGCGCCGTGCCTGACGACACCTGCCGGGCGGCGTATGCAGCTCCGAACCTGCCGCGGAATCTTCCAGCCGTGAATCCCGCTCTCTGTGGACTGAGAAACTGCATTTTCCCCGAACGCGCATATTTTTGCTTCAATTTACATTGTACTCAGATTATAACCCTAAAAGTGGCAATTGTCAAGTGAAGTTACAATTAAACCACACAAATCAATTTTGAGAAACTAAAGTCAGGCGAGCGAAGCCGCAGGCGGAGCGGGCAAAACGCTCCAACACTAAAGAGAAGTTACGTCGAGCACAGAATAATCACCCTCTCCGGACAAACTCTCCTTTTTTTCGATTGTAAAAATTAAACGCCGCTGTGCCGAGAATGCCGCCAATGAAACCAATTAAAAAAATCCCGATTTTTTGCGAAGAATAAAAGATAAATTTTTTGCTCAAATCAAATTGAATTTCTGCATTTTGGCTCATTGACAAATTTGTAAGATTTATGGTAAAATAGGGTATGTAAAAAATAAATATAAAAACACGCATAACGACACACGTAGTGCTCTGCACATAAATCTGATCACGGTACATTGCGGCTGATACGCCCGATAAGCCTGTTTGGATTTATGTATCGGCAGGCCGCGTGTGTCTTTTTTGCGTCAGAAAAGGAGATTTTACCATGCCTCAGAATCAAGTTCAAAGAGCTTTCTTCGCATTTATCACAGTGCTTGTGACGGTACACGCCTACGTATTCTACAGTCTGTATGTGGTAAATGGCAGCACATTGATGGAAGTCAATCACGCGTCCAGCGTTATTAAAGCCATCAACCAACAGGGCGGAGTGTATATGTTTGGCAAATTCATGCCTATATGGGCAGTCATAATTATTGAATTCGTCTTGGCTTATTCACTTGAAATGCTGGTTGGAAGTCCCTGTTCATTCAAACTGGCGTCCAAGTGCTTCGACCCACGCAACACCCACCCTGTCCTGTTTGAAACCGCAATAATCTGCGCAACTGTGGGCATAATGTGTCCGGCAATGAGCTTTGTCGCCGCATGGCTCTATTACCCCTACTATGCGGGATTCAATTTCTTAACACTGCTGGCAAACTGGCTTAAGCTCGTGTGCTTCAATTTCCCATTCGCCTTCTTCTCACAGTTGTTCTTTATTCAGCCATTTGTGCGCACGGTTTTCAAGACTGTGTACAAGAATGTGATTGAGCGGCCCGACAGAAATTTCTCAAAGCCCGCCGTTCAGGAAGTTATGCCCATGGAGAGCCAACGCGCGGAGATTTCACCCGACGTGATAGTGGACGTAATGCAGCTTGTCGACCAAATCAAGGAAAAACTCGAGACACAATACAAATAAAAAACGAAACGCCCTCAGAGGATATTTTTTGAATGTCCCCCGAGGGCGTGATTTTATACTTCACTAAAAAATTTTTAATTTTATTGTTGACAGATGCTTTTCACGGTTGAAAAAAACGCGAAGAGTTTCTTCAAAGGGACTATTTGCTCTGTGTTCGCCTTGCCTGCTCTTTAATCCCACCACATTTTGTCCGCTTCTCCTGCGTTTTCGCTGGTGAGGTTCAGCCCCACTCTCCCCCATGGCCCCTGCCCTTGGACCCCGCAAGGAGGAATTATCCCCCTTGATCCCCATGCAGCCCCGCTCGCTTGACTTAGTTTTTTTATTCGTCTCCGCGCAATTGTGCATTTTACTGTTGCAAAAAGTACACTGTATTGGTATAATCTTACTCACACAGAATTTTTCATATTTCTTTTGAAAGGAATGTTGATTTATGCATTTTGATGAATCTTTGGATATTGAAGCCGCCGTCGAGCCTCAGCCTTCCGAAAACCCCGATGAAGCGGATAACGCTGAATTCGCCCAAGCGGACGATACGGAAACCATCGCGGACGAGCCTGTAGAGAGCGAAGAAGATTCCGAATTCGATCCTGACGTCGTCGTCGAGGACAAGGGCGAATTTGACAGGGAGATAGTGATATACCAGACCGCCGACGGCTCGGTCGCCTTAGATGTCCCGCTGCAAAACGAAACCGTGTGGCTCACACAAAAGCAGATGCAGGAGCTTTTTGGGCGCGATGTATCCGGAATTTCCCGCCATATCTCCAATGTGTTCAAAGACGGAGAAGTAGAGAAAGATGGCAATGTCTACTATGTGCGCTCCGAGCGTACAGGCAGACCAGTGGCGTACTACAGTCTTGATGTTATAATATCGGTGGGCTATCGCGTCAAGTCCAAACGCGCAGTCGAATTCCGCAAATGGGCAAGCAGTGTTTTCAAGGAATACATTCTCAGGGGATATGCCGTCAACGAACAGCGCATGAAGCAGCTTGGCGAGATAATTCAGATAATGAAGCGCGCGGGAAATATGCTTGAGGCAAATCAGATTCTCGACGTGGTGGAAAGCTACGCCACCGCCCTCGACCTGCTGGACGATTACGACCATCAGTGTATCTCCAAGCCAAAAGGCAGCGAGGCCACATATGTCATCACTTATGAGGAATGCCGTGAGCTTATCGACAACATGAAATTCTCGGCGGACAGCGACCTTTTCGGCAACGAAAAGGACGACAGCTTCAAGGCAAGCATTGCCGCAATATATCAGACTTTCTTCGGCGAGGACGTGTACCCGTCGCTTGAGGAAAAGGCGGCGAACCTTCTCTATTTCGTCACCAAGAACCACTCATTCTCGGACGGCAACAAGCGCATCGCCGCAGCTGTATTCCTTTATTTTCTCGACAAGAACGGGATTTTATTCAACCAAAACGGCGACAAAATCATAGCGGATTACACTCTTGTTGCAATCACGCTGATGATAGCCGAATCGCGCGCCGAGGAAAAGGAAGCAATGGTGAGCCTTATAATGAATTTCCTGCACTAAGCGGAACACAAATAATAAAACAAAGAAGATTTATTTATGGATTTTAAGCAAGACAATGTCGACAAAAGCAATAACGAATTTCTTGAATGTGAAAAACGCTGGGTCTACTGGTGTCTGATCGCCGCCGCAGGCTGGTTCGGTGCTTACACATACCTTCTGCGCGGCGGTGTGTTCTGCAACGCTCAGACCGCCAATGTCGTACTGCTGGGGTTGGCGCTGGGTAAAGGGAACCTGCGTGAAGCGGCATACCTGCTGGTTCCCATAGGCGCATATTTTGCGGGCGCGTTCTTCTCGGAATACCTCGGCAAGACAGTCAAGCGTCTGCACTTCCTGCGCTGGGATACTATTTTAATCGGGCTGGAGATAATCACGGTAATCATTCTCGGCTTTCTGCCCGAGAGCGTTCCGAACCAAGTAACGCAGGTAACTCTTAATTTCATATGCTCCATGCAGTTCAACACCTTCCGTCAAATAGAAGGGATTCCCGCCTCCACCACCTTTGTGACCAATCACATAAGGCAAGTTGGCTCCAATCTCGCCAAGTACGTCCGGCACAGGGATCGGGCCTCGGCAAAACTGGTAAAAACCCACGGCTCTATGATATTCTTCTTTTTGCTGGGCGGGGTGGCGTGCACTGCGGGCTGTCGTATATTTGCCTATCGTTCAATATGGGGCGCGGCGGTAATACTGCTTGTGATATTCATACGTCTGGTGTACGCGGACAGATCTTATGAAAAGAATATGCTTGAGCGCGTGCCAAGGGGGCATTAAGGCGGTGGCGAAATTGAATGAGCCAAAAAGATGCTTCTGGTGCAATATTAAAAACGAAGCATATATAAAATACCACGACGAAGAATGGGGCAGACCTTGCCACGACGACAGACTGCTCTATGAACTGCTTATTCTGGAGTGCTTTCAGGCGGGCCTCTCGTGGGAATGTGTGCTCAACAAACGCGGGAATTTCCGCAGAACCTTCGACGGCTTTGACGTTTGCAGGGTCGCGCAATACGACCCGCAAAAACTGGAAGAACTGCGCGGTGACAGTGGAATCATAAGAAACCGTCTCAAATTGGACGCGAGCGTTACAAACAGCGTTGTATTCCGGAAAATACAACATGAGTACGGAAGCTTTGACAAATACATTTGGGGCTTTACAAACGGCAATATTATCTTTGAGAGCTGTGACGAAATAAGCAGCAGCCCGCTTTCGGACTTAATTTCAAAAGACCTGAAAAAGCGCGGAATGAGATTCGTCGGCACAACGATTGTTTATTCCTACCTACAGGCAATAGGTATAATCAATGGACACACTTCTGAATGTTTTTTATTTCACGCAAACTAAAAAGGAGGCCAAGACATGGCGGACGATTTCAGACAGAGTTCAGCTCCGCATTTCAGACAATCCGATACGCTGTTTTCATCTACCCTGCACAGAATATGCGCGCTCGGAATCCTGCTGATATTTCCGCTGATACATTATGGCGGGCGCGTTGTAGTGATGCTGCTTTTCGGCGTGCTGAGCGCGGCGGGCGCTGAATCGCTGTGGAATGTCATCGCAAGGCATCCCCAAAGGCTTGATGACCTGACTGCGGTTGAAATCGGCATTACCTGCTCGCTGCTCATGCCCGCGCGCGCCCACTATCAGCTTGTGATATTCACGGCGGCGGCGGCGGTGATCGTGGGTAAAATGCCGTTCGGCGGTACCTTTCGCACTCCGTTTGTGCCGTCGGCTGTGGGCTACTGCATGGCGGCGGTCTGCTTTCCCTACGAGACTTTCACATATTCCCGCCTGAATGAAAATGTCACAGATAAACTGTTTGCCTTCAGCTCAAACGACTCGCTGAAGGAAGCATATTCACAGATCGCCCTGCTGAGGCAGGGGGAGGATCCATATACCCACATAGGCGAATACCTGCTCGGTCAGGTGGCGGGACCGCTTGGAACCTCCTCGATAATACTGCTGATAATCGCGGGAGTATGGCTGTATATGAGCGGAAATCTCGCATGGCAGTGTGTAGCGTCCTTCTCGCTTGCGGCGGTTATTTTTTCATTTGGAATCCCATACAACACCGCCGGTTCGCTGACGTATATATTCTACGATTTGTTTGGCGGCTCAACCTTCTTCTGTTGCGTATTCATGGCGGGCTGTCCCAACTACTGTCCCAAGCTGGCAACCGCGAGATACATTTGGGGCGGAGCCTGCGGCGCGCTGGCGGTGCTAATACAGCATTTCGGCAGCACAGAAGCGGGAGGAGCCTTTGCGGTACTGCTTATGTGTTCGTTCGCGGGCGCGTTTGATCGAATGGTGTGGTATTTCCGCAGCAGGGGAATATCCTACAGCAGCGTCAAAAAAAGACTGGCGGCCAGGCTTAAATATCGTCTGAAGACAGAGCAGGAGCGTGAGCTTGATGAATTTGACGAGACAAAATAGGATATCGCGAATTTCAAATTATGAATCCGGCATTGGCGTAGAGCACCCAATGATAACGCACGGCGCCGGAATGGTGACGATAGCGGCAGCGTGTACTTCAGCGGCAAACGCACTTTCACTCACGCTGATAATGCTTGTCCTCTGCGCGGCGATGTCGGTTGTGTATATGTTCGAGCGCGGAGAATACATTCAGCCCATGAGAAGCGTGATATATTTCGTGCCGTCCGCGATAATTGCCTGCCTGTGCGGACTGGCAGTTAATTGGATATCGGAGGAAACGGCACGGAGCATCGGAATGTATATACCCATATTGGCGGCAGATTCGCTCGTGCTGGCACGGCTTCAGGCCGACGCGCCGTTCCTTCCCCCCGCTCAGGCTCTTCCGGAAGCGCTTGGCCTGTGGTGGCTATATGCCGTGCTGGCGCTCCCTATAGGCGTACTGCGCGAGATAATAGGACATGGCACGGTATTCGGCCACGCGTTTTTTATCTCGATCGGGGCGCAGGGAACCAACCTGACGTTTGCGGGCTTCATAATGCTGGGCTTTGGTCTGGCAATAAGACGGAGATTAAAGAGTTAATCAATAAAATACAGGGCCGTAAATCCGGAACAGCGGAAGTCCTCATTTTTTGAGAACTTCCGCTGTTTTCTTATGTCTGTTTGCCCATAAAATTTAAGATTATGTTGCGGGCCATTTTACAACGCAATTTTGAATTTTATCGTTCCAGTCGTTTTCGTCAACGGAAAGTTCCTCTTGCCGCATAACTTCATCAGGAAACTGCCGTATATTGTGCGGAGCGGGCTGTACTGATTAAAGACTGATTTCCTATGTATTGTCGGCATCGCCGGGCAGGAGTGTACGCGCGGAATACCTTTCCACCAAAGCTACTGAAACAATCTTCGATATGTATTTGAATGTGTTTACCTCTTTGCGGCTCCACTTGCGCGTTCTGTTAAACTGCATGAACATTACGCAGCCATAATGCTCTCCGGAGCGTCCCTCCAGCTTGCCCATCACAAAGGAATATATCCCGTCATTTTTGAGATTGCTTTTCAGCGCAGGACAGAGATTGCTCGCCGATATATCCGAGACGCATTTCAGGCTTGAGCCTTTGAATATCGGAGCGAGGTCCACTCTGCCGGTGACCATTGGCGACCTGTGCCCCTTAAACAGGTTTCGATTGCTAAGCCAACGGCTGACAGTCACCAACTTATCATCTTCGTCATATTTCTTTGCCAGCACTGATACCGCACTGAGATTGTACTTGCGTCCCACCGTCCGCAGCAGAATTTCCAACGTGCCATATATGTCGTCCGACGCCGAGACCAGCGAAAAAGCTATATCCATCAGATTGGTGTCAAGCTCGCTTACCTCCGTGCTGTTGCCGGGCGGGTCCATGCAGGTGCGGTTGTTCAGTTCCTCTATGCGGCGGTAATCGTCGTGTGTCTCGCTGTCATAAATGCAGTATGAGCAGCGCCCGTTGGTTTTGGCATTGTACATCGCCCAATCCGCGTATTGATACAGACTGTCGAAATCAAAGGCATCTTTGCCGAAAAACGCCATGCCTATGCTGCAACTCAATGTGATCCTATTCTGTACACCGTAATTCTTTACCAGTCCGCGGCAAAGCCTTCCAGCTTTCTTTGCGGCAAATTTAAGCGTGACGCTTTTCATCAGCACTATAAACTCGTCGCCCCCTATGCGTCCAACTATATCGGTATCGCGGAAAGAGGATTTTATGTCCGAAGCGAATTCGCGTATCACATCGTCTCCAAAGGTATGGCCAAAGAATTCGTTTATCGTGTGGAAATTGTCTATGTCGATGATCATCAGCGCATGATATTTTTCGTCCTCATGCCAATTTTCCGACTCGCCCTTCAAAAATTCACTTATACTGTCTATCGCAGTATCTTTATTGAGCAAGCCTGTGAGCATATCAAGCTTAATACGCTTTTCTATCAGCGCCTCTGTGCGCTTTTGCTTTTCTATGTTTTTAATTCTGCCCACTATGCGCACAACGTCGTCGCCCTCACCCTTTACCGCGCTGAATATGAACCTATACCACGCGCCGGCGGGCTGACCTATAAAACTGAGAAAAAATTCAGCTTCTCCGTCCTGTTCGTAAATTATGGCATTGGCAAAGGCATCACAGAATAAGGCGTAGTCCTTCTTGCTCATCATGCCTAGTGCAAATTGCGAACCGAAGAAATCATTCACTACAAGTTCATTGTCATTGGATTCCATTCCATAAAAAGATATATGCTTCTTTATTCTGCTGAGATTGCCTGTAAACACACACACATCGCTCTCGGCATCGTAGTCAAAAACGATCTGATCGGCGTTTTCCTGTATTATGCTGAATCGCTCGTTCTTTACCACAAGTTCGCGGCGAAGTTTTTTGCGTTCGGTGATATCCTCAAACACCGTCGAAATCACGGGACAGCCGCTATCCGACGCCAGATAACGCGCGTGAACTTCATTGAACCTCGTGCCGCCATCGACCGTGATTGTGCGAACCTCAAAGACACATTCGGAAAGGCCATCGCCAAGGCTGCGAAGCTGTTGTGAGAAAAAATCAAAATCATCGGCAAAAATCGCGTCATCAATACATTCATTAAAAAATTCTTTAAGTTCCAGACGGTTCCAGCCTATCAGATCATAGAAACAACTGTTGGCGCATTTCACAATGAAATGCGTGCCGTCGATTATTTCAAGCACAGCCATACTTATAGCGAAAGACTCCAGCACAGAGTTGGACTTATACACATTGCTCGGCCGTACAGCAAAATCATCAAGCACCCTTATCACCGAGCAGCGGAGATATTCGTCGCGCTCGCGGCTCGCCGTCAGCATCACCACGCCGATGGAACCGTCGGGAAACGATATCCTGTGCCTCATGCATATGTTGATGCGAGGGCATTCTTCAAAGTTGTTGTCGGTTTCAAATAATCCAAGCAGCTTCTCGGAAACCGAATCACGATCCTTCGGACAAACCATATCTGCGTAGTTCAGTCCTTCGGTGTTACGCCCCGCAATCACGTTAAACTCATCGCTGGGATTGGATATTGTAAAGCCTTTGGGAGAGGATATCTCAAAGAATCCGAATTTTTCATTAAGTACAACAGAACCCGATATGTTCAATAAATCAACCCCCACAGAATAAATATCATACAAAATCACAAAAAACCGGGCTGCGCCATTTGAAACAGCCGTCAAACAGCGCGTTGTCTCCCACACCTATAATTATATATAAAATATCGCCAATATTCAAGTAATTTCTTGCTTATACATAGGAATCGATTCTCAATGACGAGCATCGGGCGATGTAAAAAGTTGGGTTGAACTTATTTGCCCGCTCGAAAACATTCGATTTTCTCTTCGGCACTTAGTTTTTTAGTTACTTCCATTTCCACGTGCCATAATATGTAAAAATTTTTGTATATTTTTTTCTTTTATTTGCATATATTTATACGTCACAAATATTAAATTTTCTGTTGTAAACTATTGAATATTATGTTATAATACTGTATGGTTATTGAATGTGCCTTCACCCGTAAAAACCGTGGCTGCATTCGCTGACAATATTTTATTTAAAATAATTTTTATCAAAAGTAAGTGTGGTGTTTTTAAATGGACGAGTTCCTGAACTTCATCAAACAACTGCTTGACGAATTTTTTTCACGCGTCAGCAGCAGCATCAGCTCTCTGAGCCAAAATCACATCGGAATGAATGTAGTGGTCAGGGTGATAATGGTCGCGGTCAGCGTCACGGTAATAGCCTTTCTCTTCAAACGTATGCTCAAGCGCCAGATCAAGGAATCCTCTTTCCTTATGTGGACCCTGCCCGCAGCCCTTCTGTTTGTATACGGCGTGTGGCCGGAACTTACATACAAAGTGGCGAATATGACCCATATGGCATACGGCTATGCACTTGTAGTCACAGTGCCGTTTATCTCGCTGCTTTACTATCTCGCATTCAAACAAATGTGCCAGATATCCGCCATCACATCTAAGATTGTGGAGCTGGGTTCGGTAGTATCTATACAAAAACACGAGATAGAAGATCTGAACCGCCGTTTGGAGGAGCTTAACGCAAAATACGGAACCCAATCCGATTCCCCGGAAGTATTTCCCGAAACTCCCCCGCCCGCAGCCGACTCGGAGCCTTCCTCCGAAGTGGAAGTGATTGTGTGATCATCGGATAAATCTCCGTTACTTTAAGTTATTTCATAAGACCCGACGGTTTTTGTCAAATTCCGTCGGGCTTTTTTTGCAAACGCTCAATTATGAAATATAAGTAATGATTGCCTGAACTTGTTGATTTTTCTTCCAAAAAATTATATAATTATAGCGATTCAAGCGGACACCGCCGCATTGGGTATTCAACGCATCCTTGGAACCACCGAAAACAATTCAGTCAACGATCGATTAAGAAAGGGTTGAGCTTAATCATGAAATTTGAAGCGGTATATCATATTTGCAGTGACAACTATTGCTACATGAACAATTACAATGAGCTTATAGTGAATCTGAAAACGGGATATGACGTTGAGGAAGTCTATATTCACTACGGCGACCCCTTCGCCACGGGAATACTCGGCTCACAGCAAAGTTGGGCCGGCGTGAGGCTTCCCGTCCCGTTCAAAAAGAGGCTGGCGCACCAACTGTGGTGGACTACTACAATAGTGCCTCAGTACAAGCGCTGCCGCTATTTCTTTGAACTTGTCAGCCGCGCCGAATACGGCGGCGAGCGCGAAACGTGGTATTACTTCGAGGACGGTGTGCTCAGCGAGGAGCAATGGCATCTCGAGGGCAAAATGCTCCAATGCTTCACCTTCCCATGGATGAACCCCTCCGACATCAATCAGACCCCCGAATGGGTCAACAGCACCGTGTGGTATCAGATATTTCCCGAGCGGTTCTGCAACGGCAACCCCGAAATAAATCCGCCCGATACGCTGCCATGGGCCGACGACACCACCTGCGTCACCAACGAGCAGTTTTACGGCGGCGACTTGCAGGGCATTATCGACAGAATGGATTATCTTGCGGGGCTGGGAATTACTGGAATATACATGACGCCTATATTCGAGGCTCCCTCCACCCACAAGTACAATACAACCGACTATATGAAGATAGACCCGAGCTTCGGCGATGAGGATACGTTCCGAACTTTGGTGGACACCGCTCACTCCAAGGGCATACGCGTGATGCTGGACGGAGTTTTCAACCACTGCGGCAAATTCTTTGGACCGTGGCAGGACGTTCTCGCCCACGGCCCCGAGTCAAAGTATTACAACTGGTTCATGATCAACGAATGGCCCATAGACTTCGACCGCTGGGACACCCGAGACGGCAAAATGTACTCCTTTGGCTTCTTTGCCGGTATGCCCAAGCTCAACACCAATAATCCCGAAGTAGTGGATTATCTCGTGGGGGTCGTGGAATATTGGACAAAGAATTTCGACATAGACGGCATACGCCTCGACGTCGCCAACGAAGTCTCCCACCAATTCTGCAAAACACTTCGCTATGCGCTCAAACACATAAAGAACGATTTTTATATACTGGGTGAGATATGGCACAACGCAATGCCATGGCTGAGGGGCGATGAATTCGATTCGGTCATGAATTACCCGCTCTCGAGCAGCATCACGGATTTCTGGATAGACAAGGCGCGCAAGAAGTCGGATTTTGAATATATGATCAACCGCTGCTACACCATGTATATGCAGCACACCAACGACGTGCTTTTCAATCTGCTGGATTCTCATGACACCGAGCGCGTATTCAGACGCAACAGGCAGAATATGAATGTGGTGTACCAACAGCTCGCCGTGCTCTTCACCATGCCGGGCAGTCCCTGCATCTATTATGGGACCGAAATAGGCATGGACGGCGGCGGCGACCCCGACTGCCGCAGATGTATGCCGTGGGATAAAATCGACGCGGGACAGTTTGACGACCGCATCAATATGATAAAGCGCCTGATATGGCTGCGCAAAAACGAGCCGCTTTTCCGCAGCAGGAACTTCCACTTTCCCAACGAGATAAACAACGACCGCGTGATAGAATACATCAAGCTCGACGGGGACAATCATCAGCTCAAGATAATAATAAACTGCTCTGACGAGACTGTGGACACTCCCTACATGGACGGCAAGGAGATATTCTTCGCAAATCTCTACGACAACGGCAGACTTCACCCCGAAGGCGTTGTCATTGTGAGGTGGTAAAATTTGTCATGCAGCGAATCAATCTCATGTTAATTCACAAATTGTTAATTTTATAAACCAAATTTAGACAGTGTTAGTTTAAATTCAGTTTATATTGGAACAATATACTCCATGCATGGCATCAGACAAAGAAGCAAAGAAATGATTTGAAAGGGAAATTGAATTTATGCTGAAACTTACGGACATAGTTAAGTCTTATTCCAGCGGAAGCACACAGGTTCAGGCGCTCAAGGGAGTGAGCATAGAATTCCGCGAGAATGAATTCGTTTCAATACTCGGTCCTTCGGGCTGCGGCAAGACCACTATGCTCAACATCATCGGCGGCCTTGACAGATACGACAGCGGTGACCTGAGCATTAACGGCAAATCAACCAAGAAGTTTAAAGACAGCGACTGGGACACCTACCGCAATCATTCGATAGGCTTCGTCTTTCAGAATTACAATCTTATTCCGCATCAAACTGTACTGTCAAACGTCGAGTTGGCGCTGACACTCTCTGGCGTTTCCAAATCGGAGCGCCGCAGACGCGCCACCGAGGTGCTGCAAAAGGTGGGGTTGGGCGATCAGCTCCGCAAAAAGCCCAATCAGATGTCGGGCGGACAGATGCAGCGAGTGGCCATTGCCCGCGCGTTGGTAAACAATCCCGAAATACTTCTCGCCGACGAGCCAACCGGCGCGCTGGATTCAGCGACCAGTGTTCAGATAATGGAGCTGCTCAAGGAAATAGCCAAGGAGAAGCTCATCATAATGGTGACGCACAATCCTGAGCTGGCCGAAAAATATTCATCGCGAATAGTGCGACTGCTGGACGGCAATATAATCGACGATTCCAACCCGTACAATCCGAGCGAATATACGGCAACTTCGGCGGTCGACGGGGATAAGGAGAAAAAGAAGAAGGAGAAAAAAACAAAGACAAAGAAAAACAAAACGTCGATGTCTCTCTTCACCGCTTTTTCGCTTTCGCTTAACAACCTCATGACCAAGAAAGGACGGACAATCCTCACCGCTTTCGCGGGCAGCATAGGCATTATCGGTATCGCGCTTATACTCTCGCTTTCCAACGGTTTCCAGCTTTATATAGACAAGGCGCAGGAGGATACGCTTTCCTCCTACCCCATAACCATTCAGAAAGAATCGGTGGATCTAGCCTCAATGGTAACCACTATTCAGGACGCGCGGTCCAACGAAACCGAGCACGAGCTTGACAAGGTGTATTCCTCCGACGTCATGTCAGAGCTGATGAACACCATGGTTTCCGAAATAAGCACAAACAACCTCGCCGACTTCAAGAAATTTATCGAGAATGACGAGAACGGTAAAACCATGTCGGACTACACCAGTGATATACAGTACTCCTACGACGTCACGCTCAATGTATACAAATCCGACACGTCAGACGGCGTGGTCAGGGTCAATCCCAGTACCGTTATGGAGAGCATGGGCATGGGTTCTCAGGCCAACAGCGGAAGTATGATGTTCAGCGGTTCCGGCGACTTCTGGAGCGAACTGCTCGGCAATCAAAGACTGCTTGAATCCCAGTACGACATGGTAGCGGGCAGATGGCCCGAGAAATACGATGAGGTTGTCATAGCCGTCAACAAAAAGAACGAGATAAGCGATGTTGCGCTTTACTCTCTGGGGCTTAAAGATCAGTCGGAGCTTGAGGAAAACATGAAAAAGCTCATGGACGGTCAGACGGTCGAGACTGAACCGATGTCTTTCACATACGACGATTTGCTGAACCTCAAGTTCAAGCTGGTGCTCAGCAGTGAGCTTTATTCCCACGACGCCGCTACAGACACCTGGTTCGACATCAGCGACGACGAAATTTTGCTTAAAAAGGCCGTTGATAACGGCGTGGATATTAAGGTAGTCGGAATAGTTCGCCCGAACGACGATGCGGCGGCCGCCTCCATCAACGGTGCGGTCGGCTATACCCACGGGCTTGTGGAATACGTCATCGAACACGCAAAGGAAAGCGAGATAGTCAAGGATCAAATTGCCGATCAGGACACGGACATTTTTACGGGAGCACCCTTTGAATCGGACGAGGACTCCGATGCAGAGCCGGATCTCACGAAGATGACCCCCGAGGAGATAGCGGCGTATCAGCAGAAAATGCAGCTTCAGCAGCAGATGATGAACGAATATCTCGCATCGTTGCCCGAGGAACAGCAGAAGTATATGGCGTCGCTTTCCGAGGAAGAGAGAACCGCCATGCTAAAGAGATATATGAGCCAAAACGAGCCTGAGACCACATACGAAGAGAACCTCATTAAGCTCGGTGTGGCGGATATAGACGACCCCAGCGCGATTCTGCTTTACCCGGTGGATTTTGAATCCAAGGAATCTATAGAGGCGCTCATAGACGATTACAACAGCGGCAAAGAGGACGAAGAGCAAATCACCTATACCGATATAGTGGGTATAATGATGTCCTCTGTCTCCACTATCATCAATATGATATCGTACGTGCTTATCGCGTTCGTTTCGATATCGCTTGTAGTATCTTCAATAATGATAGGTATTATCACTTATATCTCGGTGCTTGAAAGAACCAAGGAAATCGGAATACTCCGCTCCATAGGTGCCTCAAAGAAGGATATATCGAGGGTATTCAACGCCGAAACACTTATCATAGGCTTCGTATCGGGCGCACTGGGCATAGGCATTACGCTGCTGCTCAATATTCCGGTAAACAGCATAATTGAGGCGGTTTCGGGCATATCAAACGTATCGAAGCTTCCGTGGGTTGGCGCGATCGTTCTGGTGATTATCAGCATGGCGCTCACCCTTATAGCGGGTCTGATTCCCTCCGGCATGGCTGCCAAGAAAGACCCCGTGGTGGCGCTTCGCACCGAATAAACCTTTGGCGTTATATCAATTTTGACTGCGCGATGTGTGCTTCTCCTCGGAGGAGCGCACAGAACATAAATAACCTCACAATCTCATAGCAGACAGTACGGCGATCCGCTTTTTTCAATCCTTTTTGGCGGTATCGCCGTATTGCCTTTTTTTGAGGGTGTATGTGCTTTCTGCTCTGCACCATGGACAATGATTAAAGGTACCGCCAAAAAAATCGGGAAACCGTCGCTCCAACACGGAGACAGTTTCCCGATTCTTCACACGCCGACATAATACATACAAAAAATACATTTAGCCATTGTCGGAATTTGCATCTACAATATCCTTGCGCCCTTTCTTTATGAGGTGGAAACGCATTACAACAACCACAATATTCAGGGTGACGGTAAACATATAAGATATATTTTTGAGCAAACCGCTATGCATACTCACGCCGTTTTCGCGCGAATGCATCACGGCCGGAACTTCCTTGAGCTTGTAGCCGTTGAGAAGCATCTTGGTTATGATGTTTGCATCGGGGTAGTTGGTGTCGAAATTATCATAGAGCGAATAAGCGGTAAATGCGCGGCGGCTTAATCCCTGCAAACCCGATGTAGGGTCGGTAAATTTCTTGCGCGTCACCAGTTTTATTGCTGCGTTGAAAAAACTTATTGCAACCTTTTTGGCAATCCCGACTTTCATCTTGTTGTCCTCGGCCAAGAAGCGCGAACCTATCACGATATCGTAATGGTGCTTATCCTTAACCAGCTCATTATATATAGAGCCGATATTGCACACATCGTGCTGACCGTCAGCGTCCATCTGAATGATAAATTCATAATTGTGGTCGACAGCGTATTTGTAGCCGGTTTGCAGCGAAACGCCGTAGCCCATATTGTAAATGTGCGACACGACTATCGCGCCCGCCTCCCTGGCTCTCTCGACGGTGTGATCGCGCGAACCGTCATTTATAACCAAGACGTCGACGTTGCTGCCGCACTCGCCGTGTATATTGTGGAGAACGTCGGCAATGGTATCTTCCTCATTGTATGCGGGTATCAGTATCAGGGTCTTTCTGTCCAAACAGGTCATCCATACTCACCTCCAAAAAACAAATTAAAATTCAAAAATCATAAATCAATCTGTAAGCGCATAGAGCATTTCCAAATCCTTGCGGAAGTCCAGCGCCACTCCGCTCAGATTTTCGGTAAACTGCGCGCGCAGCTCGGGATTGTTTATCAGCTTTTCCATGCCCTCCACCACATTCTCGATGGAAAGATCTATCAGCACGCCTGTCTTGCCGTCTGTCACCTGTTCCTCATTGCCCGCACAGCGCGAAGCCAGAACGGGACGCGCCAGCACCAGTGATTCGGCAAGTGCAATGCACCAGCCTTCAAAGCGCGACGCCTGCGAATAGATGTCGCAGCCCGCTATATATGGGTAGGGATTGGCAAAGCAGCCCATCAATATGAAACTGTCCTCCACCCCGTTTTGCTTTATCAGGGCGCGGAGATTGTCTTCTTCCGCTCCCTCGCCTATCACATACCACCGCACGTTGTGTCCGCGGCGGCGAAGCTCAGCCAATGCGGGGATAGCTATGTCATACGCCTTTTGGTAGTGCAGACGCCCCACGGTTAGTATTCTCAGCCCGTCAAAGCCGTCGTTAAAACCCTCGCCCTCCTTGGCAAGACGAAGAATACGCTCCCTCGGAACCATGTTGTGAAAGAAGAACGTTTTGTCAGCGTACTCGGGGTATGCCTTGAGAAAGACTTGACGCACGGTGTCCGAAACACAGAATACGCGATCGAACTTGTCGTAATACGGCTTATCCAGCTTCGGCAGATAACCGGCCGCCAGATAGTCGATGTGTACATATGTCGCTTTCCTGCGCGCTTTCACATAATCCGCGACATAATACGTCGCAGCGCCCTCGATGAATGCAACTGCCAAATCGTATTCTTCATTAAAACGCTTGGCGTTTCGGGCCAGAAGCATCCAAAAAAGCTTGCTGAAATCCAGATGCTTTATCTTGATCTGATGTGCCAGCACTCTGAAAAAATACGGTATATAGGTGATAAAGCTGAATTTCTTCAAAAGGCTCCACAATATCTGACGCGTGATGGCGGCAAGTCCCGCATTGTCAAGCACCGACTTTGTACACGGATTCTTGTTGAGAATTCGCACATAATCCGGCATATCGCTGTAAAGCTCGCCTCGGTTTATTATGGAATAAACCGACATATCGTATTTTTCGGGATCAAGCAGTTCGAGAAGCGCTTGCAGGCATTTCTCCGCTCCGGCGCGCCCCATGGTATTTGTCACAAAAAGAATTTTCTTTTTGCCGTTGCCGTTTTCACCGCTCCTGCTGTCGATGTTGGTACTGACTTCCATATGTCATTTCACCCCTTCAACTTTCTCACGGTTTTAACCGAGAACTTGAATACTCCGTAGCCCATACTAAAAAATATTGCGCTCGCGCGGTAGCTTATCGGCACACGCCTGAGCCGCATATAGGTCCTTTTGAGCGGCTTGAACTCCGCGCGATATTGCCTGACAAGTTCCCTGTCATAAGGTCCGTACTCCGCCATAACGTCGACGACCCAGAGTATCGTCGTGGCGAGCAGCCCTTTTCCCGCGTCGGCAAGCTCACCGCCCGACTTGGCCGTATCATCTCGAATGCTGCGCGCAGTCTCGACCATGCTGCGATGCTCGTCTCCAAAGCCACGGTGCATCGCGCTCTGTCCGCGCTGAATGTAATGGTATGATTTCGCGTCGGAAAAGACGGCGGATTTGACATTTTTGAACACATTGTAATTAAACAGCAAATCCTCTAGTATCTTTATCCCGCCGTCAAACTCCACACCCTCCAGCAGTTCGCGCCGATAGAGCTTATTCCACACATAACCGCCGACAGCGCCGCCCGCGAGCAGCTCGCAGACAGCGCTGTCATGGTTGTAGCATACTTCATTGTAACTGTCGGAATCGCGGCTCCTTGGCTGTGAGCACCTTTTCTCGCTTTCAGTAATATAACTGCAAACAGATACATCGCAGTTGTGCTTCTGCATAGCATTATATAAATTCATTATATGGTCGGGATTAACATAGTCGTCCGCATCGGCAAAAGTGACATATTCGCCCACGGCTGCGCGAATTCCGGCGTTCCTTGCGGACGAGACCCCCCCGTTGGGGCGGTGGAGCACGGTTATACGCCTGTCGGCTGCAGCCAGGCTGTCGCAAAGCTCCGCAGTACCATCAGTCGAACCATCGTCCACCAATATTATCTCCAAAGCCTTATAGGTTTGCCTTTGCAGCGATTCCACGCACCGGCGCAGATATTCGCCGCAGTTGTACACGGGTACAATAACACTTATCATTACTGGACCACTCCGTTTTATACTGGTATGCAATTGAAAAAGTATAAAAATCGCTTATATGTCTTTACCGGAATATATCCTTACGCCATCATGGCGGATTGCCATAATCCGCCATGATTCCAAACGTCGAATCAGGATGTCACATTCTGAGGCTCTGAGGCCAAATCGCTGTTTGAAACAACGAGATCGCTGTCCGAAACGACTTGAGTATTTTCACCGAGTGCCTCCGGGTGCTCACGCAGCCATTCTTCCATTGTTGTTGTGTTGTATCCGTAGTCAATGGCAAAATTGTTAAGCGCGAACATATTCTGTTTTATCTCGTATATAATGACGTCCTGATCTTCATAATACACTCTCATCTGGTCGGGGAAATACTGCATATACCGCTCCGCCCAGAAGTAAGCCTTGGACATTATCGCGCGTCTTATCTCATAATCAGCATAGTAATCGCTCTTTCGACTGGTGCGCAGGGTCTGCTCACTCAGGAGCTGATCCGCATAACGCTCGCTCACTCTGTTGTAAATGTCAAGCGGCTCGCCCAGATAGGTTGGATCATTATACTTGAGCGGACGCTTTTCAATGACGAAGTAAACATACTCAGTCGGAATCTGCAACACTCTCGTGCTCTCGTACTGTTCCATCGAGAATATAAACTCCCACAATTCATAATGCCAGCCCTTGTTACGCGTGAGCGACAGTTCGTCAACCGTGGAAACTATTGTCCATGTGTTTTTGCGGTGAGTATTCTTTATCTTATAGTAATTCTCTGTGACCGAAGAATAGCTCATTCTGTAGTAGGCGCTGGATTCAAAAGTGGAACCCGTGAAGAATATCAGACAGGAAAATGCCGTTACAATGGCAACAGAACCGACCCAGCGAATTGGTCTGAACCTGTCTTCAAATATCGCCCAGAATACGCCAAACGGCACGCCTATCATAATCGCGCCTATATAGATCAGGTAGTTCAGCGCGCGGTCGCCGCCTATGAGCGAGGGCAGGCCGAAGTAGCCGGGATGCAGCAGGCAGTAGTTGAATACCACCATATTAAGCCCCAGACCTATTGAGACTTTCCCCGCCATCTTATGCTTGGTAAACAGCGCCACTATGCCCAGCACAATGCTGGCCAGCGAGCTTCCAATGACTACATAGCCCCAGAAATCGGTGTAGCTCTCGGCCGTCCAACCGAAAGATTTTAAGGATTTCTCTATGAATGAGGGTTCCTGTTCGGCCTCCTGCTCGGGTTCTTCCTCTTGAGATTCCTCAACTTCCGCCTGGTCCGACGAGTCGTCGTCGCTGCCTATATTCATCATACTCACGGCCCAGTCAAGCGAACCCTGCCAATTATAGCCCATTATTCTGCCTACAGCAAATGGCGATAGGGCGATAAACGCCGCAAGAACCACGCTGAGTATCATCTTGAGAAATATCTCTCTGTTCTTCAGAATGGAGGGAATGTATGGTATCACAATGCACAGACAGAGCGGGACCGCGAAAATCGCGTTGTAGAAATGGGCTGAAACCGTCATCGATGCCGCCATGGCGAATGTGACGCCGTCCATGTTGTCCTTTCCCTCAAGGAATTTCACCATGAAGTAGGCTGCGGGGAATATATAGAACATACCCACTTCCTGCGGAAGCGAAAAGTACACACGGTCAATCACAGCTCCGCTGCCGAAGCTGCTCAAACAGTACACAAGACCTGTAATGGTGGCGGCAGCCGGACTCTTGAATATTTTGGTGATAAACACCATGAGCATAAGTCCCATCATGATAGCGTTGAGAGGACCTATGAATCTCATCACCGTCACTACGTCGATAGCCGTCAGCTTGGCAAAAGCGGACACTATATTGTGCATGGCGAATGGATAAATGCCGTCGCTGAAAATATATCCCGCGTCGGTGAAATTAACCCATGACGTGTGAACCGTGACATCGGAGGTAGGGAAGCCTTCGCTCTCCATCGCAAAATAAAAGCGTCTGATTACCAAAACCAATATGGACAGGGTGCAAATTATATGGTAAACCACATTTTTGTCAAAAAAGAACTTGAAAAATCTCTTGACGCCATTGGCAACGCTGTCCAGTATCCTGCGGAAAAACGAAACTACCATGATTGAGAGCTTGCGCTGTCCCGAAACAATGTCGGAAAAAACGTATATCAGGTTTTTGACCTTCTCGCGGTAACTTATCTTGTCTTTAAACTTGTAGTAGAACATGATTCCCACAATCAGAGCCAAAAACAGCGTGACGACATTGTATATCTTCATGAAGGAGAGCACAAAGACAACAAACGCCAGACAGGTCTGGCTTATGATAATGCTTGTCAGGGCATTATCAAAGAAATTACCGTCACACAGATTCAGGCGCAGGATCTTCGACGGTATGACAATAAATACGATCGAATATGCAACTACAAACCATAAAAACGACCATATATTGTTCTTTACAGCCGAAGTGAAAAAATCGCCTGACATCATATTGCTTATGAGCGGCAAATTAGACAAATTTGCAAGAGCATCTTGTAAGGATAACATTTATTCCCTCCTAGCTTGCTATAAACGGACGCGGGCTATATGTAAAAACTCAACGTACATACTGATTTATAGCGCTTACTGTAACTACAGCAATCCTGCATATCCGCCGCATAACCGCATACTGCGTCCTGTTTTAAGCCATAATGCGGTAATAATTTCGGTGAATATGTGGATTGCTGTAGACCGTAGACCAAAAACTAATCAGTCTTTCATTACAATTACTTACTGTTCCAGAAACGAACAATGCCTATGCCCTTATCGGAAAGCTGCGCGCCTGACTTGAGCATACTGTCCATGACCGCCTTGAATTCATCCCACTTTTCGGTCTTGTACTTAACGTTGAGCGAATTAAGATAAGACTGCTCGATGTTAGGCTGGCGTTCTATGGAAAGGCTCGCCCATTTGTCGGCTTCGTCGTATTTGCCTATCTTCAACAGGCACTCTACTACATTTCTGTACTGCTCGGTGTCGATCATGTCCGGGTGATACTTGTTAAGATTGTCAATAAGCTCAACATAAAGATGAGCATATTTCTTTACCTCTATCTCGCCCAGAACACCGCTGCTGATGTATTCATAGGTTGTGTCGGCGTATTCCTTATTGATGTCGGCATCCTCGGGGTTCTCCTTGTACTTGACCGACAGACCAGAGAGCTGCTTGGAGTACTTCTGCAAAACATCCATAAGAGCCGAAGCCGCATAGTGGGCGGTTTCGGAGTCCTCGTTGTCCAAAGCCTTAACCAGAGACTTCATGTTGTTTGAAACATCGGCCTTGAGCACATTCAGCAGTGCGCGGCGTTTGTCCTGAACATCGGATATGATGAGAGCTTCTTCGAGCGGAACGAACTCTTTTTCAGTTTCGTAGTCGGTCTGTTCAGCGAATTCCTTCTTCTCTCTGTTGAACGTAAGCTCCAGGTAGTCGATTTCGGACTTGCGGTCAAACAGCGATATTATGAAATTCACAAAGAAACATATCACGCCAAAGGGCGGGGTTAAAATCATTATTATTGTCTTGCAGAGCGCCGGCTTGAACTTTCCGAGCAGCGTAAACACCACCAAAAAGACCACCGAAATTATCGTATTGACAAGTATTATCTGATATACGAAGTTGGGATCTCGGGCATTGAGTGTGAATCGAAAACTCTGCGCTATCTGCCAAAGGTTAATTCCTGTAATCATCTAAAGACACCACCTCTGCCTGTAAGTCAATGCGTTGGAGCTTCTTGTAAACAAAGGGCAGATCCTTCTCGCTGGTGTTGCTGAGCAGGAGCATGAGCGCGTTCGGGTCGTCTTCGCACATTCCAACGTAGTCGTTATCGCGCAGAACGCCGCCGGCCGCCGCGCCCTTTTCCATAAGATCCGCGCTGTCAACAGACGCCTTGAGCACGGCGAAATCGGCCACATTCGTACCCGCGCTGCTGAGCCTGGTTTGAACAAGCTCTTTGAACGCGCTGGCAAGCAGAATGTTTGTGCCGGGCACATAGCGGGCGTCCTTAGTATCATTCTGATAGCGGTACGCTTTCTCGAAGCTGGAGGCAATGATCTTGGAAAGAACCGAGAAAAGATTTTCCTGATAAAGGGTCATCTTGTCGAAATCCATATTGAAGAGCATGATCATATAGATCATCTTCTGATCGGAGAAAACAGGCGCAACCATCGAGGGGAGGTTGGGATCGAGCTTGCGGTTTACATAAATTCTCTCCTCAAGCAGCACGCCCTCAAGTTCCTCATAATCCTCGATATTAATGATATTTTTCATCTTCTGAGCACGTCTGGACGAAGCGCCGACCAAACGATACAGACCTTCGTTGCTCTGCACATAAATAGCTATGTCGTTCACACCCATAATCTGCATGATGACGTCCAGAGCCGAGCCGACGATTTTTTCGGAGTCAAGGAGGTCAAGCTGTGATACTATGGAGTAAACTTTCGCAATCGAGTTGTCGTAGTTTATCAGACGCTCCTCGAACATCTTCTTTATCTGAATATGTCTCTCGGATATATCATAAATTCTGGCCAGTTCTTCCTGCAAGGCTGCCTTTTCCTCGGTCAGTTCGGTGTTTCTCAGCTTCAGTCTGTCCTTGCTGTAGCCCACGAGAATACCCACCAGGAAGAAGAACAATATCTTGATAAGCGTGGTGTAGTCCAAAACAACATCGGCAAACTCCATGCCGCTTACCATCTTCATAACGACATACATTATGGACGACAGGAAAATGGATATATAGGAATGTGTAATGCTGTAGACAACCGACATGATGATGATATAGATAATGAAGAAATCCATACCCTTTAGCATGGTGTATTCGTTGGAAAAATAGGTGGCCAGACAGGCGAGCGCACAGAGCACTATGCTTTCAACATAAGCGAGCAGGCCCTTTGCTATGTTCTTCATTCGCTGTTTGCTCTCGGACCACGCCGCGCCCTCACTGTGCTTTTTCTTGGCGGCGTAATTTTCGCTTAGCGCACTGTAATTGCTGTTGACCCACTTGTAGGTGCGCTCCATACCCTTTTCAACCGTGACTATAGGGGTGTACTCCGTGGCCTTGTGATAAAGCGTGCCGACCGGGTTGCAGGTACAACCCTTGCCCGCCGATTTCTTGTCGTCTATCTTGAGTTTGTTGCCGCTTATCTTCTCCACCAATTCAACAATGTCTCTGTTGGAAACGTAGCTGTTGCCGTCGACATTGTAAGTTCCCTTGGGGATAGAAGTGTTGGCGATGGCTCTGTACACAGCGTCAACTGCGTCGCCGAGGAATATGGTCTTGTATTCCATATCAAGGTCGCATTCCAGAGTCTCGCCCATCTTTGCGTGAAGGAAACAATCGGCGATGAAAGTGAGTTCCTCGTCTGCATTGGCCTGGGGGCCGTAAACCACCGGAAGTCTGAGAATGACCGATTTTAGCCCCGTGTTGTCGTTGTAAATCTTGCACTGACCCTCGCCGTTGAGCAGTGTGAGGCCCTTTATTGAAGTGGGCGCAGGCTTTGTCTTTTCGGTAACAGGCGTATCGTAGTCCATGCCGTAAACCTCGGTGGAAGAAAGATACACCATGTGCTTGGCGCCGGCATTGCTGGCGCAGGTGAGGATATTCGACACTGTGGCATTATAAACTGCGGCGTCGGCGTTGCTGTTCCAGGCGAACGAAGTGTCCTGAGCGCCCATGAACACCATCGCGTCAGGCCCTATGCTGTCGATGATGTTCTGAATCAGCGGATCATCAAGAGCAAAATCATAATTGATATGTTTCGGCAGACCTCTGCCCTTTAACTTTGAATTTTTTCCCGTTATCATATAGATCTCGCAGCCTTCCTTGGAAAGACGCTGCACCAACGAGTTGGTAAAGAATCCATATGAACCTACAATCAAAACTTTAATTGTACCCACAACCTTCCTTGTTATATTTGACAATAGAATTATCTCTGTATAATAACCCGCGTCTGCGGCTTGCAGCCCGCAGGATTATCTTTGTAACCTTTTTATCATTTGCCGGGGCGCTTTATATGCAATATCAGACAGAACACCGTGAGAGAATATCCGAAAATTGCCACCACCGGCCTAAACGGGCACAAAATCCTGTAACCGAACGGGGCAAATTCCTTGTATGCCTCCTGATATTCGTAGCAGTACTTGTTGCGATAATGTATGCTCCATGGCTTTACGGGTCCCATGAAATGTACTATGATGGGATTTTCCCTGCGCCTGTACTTCTTGCTCAATCCCCACTTGAACACCTCGCTCGCGAGCAGTCCGGGATTATAGTTATAGAGATTTTTCCATATCTTAATGGAATCGCGGAAGTATATGTTTATCGCGTCCTGATCGGGGTAGAGCAGATCGCTCCGCTTCTCCTCGATTATCTCAAATATCTCGCTCACGTCGAAATTCCTTTCCCTCATGAGTGCGAGATTCATCAGGAGCACGCCGCTGTTTATATAGGCGGAACCCTCGGGCATCCCCAGCCTCTGCCAATGGGGGCGGTTGTCGGGGCATTTTGGGTCGTTTGTCTGCGGCGGGTCTGACATCGCTATGAGCATATTTCCGTCGAAGGGAAGATTGTAAAATTCCTCGACAGAGCCCCTTATCAGAATATCGGGATCCATATAAAGCACGCGCTCCTCGTCCTCAGGGAGCATACGGCTGGCTAGAAGCCTGTAATACATCTCCTTGGTGAAATGCATATTGACGGGCGCGTCGTCAAATACGTCAGCGCCCACCTCGAGCGGCATGAAAACATTCCCGCTTTTCTCGATGAAGCCGCGCACCTTGCCCAGCGTCTTATCATCTATTCTGGAATAGAGCAAATACACCGTTATACTGCACTTGTTGTGCTTAAAAAGAGATTTGAGCATGGTCATCATATACCTGCAATAATTCTGCGATACTGTAACCAATACATTCACACTCTCAGACCTCCTTTGACTTTCATCTGAAAATCACTCGCCACGCCGCGCCAAACACCGACTTCACTACCAAAAACGGTCTGAACAGAAGCTGCATTTTTTCCCGGCGGGTGAGATATTTTTTCAGATATGATTTGTAGATTCCGTAGTACTTATAATAATACGATGGCTTCCACGGCTTGCATTTTCCCATATAATGGGCTATCGTGACCTTTTCGGAACGCCTGTAGCGCGGACTGAACACATATTTTACAAAATCACCCGTGCTCACATACTCAGTCGTGAAGTTGTACTCCCTTGGCGCGTACTTGATGTCGTCCTTGAAGTATACGTTTATTAAGTCCTGGTCGGGAAATTCCAAATTCAGACCGCAGTTCCGGAGGAAACCGAACATATCGTCCAAATCAAATTTTTGGCGCATGAGCGGTATATTGAAGAGTATCACTCCTGAATTTATATAGTGATACTCGCCGCTCAGACCCAGATTTTGCTTGCGCTCGGGATAGTAAGAGTCCCCCAGATAATCCGGAACGGCGATCATCATACTGCCCTCAAAGTCAGTCCGGTAGAATTCATCTATCGACCCCATTATTATGATGTCGGGATCAAGATACAGCGCCCTTTCCTCGCCGTCGGGCAGGAGTCGAGGTATAAGCAGACGGTAATACATCTCTTTGGTGAAATATTTGTTGACCGGAGCTCCATCAAAAAGCGCACCGTCCACGCGTATGTCGGTAAATTCACCGCCGAGCTTCTCTACATGGGTTTGCAGCCGCCCGAGATTTTCGGCGCACACATTGGAGTGCAGAAGGTAAACATGGATCGACCCGTCATTTCGCTCAAACAGCGATTCCAACATTATCAGCGCGGGACGAATGTAATTGTCGTCCACCGTTATCACTATGTTCAACGCAGCCGACACCTCCGCACTGAGTCAATATTTGCAATGTATCTGCCGTACATGGAAATCAATCCTCCGCAATATCCTGAAAAACCGGAAAAAGTATTGTTTTTAAATAATGCCGCCGTGATTGTACGACCTTTTTCCTATTTCTTTGCGCTGTTCGCCACGCTCTTGAGGGCCGCTTCTCTCTCAGCCTTTTGCTGCGCGAACATCTGCTGCTTTTGCTGTTCCACGTCGTGCTGCATCTTTTCTTCCTTGGTCATCTTGAAGTAGGCGAGCTGTGCGTCGGCTTCCTCGTTGCGCTTCTTGGTCATCTTGCCGGCAGACGTGGTGTTGATGATATTGCCGCGGCAGAATATCTGCTCGTCGATCTTGTTGATAACCCTACGCAGACGCATATAACCTATCGTCCAGCCGACAAACGCGCCGAAGAAAAGTCCCAGACCCGCAAACACTACGTTGAAGTATGTGGTAACTATCGAGCCAATGAGCGTGCCGAGGAAAAATCCCACTGCCACCATGCTTGTGCCGACGCCGTCGTCGAAGTAGAACAGGAAGATGATTTCACAGTACATGATGAACGTGACGAAATAGGCGGCTGCCAAAGCCGGATAAATCGAGAGGATCAAGCCCTCAAAACCGAAATCGGGCAGGAATATCATAGCGAGAATGAAGATGATGATGGTTATGATGAACTGGAAACGGATAATATAGAACAGCTCGCTCTTGAGCGTGCGGAACATATTTTTCTTGGCAAGTTCAATATCATCGCCGCCGCCGCCGTTGACCGTCTCAAGGTACGCCTGATAGGAGCCGAAGAAAGATGTCTCAGCCTTAACAACGAATATAACCAGCGTTGATATGTTGGTAAACAGCGCAATACAGGTGGCCATATCGTAGGCAGGCGACGTCCAGAACACATTGCCTATATACGCGCCGTAATCTGTGGTCCAGTAGACGAAGTTGTGTACATAAAGTCCCAATGTGTAGAAGAAATTAGTGATAAAGAGTGGTTTATATCTCAGGAAATACTTGAGAGCCTCGGAGTAGTTCTTGCTCGAGTGCTTAAAGTAGGTCTTGAGGTTCGCGTACAACATCGTGGCGATAATGGAGAAACAGAGCACCATGGAGCCGAGAATGGAATAGGAGACCGCATTGTGGAAGATGTAAACGCTCACAATAGCAAAGACCACCGCGGCAAGTATTCCTATAAAATAGGCCATACCTATCTTGCCGTAGTCCTTCAGGGCCGACACATATGTCATCAGGTAGAGCGACATATTGATAACCATAAAGAACCAGTATGACAGGAATATGAAGAACGGGTCGATGCCCACCTCGATCTCTCTGAACACGATAACGAGAGAGGCCAAAAACGCCAGAACCATATTCAAAGCAAGACCCACGTTGATAGCCGGCATGATATCGACTATCTTATCCTGATAAATCTTATCCGCGACGTATCTCGAAAGAACTGAGTTGAGCGGAGACGTGATTATCATCGAGAAAATGAAAACATAGAGGATGGTTGACGACAAAAACTCTCTGTCGGCAAAAGCCTCACTGGAATACGGCAGCACAATATACATCAGCATAAGTGTGCTGGCGAGCAATATGGTAGGGCCTATCGTAACCATAACGGCATATGTGGTACCCGCTACGGTGCTCACGATATTGCCCTTGCCCATAAGCTTTTTTAATTCAAAACCTATACCAGCCATAAAGCGCCTCTTTCCTTCCGATTATTTTTTATTCTTGGAAGCGGCTGTCTCTGCCGAACCGCCTCCAAGTTCTTTGTACATTTCGGCATACTCAGCGATCCAGCCGTTCTCGGTGTAGTGTTCGGCGACACGCTTCATGCCTATCTCTCCCATCTTCCTGCGAAGCTCGGGATTATTGGCAAGCGTCACTATAGCCTGCGCTATTCTGGTGACATTCATAGTGGGAGTGACGATTCCGCAGTCGCCCATATCGTCGTGCTCTCCTTTTATCAGACCGGCGCAGTCTCCCACCTGTGTGGCTATGCAGGGTATGCCCACCGCCATAGCCTCCAGCATAACTATGGGCTGGCCCTCACTGATACTGGTGAGTATCAACATATCCATCTTTCCCAAATAATCTTTGGGCTTGATACGTCCCGTAAATTCGACGTCCTTAAGCTCGTTTACCTTAACCATTTCAACGCAGTCGTCGTAATAGTCCGGATCTTCATCGGTCGGTCCCATGATCCACAGCTTGAGTTCGGGGACTTCCTCTTTGGCGAAGCTGTAGGCGCTAAGCAGCGTCTTTACGTCCTTAATCGGCGTTACACGGAGCATGGCGCCGATGTTTATAAACGGGTCGTTGGCGTCCTTGCGCGGGAACGACTGATAATCCTTAATATTAACGCCGTTGGGTATGATGAGCGTCTTGGCGGGGTCGCAGCCCAGCTCGTGCTGGATATGTTGGGCCGCCATGAAGAGCGACGTTATCTTGTCGGCGTAGTGGTAGGCACAGTCCGAAAGACAATAGAAGTAATTTATCCATATATCCTTGTAAATGCCCTGCGTCCAGTTGGTCTTAATTATTTCCTCCTCGCGTTCACGGGTGTATATGCCGTGCTCGCTGAGTATCATAGGCTTGTTGAACAGCACCTTGCCCTTGCTGGCGAGTATGCCCGCGTAGCCTGTGGCAACGCAGTGATAAATGTCGGCGGACTCCATCGGCGTCTTAAGCACCTTAAAAAGCAGCAGGTAAAGCGAGCGGGTATTCCACAGAAAATCGACAAAAACCGTCTGTGAATACTTGTCGCGATAGAATTCGCTCACTATGTCGTAGAAATCCTTGCCCATCAGCAGACCGTTTATCGAAACGTCCTTGTGCTCGAAGTAATTGAATATTGTCACCCAATCCACGTTCTTGCCGTACAACAGAGATCTGAACGCATCCCTCTCGCGGCTGCTCATAGTGGTCTTTTTGCGCACCTTGTGAACAACGTCGTCGTCAGACAGAAAGGTGTCATGCATAGACACGACATTCGCCGGTATCACGAATTTGCACTCATTTGCATCTGCGCGGCTCGCCACTATTGTCTGAATGGAAAAGTCGACCTTTGGCACACCCTTGATGAGCATCTGAACCCAAGCGGAAACGCCGCCGAAGGTGTAAGGATAGCTGCCCTCCGCAATCAAGCAAACCTTCATTGAGTAATTTCCTCCTTATTAATTAAAATCAATATAAGTAGCCCTGGCTCCCCGTGCCGATCAAGTCGATCGTGACTTCAGGTTTCAAAAGCTTTATCATGTAGAAACCGTCGCTGAGAGGCTCTGCGGTGAATTCGGCGTCGTTGGGCTTGAGACGCTTGGATGTCTTGACAACGAATGTGGCGGTGTCGTCAAAATTCTCACACGTTATCTTGAGCGTATTTTCGGTGAACGTCACCTCCGGCATGAGGCAGAGATATCTCTTGGCATAGTACCCTGCCTGTGCCGACGTTCTCTCGGTGAGCCACGACGTGCCTCTGTTGAGCAGATTGAATTCCTTGGAGAGTTCCTGAGAATACATCATCCACTCGTAATTTACATTTGATGTATTGGTAATTACGTTGTAAAGGTCAAAATAATGGGTTGAGAGTCCGAGACCCGAGGCCATGTTGCAAGCCTTCCAATAGTCGGGATAGCTGGGGGAAATCTCTTCACAGATTATGGGAATATTGACTATGTTGCTCTCGGCAAAGGACAACGGAGCCTGATATTCTTCCTTGTCGTCGGTATCGAGCTTGGATACGTACACGCTCACATTCCTCAGTTTCTTAAGCATATCGCTCTGAACCGACTGTGTGATTTTGCTGGAATACTTGTAGGTCACAAGGTTGTAGTTGCCCATATTCCACTTGAACTGGTCGTAGCTCTCGTTCATCGCGTCATCCTCAAACTCGCGTCCTGAGAGCATATCGCTGTGATATCCGCCGAATCCGAATTCACACCCGTATTTGCTGAACTGCTTTTTGAAATAGGAGAGCGTCTCCACGTTATATTCCGCATTTCTCGCCATATCGGTGATGTAGGCGTAATACAGACCCGTAAATTTGATATCCGAATCTTTCATCATCGTGACGAGACTGGGCCACACCTGATCGCGGATAAACGACTGAGAATCCCTGCTGTAGAATTTCATCATGTTGTCGCCGTTTTCATAGCTCAGGAATGGAAAACTGTCGATATAGTTGACCTTTGCGTCTACTATAGGATATGCAAAATCGCTCTCCATACAGCCCAAAACCCCTATGCACAGACCTACGCCGTAGCTCTGCTCCATAAAATCGGCGTTGAGCACATAGAGCTGACCCTCGCCGTAAACGGTTCTCCACAGAATCGGAACCATCTCGCCCTGATCGGCGTCGGGATCGGATGAATATTCAAATATATACTTGCGGCAGGTGGCGTCAACTCTGATATCTTCCACCTCAATCGGATAATCGTTGCACACGATCTCGCCCTGCGCGTAAAGCCCCTCAAATGCCTGGAAACCCTCGAGTTCAGCGTAGCCGGTGCGCGAAACTATGCCCATAGCCTCACGATAGGCGTCGTACTGCACCGAGCCCTCCTCCGGGAGCGCGGCGAAGAACACATCTATTCCTCCGTCAACGTATCTCATGAGCATATCCATATTGCTTATACTGATGAGGTTCGGCGTAGTGACGATAACCGCTTTAGCCGTTCTCCAAAGGTTGCTGGGAACGGACTCCACATTGTAAAACACTTCGTAGCCCTTCTTGGCGTAGAAAAGGGCGCTTGTCACATTTTGCTGAATTTCCTTGTCATCGCCCGTAATGACGATATATTCCGTGCCGAGCTTAGTCACATCGGCCACATGAGCAGACGAATCGAATCTGTCGGTAAAATCATTGTTGCTGGCAGCGGAGTCGCTGATGTAGTTTATCGAAATCACAAGAAATATGGCAAGCATAAATGCGAATGACATCGACATAACAATGTATTCACTTCTTTTTAACATAGACAGGTCTCCCATCTTTGGCAAAATTAATTAAGAATGTTTGAATCTGGGCGCAATTCAGCTATCGTTAATATTATAGCACTAAAAAAATCTCAGTCAACTATTAATTTATATAAATTATGTATAAGCACCAACTAACCATATGTGAAAAGAATTTGAACTATTTGATAACAAAAAAACATCCTGCCCAAAAAGCGCAGGATGTTTTTCGTCGTTTTTTATAAATAATCCAATCCAGCTTTGTAGATTTATTATAAAAAAATGCGATAAAATTCGGGATTTTGACAATTTTTTTCCAAATAAAAAGCACAGACAAAATGTTTCGATATGTTAAAAAATAGTTCAAAACGAATCTATTAGCAATATTGCATATTTTTATTAACAAAATTTCGTCATTTTAACAAAAGTGTTAACACTCATGCCTTTTTCCAGGTTCTGGGCATAAAGGCAACGAGAACCGGGAATATTTCGAGTCTGCCCACCAGCATATCAAATATCAGCACCAGCTTTGAGAACGCGGTAAAGCCGCCGAAGTTTCCGTACGGGCCTATCGCGCCCAGACCGGGTCCCATGTTATTCATGGCTGTAAGCGCTGCGGAAAAAGACACATCAAAACTGTACTTATCGGGCGACAGCAACAGTGTGGAAACAAGCAGTATCGCCATATACAGGACAAAGAACGCGCCCTGTGTGCGTATCTGCTCATTCTCCACCACCTGTCCCTCCAGTTTGACGGTTGATACCAGCTTGGGATTAATCTGTCTGCGCAATTCGCTGACACCGGACTTGAAAAGTATCATAACACGCGCCACCTTAAGGCCGCCTCCTGTGGATCCCGCGCAGGCGCCGCAGAACATGAGCAAAATGAGTATAGTCTGCGACAGCACCGGCCACTGAGTGTAATCTGCCGTTCCGAAGCCCGTGGAACTGCTGAGCGAAGCCACTGTGAAGCCCGCGTACCTGAGGGCATGACTGAAGGAATTGTTATACATAGACATTATATTGAAAGTTACAATCAGCGTGCATATTAAATAGATAGCAAAGAACACCTTGATTTCCACATTGCGCAGAACATCGTAAAACTGCTTCATCAAAAGCATATAGAAAAGGTTGAAATTTATGCTGAATATTAGCATGAAAGCTGTGATTATGACCTCAACCCACACGTTGTTGTAACCGCCTATGCCTTGGTTGAGAACCGAAAAGCCGCCTGTACCCGCCGTCGCAAAAGCGTTGGCTATGCAGTCGAACCAGCGCATTCCCGTGAGCCTGAGAAGCAGCGCCTCCAACACCGTAAAGAAAACGTATATCGCGTAGAGTATGCGGGCTGTGATTTGGGTCTTTGCCACCAGCTTGCCCACCGACGGACCGGGTACCTCGGCACGCATTATATACATCGACTGTGCGCTGCCGCTCGGAAGCAGGGCCAGCGCAAACACCAGCACACCCATGCCGCCTATCCAATGCGTGAAGCTCCGCCACATTAGCAGGCTCATGGGCAAGGCCTCGACGTCAGATAAAATAGTTGAACCTGTGGTGGTAAAGCCCGAAACCGTTTCAAACAGAGCGTCGATGAAATTAGGTATCGATTCGCTTATCACAAACGGCAGTGCGCCGAATACAGAGAGGAATATCCACGCAAACGCCACTATGACAAATCCTTCACGCGCGTATATGGTTTGCTTTTCGGGTCTTCTCGCCGTCATGGCACAGCCCGCGAATCCCAGCGGGATCATCACCGCCAGCAGCGGCACCATGCCTTCGTCCCGATAATAAAGCGACACCGCCAACGGAACGAACATGAGCGCGGCTTCGACTTTGAATATCTGTCCCAGAATATATCTGATCATACTGTAATTCATGTTGACGCACCGCCTCACTCAATGATGTCTTCCAGCGCGCGCGGGCGTTCAGTAGACGAAACCACAATTATCCTGTCTCCCGCCTCCAGGCAGTCGCTGCCTCCGGGGAATATAACCTTGTTACGGCGTATAATACAGGCTATTATCACGTTTTTCTTCAATTTCAGTTCGCGGAAAACCGTTCCGTTGTGTTCAAAGTCATTTGGCACGCTGAATTCCAGAGCCTCCGCCTTGCCGTCAACTATTCGGTAAAGTGTGCGCACCTCTGTGCCCTCGGAGTTGTGCAGGGCGCGCACATATCTGAGTATGCGGTCGGTAGCCAGTTCTTTGGCCGATATAACGCTGTCCAGACCTATGCTGTTGAGCACATCAATGGAGATGCGATTTGATTTGGTGATAACCTTTCCCACTTTTCTCGAAAGGGCGTACATGGAAATTATGGCGTTCTCCTCGTCGCGACCCATCAGGGCGACAAACGCGTCCTGCTTATCAAGTCCTTGCTCTTCCATAATATCGTTCTCGGTGGCGTCATCGCATATAATCTCCGCTTTTGGAAGGGCCTCACTCAAGTACAGAGCGCGCGACTTATCTTTTTCCAGTATTTTCACCTTGCAGTTTGTATCCGAGAGCTGCTTTGCGAGATAGTATCCAACCTTGCCGCCCCCAGCAATCATCACGCGACGCGTGCGGCTGCGGTGGTAAAGCCCGAGCGCCCTCATGAAGCTCACCAATTCGGATCGGGAAGCGGTGACATAAATTCTGTCACCCTTCTTTATAACAAAATCTCCGTTTGGAATTATTGCATTATCGCCGCGCTTAACCGCACACACCAGCACACGCACATGGTACTTCTCGTGAATCATGTGTATGGGCTTTCCTATAAGCTCATTGTCATCGCCTATGCCTATCTCGGCAAGTTCAACGCGCCCGCTGGCAAACGGTTCTATCTTGATGGCAGAAGGGAAGCGCAGTATACGCAGTATCTCGTTGGCCGCCTCAAACTCCGGATTGACAAGCATACTTATGCCGAAGTTGCTCTTCATAAAGTCAAGCTGTTTGGAATATTCAGGCGTGCGCACACGGGCTATGGAGTGCCTGCATCCAATCTGCTTTGCAAGCATACAGCAGAGAATGTTAAGCTCGTCGGTCTGTGTGGCGGCTATAAGCAGATCCGCTTTTCCTACGTTTGCCTGCATCTGTATGTCGTAGCAGGCGCCGTTGCCGCATATACCCATTACATCGAAGTCATTTATTACGTCCTCTACCACTCGGGGGTTCTTATCTATCACCACCACATTGTGACTCTCGGAGGCAAGCTGCCTTGTCAACGAGCGTCCGACCTTTCCGTTTCCCACTATTATAATATCCATGATTTTCCTTCCTTTTTTGTATGAATACCGCTTCGGCTGCGAGGCGCCGAAGAAAAAAAGGTGTTCGCTATAAATATACAATATTTGTGAGAGATTTGCAATAGGAACGGGAAAATTATCATGGAAATCAATTTAAAAAAGGCTAAAGTCAAGCGAGCGCAGCTACATGGGAATGAATGGTGATAATTTGTCCTTGCGGAGTTTGGGGTCAGCGCCTCACAAGCGAAGCCGCAGGCCGAGCGGGCGAACATAAAATAAAATACCCGTTTTTTAATTGCAGAAAAATCATATAAGCGGCTCAGATAACTTGTAATGATTAATCGACCATCTAACATAATTTATCTTAGGCTCGTACATCAGCATACATTCGCGGAAACCGTGCCTGGCGGTAATTCTTATTTCCATGGCCGTATCCGCAAGCTCTGTGCAGAATTCCTGCTGCCTCAGCTCGGTCATACCCGAGAATACACTGCGTTGATAGCCGTCCTCACCCATTGCCTCCGCACCGCAAAGCAAATCGTAAAACCGTTCTATGTCCTCCCTCGAGCTAAGCACACTGTTCCCTATCTCCACGCAGGAAATGTCCTCCGCGCAATACACTCCCATTATTGCAAACATCTCCTGAGCCGTATCATAAAGGCTCGTATCAATTCTTGCATAATTACAGAAAATGGCAAAAGTGTAAAAGTTATCGTTTGAAGCCACATATACCGCCTTCTGATTTACTCCGTCGTATGGGGCATATCTGTAAAATGTGAAGTGTTCACCTGAATCTGAACTAAGTTCCGCAACTCTCTCTCCCACCATTTCCTCTGTTATCTTGTGAGGCAGATTGTACTTGTCAAGCGACTTGCAGTTCGACATATTCATTGCCTCGTAATACGCGCCGTTGTATTCGATAACCACCAACCTTGGGGCCTGGTTCTTGCCCTCATTCCATGTGAACAGGGAGAGTGCAGAATCTGCGTCTGTATTGTCAGACGATTTAAGCCGCCGCGTTTCAATATAAGAATTCATTCCCCATATCACGCCCACGAGTGCCAGCACTGCGGCGCAAGCCACGGCTGTTTTTCTAACGACACGCCTCACATAAGTTAATTTTCCGCTATTCCGCCGCGCCTCGGCTATGAACTTATCGTCAATATCCCCCAACACGTCAAAAAATTGCTCGTTTTTCACAGCTCAAACCCTCTTTCCGCCAAATATCCGCTCATATCCGTCCGAATCCTTCTCAAGACGGTCGAAACGGTGTTGGGTTTCATGCCGAATTTCTCTGCAATATCTGCCACACTGTCGCAATACCAGTATCGACACACGAACATCTGTCGCTTTTTCGGCGTCAGTGAGGCGAGAAATAAATTTATCTCCCGCACCAGTTCGCGGCGTTCCATCTCCTGTCCTACCCAATCGCCGCCCGACACACAGTCTCTCAGCTCGTCCAATACGGAACACATCACTCCCCCGCCGCGCTTAACCGCATTGGAATGTCTGCGGCGGTCAAATGACAAATTCCTCGTTATCCTGCCCAAAAAAGCCGACAGTATCGACGGCCTGTGAGGCGGCATAGAATTCCACGCGCGCAGGTAGGTATCGTTGACGCACTCCTCCGCCTCCTGGACGTCGTCCAATATTCTGCGAGCTATCGAGCCGCAATAACTGCCGTATTTTTCATCGGTAGCGGAAATTGCCGCCTCGTCACGCTCCCAATACAATCTTATTATGCCGCTGTCATCCAATTGTAAAACCTCCCTTCATGTGTAAAGACGTAATTCCTCCGAAAATATGACACATTTGCAATAAAAAATCAGGGCAGACGCTTTGGACTAACCTCCAAAGCCGCCTGCCCTAATTTTTACAGAATGCAATAAAAACAACAAAGAACAGTGGATAATGCGTCGACACTGTGATCTTCTCAAAAGCATCGCGCAATATTCACTGTTCTCCATTCAATCAGCAGCCTTTGCTGCCCTCTCAGTGACCCATCGGAGATTCGAACTCCGGACACCTTGATTAAAAGTCAAGTGCTCTACCGACTGAGCTAATGGATCATATTGGAATCTGCGGCGTGATACGGGAATACGGAAAATTATCCCTCACGCAGCAAATTCACTGGCTGGGATGGCTGGATTCGAACCAGCGACATGACGGAATCAAAATCCGTTGCCTTACCGCTTGGCGACACCCCAATATCGAATATCGCCCAAAAATAAAGACGAACCGGCGCGAACAAACCGGACGGATCAATTCGCGCCGAGCCTGTCTGTGGGGTGGTATATCGGAGTCGAACCGATGACCTCCAGAGCCACAATCTGGCACGCTAACCAACTGCGCTAATACCACCATATGGCGCGCCAGGAGGGGCTCGAACCCCCGACCTACTGCTTAGAAGGCAGTTGCTCTATCCAACTGAGCTACTGGCGCAGACGCCTTTAATCATAAAAGACTGCCCCAGAGCAGTCTGTGGAGCGGGTGATGGGAATCGAACCCACGCGACCAGCTTGGAAGGCTGGAGTTCTACCATTGAACTACACCCGCATAATCGGAGCGTGTTACATTATACACTTTACGGCGCGCTTTGTCAAGTAATTTTTTGAAATTAATAAATTTCTGCAAAAGGTGCAAAAAATGCCGCCAATACCGCCGCATTACTGTGGTATACCACAAAAAACGGCGGCATAGGTGCAGACGATTTTTTATTTTTCGGGGGAACGTGTCACTATCACGAGCTTTGACGTATAGAAAACATCGCTGACCGCGTATTTCTCGACGTCAACATCGCCGCTCACTACGGCAAACGCCTTTTCTTCGCCTTTCAGATTGCCGAGCGTCTCACCCGGCTCGGCCTGCTTGACCTCGCAATTGGCGCCGTAATTAAAAACCAGCGTTTTGGCAACCGACGGGAAAAAGCCCACTATTTCTCCATCTTTTTTGTATACAAATGGCTTGAAGCAGGGATCCACTACAAATTTCACCGTGCCGCTGAGTTCCTTGCCTTCTTCGGGCGCAACCGATACATTCTCGCCTTTTTCTATCTCTGAAGAAGCCAGCGCCAGGATCTTGTCCTCGCCCGTGCCGTCTCCCTTCAAGACACTAATCCCATTGTTGAGCGCGCCAACAAGCTTATCGCCGTCAGCCTCCTTGAGCGCGGCAAATCTGTATTCCACGGTTCCAACGCTGCCGTCAGCCACCTCAATTCCCTCGTACTGACCGCAAAGCTTGACCGCGTACTCAGAATCGGTGACAATGGCGGCAACCTTCTTATCAACCAAATCCTGTGCCGCTTTCTCAAGGTCGCTGTATCTCTTGGGGTAGTTGGTAAGCTTGTTTTTTGACACATAATCGTCGGCCTCAGAGCGAAGCTGCACCGCCACCGCCTTGCCCTCGAGATCGCCGGCGCTCTTTATGGACATCTTCTTCTCATAGGCTACGCCGGTCTCCTCCCTTGTGCTTGAACACGATGTGAACATCATGCAAACAGCCAGAGCCACGGCACACAGCGCGAGTGATTTTTTGAAGATTTTCATATTCATAACTGTCAAAACCTTTTCTTTCCTTCAAATTAATGCGTACTCTTCGTGAATTCAGCATCAGCATATGTATTGTATCACAGCCGACCGCAAATTACAAGGAATTTTTTTTGCGGCGTCACGGCAGAGGTATTTATCTTTAACGCAATCGAAAAAAGTCAAAAATTCGGTGGAGAGGGCTACTTGCTTTGTATCCGCCCAAACTGCTCTTTAATGCCATCGTCACGTGTGCGGCAAAAAAAGCGCCGCCCTCCTCTGTCAAGAATACAAAAGAACGCAGCGCTTTAGTTTGTGTAAGTTAAATTCTATGTTTGTGTGTTTAAAGTTTGTTTGGTTTAAAATTACTGCTTTTATCCCTTTACAGCACCCGAGAGCACGCCCTTGATGATGTACTTCTGGAGGAACAGATAAAGGATAACTATCGGCGTAATGGTGATAACCATGCTCGCCATAATCGCGCCCCATTCAACGCGTCCATAGCCGCCCTGGAAATACTGAACGACAATCGGAACCGTCTTGTACAGTCTGGTTTTGAGAACAAGATAGGGCAGGAGGTAGTCGTTCCATATCCACATGGTTTCAAGAATTCCGACGGATATAACCGTGGGCTTCATGATGGGAAGGACTACCAGGAAGAATGTCTTTATAGGATCACAGCCGTCTATCATGGCCGCCTCTTCTATATCGGGCGGAATAGATTTGAGGAAATTGCCGAACATGAACATAGCTGTACCCGCGCCAAATCCGAGGTAAACTATCGGAATGACATAGGGGGTGTTGAGTTGAAGAACGTCTGTCACCTTCGACAGCGGGAACATGATCATCTGGAACGGAACTATCATGGAGAAAAGACAGAGATAATAAAACACTTTGGTGTACCATGTATTAACTCTGGTGACGTAGTAAGCGCACATCGAGGTGCAGAGCAGTATGAGAAATACCGAAAGCACAGTGATGACAAGGCTGTTCCACATACCCGCCATGAAGTTCATCTGCGTATTGACCGCCTGATCGTAGTTGGCAAGACCTACCGAACTCTCGGCGTCCGGCAGAGAGAACGGATTGAGCGAGATGTACATTTTCTCCTTAAAGGAGTTGATCAGCACCATGATAAGAGGATATACCCAAAACACCGATATAATCGAGAACACTATGGTAAAGATAATGTCGCTCTTTTTGCGCTTGATCTTTATTTCATCTGCCGTTTTGAGTTTTTTGGTGGATTCCATAAATTAATCAGCCTCCTTGCTTTGAGTAAGTTTGAGCTGAACAATTGCAATCAGGCCGACAAGCAGGAAGAAGATCACGGCCTTCGCCTGGCCCACTCCCTTCCAGCCGATGCGGTCGTAGAAACTGTTGTAGATGTTGAGGGCCAGCATTTCAGTATTGTGCATAGGCTCACCGCCGGTCAATGTCAAGTTCTGATCGAAGAGCTTGAAGCCGTTGGTTATCGAAAGGAATGTACACATACTGATGGAGGGCATAACAAGCGGAATGGTAATCTTGAAGAGAATCTGCCTGTTGTTGGCGCCGTCGATCCTCGCGGCTTCTTTCAGATCGTCAGATACGCCCTGGAGACCCGCGACGTAAATGATCATCATATAGCCGACCTGCTGCCATATTATAAGTATAAGCAATCCAATAAATCCGTACACGCCTTTTGTTGTGAGCGTCTCCTTGAACATGACAAGCACGCCGTTGAGCAGCACCTTCCAGATAGTACCCAGCAAGACGCCGCCAAGCAGGTTTGGCATAAAGAACACGGTACGGAAAAGGTTGGTGCCGCCAAAATTCTTGGTGAGCAGCACCGCGACCATAAAGGCTATGACGTTGATGGCCACAGTCGAAATCACGGCAAACAACGCGGTGAACCAAAATGAGTGTACAAAAGTATCGTCGCCCTGAAATATCTGCATATAGTTTTCCACGCCTACAAATTTCGCGTCATTCACGGTGTTGAAGTCACATAATGACAGATAGATGCCCATTCCAAACGGAATAACGAATCCTATCATAAAGGCGAGCAGCGTGGGAAGCAGGAACAAACAGAAATACAGGGGATTTTTTTTCATCGTTTTTTCCATAAAACAACCCCTCTTAAATAGTGGAAAAATACCGGTTAAATTCAAAGAAGGGCGAACGGGCAAGCAAATGCCGTCCACCCTTCTCTTAGATTTTTTCGGTTAAAACCGGCTCGAAAACAGCCTCAGGAGCAGTCAACAATTACTTTTTGGACTTTGCAACCTCAGCTGCCCAATTGTCAACGAACGCTTCCTTGACGCCTGCCCATGTGTCGTCAGTCGGGTTAGCGGCATACACGGCAAGAGCGGAGCCAAGTTCAGTCTTCCATGCTTCGGAAGGCATTGTTGCGAAGTTCCATGAAACGGCAGTCTTGCCCGAAGATGTGTAATCGATAGACATCTTCTCAAAGAGGTTCGTGGCCTCCTTAGCCTTCTTGAACGGGCTTACAAAATTCATCTTGTTTGCAAGTGCGTCCGTGCCTTTATCAGACGTTACCACCCACTCGAGGAAATCGAGCGTAGCCTGAATGTCTTCTTCGGCTGCATTGCAGTTTACGGTCCAGTAGTTCTCTGTACCTGTGCAGAGACCCTGATTTTCTTCGCCTTCAACGCCAATGTAAATCGGAATCATAGCAAGGTTGTCGTCGCCCAGCGCCTCGCTGACCCTTGCGTACTCCCAAGAACCGTTCTGATAGAACACCGCCTGACCGCTGATAAACTCGGCACGGGCGTCGTCAACAGTCTTGCTGGTGACGATCTTGGGGTCGCAAGTGGAGTTGTTCAGATAGAGATCAAATATAGCTCTGTAGTTGTCAAGATAGGTACCCTTGATAGCGTCTGTAGAGCTTATGCCGTCCGCTTTGTACTCATAGTAGATCGGAAGGTTGGCAAGGTGGGTCTGCATTCTCCAGTCGTCGCCGCTCTTAAGGCTCGCGTTTGTAAACGCAGAGAAGCCGAGCTTTGCGCTGTTTGCAGTGATATCCTCCGCGACGGCCTTGAGGGAATCGAAGTCTTTGATTTCATCGAGACTGTGACCCGCGTCGCTGAGTAATTTTTTGTTTACTATAATTCCGTATGTCTCTGTAACATAGCCGACGCCGTAGGTTTTGCCATCCGCTTTGAGGGCATAAGCATCGTTTGTAAGTTCCTTGGTTACAGCCGCGTCGCTCAGATCATAGCAATAATCCTTCCAGTTTGCCAGACCGACAGGGCCGTTGACCTGGAACAGCGTGGGAGCATCGGACCTTGCCATTGCCGCAGACAACGTCTCCTCATACTTACCGTCTGCCGCCGTCTCAACGTCTACTGTAACGCCTGTCTCTTCGGTGTACTCCGCCGCGAGATCCTGCCAAGCCTTATCCTGCTCGGGCTTGAAATTCAGGTAGTAAACGTGACCCTTCGCGCTACTTCCGCCCGCACCGCCGCCGTTACAGGAAGTAAGGCTGCATACGGCTGAAGAAACCAGCATTGCAGAAGCAAGTATGAGAGCTAATCTTTTTTTCATGGTAATTACCTCCAAACAAAAAAATTTAAATTTGCCAATCCCTCTTATAAAAATTCGGCAAATTCCGAGAATGATAAATACCTTCGTTCCGGCGATTGTAAAAAGAATGTAAAAAATAAATAAACTTTTCTCTTCACCAAAACCTCGACTAAATGATATCACAGGTTTTATAAAATTTCAAGCATTTTTTTATAATTTTTGTAAAAATCACAAAAGCATTACAAATTCGTTACGAAATGATTTTAAGTAAGTGTTGACATGATATTAATTTTTTGTCAATATAAATCGAGAAGTAATATCAAAACGCGAAACAAAAAGCCGCCCAAATCCGAAACATTTTCAAACTCGGGCGGCAGTTTTGCCAAAAGGCAGTATATTCAAAGTAAAAATTTCTCTGAAATTATTTTAATAGTATGCTAATTACATAATGTATATCTCACATAATTTATTACAGACCCTGGGGATTATTTTTAATAAAATTCCAACCGTCGCGGCACATTTCCTCCATATCGCGCCTTGCCTCCCAGCCAAGCAGCTCGCGGGCCTTGGTGCAGTCGGCGTAACATTCCGCAATGTCGCCGGGGCGGCGGGGCTTAATCACATAAGGCACAGGCATTCCGCTGCCCGCCTCGAAAGCTGCTACCGCCTGAAGCACGCTGGTTCCCTTGCCGGTGCCGAGGTTGACCGCCTCCGCGCCCTTGTGCTCGAGGGCATATCTGAGAGCGCAGACATGGCCTTCGGCCAAATCCATGACGTGAATGTAGTCGCGCACTCCGGTTCCGTCAACCGTAGGATAGTCGTTTCCAAACACGCCCAGCTTTTCAAGGCGGCCCACAACCACGCTCGCTATGTATGGGAACAGATTGTTTGGAATATCGTTCGGGCTTTCTCCGATAAGCCCCGACGGGTGAGCGCCGATGGGATTGAAATATCTGAGCAGCATAACGCTCCAATCCGGGTCCGACACGCATATGTCGCGCAGAATGTCCTCAATAAACAGCTTGGTTGAGCCGTAGGGGTTCGTAGTGGAGAGCGGCATTGTCTCGACGAAGGGCGGCTCGTTGTTCATGCCGTACACCGTCGCGGAAGACGAGAAAACGATTGTCTTGCAACCGTGATTCCTCATGGCGTCAAACAGCACAAGGCTCCCGGTGATGTTGTTGTGGTAATACTCGATAGGCTTGGCCACCGACTCGCCGACCGCCTTTAAACCCGCGAAGTGAATGACCGCTTCAATCCGGTTCTCCTCAAAAATTCTGTTCATTGCGCCGCCGTCGAGAATGTCATTCTCATAGAATTTAAAATCTTTGCCGGTTATTTTCTTAATCCTGTTGAGCGCTTCGGGCTTGGAATTGGAGAAATTATCGACTATCACAATGTCATATCCCGCCTCCAGAAGCACCACGCTTGTGTGCGAACCGATAAAGCCCGCGCCGCCTGTTACTAAAATCGCCATTTTCAACCAATCCTTTTCTTTACAAAATATTTTTATTGTTCTTATCGCCCGCTCGACCATGTAACATATAACACGGCGGACGGATAATCGACAACTTTATACTCCCTAATCTTAAATACAGGTGAATTTTATTGATAATCATTAATCGAATAAATTACGGTTTGTTATCTTTTTTGCTTTTAATACGCGCTGTAGCTACCGTGAGGAGCCATGCGGCAGCCAGCCATATCGCCGTCCCCGCGCTATCTATCAGCCAGTCTGTGACCCTGCCCGCGCGCCCGTCAATAAAAAGTTGATGGAATTCGTCCGTCATCGCATAAATTGAGGAAATAACGAACGCGGTCAGATACCTGTGAGCAAAATCGCCGAAGCCATGCCGCAGCGTATTGAGCCAAAGCACCCCGAGCAATCCGAATTCGGTCATATGAGCGGCCTTGCGCACGCAAAACGACAGCATGTCCACGACTGCGGCGGAGGGTGTGTAGTTAAAAAGGCCGCATATAAAGGCAAGCACACGTCCGCTCAGCCCGGAAGAATCGCTTCCGTCCTGCGCCGAAAACAGGAATATCACCGTCATCCAAAGCGCAGTAAGCGCGGCAGATACGGCAAACCCGCGGCTGAATTTAAATTTCAAATAAATCTCTCCCCCCTGTCCTTATGAAGATATTTTATCACAACGGTGTGCAATTTTCAAGGCAGTGGGCGGATTTTTCATTGCGGCGGCATTTAATTTTTTGCAGCCTAAAAACGGCAAAAGTTTAGTTCAAAAGGTTACCTGCGCCGTGTCAGTCCAAGTTCGCCCTTAGTCTTGCCGCGCTTTTGTCCCCGAATTTCATCAAATCCGCATTACAATATCTCATATTGCGAAAAAGCTGAATCATACGCAACGCGCGGATACCGGATAATGTCTTGAAGATTTTTCGCATTTTTCTATAAAATTGTGCTTTACATACTTTACATACCGGGAAAAAAGTGTTAGAATATACGGCGACGGATTGGGACGCAAATGAAAATCTGCATCCCAATCAAAATCTCTGCGGCGGGGTCAACAGGGCGGCGTTATCCCTCTTGCGCCGTACCCGATTCCATGCCTTGGCAGCCGCGGAAATGAAACAACATTTTTTAAATTTCCAAGGAGGAAAATATCAACATGGCGAGAAAAAAGAAAACCATGGACGGCAACAACGCCGTAGCTCACGTATCCTACGCGTTCACCGACGTTGCCGCAATTTACCCAATTACCCCGTCTTCCGTAATGGCTGACGAGACAGACAAGTATGCCACTGCCGGCAGGAAAAATCTCTTCGGCAGAGAAGTTCAGGTCACCGAAATGCAGTCCGAAGGCGGCGCGGCGGGCGCCGTACACGGCTCGCTTGCGGCAGGCGCCCTCACCACCACATACACCGCTTCCCAGGGTCTGTTGCTCATGATCCCGAATATGTACAAGATGGCCGGCGAACTTCTTCCGAGCGTAATTCATGTATCCGCCCGTTCGCTCGCTTTCCATGCGCTCTCCATTTTTGGCGATCACTCTGACGTGTACGCCTGCCGTCAGACAGGCTATGCGATGCTGTGTTCCAACAACCCCCAGGAATGTATGGACCTCGGCGCGGTAGCTCACCTTGCGGCAATTAAGGGTCGTGTACCTTTCCTCCACTTCTTCGACGGTTTCCGCACATCTCACGAAATCCAGAAAATTGAAACATGGGATTACGACGATCTGGCCGATATGCTCGACTGGGACGCGGTCGACGCATTCCGCCGCCGCTCTCTCAATCCCGAGCATCCCGTGCTTCGCGGATCCGCTCAGAACCCCGACATCTTCTTCCAGGCCCGCGAAGCCTGCAACAGCTACTATGACGCTGTTCCCGGCATTGTCGAGGAGTACATGAACAAGGTGAACGAAAAGATCGGCACAAACTACAAGCCTTTCAACTACTATGGCGCGCCCGATGCCGAAAAGGTAATCATCGCAATGGGTTCGGTCTGCGACACCATTGAGGAAACCATCGACTACATGAACGCGACGGGCGAGAAGTGGGGTCTGGTCAAGGTTCACCTCTACCGTCCCTTCAGCGCCGAGCGACTTGTGGCGGCCATTCCCGACACGGTCAAGGGCATTTCCGTCCTTGACAGAACCAAGGAACCCGGCGCGCTAGGCGAACCTCTCTACCTTGACGTTGTAGCAGCTCTCTCCGACAGCAAGTTCTCGGGCATCAGAGTTACCACAGGCCGCTACGGTCTCGGTTCCAAGGATACAACCCCGGCTCAGATCATCGCCGTTTACCGCAACATCGACGCTCCCGACAGCAAGAAGCACTTCACCATCGGCATTGAGGACGACGTTACAAATCTCTCCCTCAAGATAACGGAGAATCCCAACACCACGCCTGCGGGAACGACGTGCTGCAAGTTCTGGGGCTTGGGCGCGGACGGCACAGTCGGTGCAAACAAGAATTCCATCAAGATCATCGGCGACCACACCGATATGTACGCGCAGGGCTATTTCGCATACGACTCCAAGAAGTCGGGCGGCGTAACCATCAGCCATCTGCGCTTCGGCACCTCCCCCATCAAGTCCACATACTACGTAAACAAGGCGGACTTCGTTGCCTGCCACAACCCATCGTACATTGATAAGTACGATATCGTTGAGGACCTCGTTCCCGGCGGCACATTCCTTCTCAACTGCTCCTGGACAGGCGACGAGCTTTCCGCTCACCTCCCGGGCAAGGTCAAGAAGTTCATAGCAGAGAACAATATCAAGTTCTACACCATCGACGCTATCAAAATCGGTAAGGAAATCGGCCTTGGCAGCCGCGTCAACACCGTGCTTCAGGCTGCGTTCTTCAAGCTTTCAAACATCATTCCGATCGATCAGGCTGTTCAGTTCATGAAAGACGCTGCCACCAAGTCCTACAGCAAGAAGGGCGAGGCAATCGTTAAGATGAACCACGACGCTATCGACGCTGGCGTCAAGAACATCGTTGAAGTTGCAGTTCCCGCGGATTGGGCAAACTGCACCGACGACAGCAAAACTCAGGTTGCCACAGGCGACAGAGAGGACCTCGTCAACTTCGTCAACAATATTCTCATTCCCGCAAACGCACAGAAGGGCGACAGCCTGCCTGTTTCCACCTTCCTCGAAACCGCCGACGGCACTCTGCCTCAGGGCACTGCCGCATTTGAGAAGCGCGGTATCGCGGTTGACGTTCCCGAGTGGCACTTTGAAAACTGCATTCAGTGCAACTTCTGCTCTATGGTCTGTCCGCACGCCGTTATCCGTCCTGTCGCAATGACAGAGGCTGAACTTGCGGCGGCTCCCGAGGGTACAAAAGCAGTTGCGATGACAGGTCTGCCCGGCATGAATTTTGCAATGACAATATCTACCCTCGACTGCACAGGCTGCGGAAGCTGCGTCACGGTCTGCCCCGGCAAGAAGGGCGAGAAGGCTCTCACAATGAAGCCAATCGCTACACAGCTCAAAGAGCAGGATGTGTTCAATTACGGTCTCAAGCTCGACGAGAAGCCCGAAGTTGCCGCCAAGTTCAGCGACGCAACGGTAAAGGGCAGCCAGTTCAAGCAGCCGTTGCTCGAGTTCTCGGGCGCCTGCGCGGGCTGCGGCGAAACTCCTTATGCAAAGCTGATGACACAGCTCTTCGGCGACAGGGCATACATCGCCAACGCCACGGGTTGTTCCTCCATTTGGGGCGGCTCGGCTCCCTCCACTCCTTACACGGTCAACAAGAAGGGACACGGTCCCGCATGGGGCAACTCCCTCTTTGAGGACAACGCTGAGTTCGGTCTCGGTATGAATCTGGCTCAGAAGGCCATCCGCGACAGACTTGCGGGATATGTGGAGACAGTCGCCAACTGTTCAAACGCTCCCGAATCTGTCAAAGCCGCCGCAAAGGATTATCTGGCGACATTTGACAGCTCTTCCGCAAACAGAGCGGCCACAGACAAGCTCATTGAGGAGCTTGAAGCTCTCAATGCCTGTGGTGAATGCGGCGATACCGTCAAGAAGATTCTCGCCGACAAGGATTACCTCGCCAAAAAGTCCATGTGGATATTCGGCGGCGACGGCTGGGCATACGACATCGGCTTCGGCGGATTGGATCATGTTCTCGCTTCGGGTCAGAACGTCAACGTACTCGTGTTTGACACGGAAGTTTATTCCAACACCGGAGGTCAGGCATCAAAGGCTACACCTGTAGGTTCCGTGGCACAGTTCGCGGCGGCAGGCAAGACCACAAAGAAGAAGGATCTGGCTCAGATCGCGATGAGTTACGGCTATATCTACGTAGCGCAGTGCGCTATGGGCGCCGACTACAACCAGACTCTCAAGGCATTCCGTGAGGCTGAGGCTTATAACGGTCCGTCCCTGCTCATCTGCTACGCTCCCTGCATCAACCACGGTATCAAGGGCGGCATGGGCATATCCATGACGGAAGAAAAGAAAGCGGTAGCGGCCGGCTACTGGCATATGTTCCGCTTCAATCCCGCTCTGGCGGACGAGGGCAAGAATCCTTTCACCCTTGACAGCAAGGCTCCCACAGAGAGCTACCGCGATTTCATCATGGGCGAAGTTCGTTACAACGCACTCAAGCGTTCATTCCCCGAGAGAGCAGATCAGCTCTTTGACAAGGCGGAGAAGTACGCTGCGGAGAAGTACGAGCACCTGGTAAACCTCAACAAGGTTTACGGCGGCGAGAACTAATTTACCCTGCCGTATTTAGACATTCAGCATAAACGCACAAGAATGATATAAAAATTCTCAATACCACGCTCCGTTCGCCGTGCCAAGAACGTGCGGATTGAATGGGCGGGGAACTTGGAAAGGCTTATATCACAAATCAATGAGTCTGCGCACCGTATGGCGGATTCGATTTGCAAATAAAATATTAACGCCGCGATTTTCAGCGAAGAAAGTGGAAGATCGCGGCGTCTTTTTGTTATTTTATGAATGTTTAAATTACTAATAGACATAAACAAAAATATGTGGTATTATAATAGTGTAAGATAAATATCTTGCATATTATTTTATGAGAGGTGTTTCATATGGATTACACAAAGAGAATCCAAGATTTGCGCAAACAAAACAACATGACCTTAGGCGAGGTCGCAGACTTCATAGGTGTAACCGAGGCAGACTACATCGAGTACGAAAAGGACGCCAACCACCTGCCAAACAGGTGCTGGATAAAGCTGTCCGAACTGTATGGAGTATCCGTGGACTATATGCTCTGTATCACGGACAACCCTAAGAGATCGTAATGGCGCGGGTTTTGTATTAAACCTCGATTAAAAAATGCGTGAAAATGGGACACGAAAACCTGCGCATATTGCTATCGAGAATTTTGAGTAAAGATTTTTTGCGATATTTGTATTAAAGTTCAGTATTAAACAGATTGTTACAGGTTCTCTCTTTCTTAAAAATTTTCTAAAAAATAGCTTTTTAATATATTTTCACTATCATATAAGCGTATTTGATGTTATAATTTTATTTAGAATATTATTGAAGAAAGAGGGGCTTTTGTTTATGGCAGAAGTTACAAAGTTTTTCGACAGGATCTTTTCAAGCATTTTTGGAAAGCTGGTCGACATCGACGCACTTTTGGGTTGGTTTATAGCCAGGCTCCCCAGATTAATCGGCGCGCTGCTGGTATTTGCGGTGGGCTGGTGGCTGTCGGGCGCTATAGCCAATCTCATGGTGCGTACAATGGAACGCGCCAAGGTTGACAAGGGTATAAGCACATTTCTCCACTCGTGCGTAAAGGTCATTATTAAGGTAATAGTGATAGTGTCGGCGCTTTCCACCCTCGGCATGAATGTTACAACGCTGGTTGCCGCGATAGGTACTGCGGGCGTAACCGTGGCTTTGGCTCTCAAGGACAGTCTTTCCAATTTTGCGAGCGGCGTAATAATCCTGTTCAGCCACACTTTTAAGGTGGGCGACTTCATAGAAATAAGCGAGCACAGCGGCACTGTCAAACGAATCGAGCTTATGTTCACAACGCTTGCTACGTCTGACAACAAGCGCATTGTCATTCCAAATTCGGTTATAACAAGCGATATGGTGGTAAACTACACCGCCAAGGATATCCGACGTCTGGATTTGAAGATTGGTGTGGCATACGGCTCGGATATATTGGTGGTAAAAAAAGCGATAATGACCGCGCTCAAAAACAGCAGCTCGGTCAACTTTGAGAATGAACCTGTGGTCGGCATTGCCTCGTTTGACGACAGTGCCATCACATTCGATATAAAAGTATGGGTAAGCACAAAGATTTTCAACACGTCACATTATGAGATAAACGAAAATATTCTTGCCGAGCTAAACAAAGCGGGCATAGAAATTCCGTTCAACCAGCTTGATGTACATATGGTAGAAGATAACGCATGATTTTGTGTGAGGGGAAGATATAATGCAGAAAGTGAAAAGCGGCGGCGAAAAAAAAGCTGCTGAACTGAAAGTCGGTCGCGGACGTATCGACATTGAATTGAGGGATAATTCCGACAGCCGCAAGCCCGACGGCGGCAAAATCCGCGGCGAGAAAAAAATAAAGTTGTCTTTGCAGCCGTGGCGCGACATTTCGTGGCCCCGTAGAATATTGATAACGGCATTCGGGGCGCTGTTTGTATGGTGCGCGGTTCCAATATTTTTTGGAATATGCAGCATAGGTGTGATCGTCTCGTCGCTTATAATGCTGTGCGTGTTTCTGGCGGCTCTCCTGTGGCACATTGTCGAGGAAAACCGCAGTCTGAGAACCGACATTATATGCGTGGCGGCCGGGCTGGTGTTCTCAGTGGGGCTGGTTGCGTTCAGTGTTGTTTCGGGCATAATGCTCAAGGCCTCCATGACCACCGTACCCGACGACTGCCCAAATTACACATTGGTTGTACTGGGCTGCAAGGCCGACGGGGATCGCCCGAGCTGGATGTTGAGTGATCGATTGGATAAGGCATACCGCGTGCTTGAGGATAACTCCGACATAATGTGTGTGGTATCGGGAGGCCGGGGCAAAGACGAACAGTACAGTGAAGCGTATGTAATGAAAAAATACCTCACCGACAAGGGAATATCGCCTTCCAGAATAATCATGGAGGAAGTGTCTGGAAGCACCGAGGAAAACCTTCTCTACACCAAAAACGCAGTTGAGCTAAACGGTCTTTCAAAAAATATAGTCATAGTCACCGACCGTTTTCATGAACTGCGGGCGAGAATCTGGGCTGAGAAGTCGGGCTTTGAAAACATATACTCGGCCTGCTGCGAGACGCGTCCATATCTGGTAATAGGCTACTGGTTCCGCGAAATGTTCGGACTGGCGCGGCTGTACGTCTTTGGCAGATAGTATCTGACGTGAAATTAGCGCAAAAAGGAATGTGTAAAAATATGGGCTTGGACATAAGAGAACTGGAACTAAAGGATTTTCTCGCAGTGGTATCACTGGTAAAGAACGAATTGGGCTGCAATGATGTTTCGTCCGACATATACGACCGCATAATGCGTATATACCACGATTCCAACTATGCTACGTTTGTGGCGGATCTTGGGGGAAGCATCGTCGGCTTTGCGGGCGTGATGCGCGGACTTGCGTTTGAGATGGACGGCGAGTATATCAGGGTGATTGCCCTCGCGGTCAAGCGCGAATATTTCAACAGCAGCATCGGCACTCAGCTTATAGGCAAGGTGGAGGACTACGCGCTGGAGACAGGAGCGAACAGCATAGCCATAACCAGCGGACTGAAGCGTTCGGATATCCACTCATTCTATGAAAAAATGGGATATGAAAAGAAGGGGTGCAGCTTCATCAAGCCGCTTCCTGTGGACAAGGAGCCTACCTACAACGAGCTTTTCTCACCCATTCCCCACCGTGAAGATTAATTTACCAATTCAAATATGGCAAATCCGTCGCGCGTGTCCCTAATATGGGATACGCGCGACGGATTTTCTGCCTTTTGTTTCAATGCACATCAACAAGGCGAAGCGTGGGAGCAGAGCCACTACCGGGGTTTTGGGCAAAGCTCATCGAGCACCTTTGGCCAATCCCCATGACGTCACCATCTGATTTTGTCCGTCAGTTCACCTGTTGTACTGCCCAGCAGATGATTCATCGGATCGTATACCGCGCGCTCAAAGTGGGTGGCGCAATCCACGTCCTCTGCCAAAAGCTCGCCATATGGTCCGCGCCTATAGTAATATGTGACCATATAACAGCCGTCGCTCAACTCGGTACGGATACTGGTGGTCCTTTTGGGGTGTGCCTCCACCGTCTCCACTTTTTTAACGTGTGCTTCCACGGGCTGCATCTTTACCTTGTGCGCATTTACATACTTAACTCTTTTCATAACGGCGTCCCTCTTTTTCTGTATAGGAAAATAGTACACATTTATAATTTACCACATAAACATAAAAAATTCAACCGTTGTTTAAAAATTGGGGAAAGTCCAGTTGGAAAAGATTACTTATTCTGTGTTCGCCCGAGCTTTTCTTTAATCTCGACGCGTTTTGTCCGCCTTCTTTTTCTCAAAATCCGCCTTTTCGCGCTCTTCGTTGGCGGCGTCAGTCTCCATAAGGTTCGCCGCCAGCCTATCGGAGGTTTCGCTGTCTCCGTAAATGAAGTCATGCAGATAGCGGGCGTTGGCATTGAGATCTATGTCCACATACCATATACCGTCTAAATTAAGATCCTGCCAGGCGCCGTCAACGGGAATCCTCATTCCCTGCATATCGTAATCCATGGAACTCAGTCCTTCGGCGGTAAATCTAAATATATCAGACTGAGTGAGATTGGTCGTGACGGCAGGCGCGGTTATCTTGAGCAGCTTTTCCAGCTTAAGCAGCGACATTCCGCTGCACCTCTTCATTATTTTGCTCAATACCTCCCGCTGACGTGCGGTGCGCGCCGTGTCGGAACCAACCTTTCGGATCCTGCAATAAGAAAGCGCCTGCTGACCGTTAAAAACATAAGAGCCGGCTTCATCTATTTTATTTTTACTGCCGCCCCTCACATATTTGTTGAACTGCTCGAGTTCGATTTCTTCTATGTCCATTTGTACCCCGCCTATATAATCCACCACGTCCACAAACGCGGCGTAATCCACGCAGACGTAATTGTCTATGCGAAGCCCGAAATTTGAATATATGGTTTGGAGCAGCAATTCCGGACCTCCGTACACAAACGCGGCATTCAGCTTATGCCTGCCGTGATTCGGAATACTCACATACATATCCCGCATGAGCGAAGTCATCTTGATTTTTTGATTCTCGTGATCCAGTGTAAGTATTATCATGCTGTCCGAGCGTGACACCCCGTATTCGTCCACATCATATCCAACCAGCAGTATATTCTTGGTTTCGTCCGAATGTGACACATACTCGGCTATTGCCGATTGGCTCACAACAACGTCGGTGTGATCAAAAGTGCCGCTGTTTTTCACATAATGTACCGAATTGAATATATTTGCCAAGCTCACTGCCTCAAACGCGATAAATCCCAACACCACAACCGCCGCTGTTAAAAGCGCGGCGCGAATTATCTTCCACTTGCGTGTGTTCTTGGTATTATCTTCGGTTCGATCGCCGCACGCGGATTGAGATTTGTCGATTTTCCCGTGCTCATGCTCTGCAGTTATTTCCATCTCTGGACTTTCAGGCTCAATCTCTTGCGTTTCGTCACGATTATCCAGTGAATCTTTTTCGCTCCGGTGTTTGCAATCTTTTTTCACTTTTTTCAGTTGCTCGGGGGGAACGGACAGACCCCTTCTCTCAGCCATCAGTTCGGCTGTGAGCAACTCCACCTCCGGCAAAGTCTCCAGCTTGGTCCCGATTGACGCAGCTGATATACCCGACGCATTAACTATATGAAGGTCGCTTGAACCGCCGCACGGGGCATCATTTGATATATGCCCGTCAACTCCCGACGATCTACCCGCGTTATTCTCAATATTTTCGCCTATATTATTTTTATCCGCGCTTGCTTCGATGCTGTTATTACTTTCTTTACTCAATTCAAATGCACCACCGTTCAGGCAAATACAGTTAATGGGAAAATGAAAAATAAAAAGTTCATGTGCAACGCAAATACACTCAGCTAATTTTACACCCATCAAAACGCCGTTGTCAATTAATCATCGTAAGAATTATCATATCCCACACAAAACATTCATAATTTCCTAACCCAAAACGGCGCCTTGTCAAGGGCATTTAGAAATATTTCTAAATGCCCTTGACAGGGCGCTCTTTTTGTGTTAGAATCTATTTAGAATTAATTCTAAATACCATGAAGAGGAAAAATATAAAAATCAAAGGAGACTTACCCATGGGATTTCCTGAGACATTCAAGGCATTGGCCGACCCGGTACGCCGCGAAATACTGCTCATGCTGCGCGGTGGGCGAATGGCGGCGGGCGACATCTCCGCTCGATTCGACATGACTGGCGCCACCGTTTCATACCACTTGAGCCAATTGAAAAAGGCAGGACTTATTTATGAGACAAAAGAGAAAAATTTCATCTATTACTCGCTGAATATTTCCGTATTTGAGGAAATGGTGCTGTGGTTCAATCAATTCACAGACGCAGCACACGGCGACAATTCAGAAACTAACACATCAAAAAGAGAGGAGAACTCAAATGAACCCAAACAGAACTTCAAGGAAAATACTTACTAAAGCTGACGTTATCACGGCGCTTTTGTGCCTGGTGGGAGTGATTCCCGGGCTGGTATGCTACAACCGCCTTCCCGAGCTGATCCCCATACACTTTGACATAAACAACCAACCGGACAACTACGCGTCAAAAAACATCGCTATCTTTGCCATCCCGATGCTTATGACGGTGTTACATCTTATTTGCTGCATTGCCGATAATTCAATGGGGACAACTTCATCGAAAAAACTCCCCCGTTCTGTAAAGTGGATAGTGCGCGCGATAATTCCAACGATAACCATAGTACTGCAATGTGTCACCGTGATGTTTGCCTTGGATATGACAACAGATATAGATATTGTTTGCAGTCTGATTATAGGAATTATATATATACTCTTGGGCAACTACCTGCCAAAAACCCGCCCGAATCCCACCTTTGGCATAAGACTGCCGTGGACTGTCACCGATGAGGTTGTATGGAGCAAAACCCATCGCCTTGGCGGGTGGCTGATGGTTCCGGGCGGGATAATAGTTATAGCCGCAGCGTTTCTCAAAGCACATATCGTATTTTTTGCGGCGCTGTTCGCTCCGATGATCATACCGGTTGTGTATTCATTTGTCATCAGCAGGAAACGCAAATCATCTGACAGCGACGCGTAAATTCATTTTTTAACGGCGGCCGGACTCGAGATACGACGTCATTCAAGAAAAATCCATATGCCTTGTGGAGACGAAAAAGACGAACAAAGTGAAACGGCGGCGAGCACGGCTATGCGCTCCCCGCCATTTTCTTTTGTCCGATTACCTAATTAGCCTGCTATAATTTAAAATCAGTACAGATCTTGTAAATCTGCGTCGGAAATGTCATTTTGAAGATTATCTCTCGCCAAATCGTTGTCAATGGCGGGATAGGCGTCCGATATGGGTTTATCGCCTTGGAAGTCAGCGTAACGCGGATCAACCGGTTTTGAATCAAACATCTTTTCACCCGGGGACCGCGTATCCGACATTGCGTGGTCGGTGCGCTCCGCGCTGTGCTTTGCTTTTCCCTGAATCTCCGGAACCGGAGCCTCGTCGTTTCGCGGTTTGGTATGCGTTTCATCCGGGCGTTTCATGCCTTTTTTGGCCATTTTTATCACCTCGGATTTAGTATTTCCGAAGCGGTGTGTTCTATTCATTTTACGGCGGCGCTCAACGATATATGTCTATGCGTCATGTTGACTGACGCTCTAATATTGTTTTTACGCATCCGAAACTGTAGAAAATTTTACAAACGTGTGATATAATCATGTAGACAGCGGATTAAACCGTGTGCGGTGAGGAGGAGCTTTCACGATGACTATATTAGTGATTGACGCGCAGGGCGGAGGCATAGGCAGACAGCTTGTCGCCGCGATAAAGCGGGATATACCCGACGCGCACTTGATTGCGGTGGGAACAAACGGGGCGGCAACCGCAGCAATGCTGAAGTCCGGGGCCGACGAAGCTGCAACGGGTGAAAATTCCGTTATAGTAGGGTGTCGCAGGGCGGATATCATCGTAGGCCCGATAGGAATTGTAATAGCGGATTCAATGATGGGAGAGGTAACGCCGCGAATGGCGCTTGCAGTAGCTCAAAGCAGCGCTAAACGCATACTCATTCCATTCAACCACTGCGATAATGTGATCGTCGGTATCCACGATTTTAACATGAATACACTCATTCAAAATGCCGCAGATGAAATAAGAAGGTTACAAATCAACTGACATGGAAATCAATTTTGAAAAACTCAAGTCAAGCGGGTGAAGCTACACGGGAGTCAAGGGGGGATAATTCCTTCTTGCAGGTTCCAGAGGCAGCACCCATGGCGGGGTGTGAGACAACGCCTCACAAGCAAAGCCGCAGGCTGAGCGGGCAAAACGCGCCAAGCTTTTACATTGGCTGATGCCGTTATTAAAAAATTAATTTTCTGAATCTACGGCCAACCATCTTGACAGGCAATCAAGGACGGAGTATAATAATTTCGGAATTGGCATGAAGCCAATCCGAAAACACAGAAGTGTTCGTTGTCGGTCTTTAGTAAAATTGTCGCCGCAATTTCTCGGAAAAACCGTGCGCAATTTTATGGGTCGGCTTTTGGGCTTTTAATTGTTTCGGGCATTTGTATGCGTGCTATGAAGGTATGCGTTTTCCCCAAGAAGGGACGGCGTGTGCCTTTTTTATTTAAATAAAATTCTATATTTCGGGAGGAAAAAACAATGTCATGTTTTATTGTTCCGGCTGCCGAGGCAGTCATCACAACCATCGCGGCAAAAGCAATTAAAGCCAAAGAGGTCGCGCCCAAAACGGTTGAAGTACAGTTTGATGGAGCAGGCGTTGAAACCGCAGAGAAAATTCCCTTTTCCAGAAAGATCAAATGGCTCAATAACCTGCTCTGGGGCGGCTCCGCACTGCTTGCTTTCGAGCATATATGGCACGGCGAAGTGACGCCGTGGTTTCCGTTCCTTACAGCGTCGGGTGAGCCTGCTCAGATGCTGCATGAGATGGCAACCACAGGCGTGGCAATGTCGGCTCTTGTGACGTGCGTGTGGCTGGGAATGGTTGCCGTTTCATCCGCAATTGAAAACAGAGCGGTGAAAGCACAGCCCGTCAAGAGCCAGGTAGCAGAGCAATGACGCTGCTTATCACGGTATTCGCGGCTGTAATCTGCACAGTTATCTGGTACAAAAATGTCCCAAAGAGCGAGATGAACATTGGCATACTCTGCTGGATATATTGGGGTGCATCTCTGATGTGGCTTGTTGACGCAATATTTGAATACGCAGATATTGGCGCCGAGTACTTTAATCCCACGCCATCAGATATGCTCAACGACTTCTATCTCGGATTGTCGGCAGTTGCGCTTGGTCTGGTTATCTGGCTTATCATTGTTCTGGTAAAAGATCCCAGAGGCGTTTTAAAAGAGGTTCTATTAAAGAAGAAAAATTAACTCGGAAAACAAAGCGGTTCTGCCGTAATCGGCGGAACCGTTTTTGTGGAATCCTGTCTATAAAAACTCCAATAAAAATACGACTAAAAAATCTTCGTCTAAAATTAATACACACAGGCTTTAGTGCCGTATTTTCCGTATTCTTTAATTGAAGTTCAGTACCAAAATTCATTATTTCGCGCACGCGCAGGTAATACTGGCGGCGCTCTGAGAATATCATTGTCACTTCGGGGGGAAACAAATGAGAAGCGAAGCTAAACAAATTTTGGAATCCGTGCAAAGCGGCGTGCTTTCGGTGGACGAAGCACTTTTGAAATTAAAAACCGAGCCATATGAAGACATCGGATTTGCAAAGGTGGATATTCACCGCAGGATAAGGCAGGGGGCGCCCGAGGTAATTTACGGCGCGGGCAAGACGCCGGAGCAGATCGTCGGAATTATCGACGCAATGGAAAAAAACGGTCAGGAGCGCGTTCTGATCACCCGCCTCTCCCCCGAAGCCGCCCAAAAGGTCAACCGCGAGCACCCTGTCACTTACTACGACAGCGCCTCAGTAGGGCTTGTGGGGCAGATACCCGTCCCTGACGGAATCGGCACCATAGTGGTGGCGACGGGGGGAACCAGCGATATCCCCGTCGCGGAGGAAGCGTCAATTACGGCGGAGGTTCTCGGAAACCGTGTGACGAGGCTTTACGATGTCGGCGTCGCGGGTCTGCACAGACTGTTATCGCATAAGGAGGACATCATGGGCGCCAGCGTCATTATTGCAATCGCAGGCATGGAAGGCGCGCTCGCCAGTGTAATCGGCGGCCTTGCGGATTGCCCTGTCATTGCAGTCCCCACCAGCGTAGGATACGGCGCCTCATTCAACGGATTATCGGCCCTGCTTTCCATGCTTAATTCCTGCGCCAGCGGCGTTTCCGTAGTAAATATAGACAACGGCTTTGGCGCAGGATATCTTGCGAGCATGATCAACCATATGGAGACGAAAAAATGAAAATATTGTATTTAGATTGCGGCATGGGCGCCGCAGGCGATATGCTCACCGCCGCTCTAATGGAACTTCTGCCTGACCCCGATGAATTTGTCAGAAGGTTTAACGCCCTGTCAATTCCGGGCGTACGGATAGAAAAAGAGCGCGCGGTCAAGTGCGGAATTACAGGAACGCATATTTCGGTGACGGTGAACGGCATAGAGGAAGGTAATGAAATTCATGAACATCACCACGAGCATACTCATCATCACAGCGGAATGCATGATATTGAGCATATCATATCACATTTAGATCTGTCCGAAAAAGTTAAGAGCGACGTTATTGACGTTTACAATCTGATAGCGCAAGCCGAAAGCCGCGCTCACGGAGTGCCGGTAACAGAGATTCATTTCCATGAGGTCGGCACAATGGACGCAATCGCAGACATTACGGCCGTGTGTATGCTGATGAACGAACTTTCACCCGACGAAACGGTCGTGTCTCCCGTTCATGTGGGCTACGGTCATGTGAAGTGCGCACACGGTATTCTGCCTGTGCCTGCGCCCGCCACAGCATATATTCTCGAGAACGTGCCAATTTACGGAGGTGAAATTGAGGGAGAGCTTTGTACACCCACAGGTGCGGCTCTGCTGAAACACTTTGCCTCTCGTTTCGGGGCCATGCCCGTTATGAGGCCGCAGGCTGTCAGTTACGGAATGGGCGCAAAGGATTTTCAAAGGGTTAACTGCGTGCGCGCCATACTCGGTGAAACGGCGGACGAGACGGATACCATGCTTGAGCTTTCCTGCAATGTCGACGACATGACGGCGGAGGACATCAGCTTCGCGATGGATCGTCTGTTTGAAGGCGGCGCCCGCGAGGTCTACACTGTGCCTATCGGCATGAAAAAATCGCGCCCCGGCATATTGATCCGCGTCATATGCACAGAGCAGGACAGGGAAAAGATAATTTGTCTGCTGTTCAAATACACAACCACTATCGGCATTCGCGAGTATCTAACCCGTCGGTATGTTTTGGAGCGTGAGACAGAGACGTTACAGACGCCTTATGGAGAGATTCGCCGAAAGATATCCTATGGATACGGCGTGACCCGAACAAAATACGAGTATGACGATCTTTCACGCATTGCCGCAGAAAAGAATATCAGCATTGATGAAGTAAGAAAGCTCCTCGAGGGCTGCACATCACGCAAATAAATTTTCAAGAGCCAAAGTCAAGCAAGCGGAGCTACATGGGAGTCAAGGGGGATAATTCCTCCTTGCGGGGTCCAGGGGCAGCGCCCATGGCGGAGGGTGAGGCAGCGCCTCACGAGCGAAGCCGCTGGCTGAGCGGGCAAAACGCGCCATAACTAAACCAGAGCCAAGGCGAACAAAGAATGGGCAAACTCAAAAGCGAAGAGTGAGGCAGCGCCTCACGAGCAAAGCCGCTGGCTGAGCGGGCAAAACGCACCATAACTAAATCAAAGCCAAGGCGAACACCTGTCAAATGATTATTTTCGCCAAACTTCTCACATTTTTTCAGTAGCCAAAAGTAAATGCTGTTATCCCGAGCAGCGCGCAAATCGAGGCTTTGCTGTCGATTTGGAATCATAAATTGAAATGTCGTAATTTAAAATTAAAAATAAGATCAAAGTTAAAAGGGAGTTGACATATGGACGAGTTACATGAAAAAAAACGGCGCTTGGAATCTTATCTGTTGGAGCTTGGCAGCGTCATAATCGCTTTTTCATCAGGCGTTGACTCAACCTTTCTCTTAAAGGTAGCACATGATATCTTGGGCCAAAAAGCGGTGGCCGTGACCGCCCGCTCATGCTCCTTTCCGATGAGAGAATTCAACGAGGCGAAAAATTTCTGCCAATCGGAGGGAATCGAGCATATCATCGTGGAATCGGACGAGCTTGCAATCAAAGGCTTCAGACAAAATCCAAAAAACCGATGCTACCTCTGCAAGCGCGAATTGTTTGGCAAAATCCTTCGCATTGCTGAGCAGCGCGGAATTCCGTATGTCGCCGAAGGTTCCAACATGGACGACAACGGCGATTACCGCCCCGGACTGGTCGCCGTGGAAGAACTCCAGATAAAAAGCCCTCTGCGGGAGGCGGAGTTGACAAAAGCGGAAATCCGCCTGCTTTCAAAGGAAATGGGACTTTCCACATGGGATAAGCAGTCGTTTGCCTGCCTGTCGTCACGGTTTGTTTACGGAGAAACCATAACCGAAGAAAAGCTATCCATGGTAGACCGTGCGGAACAGAGGCTGCTTGACCTCGGATTCCATCAGGTGCGGGTGCGTATCCATGGCAATATCGCGCGAATTGAGATCGACCCGTCCGAGTTTGAAAAAATTATCCAACCCCAGATAGCACAGCATCTCAATCAATATCTCCATGAACAGGGGTTTCTCTACGTCACCTTGGACCTCGGCGGCTATCAAATGGGGAGCATGAACAAAACCCTCGACAAATGATCCTCACACTACCCCATATCTCTGAATATGATGCATACCTTATAACATAATTTGACAAAAATAAACGCCTATAAAGCAATTATGGATTGACCCTCAAATCGGCAGCATAATATTGAAAATCCTAATTATCATGTTCATACAGCCATAAGGCTGAAGTTGGTGGCGCCGAGTATGTTTACGATCGCCGCGAGTGAGAGAGACAAAAAGCACAAGCATTATGGCAAAAACTGCCACGATTGGTTTGAAATTGACAGTCCGGGATAAATCACCTCATGAAATCAAATCCGGACTGCCGCTCTCCGACCCCAAATGCATCGAGGATTGCGGCGCGTGGAAAATCAATCCGGTGGGCGCGGATCACTGCACTGATTCATATGGAAAAAGGGGGTCTGCTTCGGCTCTGCGATCGCTGCGGTGTAAATGTTGAGTAACAGGGCAATCCGTACCGATCTGCAAAAAAGAGCGGGGCTAAAAATACCCGCACAAAATCATTACAACAATAGACTTTGGAGGTGCTTTGTAACATGAACAGAGCAGAAAATGCGGTTGAATTAAAACACGCCAACAATTGCTGTCAGTCCGTACTGCTGGCCTACGCCGACAAACTGGGACTGTCCGAAGCGGAATTAAAGCGGCTCGGCTCGGGTTTCGGCGCGGGAATGGGCTGCATGGAGGCCACCTGCGGAGCGCTGTGCGGCGCCCAAATGGTGCTCGGACTGGTCAACACCGAGGGCAGACCGACCATTCGCGACGCACAAGCGATAATTCGTGCGTTTCGAGAAAAAGCCGGCGCTACTGCGTGCGGCGAGTTGAAAGGCGTGGGAACAGGCAAGCCGCTTTGTTCCTGCGATGATTGCGTGAGATATGCGGTGGAGTGCCTTGAAAATCAGCTTGAGCGGTAATCTCCGCGACATGGGCAACGTGAGACAATCGCGCAAAAAATCGACGGTAATCCCACCAAACACTTCCGACAATATTTACATTACCCGCCAAAATTCAGAAAAATGGGAAAATATATGCAAAATCTCTTGACGGAGGGCGATATATCATGCTATAATCTCACTTAAAGATATGATTGGGCGAGGTGATTAAAAGTGTCGCTTGTTATGAGTGAACGTATGTGTACGGCCGCTGTTTACGCGTGTCCCGTATATCTTTCACATTGCATTTATACCGCGTTTGCGTACAATAATAATAACAACATAACGGGAGGCGCTGTCGTTTCACCCTGCTTAAAGGCATAGGAATATCAGCGTCCTCCCGTTGTGTTTTGGGAGGATTTTTTAATTGGCAGACAGTTTATCATCTGCCGATTGCACGGTGTTCCCGATTCATATACAAATAAAGATATAAAGGACGGTTGCTTTATGGAGTTTACTAATCCAAAAGACGTAAAAAAGCCGCTGAGCGTCAAGGACGTTGCCGCTGCCAACGGCGGTGAGATAACAATTCACGGCGGAATTCACAATATCCGCGACATGGGCGAATTTTCATTCGTGGTACTCCGCCTGCCCGACGGCATATGCCAGTGTACGGTGGAAAGCTCGTGCGACTTCGGCGGCGAATCAATATGCGAAGAAGCCTGCGTTGAAGTCACAGGCACGGTGCGCGAGGAAAAGCGTGCTCCTGGCGGATACGAGGTAGTCGTAAAGAAGGGCAAAGTGCTCTCCAAGCCCGCCGCAGCAATGCCAATCTGCATCAACAAGCACAAGATAACCGCCGCTTTGGAAAACGAAATTCCGCTGAGAAACATCACCCTGCGCAACGGCAACTATCGCACGCGATTCAGAATTCAATCCGATATAGTCAAGGGATTTCGCGATTATCTCGACAGTCAGGGCTTCGTCGAGATTCACACGCCCAAAATCAACGCGAAGGCGGCCGAGGGCGGCGCCAACGTATTCAAGATGGAATACTTCGGCAAGAAGGCGGTCCTGGCACAAAGTCCCCAATTTTACAAACAGGCTATGGTAGGCGTTTACGAGCGCGTTTATGAAGTCGCGCCCGTGTTCCGCGCGGAGAAGCACAACACCGCGCGCCACCTCAACGAATATATCAGCATGGATTTTGAAATGGGCTACATTGACAGCTTTGAGGACATCATGGCTGTAGAGACGGGTATGCTCAAGCTGGTTATGGACAGAATACGCGAGAAGTATCAGCGCGAAATTTCGCTTATGAAGCTGGACATTCCGATTATCGACACCATTCCGCACGTTAAGTTCAAGGAGGCCAAGGAGCTTATTCAAGCCGAATACGGCAGGGAGATCAAAGACCCCTACGACCTTGACCCCGATGAGGAGCAGCTCATCGGCAGATACTTCAAGGAGAAATACAACTCGGATTTCGTGTTCGTCACACATTATCCCTCAAAGAAACGCCCGTTCTATGCAATGGACGACCCCGAGGATCCCAATTACACTCTGAGCTTCGACCTTCTCTTCCGCGGGCTGGAAGTTACGACGGGCGGCCAGAGAATTCACGATTACGACGAGCAGGTTGCGAAAATCATCAGGAAGAAGATGAATCCCGAGGACTTTGCGACTTACCTCAACATTCATAAGCACGGTATGCCGCCTCACGGCGGTCTTGGCATAGGTCTGGAAAGACTGACGATGAGACTCTTCAACGACGACAATATCAGATATTCCTCGATGTTTCCGAGAGATATGCTCAGATTGGTTCCCTAAGAGCCAGAGTCGAGCTAGCGGAACTACATGAGAGCCAAGGGGGGGATAATTCCTCCCGGCAGGGTCCAAGGTCAGCGCCCATGGCAGAGGGTGAGGCAGAGCGGTACACAGTGATGCCAACAATCCCGACGTGCTTCTCAAAAGGAGCCACAGGAGAAAATAGATTAAAATATTGAGAGGAGATAACACAAAAAATGGTTATCACAGACGAATTGGTAACTTATCTTGAAGCGCTGGGCAGAATCAAGCTGCCCGAAGAGAGCCGCGCCAAGGCTCAGAGCGACTTGCAGGAGATATTACAGTATATCGACACACTTTCCGAACTTGACACGGAGGGCATTGAGCCTATGAGCCACGCGCTGCCGCTTACCAACGTAATGCGCGAGGACGAGGTCGCCCCTTCAATCCCCGCAGAGGACGTGTTGGCAAATGCGCCAGCACAGAAGGACAATTATTTCCTCGTGCCGCGTTCGTTCGATTGATTGTTTCAATTGACGGAGAAATATGGAAAGGACTGAATACAATGAACTTAAAAGACATGACTGCCCTCGAATTGGGCGCGGCCATCAAAAAGGGCGAGATAAGCGCCGTGGAAGCCGCAAAATTTTCACTCGGGCAGATCGACAAATACGATGAAAAATTCTCCTGTTTCGTCACCGTGCAGGACGATGTACTGGCACGCGCCGAGGAAGTCCAGAAGAAAATCAGCTCGGGTGAATTGACCTCCCCCCTCGCCGGCGTTCCCATGGGAATTAAGGACAATATGTGCCAGAAGGGAATACAGACTTCCTGCGGCTCACTTATGCTCAAGAGCTTCAAGCCCACATACAGCGCGACCGCCGTGGAACAAATCATGAATGCGGGCGCGGTGCCGCTTGGCAAGCTCAATATGGACGAATTCGCCATGGGTTCCACCACTGAAACAAGTTACTTCGGAGCGACAAAGAATCCATGGAATGTAAAGTGCGTTCCGGGCGGTTCGTCAGGCGGTTCGGCCGCCGCCGTAGCTGCCAACGAATGTTTCTATGCTCTCGGCTCGGACACGGGCGGAAGTATCCGTCAGCCGGCTTCTTTCTGCGGCGTCACAGGCATCAAGCCCACCTATGGCTCCGTGTCACGCTTTGGTCTTGTGGCATATGCCAGCTCGCTCGATCAGATAGGACCACTCGCGCGCAGCGCCGCCGACTGCGCCGCCGCTCTGAGCGAAATTATGAAGAAGGACGTAAAAGACAACACCAGTGTCAAGACTGAGGGCGTTGACTTAAACTCCGTGCTGAATTACGACGTAAACGGCATGAAAATCGGCATCCCCACAGACTTTTTCGGAGAAGGTCTGGACAAGGACGTCGCCGCAGCAATCGAGGCTGCGGCAAAGCAGCTTGAGGCTATGGGCGCGACTGTCGAAAAATTTGATATGCCTATAGTGAAATACGCTATCCCCACCTACTACATCATAGCCGCCGCCGAGGCGAGCAGCAACCTCAGCCGTTACGACGGCATAAAATACGGGTACCGCGCGGAGGACTTCGAGGACCTGCTCGACCTGTACACCAAAAGCCGCAGCGAGGGCTTCGGCATGGAGGTTAAGCGCCGAATAATGCTGGGCTGCTTCGTGCTCTCCTCGGGTTACTACGACGCGTACTACCGCAAGGCATTGCAGGCAAAGGCGCTCATCAAAGGCGCGTTCGACAAGGCGTTTGAAAAATACGATCTGATTCTCGGACCCGTTGCCCCCACCACCGCGCTTAAAATCGGAGAAAACCTCTCCGACCCGTTAAAGATGTATCTCGGTGATATCTACACCGTTATGATAAATCTCGCCGGACTTCCCGCAGCCTCCGTTCCCTGCGGCTTCGACAGCAAGGGAATGCCCGTGGGTATGCACCTTATCGGCAATTACTTCAGCGAGACAAAAATTCTTGGCGCTGCGCACGCATATCAGCAGACAACAGATTGGCACAAGCGCACGCCATCTGAAATATAAGAGAGGAGCTGAATGATCAATGGCTAAAACTACATCATGGGAAACAGTAATGGGCTTGGAGGTTCACGTTGAGCTTGCCACCAAGACAAAGATATTCTGCTCCTGCACCACCGAATTCGGCGGCGATCCAAACACCCACTGCTGCCCCGTCTGCACGGGTATGCCAGGCGTGCTGCCCTCGCTCAACCGTCAGGTGGTAAATTACGCAGTCAAGGCGGGATTGGCCACGAACTGCACCATTACACAATACAACAAATTCGACCGCAAGAACTACTTCTATCCCGACCTTCCCAAGGCTTATCAGGTAAGCCAGCTCTACCTTCCCATCTGCCGCAACGGCGGCATTGAGATCGAGGCCGAAGGCGGCGGAAAGAAGATCATCGGCATACACGAGATCCACATGGAGGAGGACGCGGGCAAGCTGGTTCACGATCCGTGGACCGATTCCACCATGGTGGACTACAACCGCTGCGGCGTCCCGCTGATAGAAATTGTAAGCGAGCCGGATTTCCGTTCGGCAAATGAAGTCATTCGCTATCTGGAGAAACTCAAAGCTATCCTGCAATTCATCGGCGTATCCGACTGCAAGATGCAGGAAGGCTCCCTGCGCGCGGACATCAACCTCTCGGTGCGCCCGGTAGGCTCGGATAAATTCGGTACGCGCACCGAAATGAAGAACATGAATTCCTTCAAGGCAATCGCCCGTGCAATCAACGGCGAATCCAAACGTCAGATTGAGGTGCTTGAGGAGGGCGGAGTTGTAAAGCAGGAGACACGCCGCTGGGACGACAACAAGGACGCCTCGTTCGCAATGCGCTCCAAGGAGGACGCTCAGGATTACAAATACTTCCCCGAACCTGATCTTATCCCGATAGAGATAAGCGACGAGTTTATAGAGAACACAAGAAATTCGCTCCCCGAACTGCCCGAAGCAAAGCGGCAGAGATACGTAAGCGAACTGGGGCTTTCGGAATACGACGCCGCCCAGATCACAAGCTCAAAATACCTCGTCGCGCTGTTTGAAGAAAATCTTGCGGCGGGGTATCCGGCAAAGGAGATTGCCAACTGGATTATGGGCGAAGTTATGCGTATGCTCAGCGACAGCGGCAAGGAGCCGGAAGAGATGGGCTTTGAATACAAGTATCTCGGAGCGCTCATAGGCATGGTGCAAAAGAATGAAATCACCCGCAACACCGCGAAGAAGGTATTCAAGTCGGTATTTGAGGAAGGCTGCGATCCCGTGAAATACGTTGAAGAAAACAACCTCAAGACCGTAACAGACACGGGCGCAGTCAAGGCTGCAATTGAGGAAGTTGTGGCGGCAAACCAAAAATCTGTGGACGAGTACAAATCGGGCAAGGAAAAGGCGCTGCAATATCTGATAGGTCAGTCCATGCGCGCCCTGCGCGGCAAGGCGGACCCTCAGACCGTGACTGCCATACTCAAGGAGATATTGGGCTAAATCTTCAATTAAAAATTAAAAATCATAAAAACCGCGCATATGTTTTGGGGAAGAATTTTTCCCGCAGTTTTATTGAAGATTGGCATTAATCAAACAAGTCAAAAAGCCGACATTTCTTAATTGATTTAATGTCGGCTTTTGTCATTTAAAAAATAATTTTACTGCAAGTATTTTGAATTTTACGGAAAAACCAAATGATCTTCGGAGATACACACATGGACAAATCGGTTTTAAGTATTATTTTTTCAATTGTTATGCTGCCTGTAAATTTATGCTCATCATTTTGGATTTTTAAAGAGGCGCTTAACATCTCGGGCGTGACATTCAACGAAATACAAGAATATTTTTCTCACAAATCATTTTCACGCTCAAGTAAAAGCGGCCGCCAAAGAATCAGGCGAATGATACTGGGCTATCTTGTCGAAAGGTCGTCCAACCCCGAAAAAACAAAAAAATTATTCCGATGGTATCTGATAAGCACATTGCCGGGGCTTGCCGCGCTCCTGCTTGCCGAATACTGCGCAATATCCGGAAGCGCGGATAAAATAAAGTATGTTTTTGTCGGAAATACTGTGCTTCTGTTCACAAATATTGCTTTGGCCGCCATGGGCAGAATCTATGCCAAAAACAATCCTCTTGATGAAAACACCTCCCGTACCCTTGAGGAAAAGCGGGCAAAGGAAAAGAAATTAAGCGTTAAAAATATAATTGCCATCGCGATAATAGTAACATTTTTCACATTTATTCTGATAATGTTTCATCTGGCTTTGTTGGGCATATCGAACAGTCAATATACCCAAACGCCTGCGAAGGATAATACGCAAATTGTCGAATTTCATTATGTCAATACGGTTCTGAGTCAGCGTGGCTTTGAAACCGCCAACATACCCACCACATATTGGTTTTATAATGAAGATAAACTTAGAAATGTAGTTTCGGGAATAAAGGGAGACACGGCTTTTGAATTTTACGAATATTCGGACGGCGAAACCACCGACGGCGTTTACAACAGCATTAAGTATGACATCGCGCAGGACATGGAACCAAACGAATATGCCGCATATGAAACCGAGCTTTCAGGCGGCGGCAAGATGTTCGCCATAGTCCAAGACGGAGTGTACAGCGTCACGTTATACGAGAACGACACGGTAGTTTACGCCCATTCTCCCGAGGAATCCAATGAAATACACGATATACTCATCGAATTGGGATATATTGAAGGTGAATAATAAAAAAACTCCCCCCTATGCAACCTCATGAAACAGGTGCGTCGGGAGGGGTTGTTAAATTTTAAATTTTATTCTGTATTCGCCGGAATACGTTGTGGATTGGGGTACATTTTGCAATCGCTGCGCCCCACACCCTTGTGTGCGCCTTGCCGCAATGTTAAAGTCAGGCACATTTTGCTTGCGAACCCTGATGGATTCGCTTTGATGGCCTCGCTTCCTTGTTGTTCAAGTATACTGTACTTATACTGTTTACCTCCGTCTGCGAGGGCTCTGCCCCCGCGCCCCCGCCAGGAGGTCCAGACCCCCTGGGCTCCCATTGTACGGCTCTTCGCTTGACTTTGGCTATTCTTTCGTAAGCTCTTGCAATACGGAGTAGGGAGCTTCCTCATAGCGTCTGAATTCAAATGTGAATTTGCCCCTGCCGCGCGTTGTCTGGCGCATATAGGTTGAGAAATCCGACATCTCGCCCACAGGGACTTCGGCTATCAGCTCCTGCAAGCCGTCCGCCGCCGAATCCATACCCAGCACTCTACCGCGACGCTTGTTGAGTTCGCCCATGACGTCGCCCATATTATCGCCCGGCACAAAGGCGTGAAGCTCGCCTACAGGCTCAAGCAATACTGGATTGGCCTTGGGTATGCCGTTCTTAAATGCGAGCGACGCCGCCGTCTTGAACGACATTTCGGACGAATCCACGGGGTGATAAGAGCCGTCATAAAGCACGGCTTTGACGCCTACCATCGGGTATCCAGCGAGCGAACCTGTCTTCATGCAGTCCTGCAAACCCTTTTCGACCGCAGGGAAGAAATTCTTGGGAACCGCGCCGCCGACAACTTCTTCGGCAAACACAAGACCGTCGCTGTCACACGGCTCAAAACGGATCCAAACGTCGCCATACTGGCCGTGACCGCCCGATTGCTTCTTGTAGCGGCCCTGAATTTCCACCTTGCCGCGAATAGTCTCGCGGTATGCAATGCGCGGAGACTCAACCTTCGCGTCTGTGCCGAATTTATTCTTGAGCTTGGATATGATTACGTCAATGTGCTGCTCGCCCTGACCGCTAACTATCATTTGATTTGTTTCGTGGTCTGTGCCAAATGTCATGGAAGGATCTTCTTCCGCCAACCTCTGCATACCTTGCGCAATCTTTTCCTCGTCGCCCTTGTTGACGGGAATCACGGCCATTGACAGCGACGGCGCGGGGAAGTCAACCCCGTCGAGTATCACGGGACGCGCGGGAGCGCACAGCGTATCGCCAGTTACCGCACCCGACAGCTTGGCAACGGCGCCGATGTCACCCGCGCCTATGCCGTCCACGTCTATCTGTTTCTTACCGCAAAGCATATACAATTTGCCTATCTTGTCAACGCTGCCTGTTCGCATATTCATAAGCATACTGTCGGGTGTGACCCTGCCTGTTACCACCTTGAAGTAGGACAGCTTGCCCACAAACGGATCCGCGACCGTCTTGAATATTACGGCGGCGGGAAGCGCACCGTCGCTCACCGTCAATTCAACCGGCGAACCGTTGGCGTCAGAGGCCACCTCTGGCTCGCAATCCGCCGCCGACGGCACGAGCCAGCTCATGCCGTTCATAAGCTGATCTATTCCCTCGCCCGTAGCCGTCGCGCCGCAATACACGGGGGTAATAGAGCCGGAGCGCACACCCTGCGTCAAGCCCAGAATGTATTCCTCAGGGGTGAAATCCTCGCCCGAGAAATACTTCTCCATAAGCTCATCATCTGTCTCCGCAATTGCTTCACTTATGGCGGTGCGCAGACCGTCGAGACGGTGTCCCATGTCGGGCATCGGAACTTCCTCCGCCTTTGCGCCGTTATAGCGATACGCCTTGTATTCCAGCAAATTAATATAGCAGTCCACCTGATGTCCGTTCATATGAGGCACGACAATCGGACTGACCGTCGGGCCGAACGCTGTCTTAAGCTGCTCGAAGGTCTTGTAGAAGTCGGCGCTTTCGGAATTTAGCTTGTTGACGAATATAACCTTTGCCATACCCGCTTTGTTGGCGCGGGCGTATGACTTTTCGGCGCCCACCGAAACGCCCGACTTGCCCGAAATGGTGATAAGCGCGCAGTCCGCAGCTCGGAATCCCTCCGCGACCGCGCCCTCAAAGTCAAACAGACCGGGAACGTCTATCATATTGAATTTGACGTTTTTCCACTCCACGGGCGCGATGGCCGTAGAAACCGAGCATTTGCGCTTGATTTCCTCGGGGTCGAAGTCGCACACCGCCGTACCGTCGGCGGTCTTTCCCATTCTGTCAGTCGCCCCGGATATATACAGCATAGCCTCAACGAGCGAGGTTTTGCCCGAATTGCCGTGACCTGTCACGACAATGTTTTTTATCTTGTCTGCGGGATATTTGGAAAGCTGTTTCAATTTAAACTACCTCTCTTCGATGGTTTTTCGTTTTTCTTCTTTTATTATCTGAGTTTAATAATAAGACGATATTGGGATTCGGATCGCGCGTTGTTGAATTTATATATATTATGCTGACAATAACGCACGTCGCTTGTTCAGTATTATATCATACCTATTTGTAAATTTCAATAATTTTTAAGGGTATATAAATATTATTTTATTTATTTTCTCATTTATGTTTAAAAATATTTACAATTTACAGTCAAATGACAACATTTCTCCCTCGCGATTCCCTGTTTGAAAATCAATGTGTACCGATTGGCTGCCCTGTGGCAGTTCAAAGGCGATCCAGCCCTGCGTGTCCTTATGTCCGTATATGATGCCGTCGAACAGTCCGAAATTTCCGATATTATCTCTGCCGAAGGAGATAACGTCCTTGTCGGCCGCCGAACACTTCTCGCCCGACGGCACTGCATATGCGTTTATGCACACATAGCTGCTGAATATTATATTGTTGTCGCTCCCGTTTTTGAACGTCAGCGGAATGAAAACATATTCCATGCCCTGATTCTTTGAGGGCTTATGTATCGCCGTACCCTGAACCATCACATAATTCAAATCGCTATAGACTATTTTTTCCCCTTCTTCCGGAACCCGCGCCTTGTTCTGCTTGTGAGAGCAGCCCGCCGCTGACATTTGAATCATTGCCGCACCCACCAACACCAATGCCGCTCCGCGCAGAATCCTGTGGAGCTTGTTTACAGTCATAATACCGACCTCCGATTTTTTTCATATTTTTCTCAAGCCTTAAATTATATGAGCGGTACGGCAATTTCAATTCGTGATTATCGTATATTTTGACTGTAATTAATAACATATCAATCCCGTCATATACATGAACAAAAGCAGGCGATCACTGATGACGGCGGCGCGGCCATGCGCTCCCTCACTACACCGTCACGCAGAATTTGTCGGATTATACGGTCGGATATTCATAGTATAAAAATGTAAAAAAATATGAAAAAAGTCCGATAGTATGTTGAAATAATTTGCTGAATCTGTTATACTTTAATATAAGCGGTAGTATCTCTGATAACAGATTAATCCGGGAGGTGTGGAGTTGCTTCATAAAAATTTGTATAAGGTTTCCGCACTGGCGGCCGTAGCCTGCGTCGTTATGTCAGTGGGCTTTTATTCAGTGTTTAAAAAGAATCTGTTGGGCAAGTGCATTGTGCAGGATAAAGTTTCACCCACCGATCAGGTTGCGCTTCTCAACAGAGATTATCCGGTTCTGAGCATGGTTATTTCAGATGAGCTTCTAAAAAATATGGATGAATATTACACAAGCTCACTTCAATCAATCGAAAAGTATTTTGATTTGGTAATTAACGAGGAAATAGAGGAAAATGTGGTGTATATCAGGGCGCGCAGCATGGGTGTGAGCGCCTCGGACTGCGATGACAGCCTCGTTTCCGCGCGTGAATATATGCAAAAGGCAAATGAAGCCGCCAGAAATGACGCTCTTGCCAAGGTGCTTGATTTGTCAGCCCCATTAATGAGCAAGGCCAAATCCTACGGAGCGGACGCGGCTGCCCGGGCGATGACCGATGAGGATAAGACCCTTGCCAAAATATTAAACGCCGCAACGCCCGCGCTCAATGCGGGAGCAAACCACAGCAAGAGTATATGCAGTAAACGGGCGTCCGCGCAAAACGCCGCGTTCAGCAAGATGATCGGCAAAGTCGGCACTGTAATCAAGACAGCTCTTCCCTACGGCGAGACAGCCGTTGAGGAGGCTCTCGCCAAGCGCACGGCGTCGCTTTACCGCACGGCCTCAGAGCTTCTTTCAGGGCGCAGTTTGAAATACAAGGATTATTACATCACTTCCAGCAGCGAAGAGATAGCCATAGTGTGCGGTTCTTTGGATTCCGCCGAAGAGGCTCTGGATTATATCCGAACACAATACATCGAAGACGGCGAGATTCGCGGAGATTTTTACCTTATAAACGAGCCAAAGGAAGAAATGCACGAGGGACAGTACTTGGACGCCAAAGTGTCAGGCAACAGTCTTGAGCAATACACGCTCATTTATTACAGTGACGATACCTATTACGACAGTCAGAGTCCGGTGGAATATCTCAACGACTATTTTCTCAAGAATCTGGGGGAGAAACTGGTCGTGAACAAATATACCAATCCTGAAAGTCTCAGTCACAAGATAGTTGTGGGAAAGTCCCCTTATCCCGTGAGCGCAGAGTATTACAGCCAATCTCCCGACATATGCTCTTATGAGATAAGACAGGATGGAGGAGACCTCTATATCATGGGCGGGTCGGATTGGGCAATACAATACGCCATAGATTATATGATAGATCAGTACTTCTCCAAAGATAGAAATGTTCCAAAGGATTTCTACAAGAGCGGAAGCATTTACGGAACCCGTCTCTTTGAGAAGTACGAGGACGCCAATCTGCGAATAATGACCAGCAATATTTGGGATAAGCCCTGCAACACAGCGGCATGGAAAGAGCAGGGCGAGGACTGCTCAAACAATGCGCGTCTTAAGAATATCGCCAAGGTATATATGGCGTACGACCCAGATGTGATAGCCCTTCAGGAGATGAACTATTACTTTATAAATTACCTGGTGGACAGGATAAACGAGAGCGGCAGACACTACAAGGTTGCCGACCGCTATGTGACTGGCAACGCCTATAGGAACTTCACTCCGATAGTCTACAACGCTGATACAGTGAAACTGCTGGATTCCAGCTCTCATATTTTCAGATACGCCTCCAACTCAAACAGCAAGTCATATACGTGGGGATATTTTCAAGAGAAAAAGACGGGCAATCGCTTTGTGGTTTTCTCGACCCACCTGTGGTGGCAGAGCGACAAAAGCTATCCAAAGAGCTCGTACTACAGAGAAAAGCAGATAGCCGAAATATGTAATAAGGCAGATGAACTGATAGCAAAGTACGATTGCCCCTGCTTTATTATGGGTGACTTCAATTGCACATCGTCCTCCAAGGAATATAAGACTTTGGCCACTATGGGTTATTCCGACTGTTATGCCACCGCCACTAAGTACTCCGATAATTCATGCGGAAAGTATGTGTGCAACGGTAAATCATTCAGCTACAAGGTCAGCGGCAGCGGGTACAGCAAGTCTATAGACCATATAGCCTCCAAAAATCTAAAAGAATCCGAGATTCTTACCTATGATTATGTGACGCCGAATTTCTACGGCAAATTGTCGGATCACGCACCGCTCTATGTTGACGTGATGTTGAAGTAAGTGTTGGGATAAAAAGTAAAAAACCGCCGTTTGTTTGGAGTCGTACGGCGGTTTTTTTGCGTGAAAATACATCAGATACTGGCGGTGTATTCGTTTAATATTGCGAGATCATGCTGCGATAACTTTCCCTCTTGCGGAATTTGCGAAAAAAACATAAAAAATTTATCACCTATCTGATAAATATTCATGTTTTCTGTGTTAAAATACTCATTATGATGTATACATTGCATATTATTCATGGCGTCAAGCATATCGTCGACGCAGTCGAAGGCATACAGGCGTCCGCTCGGCTGATCGGTATAGCCCACAGACAATCTGCATCCGCCGTTTATGTATGGGCGGCATTCCACAAAAGTGAAATTTCCGCCGCGGCTCAGACCGCAAAGCCCCTCCAACGCGTCAAATATCCAATACAACAACTGTCTGCCTTGAGAAGATTTTGGCGACACGCCCTCCGACTCCACACCGCAGGCGGAAAGCTCAAAACGGCTGAGCACGACCTCGGCAACGCCGCGCTCGATAAGCTTTATTCTCATAATTAAAAAATACCTCCGTAAGAGAGATTGTATAGAGATTACATATAATAATAATAACTCCGATTGAGGCGGTATTCAAGAGGTGAATATAGGTAAATGAACGTAAGCATTTTTAACACGGGAAAATATGTCGGTCTGGAGCAGCATAAAGAACCCGCCTTTTCGGCGCCGCTGAATTCCGTGCCTCTGCGGGGCAACGCATATGTGCCGATTTACGACCCTTATGGCGGAAATATGCGTCCTGTAGTGCGTGACGGAGATCGATGCGCGCGGTTTTCACTTTTGGCACGCACTACCAAGCCTCATTCCAATCAAATAGGGCCGTCATGGGTAATGTCGCCCGTATCGGGGTATGTGCAGGGTATAAAAACCATGGAACACCCCATGCTGGGCCGGGTGCTCTGTGTTGTGATACGTCCCGACAGCTCAGTGCCGCCCCTGCCCACCACACCGCACAGCCTCAACGCCATGACTGAGGACGGAGTGTTGCGCGCCATTCATCAGGCGGGAATTATTGACGAATTTGATCACCGACCGCTCACCGAAAAAATATTGCAGGCAAAGGAGCGCGACATTCGGGAGGTGGCCGCTATTGCTCTGGACGACAGTCCATATGTCAGCAGCGCACTTAAAACCGTCAGCGAATTTGGAATGGAGGTCAGCGATGGCATTAACGTGGTGCTCAAAGCACTGGACGGCGGCAGCGCAAAGCTTGCCATATACGATTGTGATGAAATTCATATGGACGCGGAAAAATACAGCTTTGGATTCATTAAGCCGATAAAAATGCGCGGCGGGTTCCCGCTCATCTCCAAATTCAAGCACCAATATTATCCAAAAGGCAATTTTTTGCCGGTAGGCGTGCAGGCGCTGAGAAGCGCGGCACAGGCGCTTTCAGTGGGTATACCTCAGACAAATTCAATAGTCACCGTGTCCGGCGACTGCGTGAAGCACCCGGGCAACCTGGTGGTGGTAAACGGCACTCCAATAGAGGACGTGCTGAGATTTGTTGGCGTGAATAAAGTGCCGAATTATGTGATATTCGGGGACACAATGACTGGAAACACAGTGAGCGACCTTCAAACGCCGATAGTTGCAGGCACTCGCGCAATAACCGTGATGAATTCGCTGAGCAGGCCGGACAAGACATCTTGCACTCGATGCGGAAAATGCGTCACTGTCTGCCCGATGGACCTGCCGGTATATGAAGCTATGCGGCACTATGAGCGCGGAGAAATAGACGAGGCCTCACAATTCGGAGCGGAATACTGCTCGGGCTGCGGCGCTTGCAGCGCGGTCTGTCCCGCCTCACTGGAAACGGCCCAGATAATGCGTAATCTAAAAAAAGTAAAGCTTAAATTAATTGAGAGAGAAAATTCAAAGGGAAATTAGTCAAGCGAGCGGAGCTACATGGGAGTCAAGGGGGATGATTCCTCCTTGCGGGGTCCAGGGGCAGAGCCCATGGCGGAGAGTGAGGCAGAGCCTCACAAGCGAAGCCGCAGGCTGAGCGGGCAAAACACACCCAGATTAAAGCAGAACTCAGGCGAACCCAAAGACGGAGAGTGAGGCAGAGCCTCACAAGCGAAGCCGTAGGCTGAGCGGGCAAAACACACCCAGATTAAAGCAGAACTCAGGCGAACCCAAA